>CAMDFX010000003.1 GCA_945897805.1 Chryseobacterium gleum
CCGTGTAATCATGTGTTTCTCCATAGGTACCTGTTGAGCAACCATTTGCACTCGTCCAGGTTGTAAAGTATGCTCCTCTGACTCTCATTCTGTGATTTCCCAATGTTGCAGTACCTGAAATAGAAATACTACTTGTAGTAGTACCTGTACTTGAGGCAGCAAAATTACCAAGGAATTCCCCTGCATCTGAAAAGCTTCCATTGTCATTATAATCTATCCACCATCCAAAAGCATCACTGATTAAGTAAGCACTTGTGATTGTAAATGAGTAGTTTCCTCCTTGGGCAAAATTTACAGTTGTACCGGTGTAGTCGGTATAACCTGTCGAACAGCCGGTAGCTGTTTGATTCAGATTAGAAACGGAGATATTATTAATATAGCCATAAGAACAAGCTGGAGATTGCAATGATGTGGTGCAATATGTTGCCGGAGGTGCCGATGTAGTCTGACTATTGCTTGCCTGTGTTATGGGCCTGAACCAGCATGGGCCACTGGTGTTTTGATAGGCTATTACCCAGTAATAATATGGAGTACTGGCCGTTAAGCCGGTGCTATTAAATGCTACAGAACTGCCAAGGGTTGTTGTGGTATTTACCACTGTATATCCTGCCACAAAAGTAGTACTGCCTGCTGTAGGTAATGCAGTACCTGATGCAGGGGCTGTAGGTGCGGTGTTGGTTGTACTTCTGAGCACTACATAGCCGGTTGCAGTATTACCACCATTTGTATAAGTAACATTGGTGGTGGTGGTGGTGGAAGCAACGCTGCTGAATGCCTGGAAAGATACGGTGCCGTTGGGTGCCGTGCAAGAACCACCAATTGTGCCTGTAAATAGTTGAAATGCAGGTAAAGTGTTAGCGCTACAGCAACTTGAAGAACTTGAACCACTGCCACATGAAGGACCACCTGTCCAAGAGGCAGAACCAGAGGATGCAAAAGCTGCTGTTGAATTATACCAAGTTGGGTCGCTTCCCCCCGTAGAGGTGTATTCTACAAAAATTGTAAGTGCTCCAGCTGAATTGAGATTTGCACTGAAGTTGGTCGTGAATGGTATTACATACCATGTATTGGCTGTAAAAGCTGACCCTGAAAGTGCTCCCGAATATACTTGAGTTGCTGATGCAGTATTCCATGCACTTGTTGCGCTGGCGGATACTTGCATCCAAATGGTTAAAGTACCTGTCAAAGTTCCCGTGGTGCTTGGTTGCCATGCAATTCCTGTGTAGGTAGTGCTGGCATTTGGAACGTTGGGAGCATCCTGTGCTCTCAAAGCTGCACCTTGGTAACTTTGAATGCTTCTGGAGCACTTTGTCCCAGTTGATGTTCTATCAATAGGCTGATTAGTATTAGTTGACACACCTATTGTACCAAAAGTAGTAGTAGTCTGCCCTTGCACATTAAAACTATGCAACCCACCGAATAATAGCAGCAGCGCATAGATTTTTAATCCGGCAAACCGATTCGAAGTAATAAACGGAGAGCGGCTCAAAGATTTCGCAGAGCCAACGCTCGCGTCACTTTCTATAAATTGTGCATTTGCTTTTACATGCTTCCAATTAAAAAGAACTGTATTTTGAAACAGTTTTCTGAAGATATCAGCAAACGGAGATATAAAAAAGTAAATCAGAGTTGCGATTGAACGTAAACTTTGTTTAAGATTCGAGTAGCGTTTTAGCATAATATATTTAATTTAAATCACAATTAAATCTTTAGTTTAAACTAACTTTTTAGTTGTGGTAAACTTAGTTTAATTGAGTTGCTTCTGCAAAAAATGAGAGGTACTCAAATGGTATGCAGTTTTTTATTTCTTGCAAAATGCTTGAAATTCATTTATTTTTTGGTAATGTTTAGATGCTTTAAATTTTGACTTATATTACTGTTATTTAGTGTTTTAAATAGCTAAAAAAATGTAAGAAAAATCTACTAAAACTTTTCCATACTTACTTAAAAGTAAAAAGGAAGTTTACACTAAAATCATTTCCCATGATTTCCAATTTTGTGTTCATCTTTCAAAATTTCCAATTTCTGATTGTAAATTGCAGTCGAATAAAAGAGATTTCCTTTGAAAATAAATCACTTTTTTGGTTTAGAAGAGGATGAAATAGAAAATGCGATTTTAGCTAAAATGAAAAAAAAATATTGCCACGGTGGAGAGTTTTAAAAGGATGGGGAATTTTGGAGATTATTGATTAGCAAATTAGCAGATTATTGATTAGCAAATTAGCAGATTTGGAGATTAGCAAATTTAGAGATTGAAGATTGGATTTTTGGACAGAGGCAAGTCTTTAAAATAATCGTTAGTTGCACATTCTAATAATCGAAGACCACCTCAGGTAGCCACGAATTGAGCGCAAAGTACCGACGCAGTCAATCGAAATGTCGTCCGTCCAAAAATCCAAAAATCGAAATATCCAATCCAATTTAATCCGTGCATCCGTGGCTAAAAAAGAAGAGGTTTGGTACCTAAGAGCACAATTGTTTGCGCAAAAATCCGTGTATCCGTGGCTGAAAAATTCGGTTGCCCTGGTTCTGAAAGGGTGCAATGTCTCAGAGATGGGCAAAATCAACGTTAGTGCATATTATTCGATTTTTACCAAAATCATTAAACCCAGCACCGCAAAAAACTTGTGGTGAGTTTACCGAAGTAAAATTAACCCAAAGACTAAGGTTGTTGATTAGCGTCTAAATATATCCAATTAGAAAAAGTAAGTATAGAATTAAATGTTGATGTTTGTTTAATCTCATTATTATCGGGAGACAGTTCTAATTCTTTAGCGTGACCTTTCCCTGTTCTGGTTAAAGTTACGTTGATTTTATAATATTTTTTGTCGCTTGAAGATAGAGCTACATTGTAAGTTAAATCTGATCTTACTCCATTGTCAATCATAACTATTTTATTTTCCGAAATGAAATAATGAGTGGCTCCACTTTCAGTCATCCAATGCCCGAGAATCGGATTTTTGCGAGAATTTATTTCTGACAACGAATTTGGACTATCTCTTTTGTATTTTAGTAAGCTTTCTAAATATGATTTTGGAATTGCAAAATTTAGATTTTGACCATCACGTAATTGACTTACAGAAATACCAACTAATTCTCCTTCAGAATTCAGAACGGGACCGCCGCTGCTTCCCGGAGAAATAGGAGCTGTCATTTGAATAAGTTTATTTCCATCAAAGTCACGTAAAGCACTTACAATTCCGTCTGAAATGGTTGCTGGTAATCCTTTAGGACTTCCAATCACAAATATTTTTTGACCAACGATTACTGTTGATGAGGAAAACTTGATAGAAGGCATATTAATTGAAGAAACTTTCAATAATACTAAATCAGTATTTTTATCAACGGCCAAAAATCCATCTATTTTATACCTTACAGTGGAATTAGTATTATAGCAAAATGCTTCTTCAGTATTATCAATAACGTGAAAATTTGTAGCGATTATATTCGGTGCAACAAAAAAACCTGAGCCAATGCCATTGTCTGTTTCAATTGTTACAGTTGAATTAACAACGTTTTTGTAAATAGATGACGCGTTTTGACCAAATAAAAAATTGGAAAATACAATAAATGTAATAAATGTTATGATTTTCATTTTAATTGAATTTTTGTGAAATTTAATATAAAATTGAATGAATATGTACAGGAAATGTGTTCATTTATTTTAAATGCAGTGTTTGATTAATCGAACTCAGGTTATAACCTAGCGCATTTTCTGACGCTTCAACAAATATTTAAGCAATACATCGTCGTAACCAGCTTCAATATCCGCTGGCATGAAATCAATTTTGTAATTGGCGTACTTCAATTTAATTTGCTCAAAATACGCTTGAATTGCTTCTGCATATTTTTCTTTCATCGCCGCAGGTTGTAATTTCAATCGTTCTCCTGTTTCCATGTCCACGAGCGTATAAGGACGATTTTCCAACTCAAAATCAATCTCTGGTTTTTTGTCAACTACATGGAAAACAATAACTTCGTGTTTGTTGTGTTTCAAATGTTGAAAGGCATGAAAAAATGCCGTTTCCCGTTCAGGATTATCCATTAAATCTGTGAAGATGACCTCCAAACTACGCTTGTGACACAATTCTGCAATGTCATGCAAAGCTTGAATTGAATTGGTGCTTTTTTCTCAGATTCATGGCAGATTTTCAGGTGTTTTTCCAATTTAGGAGAAAGATGTCGTTTCAGATTTTATTTTTAACAATCGATAAATTTTTAGAAAGAAATTTTTATAATTTTGCAACATTTACTATTGTGTTATGAAATTATGTTGAAAAAAGCCAAAGTGTCGGTGTTAATGACTGTTTTTAACACTAACTTTTTGTACACAAAAAGAGCAATTGACTCTGTTCTAATGCAAGATTTTCAAGATTTTGAATTAGTCATTATTGACGATGGCAGCAAGGAAAACAACCGAGAATTATTGTTAGATTACGTAGAGAAATACGAAGACAAAATCAGCTATATTCGACATAGCAATTGCGGACAATCAGAATCCATTAATCGAGGCGTTTTATATGGCTTGGGAGAATATATTTCAATTATTGACAGCGACGACGAATACAAACCAAATCATTTGAGTACTTGCCTGCGGGAAATAAACAACCTGGACTTAATTTGCTCAACCACAGAAACAATAGTTGATAACGACAACGATTATTTTGTACCTGATAAAGACGACCAAACGAAACTAATTCACTTAGACGAAGTCATCTTATTTGGTACACTTTTCGGAAGGAAAAAAGTGTTTACCAGCATTGATTTTAAAAAAGGTTTCGCCGCTGATGCTGATTTTTACGAGCAAGCAACCAAACTGTTTCGGGTAAAAAAACTAGACTTGCGTACCTATATCTACCATAGAAATATTCCAGGTAGTATTTGTGCAACAATCAAAAAAGCTAATTTAATCAATACTTAAAGATGATTGTTGAATCGCCTCGATTTGTGCCAGATACAAATGTAGTAATGGCCTGTCTGATTTCTGGAGTGCATGATGTGAATCGCAATACTACTCTTACAGACGATAATCATCAATTGGTTAAAGAATGGGCAGAATCAATTACAGCGGCGAATTTAAAAGGTGTTATTTTTCATAATAATTTCTCAGAAGAAACATGCAAATCGTTCGATAATGAAACGATTTCGTTTGTTAAAATCGCTTACGATACCCAATTCAATCCCAACGTATTTCGATATTTTGCTTATCGAAATTTTTTACGAGAAAACATTCAACAAATCAAGGGGATTTTTATTACTGATGTTACTGATGTCGTTCTTGTTAAAAATCCTTTTACGGATCCTCTTTTCATTGAAAATTCATCTGCACTTTTTTGTGGAGACGAACCTAAACTGTTGAATAATGATTGGATGATTGCTCATGCTGAAAATTTACGCAAGAACATACATGATTATGCCGAATACGAAAGTAATTTTGGAGATGAAATTTTGCTTAACTGCGGAATTATTGGTGGTTCTTCCTCTTTACTGTTAGATTTTTTACATCAACTTTGTGCGATTCATCAACATGCAAATCACGATAATAAAACCGCATACACCGGCGATATGGGTGCATTCAATTATTTGGCTCGAACGCAATTTAACAGTCAATTAATCCATGGAACGCCAGTAAACACCGTTTTTAAAGAGTATGAAAACGAAAGGAATGATTGCTGGTTTAGACATAAATAGCGGTATTTAAGTCTTTTTAATTGTACTTTTCATAAACCAAATTGAAATTTTACTCAGAAATAAAAGCTCACCGCATTTTCTGACGCTTCAACAAATATTTAAGCAACACATCGTGGTAACCGGCTTCAATGTCCGCTGGCATGAAATCAATTTTGTAATTGGCGCACTTCAATTTTATTTGCTCAAAATACGCTTGAATTGCTTCTGAATATTTCTCTTTCATCGCCGCAGGTTGCAATTTTAATCGTTCTCCTGTTTCCATGTCTACCAAAGTGTATGGACGATTTTCCAACTCAAAATCAATCTCTGTTTTTTTGTCAACTACATGGAAAACAATGACTTCATGTTTGTTGTGTTTTAAATGTTGCAAGGCTTGAAAAAATGCTGTTTCTCGTTCAGGATCGTCCATTAAATCTGTGAAGATGACCACCAAACTGCGCTTGTGACACAATTCTGCAATGTCATGCAAAGCTTGAATTGAATTGGTGCTTTTTTTCTCAGATTCATTGTAGATTTTCAAGTTTTTTTCCAATTCACTGTACAAATATCTGTGGTGAGTCACTGATGATTTGGCTTGCGTTTGAATATCTAATTTTTCTGTAAATAAAGAAATCCCAACTGCATCACGTTGGCGTTTAAGTAATTCGATAATCGAAGCTGCCGCATAAACTGAAAATTCCAGTTTTGAAACCGGTTTGTGCTGTGGAAAAAGCATTGAACTTGAACAATCGATGACAATTTGGCAACGCAAATTCGTTTCTTCCTCGTATTTTTTGGTGAACATTTTATCAGTTCTCGCAGCCAATTTCCAATCAATGTGACGTGTAGATTCGCCAGTATTGTACAAACGATGTTCAGCAAATTCAACCGAAAAACCATGAAAAGGACTTTTGTGTAAACCCGTAATAAAGCCTTCAACAACTTGTTTAGCAAGCAATTCAAGATTTCCAAAATTGGCCAATTTCAAGCGATCAATGGTCTTATTCATGTCCCGAAAATAATGATTTTTTTCGATTAAAAGTCCTAAAATCCTAATATCTTAAAATCTTAAAATCTAAATTTAACCAAATTCAAAAATAAATCCTTATCTTTGCCCCGTCAATAATGACTACATAATAAACATTAATTAATTTTAGCATGTATTTAGCACCAGAAAACAAAACTGCAATCTTCGAAAAACACGGAGGATCAGCAACAAACACTGGGTCTGCAGAAGGTCAGATCGCTTTGTTTACTTACAGAATTTCTCACTTAACTGAGCATTTGAAGAAAAATCGTCACGATTACGTTACACAAAGATCTCTTCAATTATTAGTAGGTAAAAGAAGAAGTTTATTGGATTACTTGAAGAAAAAAGAAATTTCAAGATACCGTGCAATTGTTAAAGAACTTGGCTTACGTCGTTAATAACATTCGCATAAATAGATCAGGAGAGGCAATCGAAGTAATTCGCTTGCCTTTTCTATTTTAGGAGACAAAAGATATTAGCATGATATTAAGTCTTAAAATCTTAATATCATAACATCTTAAAGTCTAAAAAAAAAGTAATAATACAAATATGAATATAGGAACAAAAAAGTCCATCACTACCGGAGGAAAAGAAATCTCCATCGAGACAGGCAAGTTGGCAAAACAAGCTGACGGCTCCGTAGTGTTACAAATGGGCAACACCGTGATGTTGGCAACTGTGGTTGCTGCTCCGGAAGCGAAAGATGGAGTAGATTTTTTGCCGTTAACGGTAGACTACAAAGAGAAATTTGCTGCTGCAGGTAAAATCCCTGGTGGATTCTTCCGCAGAGAAGCAAGACCTTCAGATGGTGAAATTTTAATCATGCGTTTAGTTGACCGCGCTTTGCGTCCACTTTTCCCAGATGATTACCACGCTGAAGTGCAATTGATGATCCAATTGTTGGCTTATGATGGCGAACACCAACCAGATGCGTTGTGTGGTTTGGCTGCGTCTGCTGCAATTGCTGTTTCAAACATTCCGTTCAACGGGCCAATGTCTGAAGTACGAGTTGGTCGTGTAAACGGTGAATTTGTCATCAACCCAACAGTTTCTGAAATGAAAGAATCTGACATCGATATTATGATTGCAGGTACAATCAAAGACATCGTGATGTTGGAAGGTGAAATGAAAGAAATCTCTGAATTGGAAATGGTGGAAGTGATTAAAATCGCGCACACTGCAATTATCGAACAGTGTCAATTCCAATTGGAGTTAGCTGCGTTGATTCCTGCTGCAAATCCAAAAAGAGTTTACTCTCACGAAACGCACAACGAAGATATCAAAGCGCGTGTTTACGATTTCTGCATGGAAAAATGTAGAGAAATTGCACGTCAAGGAATTGCTTCTAAAGCGACTAGAACTGAATTGTTCAACGCGGTGAAAGATGAGTTCAAAGCAACTTTGACTGAAGAAGAATTGAAAGAAGTGAGCAGTTTTATTTCAGTTTACTTCTCTGAAGTGAAAAAGAAAGCTGTTCGTCACGTCATGTTGCACGAAGGAAAACGTTTAGATGGTCGTAAATTTGACGAAATTCGTCCAATTTGGGCTGAAGTTGATTATTTGCCAATGGTTCACGGTTCTGCTGTGTTTACACGTGGTGAAACGCAATCATTGACAACTTTGACTTTGGGTGGTAAAATGGATGAGCAATTGTTGGACGGAGTTACTTTCCGTGGAACAGAAAAATTCATGTTACACTACAATTTTCCACCATTCTCAACAGGAGAAGCGAAACCATTGCGTGGAACTTCAAGACGTGAAGTTGGTCACGGAAACTTGGCATTGAGAGCGTTGAAGAACGTACTTCCTGATGACAATGCATATACGATTCGTTTGGTTTCTGAAATTTTAGAATCTAACGGTTCATCTTCAATGGCAACCGTTTGTGCGGGAACTTTGGCTTTGATGGATGGAGGAGTTCAAATCAAAGCGCCAGTTTCTGGTATCGCCATGGGTTTGATTGCTGACGATGGAAAATTTGTTGTCTTGTCTGACATTTTGGGTGATGAAGATCACTTGGGTGACATGGATTTCAAAGTTACAGGTACTTCAAAAGGAATCACCGCTTGTCAAATGGACATCAAAGTGGACGGTTTACCTTATGAAGTATTGATTCAAGCATTGGAACAAGCGAGAGCAGGTCGTTTACATATTTTAGATAAAATTATTGAAACTATTGCAGTTCCAAATCCTGAATTCAAACCACAAACACCAAGAATCGAAGCGTTTAACGTTCCGAATGAAATGATTGGTGCGATTATCGGACCTGGTGGAAAAATCATCCAAGCGATGCAAAAAGAAACCAATACGGTGATTACAATCGAAGAATTGGAAGGCGGACAAGGAAGAGTGCAAGTGATGTCTAACAACGCTGAAGACATGAATGCAGCTGTTACGAGAATCAAGCAAATTGCTTTCCCGCCAACAGTTGAGTCTGGTGCTGAATACGAAGGAAAAATCAAATCATTGCAAGCTTACGGATGTTTCGTTGAGATTCTTCCAGGCGTAGACGGTTTGATTCACATTTCAGAATTCAACTGGGACAAAATCGCGAAAATGGAAGATGTTTGCAAAGAAGGCGACATGGTTCGTTTCAAAGTGATGGGCAAAGACGAAAAAACGAAGAAATGGAAACTATCTCGTAAAGTGTTGTTGCCAAGACCAGAGAAGAAAGAAGCATAAGGAGACGAAAGATATTAGACCAAAGACTTTTTAATTTTCTTGCGTCTTTGGATTTATTTGAAGTTTGCAATTAATTGGAAGCAGTAAAGTCTTAATGTCTTAACATCTTGAAGTAATAAAATCTATAAATAATCCTCGTTCAATTTTGAGCGGGGATTTTTTTTGGTGGTGATTTCAAAGTTTGCGCAATAGAATTAAGCATAAATTGAGTATTCTGCGGAGATTACCTAACTTAATCACCGCATTATTTGCGGAGAAAATCAAGATTTGATCAAAAAGGATATCTTACAAAAAGAAGCAAGCGGAGGAAGGAGCTCAAATTATGAATTGAGGAACATTCATCGAAAGTAAATTCTCTTGTGCGATAGCATCTTTTTTGAGTGTCGAATCATTTACATAAATTTTTATTTTTGAATAATAATGGAAAATTGAGGAATTTTTATTTTTAAAGTTATATATTTGATTAACAAAAAAATAAGACTTGGTTTTTCGACTAATTTTTTAGCATATAGAGTCCTGTTTTAGCAAATTGAAAAAATCATTTTACAAATTGATTTAAAAATATTCTACGATGATTAAAACAAAGCTCATAGCAATAATTTTACTTTTTTCAATTACCTCTTTTGCGCAAAAGGCAAACAGACAAATAGGTCTAAATTTGACAGGGGCTGTTTTTAACACTCTTGATTTTGAAGAAATTGTAACAGGGGTTGCAGTGAGTTATTCAAACCAAAAGCGCTATGTATCAGTGGGAACTCATTTTTACAATCCTATATCCAAAGAATCTAAATTAAATGAATTTGATCTACAATACCGCTATTTTCCAAGTAAGCCACAAAGGATTTTTAATTTGTTTTTTTGTTTGGGATTAGATTATAAGTATTTCACTAGGAGATATATAGAAGAGGATTTTTTTACTAAAAACACTAATTGTAAGAAAACATATAGAATTACTGGGTTAAGTTTTGGATTTGGATTTCAAGTTAATTTTTTAAAACGATTAAATTTCCATACTTCTGTAAGTAATTACATGTTTGCAAATACAATAAGAACAGATAAAGTGTTCGAAAAAACGCAAGTGTCAAGTTCATCTAAAAGTACTTATTTATACTTGATTTCTGAAATGATATTAGTAGGAGTGACATATAATTTCGATTTAAATAAAAAATCCTTGACCAATTGAAATCACTGTTATTTAATGGAGTTAAATTTATGGAAAACAACAATTTATTAAGAAAAAATTCGCTTAGAAATAGTGTGCTTATTTTTGGATTAGCTATCATTTCCGCATTTTCTCATGCGCAAGAATTAAAAAAGCAAATCGGCATTAATTTAGCTGGCGATTTTAATGGCAATGGAGCTTACTCAATTTTGTCAGTTAATTACACCAATCAAAGACATTATGTATCTCTAGGTACTGTATTACTAAATTTTGATGAATTGAAAATTAGAGCAAAAGGAGTAAATTGTCAATACAGAATTTATCCAAATGTAGCGCTTAAAAAGTTTGATTTGTATTTTTGTGCAGGATTTAATTTTTACCGTGATGTTGACCGCTGGAGTAGAAATGGTTTCATTTATACTGCGGGTGACACGGATTCATATTATGCGAGTTACGAGAATAAAAACATAAAAACAGGTATTAATTTAGGATTTGGATTTCAACTAAATTTTACAAAAAACTTCTATTTTACCACTTCTTTCAATAACTTAACTTTTTATAACGTAACAAAAAACAAAGTTGTTGTTCAAACAGATCCTATTGATATTCTTCAAAGAGTAGAAATAGAAAAACGCATTTTTTCACAAATGTTTTCGATCAGCTTGTGCTATAATTTTGATTTAAAAAAAGAGGCAGCAAAGTCTGAGTAAATAGATATATTTCCCTTATTTTTGCTTAAATTAATAGTTCAATCAATCAATCCATCAAACAAAAAAAAATCAAGAAAAATGATGCAAATAGATAAATCAAAACCTGTAATGGTCACTGGTGCAAACGGATATGTGGCAAGTTGGATGGTGAAAAGATTATTGGATGAAGGTTTGACTGTGCACGCAGCGGTCAGAAATCCTGAAGATTTGAAGAAAATCCAACATTTGATCGATGCTGCGAATAATTCGAAAGGTGAAATCAAATTTTTTAAAGCGGATTTGTTGACGCCCGGCGCTTATACGGAAGCGATGCAAGGTTGCGAATTGGTTTATCATACCGCTTCACCATTCTCAACTTCAGTGAAAGATCCTCAGAAAGAATTGATTGATCCAGCTTTGAAAGGCACTGAAAATGTGTTGAATTCTGTGAATGAAGTTGAATCTGTGAAAAGGGTAGTGGACACGAGCAGTTGTGCTGCGATTTACACAGATGCAATTGACACCGTAAATGCACCTGGTGGCGTTTTGACGGAAGATGTTTGGAATACCACTTCTTCGTTGGAATATCAACCGTATTCGTATTCAAAAACCTTGGCTGAGCGAAAAGCTTGGGAAATGAATAAAAAACAAGACCGTTGGGATTTGGTGACGATCAATATGAGTTTGGTTTTAGGACCAGAGTTGAATCCGCAATTCACGACTTCTGAAAGTGCGAACATTATCAAAATGTTTGGTGACGGACAAATGAAAATGGGCGCACCGAAAATGGGAATGGGTGTGGTGGATGTGAGAGATGTTGCAGAGGCACATTTCCGCGCTGGATTCACACCAGAGGCGCAAGGAAGATACATAACCTCAGCACATAATACTGATTTTGTAGCCATGGGCGAGATTTTATTGCCAAAATATGGCGATAAATTTCCACTGCCGAAAAAAGCATTACCGAAATGGTTGCTAATGATTGTTGGTCCGATGGTACACAAACTATTTACTAGAAAATTTGTCCGCAACAACGTCAATGTGCCATGGAATGCCGACAATTCTAAAATCAAACGCGAATTGGGAATGACTTTCAGACCTTTGAAAGAAACCATGGAAGAATCTTTTCAAATGTTGATTGACCAAGGAACGATTAAGGCGTAATAATACAATTCACCAATTCATTTTAGTCCAATCAAAAACCAGTATAATGCC
Source organism: Chryseobacterium gleum (assembly GCA_945897805.1). Lineage (GTDB taxonomy): Bacteria > Bacteroidota > Bacteroidia > Flavobacteriales_D > Crocinitomicaceae > JAQVCM01. The sequence continues at coordinate 12,449 of CAMDFX010000003.1, forward strand.
GATATAGTTTGAAAATAGTCCAGTTCATTGGACTATATTGAAAACATAATCGGTATAATTTTCTGTTTAAAATGAAAAATGCATTAATTATTTCGATTCTTGTTTTTTTGATTTCATTTCAAATCAAAGCACAAATTCCTGCAGTAGTGAACGGAAAAATAGTGCGCATTGAAAATTTCAAATCCAAATTTGTCACCGAACGAAAAGTGGACATTTGGTTGCCAGAAGGTTATTGCGACACCGTAAAATATGCCGTTTTGTATATGCACGACGGACAAATGTTGTACGACCCTGCCATTTGCTGGAACAAGCAAGCTTGGGATGTCGACGGTACTGGCTCGAAATTGATGACTGAAAACAAAACGAAAAAGTTTATTGTCGTAGGCATCTGGAATGGCGGAGAAACGCGTCATCCAGATTATTTTCCGCAAAAACCGTTTGAGCAATTAACACAAATTGAGAAAGATACGATCAGCGCTCAATTAAAAAGAGCAGGAAGAGCCAAAGCTCTTTTTCAACCAAATTCCGATAATTATTTGAAATTTATTGTCAAAGAATTGAAACCGTTTATAGATGATAATTATTCCGTTCACAAAGACCGCGCAAACACGTTTATCGCTGGCAGCAGCATGGGCGGCTTGATTTCGATGTATGCTATTTGCGAATATCCGAAAATTTTTGGCGGTGCAGCGTGCCTTTCCACGCATTGGATTGGAAGTTTCACCTTAGATAACAATCCAATGCCAAACGCTTTTGTAAAATATTTGCGCAAAAATCTCCCTTCGCCCAAAAATCACAAAATATACTTCGATTGCGGCGATCAATCTTTGGATGCATTGTATCCTGAAATTCAGCAGAAAGTTGATAAAGTAATGATTTCCAACCGTTTTTCGGTTGAAAATTGGAAAACCAAATATTTACCCGGCGAAGACCACAGTGAAAAAGCTTGGAGTAAAAGATTGAATATTCCCTTGGAATTTTTGTTGGGAAAATAGCTTTTTTAGATTTTAGCGACCGTTCGTCAGTTCTCGAATCATGACAAAATCTGGAGCTTTTATTTTAGCAATTCAGCAATATCCTTCAATTCTAAAAGCATTGCATAATCCTTGGCCGTTCTTCCCGCGCTGTCTTTGATTGTTTGATCCGCTCCATTTTGAACCAATAGTTTTACCAGTTCTTTGTTTTTGGATTGCACAGCAAATATCAAAGGTGAAATATTGTTTCCTCCAACAACATTGACATTGGCCTTGTTTTGGATTAGCAATTCTACGATTTCAAAATTTCCTTTATAACACGCACCAATTAAAGCCGTTCCTTCTGGTGAATCAAAGTTTACGGACGCATTGTTTTTTAATAAAAATTCAACAACCTTAATTTGATTTTTATAAGTGGCAATAATTAGCGGAGAAAATCCATTTTCATTCACAGAATTCAATGTATCGGGATTGATTGCGTGAAGTGCTTTCAATCTTTCTACATTTCCTAATCTACAAGCATCAAAGAGATCTTGAGACAAGGAAATTGAACTTACAAAAATGAAAAAGAATAAAAGACGCATTAACGGATATTTATTTTCTTAGTACTAATAGTTCCGTTAGAATTTCTAAATTGAAGCACCAAAACAGCATCATTAATACTGGAAAGTTCGATGTTGATATCTCCAATTTGTTTTGTTTTTGAAATCAACAATTGTCCTGTTAGACTGTAAATATTTAAGTCAAAACCTAATCCAGAAGTGTTTTGAATTCTTAAAATTTGATTGTTATCAACTTGAATGATATATGGAATCTCATTTTCATCAATTCCGTTTGTAGAAGCAGCAGTTGTAAAATTCCAAGTTGTATTGTCTGAAAATCCAGCAAAAGCATTTCCAGCTGCATCTTCTATTGCTCCATTTGGAATTGTCACATAATATTCTGTAGATTCTAATAAGTTACTTGACACATTTAATGTAATCCCTGCTCCCGCAAAACTTACATCTGCGGTGGACACATCAAACGATTCAACCAAGTCACCAGTTCCTGATAAACGCAATTCAATTAAACCTGAACCAGCTACAATATTTTCATTGAAAGTTGCACTTAAATTGGTTCCAACTTGCACACCAGTTTGATTATCGGCAGGCGAAAAAGGTGAAGCAACAAGCGCAGGAGCAGTCAAATCAGCTGTTTGCCAAGCCAAAGTCGTAAAACCTCTGTTACCATTGCCATGATATGAAAGTACCATAGAAGCAGTGGAAGCTTTTGCCCAAATAATAGTAACATTTGCGTCAGAAAAATTTATAATTTTATCTGTCGCATCACCAGTATTTAATTGTCTTGAAACAACAAGTGTTCTTGTGGCACCACTTATTGTATTGGAAACCGTCGTCCAGTTTTGCACCGCATCTTTGGTTACATTTGCAGCACTTTGGCTTGTAAGTCTGTAATCGTAGACAGCTTCTGGGTCATTTACACCCGTTTTTCCTGTTGTATATATAAAAGGATCAGCGTCAGACATAGACATCCCCAAACCACAAGCAAGATATCTATCTGATGGACCTTGCAGTGTGATTGTGATGGTTGAAGTTGATTGATCCATTGAAGCTGCAAATGAAAGTCCTGCTCCTAAAGAAGTATTTGATATTGTTTTAGTTTGTGAAAACACAGCTGTCACGCTTAAAATTAAGAAACTGAAACTTAATACTTTTTTCATAGTTGAGATATTTTTTTGGTAAAAATAGCACTTTTCATTTTAACTCTCCTATCTTGTTGCAAATTTTCCGAGTATTCAATAGATTATCTCAGGAAATGATACATTTATATCCTCAATCGAGGAGTCTAACAAAGTGAAATAAACATGAAAACAGAGCAAAAATATTTTGATTTATTGATTTTAATTACAAAAAATACAGAATTAAGCACCCTGCTAGCGAAGGAAATGATGGAGTCTGAAAATAACTTAAGCTCTTTTTTTGAAAAGCACAAAGCGGTACATTTTACAAATCGAGGAATAAGCGACGCCGAAAATCCAGAGTTGGCTTTGTGTTATTTATTGGATAAATTGGAGGAAAGTGAATTTTTATGCGAATTAGATTATAAGCCTGATTCAGAAGAATTAAACTATTCTCTTAAATTACTTTCAAAAGGAATAGTTAAAAATGATTTATTTTCGGAAGAAGATGAACAAGATGCGCATGGCATGTTTGAATTGATTTTTGATGCTGAAGATATTTTAGAAGAATTTAATTTGGGAATAGTCCAATTTCCTATCGAAAGTGATAGTCATCCTATCTCATTGGTTCCTTTAGAAAAATTGGAAGTCGTTCAAACGATGATAGATGAACTTTTTGGATAGTTGATTATTTTTTACTTTTAATTTAAATGGAGTGCAATTGCTGAATGATTGAATTCAATTTAAAATTATCTAATAACCTGATTTCGATTATTCAAACTTTCACTTCGTGGCTGGCATGCGGTGTTAAAACACCTTTAAATAGCAATAATGTAAATAAGTAAAACTTCATTTGTTAGATTAGACTAACTTTATTACTTTTGCAAATAAAAGCAATAGTTTGAGAGTGAAATCGTTTTTGCGAAAAATTATATTAACCTTCATCTTTACATTGATAGCTCAATTTTCAATGGCGCAAATATCGACTATTTCTGGCAGAATAACTTCTGAAGGTTTATCGATTGAATATGCAAAAGTTGAATTAGTTGGAACAACTTTGAGCACAACAACAGATTCATTAGGTACATTTATAATAAAAAAAATACCAAATGGAAGCTATAAAATTCGTGTTTCCTATTTTGGATTTAAAACTGTGCAAGAAAATGTAACGGTTAGTGATGAAGACAATAAAATAATCAATTTAGAATTAATTAGTTCTCAAAACAACATTGATGAAATTGTGGTCACGGGCACGTTAAAAGAAGTGAGTCGGATGGAATGTCCAGTTTCTGTGGAAGTATATACACCCTTATATTTTAAAAAAAATCCCACGTCAAATATTTTTGAAGCACTACAAAATATAAATGGAGTTAGGCCGCAGTTAAATTGCAATATCTGCAATACTGGTGATATACACATAAATGGTTTGGAAGGACCTTACACGATGGTACTGATAGATGGCATGCCAATTGTCAGCAGTTTATCAACCGTTTATGGATTGTCTGGAATTCCCAATTCATTGATTGAGCGCATTGAAATCGTAAAAGGCCCCGCATCGTCATTGTACGGAAGTGAGGCAGTTGGTGGATTGATAAATATTATCACAAAAAAACCGCAAAACGCTCCATTTGTCTCTCTTGATATTTTTGGTAACACTTGGGGAGAGTACAATCTTGATTTAGGTTTAAAATTGAACTTAGGAAAAAAAGCAACTGTTCTTACCGGTGTTAATTATTTTAATTTTCAAAATAGAATTGATAATAATAATGACAACTTTACTGACATGACTTTGCAAGATAGAATTTCAGTTTTTCAAAAATGGAGTTTCCAACGAAATCACAACCGAATATTTAGCATAGCTGCAAGATACATGCATGAAGATCGATGGGGCGGAGATATGCGTTGGGAAAAACAATTTAGAGGTGGCGATAGTATTTATGGAGAAAGTATTTATACGAAGCGTTGGGAGATTTTAGGCAATTATCAATTACCAACCAAAGAAAAGTTAATATTCTCATTTTCATATAACAACCACAATCAAGATAGCAGATATGGCACTACAATTTATAACGCCCAACAAAATATTGCATTTTCTCAATTGACATGGGACAAAAATATTGGAAAAAATGATTTTCTAGTTGGTACCGCTTTGCGCTATACTTTTTATGATGATAATACTGCTACTACTGCAACAAGTGATACTGTAAATCAACAAAATCAACCTCAAAAAATTGTACTACCAGGACTATTTGTTCAAGATGAAATTGCAATAAACACAAGGCACAAAGTTTTATTAGGTTTTAGATATGATTATAATTCCATTCACGGAAATATTTACACGCCACGGTTTGCCTACAAATGGACTTTGAACAATAATAATATTCTTCGCCTAAATTCTGGGACTGGCTTTAGAGTTGTCAATTTATTTACCGAAGACCATGCTGCTTTGACAGGAGCAAGAATTATAGAGATTAAAAACGAATTAAATCCCGAGCGATCATACAACGTGAATCTAAATTACCTTAAAAAGATTTATGCAAAAAATGGAACGATAATTTCCTGCGACGCTTCTGCATTTTACACCTTTTTTAAAAATCGAATAGTGGGTGATTTCGACACTGATCCAAATAAAATCACGTATGATAATTTAAATGGTCATGCTGAAAGCAAAGGTTTAACTTTAAATATGGATGTTGCTTTCAGTAATGGTTTAAAAGTAATCGCTGGAGGAACATTGATGGAAAATACATTGACAAGAAATGGAATTACAGAACAGCAAATATTAACTGAAAATTTTACAGGTACTTGGGCTGTTTCTTATAAAATTAAAAAAGCAAAATTAGCAATTGATTATACAGGTAATATATACAGTCCAATGCGCTTACCCTTGCTCGGAGAATTAGATCCGCGCAGTCCAAATTCACCTTGGTGGAGTATCCAAAATATTCAATTGACTTATTCAGGGTTTAAGAACTTTCAAATATATGGTGGCGTAAAAAATTTATTGAACTGGACTCCAAATAAAGGAAATCCGTTTATTATTGCTAGAGCAAATGACCCCTTTGATAAAGAAGTTCAATTTGGAAATAATGGACAGGTAATTGCAACGACAAATAATCCAAATGCATTGACATTTGACCCCAATTATGTTTATGGTCCAAATCAAGGAATAACGGCTTTTTTAGGTTTGAGATATAATTTCAATTAATCCAATTAATTGTATTTCCTTTTGCAGAAAACCTTGTCTAAGTTCCTATTCTTTAGATTACTAAATTGAATCTCAGATAAGATGATCCTTTTAATTGATTTTCTATTATTTTAATCAGGTTCTCAGGTTTTAGATTTATTTGATAATCGTTGAACCCGGAAAAAAATGAAAAAAGATGTTTCAGTTCGGGCAGAATGATAACCCTAATTTTAGTCGATTTGCTTTAAAAAGTCGATTGTAATCGAATTAAACTCTTTCGGTTGATCCACATTGACTACGTGCCCGCAGTCCGAAATCACGTGCAAACTTGAATTTCGATGGTCTTTTACCAATTTAGAAATCGATGGCAGAAAAAGATGGTCTTCGGACCCCATGATATATAAAGTTGGAATATTGGTTTCATTAATCCTGAAAAAATGCAACAAAGCATTCACTTTAGAAACCAATTTAAACCAACGAATGAATTCTTTTTGATACAGTTTTTTGGCTTCGTTGATGAATAAATTGCGCGATTCTCTGTGTTTTTTTTGCGGCATAATCACCAATGCAAACATTTTGTACAAGAGTAAATAGGGTAGAACTGATTTCAATAAATTGCCTGTATGCATCAAAATTTGACTTTTGACATTCAATTTCATTACTGCTCCGCCCATAATCATCGACGAAACCATCGTTGGAAATCGCTCAGCCAATTCTCTGATAATAATTGTTCCAAGAGAAATACCAACAAAATGCGATTTTTTGATTTTCAAGTGATTCAAAACTTCAATCACATCATTTCCAATCGAATCAAAAGTGTAATTGCGTTTGTTTTTACCAGATTTAGATGCTCCATGTCCACGCAAATCAAGCAACAATACATTAAATTCTTTCTGAAAATCACGAATTTGTTTGTACCAAATCGAGCTACTTCCACCAGCACCGTGCACAAAAGTGACCCAAGTCGCATTCAGTTTGTGGTGGTATATTTGATAATTTAACACTTTACTGTAACACGCGAACAGCGAGTATGTTTATCAAAAGTGACTTATTTGGCGACTATTAACAATAAAAATTCAAAACGAATTTATAAAAGCTATTCGATTCCAAAGTTTAGTGTTTACTTTTGGTACTTAAAATATGTGACTGTAACAATTGCAAAAAAAATATTGTTCAAATGAAAGCCCCAATTTTCACTTTACTAATATCATTAAGCTGTATTGTGACAGGTCATTCTCAATCCGATTCTTCATGTTGCAAAATAGACTGGAGTGCCAGTAATTCAGCGAGAAATTTGGGAAATGAATACAAAAGATTAAAAGAATTTAAAGCTGCTGCTTGTTGCTTGAATTATGAATTTTTGATCAGAGATTTGCTCGATTTCACAGTTTCACAGTTGAAAATGGAAACGTCCAAAGAAGAATTAATTCATATTTTAGGTAAACCTGATTTTACCGCAGATGTTAATAATCCAATTAAAAATCCTTTCGGAAAATTGGAAGAAAATGAGTCCATGTTGATTTACTACTATAGAAGTCAGCATGATTATTACTATTTATTGCTCAATAAAGGTATTTTGGTAGATAAAGGAAGATATATGGACAATTAGTTCTTGCTACATTCAGAAAAATAAGTATTTACAAGGTTCTAAAATAAGCACAAACACCAATATTTCTTAAAGATCAAATTTATTGAGTAAGTTTGAAATATCTTTAATTAAAATTGATGCACCAAAAACTATTTACTATCATTCTTTGTTGTTTAAGTTGCATTTCATTTGCGCAAAACGAAAACAGTGCAACCAATTTCTTAAGTCAACTCATCCAAATTAAATCCGATTTTGGACAGGAGCAAAATGCCATTAATTTCATCGAAAATTGGGCGCAGAAAGAAGGGTTTTACACCACTAAATTGAATGCAGGAGAATCATCTGACAACATCATTATTTCCATTTTTCCGCTCAATTTACACAAGCCAAATGTTGTTTTTACGAGTCATTTGGATGTTGTGCCAGTTTCTGATACAATCAATTGGAAGTTTCCACCCTATTCTGGCGTGATTCATCAAGACACCATTTGGGGTAGGGGAGCAATCGACTGTAAAGGTTTGGCGGTGATGCAATTGTATGCCTTGAAAAAATGGAAAGATTCAATCAGTCAAAAAGATTTTCCGTACAATATCTCGTTTTTGGGTTTGGTGGAAGAGGAAAATAAAAGCAACAATGGTGCAGCATTTATTGCAGATCGCTATCTGGATACTTTAAATCCTGTCGTGATTTTTGGCGAGGGAGGTGCAGGATTAGATCACGTATTGAAATCAAATCCAAATTTCCCAATTTTTGGCGTTTCAGTGGCAGATAAAAGTTTGCTTTGGTTGAAAATGGAAGCCAAAAGTTCAGGTTTTGGTCATGGTGCTGTTCCCTCAGAATTGTATGCCAACAAACGTTTAATTAAGGCATTAATTAATTTGATTGACGAAGAAAAACATTTTGTTTTCAACGATTTGGTAAAAAGTATGTTTCAAAGTTTGGGCGATTTAGAGGGCGGAACAAGGGGATTTTTCATCAAACGAATTTATTGGCCGATTTTCTGGCCTTTGGTGAAAAAGAATTTCCTCGAAGGACAGCCATTTCACTCCTTGGTTGACAATACTATTTCAATCACCAAAATTGAAAGTTCTTCGACGGCAACCAATCAAATGTCAGATAAAGCAGCAGCATATTTGGATTGTCGTTTGCTGCCCGGCGCGGACGTCGAAAAATTCCTTAAAAAACTCAAACGAACGACCTTTTTTCGTGTCGATTTTGAGGTTTTATACCAAGGTCCCGCAGCGATTCAAAGTTCCGAAACTATTTTCTTCCAAAAAATGTGCGAAGCCATCAAAGAAGTTCATCCCGGCGCAGCCACTGTCCCAATCTTATTCCCAGCCTCGACTGACAACAATTTTTTCCGACGAAAAGGCATCCCAGTTTACGGGATAATCCCCAGTTTATTGAATCAATCACTCTTCGAAAGCGTCCACAATCAAAATGAACGCATAGGAGTCAACAACCTCCAAAAAGGAATCGATGTCTATTATAATTTCCTAAAATCCCTCCCAGCAAAAAGATTGAATTGAAGAAATAAGTAATCAAAATCATAGTGCCCGAGATACCAAAAACTCCTTGCAACGGTTTTTAAACCGTTGCAAAATAATGTAATAATCGAATATAAATCATGGTGCCAGAGGTACCAAACACTCATTGCAACGGTTTTTAAACCGTTGCGAAACAATGCAATAATCGAATGTAAATCATGGTGCCAGAGGTACCAAACATTTGTAGCACCGGTTTTTAAACCGTTGCGAAATAATGTGATAATCGAATGTAAATCATGGTGCCAGAGGTACCAAACACTCATTGCACCGGTTTTTAAACCGGTGCGAAACAATGCAGCAATCGTTTGTTTTTGGCGTGTATTTTTGATTCAAAAATCATGACAAAAACCACCGCATAAATTCAAAAAAATATATGATTAATTGACAATTAAATGACATTTAAAACAACCATAAACCTTAGCTTTGCTAAAAAAAATCAAGCAATGTACACAAGACCAAGAAGAAACCGAAAAAATGCTGTAATCCGTTCCATGGTGGAAGAAACCAAATTGGGCGTTGAAAACTTGATTTATCCCATTTTTTTGTTGGATGGAAAAGGCATCAAAACAGAGGTAAAATCCTTACCAAACAATTTTCGTTGGTCTTTAGACATGTTGATTCCTGAAATCGAAGCTTGCATGAAATTGGGCGTAAAAACCTTTGATTTATTCCCAGCCGTGGACGAAAGCTTGAAAGACAAAATCGCTTCTTATAGCTACGCTTCCGACAATTTTTATTTGGATGCCATTCGCAAATTGAAAGCAGAATTTCCAGAAATAGTTCTTATGAGCGACGTCGCGATGGATCCATATTCTTCCGATGGTCACGACGGTTTGGTGGAAAACGGCGAAATCGTGAACGACAAAACCTTGCCAATTCTAGCGAAAATGGCCATTGCTCAAGCGCAAGCAGGTGTAGACATCATCGGACCTTCAGACATGATGGACGGACGCGTAGGATATTTACGTGAAGAATTGGACGAAGCAGGTTATGAAAACACCAGCATCATGTCATATTCCGTGAAATACGCGAGCGCTTTTTACAATCCGTTCCGCGATGCATTGGATTCCGCGCCAAAATCGGGCGACAAAAAAACATATCAAATGAATCCCGCCAACAAACGCGAAGCTTTGCTAGAAGCCGAATTGGATTATTCCGAAGGCGCGGACATGTTGATGGTCAAACCAGCATTGTGTTACTTGGATGTGATTCATTTGTTGAAAGAAAATTTCAATATTCCGATTACCGCTTACAACGTGAGTGGCGAATGCGCTATGGTTTACGCCGCAGCACGCAACGGTTGGTTGAATTACGAGCCTGTGATGTACGAAATGCTACTCAGCATGCGCAGAGCCGGAGCAGACGCTATTTTGACCTATTTCGCGAAGGATTTTGCGGAGATGGTGAAGAAGTAGGAGTTTTCGGCGACGAAAATTTCTCAAAAGAACGCTAAAAGGGCTCAGTTCAACTTGGTTTTATACCTTATTTTTACTTACTTTCTCATCATTTTTGTCAAAACTTGCAAAATTGTGTCATTTTGCTAAATTTGTGTGTAAAAAAGGAATAAAACGCTAATTAGTTTTGGGTAAGTTTAAAACAAGTCAGCGTCACTGCAATCGTATAAGAGAAACCGATCCGTAAGTTCGTTTCTTGATGAAAGTGAAGCATAAAAAGAAATCAAAAATAATTAAAATTAGAAAAATGACAAAAAATACTTTAAAAACTGTCATTTATAACATTGAATAATAATTGTAACATCTTAAAAATTTATTATTCTGCTAAGAAAAACTAATCCACAATTGTGGCTCCAAAACATAAATTTTAAAATAAATTAGGTTTTTTAGAATTTATTTTGTATTATTAGATTACACATTTAAATTTTTAATTTTGAAAGAATTTGACAAAGCAAAACAGTTTTACCATCATAAGGAATATCAAAAGGCTATCGACATGGTAATTGACATCATAGGTAGAAATGTCATTACGTCGAAATCAATCGAATATCCTGATATAATTTGTTGCTTAGGGGATAGCAGATTGAAGCTGTATGACATTACAAAAAATAAATCTTTAATTTATGAAGCGTTAACTGACTACGCGACTGCCGCAAACTCACTACTTGTCCATCAAAAAACGTTTTTGAACGACTTAAACCAACGACAAAGAAAATGTACTGAATTATTATAAAAAGCTAGCCCATAACATGGAGGATTTCAATAATGTGCATAAGCTTGGGTGGACAAGAAAGTTGTATAGAGATACAGAATTCCTTTTGGATAACAGAGCGAAACTCGCAGTTTAGAAAGCCTCATCTTGATATTAGAAAATTTTGCAAATCAATAATTGTGAAATTAATTATTGTTCGATAAAGAATATTTGAGATTTAATTATAAACCTTATAGATGTTAATTATGAAATTTTATTTTAGTTTATGCATTTTGACCTTAATGTTGATTGGTTGTCAAGACCAACTAACCTTCCCCTCAACTATAAAAGGAATGCAATTGGGGATGGATTATGAAGACCAAATCAGAATTGCTGAAAATAATGGTATTTGCAATAGTGATTTACCTGATAAAAGATGCCAATATAAAATAACTGAAACCGTTTATGCTAGACCAAAGTTTTATTATAGTTCATTTAATGACAAAAAAATTCTTGGGGAGGTCACTTTAACTCTCAATTCACCTTTTACCTTCCCGACTGTTACAGACGAGTATAACAATATTATTGCAGAATATCCTTCGATAACTAAATCTGAAGTTGATGATATTATTGCAATGTACAACTTAAAATATGGGTCAGGAGAAATCTATAATGACGATGATGGAGGCACTATCGATTGGACTATTGGAGACTTATTTATAAGGTTAAATTATTACACAACATTGTATTCTTATGGTCATCAAATTCATCCACAAATTAAATGGGCGTTTGAAAAAGATGCTTATTTGACAACAATTACATATCGGTATTCTGAAGAAAAAAGAAAACTACTCAAGAATGATAAATCTTTCAATGGCGAGGCAATAGGAGATAAAATTTAAGTGACTTTTGAACTTTTATAAATTATTTGGGCTTTAGAAAATTTGACTTGTGTTTATGCTATAATTTCGCACGGAAAAATTAGAATATAGCACAAGCATCAGTTTGGTTTAGTAAATTCATCACTTATTTTTTGTACATTTAGACAATTTAATTTTGCTTAAATTTCCGCTAAATTAAAAATAGTGCTTTCAGTGCAAAAAGTTGTTGACCTTCATTCCATCATCATTCTGAAACACCTCATAACCCTCACAATCTCACATTCTCCCTTAACCTGCACAGCCAATCCACCCAAAAATGGATTAACTACCCAACAGTAGTTGGCGTCTTGAATGAAAATCAAGAAAACACAAGAGATTTTTTGCTTTTGGAAGGGAAAGTAAATCACTATTCCGATTACCGCTTACAACGTGAGTGGCGAATGCGCAATGGTTTACGCCTCAGCGCGCAACGGTTGGTTGAATTACGAGCCTGTGATGTACGAAATGCTACTCAGCATGCGCAGAGCCGGAGCAGACGCTATTTTGACCTATTTTGCGAAGGATTTTGCGGAGATGGTGAAGAGGTAGGAGTTTTGTAACAATCTAAATATTTAAACCTCAGAAAAAATGAAACTTAAAAAGCCAGGAACTGTGTTGCAACCCATCGAGGAGCCAAGAAAAGGTTGGGGCGAAGCATTTCAACAGATGCACGAAAATGGTGATGATTCGCTTTTGATTGACGATTTTTTCGACGATGAAAATTTCGCAGAATGGAGCTAAAGTTTTATAAAACGAGCATTTTGAGAAAAATCATTGTGATTAAATAAGCGCACGATATAACAACCTGATTCGAGTTCATTAATATCGATATGCACCAATTGATTTACTTGATTTTCACATTTAACTTTCTTAATCAATTTTCCTTCAAGGTCATAAAAAGCAATATATGATTCATTATCTTGTACTTCGATATTGAGTTCTATTGTAATATTTCCCTCTGCAGGGTTTGGATAAATTGTCATGTTTGGAAAAGTGTTACCAATACAATCGACCGAAACAACATCAAAATACTCTTCCATGCCGTTAAAATCAGTTTGCTTTAACCGGTAATAATTAACACCTTGAAGCGGATCAGGGTCGGTATAGGAATAATTAATTGTTTGAGAGTTATTTCCTGCTCCTTGAAATGTTCCAACTTCTTTAAATAATATTCCATCTTGCGTGCGCTCTAATGTGAAAAAGTCATTATTGTTTTCGGACGCTGTAGCCCAGGTAATAATTGCTTTACTATCTGCACAATTGGCCTCAAAGTATAGTAATTCGATGGGGAGTGGTGAAGTTCCATTGCTTACTGTACCGATGTAAAATGTGTTTGAAAGGTTCGAGGTAGAAAGTCCATTTCTATTTACTTCCAAAGGTGTATTGTGACTTGTTGCGGCAACAAAATTTCCCACAGCATTTGTCGCTGAGGATATGTTTAAATCAACAAGTAAAAAAGGACTGAATCCAGTTCCACCAAATCGCATTGAAATATTAGAACCGCTGGAATTAAACCCATTCGCTGTCGATACAACCCAAGATGAATTTGATATGTGTTGAACCAATGTTCCGCCTGCCCAAGAAGGATCTATGTAATACGTTGGATTTACATGAGAAGGATAAATAGGATTGTGCACAACACTGATCGTTCCCCCAGAAGTCAACGCAGCAGACCATCCTTGCCACAGCGGTCTGTAATCAATTGTAGATGTTCCCATTGGGAAATGACCTACAGATGAAGGGATTGTAGTTGCCACAACATTGTCAAACCAACGTGTAAATGTACCGCCATAAAGCCAACCCGAAGAGTATGAAAGTGATCCAGGCAGTGTTGCTGATGTTCCAAGTGTAAGCGTGAATCCTGCGAGGTTGGTCTTTCCTAAGGTCATCGTCAGATTATTTTTTGCAGTTACGTTTGATCTTAAAGTAATTTGCGGTGATATTGGAAAACTGTTATTTATGGAAATATTATGAAATTCTAAATCACCATTTCCACCTATTTTTTGTTGACCAACACCATGGAAGTTTACATTACTGGTGCCACTAAAAAATGTTCCAGTATTCAAAAAATCACCTGCAATATTGTAAGTACCATTACCTAAGGTGGTTCCTGCATTGCTGATAGTAGAAGTGTTTATAATTCCATCATTGGAAATGGTTGCGGAATTGTTAATTTTGATCGAATCGAATCCAACAACTGTCCCTCCTAGAATCGAAATATAAGCAGTGTTGTTAGAGATAATTTGTGCGTTTATTCTCGGTATCGATAAAATAAAAATTGCACAGAAAATCAAAAAAACATTTTTGGGAAATGTTTTTGAGCCTTCTATACTTTTTAGATTAATTGACATTCTATTTTAATTAAAAAAAATGATAAACAGTGCTGCTATCTAACCATGGTTAGGGTTAGTATTCTGTTGTTTACACCAACCTGCGCACCGTTATCTGAAACCTGTGTATCAACTTTCCACCTAACCTCAATAGTTTGTCCAGCTGTAACTGTAGAAATTGCTTGTAAAAAGACATCTGATGACGCAGATAAGCTTGTTCTTGTTCTTTCAGAATTAGGAATCAAGACACCATTTGCATAAAGACTAAACGTAGCCACATGATTCACTGGAGTAACTACATTAGTACTACCCTGTTGATATATAGTTCCATTAACAACGGTGCCTGCAGCTGTAAAACCTGTAATAGCTCCTGAATTACTAGCAATATCACCATTAAAAGTTGAGATTGTAGTATTGCCAATACCGCCACTGCAAGTATATAAAACAAAGGAAGCTAAACCCCTTAAATTGACAAGAGAAGAAGGGTTTACTGGTGTTGAAATTATTCCCGGTCCAAAAGCAACAGCGCCTAACTTAGTGAACATTCTTCCAGTTATTTTGCAATTTGCACCAGCAGCAACAGCCCCAGCATTAGAGATCATAGTGCCTTGAAGAGTAGTGTTTGCACCTAAACCTATTGCGTTTTGTGCTAGCCAAAAAACATTTTCTGGTTTTGCTCCGTTTGTTAAAATAACTACAGTCCCCGCACCGGTATTAAATGCCCCAACACACTTCATTATAAATAAAGGATTAGTAAGTCCTTGACCATTTAACCTAAGCGTATCTGCTATAGACATAGCACCGGCAACAGCATAAACTCCTGGTCCAAGAATTTCCCCACTTCCAAAAATAAGAGGATGCGCACTAGTTGTTGGGATATTAATTAAATCATTATAAATCAAACTTAAATCTGTGCAAAGATTAGCTGTGCTAACTCCAACTGTATGAATAGCATTTGGTACGTCGCATTGTGCACTAAAACTAACACAATAGGTTCCTGCACCTGGTGTTACAGTTACACCTGTCATTTGCACATCTGTAGTTGAAGTAGTTGTAATATTTGCTCCTGAATTAACAGAACTATATCCATCTGTATTTGCCAGCACAAAAGCTGTAGTAGCCAATTGAGTTGTATTTGTTCCTATAACTGCTGTCGGGGCTACAGGAGTTCCTGTAAAAACTGGAGAGTCAGAAAACACGACCGATGCTGTTCCTGTTTCATTGGTTAACGCTGTTGATAAACTTGAGGAAGTAAAAGAACCTAATGTTGCGGCATTGCCTACCGATATTACTTCACCAGTAAGGTCAGAATTACTGTCCGATTTTAAAGCAATCCATTGAATTCCATTGAAGAAATTGAACTGATTCGTTGATGTATTATAAGCCATCAATCCACTTGCTGGAGAACTAATAAGATCTCTTTCAGCTTGAGTCATACGAGGAATCAGCATCCCTTTGGTAGTCGTCCTCATTTCAAGTATCGATGATGGGTCTGGAATAATAGCAGCACCGCTTATCCCCATTGACTGCCCATTTGTATTACTCGCGTTAAAGAATAAAGCGAGTAACAAAATGAATGAAGGTAAGAGATGTAGAAAACTAAATTTTAAACTTTCCGTTATTCTATTTTTGAATAACGTTTTATTTTTCTGTAATTGCTTTTTCTTGTTCATAATTTTATTTATCTGACTGTTAGTAGTATAAATGCTCTAAAATCTCACCAGAATAATGAGAGATAAATTTGTTTGCTTTACAAGATATTTTATTTAATTTATATTGAACGACTTCTCATGATTTTTTTCTGCTCAAAAGGAGAAATCTTAAATTTAAGTTCCACAAATATATACTTTTTTAGACTAATGAACTAATTATTCAGTCGAAGTATATTTTTTTATCGTTAAAATTACAAATGAGTGTTCAGTCTATGTTTATACTTAAGAACAAATAGTACTAACTTCAAAAAAGAAGTTTTTCCGTTAGAAAAGCAAAAGAAATCAAAGCGTATAAAAATGTGATTCGGGAGATTTTTGTGGATTAGAATGTTGGTCTTTAAAGATTTGATGTTTTCGCAGATAAATAGTAAATTTGTGGTTAAAGTATCCCGAAACTAGAATTATCGAGCTGAATTTGTTTGTAAAAACAAGGAATAAAACGCAATCAAGTTAAGCACAAACAACTAATAAAATTAAAAGATGATTTAACAAAATGATTATGACTAAAAACACTTTATTAATTTTTGGCGCAATATTAATAATCGCTGGCACCATTCTAAAAATTACACATTTAATAGAACCTTGGAACGATTGGATATTCAGAGCAGGTTTCGTATTAGGGTTCATGTATTTAATTTTAAAAATGCGTAAAACCAAGAATCTTCGATAAATAATTAAACTATTTATGTTCAAATTAAGATGACCTAAAATGTTGCTCACTAGAACTTTTCATTATTATTCATCGTTGTTTCCAAAATGGAAAAAGGCTAACTTGGAAAAAAAATGAAGACATTGAAAGCATGAAATACCTACTTTAGAAATCGGTTCCTTCGGTAGCTGCCGGAAGATTCATCCAATAAAAACTAAAATTCAGATAAACCGTGCAAGGATTAAAAACAATATTTTTCGCATTACTACTAGCCGTATCTCTTCTTTTTCCGAATAGGATATATTGTCAGCGTGGACTGATCGGCATCGAAAAGATGTGTTTGGATTTTCGATTTAATTTGCAATTATGTGATACCTCTGAAGCTTCACGATGTAACAATTCCAAATACTTGTGCATGAATGTGTATTCAATAAGTAATGATTCCTTGATTGACAAACTTTATTTTTGCTCGGACCAGGATAGCTTATTTGCTGAGAATTTTTTGCAGATTAATGATTATAATTTCGATGGACATACAGATTTTAGAATCTTAACAAAGAAAAGTACTGCACTTGTAGAGAGAACAAAGGGTATTGCAGATTATATTTATGATTATTACATGTTTGATGCAAGCAAAAACAGATTCTACAGTCATTTGCTAAGCTCCCTCAGAAATGTAAAAATTGACCCAAACAAAAAAATGGTGACCGGTACACTTTATAGTAATTTAGATAATTCCGCGAGTACTGGTCCAAAACCAACATCTTATCAATATAAATTATTTGGCAAAAGTTTGAAATACTGCACTATATCTCCTTTGTCCTATCCTGAGCCACACAAATTCTACGGCAATTTCAACACCACCTATCATATTCTCGATGGGCGTGATTTAAGAGCAGCACGTTTAGAAGATACATTAAATACAAAACCAATTGTTAAGTATGAAGGCGGCTTTAAGTTTGTCAAGATTAGACAAATATATCCACCTAAAATAGATATGGAGAAGAATCCAAATATTACTTATAGAAACATTTACAGGATATACAGTTTAACCACTGACCAATTATTGTCTGAAATTATTGGTGAGTATGAAGGGCTATTTGGAACGCAAGCTGATTCTATCTATACAGAAGACTGTAACTTCGATGGTTATCCAGATTTGACTTTTAAAGATCAGCAGATGAAAACATACAGATCTATTTATTTCTACAATGTTGAACGACAGAAGTTTTTTGAATATCCTGATATTAAGGAATTGGAAAACCTTTCCATTGATTTTCAGACTAAAACCATTATAGGGAAGAACTCAACGCAGGCATTTGAAAGAAATAAATATGGTCAATTGCGTCCACCTAAGAAGAAAATATGGAGAGAATATGAATTTATTGGACCATCATTGAAATATGTAAGGGTTCAAACCTTTACAGTTTCGCCTGAGAGGGGAAGAAAAGTGAAAACAAACTATTATACATATGATTATAAATCATTCAATTCTATAAGAAAAAAGGAATTTTTGAGATTTACCAAATAGGAGGTGAAAAATTAAATTTTGCTTATCTTGCAAATCAATTTAAAAAGCGTTTAATCTTTTACTCATATTTCATCCCAAAAGATTGCTGACTCTCTTACTACTAAAAAATAATCCACGATTTCCTTCTCATCCATGGCCAAAAAATTATTTCTTCAATAAATCTCTAATTTCCATCAACAATTTCTCTTCATTTGTCGGCACAGGAACAGCAGGATCCATTTTCGTCTTTTCATCCGCTTTTTTCTGGAGGCGATTCATCGTTTTAACAATCATAAATAGGACAAAACCAACAATTACAAAATTGATAATCGCCGCAATGAATTTACCATATTTTACATTGTGCCACATCACATTTTCCAAATCCTTGACATTCAATAAATTCATCACAGGATTCAATAGCAATGGTGTGATGATGTCATTTACAAAGGAGTTCACAATAGATGTAAAAGCTGCACCAATTACGACTGCCACGGCAAGGTCAATGATATTGCCCCGCATGATAAATGTCTTGAATTCTTTTAACATCGAATTAGTTTTTGTGATGTGAAAGAAGATGGATTAAATCACAGACTTAATTTCTTCAATAATTCTCTCTGCTAAAGCATTTGCTGCTGCTTCAGAACTACTTTCAGAATATATTCTGATAATTGGCTCCGTATTACTTTTACGCAAATGCACCCATTCTTGCCCGATGTAAATCTTCACACCATCTGTTGTATCAACTTCTTCATGGGCATATTTTGCAGCCATTTTTTCCAATACAGCATCCACGTCAATCGCTGGAGTCAATTCAATTTTATTCTTAGAAATCGTATATCTTGGATATGAATCTCGCAATTCTGAAACTTTCATTTTCGATTTTGCCAAATGTGTTAAAAACAAAGCGATTCCAACCAAAGCATCTCTTCCGTAGTGCGATTCTGGATAGATAATTCCACCATTTCCTTCACCACCGATGATCGCGTTTTCAGCTTTCATTTTTTCGACAACATTTACTTCACCCACTGCAGCAGCGAAATATTTTTGTCCGATTCTTTCCGTTACATCTCTCAATGCACGTGTTGAAGAAAGATTTGAAACTGTCGCTCCAGGCGTATTTTGAAGCACAAAATCAGCGCATGCTACCAAAGTATATTCTTCACCAAACATGCTTCCATCTTCGCAAACCATCGCCAAACGGTCCACATCTGGATCAACTGTAATTCCTAAATCTGCACCCGTTTCTTTGATTTTATCTGACAAATCAGTCAAATGCTCTGGAAGTGGCTCTGGATTGTGTGGGAAATGTCCCGTTGGATCGCAATACAATTCAATTATTTCTTTCACTCCCAAATCGCGCAACAATGCAGGAACAAAAATTCCTCCTGTAGAGTTCACAGCGTCCACCACGATTTTGAAATTAGCTTGTGCAATCACTGAAACGTCCACCAACGGTAAATTTAATACCGCTTGAATGTGTTTATCTAAATAAGTGTCGTCTTCTGTAACTGTTCCTAAATCATCAACTTCTGCAAAATCAAACGCTTCTTGATTGGCAATTTCCAATAAAGCTTCACCTTCTTTGGCAGAGATAAATTCTCCACGCTCGTTCAACAATTTCAAAGCATTCCATTGTTTTGGATTGTGACTAGCTGTTAAGATAATACCGCCTTGCGCATTTTCCATCGGAACAGCAATTTCTACCGTTGGAGTAGTGGATAACCCTAAATTAACAACATCAATTCCCAAACCTATCAAAGTGGAAACAACCAAATCAGAAATCATTTGACCCGACAATCGAGCATCGCGGCCAATTATCACTTTTATTTTTAGCCCTGGATTTCTGTTTTTTAACCATGTACCATAAGCCGCCGCAAATTTAACAGCATCGATTGGTGTTAAACCTTGGTCCACTTTTCCACCAATGGTACCACGAAATCCAGAAATTGATTTTATTAAAGTCATTTTATTTGTTTTTTCAAGCACAAAATTAATTAAAATAGCGATATGGCAGGGTTTTGGCATTTGAGATACACCATTTATAGCAGAAAATGTTCAAAGTAAAGATTCGAATGAAAATTTGTCGCTTTTGTACGATTTTAGGATATTCAAATTTCGTCTCTACGGGACGATAGTTTTGAGTTGGGACATAGTTTTTACCCATATTATGTGCCTAATGGCACATTTTGAATTTTGCCATAAATCGATTTTTGCGGGTAATATCCAAAATAATTGATACAAAAAAAGGAGAATTCTAACCGAAATTCTCCTTACTCAAAAGTCTTATAATTAGTGCTTAACCTTCCAACGATTTTTTCATATCTATCATTTTCATGCAAGCAATAGCACATTCAGTTCCTTTATTTCCATGTTTTCCACCAGATCTGTCGATGGATTGTTGGATATTTTCATCAGTCAAAACGCAAAATGAAACTGGAGAATTGTATTCCAAGCCAACTTGCATGATTCCTTGCGTTGCACCTTGACAAACGAAATCAAAATGCTTCGTTTCGCCTTGAATCACGACGCCAATTGCTATCACACCATCAACATCTGTATTGTCGAGCATCAATTGCGCGCCAAGCGGTAATTCGAAAGTTCCTGGAACAAATCGAATCAGAATATTCGCTTCAGGTACACCGTTTTCCAACAATGCATCTTTGGCGCCTTTTAGTAAATTCAAAGTGATGGAATCGTTCCATTCAGAAACAACAATGCCGACTTTAAAATCGGCACCGTTTGGAACATTTTCCTTAGAATATTCTGATAAATTTCTAAGTGCTGTAGCCACAATCTATTTTTTAGTTTTGTTTTTAACTCTTGCAATATATTTATCAATGTATTTCGTATTTGAAAACGTTACATAGTTATCTTTAATGCGAACATACAATTCTTCAGCACCTTCGTTGTCGTTCAATTTTTCAGCACACAAAGCAGCTTTGAATAAATACTCTGGTGTCGTTTTTTCGTTTTCGTTTTTCTCGGCAGCTTTCAGATACATATCTTTCGCATCGCTGTATTTTTTCATTTCTGAATAACAATCTCCTTGAAGTCCAAGAGTGAAAACAGCAACATAAGTATCACTCACATCAACTCCTTCTAGGTTTTCCAACGCTTTTTTGAATTCACGTTTCGTCATGTATTGGCGTGCCAAAACAAATTGAGCGTTTTCACCACCTTGCTTACCGTCGTACTCTTTTACGACTCTAGAAAGTTCGTCAATCGCTTGTTCAGTTGAATCTTTCGCTGCATAATTCAATCCAGCCCAGTATGCATCATTTGATTTCTCATTTGATGGACCCCAGATGAATGTTCTGTATGCGAAATAACCTAATATTACCAATACAATAGCACCAACAGCCAAAGTAATTGTACGAAGTGACTTATTTTGTTTAAATTGAGATTTAAAATCTTTTCCTGATAAATTTTCTAACATTGTCGCGATTTTAGCGTTGCAAAAATATATTTTTTTTAGATTCAAAAATATTATTTCTTCTTATATATGAACAAAGATACCAACAAATATCATTTTTTCGATATAAATTTTCTTCGTAATTGTTTAATTGCTCCTATTTTAGATTCAATTTGATCTTCATTTTTCAATTGTGAATATTATATGTTAGAATTTTAGAATGTTCCTGAGTTTATTTTTAGCTTTGTCACGTATTTTAAGAAACTCAAAAATATGATACAATTATCAGATCGTTTGCAAGCCATGGAAGAATCCGCAACGCTTGCCATGTCGCGTATTTCAAGAGAATTGAAAGCGGCAGGGAAAGACGTGATTTCGCTCAGTTTGGGCGAGCCAGACTTTTTTACGCCTCAATTTATCAAAGATGCTGCATTAGAAGCGATGAACAATAATTTCACAATGTACACGCCTGTTTCAGGTTACGATGATTTGCGTGAAAGTATTTCTGAAAAATTCAAAAGAGACAATGGTTTGACTTATTCCAAAGATCAAATTGTGGTTTCAACCGGTGCAAAACAATCCATTGCCAATGTGGTGATGAGTTGCGTTAATCCGGGTGATGAGGTGGTAATTCCTGCGCCTTACTGGGTTTCTTATGTTGAAATCGTGAAAGTTGTGGAAGGAACGCCCGTGATTGTACACGCTGGTATCGAAACTGATTTCAAAATTACTGCCGCGCAATTGGAAGCTGCAATTACGCCGAAAACAAAAATGATGATTTTTTCTACACCTTGCAATCCTACTGGTTCAGTTTACAGTTATGAAGAACTGAAATCTTTGGCAGAAGTGTTTGAAAAATACCCAAATATTGTGGTCATCGCTGATGAGATTTATGAACATATTAATTTCGTTGGTAAACATGAAAGTTTGGCGCAATTTCCTAAGATTTATGATCAAGTGGTAACCATTAATGGCGTTTCCAAGGCTTGGGCAATGACCGGTTGGCGCTTGGGTTACATCGGTGCTTCGAAAGAAATTGCGGATGCTTGCAACAAAATTCAAGGTCAGTTTACTTCCGGGACTTGTTCTATCACTCAAAAGGCATCCATCGCTGCCATGAAAGCTGATCCTGCAGTTTTGAACGACATGATTTCCGCTTTTAAAAATCGCAGAGATTTAGTGCTTGGTATGTTAAACGAAATGCCAGGTGTTAAAACAAATATTCCTGATGGCGCGTTCTACGTTTTCCCAGATATTTCGTCTTTCTTTGGCAAAAGTTATTTGACCCATAAAATTGAAAACGCAAACGATTTGTGTATTTATTTGCTGAGCGAAGCCATGGTTGCTTTGGTTACGGGTGACGCTTTCGGTGATGCAAATTGTATCAGAATTTCATACGCAGCTTCAGAAGAAACATTGACCAAAGCAATGTCTCGTGTGAAAGATGCATTGGCTAAATTAAAATAAATGAATATAAACGCACTTTTTGAACAGTTTGCGGGTAAAAAAATTGCCGTTGTTGGTGATGTCATGCTCGATGCCTATTTGAGAGGTGGTGTTTTTCGTGTTAGTCCTGAAGCACCAGTTCCAATAGTCAGTTTAGACAAGCAAGAAGACCGTTTGGGCGGTGCTGCAAATGTGGCGCTAAACTTGGTTTCCTTGGGCGCAAAAGCAATTATTTGCTCCGTAATTGGAGATGACAAAGATGGAAATCGTTTGGTGGAATTACTAGCTGAACAAGGAATTTCTAGCGAAGGAATTGTGCAAAGTGAAAATCGTCAAACAACCGTTAAGACACGTGTAATTGGCAATAATCAGCAATTGTTGCGCATTGATGCTGAGCAAACAGATGATATCAATACTACTGAAGAGAATGAAATTATTGCCAAAATTCAAATTTTAATTTCCCAAGGAATTGACGCGTTGATTTTTGAAGATTACAATAAAGGTGTGCTGACTCAAAATGTGATTCAAAAAATCATTCAACTGTGTCAAGAAAACCAAATTGTCACGACTGTTGACCCCAAAAAAACGAACTTTTTAGCCTATAAAGGTGTTACGCTATTCAAACCCAATTTAAAAGAATTAAAAGAAGGTTTGGATGTTCATTTTTCTATTGTAAATAAAAATGATTTTGAAAAAGCGGTGCTACAATTAGAGCAAATTCTTCAAAATGAAATCACATTTATTACACTTTCAGAACATGGTGTTTTTATTAAAAATGAAGCGGATAAATTTTACATTCCTGCACATTTGAGAAACATTGCAGACGTTAGTGGGGCAGGAGATACGGTAATCAGTGTTGCAACTTTGTGTCTGACTTTGGGCTTGCCAATTTCAGAAATAGCAGAAATAGCCAATTTAGCAGGTGGTTTGGTTTGCGAAAAAAGTGGCGTTGTGAGTATCGAATTGTTGCAATTGAAAGCTGAATTGACAAAAATTAAAACAATTTAAAACGAAATCAGTCCAACAAATAAGGGATTTTTAATTAATAAATTTGATTTCGAATTACATTCATTATGAAAAAAAAGGAAGTAAAACCTTACGGTGACTCAAATAAATCCAAAAAGGAAGAAGTAGCACAAATGTTCGACAATATCTCAGCAAAATATGACTTTTTGAATCATTTTTTATCCTTGGGAATTGATAAAATTTGGAGAAAAAAAGCAGTAAATATGCTGAGCGATATCAATCCTTCTAGAATTTTGGACATCGCTACTGGAACTGGTGATTTTGCTATTCAAAGTTTGTCTTTACAACCTGATGAGGTAATTGGCGTCGACATTTCAGAAGGAATGCTTGAAAAAGGAAGGGAAAAAATGGTCAAAAGAAAAATTGATCACATCATTTCTATGCGTTCAGGAGATTCTGAAGATTTGCCTTTTGAAGACAATTATTTCGATGCCTTGACAGTTGGTTTTGGTGTAAGAAATTTCCAAAACTTAGAACTTGGACTTTCTGAAATGCTGCGGGTAGTGAGAACTGGTGGAAAATTGATAATCTTAGAATTTTCAAAACCTAAGCGTTTTCCAGTGAAACAATATTACGCTTTTCACTCAAAATACATCATTCCATTTTTTGGGAAAACAATTTCTAAAGATAGCAGTGCTTATACTTATTTACCCGAATCTGTTGCTGCTTTTCCTGAAGGACAGGATTTTCAAGATATCTTGGTAAAATTGGGATATAAAAATGTGGGTGCAAAATTGGTTGCAGGGGGAATTGCAACAATCTATTTTGGAACAAAGTAAAACAATAATTTAATATTTTCTCCGTTTCAATTAGATGATTTTTCAACTCAAATATTGGTTCTTATGTTTCTTACTTGTTTCAAGTTTGAACCTTTTTGCGCAACCTAAAAAGGACTTGAATTACAAACGATTTGACGGGAAATGGTTGCATTTTGGCTTTACTTTGGGAACGAATACTGCTGATTTAACAACTTATCCTGTGGTGGGAGCATATGAAAAATATGGACTTTTGTCTCTAGACAATAAAAAACAACCAGGCGGACAAGTTGGAATTGTTACAACTTTAAAATTATTTCATCCAGTCGTAAGATTGCGTTTTATTCCAATCTTGTCATTTCAAGAAAGAGTATTGACTTATAGCTATTTGAATCCTGATCAAACAGGTAAGGTCAAAGAAATTGTCAACGAAGAAAGAATCAATTCGGTGAATTTAGATTTCCCCTTGATGTTGCAATTTAGAACGATGCGTTACAATAATTTTGTTGCCTATGCTTTGGGTGGTGTGCAATATTCACTCGATTTACAATCTCAAGAAAAAGCAACACAATCTACAGTTGATCCATTTATAAAACTCAAAAAACACGATTACCAAGGGCAAGTCGGCGGTGGCGTTGAATTTTTCTTGCCTTATTTCAAACTTGGTCTTGAAGTAAAATACTCCCAAAGTTTTGGAAATGTTTTAATTCAAGATGATTCACCAGTTTCTGCGCCAATCGATAGATTATATAACCGCGTTTGGTGGTTTTCACTTATCTTTGAGGGATAAAATTTCCTTTAATTCCTTTTTTAAAGAACACAAATGAGTGTTATTGTTCAATTTCAAATTCCTTTAGAAGACGCCAAAGACGATTTGTTTTTGCAAGAAAAAATTGCGCAAGAACTCAATCTGAATGCTACAGATTTTACTTTCAAATGGAGAAAACGTTCCATCGATGCTCGAAAACGTCAGATCAAAATCAATGCATCATTTGAAGTTTTTCTAAACGGGGAAGTTGAAACGAAAAGAAATTATTTTGAACCACAAAAGGTAAATTCGAAAAACGCCGTGGCAATCATCGGTGCCGGTCCTGCGGGATTATTTGCTGCCTTGCGTGCCATCGAAAAAGGACTCAAACCTGTGATTTTCGAGCGTGGAAAAGATGTGCGCGCTCGGAGAAGAGATTTGGCTAAATTGAATAAGGAATCCATCGTAAATCCTGAATCAAATTATTGCTTTGGTGAAGGCGGCGCAGGAACTTATTCCGACGGAAAATTATACACACGTTCTAAAAAACGCGGCGATGTGCTCAAAGCGATGGAATGGTTTGTCCATTTTGGCGCAGATCAAGACATTTTGGTCGAAGCGCATCCGCATATTGGAACCAATAAATTGCCGCAAATCATCGTCAACATGCGGGAAGCAATTATCGCTGCGGGCGGAGAAGTGCATTTTGATTCCAAATTGACGGATTTGTTTATTGAAAACGGTCAATTGCTTGGACTTGAAATCAATAAAAATCAAAGATTCGATTTCAAACATGCGATTTTAGCAACTGGACATTCCGCGCGAGATATTTTTGAATTGTTGCACAACAAAGGCCTGGAATTGAAAGCGAAGGCTTTTGCACTTGGCGTTAGAATTGAGCACGCGCAGGATTTAATAGACAAAATTCAATACCACGGACGCGTAAATGATTCGTTTTTGCCACCAGCTGCGTACAGTTTGGTAGCGCAAGTTGAAGGAAAAGGCGTTTATTCATTTTGCATGTGTCCGGGCGGAATTATTGCACCGTGCGCTACAGCGGATGGAGAAGTGGTCACAAATGGTTGGTCGCCTTCGAAAAGAAACAATCCGTATTCCAATTCTGGCATCGTTGTCAGCGTGGAACCTGAAGAATTACCCAATTGGAAAAACAATCCATTGGTTTGCTTGGATTTTCAGAAATCAGTGGAAAAAGCGTGTTGGGAGGCTGCAGGAAAAACGCAAAAAGTTCCCGCGCAATGCATGAAAGATTTTGTGGACAACAAAAAATCAACTTCATTCCCCAGATCTTCCTATCAGCCGGGAATTGTGAGTGTCAATTTAAATGATGTTTTACCGCCATTTATTGCCAAAAGATTGCGCAAAGCTTTTGTCGATTTCGGACAAAAAATGCAAGGCTATTTAACTAACGATGCGGTTTTACACGCCCCAGAATCGAGGACAAGTTCACCCATTCAAATTCCCCGTGACGAAATCACTTTGCAGCATCCGCAAGTAAAAGGATTGTTTCCCTGCGCAGAAGGTGCTGGATATGCTGGCGGAATTATTTCAGCAGCGATTGACGGAATGAAATGTATAGATGCAATTGAATTTTAATGGAAAATGTAACGGATAAATACGACGAATTGAATTTCAATATCGTTTTGGTTGAACCACAAATCCCAAATAATACTGGAAACATTGGCCGTTTGTGTGTCGCCACGAAAAGCAGATTGCATTTGATTGCACCTTTGGGTTTTGAAATCACAGATTCCCGAGTGAAGCGCGCAGGCTTGGATTATTGGAAAGAATTAGAAATCTGTTACCACAATCATTTTGAAGCATGGTATGATTCCGTTGAAGACAAAAGCCGCGTGTTCTTTTTCACGGCTCGAACAGATGCTTCTTTTTATAAAATCGATTTGCAAAAGGGCGATTATTTGGTTTTCGGACGTGAATCAACTGGTTTGAGTGATGAATTATTTCACCGTTTTCAATCGCAATTAGTAACGATTCCTTTTCCAGGAAAAGTACGCAGTTTTAATTTGGCAAATGCTGTGGCGATTGTTGCCATGGAGGGAATTAGACAGTTGTCTTTGAAAGAATAAATGGTATTTTGGATTTTTAATCGTAATGAAATCTGCATTAGCGATTAAAATTTCATTCTTCAATCAAATTTTGGCTGTTAGGGTTACTAAATTTTCTAATTTCATTAAGACTTATTGTCTTCCCAATTTCCCTGCTTTCCAAGCTTGCACAAAAGATGCCCAAGAATAAGGATTGAACAAATTGTTCACGGGACTTTGTCCCATGGTGTACAATTTCGTGTTTTGTTGGTTGACTTGCCAGCTGTATGAAAGGGAAGCGTCAGTTGATAAGCGACTTGCAGCAAATGCCAAACTTTCACCCGAAATTTGTTTCTGTGCTCTTCTCAATGCATCGTCATAAGGCTTCATTTCTAGGAACGCGCGCGCAAAATCTTCTCTCGAAGGCCAAGGATAAACGGTGTACTCTGGCAATTCTTCTGCATTTTCATACATCATGTGAATCATCGAGTAGCGATTGTCTGTTAGCGAATCAGGAACGATATAGGAAGAGGTGTTGTAGCCATTATAACTAAACATCAAAGTATCGCCCGGCAAAACAACCAAGGAGAAAAAACCATAATAATCAGCAATTGTTCCCCTGCGACTTTGTCTGTTAAATACCGTTGCAAAAGGCATTTGTGTCAGACTATCGCTCGAAACAACGACTCCTGAAAGTTGAATCAACATGGAATCTGGCGCCACATATGGCTGGTTTTCTTGCGCTTGTACTCCAAAAAAACAAAGTAAACAAAAAGTGAATAAGGACAAAATCTTCATGCGATAACTTTTTGAAATGAAATGCAAATTATCATTTCGATTGATACTTTCAAAAGTAACAATTTATCTGGGAAAGTCTAAATTTTTAATCATTTAGAAAATAGTTTTTTGGATTATTTTAACAGATTTAGTAAATTTCAACTTTCATGAAAATAGATTTTTGGAAATGAAGTTGAATTGTTGAAATATAATTTCCAAAACCTATTTTTTCTCGCTAATAATAGCTAAATTTGCAAGAATTTATTTAAAAAAATAGGTTCAAAATGTCACTTTCAAATCTCAATGAAGTCAAAGAAGGCCTTACCTTCGACGATGTACTTTTAGTACCAGGATTCTCCCAAGTTTTACCAAAAGATGTGCAGCTGAAAAGCAAATTTACACGGAATATTTACGTAAATACGCCTATCGTTTCTGCCGCTATGGACACTGTTACTGAGTCTAGCATGGCGATTGCGATGGCACAACAAGGCGGAATTGGCGTGATTCACAAAAACATGACCATCAGCGAGCAAGCTTTGGAAGTACGCAAAGTGAAACGTTCAGAAAGCGGAATGATCTTAGATCCTTTGACTTTGTCGGAAAATGCCCTTGTAAAAGATGCCTTGCAATTGATGAAAGAAAACAAAATCGGCGGAATTCCTGTTGTCGATGAAAATAAAATCTTGAAAGGAATTGTCACAAACAGAGATTTGCGTTTTGAAAAAAACTTGACAAGACCAATCATTGAAGTGATGACTCACAAAGAGATTATCACAACGCAAGATGGTACAGATTTATCAGTGGCCGAGGATATTTTACAAGAGAAAAAAATCGAAAAATTGCCTGTGGTTGATGCCAATTATAAATTGATTGGATTAATCACTTATAGAGATATTATCAAAGTGAAAATGCACCCAAATTCGTGCAAAGATAGTTTTGGAAGATTGCGTGTTGCCGCTGCGGTTGGCGTCACAGCTGACACTTTGGAGCGCGTTCATGCCTTGGTCGATGCAGGAGTAGATGCCATTGTAATTGACACTGCGCACGGACACACGGAAGGCGTGGTGGTGAAATTGAAGGAAGTGAAAGCTGCTTATCCAAATTTAGATGTTGTGGTTGGAAATATTGCCACTGCGGCCGCTGCAAAATATTTGGTGGATGCTGGCGCTGATGCAGTGAAAGTGGGAATTGGTCCCGGATCGATTTGCACCACAAGAATTATCGCTGGCGTTGGTGTGCCACAATTGACTGCAATCAATGATGTAGCGCTGATTTTGGAAGGCACAGGCGTTCCAATTATTGCTGATGGTGGAATCAGATATACAGGCGATATTGTGAAAGCAATTGCGGCTGGTGCTGATAGTGTGATGGTTGGGTCGATGTTTGCTGGAGTGGAGGAATCACCAGGAGAAACAACGATTTTTGAAGGAAGAAAATTCAAAGCTTACCGCGGAATGGGTTCTTTGGAAGCGATGCAAAAAGGCTCGAAAGACCGCTATTTCCAAGACGCTGAAGACGATGTAAAAAAATTAGTTCCTGAAGGAATTTCTGGTCGCGTGCCTTATAAAGGGTTTTTAGTAGAAGTGGTTTACCAAATTATCGGTGGTTTGAGAGCAGGAATGGGATACTGCGGAGCTGCAACAATTGAAAATATGAAAGGCGCAGAATTTGTTCGAATTACCAACGCTGGTATGCGTGAATCGCATCCACATGATGTTACAATTACAAGAGAAGCACCAAATTATAGCATAAAATAACAAAAAAATACCAATGTATTCCGCGAATTAATGTATTTTTGGATGCAATTTTTAATAAACATATTGAAAGAATGAAGAAGAATTTGTTAGTCATCATCGGTCTTATTGGATCTTTGAACTTATCTGCTCAAAATGAACCTGCTGTCATGGAAATTGATGGTAAACCTGTTACCAAATCAGAATTCCTTCAGATTTATTTGAAAAACAACAACGACCCAAAATTTGACAAAGTGTCTATGGACGAATACATGGAGCTTTTCAAAAAATTCAAATTAAAAGTCGCTGAAGCTGAATCGCTTGGGTATGACACCATTCCCAAATTAAAGAAAGAATTAGAAGGTTATAGAAAAACATTGGCCACACCTTATTTGGTTGACAATGAAACGAATAATAAATTAGTAGAAGAAGCTTATCGCCGTTCTAAAACGGAAATCAAGGCTTCACATATCTTGGTGAAAGTGGATGAAAGCGCTTCTCCAGCGGATTCTTTGCGTGCATACAACAAAATCATGGCGTTGAGAAAACGCATTGAAAATGGAGAAGATTTCGCAACAATCGCCAAATCAAAAGGTGGTTCTGATGATCCTTCAGCGCAACAAAATGGCGGAGATTTAGGCTATTTTACAGCTTTTCAAATGGTTTTCCCTTTCGAAGAAGCTGCTTACAATACGCCTGTTGGGAAAATCTCAAATCCTATCAGAACGCGTTTTGGATATCACCTAATCAAAGTGGTTGACACGCGTCCTGCAAGAGGAACAATCAAAGCTGCGCACATCATGGTGGCTGTTTCCAAGACCGATTCTTCTGACGTTATTGACGCAGCGCGAAAAAAAATCGATGAAATATACACAAAAGCAATTGCGGGTGAAAATTTTGATGATTTAGCAAGTAATTTTTCTGACGATCCAGGTTCTAACGGAAAAGGTGGCGTTTTGCCAACTTTTGGTTCAGGTTCTACTACACGCATGGTTCCAGAATTTGAAGATGCTGCCTTCAACTTGAAAAATATTGGAGATATCAGTAAACCAATTCAAACAAATTATGGTTTCCATATCATCAAGAAATTAGAATGGAATGACTTGGGTTCTTATGAATCCATGAAGAAAGAATTGCAAAACAAAGTCAATAAAGACGAGCGTTCTAAGCAAACACAAAATTCTTTTGTTGTAAAATTGAAAAAAGAATACAACTACAAAAATGTGAGCAAAAAGAACTTGAATTGGTTCGTTGACAACATTGATTCTACTTATGCGATGGGAAAATGGTCAGCTTCAAAATTGCCTTCAGACAAACCTTTGTTTTTGATTGATGGAAAAACGTTTACGCAAAAACAATTTGGGACTTACTTGGAGAGAAATGCGAGAGGCGCAAAGAAAATGCCTAGCAAAGACTTAGTTGCTTTACAATATAAAAATTGGGAAAAATCGATGATTATCGAATTGGAAGAAGGTAAATTGGAGGCAAAATATCCTGAATTCAAAGCGTTGATGAAAGAATACCACGACGGAATTTTATTGTATGAAGTCATGACAGATGAAGTTTGGAACAAAGCAACGCGCGATACTGTTGGTTTGAAAGCGTTTTATGCCACAAACAAAGAAAATTACCGTTGGGACAACAGAATGGATGCCATGGTATACGAATGCCTGAACAAAGACATCGCTGACCAAGTTTTCAAAATGATTCAAAACGATACTATCAATTCTAAACATGTGTTGGATAAAATCAACAAAACGTCTGAATTGAATTTGCGTGTGAGAACAAACAAATTTGAAATTTCACAAACTCCTTATTTGAAAGGAAAAGATTTGAAGAAAGGCGTTAATAAACCTTATGAATTTGAAGGAAAAGTGTATGTGATCAAAGTAAACGAATTAATTCCTGCAGGAGTCAAAGAATTGAACGAGGCAAAAGGTGCAATTACTTCTGATTTCCAAAATAAATTAGAAAAAGATTGGCTGGAATCGTTGGCGAAAAAACATCCTATTAAAATCAACGAAGCGGTTTTATACAACTTAGGAACGAAATAACTTAAATCCGCTTTCATTGAAAGCGGATTTTCTTTTTGCCCTTTTTGGTTCGTTAAAAATTGTTTAGATTGCTAAAATCCGAATTTAATCAAATCAAAGCACTTATATTTACTGCAGAAAATACTATTTGATAGTTTATGCCGTTTATTTTTCGTTAAAAAACATACATGAAAATATTAATCATTCCTTTTATTTTATTCGCTTTTGGCCTTTTTGGTCAAGAAAGAATGACCATCGATAAAATTGCCGCGCAAATTGGTGAAAATATCATCTTACAATCTGATATCGAAGCCCAAAAATTGCAGGCTGTTTCCTCTGGTGTGGAATTGACTCCCAATTCAGATTGCCGAATTTTAGAAGATTTGATGTTTCAAAATTTGTTGCTCAATCAAGCTGAATTAGACAGTATTGAGATCACCGATGCACAAGTGGACGCCGAAATGGAAAACCGCGTGCGTGTGATTGAACAACAAATCGGTAGCCGCCAGAAAATGGAGGAATATTACGGCAAAACAATCACGCAAATCAAACTTGAATTTCGTCCTTTGATTAAAAAACGCATGCTTTCAGAAGAAATGCAACGTTCAATTACTGCAAAAGTGACAATTACTCCGAAAGAAGTGGAAGCTTTCTTCAAAACGATTCCGGTTGATAGTATTCCCTTGATTAATTCGCAGTTGAGTTTTCAGCAAATCGTGATTTTTCCATCTATTACCAAAAATGACAAAGCCATTGCAAAGAAAACCTTGCAAGACATTTTGGACGGAATCAGAAAAGGAAAGAAATTTGAAGACGAAGCCAAAAAATATTCGCAAGATCCAGGAAGTGCGCCAAAAGGTGGGGTGATGAACGCTACACGAGGCATGATGGTTGCGCCTTTCGAAGCAGCTGTTTTCAGTTTAAAAGAGGGTGAAATAAGTGAAGTTTTTGAAACTGAATTTGGTTACCACATCGTGAAATTAATCCAAAGAACGGGTGATGATTATATTTGTTCTCACGTTTTGATTATCCCTGAATTCAGTAGAGAAAGTTTGAATGATGCAGGATTGAAAATAGAAGAATGCTACACCAAGTTGAAATCAAATGAAATTACTTGGGACGACGCGGTTTTGAAGTATTCAAACGACCAAAATACCAAGCAAAATAAAGGTATTATCACCAATCCAATTACTGGACAACAAACTTGGAGCATGGAAGACTTGAACCAAGTGGATCAGCAAATTTATTTGTTGACTGACGCGTTGAACAAAGGAGATATTTCGACAGCATCTTTGTATTACGATTTCAACGAGCGCAAACAAGGCGTAAGAATTGTTCGCTTGATGGAAAGAACAAATCCACACAGGGCCAATTTGT
The DNA here is from genome assembly GCA_945897805.1 of Chryseobacterium gleum. Classification (GTDB taxonomy): domain Bacteria; phylum Bacteroidota; class Bacteroidia; order Flavobacteriales_D; family Crocinitomicaceae; genus JAQVCM01. Next base: position 46,059 of record CAMDFX010000003.1, read on the forward strand.
TAGAAGATTATGCCTTGATTCAAAGTGCAGCAGAAAACAAAAAGAAAGAAGATGTGTTGAAAACTTGGACAGATTCAAAAATTAACAACGCGTATATCAGAATCGACAAAGGTTATTCAAAATGCGCGTTCGAACACAAATGGAGTACCAATTTATAATTCAATAAACTTAAAATGTCAGACGTAACTAAAGTTAATCAAATGGTTGAGCACTACAAAGCGCTCAAAAATGAAATTCATCAAGTAATCGTAGGTCAAGACGAAGTAGTTGATCAAGTTCTAATTTCCATTTTTTCACGCGGTCACGCTTTGTTGATTGGTGTGCCAGGATTGGCAAAAACCTTGTTGGTAAATACCATCGCCCAAACCTTGGGACTTTCATTCAATAGAATTCAATTTACGCCAGATTTAATGCCGTCAGACATTATCGGATCAGAGATTTTGGACGAAAATAAAAATTTCAAATTCATCAAAGGTCCGTTGTTTAGCAACATCGTGTTGGCAGATGAAATCAACCGTACGCCGCCTAAAACGCAATCTGCTTTGTTGGAAGCGATGCAAGAACGTTCGGTAACCGCAGCTGGAAATACGTACAAATTGCCGGCGCCATTTTTCGTATTGGCAACGCAAAACCCGATAGAGCAGGAGGGAACCTATCCTTTGCCAGAAGCGCAATTAGACCGTTTCATGTTCAATATTTGGGTAGATTACCCATCTTACGTCGAAGAATTGGCGATTGTGAAAGCAACCACCAACGACTCCAAAGTAGAATTGAAGCAAATCTTGACCGGCGAACAAATCATGGAATACCAAGAATTGGTGCGCCGCGTTCCAGTGCCAGACAACGTATTAGAATACGCCGTTAAACTCGTCGGAAGCACCCGTTTCGACAGCGAATTCGCACCACAAATTACCAAAGATTTCATCAGCTGGGGCGCAGGACCACGTGCCTCTCAATACCTAATCGTAGGCGCCAAATGTCATGCACTTCTAAACGGCAAATTCTCGCCAGATATAGAGGACGTGAAGGCCGTAGCGAAGCCGATTTTGAGACATAGAATTGTTAGGAATTATCGTGCGGAAGCGGAAGGATTTTCTATGGATAGGATTATTGAGGAGTTGATGTAAGTAAGCTTCAATTTCAAAGAAAAATATTGAAATATGCTGAGTTTCGAAGAAAAAATAAATGTTCTTAAATTCTACATTGATTCCAAAAACGGCAGTTACTCAGATGGAATGAAAGATGAGGTAGATATTTTCTTTTTTGAAAATAAATTTCCTTTAGATTTTTTAAATGATTTTAATAATGAGAAGGAAATTCAAAATAAAATTGATGTAATTATCCATCAGATGATTATGAATGAGCACGAAGAGGAATTACAAGAGATAATTCACTCTTGTTTTTAAAGTTTAAATTTTTATAATCAGGTTTTAGGTTTTTATCTTCTTTTTTTCTTCAGGAATATCTTCTAAAAGATAATCAAAAAGCGACTTTTCCACTGGGTTTTCAAGTTGAAAATTAAATTCAACAACTGGAACATTTTTCTTGTTTTCATCAAGAATTGTTTGTTCTTTAGGTGAATTTTCTATCAGATTAATATTTCCTAAATAGTAAAAATCAGTATCCTCAAAATTTGATTTTTTTACAAATAATGGGATTCGCATATTTGTTTCTTTTTGGTTTGAAATTGATTTTACATCAGGAGATGTTAAATATCTTTTGTTTTTTGACATCCAAATGAATTCATTTCTTGAAATAAATCTATCGTGGTACTTTGTTGTTGCTGAAATACTATCGTCTTTATGATAATTTACAAAAATTGCGCAGTCTTGTTTGTTTTTCTCAACCATATAGCCACCAACATTTTGTGCAACTGGATTTTCTTCCCATTGAAGGATTCTAAAAACATCCTTTCTTGTATATTTTTGATTTAGAATGAAATCGTTTTTGAGTGATTCAGTTTTTGATTGTTTTTGCAGTTGAAAAATTGAGTAATCACAAAGATCAACTAGGTATTCTTTTACATCATGTATTTCAATTAATTCAATTAAATTTTTTCCAACAGTGATTTTATCATTGATAATTTCGAGAAGTGAATAATTGCGACTTATTCCAATTTTTACAAGATTTTTATTTTCCTTAATCGTATTAAAAAGACCATTTATTATACAGATAGCATGTTCAAATACAATTTTTTCAAGTTTTAAGCTTGTTTCTGCAAAGTAAACTTGAAAATAATTATCGACTGCTATTTCTTTTTCAGTTAGTAACGTTTTAAAAAGATGAATATCAGCATATCTAATAGGATTTAAAACTTCTTGTGAAAGAAAGGCAAGTAAGTCTAATTGAAATTTGTTGATTTGTGAGATTGATTCTTTTTGACCCAATAAAAAGGCATAGTAAGAATCAAATTTTCTGACGTATTGAAAAGGATCTCTTTCACCGTATTGGACGAAATCCACCATTTTAGGAATTCTACCAATTTTTCCTTTTAACGATTTATAATCCAAGACCAACATTCTGTTTTCTTGCAATTTTCCATTGTTGATAGATTGAAAAATTTGTTCTTTTACGATTCTATCAAAGTAGATTGTTGAAGCGCCATAAATTGCCTTTTCTGGCCGATTTACTAGTTTTCTAAGATTGTCTTTTCCGTAACTCTTATCTCCAAAAAGAGCGATTGGAACTAAAAAATTATTCTGATAATTTCCAATAAAATCAATGACCGTAACATATGATTTTCCTTCAAATTTTCTAAGGCCTCGACCTAATTGTTGCACAAATATTATTGCAGATTGAGTTGGTCTTAACATTACAATTTGATTCACTTTCGGAATGTCAATACCTTCATTGAAAATATCAACCGTAAAAATATAGTCTAATTTGATTTCAAGATCGTCTGTTTCCAATAAATCAATAGCGCGAGATCTCTCAGATTCACTTGAACTTCCATCTAGTGTCAACGTTTTAAAGCCTTTGTTATTAAATTCATCGGAAAGAAATCTGCATTCTTCAATTTTTGAACAAAAAACTAATCCACGAATAATTCCATCATCTGTTCCGAAAAGTTTTGTTTTTTCAATTATGTGATTAACTCGTTCGACTTTATTTAATTCAGAAATTTTTACATTTTCGTCAATTAATTTTCCATTTATTTCAATGTCGGAAATACCAAAATAATGAAAAGGAACCAGCATTTCATGCTCTAGTGCATCATGAAGTCTAATTTCGTATGCAATGTTGTAATCAAATATTTCAAATACATCTTTACTATCCGTTCGTTCTGGAGTTGCGGTCATTCCTAAAAGAAATTTAGGAGTAAAATGATTTAATATTCTTTGATAGCTTGCCGCACTTGCACGATGCGTTTCATCTATTACGATGTAATCGAAATGCTCTTTGGGGAATTTATTTAAATGTTCATCTCGACTAAAAGTTTGAATCGTAGAAAACAGATAATCAGCATTTTCATTTAATTGTTTACTTGAATAAAAGCCAAATGTTTTTTTACTGCCAATTACTTTCTGAAAACTTTCCATTGCTTTATTTGCAATATTTGCTCTATGTACTAAAAACAGTATACGTTTTGGTTTTACATGAAGAATATCAAATGCAGACAAAAGGGTTTTCCCTGTTCCTGTCGCCGAAATTAAAAGTGCTTTATTTTTTCCCTCATTTCTGAGTTTATTCAAATTCGCCAATGCCAATTTTTGCATTTCGTTTGGCTCAAGTTTAATTTCCGTATCATTTAATAAGGCCTTTCTAAGTCCTTGGCGAAGTTTTTTTTCAGAATTGTAAACAAATGAATACTTTGTTAGATATTCTTCTGTAACCCAATGAGAAGAATTAAATACTTTATTAAATTCGGCCATCGTTTGACCAAAAAGTTCACTGTCTTTATGCGCCGTTACTTTTAAATTCCATTCCTTGTTTTTTGTTAAAGCACTGTGAGTAATGTTGCTACTGCCAATTATAATGGTGTAATAAGATGCATGTGTAAATAGAAAACCTTTGGAATGAAAGTCTGATTCTTTAGCGATTTTTAATTCTACGTTAGAAAGTTGTTTTATTTTCCGAAGTGCTTCAGGTTCAGTGAAATTTAGATATTCAGAAACTAAAATTTTACCCGAAACTCCTTTTAATTGTAAATCTAATAGTGTTCCCATCAAAGAAGCAACACCGCCAGTTGTAATGAATGCAACTGATAAAAAAAAAGATTCACAAGATCTCAGTTCATCAAGTATTGTAGTTAGAACTTTTTCATTTATTATGGGGTCATTAGTTAATATACTTGGTCTGTATTCAAGAAAAGATTCTGTTTTTTCATCAACAAATCCAGTCGTAACAGCGTTTTTGATTGCGAGTTTAAGAGCTTCCATTTTTTTAGTTAGTTTATCAAATTACTCACAATCGGAAGGTCAGCTTCAGCCCAATCAAGTTGATTTAATTCATTACGTTCAAGCCAAAATGAATCTATGTGTTCATTTAAATGAAGATTTCCTCCAATGATTTCACATTCAAATGTGTCCATGATAATTCTGAAATCAGGATAACTGTGGTCAACTTGAATAAGAAAGTTTTTGATTTTTATGTCAAGGTTTAATTCTTCTTTGATTTCGCGAATTATTGTCTCTTCAATTTTTTCATTTTCTTCCACTTTTCCGCCAGGAAATTCCCATTTTTTTGAAATATAGTCGAATTTATTTTCATTTCTTTGAACGCAAAGAATTTTTTCATCTTGAATTATTACAGCTGCTGCAACATGGATTGTTTTCATAGTGGAAAAATAAGAGATTTTTTTGACATTTCGATAAACATTTCGAAATAAAATAGTTGAATTTTCAACAACAAAAAAAAGCCTAAAACATTTAAGTTCTAGGCCTTCAAAACAAAACAAACCACTTTAATACTACATTTTTAAACTTAACTTCTATTCCTTCACAATTCGTGCAGGTTGAAAAATTCCTTCCACTTGAAGAAAATAAATTCCAGGTAAAAATAGCAGGTTGACTGATTTATTATCTTACTCCAAAATCAAATACTTTATTTTTATTTTGTCCGAGTGCAACAAAATAAGGATTGTTATTTGCATTATTACTGAGGTAAACAAAACAATATTCACCAGGTGCTAAGCCAGCTGGCAGGATTATCTTATATGTGTTATCAGATATTTTTTCGTATTTGAATGTTACAATATATTTATCGCCGATAGAATAATCTGTTTTACCACCGTAAACACCTCCTGTTTTACCAGATTGGTATTCTCTTTTAGTTCTTTGCTTGCCTTTCACCTAGGATTTCACCATTAGAAACTCTGAGGAATGACTTCGGACATAAGAATAATAGCAACTGCAATCTTTTAAAGTAACCGCTACAGAACTTTTATATCCTTTAGTATCTTCTTTCATTTTTACTCTTTTTCAATTATCCATTTTAATTGCTTTGGTCAATTCAGTTTCGAAAAGCTCATCAATAGACTTCACTATCCTGTCAATTTCAAGCATATTTTTATTGGTTTTATCGTACATTTTTCCTTCCAATTTTCCACTTTTCTTTAATTCACCAATAACCAACTCTAAATCTAAAGTTTCAGATTTAAAATTAGCACCTTCCCAACCATAATAAGTGATTAAAAAATTAGTAAAAATCAGTGAATAGGAATTTTTATTGTTTAATACCAATTTGACTTTTGCTGAAAATAAAGTCTCTTTAACTTTGAATTTTTTCCATGTCACAAGTGCGAAAAGCAAATTTTGGTCAAGTACAGCAACTCCAGCTGGTAAATGAATTTCTAATCCTCCGGGTTCTCCGGGTGCACCAGGAATGGGAGGTGAAATATTACATAGACTCCCTCTAGGAAAAGCATTTGTGATTAGATTATTACCTGCTTTCCTTCCAAAATTATTGTAAAAATCACTTTGCTCCGAGACAAAATAAAAATTCAAATCATGATTTAGATTATTAGTGGTATGTTTAAAATCATAATAAATAAAATCTCCCTTCATGGGAAAATCGACGAATTGATTCTCGGTATTATTTTCTTTGTTCTGAGAATAAACGATGCAATTAAACCCTAAATTTAGGGTTATCAAAATAAGTATTCTTATCATAAGCTGAATTTAAGCAACAATTAATTTTAATATTGTCCGATAAAACTTTTTTAAAAGCAGGATTTCTATGGTGGATTTCTCGCTTTATCACCACTTGGTTTTTTTGTGTTTGTAGAAGCAAATGATATCCAATAATAGCAAACGAGACTATTCAATGAATAGTCTCGTTGCAAAATCAATTTAACATTTGTTATTGGCAACCCATTGTGCCTGAGCCCGGATAATCAACCAAATTTGCTCCTGTAATTATATTATTAAATAGGCCAAATAATTCCCAGTAATTTCCATTTTGAAATGACATGTCACCATTATTCACATCAATTGTACCAGACTTAGAAAAATAAAACTTACCATCATTACAATTTTCAAAGCTAAATACGTATGCATAGCCATCATTGCTATTTAAAGCAAAGTTTGGATTATTCCAGTCAATTACATTGTAGCTTCCGCTTGCAGGCGAATCATATACCATGTAGTAAGCCAATCCTTTGAAAAAGTCGGAAAAACACATGGTATTTGCATTTTGTAATAAACTAAAGTCAGCATCTAAGCCAATAACCAACGAAAAACCATCAATAGGTAAAGAACCACTTGCAGCTGCAAATGCACTCAAGTCGTAAGCTAGGCATTGAGTTTGAACATTTAGTGTAGTATTTCCAGCGGTTATTGTAGCTGTTCCTTGCCCATTTCCAAAACCAGTGTTTGGGTCTGAAATATAAACCACTAATCCTTGAGAACTAGCATAGATTGTATTTGGGTCTGGGTTTGAAAAACTCCACGTTTTTAACGTTGAAATTGTTTGTTTCTTTACATTAAAATCGACAAAACGATTGTTTATGGAGTCTCTTACTCTAATGATTAGGGGTAATTTCTCTAATTCTTGCTTCAATTTTTGAGACATTTCAGAAGTGAGTTTTTGCTCCTTTTTTGAAACTGATAATTCATTTTTTGAACAAGAAAATAATAATAACCCCAATAGCGAAACTAGGATGAAGTTATTTTTTTTCATTTTCGTATATTATTTAAACAGTAACCTAATCTTATAGTACCTTGATAATTTGGCCCCCATTGTAAATTCGAAGAATTCCCAGCTTCCTTATTGTCAGTATCTGAGCTACTTTCTGGATTTTTCCATTTCACAGAAGTTTTTCCTCTCCCTTCATATTGCAATCCAAAACCTATTTCTACACCTAAAAACAGCTTTTTAGTAATGTAAAAATCTGCACCTGAAAAAACATTTAGTCCAAAAGTAGATTTAGAGCTTATGCTTTTTTGTGTTTTAATTTGGTCCGCATTGCTTGACCAGATAGATTCAGCAGCGGTAACATCTTTTTTGTATGTAAATGATAATTCACCGCCATAGTATGGAGATAATCGTTCTGTTCCATTAAAATGTTTTTCAATTCCGGGTCTAAGATTCAAATTAAAACTCTTAGCAACGTTTGCTAATTCAACCTCATTGACTTCAGTAAATGAAGGCTTTCTAGATCCACCAGCAAATAATCCCATTCTGAAAGCTAAATTTTCTTTTAAAAAGTATCTAGCTCTAATACTTGATATTTTTAGTGGATTAGCTCCAAGTGGAGAAAACTCTAATTCAATAGGAATATCTCCTTGTTCTTGCTTTTGGGAAAAACTTGAATAAGAAAATCCCATAAGTACGATTAATAATGAAAACTTTTTCATAATTACAGTTTAAATGTTAATCCAAAATTAGCCAAAGCTAAACCATAACCCACTTCTGCATAGGCTCCTACGTTGTCAGAAAACATATAACGTCCACCAACAAAAAATTGATATCCAAATGGCGTTCCTAGCGAAACATTGTAGTTTGTTGCATTGAAGGATGGATCTTCAGATTTCCAATTGTAGCTGTATTTCAAAAATCCAAGACCAATACCGACATAAGGATCAAAATTGTCATTTCGCAAAGAAAAATGATATGCACCTCTGGCCATAATAGACAATGTGGTCCATCTGTAGGAGTAGTCGTAATTGTTTCCGCTGATCCACTTTGCCCCATAGCTAGAGTAAGAAATAGCAGCACCAACGCCAAAATGATCAGTTACAGCTCTTTCGTAACTGGCGCTTGCAGGTCCAAAACCAGAAAATTTGTAGCCAGTGTTTGTTTGGTATGCGGATAGCAATCTGCCGTACCCAAATCCAAATCCATATCCGGCTTGTAAAAAATTGTCTTCCTTTTCAAATGCTTGTGCATTTACTTGCTGAATCGATACAGAAATCGATAAAATCAATAGAATTTTTCTCATAATAATAAATTTTAGTTGGACAAATATAAATAAAATCCAAAACTAAACATATATATTTAGTTTAAAATGTAAATTCCTTAGGAATTTGGCAGTCATGGACAAGTCTGAATTTAATAAACGCCTAGGATTATTGATTCGCCAAAAAAGAATTGAAAAAGGATTAACTCAATTAGAATTGGCAGATGCAATGAATTTAGATTATCAATATATTTCTAGAATGGAAAGAGGATTAATTTCACCAACCCTTTTTTGGATGACAAAATTGGTTTCAGCTTTAGATATTCCCTTTTCAGAACTTATAAACGAATTTGAAGAAACAGTAAAATAAGAATTTGATGCTGTTCTAAAGTGCAAGTGCAAATATTTATATTTCTTTTTGTAATAAAAAAACCGATTAAGAACTAAATCCTAACCGGTTTTAAATTTTTATAAATGGATTGTTAGATTTTTAGATAATTGGATTATCGGAACGTCCAAAAATCAAACAATCCAATAATCCAAAAATCCAACCTCTCTTATTCCCAAACCCCCATCGCGCAAAACTTATCTATTCGATCGTTGATGCGTTTTTCTGGAGCGATTGCTTTCAGTTCGTTCAAGTAATTTTTGATATTTTCTTTCACAATTCCAAACATTTCTTCTTGACTTCTGTGTGCACCGTTCAAAGGTTCGATGATCACTTCGTCAACTAGTTTGTTGTTTTTCATGTCTGTAGAAGTCAATCTTAGCGCTTCAGCGGCAGTTTCTTTGAATTCCCAGCTTCTCCAAAGAATGGAAGAGCAAGATTCAGGAGAAATTACGGAATACCAAGTGTTTTCTAACATGACCACTTTGTCACCAACACCAATTCCCAAGGCACCACCAGATGCACCTTCACCGATGATGATACAAATTACAGGCACTTTCAAACGCATCATTTCGTAGATATTGCGCGCAATTGCTTCGCCTTGTCCACGTTCTTCAGCTTCTAATCCTGGAAACGCGCCTGGAGTGTCGATGAAAGTAACGATTGGTTTACCGAATTTCTCGGCTAATTTCATCAATCTCAATGCTTTTCTGTATCCTTCAGGATTCGGCATACCGAAATTTCTGTATTGACGCATTTTGGTGTTGATGCCTTTTTGTTGTCCGATAAACATGACAGTTTCACCATCCAACAAACCAAAACCGCCAATCATGGCTTTGTCGTCTTTCACATTTCTATCGCCGTGAAGTTCTTGAAAAGTATTGTCTGAAATGGCGTTGATATATGCCAAAGAATAAGGACGATCCGGGTGACGAGACATTTGTACACGTTGCCACGGAGTCAATCCTGCGAAAATTTCTTTGGTTTTTTCTGCTAATTTTTGTTGTAAAGCATGGACTTTATCTGCCATATCGACATCTGTTGAATCTCCAATTTCTTTGGTTTGAGCGATTTGCTCTTCCAATGCTTTTAACGGTTCTTCAAAATCTAAATAAGTTGACATATAAATTCTATTTGGGTGGCGAAAGTTACGAAAATACTTCATTTGAATTTCAAAAATGGAGAGAAATTACACGCTTTGGTATCATTTTAAAGGAATATTTATAAATAATTGTGAATCATTGTTTTGAAATTTATCGATTTTCCTCCCCCTTGGTCCCCCTCCCAAGGGGGAAATGTTTAAAATCAATTATTTGTAAATTATTTTCATTTTTTTTTATTACAAGATTTAGGGGTTGAATTTTCTTTTCAATTTACTTAAAATCAAAACGAAATGATAATTCTCCTTATCTTTATACCATGATTTTATTTCCTCCTTGTAAGATAAATTTAGGATTGCACATTCTCAACAAAAGGGCGGATGGTTTCCACAATTTGGATACTTTGATGTATCAATTGCCATTTACGGATGTGTTGGAGATCATTCCTTCAGATAATTTTGTTTTTCAATCTACAGGTTTGGAAATTCCTGGGGATGAGAATAATAATTTGTGCATCAAGGCTTTTGAGTTGATTCGTTCTCATTATGAGATTCCGAATGTGACGATTCATTTGCACAAAATCATTCCGATGGGCGGTGGTTTAGGCGGCGGTTCTTCTAACGCTTCTGCCGTTTTGAAAGGATTAAATGCGCTTTTTAGCTTGAATTTATCGACGGAAAATCTACAAAATTTAGCTGCTCAATTGGGTAGCGATTGTCCGCTGTTTATCAAAGAAAATCCACAAATTGCCCAAGGAATGGGGGAGATTCTATCTGATTTCGAATTGGATTTATCGACATATTACTTAAAATTGGTAAATGTTGGCATTCATGTCAGCACGAAAGAAGCGTTTTCCAAAGTGCAGTTTTACGATCATTTTCAATCAATTGTCGACATCGTTTCGCATCCGGTTGAGCGTTGGAAAAATTTACTCAAAAATGATTTTGAAAATTCTGTTTTTGAATATCACCCGAGCTTGCTTGAAGTGAAACAAAAACTATACGACGAAGGAGCAATCTACGCCTCCATGTCTGGCAGTGGCTCCACGATGTACGCCATTTATGAGATTGAGCCTAGTTTGACTTTTCACGAAGAATTGGGAGTTTTTGAGAAGATTGTGAAGCTTTGATTGTTAGATTGTTGGATTGATAGATTAATGGATTGTTAGATTGTTGGATTTTTAGATTATTCGACTCACTTCTTAGCTGACTTCGTCTGTGTGAGATTTTTTAAATGTACAGCAAAAGTTTTTTGCAGACAGAACATCTGTCCAAAAATCCAAATATCCAATAATCTACCTTTGAATTACCAATTTTCGAAATTCAATGCTCTCAGAATCGTTCATCAGTATTTTCACAAAATAAACACCATTTTCTGTTTCGAAATCGAAATTTGCCTTTCCTAGATTCACATTTAGATTTAAATTCTCATATACAATCCGCCCATTCGCATCCAAAATAATCAAATCAATCTTTGAAATATTTTCATCTTGAAAAAGTAAGGTGAATGCATCTTTTCCTGGGTTTGGGAACAAAATAATTTCATTTGTTTTTGTCAAGTCTTCCAAGCTTGAAGTGCTGATTGGATTGTGTTCAAAATGCATCACTCCGCCTAAATCACCGCCAACAAATAGATTTAAGTTGCCGTCTTGGTCGATGTCGTTTACATAAAATGAACTGTAATTTTCGACATGAATTCCTCTAAACTCATCAGAAACTAAGTTGAAAATTTCGCCAGAATTCAGATGATTGTCGATGCCGTTGTAATAATGACATTTTCCGTCGCTTCCACCTAAAAATAGATTTGTGGTATCGTTGTATCGGAAAAAATGTGGCGCTGCATAACCCTCTGGCGTTGTCGGTGAAATATCAATTCCACCTAGCGTATCATTCACCAAACTAAATGATGGAATAGTGGCATTTCCGATGTTTTTGTAATACATGATTTCGCCCGTTTTCTTGCCTAAAAGCAAATCTAACAAACCATCGTTATCCAAATCAAACAATTGCGGAAAGCAGTATGAACTGGTTGTGATTATATTTCCTAAATTGTCAGTATAATTTTGAACCGGTGTCGCAAATTGAGCTGCAGCGCCTGAAGATGCAATATTTTGGTAAAAAACAACCGTTCCATTTTCAAGTCCTAAAAATAAATCTTTGTCACCATCTTGGTCGATATCTCCAAAAGTGGGGATGGTTCTCAAACCGTAAGATTGCGACAATAAATTCAGGTAATTGTTTTCAACAAAAGTGAAAAATGGGGCAGAAGGCGTTCCCGTATTTCGGTAATGACTCAAAGCACTTTCTTTCAATAAAGGTTCTTTGTAGCGGTAAAAATTCGCGACCAATAAATCTTCTTTTCCGTCTCCATTTTGATCAAAAAACACAGGAATTGAACCTACTCCATTTTCAATCATGTCTTCTTGTAAAAAACTTTTAGACTTGAAGATGAAATTTGGCAATTCATTTGTTCCCAGGTTTTTGTAATACAAAATCCCTTTTTCGTTTTGAGAAACACCTTTGGCATTGGCTCCTACAATCAAGTCTTTAATTTGATCGTGATCTACATCGACATAAAAACTTGCGGGGAATAATGTTAGTGCAGCTGGAGTGGTGTTGCTCGGAAAATTTTCATCCTGAGAAATCATCGCAGAATTAGTATTTGGTGCCGTTCCACCGTTCACAACCAAAACCAAATTGTCGTGTGAAACATCGCCCAAAACTAAATCATAAACTCCTGAATTATCAATATCAATTGCCAAAATTGTTGAACCTGCATGTCGTTTTGTTTTTTGTGCGATTTCTTGTTCAAATGGATTTTCATTTCCACTGGCTTTCTGTGGATCTGTCACATTCGGTGCATTACAAGGAGCAGTTGGGTCGTTTAAAATCAGTGAATTGTTGTTTGGATCTTCTGAAAATTTCCCCCAACATTCATTTTTCAACACAAAAACCAATGAATCGTTGTGACCATACAATTCCATGCTTTGATTTTGATGGTATTCAATTCTTTGACCTGAAATACTAAATGTTAAAATGTCGATGTCTGTATCAAAATCGACGTCAACATAAGCTGGAATGTCACTTGAACTGACATACAAATTGGTGTAACTACCGATATAATCTGAGTACAAAAGATTGTAAATAAGTTGCCATTGCAAACCATTTGAAGCATTTCCAACATTTCGGTAAACTTTCACGCCTCCAATTCCATAGGTGAATAAATCATTTTTTCCATCACCGTCATAATCCAACAAAGCAGCCCTGTTTTTGGTATCTGATGGAAAATAAGTGTAAGCATTCTGAACGAATTTATATTTTGGAGTTCCATTGATTGTAACCGTTTCAAAAAGTCTGATATTGTCTTTACTTCTGTCAAAAATGAATAAATCCATGTCGCCATCAAAATCGAAATCAATGTCTGAAACTTGCACAAAATTCAAACCGCCAGCCCATGGAAAAAGCAAAGTGTCATTGCCTATTTTAACAGGAATAGAATCGTTGTAATCAAATTTAAATTGACTAAAAGATTGAAATTGAATCAATAAGTAGATTCCAAAGAGGATTGTACGCATGTTTTTGAGTTTTACTTTTTAGTAATAGACGTGAAAATTGACATCAAAGTTTACCAGCTCGAAATTAAGGAATATATCATAAAAACCACTATTTTTGCAACTAAATCAATTCAATTATGGTAAAATTGCTGTTTAGTTTTGTGTTTTGTTTTTTGTTTAGCTTTTCATGGTCACAAAATGAAACAAGTGTACTTTTTATTGGCAACAGTTTTACTTTTATGAATAGTATGCCTTTCATGTTTAGGGATATAGCGGAGTCGCAAGGAAAAAAAATCTTTGTTGATACGGTAGTTGAAGGCGGAAAAGATTTCGATTATCACGCGCACAGCGAAGAGACTTATCGCGCAATCAAATCCAGAAAATGGGATTATGTTATCATCCAAGGTCATAGCAATGAATTGGCGCAACCTGAGTCGATTGTGAACAAAAACAGTTTGCCTTTTGCCAAGCAAATTGTAGACAGTATTCGAGCAAACAGCGCTTGCACACAGGTGGTTTTGTACATGACTTGGGGCTATAAAAATGGAAATCCAAAATGGAGTGCTGTTGCCAATTATGATTCTATGCAAGCGCGAATTACCAATCAATATATGCGTTTTGCTGATTTATTGAATGCTAGAATTGCCCCTGTGGGTGAAGTTTGGAAAACCATCCGCAAAAATTATGCAGGGTTGAATTTGTATCATCCGGATAATATTCATCCTAGTTTTGAAGGTTCATATTTGATTTCTAGCACTTTCTTCACAACTATTTTCGGTGAATCTCCCATTGAGAACAAAGCAATCGTGGCTTTAACACCTGATGTCCGCAATATTATCGAATCAAACGTTTCACAAGTTGTGCTGAATAACCTGAACCAATGGAGATTTATTCAAAATTCTACGCAATTAAAATCAGGTTTTGATTTGGTGATCAATGGCAAAGATTTGCAAGTATACAACACTTCAGAAAATGCTTCGTGGATTGAATGGAATTTTGGTGATGGTCAAATTTCAAGTGATGAAAATCCTGTTCACACATATAATGCACCAGGAACATATCGTTTTATTCAGAAAGTGAATATGCATTGTAAGTCACTTGAATTAATCAGGACGATTGAAATTAGATAGATTGTGCTCACTTATTTTTTTCAAAATAAACCAAATTTTTTCCACTTTAAATGTGAATTTTCACATTTTTAAAGCCTAATTTCACTCTCATTTTTAATTTCACTCCACCATGAATTTGATAAAACTTGGATTTTCAATTGTTTGTTTTGTTTTTACAGCGTTTTTATCAGATAGAAATTTTCTGTTGGCGCAACAAAATTTCAATGATTACAAAACTTTGGCATCTGTTGGTGTTATTCCCTCTGATTTTACGCAATTAACCTACGATAAAATCAAAGCAGATTTAAGCAAAGAAAGAACCAATTTAAAAGGGAAAAACGAGAAGATTTTTTTGGAAGGAATTCACTATTCGATAGACGAAATGTTGCATTCTGGTAGAGTAATTTATGGAGATGAAATTACTTCATATCTAAATGCTGTTGCACAAAAAATATTGAAAGATGATGCAACCTTGCAGAAAGAGTTGCGATTTTATACGCTAAAATCTAATGTTTCCAATGCTTTTTCAACAGATCAAGGAATTGTTTTTGTCACAACTGGATTGATTTCACAATTGACAAGTGAAGCGCAATTGGCTTTTATTTTGGCGCATGAAATTTCGCATTATACAGAAAAACATGTCGTTGAAACTTTTGATTGGAAAACAAAGACAGACAGAAGTGATCGCACGATTGAAAAGTTAAGTCAATACTCCAAAGAGAAGGAGTTTGACGCAGATAAAATTGGCTTGAAAATGTATCATGCAGCTGGTTATTCCAAAGAGGAGATTTTACCAACTTTTGATGTATTGATGTTTTCCTATTTGCCTTTCGATGAAATTTCCCTTTCGAAAACCTATTTTAATTCTGAGAATATGTTTATTCCTGAAAGTATGTTTTCTCTAGAAAAATATCCTATTAAGGCTGTTGAAGATGAAGATGATTCTAAAAGTTCTCATCCAAATATCAAAAAGAGAAAAGATGGTGCTGAAAAAGAACTAGAAAATATAGCTAATTGGGGAACGACTATTTACAGTTTAGGGGAACAGAGATTCAAGTATATTCGCAATATTGCGCGTTTTGAAAGCATTAGAAATGATGTGATTGATGTCAATTATGCAGATGCAATTTATTCAATTTTCTTGTTAGAAAAAGAATACCCAAATTCAATATATTTGCAAAGAATGAAAGCCAAATCTTGGCTAGGAATGGCGCAATTGAAAGAATTGAATAAGTTGAATTCCACTTTGCAAAAAACGGCTGATTATGAAGGTGAAATTGCTGAATTGCATTTTTTCTTGCGTAAATTAGATAAATTAGGATTGGTTACGTTGGCTTTGCGACAAGTGCAAGACATTAAAAAGCAGCAACCAAACGACAAAGAGATTCAATTGATTTGGGAGCGAATGGTTAAAACAACAACCATTACAGAAAAATTTGATTTGACTGCTTATTCAAGTTTAAAATTTGACGAAGCTAAAATTGAATTTGAAAAGTTCAAAGCAGACACCACGCAAAAAACTGAAAAATCAATTCAAAATTTGAGTAAATATGAAAAAATCAAGAAAAAGAAAAACCAGAATGATCCTTTAAATTTTGATGTTGAAAAGTTCTATTTATATGGTATTTCGGACATTATTAAATCTGAAGAATTTTTAACATCTTTCAATAAGTTTAAAAAAGAGTTAGACGAGAAAAAGTCTAAAGAGGAGAAGGAAGATTTATTGAGTCGAGCTGAACGCAGCAAAATGAACAAAAAGGAAGAAGAAAATCAAATTAAATGTGACGCACAAGATTTGATTTTTGTAGAACCACTTGTTTATAGATATAGACTCGGTCAAATCGCTAGGATTAAATCTGAAAAACTGGGGGAAGATTTTGTTGAAATCATCGAAAGTACTTCCAAGGATTTGGATATGAATGTAACCATAATCAGCAGTTCAACTTTGAAGAGATTGGGAACGCCTGGTTTCAATGAAAGAGCTGTTCTGTTGTCATATTTGCAACAAATAACGAATGAAGAAGACATCGATATTTTTCCAGTTGATTACAGTTTGCTAAGCGATATTCAAACAAATTATGGAACATCGAAAGTGATGTTTTCTATATTAGAGCATTCATATCAACCGCAATTTTCCGCTGTTTTATTTTCTTCGATTTTGTTTTTCCCTGCCGCATTGGTTGTATTCCCATTAAAAATAATGATGGGTAATGAAACAGATTTAAATGTGATTATCATGGACATCGACAAAGGCGGAATTGCAGGCGGAAAGTTTTACCACTACAAAGAGCCTTTGAGTAAATTATCTATCGGTGCTCATTTGTATGATGTATTGACGCAAGTAAAATCTAAACCACTTTAAAACATGAGAAAAATAGTAAAAGTGCTTTTAATGCTGGTTTTAGTAAATCAGGTTAATGCACAGAATCCAGGATATTTTGGAAGTAAAAATGTTGTTGATTTTTCACTGAATGGTCAATACAATCTTTTTAGTAATCTTGGAAAAAACTTCTACAAATTTGAGAATGATAAATTAGTCCGTTATAAAGACCGAGTTGATTGGGGCTTTAGAATAAATTACTCAAGGGTTTTTAAACGCAATTTTGCGCTTGGAATTGAGTGTGGTTATGATTATTATAGAATTCAACCGCTTCAAATTTATGGTTTTTCCAGTTATTCTCCCATTGATTTTGAAAATTGGGATGTAAAATCTTTGAATATAATGCCTAAAATTGAATTTTCAACTGAAGGAGGATTATTGCCGATGGGAATTTCTCATCAAATTGGAGTAGGAGTGCGACTTGTGAGAGTAGTTGATAAGGAATATCACTACGTTTTAGATGGTAATGGGAGCCAACCTTTCGTTTTAAACAATGCTATTGTGATGCCAGAATCTTACCTGTATAAAAAAACAGCTAAAGGATTGGTTCTGATGTATGCTTTGCATATGCGAACGCCTATTTCTAAACGCTTATTTTTGAATTATGGATTTCGTTACACGCTGAATTTTATGAGTAAACAACTTGATTATTCTACAGGGACTTCTCAGAATCTTGTGATGACTTCGGGAGAATATCAAAATTTAGTAAGACAGCGGAAACAAGCATCTTTTATACAAGGAAATATTGGTTTGTCTTTCGCTTTTTAAAGTGAAACACTTGCACAAAATAAAAAACGCATTGAAAATAATTTCAGTGCGTTTTTTTATGATTTTTTATCTCAGAATTACTGAAACATATCTTTTACTTTCTGAAAAAATCCTTTTTCGCTTCCATCAGGATTGGGTATGAAGTTTTCACTTCCTTTCAATTTCTCCAGAATTTCTCTTTCTTCTTTAGAAACTTTGGTCGGTGTCCAAATATTGATGTGAACGAATAAATCTCCAGTTCCATAACCTTGAATACTTGGCAAACCCTTTCCTTTTAAGCGCAGCATTTTGCCACTTTGTGTTCCAGGTTCAATTTTGATTTTCGCTTTCCCAGAAACTGTCGTTACTTCAATACTTTCTCCCAAAACAGCATCTACAAAGTTTATAAAAGCTTCGTAGTGCAAATTGTCTCCATCACGACGCAATTCTGGATGATTAATTTCTTCAATTACTACAATTAAATCTCCTGCAACACCATTAAATGGCCCGGCGTTACCTTTTCCTGTAACACTCAATTGCATTCCTTCCTCAACTCCAGCTGGTATTTCAATTTCAATAACTTCTTCTTGTCTTTTCAGTCCATTTCCGTCGGCATCAGAAGGCTTTTTGTCAATCATTTTACCAGCACCTTGACAAGAAGGACAAACTGATTGCGTTTGCATCGCGCCTAAAAAAGTTTGCGCAACACGTGTAATTCTTCCTGAACCGTTGCAAGTTTGGCAATTTTTGAAAGTTACACCTTCTGCATTGACTAATTTGTTGACTTTGATTTTCTTTTTGACACCCTCAGCAATTTCTTCCAAGGTCAATTTCATTTTCACGCGAAGATTGGTTCCTCTGACAGTTCTGTTATTTCCGCCGCCACGATTTCCACCAAAGCTTCCTCCTCCAAATGCACTGCCGAAAACATCACCAAATTGACTGAAAATGTCCTCCATATTCATTCCGCCACCTCCGAAACCACCATTTCCGCCCGTTGCAGCATGTCCGTATTGGTCGTAGCGACTGCGTTTGTTTGCATCGCTTAAAACTTCATACGCTTCAGCTGCTTCCTTGAATTTATCTTCAGCAGATTTGTCATCCGGATTTTTATCTGGGTGATATTGAAGCGCTAATTTTCTGTAAGCCTTTTTTATTTCAGACTCATTGGCATTTTTGCTAACGCCCAACACTTCATAATAATCTCTTTTTTGACTCATTCTTTATGTTTTGTCATTTTACTATTGCCAATAGGGATTGTGCACCAGGCATTGGGGAAATGCCGCCAAAATCTATCGTCTATTGTCTAAAGTCTAATATCTTCAGTCTAATATCTTTTGTCTAATGTCTAAAGACTAAAAATTATTGTCCAACAACTACCTTCGCATATCTCACGACTTTGTCGTTTAGGAAATATCCTTTTTCAACATCGTCAACAACTTTGCCAATTAAATCTTTGCTAGGTGCAGGAACATTGGCAATGGCTTCATGTAATTCACTGTCAAAAACTTTTCCTTTGGCGTTCATTGGCGTCAAACCTTTGTTTTCGACCGTTGTTTTGAATTTATTGTAAATTAAGTGAAAACCTTCTTTGACCACTGCAATATCTTCTGATGTTTCATTGTTGGCAATAGCGCGCTCAAAATCATCAATTACGGGAATCAAATCTTTCAAAACACCAGCGCTGGCAGAACCGATTAAATCGATTTTTTCTTTGTTCGTTCTTTTTCGGTAATTGTCAAATTCAGAATATAAACGCAAAAATTTGTCATTCAACTCCGCATATTTTTCTTCTGCAGTTTGTTCAACTTTTACTTCGCTATTTTCATTTGAATCAGCTGTTGTTTCCGCTGTAGCCTCTTGATTTAACTCTTCGTTGATTTCTTTTTCTTCTGACATAATCTTTTTATTCTTATTCAATTTCCTTAAGCAAAGATATTGCCAATAAGGACTTTTGGACAGCCTGTCAGTAAAATATGACATCGACTGAAAATATGACATGAAAAAGATAGATTAAAAGGAAGATTTTATTTGAGCAATTTTTCGATTTCAATGTGTAAACCAAGTCCTCTAAGTTTATCACCTTGTGCAACAATTTTTCCTTTTCCGTCAATTAAAAATCCATTTGGGATTGTATTTACCGCATAAATTTTCGCGAAAGTTCCTTCTTTATCTATTACATGATTTGACCATTTCAAATTATCTGTGGCAATTGCTTTTTTCCAAGCCTCTTCTTGTTTGTCAAGAGAAACACTGAAAATTTCAAATCCTTTACCGACTTTAAATTTCTTTTTATGATATTTTCCAAAAGCTTCCACCAAATTTGGACTTTCTTTTCTGCATGGTCCGCACCAACTTGCCCAAAAATCTATCAAAACAACTTTTCCTTTCAAACTAGAAAGTTTTATTGTTTTTCCTTCTTGGTTAATTAATTCAATTTCAGGTGCGTTTGCGCCAACTGTTGGAGGCGTGATTATAGCAGGTTGAAGTGCCAATAATAGGCTAAAAATAAATGAAATCATCCTATGCGTCTAATGTCAGCGCCCAAATTATTCAAACGAATATCAATGTCTTGATAACCTCTGTCGATTTGCTCGATGTTGTGAATTGTGCTTTTTCCTTTCGCAGAAAGTGCGGCAATCAATAATGAAACTCCTGCACGAATATCAGGAGAAGTCATTGAAATACCTTTTAATGTGTGTTGGTGATTCATGCCAATTACAGATGCTCTGTGCGGATCACAAAGAATGATTTGCGCGCCCATATCAATCAATTTATCAACAAAGAACAAACGTGATTCAAACATTTTTTGATGAATCAAAACACTTCCTTTGGCTTGTGTGGCTACCACCAAAATGATAGATAGCAAATCCGGTGTGAATCCTGGCCAAGGTGCATCTGCAATCGTCAAAATAGAACCATCAATAAAAGTTTCTATTTCATATGAATCCTGCGCAGGAATAAAAATATCATCACCGCGTCTTTCTAATTTGATGCCTAATTTTCTGAAAACTTGAGGAATAATTCCCAAATTGTCGTAACTCACATCTTTGATTGTAATTTCAGATTTAGTCATTGCTGCTAAACCAATAAAACTACCAATTTCAATCATATCAGGCAAAATTCTGTGGAAACAGCCATCAAGATTTGTAACGCCTTCAATTTGAAGCATATTTGAACCAATTCCTGAGATTTTGGCTCCCATGGAATTGAGCATTTTACAAAGTTGTTGCAAGTAAGGCTCACAAGCAGCGTTGTAAATCGTCGTATTTCCCTCAGCTAAAACGGCAGCCATAAGGATGTTGGCAGTTCCCGTAACCGATGCTTCATCTAAGTGAATATAAGTTCCAGTTAATTTTTTTGCTTCAATAGAGTAGAAGTATTCACCAGCATCATAATTGAATTTTGCACCTAACATAGTGAAGCCTTCAAAATGAGTATCTAATCTTCTGCGTCCGATTTTATCTCCACCTGGTTTTGGAATAAAACCTCTACCAAAACGTGCTAAAAGCGGTCCAACAATCATAATTGAACCACGCAAAGATCCCGCTCTTTTTTTGAAATCTTCCGTTTCTAAATAGTGTAGATCAATTTCTTTTGCTTGAAAAATAAAAGTTCCTTTTTCTACTTTTTCAATTTTCACGCCCATTACTTGGAGTAATTGAATCAATTTGTTGACATCGATGATATCTGGTAAATTAGAAATAGTAACTTTTTCAGGTGTCAATAAAACTGCACAAAGGATTTGTAAAGCTTCATTTTTTGCACCTTGAGGAGTCAATTCTCCTTTTAAAGGTTTTCCGCCGTGAATTTCAAACGATGCCATTGCCTAATATTTTTTCTTAAATTTCTTTTTCTGCTGATTCCCTGCATTATTATTCCCGTTGCTGTTGGAACCGGGAGTAACTTTATTTCTTTTGTTTGGAGTTATTCCAAAAGATTTCAATATTTGATTGGTTTGCATCAGATCGTCTGGGTTTTCAAGTACCAATTTTCCACCTGATAATTCTGATAATTGTTGTGCAATTACATTGTTTTCTACAGCATCATTATTGTATGCTAAAAACTGCTTTTTCATGAAATTAGCCATGGTATTTTTGAGGTATCTTTGGGTTTCCTCATCATTCTCATTGACAGTTTCTTTCAGGATTTTCTCAGTGTATTTTCCGTAATGTCCAAATCGAATTTTACTTTTTGGATATTCCATCAACTCTGGCTTTTCACTCAATACTTCTCTACTTGGCATTGGATATGGCGAATCAACATCCAACTTAAAATTAGACATTACAAAAAGGTGTGTCCAAAGTTTATGGCGAAAATCATCAACATCTCTCAAGTGAGGATTCAATTGTCCCATTACTTCAATGATTGCTCTCGCAGCTTTATTACGTTCTTCACGGTCAGTCAATTCCATTGCATAGGCAATCATATTCTGAACATTTCTACCATATTCTGGTAAAATCATGTGTGGACGTTGCGTATTATATTCCATTTTATTCAAAAACAAGTGTCAAAATTAAGAAATAAATCGAATTATTTATTTCATTTTTAGGGTTTAATTATTTGGTTTTAGGCGCTGTTTCAGCTGGATTTGCTTTCACGAATTTCACCTGCACAAGCGCGTGGTGGAAGTTTGGAAATCCATCTCCGGGTTCAAAAGTAAGACTTTTTAATAGATTTTTTGCTTCTATATTCGCTGGAGTTGATTTTACAGTACTTTTTTCGGCGATAAATCGTTCACCTGTAACTTTTCCAACATTGTTTACTGAAATTTCATAAACAACGTAACCTTCGTAAAATGAATCTATTGTGAAGTTAGAAGTTGAAGTCATTTTTCTATTTGCATCAGTAATTTCGCCAGATAATAATTGACTTTGTGCTGAATTTAAGAAAAGACAAACAATGCCTGATAAGTAGAGTTTCATGAAAAAATATTTGGTTGTGAAGATACAAATATAGATTGGGATATAAACAAAAAAAATGGACACCTTTTGAAAGTGTCCAATTAGTTTTATATTCTTTGAAATTTTATCTCAGGATGGTAATAGATCCCTGAAAAGTCTTCTTCTCGTCAGAATTTAAATCTTTTACATTTGCTTTCCAAGTATAAGTGCCATCTTGAAGTATCTTTCCGTCAAAGGTTCCATCCCAAGTTGCAGAAGGATCGTGAGACTCCCAAATCACTTCTCCCCAGCGATTGAATATGAATAAATCAAAGTTGTAAATATCAACTCCATCGACATAAAATTTCCAATTCTGATTGAATTGATCGCCATCTGGTGTGAAAACATTGGGCGCATAAAAAATTATATCTGTGTTCACTTGTAAGATATTTACAATCGTATCAACACAACCGCCAGCTGTTGTTACAACCAAAGTTATCGGGTATTGACCAATTTCTCCTTCTGGAAAACTAAAATTTGGATATTGTTCTGTGCTTGTCATCTGATTTGCTCCTGGCGCAAACCATTCCCATCCAATAACACCCTCACTTGAATTGTCTTGCATTTGAATCGATGTTTCATAAATCGAAGTCGGATTGGATGACATTGAAAAAGAGGCAGTTGGATTTTCTACAACTTGCACAATGTTGGTAAAAGTTTGGGTATAGACACATCCGTAAATAGAAGTAATTGTTACATCAACTGTGTAGAAGCCGGGCGTTGGATAATTTGTGTATGAAGAGCCATTTCCATTTATTATCGTATCTGTTCCATTTCCAAAATTAATTGCTGTTGTCGCTATTTCTGCACCATTATTTGAATCATTCATGAAAATAAATGAGCCTGGAACACAATCAACTGGTTTGTCAGGAACAATCAACGGATTAATATCTGTTGGAAAGCTAATCGTTACAAATGCTTGCGCAGCAGGTGAACCGCAATCTTCAGTTAATGTCACTGTATAAATTGTTCCTGAATAATTTGGATCAACGGTGATTGTTTGCCCAGTGCCAATTACAGTGCCATTTGCTGACCACGTAAATGTATAAGGCGAACTACCACCAGCTCCGTTTGCTGTTAAATCAATTGTTGACTCTGCGCATATTGTAGCGTCTGGAGTTATAAAGCTTACGGATAATGGCGCTGGTTCAGTTAAATTTCCAGTTTGTGTAATTACACAACCCAATGCATCCGTAATTGTCAAAATCTGAGCGCCTACTGCTAAATCATTAGCGATATTGGTAGATGAAGTTGAATTGTCCCAACTATATGTGTAAGGCATCGTGCCCTGCGTAACAGTCACTTCAAGCATTCCATCATTGCCGCTATTACAAGTTACGTTTGATTGATTGGCAATAACTGCAATCATTCCAGGAATTTCTGCTATTACAACTTCAGCAGTGTCAATACAGCCTGAACCGGTAGTAACTTCACAATGATAAGTTCCTGCAGCTAAGCCTACTGCTGTTGCAGTTGTTTGTCCTCCAGCATCATACCAATTGTATGTTATTGTAGGAGAGGTTGGATTCATCGTTGCAGTTGCAGTTCCATCAGCACCGCCAGGGCAAGAAACCAAGGTTCCAATAGCCGTTGCTACAGAAATTGAATTTGGAACTATCACATTTACAGTTGCAGAACAACCATTGGCATCAGTTACCAAGCAAGAATAATTTCCTGAAATCAATCCAGAAGCGACTGGTGTGCTTTGACCAGTTGGAGTCCAATTGTAGGTGAAAGGTTGTGTTCCAATCGTTGTTGCAATTTGTGCAGAACCAACGCCAGCAGAACAATAATCTGTATTTGCTGTTGCGGTTGCGTTGACTGAAGTTCGGGTAATCCAAGTGGTATCAGAGATAGCGCCTAATCCGGTGCCACATGCTGAAGCAGTAATAAAATATCCAGTTGTTCCTGGCGGTATAAGCGTAACATTTAAGACCCCATTATTATAAGGGAAAGTCGCGCCAAGTGTATTTCCCCATTGTTGGCTGCCATTGATACCATTAATTTGAACGTATGGAATTTGCGCTTGAACATATCCACCTGTGTTGGAGGGACTTGTTGGAGTGAAAAGTCTACCATCTTGATTTGCAGTCCAAACAGAATTGTTTCTTCCTGGAGTTATAACAGCGGCATTTCCTGCTGCATTTTGAATACCCTGAATTGCCAGGCCACCATTAAAAGCACTGCACACTGCTTTGTTTCCAATGTGCAGTTCTATGGTATTTGAAGTTTCGTTTAAAACGACGGCCATATAATTACAAACGGTGTTACAACTAAAAAAATATACGTTTTGATAAAGTACTACAAATTTTCTATTTGGTGCAGTACCGACTGTCTGATATTGAATTGTCCCACCATTTAAACTTGGCAGCATATCTTGGTATGCTAGCATGATTGAGTTCAATGCTGATGTTAAAGTTGGATTCGGCAAAGTACCGGCACCAGTTAACGCATAAGCACAATAGCCATTTGCATTACTAACATTGAAACTAATTAATCCATTTGAACCAATTACACAATTGTTGTAAGTATTTCCGTAAAAGCTAAAAGGAAAACCAACGGGCGCAACATTACTCCAAACATCATCTGAAAGTGTTAAAACCGTCGGATTGGGTAAATTAATTCCTTGCGTATTTTGTGACCCAGATCCAGGATTGCAATTGGTGATTGTAACAGTTTGACCTTGGCATACAGTTACATCATCTCCTAAACAAACTTGAACTTGCGCTAAAGAAGTTAGACTAATTAGAAAAGCAAAAGGGAATAATATGATTTTCATTTTTTTTTGTTTTGTATTACTAGGACGAATTAAAAATTGATTGGTTGTCAATTTTAAAAGAAACTCACTACTTGAATATATAATTGTGATTCTTTTTTGACTATACTGCGTTGGATTTATTGTGTTTGTTTTACCTTAAAAATAAGATGATTTTCGAAAATCAAATTTATACAAAAGTAGCAAGAAAGCTTTGAATAGAAATAATGCAATAAAATTCATTATTGGATTCTCATTCATTGAATGGTTAATAAAAAATATCCGAATGAAAGTTTAAGATATTAAAATTATATACATTTGTCCCGATATCTTTAAAAGAAATTAAATGTCTAGTAATTACCAAGCACAGATTGATGCTTTCATGGATAAAGTGAAAGCTACTAATGGTCACGAACCTGAATTTATTCAAGCGGTTCACGAAGTGGCAGAAGCGATTATTCCATTTATGGAAAAACACCCTCAATACAAGGCTGCCAAAATTTTGGACAGAATGGTTGAACCAGAAAGAACAATCATTTTCAGAGTTCCTTGGTTAGATGATAAAGGTGAAATTCAAGTAAATAGAGGATACCGTGTTGAATTTAACTCAGCAATAGGACCATACAAAGGTGGTTTGCGTTTCCATCCTTCAGTGAATTTATCTATTTTGAAATTCCTAGGATTCGAGCAAACTTTCAAAAACTCTTTGACTACTTTGCCAATGGGTGGAGGAAAAGGAGGTTCTGATTTTGATCCTAAAGGAAAATCAGACAATGAAGTAATGAAATTTTGTCAATCTTTTATGACTGAGCTTTCTCGTCATATTGGTGCTGATACTGATGTGCCTGCTGGTGATATCGGTGTTGGAGGACGTGAAATAGGTTACATGTTTGGTCAATACAAGCGTATTCGTAACGAATTTACAGGTGTTTTAACTGGTAAAGGAAGAAACTGGGGTGGATCTTTGATTCGTCCAGAAGCGACTGGTTACGGAACAGTATATTTTGCCAAAGAAATGCTAGCTACTAAAGGTGATTCTTTCGCTGGTAAAATAGTTGCAGTTTCTGGTTCTGGAAACGTTGCGCAATATGCTACTGAAAAAGCGACCGAATTAGGTGGAAAAGTAGTTACACTTTCTGACTCTTCAGGATATATTTACGATGCTGATGGAATTGATGCAACTAAATTGGCTTTCGTAATGGAAATCAAAAATGTAAACAGAGGTAGAATTGAAGAGTATGTTGCAAAATATCCTTCTGCAAAATTTATCGCTGGAAAACGTCCGTGGGAAGTAAAAGCTGACATCGCATTGCCTTGTGCTACTCAAAATGAATTGAATGGTGAAGAAGCGAAAGTATTGGTTGCAAATGGTGTAATTTGTGTTGCTGAAGGTGCAAACATGCCTTCAACGCCAGAAGCGATAACTGCTTTCCAAGCTGCAGGAATTCTTTTCTCTCCAGGAAAAGCTTCTAACGCTGGTGGTGTTGCTACCTCAGGTTTGGAAATGTCTCAAAACTCTTTGCGTTTGTCATGGACAAGTGAAGAAGTTGATAGCCGTTTACATGCAATTATGGTTAATATTCACGAAGCATGTGTTACTTACGGTAAAGATGCAAATGGATATGTTGACTATGTGAAAGGTGCAAACATTGCAGGTTTCGTAAAAGTTGCTGATTCAATGATTGATCAAGGATTAGTTTAATCCAACTATCATATTCAAAAAAAATCCCGATTCTTTATTGAGTCGGGATTTTTTGCTTTAAAACATTAAAGTCTCCAATGATCTGCTTGCCAGTGTTGAATGGATTGTTTGATAACTTTTGGAGTGAGATTTTCAGCCATTGTTTTATTAACCAAGTCTTTTAATTCTTCATCACCCGCAAAACGCAATGCAATTATTTGATTGTTACTCAATTTTGATTCCAATAGTTCAAAACGTTCACCAGTAACTACAAAATAACGGTACCTCATTTCAATTCTGATAATCCGATCCTGATTTTTCAATCCATAATGTTGCCGAGTCATAAAAGATAGAAATAATATCATGCACATGATGACAGTCAGCGTCCACCAAATTTCTTTCAAGGCCGGATTTTTATTTCCTTGGTAAAAACAAAAAATCCCGATTATTAATGTGAGTGGATAAAACACAAAGTGATGAGGAGCATGAAGCTTTAAATGATTGTTATAGTTTTGATTTTCCATAATTTTATTTTTAAGATTTTAATTTGCGACAATGATAAGGTAAATAAGTTCAAAATTCACAAAAATTTGTCATTTCTTTTCGGAATAACTACCTTTGAATATCATGATGTCAAAAAAATGTAAATACGCAATTAAAGCATTAATCTGCTTAAGTGAAAACTACCAACAAGGGAATATGTTTACTGCTGATATTGCAAAAAAAGGGAACATACCTAAAAAATTTTTAGAACAAATCTTATTAGACCTAAAACACGCCGGTTTTGTTGGAAGTCATCAAGGTTATAGAGGTGGTTACTATTTAATCAAAGCGCCAAAAGAAATTAATTTGGCAGAAGTTTACCGTGTTTTCGATGGTGCAATTGCGCTGGTGCCTTGTGTTTCTGTGAATTATTACGAAAAATGTGAAGATTGCATCGATGAAGTTGCTTGTACAATTAAAAGAGAATTTGCGAAAATCAAAGAACAAAGTAGATTGATTATGAAAGAAATCAATTTTGAAACTTTCACAGAATAGTATGTTTTGTGTTAAATTTTTATCAATTGTTTAATTTTGTAATCAACTCTACTCAACTTTATTTTGCTATTTTATTAGGAGAAACATCATTGGCTGTTATTTTATGTTTTTAATTAGTTCATATTAACTTCTTAATAATAAAACATTAATTTTTTTATCATTTCATTTATTTGTTAATAAAAGTTACATATATTTGCAAATCTTTAATTCTATCAAATACATAGAATTAATAAATTTAGTAAATTAAGTAGATTATTTTATTATGAAAAAAACGATTACATTTTTTGCTTTTATATCTTTTGTCATGTTATCAAGTGCTCAAAAAGATACATTAAAGATTGCTAAAGACACGGCTAAAATTTTTACAATTTCTGCTGAATTTAGACCGAGAGCCGAGTACAGGAATGGATATCGTGAATTGAACTCTGATACTTCAGATGCTGCGTTTTTTGTTGAACAAAGAAGTAGAATTTATTTAGATTACAGAGCACCTCGTTTTATTTGGCATACTTCTATTCAAGATATAAGAATTTGGGGTGAACAAGATCCAAGGTCAACTGGTGCAACGTTGCAATTGTTTGAATCTTATGTCGAGCCTTCTATCACCAAACGAATTAGCGCTAGAATAGGAAGACAGAAAGTAATGTATGACAACCAAAGGCTTTTTGCTCAAAATGACTGGAGACAAAATGGCGGGACACATGATGCTGTAAGATTCATTTACAAAGGAATAAAATTAGAAGCTGATCTAATCGGTGCCTTCAACCAAGGTCATGGCGCTCAAGATAAATTTTCGAATATTGATTATAATCCTGGTTTTTCAAATTATAAAACACTTTTTGCTAATTTTTTAAAATATAAATTCAACGAAACTTTTGTTCTGACTTTAATTAATGCAACTGATGGATTTCAAGACGCTATTATATCTGAAAAAATAAATAACCGTTTTACCAGTGGAGGTAGAGTAGAGTACACTAAAAAGAATTTATATCTAACACTTGCAGGATATTCCCAATATGGAAAGACGACGGCTGGAAAAAAATTAGATGCATTTTATTTTCAACCTGAAGCCAAATTAAAATTGAAAAAATACTTTACTTTCAGATTGGGGGCAGAAATTTTTAGTGGTGACAATGCTAAAAAAACAAGTACAACTTCGAGATCTTTTGATGCATTATATGGTGTAAATCACAGGTTTTTAGGTACCATGGATTTTTTCACGAGATTTCCTAAAGATTTTAACAACGCTGGAATCGTTAATCCTTACTTTTTTACAGTGATTGATTTCAATAAAAAAGTCTCATTGAAAGTCGAACAACATTTGTTCTTTAGTCAGAATAATTTCATTATAAATAATGAAGTGATCAATAAATATTTGGGTTATGAAAATGACTTGCTTTTAATCTATAAACCCAACGCAATCACTGAATTGCAATTAGGTTATTCCTTTGCATTCCTAACAAAATCAATGGAATATATCAAAAAAGCAGGTAATAGTGATTTGTGGCAAGAGTGGGCTTATTTAATGGTCACTTTCACCCCTCAATTCTTGAAAATTCAAAAATAAATCAATAAATTAAATAATTATGAAACAAATTTTTTCAATCAAAAAAGCAGGTTTTGTTGTTCTTACATCTGCCTTAGTGTTAACAAGTGCTTGTGGTTCAGGTGATAAAGCTATCGGTGACGAAACTGAAAAAGTCGAAGGTACAATTACCATTTCAGGAGCATTTGCACTCTATCCATTAGCCAATGTATGGGCAGAAGAATTCCGAAAAGAGTATCCTGATGTGAAATTTAATATTTCAGGTGGTGGTGCAGGAAAAGGTATGGCTGATCTATTAGGAGGCGCTGCTGATTTGGCAATGTATTCTAAAGACATTAGCGATATTGAAAAGAGCCAAGGCGCTTATGGGTTTTCAGTTACAAAAGATGCTGTTATTCCAACAATTAATGCACAAAATCCTGTGTTAAATCAAATCAAAACCGAAGGTTTGACGAAAGAGGAATTGACAAAATTATTCCTAGGGAACGGAGCAAAAGTTTGGAAAAAATCTTCAACCAAAGTAAACGTTTACACGAGATCTGATGCTTCAGGTGCCGCTGAAGTATGGGCAAAATTCCTTGGTGGTTCTGCACAAGAAGAATTGAAGGGAATCGCAGTATTTGGTGATCCAGGTGTTGCTGACGCTGTCAGAAAAGACAAAAACAGTATCGGATACAACAACGTTATTTTTGTTTACGATGTTAAAACAGGACAAAAATATCCAGGAATTGATGTTGCTCCGATTGATATCAATGGAAATGGAAAAATTGATCAAGATGAAAATTTTTACAATTCATTGAAAGATATAACTGCTGCAATCGCAAACGGAAAATACCCATCGCCACCTGCAAGAGATTTGTTTTTAGTTACCAAAGGAAAACCAAAAAATTATGCTGTAAAGGTATTTTTGAATTGGGTTTTAACTGAAGGTCAAAAACATGTTGTTCCAAATGGATATATTTTATTGGAAAAACAAAAAATCATTGATCAAATAAATAGACTATAAAAATGAATTTTTCTTTCAGATATTCTATTGAAAAATTAAGAAAAAGTTGGATGATAATCTCTTTGGTTATCATCCTTTCACTTCCTTTTTTGATAGGATTTTCATTGCTTTTCAAATCTTGGCCATTACTTGTCTCAACGCCAATTTCTGAAATCTTATTTAGTTCAAACTGGATGCCTACCAAAGGAAACTTTGGTCTTTGGCCTTTTATCTGCAGTTCAATAGTTGTCTCTCTACTTGGATTGTTGATTATGTTTCCATTTACCTTAGCATCTGCGATTTATATTACTCAGTTTGCTCCGAATTGGATTTCCAAGGTTTTACGGACTGTTATCGATATTCTCGCTGGAATTCCTTCGGTGATTTTTGGTTTATGGGGAATAATTGTCATTGTTCCAATGGTTTCCGAATGGGCAACTTCTGCAAATGCCGCCAATGCGAGTGGATATTCTATTTTGGCAGCAGGAATTGTTGTTGCAGTAACAACACTTCCTTTTGTCTTAAACATGTTGATTGAATTATTTGAATCAGTCCCAAGAGAACTTAAAGAATCAACTCTTGCTATGGGAGCAAGTCATTGGCAAACAATTAAGGATGTGATTCTGAAAAAAATCAGACCTGGAATAATTGCGGCATTTACTTTAGGACTAAGTAAAGCATTTGGAGAAACAATCGCTGTTTTAATGGTCGTTGGAAACATTGTCCAAATTCCAAATTCAATTTTTGATGCAGGCTATCCTTTACCAGCTTTACTTGCAAATAATTATGGTGAAATGATGTCTATACCAAAGTATGACTCTGCCCTAATGCTTTCTGCTTTGATGTTGTTAATAATTGTAATTCTTTTCAATTATTTTGCCCATAAAGTTATTCGTTTTTATCAATCTAAAGTGTGATTATGAATTCTAGAAAGTATTTAGTTGAGAAAATAGTAAAAATTGTTTTGCTGATTTTTACTTGCTTTATTGTTTTTGTTTTGCTTTCCATTTTTTATGGAATCTTTAAAAAGGGATTGCCTGCTTTAAATTGGGAAATTATCAGTCAAGTTCCAAAAGGTGGTTATTATTTTGGAAAAGAAGGAGGAATACTTAATGCAATTGTTGGTTCTTTGTATTTAGCAATAGGTGCGTCACTTATAGCTTTAGTAATTAGTATTCCTGCTGCTTTTTTTATTCATACCTATTTGTTCTCTTATCCAAAATGGCAGAAAAGAGTCAGACTTTGGTTAGATGTATTGTGGGGAATTCCGCCAATTGTTTATGGCGCTTTTGCATTTAATTTTATGCTTTTCCTGGGTTGGCCATCTTCATTATTGGCTGCTATGATTACTGTTGCATTGCTAATCAGTCCCGTGATGATTCGATCAATGGATGAGTCTCTTCAGCACAATTCTAGAGGTTTGTTTGAATCTGCCCTTTCTCTCGGGTTTTTCAAAGGTGAAATTGGATTTAAATTTCTATTCAAGCAATCATTACCAGGAATAACAACTGCTTTTTTGTTGGCACTTGGCAAAGGTTTGGGTGATACTGCATCGGTTTTGTTTACAGCGGGATTCACGGATTATATCCCTGAAAGTATTACCGAGCCAGCAGCAACATTGCCATTAGCGATTTTCTTTCAATTAAGTTCGCCTATACCAGAAGTAAAAGAGCGCGCTTATGCTGCTGCAATCGTTTTAACAATTATAATTCTAATAATTAGCATTTTATCAAGAGTGTTAAGTAAGAGATTTTCAAAAAATAGAATAAAATGAATCTAGAAAACAATACAAGCTTGATCGATGAAGAAATCATCAGGAAAGATGAATCAAAGGGTTTACACAACCTGATTTATGTGAAAGATTTAAGTCTTTGGCATGGAAAACAGCAAACATTGAAAAATGTAGAATTGAATATTCGTGACAAAGGTATTACTGTTTTATTAGGTCCTTCAGGATGTGGAAAAACAACGCTTTTAAAGAGCTTCAATCGTTTAATAGATTTAGACCCAGATATTAAAACTACTGGTTCTATATTTTTTGAAGACAAGGATATTTTAACTAAAAATATCGACGTTTATGCTCTGAGACAAAAAATGGGATTGCTGTCACAAAGACCACATCCATTGCCAGGTACAATTGCAGACAATATTAGATATGCCTTGAAATTGAAAGGAATAAAATCAAAAGTTGAACAAGATGATCGAATTGAATATTACATTAAAAAAGTTGCCCTTTGGGAGGAAGTAAAAGACAGATTGAAGTATTCAGCAAATAGTCTTTCGATTGGACAACAGCAGCGGTTGTGCTTAGCCCGGGGTTTAGCGATTGAACCGAGGGTGATTTTAGCAGATGAACCTACTTCGGCGTTAGATCCGATTTCAAGTCGCAAAATTGAAGAACAATTTCAAGAGTTAAGTAAAGAATTTGCAATCGTTCTAGTAACACACATTTTGCGACAAGCAAAAAGATTGGCTGATTATACTGCTTTCATGTATTATGGCGAGGTGGTTGAAAAAGGAAAACCTTCAGATTTATTCGAAAATCCTAAAACGGATATTTTCAAAGATTATTTACAAGTAGGACATTAAGCGTACCGTATGAAAAGAATTGGAATAATTGGTGCCGGTTTTTCAGGTACAATGACGGCAGTTAATTTAATTGAGAATTCAAATGAGATAATAGAAATCTTGCTTTTTGAGAAAGAAAACCCAATCGGTAAAGGAATTGCTTATTCTCCCTATTCTAAAAAGCAACTTTTAAATGTGCCTACTTCTAAAATGAGTGCTTTTAAAGAATTGCCTGATCATTTTTTTAATTAGGTGAAATCCTTTGAGGAATATAAAAATGTAGATGAGTCAATACTTGCAGGTGCTTTTTTACCAAGACATCTTTACGGTCAATATTTAGAATTTGTTTGGAATGAGGCATTGTCCAATGCAAAAGCAAAGTCTATTAAAGTTAGAATTTTAAGATCTAACATCATAGATTTAGAACGAAAAGGTGCTGAAATTGAATTAATTGGAGAAAAAACGATAGGTTTTTAGTTGATTATTGTGTGCTCGCTACAGGAAACATAGTTCCTAGAAATCAACCGATTGAAAACATGGATTTTTATTCAAATTCCAATTATTTTCAAAATCCGTGGAAAATTGAATCAGTTGAAAATTTGAATAAAAACGAAAATGTCCTTATAATAGGTAATGGACTGACGATGGTTGATACTGTTTTAGCATTGCAAGAGAGAAACTTTAAAGGAATTATTTATTCAATTTCTCCCAATGGCTATCATATTTTGTCGCATCGTCATGCACCAATCAAATACAGTAAGTTGGTAGATGAATTACCAGAAGAGATAGATTTAAAAACGATTAGAAATTTAATTGTAAAACATGTCAGGGCAGTAAGAAAATTAGGTGTTTCAGCTGAGCCAGTGATTGATTCCTTAAGACCTTTTAGTCAAAATATTTGGAGGAATTTTTCTATAAACGACAAAAGAGAGTTTTTGAGAAAATATAGACATGCATGGGGGGTAGCTAGGCATAGAATTCCTATTCACATGAATGATTTTTTGTTAAAACTTATGTTTTCTATTAAATTGAAGGTTTTTGCAGGTAAGATTAAATCTTTGAATGAAGTAAATGGGACTATTGAAGTTTCTTTTGTTGAGAAAAATAGTAAAACTGAGGAAAAGATTTTTGTCAGTAGGGTAATTAATTGCACAGGTCCAGAATCAAATATTAAACTTTCAGAAAGTCAATTGCTAAAGAAATGTTTGGAGAAGGGAATTATTTCGCAAGATGAATTTTATTTAGGTTTTAATGCTGATCCGACAAATTTTCAACTAATTGGGGGCAATGGAGAAGTTCAAAATAATATTTTTACTCTTGGAACAAATTTGAAGGGGATTTTTTGGGAAAGCACGGCTGTAAATGAATTAAGAAGTCAAGCGGAAAATCTAGCAAACTATATTGTTTTGAATTAATATTATATCTTATCAATAGAATTGAGTGTTAAAGACTTTCCTTATTTTTGTAGGGAATGTCTGAATTTTTAAATACGCCCATTGAATTCTTAAAAGGAGTTGGTCCGCAAAGGGCTGAATTGCTTCAAAATGAATTGAGAATTTTCAATTTTGGAGATTTATTGGAGTATTTCCCGTTTCGTTATGTCGATCGTTCTTATTATAATCAAGTTGGCGACCTACATTCCTTGGACGGTTTCGCGCAATTACGAGGTTTTATTACCAAAATTGATGAGGTTACAACAGGTCGTCAAAAAAGATTAATTGCCAAATTTCAAGATCGAAGTGGACAAATTGATTTGGTTTGGTTTCAAGGAATGAAATGGATCAAACCGCTTTTGAGACCTGGAATTGAATTTCAAGTATATGGAAAAGCCAAAATTTTTGGAAATTCATTCAACATACCGCATCCTGAAATTGTTGAGCTCGACAAAACAGATCCAGCAAAGGGATTAAAAGCTGTATATAGAAGTACAGAAAAATTGAACGCCAAAGGACTTCATTCTAAAGGTATTGAAAAATTAACGAGTGCCTTGGTTCCCATGCTGAGAAATCATGTTTTGGAAATTTTTCCACCAGATTTGATTCAGGAATTGCAACTTTTACCAAGAGAATCTGCGATTAAACAAATTCATTGTCCTCAGAATGAAGAATTGGCACAAAGAGCAAGTTTTAGATTGAAATTTGAAGAATTGTTTTTCCTTCAAATTGAACTTTTGTTACGCAAGCAAATTGCAATACAGAAAAATAAAGGTTTTGTTTTTGAGGAGGTTGGTCAGATTTTTCTCGATTTTTATGAAAAATATTTACCTTTTGAGTTAACAAACGCTCAAAAACGTGTAATTAAAGAAATTAGGAATGATTTTCGTCACGGAAATCACATGAATAGACTTTTGCAAGGAGATGTGGGAAGCGGTAAAACTTTGGTTGCCCTTTTAACGATGTTGATTGCAGTCGGGAATGGTTTTCAAGCAGCAATGATGGCGCCGACAGAGATTTTAGCGCAACAACATTTTGATTCAATTAGTGAATTACTTGCACCGATGGGAATTAGGGTGGAGAAATTAACTGGTTCCGTAAAGAAATCTAAACGGAAAGAGATACATGAATCTTTGCTGAATGGTGAAATAAAAATTTTGATTGGAACGCACGCATTGCTGGAGGATATTGTTGAATTTCAAAATTTAGGTTTGGTAGTCATTGATGAACAACATAGATTTGGTGTAGCGCAGAGGGCAAGATTATGGGCGAAAAATCACATTCCTCCTCACATATTAGTAATGACAGCGACGCCAATTCCTAGAACACTTGCGATGACTGTATATGGAGATTTAGATGTTTCAGTGATTGATGAATTGCCTCCTGGAAGAAAAGCCATTACAACAGAACACCGCTTTGAAAATGATCGTTCGGTGGTTTTTGGATTTATCAGAAGAGAAATTGAGAAAGGAAGGCAAGTGTATGTTGTTTTTCCACTAATTAAAGAATCAGAAACATTGGATTATCATAATTTGATGGAAGGTTTTGAATCAATTTCGCGTGTTTTTCCTTTGCCGACTTATCAAATTAGTATCGTTCATGGGCAAATGAAGCCAGAAGTCAAAGATTTTGAGATGAAACGCTTTGTGGAAGGTCAAACGCAAATTATGGTGGCTACAACAGTGATTGAGGTAGGAGTAAATGTCCCAAATGCGTCTATCATGATTATTGAAAGTGCAGAGCGATTTGGTTTGTCTCAATTGCATCAATTGCGCGGCAGAGTAGGGCGAGGAGCCGAAAAATCGTATTGTATTTTGTTGACGGGGAACAAACTATCAAAAGAAAGTAAAAAGCGACTGTCGACGATGGTTCGAACCCAAGATGGATTTGAGATTGCTGAAGTTGATATGGAATTACGTGGACCGGGGGATATCATGGGAACTCAACAAAGTGGCATTTTAGATTTGAAAATTGCCGATTTGACCAAGGATGGACCTTTGGTTGCTTTGGCTAGGGAAAAGGCCAGAGAGATTCTATTAAAAGATGCAGGATTGAATTTAAAGGAACATTTTGGTATTCGTTCTAAAATTGTCAAGATATTATCAGATAAGCCAAATTGGAGTAAGATCTCATAAAAAAAGCTGTCCAAAATTGAACAGCTTTACATTTATTTTTGAGTGATTATTTTTTGAAAATTCTTTTGTACCAAGGTTTCTTGGCTTTTTCGATGCCATAACCATAACCATAACCATAACCATAACCATAACCATAACCGTAACCGTAACCATAACCGTAACTTCTCTTTTGACTGGATCCATTAATTAAAACCGCCATGTTTGGTAGTTTATTTTCTTTGTAAAGTGTTTCAGGAATATTCAATAATCGCTTATCCAAATAATCTGCTCTTGATACATAAATTATTACATCAGCATAAGGAGTGATTAGCAAAGTATCTGTAACAGGACCAACTGGAGCCGTATCTACAATTACATAATCATACATTTCTTTGACATTTTCAAACATTTCCTTGATTCGATTATTCATCAATAATTCTGAAGGATTTGGAGGAATATCACCAGAAACTAGCAAATCAAAATTGATATCATCTGGTCTTTCAATAATTACATCTTCTAAAGAAATTTCATTGTCCGTAATGTAATTTGAAACTCCTCTTGATTTACCAAGACCAGTATATTCCAATATTTTTGGCGCTCTCAAATCTAAACCAATTAAAAGTACTTTTTTTCCAGAAAGTGCAATAATTGAGGCTAAATTAATTGAAATAAAAGATTTACCTTCCTTAGCAATTGTGGAAGTAATAAAAATTATATTTCCCGTTTGATTTTTGCTTTTGAGCATAAAATCAATGTTTGTGCGCAAAAGTCTAAAAGATTCAGAAACATGGTTATTTTCTCCATGGTTAACAACAATCTTATCTTTGGTTTCTGAAATTGGAATGTCTCCTATGAAAGGCAGATTTACCGCTAGAATATCATTTTTACCATGTATTTTAGTATCTAATATTCTTCGAATATAAATAAACCCGAAAGGGATTAAAAGTCCTACTAAAAACGAAATTACATAAATAATTTTCTTGTTTGGAGAAACGATTACATTGTCACTAAAGGCTTCATCAATGATTTTAGTATTTGAAACCGTTACTGCAAGTGCAATCGCTGTTTCTTCTCTTTTCTGAAGTAAATAAAGATACAAAGATTCTTTGATTTGTTGTTGTCTTTGAACCTCTCTAAATTCTCTTTCATATCTGGGGACTGTAGATATTTTAGAATTAATTTCATTTTCTAAGCGCTGTAATTCTCTATTTTTAATCTTTAAAGATTCTTTTAAATTTGATAAGCTTTCCTTAAGGTTTTTGTGAATTCCTAAAATCTGAATATTTAAATTTTGAATAATCGGGTGTTTTTCGGAAGAGTTTTTAATTAGTCGATTTTTTTCTAAAATCAATTTATTGTATGATTCTATCATCTTTTCTATTGACACATCGTAGAGGCCAAGATTAGAAGGAACTAAATCATTTGTTTCAACATGATTCACTAGATAGTCATAAACATAATCAACCAACCTGATTTGAGTTTCATTTTGTAGAATTAGTGTATGGTTGTCACTTCCAGTCTTGAGAAAAATCTCTGCTTCGGTAGCCATGTCAACTAATTTGTGATCTGATTTATATCCCTCTACGTTTTGTTCGACATCTGAAAGCTCTGTAGTGATATACTTTATTCTGTCATTTATAAAATCTGCTGTATTTTTTGAGATTTGATTTTTATCGCTAATCGCATCTTTACTGTGTTGCCCAATTAAATTGTTAATAATTGCCTTACATTTTTTTCGATTAAAATCTTGCAGGGATATGGCTATTACATTAGATTCATCATTTGCAGCTTCAACTTTTATTTCTTTTTTGTAATAAGAAACAACGTCATCCAATGGTTTGATTTTAATGATGAAGTTTTTGTTATTTAATTGCTTGTTGTCAACAATACTTGGCGTTATAATAAAATCGCCAATGGGATTTTTTATCACTTCTCCAAAACTAAATGTACCCTTAAAGTCAGTTTCTTTATCCTCGATTTCAAATTTTTGATTTGAAATAATATGAATATTGAAATTAGCTTCTTTGTAATAAATGACAGAATCACCTTTGATAAAATTAATTCTAATGGGTGTATTAGTAAAAATTCCAAAAGGTATTAAGCCATTATTATCTTGGTAAACTATATTTAAACTTAAATCTTTTACTACGTTTAAAATTAAACTTCTAGATTTTAAAATTTCAATTTCGTTTTCAAGATTACTTTTACCTCCAAGAATTCCCAAATCCGCAAAAGCAGATAATTCTGAAATTGGTGCATTTTTGTCTTCGTCTTTGATTAAAATTGAAGCTTTTACCTCATACTTAGGTAGCGTATATTTTAAATAAAAGAAGCCAAGTGCAAGTGCAATAAAAATGGAAACTATAAACCATCGCCAATGAGAGAGATAAATACTTAACTGTTCTTTAATTTTAAAGTCCTTATCCTGTCCTTCGTCTAAGAAAGTATTATTTTGATTTTGATTCATTCTTAT
Source organism: Chryseobacterium gleum (assembly GCA_945897805.1). Classification (GTDB taxonomy): domain Bacteria; phylum Bacteroidota; class Bacteroidia; order Flavobacteriales_D; family Crocinitomicaceae; genus JAQVCM01. The sequence goes on from CAMDFX010000003.1 coordinate 85,210, forward strand.
TTTGTAATAATATTAATTGTGGTAATCACAAGAGATGCAACAGAGATAAAAATACCTGCTGTCGAACTCACAATAGAAGTGTTTCTCTTTGCTCTATTTGGCTCAACGTAAACTACGTCATTCTGATTCAAATAGTAAACTGGTGAAGCAAAAATATCGTTTTTAGTTAAATCAATTCGGAACTCTTTTTTCATGCCGTTTTCTTCTCTTATTACAAGGATATTGTTTCTAACACCGGTAATATTTAAATCTCCAGCTAGTCCAAGAGCTTCAATAAGAGTTAATCTTTCATTCGGAATATTATAAGTTCCCGGCACTTTAACATCACCTAAAATTGTTATTTTGAAATTTTGTATTCTCAATGTTACAATTGCATCAATAATGTAATCTCGAAGTTTTGTTTGTATTAATAAAGTGGCTTCACTTCTTGAAAGCCCGCCAATCTTAACTTGTCCAATTAAAGGGAAATTAATATTTCCGTTGAAATCAATTAAATATCCACCTTTTGCAGAAATTCCATTAATGTATCCTGGTAATTGATTGCCACCAGTTAAATCTTCTTTCATGAATGGTTTTAATGATTCTACATCAGCAGAATTGACATCAATAGATATTAAATCGTCCGTTTTGAAAATTAGCTTATCACTTGTTTTTTGAAGTTGTAAATTACTTAGTGTTGAATCGTTACTAGAATTTGTTCCTTGAAAATAAACGATACTTTTTTTTACATTGCAAGAAAAAACAGCATGTATTATTAATATTAGAAATATATATTTCATGTAAATTGTAATTATTTTGGATGCAAATTTAATCTAATTTACTAAGCTTGTATTAGTTTAATTTAAAATTAGAAAAAAAATATACGGTTTTTGTTTAATTTCTTTTTAATTTTTGATTTTACTTTTATTGCATTAATGTTCTTGTTGATGAAGAAGAAAAAATAAACTAGTAGTATTATTGCAAATAAACTTGAGCTAAAAAGTATAAACTGATTGACATATATTGAAAGTATTAAGAAAACAGTAATGAAAATTAAATTGAAAACACCTAAAAATATACTCGCCTTAATATGTGAGAGGTGCAGAAAATCAATTAATAGATGGTGAATATGATTTCGATCTGGTGAAAATGGGCCTCTTTTGTTCATGATGCGAATGGTAAATACCCTTGCGGTGTCAAAAAGGGGAACTATTAAAATTGAAAGAATGATATAGGGATAATTATCAGGTTTGAATGGAAGAAGTAGTATTTTTTCATCAGTTAATGCCAAAAATCTTAGAACTAAAACTCCCATGATAAATCCAATGATCAAAGAACCTGTATCTCCCATGAAAATCTTTTTAGAATGAGAAGTATTGAATCGTAAAAAAGCTGTTAAACATCCAATCATTATTATACAAATTCCACTTAGTAAAAAAAGATGGGACATATAAAAAATAATACCAAAAGCTATAAAAACTATAGTTGCTATAATGGCAGCAAGTCCATCGATACCATCAATTAAATTAAATGAATTGATGATTACCACAACAATGATTATACTTAAAGTTATGGATACTATTTTGTTAACTTCATAGAAGCCAAAAAAGCCGTGAAGATTTTCAATTTCAAAACTTGGGTGTAGCACCAAAAATGCAGCTGCCACTGCTTCCGCACCTAGTTTAGTTAAGGGAGATATGACAACCAAATCATCTTTTAATCCAATAATAAACAAAATTGTTAGCCCTGGGATAAGAGAAGGGATTGTATCGTACTTATCGAATGCCTCTAGAAAATAAAAGGATAAAATGAGAATTATATAGAATGCGATACCTCCTAGACTTGGTGTTGCAATAGAATGTGAACTCCTACTGTTTGGTTTTTCCATTAATTTTTTAAAAGATACAACACTAATAATCTTCGGAAAAAGAATGTAACTCGCCAAAAAGGAGGATATTAAAAAAGCTATGAATTCAAATATAGTTGGCTTCATATAATTATTGGTACAAATTATTTGTAAAATTATTGAAAAATTCCTTCCCTTGTATTAATTTATCTTTAAATGTCTGGTATTTATCCAATCAATTCTCTCATTCGCAGAATTTATGTCAATAAATTCAAAGTCTTTCAACCAATTAGTTAGTTTACCTTCTGTTAATTTTAGACCATAATAAGACTTGAATTTTCGAAACATTGATAACCCAGGAACCATAGGCTGGTTCGCATCAAAATCTCTTGGATGGAAATAGGTCATTACATAGTCTGATTTTCTTGTGAAATTTTTGATCATTCCATATGGAAAAAGTCTAAAATATCCGCCCCCAGAAAAAACAATTTCTTTACCTAAAATTGAATGTAAATTGATAGGTAATTCTTTGATTTTCATTCCTGCGCACTCAATCCAAACTGGTTCGGCTTTTCCGTAATTGTTAAAACCACCATGTGAACGTTCAGTTGGGAACAAAGAACAATCGATTTCGATACCGTGTTTTATCAAAGTTTCAATTGCCCATGGAGTTTCGTTAGTTATTGAAAATCCAGGCGCTCTAAAATATTTAATTTTTTGTCCTGAAACTGATTCAAGTGTATCTATTGATTTAATTAAATCTATTTCAAATTCCTTTGGTGATTGCTCATATACCAATTGATGATAATGAGTGTGTGAGCCAATTTCGAATCCTGAATCGACAATTTTTCTGATAATTTCTGGATATTTTTCAGCAATCCATCCAACGCAAAAAAAAGTTGCTTTTTGATTATTTGTTCTCAAAATGTTAAAAATAATCTCCATATTTTGATGAATCCTACTTTCAAATTTTGACCATTCAGAAACTCCTTTTGTTTCAGGGTTATCTAATATATGAAACCAATCTTCAATATCAAAAGTCAAAATGTTCATTTCCAATGTTTTAAATTTGTCTGGGTTATTTTTTCCAATTCGTTAATATCGTCTTTAAAAAATACTTGAAGTTTTTGCCTTGTTTGAGGATCAATTTGATCTTTTGCAAACATTTTAGAGGCCACTTTTTCTAAATATTTTCTAGGAATTGTTTTCAATGCAAATTCACGTAAACCGTAGATTACTTTATTATTTCGATTAGTTAACGCGCCAATGAGTGCATTTTTGGGTTTTCCTGAATGACTATATCTAGTCTCCGAATCAATTGCGTGAAATTGATCCACTTCTAGAAATTCAAAAATAGATTTTAAAACCTCTTGAGGATTTTCATCTAGCTGATCTGAAAAAACAACTTTCACTTGGCTGAAATTTGCTAAAAATGCTTTTAATCCATCAGAATATAATCCTCCAGCTTTATAAGCCCACATCCAATCCCAATTTTGCGCAATTCTTTTTTCCTCTTCGTCAATTGCCTGTTCAAATGTTAAATCTTCTCGACCGTCCCTTACTAAATTATTGTAGGCTGAATAGGATCTTTCAATCGGATTCCTGAAACAAAGTATAATTTTTACGTCTCCTAGCTTTTCCTTTATCGCTTGAATGGTATTTTCGTGGTAATAAAAGTAGTCAGAACTTGCTTCCCCAATCGCTTTGAAATTTTCTAATGAATTAAATAATTCGAAATATTTCGACTCATCCACTATTAATTTGGCATCAACCGTATTGTCCCCCGGACCTTTGTGGGGTAAATTTAAATGGATGCTGCTAAAGTATTTAGGTTCCTTGATTTTCGGAAAGCCAATTTGAGGATGTTGCTTTAAATAATGATACAATGAAGTTGTACCACATCTTGCTACTCCTGCAATGATGAAATTGGGTTGATTCATTAATTCTATTGTTTATTTATACCCCAGCTTTTTTCCAATAATAATTCAGAATTGGTTTTCTGCTGTTTTTTTTCTGAAAGGTTTTTAGTTTCCCTCTCTCCGATATTTTCAAATTCAAATTTATAGTTCCAACCATTCCAACCATTTAAAGAGAAATAAGCCCATGAAAATTTCTTTTTTTCTAAAATTTCAATTAGATCCTTTAGGTATTGATCTTTTCCCTCAGCCCAGCGTACAGCGCTGAATTCTCCTGCAAAAACATATTTCACTTTGTTTTTACTAGACCAATTATAAACTTTATTAACCTCTTTCTCTAATTGATTTTTGTTCCAGTATCTTTTTCCGATTTGACCTGGGTAGGAATAAACTCCTTCTTTTTTTGTTCCTTGATGCGTATATCGATGAGGTTGATAGAAATGGAAATTGTAAATTATTTTGGGATCCTTAAAAGGCTTCCCCATTTTTAAATAACCCTTTGGATCAGCCCAAGGTCCAGGAGTGTAATGCAAATACTTGGTAGATATAGTTCGGAATTTCGCTAGAATTTTTTTATAATGCTGATCCCATGTAGCAGGCTTTGAAGCGTTATTATTGTCTGAAATAACCGGTTCAGAGAAAAACTCAAACGCAACCACACTTTTGATAGTATCAAAAGTTCTCGTGATTTTTTCAATATCTAAAATAGATTGATTTAATGCTTTTGGATTTTCCCAAAATGCTTTTGTATGATTCTCATTTTTTTCATCTGAATCAAGAGGAAAATCTGAGTGACTTATCAATACAGAAATGTTATTTTTCGAACAAAATGAAATTACCTTCATACTCCATTCGACGTTGTTTTTCCAACTTTCTTCTTTAGAAACTTTATTCATTTCTTGGTAATTTCTAAAAGAAATTCTGAGTCGTATTAAATTAACGCCTTGATTCGCTAAATCAGCAATTGAGTTTTCTGTTACTCTTTCTCGGTCATTGTGGGTAACGATAGTAATTCCTCGCCAAGGCCAACCTAAATTATCATTTGACTGAATTTTAAGCGCGTTTTTTTCGTTTGTCGCAATTTTGTTCTCATTATTTTTGACTGCACAAAATGTCAAACTGAAAATTGTAAGAATTGATATTTTAAAGTAAATAAACTTCATTTAAATTGAATTAATTCTTCATCACTTTTTGTGAAAAAGTTAAGTATTTTTTTGCAATATTTTCCCAAGAATAATAACTAATTGCTCTCAAATATACTCCTTCCTTATAAGAATTAATTACAGAATTATTTTTTTCTTCCTCAGCAAAAATGAATGTTTCGTTTGCTTCATCAGCATTTTTGAAGTATTTCCCATTTTCTTGAACAACTTCACGGTTGAAAATATTGTCATGACAAATACAAAAGTTTTTAGAACCCATGGCTTCAAGTAAAGAGGGATTGGTCCCACCGACCGAATGGCCATGAAAATATGTCAAGGATGCAGCTCTAAAAATCATCAGTTTTTCTCGTTCATATATACCTCCAACAAAATGAATATTTTTGTCTCTGTACTTAACTAAATCAGCCGAATGTTTGGTGTTAGTATTTCCAACAATCACTAATGGGTATTTCTTTTTTGATTTCAAATATCCATCAATAATCATTTGAACGTTATTTTCAGGTTCTAAGCGAGATACAACTAGATGGTACTTATTCGGTTCATAATTTAATCCGAAAGATTCAAGATCAACCTTTGTTATTTCTTTTTGATAAAAAGAATTAAGGTAGGTACCATATTCAATAATTGTAAGGTTTTTTTTACGCTTGAATGACTTTTGATAATATTCAGCAATTCCTATGGAGTCGCAAACCAAATGTGGAGATAGCCAACTTGCAACTAAATATTGAGTGTAAAAAATAAACTTTTTCCACCAAACATATTTGTCTCTTTTAAATCCTAGTCCATCAGGATTTACCGCAATAATTGAATTCTTCGCACCGTAAAATGGAATTAGGAGAGAACCTCCAACTCCACACATAATAATAACATCGGCTCCATTTTTTTGAGCTATTTGAATACTTTGTTTGTAGAATTTGAGTGGATTACTAGGTTTTGATACATTCGATTTAAAAATTTCAATTCCTTTGTAATGCGAATCTTCATAATCTAAACTTTGATCACCAATAACAATAGTTTCGATTCCCATCTCTACTAATCTCACACAAACCTCCTCAGCAAAAGTTTCAAATCCACCATAATTTGCAGGTATTCCACGTGTTCCAATAATTGCAATCTTAGGCTGTTTCATAAAGTTCTTTCGTTAATTTAGCAATATTATTCCAATCGAATTTTGTTTCTAGTAACATTTGGGCATTATTTTCAATTCGAGCGATATCACTTTTGTTTTGACAAATTTCAAGAATTTTTTTCGATAATGAGTCTACATTTTTATTTTCAAAGATATATCCTGTTTCATTGTCAACGACAATTTCCTTAAATGCATCTAAATCTGAACACAAACATACACGACCATAGCTCATTGAAAGTAACAAAACACCACTTTGGTATATCTTTTTGTAAGGTAAAACTACTACATCACTTTTTTGAAAATAAGAATGAATTTCTTCATTTGGAATGTAACTAAAATTTGTGTTTACTGCCTTTTCGATTTTCAATTCTGTAATCAAATTTGAAAAATGATCAGCACTTGTTCCCCAAGGTTTCCCTGCGATTGTCAGCGTGATGTTTTCGTTTGCTTTGTAAGCTTTTGCGAATGCATGGATTAAAATTTCTAATCCTTTTACCTCCTTAATTTGACCAAAAAACAACAAATTTAAGGTATCTGAAAAATCATTTGGTTTTACTTTCTCAACGAAAGGGACGTAGTTTCCATGTGGAATAATTGCCACCTTGTCCTCTGAAATTCCTTTTTTTATAATTTCATCAAATGAAAACTGATTGTGGACGATTAATGTTTGGGAAAGTGAAAAAGCACGTTTTTGTTGTGACGAACTTTCTTTTCCTCTAAATGAATCAATGTCATGCAATGTAACAATTCTTTTCAGACCAAAATACTTTGCCATTTGAAGGACTAATATATTTTGCATTTTTAAGTGGAAGAATTGAAAATGAACAATTTCAATCTTGTTTTTTTTGCAATATTTAAATGATTTTCGATAACCATTTAAAAGAAAAAGCAACTTAAAAATTTTATTTTTAGACCAAATATCCCCAAACGAATAAACCGTTTTAACATCCTTTGCAATTATTTCATCCGTCTGATTACAAGTAAAATAAAAAACTTCACAGTCGTTTGATGCCAGTCCGATGGAAAGCCCGTAATCGTAAAAATCCATTCCACCTTTGCCCCCAACGGGATCAATTAAAGCTATTCGTTTCAAAAGGAATTTTCTTCAAAAATTAGTTTTCTAATCGCTTTAGCTGGACTTCCTGCCATTACCGAACCAGGCTCAACATCACTTGTTATCACCGTGTTTGCCCCTATAATACTGCCTTTGCCAATAGTTACGGGTTTTGCAATAACGACATTGTACCCTATGAAAACATCATCTTCAATAACAACTTTACCTTGATAAAATCTAAAATAAAAATCTTTATTATCAGACAATTTTTCGGTATCCAAAAAATGTGTTAGAATTTTAGTTCCTGCAGTAATGATACATCTTTTTCCTATGAAAACATTTTGTGGATAAATACCATCAATGGTAACGTTTTCACCAAAAAAAACACTATTTGCATCAGTAAAATTCACCCCTCTCCATGCTTGAAGTTTTGCTCTATATTTTCCTGAAATCAATTGTTTTTTAGCCAGCACTTGTAAAAATTTGTTCAGAATTCTTTTGAATCCATTTACTTGAACTGCTTCAGTATTTTTATCCATTACTTTTAATTTTCCAAAATTCGATTAAATCAATACCTAAATATAAAGATAATTTTTCAATATCTTCTTTTAGGATTCCATAAATGAGCAAATAATCTTCTTCTGTAATAAATTCCTTTTTAGCCTCTCCGTAAAAAGGGGATTTAATTTTATCAGAAATCTTTTTAGGTATGAAAATTTTTAAAATTGAAACTAAATTTCTGTTTTTTTGCATAATTCTGCCAAGAAAGTTTTTAGGTGCCTTGTTTTCGTTAATTTTTTCACCTAATTCTTTTTTTGAAATTATTTCAAGATCTAATTGAAGAAAAAGCGATAATCTGTCCAAATTTTTTGAAATTTCTTCAAGTGTTAAAATAATAATATTCTTTTTTTCAAAATATTTTGAAGCTATTTCAATATTTTTGAAGTATAAACTGTTTTCAACATATTCATGATAGTGTCTATCATTATTGTCTTTTAAATAATCTTTAAAATTTTTCGTTGCATAGCCCATTCTTTTATCCATTTGATAATGTGAGAATGCTCTCTGAATTGGATTTCGCAGAATAATTATTATTTTGGACTCAGTATTGAAGCTAGCTATATCCTTTAAAGCATTTTCTGAAGTAAAATAGGATACACTTCCGTCAATTACATATTTGGCACTTTCGGTATTTTTATAAAATGAAAGATATTTATCAAGAGTATTTACCTTATAATCATTGTAATAGGATTTTTCATTTAAATCATTGAAAGAAAAATAATTCAATTCTTTAAGTTTGGGAAAGAAAAAATCATTACTGTTTTTCAATTTTTCAAAAAGAAAAGTTGTACCAGCCTTTGGTGCACCTAATATGAAAAGATTTGGTTTATTTTGCGATTGCAACATGATATTTGTTTTCAAGTGAGTGTTCTTCCGAGAGCTTTATCAACATAATACACAAGATAAATTGTGTTGGACTAAGCATAATAAATCCATCTTTGAGAGTGAACATTATCGAATAAATAGTGTATATATAAAATCCTGAAAATATTAAATTAAGCTTGTTGTATTTGATTTTAATGACCCACCTTATAAAGTAAGAAAAAACAAAAATTCCAACCAAACCAAATGTAAACAAGATACCGTAAATCCCAACATCACCTGGGTAGAAGTATATATCTCCAATTAACTCTTTTTGTTTTGAACTTCTGATTAATCCTTTTCCAGAAATTGGATTTTCCATAAACCCACTTATTGCAAATTCGATTTCCCTCAATCTCACGAATATTGAGGCGTCATTTATTTTACCAGTTTCCTCTGAATTAAATGCCATTAACATTTGGGTAAATTTGTTGTTGATTTTATTTGAAGTTTCTGAATTATTAAATGATGCAACAATTAAAACTAAAAAAATGGGTGCAATCAAATAGATTTTAGTTGCAGACAAAGTTTTACGGTATAGAAATAAACAAATAGCCAGTATAGCAAACATGAAAATGATATCACCTCTTTGAATATCATATAGTTGCGTTGAAATAAAAATCAAACTCAAATAAATTAAATTTGCGAATTTTCCAGTTTTAAAATATTTTGCCAAAAAATACATTTCTCCGAAGTACAGGATATTAATCGCATATTTGTTGGCTGTAATAAGTATTTTACTTCCAGAAATGGGAGAGGTAAAAGTGAATGCAAACCTAGTTAATGAAGCAAAAGTTAGAAATAAGGTGAAAATCCAAACTAATTTTATCAAATTTTTAAATACAAATTTTAAATTAATCTTATTAGTCTTAATATTCTGAATAAAATAAAAGACGGAAAAACCTTTGAAAATATGTTGGGTGGCAATTAGAGCTGATACATTATCTTGTTTTAAAATTAATTTAGAAGAAATAAATGATGATAAAATAAGAATAACTATGGAAACTATTAAAAAATTTACTTTTTTTTGGTTGTAATACTTATGTTTAATTATGGTATAGATGCCTAGAAATGTGAAAATTTGAATGTAAATATCAGCAAATATTGATACTGGAGTCAAGTAAAAAACATTGAATATGGAGACAATGTAAAATAAAAAGAGATAATTCATTTTTTAGTTAGATTTTAAAACACTGCTAAAAATTCAATTTATGTTGATTTTTCTATTGATATTTTTATCAGTAAATTCAATTTATTTTACGATGCTGAGTGGAATTTATTTTTGTTTATTTTTCTCCTCATTGTAACCCAATTTTCATCGTTAGCAAGTCTCTTTACACATTTAGCCGGTATACCAGCCAGTACTGAACTTTCTTCAAATGAAGAAAGTACAATAGCTCCGGCTGCAACTATTGAATTATTTCCAACCTTAACAATTTCTGATTTTAAAGGGTCAGAAATTACTTTTGCTCCAGCATTTAATGAAACATAATCACCAATTTCAGTTCGTGGTCCACCAAGTGTAACTTGTTGAATAATTGAACAATAGTTGCCAATTTTAACGTTTGGATTAACAACTAATCCTCTTGGATGACCAAGATAAAATCCTTTACCTACTTCTACTTTCGGTCCAATCCAAACACCGTTAAGAGTATCATTTAGGATGGTAAGTAAATAAGCTAATGGGATAAGAATTATTGATTTATAAAATAGTTGGCTTAACCTAAAAAGTAGCACTATTCTGAAGCTAGGGAGATAAAAAATATTGAAAAGGATCTTATTTGGATGAACAAATCTAAAAATTTTAAAATCTTCAATTAAATATTTGATTGTTTTTATCATAGTCTTTTTTTGAATCTAATGATTATATTTCCTAGGGCAGTTTTAAAATTGAACGAAATATACTTAAAATTTACTTTATTAGAAAGAGATTCATAATTAAGCTGTAAAATTTCAGTTTTTAATTTATTAGAAATGTAATAGTTTAAAGGCCTATCAACTTTTTTCTTCCATTTAAACATACTCTTTGCATCAATGCTGTTTTTATTGTTTTTTTTCCAAGGTTCAAATTTTTCTGAAAAATTCAAATTTTCATCCTTATTAAAATTTTGTAAAATTTGGTCAGTGTAATTTAGATTTGTAAAAGAAAATATTTTTTTTAAATTTTTTTCAGGTTCTTTAACTAAATCTTCATACTTAACTGAGCAAATATTTTCATGTGTTGAAAGATGAATTTGACAAGAAATTTTGTACTGTGATATCTTTTCTTCGAAAGGAAAAATTTTCACCCATGAACTTGCAATCATGGAAATAAAAACATCTCTAGGATCCCTAATAATGTGCACAAATTTAGCTTTAGGGTAGATTTTTAAGATTTCATTAATATATACAAAATGAATGGGAGTTTTTTCACCCCAACTTTCAAATTGTTTTTTGTTTTGTTTTTGAAGTAAACAAATTAAATCTTCGAATAACTCTTTTTCATTGTAACTATTAAGTCCATCAATTTTTTGACTATCAAGATTCCAAGATTTAAAATATATTTCGTTTTTATTGAAGTAGAAGTTATTAAATGAGTTTTTTAATTTCGATTTATTTTTTTTATATTTATCTAATTGGGAGAAAAAATGTGTTTCCTGAGGAAAATAAATTTCTTCTGATGCATTTAATAAATTAGACAATAAGGTCGTGCCTGACCTAGGCATGCCAACAATAAAAATTGGGGGATTTACACTACTCATTTTAGATTGGGTAAGAGGTTTTAAGCTTTAATTTTTTTCGAACTCTGATAACTAACCATACATTAATAAAAATAATAGAAAGTGTTGTAGTAATTGCAGTTCCTATCAATCCAAAATAAAAAGTTGCAATTGGACAAGTAATTGCAAGAGCAATTACCACAACCAAGATTGATTGGCGGTAAATTTTTTGATTTCCTGACATATTTAATAGTACACCAACAGATCCCGTGGCGGCATTAACTAATTGGCCGATTATAAGGATAATTAGTATTATTCCGCTATTTTGAAATTCACTTCCAAATAATCCTAATATTGTTCGAGAAAAAACGATTACAAATATTGAAAATATAAGAGCAACCCAAAACATGATTTTTGAAGTTTGGTTTAATAATTTTTGTAATTCTTTTGTCTTATTTGCCCAAAAAAGCTCTGCAAATTTCGGCGCTGACATTGTGTTGATTATCATTAAAATCAGTGTAATAATTTGGGAAACTTTATATGCAACACTAAATAATCCAACTTCAACTTCGGTTCCGATAAATTCTAAAACAAATATTGGCAAAGCAACCATCAAAGCTGAAGAAACGCTAACTGCCATCATAGGCAAGGAGGTAGCAACAAGTTCTTTGAGTTTAAAAATTGAGTTTGGATTCTTAGGGATTTTTGCTAAATTTCGCCAAATCGTGTAACTGGAAAAAATTGAATTAGCAACTGATCCAATTAAAAATAAATAGATAATTGTATTTGTATCGATTGGTTTACTCCACAGAAAAAGAAGTGATAAGGTCATAATAAGTGGGCGAATGACGCTTCTAATTAATTCTGAAATCTGCAGTCTTTTAAGACCTCTAATAAATTCTACGCTAACTTGATTAATTGCAAAAAAAGGTAAAGTAATTCCTAATATTTTAAAATAGATAGATTTTTCGTTAGAATCAGTTACTAAAATGCTTATTGAATCAGAAAATACTACTAAAGTAATACCAATAAATAAGCTAGTAGGTCCAATTATCTTTAAAATATAATGATGTAAAAAATGCATCTTTGCATTATCCTTAACATTGTTAAATTGACCAACAAATCGAAGTACCGAAATATTCATTCCTAGTCCAAGAAACATTGATAAAACTGTCAATGTTTGATTGAAAAGATTAAATGTTCCAACACCTGAAGGACCAAATTTTTTTGATAAAAGAAAAATCAAAACATAACTCAGAAGCATTCCACCCATTTTTAAAAAAAATGTGATTACGCTCCCTTTTATTAAATCCTTCAAATGGATGTCTCCATTCAATTTTCTTCTAAGTTTTTTAATCATTCCTAGAATTTTCTATCAACATTTCCTGCAATGATTCCTTCCAATTAGGAATTTCCAAATTAAAATCAGTACGGATTTTCTTTTTGTTCAAAACCGAAAAATGTGGTCTTTTCGCTTTAGTTGGATATTCAAATGTTTCGATAGGAGAGACCTTGCAATTCAATTTTGCTATATACATAATCTCGTACGCAAAATCATACCAACTTGTCACACCTTCATTCGAATAGTGATAAATTGTACAACCAGGTTTCCAATTGTCGATTTGATTGGCAATTGTCAAACATGCGTTAGCCAAATCGTTCGCGTATGTTGGCGTTCCAATTTGATCTATAACAACGTTTAAACTTTCTCTTTCAGCACCCAGTTTCAACATTGTTTTTACAAAGTTATTTCCAAAGGTTGAATAAACCCAAGAAGTTCTGATGATAATGCTATGCGCTCGACTGTTTAATAATTCGATTTCTCCTTTTCGCTTTGTTTCACCATAAACACCTGTTGGGTTTGTAATGTCACTTTCGACATAAGGAGTGTTTTTAGAACCGTCAAAAACATAATCTGTTGAAATATGGATGATTTTGATTTTCCTTTCAGCGCAATATTCGGCTAAAAAATGAACTCCTTCTACATTTACCATTTCAGCCATTTCAGAGTCGTCTTCTGCTTTATCTACAGCTGTGTATGCAGCACAATTGATAATTAAATCGAACTGGTAATTACTTAAAAATGAACTCATCGATTCTTTACTAGAAAGATTGAATTCGCTACATCCTGTAAAATGAAATTGGTGTTGAGGGTAATTGGAAACCAAAGAATTGATTTCCGATCCCAATTGACCATTTTTTCCCGTTACTAATATTTTCATTTTAAAATGGACTATTAAAGTCTTTAAATGAACTTAAATTTTTGTCTTTTTCAGAAAGTTGAAGCAATTCAATATCGATATTCCAATCAATGTTCAATGTTTCGTCATTCCACAGAATGCCAGAATCATGCGTCGGAGCATATAGATTGTCGACTTTATAACTGAAAATAGCAGTTTCACTTAAAACAACAAATCCATGCGCAAATCCTCTTGGAACAAAAAATTGCTTTTTATTTTCGCCTGACAATAAAATTGAATAATGTTTACCATAGGTTTTTGAATCTTTTCTCAAATCTACGGCAACATCCAATACTTCGCCTTCAATAACCCTAACCAATTTTGCTTGCTGATAGGGTGGAAGTTGAAAATGTAATCCTCTTAAAACTCCTTTGGAAGATTTTGATTCATTGTCTTGAATGAACTCAGTTTCTGTCACACTTGAATTAAATGTATTTTTTTGGAACGTTTCCATGAAATATCCGCGAGAATCACCAAAAACTTTTGGTTCAATTATTACCAATCCTTCAATATTTGTTTCTGTTATTTTCACTTGGAAACTTTTTTAATTAAATATTGTCCGTAACCTGTCTTTGCTAATGGTTTCGCTAGTTCTAAAACTTTCTCTTTTGAAATAAATCCTTGATCGAAAGCAATTTCCTCTAAACAAGCAACTTTCAAACCTTGTCTATTTTCAATTGTTTGAATGAAACTACTTGCTTCAAGTAAAGAATCGTGTGTTCCAGTATCTAACCATGCGAAACCTCTTCCCATTAATTCTACTTTCAAATTTTCTTTTGAAAGAAAGACTTCATTTACAGTTGTGATTTCAAGTTCTCCACGATCAGATGGTTTGATGGATTTTGCGATTTCAATTACTGCATTTGGGTAAAAATATAGACCAACGACAGCATAATTTGATTTAGGAGAAATAGGCTTTTCTTCAATAGAAACTACTTTCCCTGTGTCATCAAATTCTGCGACACCGTATCGCTCTGGATCGTTCACATAATATCCAAAAACCGTTGCATTTTCTTTGTCAGACACATTTGATTTTGCAGATTTAAGTAATTCAGTTAGTCCGTGACCGTAAAAGATATTGTCACCTAAAACCAAACAAACATCATCATCTCCAATAAATTCTTCACCCAAAATGAATGCTTGAGCGAGCCCATCAGGACTTGGTTGCACTTTATAAGTGAATTGCACACCAAAATCACTACCATCTCCCAATAATTTTTCAAAATTCGGAAGATCTTGGGGTGTTGAAATAATCAAAATCTCTCTTATTCCAGCCAACATCAAAACAGATATTGGATAATAAATCATTGGTTTATCATAAATTGGAAGTAACTGCTTTGAAACTCCTTTTGTGATTGGAAACAAACGTGTGCCTGAACCACCAGCTAAAACTATACCTTTCATCTTACTAAGAACCAGTTGTTTAACAAATTATCCCTATTATAAAGCATTTCTTTTTGAGTTGACCAATCGATCACCTCAAAACCAGCATGCATGCAAATAGCTTGTCCAGCAGCTGTATCCCATTCCATTGTAGGAGCAAAACGAGGATAGCAATCTGCTTTTCCTTCGGCCACCATGCAAAGTTTTAATGAACTTCCCCTCGAAATCAATTCAACCTTTCCGTGGGTTTTTTCAAGTTCTTTAACATAGTCTTCTGTTTCGACAGACATGTGAGATTTACTGGCAACTACTGTGAAAGCTTCTTTTTTTGTTTCAATAGGAAGTTTTACGGCATTTGTTTGTAAATACTGGAAATCATCTGAATGAGAGGTAGTAATTACTTTGAATGCACCACCGTCTTTCGTTGAGAAAAACAATTCATTTAAAACAGGAGTATAGATCACACCTAAAACGGGAATTTGATTTTCAATCAAAGCAATATTAACTGTGAAGTCTCCATTTCTTTTTATAAATTCTTTTGTTCCGTCTATTGGGTCAACTATCCAAAGTTGTTTCCAATACTTTCTATCTTCGTAAGGAATATTTTTCCCTTCTTCAGATAAAATTGGGATATTTGTTGTAAGTAAATGACTTTCAATAATATTATGAGAAGCAACGTCAGCTTTTGTTAGTGGGGAATTATCACTTTTAAAATCAACACCAAAATCTTCGGTTTCGTAGATTTCCATAATTTTTTCACCTGCTTCAAGAGCAGCTGTAATCGCAACTTTCAATAAATTTAAATCTGACATATATAAAATATTAAGTTGTTTGATTATCAGATTACCATTCCTGCAGCAACTGTTTCATTGGTGGCATCATCAATAAGAATGATACTTCCAGTCATGCGATTATCTCTATATTCGTCTATCATTAATGGTTTTGTCGTGCGAATTTTTACTCTACAAATGTCATTCATATTGATAGTTTTATCCTCGTTATTTCTTTCGATGGCATTGATATCCATTTTGTAAACAACTTCCTTGATAATCGCTTTTTGATCGTTAGTTGTATGTTTTATTGAATATTTTGCTCCAGGTCTTGCGGAATTGTTATTCAACCAGCAAAGCATTACATCAAATTCTTGTGAGCAAGTTGGTTGATTATTAGTTCTCACAATCATGTCCCCTCTGCTGATGTCAATATCACTTTCTAAAGTAATGGAAACTGACATTGGAGCAAAAGCTTCTTGATAGGTTGTTTCAAAACAATCAATGGTTTTTATTTTTGACGTAAATCCTGAAGGAAGAACGGTAATATCGTCACCAACTCTTAAAATACCACTTTCCAATCTACCAGCATAACCTCTGTAATCTCTGTGTTCTTCGGATTGCGGACGAATGACAGTTTGAACTGGGAAGCGCGCGTCAATTTTGTTGATATCACTGCTAATGTGCAATGTTTCCAAAGTATGCAACATTGGCGCACCACTGAACCACGGCATATTTTCAGATCTATTCACAACGTTGTCTCCATCTAGAGCACTAATTGGAATAAAATGTACGTCTTTAATCATCAATTTAGAGGAAATAACCTCAAATTCTTCAACGATTTCATTGAATCTTTTTTCGCTATATTCGACTAGATCCATTTTATTTACACACACAATTATGTGAGGAATTTGGAGTAAAGATGCAATAAAAGAGTGTCGTTTAGTTTGCTCAATAACTCCGTTTCTTGCATCGATTAATATTATTGCGGCATTTGCTGTAGATGCCCCCGTAACCATGTTTCTAGTATATTGAATATGTCCAGGAGTATCAGCAATGATAAACTTACGTTTTGGCGTTGTAAAATATCTATACGCTACATCAATCGTAATTCCTTGTTCACGTTCATCTCTTAAACCATCAGTAAAAAGAGCTAAATCAACACCTTCGTGTCCTTTTCTTTTTGACGTTGATTCGATTGAAGACAATTGGTCTTCAAAAATTGACTTAGAGTCATACAGTAATCTTCCAATAAGGGTACTTTTACCATCATCAACACTTCCTGCAGTGGTAAAACGTAATAATTGATTGTTATCTAATTCCATAATCTTTTTTATTTCAATTATTTGATTAATTAAAAATATCCTTCGCGTTTTCTATCTTCCATAGCGCTTTCAGATCTTTTGTCATCAGATCTATTTCCTCGTTCTGTTAATCTCATTGTACTAACTTCATCAACGATTTTTTCAAGTGTGTCTGCATCAGATTCTATACCACCAGTAATTGTAATATCACCTAAAGTTCTGAATCTGATTCTTTTTGTTGAGACCATTTCATTAGCATCTAGTTTGATATGTTCTGAAAGCGGAATCCATGCATCATCTCGCCAAATAACTTCTCTTTCGTGGGCAAAATAAAGTGATGGAATTGCTAATTGTTCGCGGTTGATATAATTCCAAACATCCATTTCAGTCCAATTTGAAATAGGGAAAGCTCTGAAATGTTCTCCTTTGAATTGTTTTCCATTAAACAAATTCCACAATTCTGGTCTTTGATTCTTTGGATCCCACTGACCAAATTCGTCTCTGTGTGAGAAAAAACGCTCTTTGGCTCTTGCTTTTTCTTCGTCTCTTCTACCACCACCAATGGCGCAGTCGATTTTATATCTTTCAACTGTATCAAGCAAAGTCGTAATTTGAAGTACATTTCTTGATGCATTTTTTCCTTTTTCCTCTGCAACTCTTCCATCATCAATTGAATCTTGCACTGACCCAACTAAAAGTTGAACGCCCAAAGAATTTACCAATTTATCTCTAAATTCTATAGTTTCAGGGAAATTATGTCCTGTGTCAACATGCAACAATGCAAAAGGCATTTTAGCAGGAGCAAAAGCTTTTTGTGCTAAATAAGTAACGACAATTGAATCCTTTC
This sequence comes from Chryseobacterium gleum, assembly GCA_945897805.1. GTDB lineage: Bacteria > Bacteroidota > Bacteroidia > Flavobacteriales_D > Crocinitomicaceae > JAQVCM01. The sequence continues at coordinate 102,962 of CAMDFX010000003.1, forward strand.
CTCCTGAAAATAAGATGACAGGATTTTCAAATTGTGCTGCAACCTCTCTCAAGACGAAGATTGCTTCTGACTCTAATTCGTCAAGATAATTCAAATAGTATTTATTCATGGTTCAAAGAAATTTTAATTTTAATATATTCGGTGATAATTTCTACTGCTTTTTCGACAGATGTATTTTCGGTATTTATTTCTAAATGTGGGTTTTCAGGTGCTTCGTATGGAGAACTTATTCCTGTAAAGTTTGGAATTTCACCTTTTCTTGCTTTTGCATATAAACCTTTTACATCTCTTCTTTCACATTCTTCTAGTGTAGTGTTTACAAAGATTTCGATAAAATTTTCAGCGCCTACAATTTTTTCAATCAATGCACGATCCGCTTTCAATGGTGAAACAAATGCTGCAAGTGTTACTAAACCAGCATCTACCATTAATTTTGATACTTCGCCAATTCTTCTTAGATTTTCATTTCTATCTTCAGCTGAAAATCCCAAATCTGTATTTAATCCTAAACGCATATTGTCACCATCTAAAGTGTACGTTTGAAGATTTTGAGCGTGTAAAACTTGTTCTAACTTGCTTGCGATTGTTGATTTTCCAGAGCCGGACAGGCCTGTAAACAAAATCATTAAAGATGAATGATTGTTCTTTTTATTCCTATTTTGCTTGTTAACAGAATAGTCTTGGTTGTAAACATTGTTAGGATTTACGTTTTCGATTTTCATTTTGTCAAAACTATTTATTGTTCTTTTTTTCTGTGGATTCAGATTCTTCAATAATTAAACCATAGTCACTTCTATACCAAACTCTTTCGTGAAGGTAGTAGAGTCCCATTTTGGTAACTAGTTCAAGTCCACCAATTTTTAATCCTGTCATTGGATTTCCGGATATAATCCAACCCATCATCATAGTATCCATTGTACCTACAATTCTCCAAGAAATTGTTTTAATTGCATGGCGGACTTTACTAGATGCTGCTTGCAGCATGGAAGTTTTATACCATAATCTTTCGTGCAGGTAGTAAAGAAGTAATTTAGAAAAAACTTCAGCACCGCCAATTGCTGCGCCAATTCTTAAATCTCCTGAAACGAGCCAAGAAAGTAGGATAGTATCTGCAGTGCCAACCGCTCTCCAAGTAAAGGTTTTGGCAATGTGTCGTTTTCGGGTAAAATGTTTCATTCGTATTTTTTTTTCAATCCTATTTTCTAGAATAATCGTCTTCAATTCTTACAATGTCGTCTTCGCCAAAATAATCCCCTGTTTGAACCTCTATAAATATTAGAAGTTCAGCTCCCATATTGGCGACACGATGTTTTGCACTCAATGGAATAATGGCAGTTTCACCAACAGTGTATATTTTATCAACGCCATCAAGAGTTACAGTTGCTTCACCCTGAACAATTGTCCACGCTTCGGCTCTTTTAAAGTGATATTGGTAGCTTAATCTTTGATTTGATTCAACTTCAATTCTTTTAACCTTGTAATTTGGTTCGTCATGGAGGACAAAATATCTTCCCCAAGGTCTTTCATCTGTTTCAATAAATTGGAAACTCATTTTTTCATTTTATTTATAATACACCATCTACATTTTTACCTAAAACACCTTTAACGTCATATATTACATGCGTATCGTTTAATATTTCTGTAAAATCCATTTTCAAAAATTCATTGTGCGAAACCCCTAATACAACCGCATCAAATTGTTGATGTGGAATATTGATTGAAGTTTCTAGGCCATATTCGTGTTTTACTTCAGCAGGATTTGCCCAAGGGTCATAAATTGAAACTGTTATACCGTACGAAGCCAACGAACTAATTACATCTACAATTTTCGTGTTTCTAACATCAGGACAATTTTCTTTGAAAGTAATTCCGAGCATCAAAATTTCAGCACCTAAAATTGAAATTCCTTTCTTGATCATTAATTTAACAACCTGAGATGCAACATATTCTCCCATGCTGTCATTCATTCGTCTTCCAGCCAAAATGATTTCAGGATTGTACCCTTTTTCTTGTGCTTTTTGAGCTAAATAATATGGATCAACACCAATGCAATGTCCACCAACTAAACCTGGTTTGAAAGGTAAAAAGTTCCATTTCGTTCCTGCTGCTGCCAAAACATCATGTGTATTGATGTCTAATAAATTGAAAATTTTAGCCAATTCATTGACAAATGCAATATTGATATCTCTTTGAGAATTCTCAATTACTTTTGCAGCTTCAGCAACTCTAATAGTAGGAGCAAGGTGCGTTCCTGCTGTGATCACACTTTTGTAAAGTGCATCTACTTTTAATCCGATTTCTGGCGTGGATCCTGAAGTGACTTTTAATATTTTCTCAACAGTATGTTCTTTATCTCCTGGATTGATTCTTTCTGGCGAATAACCTGCAAAAAAGTCAATATTAAATTTTAATCCACTTATTTTTTCCAATACAGGCGCACATTCTTCTTCCGTTACACCAGGGTAAACAGTAGATTCATAAATGACAATGTCTCCTTTTTTCAAGACTTTCCCAACCGTTTCACTCGCTCTATATAAGGGCGTTAAATCTGGTTTATTATGTTTATCTACAGGAGTAGGAACAGTTACAATAAAATAATTTGAATCTTTGATATCATCCAAATTTGAACTACAAAAAAGACCTTTCTCCATTTTGGAAGTTCCTGTTAAAACAGCTTTTAAAATATCATCTTCAACCTCTAAGGTTGCATCATGCCCGGAATTTAATTCAGCAATTCTTCCTTGATTGATATCGAAACCAATGACTGGGTATTTGGTAGCTAAAAGTCTCGCCAATGGCAATCCAACATAACCTAGTCCTACAATTGCAATCTTATCATTCATCATTTTAAATTGTCTTTTCTTTAAAGTAATTGATCAATCCATTTGTTGAGGAACTATATGTATTTGTTTCCTCTCTTTTTAACAATTCCGGTAGGATAGACGTCGATAATTCTTTACCTAATTCTACTCCCCATTGGTCAAAGCTATAAATATTCCAGATAATTCCTTGTATAAAAATTTTGTGTTCGTAAAAAACAGTCAGTTTCCCTAGGTTATAAGGGTCAATTTTTTTTATTAATATTGAATTTGATGGCTTATTTCCTTCAAAAACTTTGAATGGTGCTAATTTTTTAATTTCGGTTTCTTTAAAACCCTTTTCTCGCAATTCGATTTCAACTTTTTCAAGAGATTTTCCTTCCATCAAAGCCTCTGTTTGAGCAAAAAAGTTTGAAAGTAATTTGATATGATGGTCACCAATCGGATTATGTGTTTCCAAAGGTGCGATAAAATCAAGTGGAATCATTGAACTTCCTTGGTGAAACATTTGATGAAAACTGTGCTGACCATTTGTTCCAGGTTCACCCCAAATTGGAATACCGGTTGTGTAACTTACTTTTTGACCATTTCTATCAATTGTTTTGCCATTACTTTCCATGAAACCTTGTTGCATGTAGGTAGCAAATTTATGCAAATATTGATCATAGCATAGTATTACCTCACTTTTTGCATTCCAAAAATTGATGTACCAAATACTCAAAAGCGCCATGATTACAGGAATATTTTTCTCAAAACTTGCATTTTGAAAATGGTCATCTGCTGCTTCTGCGCCTTTGAGAAATTCTTCGAAGTGATCATAGCCAATTGTCAAAGCAACTGTTAATCCAATCGCTCCATAAACACTAAATCTGCCGCAAACCCAATCCCACATTTCGAAAATGTTGTTTTCATTGATTCCAAATTCAATGGCTTTTGAAACATTTGAACTGATGGCAACAAAATGATTTTCTATGAATTCACGATTTTCCATTTTTGCCAAAAACCAATCTCTCGCTGAGTTAGCATTGGTCATTGTTTCTTGTGTTGTAAATGTTTTTGAAGCAATTACAAATAAAGTTTCCTCTGGATTTATATTTTTGAGAATTTCTGCCAAGTTACTTCCATCAACATTACTGACAAAATGTGCTCGGATATCTTGCTTCCAGTATGTTTTTAAGGCTTCACAAAGCATGTTTGGTCCCAAATCACTGCCACCAATTCCAATATTGACAATATTTTTGATTTTTTTACCTGTACAACCTAACCATTGGCCTTCATGCAGAGCATTGGAGAAATCTTTGATTTTGTTTCTGACGGCGTTAATTTCTGATTTAACTTCAACACCATCGATGATAGTCTTTTTAGAGGAGAAATCCCTTAAGCCCACATGAAATACAGCTCTATTTTCAGTTTCATTGATTTTTTCTCCCTCAAACATTGCCTTGATTGCTTCATCTAGCTTACATTCCTTGGTTAATTGAATCAATAAATCAAGCGTTTTTTGATTTATTATATTTTTCGAATAATCAAACAGTATTCCTTCTAATTCAATTTTGAATTTCTGAAATCTGTTTTCATCCACCTCAAAAAAATCTTTCATGCAGGCTGAAGATATTTCATCAATCTGGTGACTTTTCAAAAGCGACCAAGCTTTCGTGCTTGTTGGATTTATATTAGGAAACAATATTTTTTTCAATTTGATTATTTAAATTTTCCCAGTACCATTGAATAGTTTTGCTAATTCCATTTTTCAAACTAGTTTTTGGATTGTAGCCCAATAACAATTTAGCCTTATCAATACTGGCAATTGAATGAGGAATATCACCAATTCGGCTAGGACCAATAATTGTTTCAATCGTATTAATTTTGGAATCAAATTGTCCTAATTCAAACTTCAAAATATTTACTAATTCTAGCAAAGTTGTTCTTTCACCAAAAGCGGTGTTGAAAACAGTATTTAAGGCTTCAGGATTTGTAGTATTAATGGCTAATGAATTCATCAAAACAACATTGTCAACATGGGTGAAATCTCTTGAAAATTCAACGTTTCCATTGATTACCGGACTTTCATGATTTACCAATTGAATCACAAATTTTGGTATCACGGCTGCATATGCACCTTTTGGATCTTGTCTTTTGCCAAAGACGTTAAAATAACGCAAGCCGATGGTTTCCATTTCATATAATTTGGAAAAATTTTGGGCATACAATTCATTTACATATTTTGTGATGGCATAAGGAGATTGAGGAGTCCCAATAATATCTTCAACTTTAGGCAAAGATTTTGAATCACCATAAGTTGAAGAACTTGCAGCATAAATAAAGCGCTTCACTTTTTCATCTCTGCTGGCAATCAACATATTTAAAAAGCCACTGATATTGACTTCATTGGTTGTAATTGGGTCGTTTATAGATCTTGGCACAGAACCCAAAGCAGCTTGGTGCAAAACATAATCACAATTTTGTACAGCCAACCTGCAAATTTCTAATTCACGTATGTCGCCTTCAATTAATTGAAAATTGGGAGCGTTTATAAAGCCATCTAAATTGTGTTTAAATCCAGTTGCGAAATTATCCAAACAGACAACATTAAATCCTTCATTTATAAAATATTCACAAAGATTAGAGCCAATGAAGCCAGCACCGCCAGTGATGAGTATTTTAGATTTTTTTTCCATTTACAAATTTAAGATTTAATATCATAAATTGCTAACAATTTAATACAGCTTCGCCCTTTCACCCCCATGATTTTTTTGAAAACATATGAGCTACAGGTGTTTATAAGAATCTTAATTTTTTTAGTTTACACTAAAATTGGATTCTTTTTTTCAATTTTTGTTCTTCCAATTTCGAGCAAAACTCCTTGACCAATCGATTCAACCGATAATAAAAGTTTTCCTTTTCCATTGTGGTGAACTATTTTTGCTTCCAAACCTTTGAAAGGTCCTGAAGATATAAGTACTTCCTGACCACTAAATAATTCTATATCAACAATATCAATGGAAGTTTCTAATTTTTCCAATTTTCTTATCGTTTCAATTTGCTTTTCATTCAGCGTGGCATAAGTGCCGCCAAAAGAAACAAAACGAACTACTCCTCTGATATTTAATATGGTATATCTATCTTTTTCTTCAAATTGTATAAAAATATATCCTGAAAAAAGTGGTGCTTCTATTTCTTTGATTCTATCACTCCATTTTCTTTTTACTTTTTGGGTAGGCAAGAAAACTGAAATTCCATGAAGTAAAAGTTGGTCATAACACTTCTTCTCAAATCTCGATCGAGTTTGAAGCACGAACCATTTTTCAACTAAAACTACTTTCATAGTTACAAAATTAATGTTTTATTTGTTAAAAAATAAACAAAGTAGAAATAAAATCGAGGATTAACGGCGTTTTCCTTATTAATAATCTAGAAATAGATTTGATTTAATAATTAGTTAACATTGGCCTTAATTACTGGTTTTTATCCTTTTTGATTCTGATTTTCTTATTTTAAATTCTTGCAAATTTATTTTTTTCAATAGGTCAATTTTTCATGGAGCAAATTTCGCAAGATTATGTTTTAGTACTACTTTGATTCTATCACTCCATTTTCTTTTGACTTTTTGAGTAGGCAAGAAAACTGAAATTCCTTGAAGTGACAGTAGGTTGAAGCACTTTTTCTCAAATTTCGAACTAGTTTGTATAATGTACCATTTATCATCAGCAGTTCTTATCATGGTACAAAAGTACTAAAGTTCAGCGGTTTCGAATAATTTTTAATGCAAAATAATAGTTTGAGTTGTGTTTTAATTAAAAAATCCTATTATTTATTTGTTCGATAAATCATTAAACACCATTATTAATAGCTATTATGTTAACAAAAGTCCGAGTGATTCTTTCCAATGGGGAATTTCTAATTGGAAATCATCTTTTATCTTTTTCTTATTCAAAACCGAAAAATGTGGTCTTTTTGCCCTTGTTGGATATTCAGATGTTTCAATAGGAAATACCTTACATTTCAATCCTTTGATTTTCTATCAAAGCAATATTTATAGTAAAATCGCCATTTCGTTTAATAAATTCTTTGGTGCCGTCAATAGGATCAACTATCCAAAGCAAATTCCAATTTTCTCGTTCAGAATAGGAAATCATTTTTGATTCTTCAGAAAGGATGGGGATTTTTGATTGCTTTAGGTATTTTAGTATTATTTCATTTGAAATTTTATCAGCCTTTGTTATGGGAGATAAATCTTGTTTGATTTCAATTTCAAAATCCGAAGATTCGTAAATTTCCATGACTTTTTCTCCGGCTTCTAACGCACTTTTGATAGAAAGTTTTAGCAATTGATCTAACAAATCATTCATCTAGTTCAAATATTTTTTAAATTATGTTTCTGATTTTGGGAAACATTTTTCTTGTCCCAAATCCAAGTTGCCATAAATTCATTCTTTCTTACAGGACAATCTTTTAAAGTGCAAATTTCGCAAGAGTATGGTTGGCAAGGGTCTGTGTGTATAAATAATTCAACTTTGGTTCCGAAGTGGTCATTTACAATTTCATCCAACTTTTCAATTTCATCGTGGGCAGTTGCAACATTGTAATAATAGGGCAATGTTAAATGACAATCCATGTGAAGCGTAGAACCATATTTTATTATTCTCAAATTATGCAAATCTATCCATGCAGGTTTTCTTTCTTGCTGAACTGTTTTTACAAATTCATCAATCAATTTATTGTCTGCTTCATCCATAATTCCGCTGATTGAATCTTTGATGATTTTAAAACCAGTGTAGAATATTATTCCTGCAAAAATCAAAGCGACTAGACTGTCAAGCCAAAGTATCTTTGTAAATGATATTACGATCAATCCTAAAATGATTCCCAAAGTGGAGTAGGTGTCACTTTTTAAGTGTTTTCCACTGGCTTCTAATGCCAATGATTTGGTCTTTTTACCCTTTTTGATAGCCATGTTTCCAATCAAATAATTGATCACGGCTGTTGCTGAAATTAGATAAATTCCTATGTCTAATCTTCCAATCGGATGAGGATGTTTGAAATTTGATATGGCTTCAAAAACAATCAAAATTCCCGCCACGGCAATCAACATTCCCTCTATTGCTGCAGAAATAAATTCCACTTTGCCGTGACCATATGGATGATTTTCATCTTTGGGAAGCGAAGAAAGATACAAGCTATAAAGCCCTACAAAGGAAGTAATAATGTTTACGATACTTTCCAAGGTATCTGTTAGAATAGCAACAGAGTTTGTGAAATACCAAGCAACTACTTTGATACTAAAAAGTAAAATCCCAACAAAAACAATGACTTTTTGAAATTTCAAGTTTTGTTTTACATCGTTTTGAATGCTGATAGATTTACTCAAAGTACTATTTTTTTCTCAAGATACAATAATTTTCCTCCTAAATTAATTTTCATTTGGATCAATCGGAAAATTCGTCATGAATTGATATTTTGAACCAAGTTTTGTCATGAAATATTTCCATGTATCTGGTTCCTGAATTTTCATAATTTCTGAACATTCATCGAGGTCGGCTACAACCCATGCATTTTCTTTAATTTCAGCTTCTAATTGTCCTTTTGCCCAACCAGAATAACCTAAAAAGAATCTAATTTGATTTTCTTGTATGTGTTTTTCATTCATCACAGCATACAATTGCTCAAAATCTCCTCCCACAAAAATCCCCTGACTGATTTCGATGCTTTCGTTTAATTCATTCCCCAAAGTATGAATAAAAAACATACTTTCAGTTTCAACCGGACCTCCCGTGCTTATTTGGGCATTAATAGATGGAAATTGGTCATTCAAATCGTTTAGATTGATTTCCAATAAATTGTTCAAGACAAAGCCAAAACTGCCTTCTTGGTTGTGCTCACACAAGTAAACAACACAACGCTCAAAGTAATCATCACCTAAAAATGGATCAGAAATTAAAATTCTTCCTTTGGAAGGTGGAATTTTATTTTTGAAGGTAATATCAATCATTTTGACGGAATTTCGCTTAGTTTTTCACTACTTGTGTTGTTTTAAGCTCCATGAATTGTCCGTATTTCTTAATTGTTTTTAAATCAAATTTTTTCTTGTTTCCAACCACAACCAATTGCATGTTTTTTCCAGAGATATGATTTTTGTAAAATTCATTGATTTGATCAAATGTCAAGTCGGTATAATAAGGCAACAAATTCAAATTTGGATCCTTAGAAAAGCCCATTCTTTCCCAATCATCCACTTTAGAAATCATAGTTCTAAAGCCTGGTTTGCTTGTTTTTGCTTCAGAGATTAATGCTGCACGAATCGCTGCTTCTCGTTCTCTTTTCACAGGCATTTTAGTTATCAAATCAAACATCACATCAACAGCTTCTGGCGTTTTATCACCCTGACAGCCAACATAACCGTAAAATAAATTTTTCACTCCTGGTTTTTCAGCGATTTGATATTTTGCAGAAGTTGAATATGCCAAAGACCTAAATTCTCTGATTTCTTGGAAAACCAAGGAAGACATATCACCGCCAAAATACAAGTTGAATGCTTCTGCTTCTCCCATCATACTTGATTCCATGGGCAAACCTTCAACCAAAAATAAGACTTGTGATTGCACTGCTTTTTTATCATTCAAGAAATATACTTTTTTAGAATCAAAGCCTTTCATCTCATATTTTATTTTTGCCAGAGCTGGTTTACTTACTTTTTCAAATTGGATATTTTCAGCGATGATTTTCTGAACTTCAGCATGCGGTTTTGTGCCAACATAATTAATTTTAATCCCATAATTTTGAGCATTTTTGAAAGAATTAATCATTTGTTCAGGTGTCAATTTTTTTATGTCGGCAGAACTCAATTCAGTTAGAAAAGTTGATTTATTTCCAAAAAGCGCATATTGTTGTGTTGCAGACATTAAATTCATCAAATCTTTGTTGCTCAATTTTCTGTTTGATTCAGTTTCATTGGCTACCGAAATGATTGCCTCCTTATTTGGATTGTAATTTTTCAAAAAGTCATTCACCAAAACAATTGTAGGTGTTATATTTTCATCCATTCCTTCTATATCCAAAATAAATTCATTTTCTGTTGCTCTGAAATTGATGGAAGCGCCCAATTGGAATAATTTGTTTTTGAACGCAGTAACATCCAATTGTTTGGTGCCGATTTTATTTAAATAGGCAGGTAAATAGTTCAACAAAGAATCGTTTTGAATGCCAGCGCCCCAAGAAATTTGTAAATTAAAGATTTGATTGAATGGATTTTTTACTGACCTGAAAAGCTTATTTTCTTCCAAAGTTGTTCTTGTAATATCCTTGTTAAAATCTACAAAATTAGCTTTTATATAGGGTGTTTCTGTCTCTCGCCAAGTTGCCGCGAAGCTAGAAACTTTTCCATCTGGAGGAATAACTGCTTCAAATTTTGGTTTTGAAAGTTTGTCCTTTTTCGCTGTCCCCATTCCAGAATACAATGCCAAGTAGTTTTCACCATAGTATTTATTGATGGCTTCAACAACTTCTGTTTTTGAGAAATTTTTAATTTGTTTGAAATTGTTCAAATAATCAATCCAAGGTGTGTTTGAAGTATACGCACTCATCATCAAAAGTGCGCGTTCTTCATTGCTTTCCAATTGCTTGTCAAAGGTTTTTTGCAAAGAAAGTTTCGCGCCTTCAAAAAATGCATCATCAAAATCGCCTTTTCTCAATTTATTCATTTGCTCGTTCAATAAAACATCTGCTTCTTCAAAACTTTGTCCGATGATTTTAGGAATCACAAAAATAATTGAGCCAGAATAATCATTGTATTCCATCGGAAACATGCCAGAAAAAGAAATTTTACCTTGACTTGTTAAATTATCTAACAATCCAGATCCTTCGCTGTTGGTCAATAAATAGTTTGCCAACTGAATTTTTTGCTGGTCTGGATGCCCATTGGATGGAATTCTATAGCCACGAATAGCTGCTTTTACTGGCGTTGCTTTGATATTTACAACTTCCTTTCCTTTGAAATCAGCTTCCTCATATTTTGGAAAAACTGGGATTTCACCTTTTCTCCAATCTGAAAAATATTTTCTAATCAATGTAATTGCCTCGTCAGTATCAAAATCTCCTGAAAGCGACAAAATCATGTTGTTGGCAACGTAATAAGTATTGAAATATTCATACATTTTTTGCAGCGAAGGATTTTTCAAATGTTCTGTCAATCCGATAATTGGCTGTTGACCATAAGGATGATTTTTCCAGAAATTTTTATTGAACTCATCTAAAACAGCTGAGAAAGGCGAATCCATACTTCTATTTTTTTCCTCGTAAACAGTTTCTAATTCTGACTGAAAAAGTCTAAAAACGGGTTGCTCAAATCGGTGGTCATAAATTTGTAACCATTGATCTAATTTATTGGCAGGAAATGCATTGTGATACGCTGTAAAATCTTCTGTTGTAAACGCATTCACCCCTGTTGATCCAATTTCGCTTAACATTCTGTCCATTTCATTAGGAATGGCATATTGCCCTGCTTTAACTGCTTCTTCGTTGATTTTTTGTTGAATTGACGCACGCTGTTTTTCATCTTTGGTTTTGCCTAATTCCTCGTATAATTTTTCAATTTCTTTTAAATGAACAGCTTCTTTTTCATAATCCCAAGTTCCCATTTCCTCCGTCCCTTTGAAAAGCATGTGCTCTAAATAATGCGCCATTCCTGTGGCATCTTTCGGGTCATTTTTTCCGCCTGCTTTCACTGCGATTACTCCAAATATTTGAGAAGTATTGTGGTTTTCTGACAACATTACAGTTAATCCATTTTCCAAAACAAATTGTTTTGCATTCAATGGATCAGCATAAGTTGGGTATGTATTGTCTTGTGCAACTGAAATTGAGCCAATTAAAAGAAGGCTTCCAAAAATAATGTTCTTCATTTTTTTTCTAAATTGAGATGTAAAAATAACGATAATTAAGACTGAAGATTAACTTAGATTGTAATTTGATAACTTGTTCTCATGAATTAAAAAATTTCAGGTGGTTTTCTGAAATCAATTTTCGCGTCCTTGAATAGATTTGAACTAGATGTTAAGCTGAATAAGAAACTTTTATTTGTGCCAATTGGTGTCCAGAAAAAAGCCAAATTCCAGCAGTGCATATTGCGTGTAAAATTCAATCGTGCGTTGGTGATTTTTTGCGTTTTGATATCAAAATAAACGTCGGTCACCACTTTCCATCTTTTGGTAAAACTCAAATCTCCATTGATTGTCAATGTATTATTGATGAAATAGTTTTTAGCAGTTTCTGGCGTGATGTAATTTTTATTTTGATTGGCTGTGATTGAATAAGTATGACCTAAATTCACTTTCCATGGAATTTCAAAGTCGACGAAAGTTTCTGGATGCAAAGCGAAATATTGAAAATCAGAATTCCAATTTTGGGCAAATTGTTCTTTGTTGTCCTGAATTTTATCCCTGCTTTTTTTCGGAGCAATCGTAAAAGTACTATTGAAATTCGTTTGCATAAATCGTCCCAAGGTTCCTTTTTGCTTGAGGGCAAATTCTTTCAATGATCTTCCAGTCGAGTCATTCCAGTTGTAGGGACTAAAACTTCCATTGGCGACAAAACTGAAGAAAGGAACAGGATTAATTCGTAAATCAACGCCAATGTTGGAAAGTTTCATCGAATCTTTGATTAAGTCATAATTTCCGCTGAATGAAAGTGCGTCAATAATTCTGGTTTTTTTGAAACCTGTGAGCGTATCTTTTTCAGACTTTCGTTTCATTTCAAATGTGTTGTTGAAACCAAAAGTGACGATCGATTGGTCAAAAGTTACACTTTCGCGGTACAAACTATTTTCAAAAGCGGAGTATTTTGCAACTGTTTCAATTCCAGTATTGTATGAAAGTGATTTATTCAAATTTGGAACATAGCGATATCCAAAACTTGGGGTTAAAATATGTCTGATAACAGGCTTGTTTTTCCCAATCGTTTTGTAATAACTGTAAACAACGGTTGTCATTTGCAGATTGAAAGAAACATTCTGCGAAACGCCCATTTTTTGAATGGTGTCAATTTGAAGTGTATCATTCAATTCAAATTTTCTTGTTTGTTGAAAATTGATGCGATTTGAATAGTTGATTGATGGCGTTAACTTAATGACATTGTCAAATAAACTCAAGGTAGTTTGAACCACAGAACTTTGAGTAACTCCATTTTGAAATTTTCTTTGAATTGCTGCGTAGTTTTTATCTCTTATTAACGTATCCTTAAAAGTAGCGCTGTTTTTTCCTTCAAAATTGTAGGTCATTCCAATTTGTTCGTACCATTTAGTTGCGCCAATTTTAGATTTTCTCAATGCTTTCAGAGGAAAAAAGCGTGTCACATTTACATTTAAAATAGGTGAAGTTAAATCGAAGTTTTTAGTCTGAGAGTTTTGCCGAATCGATGCTTTCATTCCAGTTGAAATCGGCTTTCCTGGAAAATTACGCATTAAGTTGATGTCAGAATTGAAACTGTTTGTAAAATAATTTTTATTCAAAGGATCCAAACTGTTTTTTGAATTGTTATCAGAGATGAAATTTACATTGGAAGAAAAATTCCACAACGGATTTGCTTTTGCATCTTGGCGATGAGTCCAAATCACACTGACCTTATTGTTCTTTGTTTTGGATGGAAAAGGTGCTTTAAACTGCTGAAAACCCAAGTCTAAATTACCCTGAAATTTGTATTTAATGACATAATTTGTCCTGTTTGAAATCCCCCAACTTCCTCTTGAATAAAGATTTGCAAGAAAAGTAGTTTGAACACTGTCATTGAAAGGATAATAATATCCTAAATCCTGAATTCCCATTCCAAATTGAGATTGAGGAACAAATTTCGGAACCAAAACGCCGTGTGTTCTTTCCTTCGGTTTTTTTTGTGGAATAAATACAAATGGCAATCCGAGTGGAGTAGGAACGCCTTTGATCCAAAGATTCATAGGGCCAGAAACAATTCTTTTTTCAGGAACCAAAATTGCTTTTGAAAGCTGAAAATGGTAATGTGGTTCTTCCAAATCACAAGTCGTAAATTTTCCTTGTTTGAAATGTATTTGCTCGTTTGCCTGTCGCTTTGCAACACCCATGTACAAGTAATTTTCGTCTTGTTTGATTTTAACTTCTTGAATGTAAGCCTTCTTAGTTTCATAATTCAAGCGTATTTTAGCAGCTTCAATCGTTTCACCATCTTGAATTAGTTTTGGAAGACCGATGCGATTGCTGTCTTTGTCGAAAGTGTAGGAAGCGAAGATTTCCTTTTTCTCAAAATCTATTAAAATATAATCCGCTGACAGATTAATGCTCTCATAGTCAACTTTGGCTTCACCGAAAAGATGCACTTGTTTGTTTTTTAAATCATTAAAAATAGAATCTTTGGCGCTGAATTTTGCGGTGGTTTCAAACGATTCATCCACAGTATAAACAGTATCTTTTTTGATCGGATTTTGTGCCGAAACATTTTCACTCGAAAACATTATTAACAATGCACCGAAGATAAGTTGATATATGGAACGCTTTTTGACCAATGATTTAAGACTATTTTTGTATTGAAAGCAAATTATGTAATGAAAATTCGAATACAAAGCTATAAAATAACCCATACTCAAGCAGAAAAAATGTTTGCTATTAACAGAATCTGTGCCATTTTTATTGTCTTGATGTTATCAACGTCCTTTAATTCTATTGCGCAAACTGCAGAAACTGGACTTTCTGTGATCAAAACAGTTTGTATCGATGCTGGTCACGGAGGAAAAGATCCCGGTTGTCATGGTTCTTCTTCGAATGAAAAAACTGTTTGCCTAAACATTGCTTTGAAACTCGGCGCAAAAATAAAATCTACTTTTCCTGGTGTAAAAGTAATTTATACAAGGGATTCAGACGTTTTTGTTGAATTGGACGACAGAGCAAAAATCGCGAATAAAAACAAAGCAGATTTATTCATTTGTATCCATGCAAATTCAGCTGCAGCAGGCGCTTATGGCGCTGAAACGTATGTTTTGGGTTTACATAGAACGGAATCTCAGCAAAAAATTGCGGAAAGAGAAAATAGTACGATTTACTTGGAGGCGGATGGAGGGGAAAAGTACAAGGATTTCGATCTAAGTCCTGACGCCTTGATTGCGAGACAATTACAGTTGGCGATTTTTTTAGATCAATCAATCAGTTTTGCTTCTAAATTGCAACGTGAATTCAAGAAATTAGGCAGGTCTGACAGAGGAGTGAAGCAAGCCGGATTTTTAGTTTTGTATAAAACAACCATGCCTTCAGTGTTGATTGAATCTGGTTTTTTGACAAATCCCGAAGAAGAGCGATTTTTGAGTGATACTCTTTCTCAAACCAAAATGGCAGACGCAATGTTTGTGGCGTTTCAGAAATATAAAAACGAGCTTGAGGGTGTCGATGAAATGAAAGGGGTAAAGCCAACTGTTCCTTTTGAATTGCAAAATACTGAGCCAATAGTTGTAAATGAGCCTGTCGTTTTGCAAGATGATAAAGTTATTTTCAGGGTTCAAATAGAAACCTCTGAAACAAAAGTGCCCCTAAATTCATCAAGATTTAAAGGTGTTCAAGTTTGGGAGTACCAGCAAGATAAATTGTTTAAATATACCGCAGGCGCATTTGAAAATGATTATGAAGGTGCTTCGAAATTTAAAAATGAAATGAGAGAAAAAGGATTTCAATATGCCTTTGTGGTTGCTTTTTACAATGGTGAAAGAATTAGCTTAGAAAAAGCAATTAAATTAGCAAAGTAATGTTGTCTTTTTTTTAAATATTCAATTAAGTAAGGATTGATTTGAATGATTTGATTATTTTTGAATTTTAATGATTACTGGTTGCTCAAATTGTATGTCAAATAATGAAAAATATTATCTAAATGACAATTTCTAAAGAATTAAAAACAGGAATCATTGCCATATTGGCCATCACTTTGCTGGTCTTGGGTGTCAATTTTTTGAAAGGGAATAGCTTTTTTGGCGGAGATGACGTGTATTACGCTTATTTCTCCAATTCAGGCGGCGTTGTCGGTTCAAGCTCTGTTATTGTGAATGGGGTAGAAGTGGGTAAAGTGTTAAAAGTTGAATTGACGCAAGAAAAAGATTCTTCAAAGCGGGTATTAATTTCTTTTAATATTCAAGATGATAATTTTAGAATTCCGCGATCTTCCGCTATTGAAGTCGGTGCCCTCGATTTTTTTACCAAAGGAATGATTATTCAGCCTGGGTCTGATTTGGCAAAAGGTTTTTACAATCCTGGAGATAAAATTCAAGGAATTGTTTCGGTTGACCTCATTTCCCAAGTGAAATCTTATGTTGAACCAATTAATCAAAAATTGCAAAAAATGATGAATTCTGTTGATGGTGTGATTGGTTCTATTTCAGCTTTTTGGGATACAACTGCTACTTCATCTTTGGAAGGAAGTATGCAAGAAGTAAAAATTGCTATTAATCGATTTGGAAATGTAGCCTTGGAAGTCGAAGGAATGGTTCAATCTGAAAAAGTCCAATTGCACAATATCTTAAGAAATGTTGATGAAATCACCACAAATCTCAAATTGAGTAATGATAAAATCACTTCAATCGTTGGAAATGCGAAAAAAATCACAGACGATTTAGTAACTGCTGATTTTAAAACTGTGATCGGCGATGCGCAAAAAACCATCAAAACAATGAACGATTTAATGAAAAATGCTTCTGAAGGAAAAGGAACCTTGGGAATGTTGCTCAATGATCAGGGTTTGTATAATGAATTGGTTAATAGTAATAAAGAATTGCAAAATCTGGTGAGCGATCTTCAGTTGCACCCTGAAAGATATATTCATTTCTCAGTTCTGGGAGCCAAAACAAAAGGCGTTCCAATTACTAAAATAGAAGAGAAAAAATTAAGAAAATTATTGGATTCAATGCCATAATCAAAATAAAATAAAATGTTAGCTATTATAGTTTTTGCGGCTTTGACAGTCGTTGGATTTGGTTTTTTTGGTTGGAACATTTCAAAAGTTCGCTCAAATATTCTACTTGGGAAAGACCTCAAGATAAATGACCGGAAAGGGGAAAGATGGAAAGTCATGGCATTGGTTGCTTTGGGACAAAAAAAGATGTTTGCTCGGCCAATTCCTGCTGTGCTTCATTTGTGTTTATACGCTGCTTTTGTCATCACGCAAATTGAATTAATCGAAATTATTGCAGATGGTTTAACTGGAAACCACAGAATGTTTCATGGTGCTTTGGGAGGATTTTATACTTTCATGGTTAGTTTTATCGAGATTTTATCCGTTTTGGCATTTATTGCCACTGTTTTCTTTTTGTCAAGAAGAAATTTATTGAAATTACCAAGATTGAACATGAAAGAATTGGCTGGATGGCCAAAAAAAGATGCCAATATCATTTTGATTGCAGAAATCGTTTTGATTTGTTTCATTTTTATGATGAACGGCGCTGATGAAGTGCTATATTCGCAAGGGAAATCTCATTTAGAAGGTCAAGGTTCACTGGGATTTTCAATTAGTAGTTTGATTGGTCCAGCAATTTTTGGAACTGTTTCTGAACATGGTTTGCATTTAATCGAACGAATCGGCTGGTGGGGACACATCGCCATGGTTTTCGGATTTTTGAATTACTTGCCATACTCCAAACATTTTCATATTGTACTTGCTTTTCCAAATACTTGGTATTCTAATTTGGAGAAAAAAGGGAAATTCACAAACATGGAATCTGTTACAGCAGAGGTAAAATTAATGATGGATCCAAATGCTGACCCTTATGCTGCAGCACCTGCAGATGCAGAACTACAGATATTTGGAGCAAAAGACGTGACCGATTTGACTTGGAAAAATTTGTTAGATGCATACACTTGCACCGAATGCGGAAGATGCACTTCTGCTTGTCCTGCAAATCAAACCGGAAAATTGTTGTCGCCAAGAAAAATCATGATGGACACCAGAGACCGAATGGTAGAATTGGGTGCTGGAATACGAAAAAATGGCAAAGATTTTAACGATGGAAAAAGTTTGATTGGTGATTATATTTCTGAAGAGGAAATTTGGGCTTGTACTTCTTGTAACGCTTGTGTGCAAGAATGTCCAGTAAACATTGATCCGTTGTCAATCATCGTTGATTTGAGAAGATTTCTGGTGATGGAGGAATCCAAAATGCCTTCAGAATTGACAGGAATGTTGACAAATATTGAAAATAATGGAGCGCCTTGGCAATTTTCACCAGCAGACAGGTTGAATTGGAGAGACGAAGCTTAAATAGACTTTAATAAAAGAATTATGAGTGTTTTGAAAGTGCCTACAATGGCAGAAATGATGGCTCAAGGAGAAACTCCTGATATTTTATTTTGGGTAGGATGTGCTGGAAGTTTTGATGATAGAGCAAAAAAAATTACCAAAGCAGTTGTTAAAATTTTGAACAAATGTGATGTGAAATTTGCAGTCTTAGGAACGGAAGAAAGTTGTACCGGAGATCCTGCAAAGCGTGCTGGAAACGAGTTTACTTTCCAAATGCAAGCAATGATGAATATTCAGGTATTGGATGGGTACGAAGTGAAGAAAATCGTTACAGCTTGTCCACATTGCTTCAATACTTTGAAAAATGAATATCCTGAATTGGGCGGAAATTATGAAGTAATTCACCACACGCAATTGATTCAAGGATTGATTAACGATGGCAAACTTTCAATCGAAGGTGGTGGCGTTTACAAAGGCAGAAAAATCACTTTTCATGACCCTTGTTATTTAGGTCGTGCAAATGATGTTTATGAAGCTCCGCGGGCATTGATTGAAAAATTGGATGCCGAATTGATTGAAATGAAACGTTGCAAAACAAACGGTTTGTGCTGCGGTGCTGGTGGCGCTCAAATGTTCAAAGAAGCGGAGAAAGGCAACAAAGAAATCAATGTTGAACGCACGGAAGATGCCATGGAAACAAAAGCTGAAATCATTGCAACAGGTTGCCCATTTTGCAACACAATGATGACAGATGGCGTTAAAAACTTCAACAAAGAGAATGAAATCCAAGTGTTGGATGTGGCTGAATTGATTGCAAACGCTGCTGATTTATAATAAATATGAGCATCAAAGATTTAAATCCAAATTCAAAACTTTGGTTATATCAATCCAATAGACCCTTGAATTCAACTGAAATTTCTTGGTTGAATGAGCAATTGGAGGAATTCACCAAACAATGGGCCGCGCACGGAAACCAATTGAAAGCTGCAGGTGAAGTGTTGAATCCATATTTCGTTGCTTTGGCAGTTGATTTAACGCATGAAAATGCTTCTGGTTGTTCGATTGATTCATCCGTAAGATTTATCAAGTCAGTAGGAGCGGAGTTGAATGTTGATTTTTTCAATCGACTAAAAATGTTGGTCGAAGATGAAAATGGCGCTCAAAATTTAGTTCCTTTCAAACAAATTGCTGAGCAATCAAGTAACTTTGTGTTCAATCCCTTGGTTGAAAAATTAGGAGATTTGGAATCGAAATTTAAAATCAAAGTTGGCGATTTTTTATCCAAAAACTAGATGAGCTTTGTTACTGAAAACTTATGATTTTAAATAAGTTTTCGTTCATATTTAAGTCAAGTCAAGCTGAATTTCCAATGATTTCCTTACCTTTGCACAAATTTTTTTCAAATGGCATTAAAATGTGGAATTGTTGGATTACCAAATGTCGGTAAATCTACTTTGTTTAATTGTTTATCCAACGCAAAAGCGCAATCAGCGAATTTTCCTTTCTGTACGATCGAACCAAATGTGGGAACAATTTCTGTTCCTGATCCTCGATTAGAAAAACTGGAAGCAATTGTAAATCCTGAGCGCGTTGTTCCTACAACCATGGAAATTGTTGACATTGCTGGATTGGTGAAAGGCGCTTCAAAAGGCGAAGGACTTGGTAACCAATTTTTGGCAAACATTCGTGAAACAGATGCAATCATTCACGTTTTGCGTTGTTTTGATGATGGAAATATCATCCACGTAGACGGTTCTGTGAATCCAATTCGCGACAAAGAAGTGATTGACATTGAATTGCAATTGAAAGATTTTGAAACGATTGAAAAAAGAATCGCTGGTTTGGCGAGAAATTTAAAATCTGGCGACAAAGACATTCTGAAAGAAAATGAATTGGCAATCAGGGTCAAAGCACATTTAGAGCAAGGAAAATCTGTTCGTTCCATGGAAATGGATGAAAAAGAATGGGAAATCGTTCATAAATTCCAATTGATCACTTCAAAACCAGTATTATACCTTTGTAACGTTGACGAAGCGTCTGTGAAAACAGGCAATAAATATGTGGACATTGTCAAAGAAAATGTTAAAAATGAAGAAGCTGAAGTTTTGGTAATCGGTGCGAAGATCGAAGCGGACATCACTGAATTGGAAACTTTTGACGAAAGACAAATGTTTTTAGATGAATTGGGTTTGGAAGAATCTGGCGTCAATCGTTTGATTCGTTCAGCTTATGCTTTGTTGAAATTACAAACGTATTTCACCGCTGGTGTGAAAGAAGTTCGGGCTTGGACAATTACCCGCGGAATGACAGCGCCACAAGCTGCTAGCGTAATTCACACAGATTTTGAAAAAGGATTTATTCGAGCTGAGGTAATGAAATTTATTGATTTCACTACTCTTGGTTCAGAAACTGCGGTGAAAGAAGCTGGAAAATTTAAAGTAGAAGGAAAAGAATACATCGTTGAAGACGGGGATATCATGCATTTTAGATTCAATGTTTAATCTATTGAATTCATTTTAAACTAAAAAAGCTTCACATTTTTGTGAAGCTTTTTTTATGCTTTTGAATAAGGGGAATTATTTTTTTGTTACAGGGATTGTAGCATCAATTTTCAATACCGATGAAACATCATTACCGGCTTTACCGACTTTAAAATCTATTCTGTTTACTGAAAAATTTGCTTTGAAAATGTTCTTCTTAAAACTAAAGGGAACTGTAAAATCCTTTTTAAATCCATGCATTTCTAATGTTCCAATCGCTTTGAAATCTGTGCCAGATTTTTCAATTTTAGATGAGGTAAAATGGATAGAAGGAAATTTTTCAGCGTTGAACCAATCGTCTCCTTTGGCATGTTTATTCATCAAACCATTTCCGGTATTTATCGAAGCGACATCAATCGTTAAATCGAATTTAGATTTAGCTAAATCTGTGGCATCAAATGCAATTGTTCCAGTAAAGGTTTTAAAAACACCATTTACTTCATTGCTTGAAAATGAAATTTGATGCGTTTCTTTGATTTTCCAGTTCTGTAATGTTGTGAAAGCAAACAAAGCGCTTACAGTTAAAAGCGTAATTGCAGAAACTATTAATTTTTTCATGTCCGTTTAATTTGTCAGTGATTGTAAATTTTTGAACTAGTCTTAAAAAAAAGGGTTCGAATGCTAAACAGTCGAACCCAGTTTTTTGTTTGATAAATGTAAATAGAACTTTCTAGATTAGTTTTTTCCTAATTCTAAATCAGCTATTAAATTAACTTCGTCGCTCAAACCTGGGGCTGGGAAACCTGCACCAATTCCAAATTCAGATCGTTTTACAATACCTGTTACTTTAAATCCAGCAACTGTTTTTTTGCTTTGAGGATTTTCAACATTTCCATAATGCACAGCATTCAATGCTACTTTTTTAGTTACACCATGCAAAGTTAAATCACCTTCGATTTTGTAATTTTTTCCTTCTATCAATTTAAAAGAAGTGCTTTTGAAAGTCAAAGTTGGGAATTTTTCAGTTTCAAAAAAATCTGCACCTTTCAAGTGACCATCGCGCATATCGTTTCCTGTATTGATTGTATTCACATCAGCAGAAAGTTCTACTACCGCATCAGAAAAATCAGCTTTTAAAGTCGTGATTTTTGTTTCGAATTTCCCGAAATTTCCGTTGAAATCTGAAATTCCCATGTGTTTAATGGTGAAGCCTAATCTTGAATGAGCGGCGTCAACTGTGTAGTTAAATTGTTCAGCAACAGTGAATGAGAATAATGCTGCTACAGCAAGAACCAAAGTGATTTTAATTGTTTTCATGTTTTTAATTTGTAAATGTTAAAATTATATTTTCGTCTTTTCACTTTTTTGATTGAGACACTGCAAAAGTCTATAATTAAACTTACCATGGCAAGTAATTTTCACTTTATTTATGGTAAAAATTACTTATTTAAATTCTATCAGCATTTGATTCTTTCAAAAAAACTTCAAATATTACCATACTAGATTTTTAACCCTAAAAGTTGGGATTTTTAAATGCTTCAAATTCATTATATTTGTAATTCAATTAAAAATTAATTTCAAAAGCGAAGATGGAATCTATTCAAATAGCAGCAAATAATCCCGCATTAAAATCATGGATAGAAATCCCTAAAGGATCGGATTTTCCTATTCAAAACTTACCTTTTGGTATCATTGAATCAAACAGTTTATCTAAAAGAGCCGCTGTACGAATTGGGGATTTTGTGTTGGATTTAAAGACTTTATACGTCTTGGGATACCTTGAAAATTTGGCTTTCGGTCCCGAAGATTTTGACAATCCTTTTATGAATAATGTGATGAAAAAGGGAAAAAAAGCAACACGAGATTTGAGAAATCGAATTTCAAAGTTGTTGAGTACTGAAAATAGTGATTTGAAGAATAACGAACACCATGTCGCGCAGGTTTTGATTCCAATAGATAAAGTGCAAATGTGCATGCCTATTCAAATTGGTGATTACACGGATTTTTATTCAAGTAGAGAGCATGCAACCAATGTTGGAACTATGTTTCGTGATCCTGCGAATGCTTTGCTGCCAAATTGGTTGTGGATTCCTGTGGGCTATCACGGAAGAGCGAGTTCTGTGATTATTTCTGGTGAACCAATTCATCGACCAAAAGGTCAAATCAAACCAAATCCAGATGAAAATCCAATTTTTGCACCTTGTAGAAATTTAGATTTTGAGTTGGAAACTGCTTTCATCACTTTTGATGGAAAACCTTTGGGTGATTCTATTTCAACCGAAGAGGCTGAAGATTACATTTTTGGAATGTGTTTGTTCAACGATTGGTCAGCAAGAGATATTCAAACTTGGGAATATGTGCCGCTTGGTCCATTTTTAGCTAAGAATTTTGCGTCTAGTTTATCTCCTTGGATTGTCACTTTAGATGCGCTGCAACCATATAAAATTGAAGGTCCAACGCAAGATCCTGCTGTTTTAAGTTATTTGGAATATCAAGGGCAAAAATCTTATGACATCAATTTGGAAGTTATTATTCAAACGGAAACTGGTGATGAAAATGTGGTTAGTCAATCCAATTTTAAATACATGTATTGGAATATGGCGCAGCAATTGGCGCATCATACAGTAAATGGTTGCAATGTTCGCTGTGGTGATTTGATGGGTTCTGGAACTATTTCTGGTCCAACGGAAGATGCATACGGTTCAATGCTAGAAATTGCCTGGAAAGGAACAAAACCTTTGAAGATGAAAGATGGCTCTGAAAGAAAATATATTTTAGACCATGATACAGTTGTCATGAAAGGTTACAGCGAAAAAAATGGCATTAGAATAGGTTTTGGAGAAGTTTCAACCAAAGTTTTGCCAGCTAAATAGTGAATTGAAAATAGTAAATTGAAAGTAAAAGAAAATAAAATAAAAAGTCAAAAGTTTACTGTAAAAATGGACGATGATTTGATAAACTATGTCTAATTATCAAAATTTAAAATAGTTCTATATTCCAATATTTTTTCATGGACATTACACAAATCGATTTAGAAAGAGAACGCAAAGAAATATTGAACGCTTTCAAAGGTTTGCTTCGTGCAACGAAAACCAGAACGCGTGAAAATACCAAAATGATTCGCAAGGCTTTTGATGTGGCAGTGGATGCACACAAAGATATGCGTCGAAAATCTGGTGAACCATACATTTATCATCCAATTGCGGTGGCAAGAATTTGCGCTGAAGAAATGGGTCTGGGTGCCACAAGTGTGGTTTGTGCACTTTTGCATGATACGGTCGAGGATACACACATTACCTTGCAAGATGTCGAAGATCTTTTTGGCGAAAAACCACGCAGAATTATTGATGGTTTGACAAAAATCCCTGAAGTTTTTGATGAAAACGCTTCCATTCAAGCGGAAAACTTTAGAAAAATGATTTTGACAATTTCTGATGATATTAGGGTTGTATTGATCAAATTGGCCGACAGACTCCACAATATGCGTACTTTAGATAGCATGGCGCCTGACAAACAGTTGAAAATTGCCTCAGAAACTAAATTTCTATACGCTCCATTGGCGCACCGATTGGGCTTGTATTCCATCAAAAGTGAATTGGACGATTTGGCATTCAAATATACCGAACCAGATGTTTATAAATCCATTGAAAGTAGCTTAAAATCGACGCAAGATGTTCGAAATAGATTTATTCGCCGATTTACGCATCCCATCAGAGAAGCCTTGCTGCATGAAGGCTATATTTTTGATGTGAAAGTCAGAACAAAATCAGTTTCTTCCATTTGGAGAAAAATGCAAACCAAAGAAATTCCGTTCGAAGAAGTTTATGACTTATTTGCGATTCGAATTATTGTCGATACGCCTGTTGAACTTGAAAAACCAGATTGTTGGAGGATTTACAGTATTGTGACTGATTTTTACCAACCAAGTCCGGAGCGGTTGAGAGATTGGATTTCAACGCCTCGTGCAAATGGGTACGAGTCTTTGCACACCACAGTCATGTCGCCGCAAGGAAAATGGGTGGAAGTGCAAATTCGTTCCAAAAGAATGGATGAAATTGCCGAAAAAGGATTGGCAGCGCATTACAAATACAAGGAAGACAAATCTGAAGATTCTAAATTTGACCGCTGGATAGCAGAAATCCGTGAGTTGATGGAAAACCCAGAGTTGAGTGCGATGGATTTTGTCAATGAGTTTAAAATGAACTTGTTTTCGGAAGAAATATATGTTTTTACCCCCAAAGGAGAATTGCGCGTTTTGCCAACTGGTGCTACAATTTTAGATTTCGCTTACGATATTCACACTGCGATTGGCGACAAATGCATAGGTGCAAAAGTGAACACTAAATTGGTTCCGTTGAGTTACCAATTATTGAATGGCGATCAAGTCGAAATCATCACTTCAGCGAAGCAAAAACCAAGCGATGAATGGCTGCGTTTTGTGACCTCGGCCCGCGCGAAGCAAAAAATTAAAACTTCTCTTAACGACGAACGCAAAACAATTGCCTTAGATGGAAAAGAGATTTTAGAGCGAAAATTCAAGCAATTTAACATCCGCTTTCAATTGGAAAACATCCAAGTATTGGAGAAGTTTTTCGGCATGCCTTCTGCCATAGAATTATATTTCAGAGTTGCCAAAGGAAAAATTGATTTGAATAAATTGCGTGAAATCGAAAATGTCAAGGGGATTTTGCAATTAGAGAAGAAATCAAGCACCCCCAAAGACAAACATGAATTGGATGTTTATCCTAAAATCAACAAAAAAGAGGATGTAATTATTGTTGGAGAAGATTTCAAAAACATTCAATATAAATTGGCAAAATGCTGTAATCCAATTCCTGGTGATGCCGTTTTTGGATTTATTACCATCAACGAAGGAATCAAAATTCACAGAAACAATTGCCCGAATGCGGAACATCTGATGTCTAAAATGGCTTACCGTTGTGTGAAAGCAAAATGGAAAAAAGAAGATTTAGTTTCATATTTGGCATCTCTGCGCTTGATAGGAATTGATGATGTTGGAATTGTAAACAAAATCACAGAAATTATTTCAAATCAGCACAACGTGAATATGAAATCGATTTCATTTGAGGCAAATGACGGTTTATTTGAAGGCAAAATCAAAGTGTTGGTTTACGACCGTGAGCATTTAGAATTATTGACCCAAAAATTTGAATTGATCGAAGGTGTAAAACGTGTTGAACGTTGGGATTCAGAGGAAGAGGAGGAGCAACCAATTCTAAATTAGTTTCAATAGTATTTTCAAAAATACATCTGAATACGATTTATTTCTAACTCCCTGATTGAAAGTAAATATCCTATTCAAAAAAAAATCCCGCTGATTATCAAATCAACGGGATTCATATAAAATCTATTTATTTTCAATTATCTACGCCATCACTTTCGGAGCAGCAGCTAAAATATCTGCGCTTGTTTCAGCAGCATATTGGTCGAAGTTTTTAACGAATTGTCCAGCTAAATTGATTGCTGTTTCATCGTAAGCTGCTTTGTCAGCCCAAGTTCCTCTTGGATTCAAGATTTCACTTGGAACGCCTTCACATGATGTAGGAATTGCCAAATCAAAAACTGGAAGCGTATCAAAAGCTACATCGTCTAATTTTCCATTCAATGCGGCAGTAATCATTGCTCTTGTGTAAGACAATTTCATTCTGCTTCCAACACCATAAGAACCACCAGACCAACCTGTGTTGATCAACCAAACTTTGATGTCCGTTCCGTCTAATTTTTCACCTAACAATTTAGCGTATTTTGCAGGGTGCAAAGGCAAAAATGCTTTTCCAAAACAAGCTGAGAAAGTCGTTGTTGGCTCTGTAATTCCCATTTCAGTTCCAGCCACTTTTGCAGTATAACCAGACATGAAGTGATACATCGCTTGCTCTTTCGTCAATCTTGAGATTGGAGGCAATACACCAAAAGCATCTGCGGTTAAGAAGAAAATATTTTTTGGAGCAGAACCGATTGATGGAACGGCGATATTGTCGATGTAATTAATTGGGTAAGAAACACGTGTGTTTTCTGTAATCGAATTGTCTGTATAATCAGGAGTTGAAGAACCTTCAATGAAACCGATATTTTCTAAAATCGCACCAAATTTGATTGCCTCATAAATTTGCGGCTCTTTTTCAGCAGAAAGATCGATTGTTTTCGCATAACATCCGCCTTCAAAGTTGAAAACTGTATTGTCAGACCAACCGTGTTCGTCATCACCGATCAAGTGACGATCTGGATCAGAAGAAAGCGTTGTTTTTCCAGTTCCAGAAAGACCGAAGAAAATAGCAGTATCGCCACCTTCACCGATGTTTGCAGAACAGTGCATGGATAATACATTTTTCTCGTGAGGCAAAACAAAGTTCAACACAGAGAAAATTCCTTTTTTGATTTCACCTGTATAACCAGTACCACCAATTAAGATCATTTTTTTAGTGAAGTTCAAAATCGCAAAATTGTGTTGACGCGTTCCGTCGATTGCTGGATCAGCCATAAATCCTGGTGCGCATACAATGTGCCACTCAGGATCAAAAGTTTCAATTTCTGCATCTGTTGGACGTAAAAACATGTTGTAAGCAAACATATTCGCCCAAGGGAATTCGTTTACTACTCTGATATTCATTCTGTGCGCTTGGTCAGCACAAGCATAAGCGTCACGCACATACAAGTCTTTTCCGTTCAAATATGCCTTTACACGGTTGTATAATGCATCAAATTGAGCCTCTGAAAATTTAATGTTTACATCGCCCCACCAAACAGCGTTTTCTGTTTTAGCATCACAAACCACAAACCTATCTTTTGGCGATCTTCCTGTGAATTCACCAGTTTCGATAGCAATTGCTCCTGTGTCTGTTAACATACCTTGACCATTGAGAATTGTATCCTCCACCAATTCAGCTGGTGTAAGATTCCAAAAAATATCTCCAAGATTGTTCAAACCTATAGAAGCGTTCAAATCGGTATTGTTTCCTCTTTTACCAAATTCGTTCATACTTATTAAATTTTAAGCTTTCGCTTTGATTTCGTCGTGCAAAATTACATTTATATTCCTTTTAATAGCGATTTTGGTCTAATTTTTTTCAAAAAGTTAATCAAAAAACGACCAATTTCATGATCAAATAACGGGTTTTAAAGCAACATCAAAGCCTCAATTGCTTGCTTAATATTGTTTCTGATTTCCAAAATGTTAGCTTCCATCATGTAGCAAGGAGCACTTACAATTTTTAGTTTTTTATCGATTTGAATTCCATGGATATTTTTTTCAAATGTTGTTGCTCCAGCAGATGCTAATTGCGAATGAAAATCGTTGATATCATAGGGTGAAGAATCAATGTTGTTGCCAAGGGTTAATTCAACATGTAAATCAGAATCTTCCAATGCTTTGGCAATCAATATTGGACTCACGCAAAGTGCTGCAATTGGTCTTCCTGCGTTTATACAATTAACAATGAGTAATTTTACTTCTGGCAAAATAGTACCTTTTGGTCCATCAAAAGCCCAAGAACTGAGATTTTTCGCATTTCCAAATCCACCAGGAATAACCAATGCATCGAAATCTCGAATTTCTACTTCGTTGATATTTTTAACGTTTCCACGGGCAATTCTTGCTGATTCAATCATCATATTTCTCGTTTCAGCCATTTCTGTGCCGTCTAAATGGTTGATGACATGGTGTTGGCTTTTATCAATTGAAATGCAAAAATATTCAGCACCAGCCTCTTGAATTGCTAACATGGCCAATACTGTTTCTTGAATTTCAGAGCCGTCATAAACGCCGCAGCCTGAAAGTAAAATTCCTATTTTTTTCATGGTCTTTTTTTATTGCTCAAATTTATCTCTTTTTATTTAGTCCTATTATTTATTAGGCAAGAATTCTGATAAAGCAGTAATAATTTGGTAACTTTATTGTTGTAGTTGAAAATAGCACATTGAATTAATTCAAGCAAAATGAAATTTTATTCCTTATTTACCATCGTATTCGCAGCAACAATTTTAGTTTTTACTTTTCCAAGTTGCAAGAAAAACAAATGTGGTGACACCAATGTCAGTTTCTCTGGAGGCAGCAAAAGCCATAATTTTGGGCAAAACTGTTTGAATTGTCACAAAAGTGGTGGAGAGGGAGAAGGCTGCTTTACTGTCGCTGGAAGTGCTTCAAATAGCGCTTTGACGAGTAATTTAACTGGTGGTATTATCAAATTGTACACGGGCGCCAATGGTTCTGGAACCTTGAAATATAGCATTCCAATCGATAGCAAAGGAAATTTCTATACTACAGAATCAATTGATTACAGCGGATTATATCCTGCAATCACAGGTCCTAGCGGTGCTACAAATTACATGTCAGGTTTCTTGAATACTGGAGCATGCAATTCTTGTCATGGTGCGAGCACTGGTAAATTGTTCGGTAATTAATCTGAATTTCGATGAAAAATAGTAGCATACAAACGGAAGTTGATGCTTCTTATTTGTATTTAAAATTGGCTGAAAATGAATCCGATGAAGTTTTATCAGGTGTTTTTAAGCAAATGAGTGAAATTGAGAAAAGTCACGCGGTTGCTTTTGCTGCTAAAATGAACCTTGATTTTGATGATGTTTCAAGTCCATCTTGGCGCGCCAAAGTGTTGAATAGAATTGGAAAAACTTTTGGGTACGATTATGTGCTCGGTGCACTGATGGATACAGAAAAACAATTAGCCAATGCTGTAATTCAGCATAAAAACAATGCCAATATTCCTATTTCCGGTAACGAAGATTCTCATGTGAAAATATTGAAATCCATTTTGGAAAATGAAACAAGGGTTTCTGGACCACAATTGGCGAGATTTGAAAAACGGCACAGATCAGTCGGTGGAAATGCAATTCGAGCTGCTGTTTTGGGAGGAAATGATGGGCTAGTTTCGAATTTCAGTTTGGTGATGGGAATTGCCGGAGCTACGCAAGGTCAAGCTGGCGTTTTGGTTGCCGGATTGGCTGGTTTATTGGCTGGCGCTTTGTCGATGGCTTTGGGCGAATGGATTTCGGTGAAAAGTTCGCAGGAATTATACGAAAACCAAATGGCTTTGGAAATGGATGAATTGGAAACCAATCCCGAAGGTGAAAGACAAGAATTGAAATTGATTTATCTAGCCAAAGGAATTCCCAACGAACAAGCGGAATTGATTGTCGAAGAATTGATGAAAGATAAATTCAAAGCGCACGCTGTTTTGGTCAAAGAAGAATTAGGAATTAATGCCGAAGAATTGAAAGGTTCAGCCATAGAAGCAGCACTTTCTTCTTTTATTCTATTTGGAATTGGCGCTGTAATTCCTGTTTTACCGTTCATGTTCACGAATGGCATGCAAGCAATTGTTTTAAGTACAATTTTCAGTGCAATCGGTTTATTTATGATTGGTGCAGCAATCACAATTTTCACTGGAAAAAATGTTTGGTTTTCAGGTTTTCGTCAGGTTTTCTTCGGTTTAGCTGCCGCTGCGGTTACATTTGGTATTGGCAAATTGATTGGCGTTGAATTGGCGGGATAGAAACTGTTAGATTCCTATCCCACTCAAAATCATTATTTCTTATTCTTAGTATTTTCCAATTGTGTCATAGCCATCATTTGTTGCATCGTTTTGTCCATTCCTTCAATGCTTCCGTCTAAGAAAATCACATTTCCTTCTCCTTGTTCAGCGAAGTTTTTTATCGCTTCAGTCCACATACTGAATAAAATAAGGGACGTATCTAAATTGGATTCTTGCATTTGTTTGGCAGCTTCGGCCATTCCACGCGCAACTTCTTCTCTAAATAAGGCGATTCCTTGTCCTCGCATTTGAGCGGCTTCTTTTTCCGCTGTTGCCGAGATTTTGATGAAATTTCCTTCTGCTTCTGCTGCTTTTGTTCTGGTGATTAACAAAGCTTGACCTTCATTTTCAGCTGCTGCTTTCAAGTTGTTACTCGCCACGACTTTCGCCATCGAACGCATTACTTCTTCGTCGAATGTGATGTCATTCAATTGTAAATCAATCAAATGATAGCCCCATTCTTCCAACATCATGTCTAATTGTTCCTTAACTGCTTCTACAATGTCACGGCGCAAAGACAAAACTTCAGATTGTTTTTTGGTGGCTACGAATGCCCGTACCGAACCTTCAATTGAACGCACCAAAGCTGACATTAAGTTTCTGTCATCCACAAATTTAAAAGCGACATTTTTGATCGATTCTTCATTTTGGTTGATCACGGCATACAAAAGCATCGCAGTGAAATTAACATTGGCTTGATCGATAGTGACCGCTTGAAATCCAAGTTCGACACTTCGGTTTTGAATGGAGATTTTTCTGTAAACCTTTTCAATTAAAGGAATTCTCAAACTCAAGCCAGGCGTTAGGATTCGTTTGTATTTTCCGAAAATGGTAATTACTGCTACAGTTCCTTGCTGAACAGTAACGACTGAGAGCGCAAGCAACAAAAGTGCAACTATCAGGATTGGTAAATAAAATGGAATTGTCATATTATATTGATTTTAGAATTTAGTAAATATAAGCAATAATTAGTTAATTATAAACAAATTAAATTTCTTTAGTTTCTCTGATCGCTTGCAAAATAATTCCCGCTGCTTTGCGTATTTCTGCTTCTGTAATATTCAAGGGCGGAGAAAGTCTGAAACTGTATGGATGCGATAAAAACCAAAAGCTAATTAAACCCAATTCCAAATTACGTTTGACAACTTTTTCCACGCGCTCGAAGGACTTCATATCGAAAGCGAACATCATTCCTATGCGGCGAATTTCAATGATTTCAGCATCAACTTTCAGTAAATTGACCAAAAGTTGGCCTTTTCTTTCCACTTCTTCAAAATCAATTTCAGTTTTCATCACGTCCAAAAAAGCGTTTGCAGCCGCAGTAACAACTGGATGTCCGCCAAAAGTGGTGATGTGTCCCAACATGGGATTGTAAGTAAATTCATGTAAATTTGCCTTCGACGAAACAAGCGCACCAATCGGCAGACCGCCGCCCAAGGCTTTTCCAAGCGTTAGAATATCTGGAATCACGCCGCTGTGCTCAAACGCAAACATTTTTCCAGTACGTCCCATGCCGCATTGAATTTCATCAAAAATCAATAATGCGCCAACTTCATCGCATCTTTCGCGCAAAGCTTTCAAAAATTCAGAATTCGAAATGCGAACACCTGCATCGCCTTGCACGGTTTCCAGAATTACACCAGCTGTTTTTGCGGTAATTTGATCTAAATCAGCAAATTCGTTGAGTTTGATAAATCTGACATCAGGCAACAAAGGGCGATAAGCGATTTTTTTAGTTTCATTTCCAGAAACGCTCAAAGCACCGTGCGTACTTCCGTGATAAGAGCCTCTGAATGAAACGATTTCAGTTCTTCCTGTGACGCGTTTTGCCAATTTTAAAGCTGCTTCGATGGCTTCAGTTCCAGAATTTACAGGATAAACACAGTTCAAAGAATCGGGTAGGAGTGAAGTTAAATTTTGAGCAAAGGCAATATTTGAATCCTGGATAAATTCACCATAAACCATTACGTGCAAGTATTTATCCACTTGATTTTTAATTGCTTCAACTACTTTTGGATGGCGATTTCCGATGTTGTTTACCGCCACGCCAGCAATCATATCCATGTAAGCTTTGCCATTTTTGTCATAAATATAAATGCCTTCAGCGCGTTCAACTTCAATTAAATATGGAAATTGATTCGTTTGTCCTAATTTATTTAAAAACAATTCTTCGTTGCTCATCGAAACAAGATTAAATAAAAACAGGAATCCGAAAAATCAGATTCCTGTTCAAATATAAGTTATTATTTGCGGCTAATCGCTTTCAAAGCTGCTTCAACAACATTGTCTGTATCGATGCCATATTTAGTCATTAATTCCATTGGATTTCCACTTTCACCGAAAGTATCATTGACACCAACAAATTCTTGTGGAACCAATAAATTTCTAGTCAAAACTTGCGCTACTGAATCTCCCAAACCACCATTGATCATGTGTTCTTCAGCCGTAACTACGCATTTCGTTTTCGAAACGGATTTTAAAATTGCTGCAGCGTCCAACGGTTTGATTGTGTGCATATTGATTAATTCCACAAAAATCCCTTGTGCTTCCAATTTTTTTGCCGCTTCAATCGATTTCCAAACCATGTGACCACAAGCGATGATGGTAACGTCCGTTCCTTCTATCAAAACATCGGCTTTTCCAATCACAAATTCAGCATCAGGTTTGATGAAAATTGGCATCACAGGACGACCAAATCTCAAATAAACCGGTCCTTCGTGGTCTGCAATCGCAATCGTTGCTTGTTTCGTTTGATTGAAATCGCAAGGAACGACAACCGTCATATTTGGCAACATTTTCATCATTCCAATGTCTTCCAACACTTGGTGTGTCGCGCCATCTTCTCCCAAAGTCAATCCGGCGTGAGAAGCACAGATTTTGACATTTTTGTTAGAATAAGCCACTGATTGACGAATTTGGTCATACACCCTTCCAGTTGAAAAAATCGCAAATGTTCCTGTAAAAGGAATTTTTCCGCCTATGGTCATTCCTGCTGCGATTCCAATCATATTGGCTTCAGCAATACCAGTTTGAAAAAAGCGATCTGGATTTTCTTTTTTGAAAGCATCCATTTTCAAAGAGCCAATTAAATCAGCACAAAGTCCAACAACATTTGGATTTTTTTGACCTAGTTTTTGCAATCCTTCTCCAAATCCTGAGCGGGTATCTTTGTTCCCGAAAATTTCAAATTCAATCATTTTTTTTAAGTTATAAATTCAACGAATATGTTTTGTTTGAATAAATTTTAAATTCTTTTTCAAATGTAAAAGCGGTGGATTTTAATTGTTTTTGGCGGTAAACAACCTTGTAATTTCCTGCCTGTAAATTCCAATTTCCTGAAGTAGTTGTTGGATCTAAGTTGCAAACCCACTCCCAAACTCCAGCCGCATTTGAAACGAAAATTTGTGCAGCCATCGGTGCCGCTAATTTATAATTCAAAGTTCCCGGTGCTGGAACGTCAATTGTAGTTGTTGCACTTTGATTCACATCCACAGTGGCATAAATCCGTGGAAGTGTTAGTATTTCAACATCATATTTTCCAACAATATATTTGTCTGAAATATTGGCTTGTTGGACATTTAAAGTGGCTGGTTTTCCTGCTTGCATGATGCGCGATTCAACTGTAAAACCTCTAGTTGCATTCAGTAATCGCACTTTTATAAAACCTTGAGGTGCATCAACTACAATTGTATTGTGAATATTTTTTTGAATGGAGATATTCTTTTTTTCAACTTTAGGAATAGTATTTACAACCAAATCATATTTGAAATTGGGGTCAATCAATAGTGTATCGGGATTTCCTAATTTGTTCAACGTGTGCACCAATGTGTACTTGACGTTTTTGGTTCCAGCATGATACAAAAACATGGTAACATCAGTTTCAATTGGTTTTCCATTGATGTCATTCAAGTTGATTTGCGTAGTGCAATTTACCAATGTTTTAGTGACAATATTTGTCAACACATTTTTGAAAGCTGATTTTGTTTGCGCTGCTTCGTATTCGCCAATACATTTAAATTTCTCCAAATAAGACAAGTCCAGACCAAGACCAATAACGAAAGGTGTCACATTTATTTCTTTGTCTTTCAATTTTTTAGCGATCACGCAAGGGTCGTTGTCGCAAGCTTCCAAACCGTCAGTTATTAAAATGATGATATTTCTGGAATTCATGTCTGGAAAATCTTCCGCTGCAGCTTCCAATGATCGTGCAATTGGTGTTGTACCTCTGGCATAAATGGAAGCCAATTTACTTTTGACCGCGCTGTAATTGTCCTTGGCAAAAGGAATTTCCAATTTGGTGTCAGAACAATCTTGGTAAGTTGCAGTGATAGGCGATTGATGGCCGTAAACACGCAAGGCAATTTCTAAATTTGGCGTTCCAACCAAACTGTCAACCGTTTTCGAAAGCAATTCTTTCGCTGCTTCAATTCTTGATTGATCGCCCCATTTCGCATTCATACTGTTTGATGCGTCTAGAATAAAAAGTATTCTAGTCAATCGCTCCTGGCCCCAAGAGGAAGCAGAAATCAGAAGCATCAATATGAAAAACAGTTTTTTCAATCTTTATATTTTGATTTGAATTATATTGTAACGATTAATAATTTGAAAGATACATGAATCGTTCCAAAAAAATCATTCGCTTAATAATCGCCTAAAGTTTCAGTCAATTGACCCAACGCATTTTCCAACTGCTCAGGATTTGGCGCAACTCCGTGCCATTTGTGACTTCCGATCATGAAATCAACGCCTTGACCCATTTCAGTTTTCATGATAATTACAATTGGTTTTTGATTTCCAGTCATTGAAATCGCTTTGCGGAGCGTAGATTTCAACTCGTCGATGTTGTGACCGTCCATTTCCAAAACTTCCCAGCCAAAAGCGGTAAATTTCGCATGCAAATTTCCCAACGAAAGCACATCGTCCACATCTCCATCGATTTGTCTTCCATTGTAATCAATCGTTGCAATTAAATTATCAACTTTGTTGGCTGCTGCATACATCAACGCTTCCCAAATTTGACCTTCTTGCAATTCACCATCTCCGTGAAGTGTAAAAACCAAAGATTTGTCGTTGTTTAATTTTTTAGCATTCGCCGTTCCAATTGCCACTGAAAGTCCTTGACCCAAAGATCCAGAGGCCATTCTGATTCCAGGCAATTTTTTATCTGTGCTTGGATGACCTTGCAAACGAGAACCTAATTTTCTAAAAGTTCCCAATTCGTTCGCTGGAAAATAACCACTTCGCGCCAAAATGCTGTACCAAACTGGAGAAATATGTCCATTTGAGAGGAAGAAAATGTCTTCATTCAATCCGTCCATGGAAAAATTGGAAGCATTGTGGTTCATGATATCAAAATATAGAACTGTTAAGAAATCAGTGCAACCCAATGAACCACCTGGGTGTCCTGAATTTACTGCTGAAACCATTCTTAAAATGTCTCTTCTTACTTGTGAAGCAATTTTTTCTAATTCTAAAGTCTCCATATTTTATATTTTCAGTTGCAAAATTAGCTTTTTAAATCGTTTAAAAATGACAATCTGAGGCTAGATTATTGAACATTTGAGATATCAACAATTTTATTTCAATTGACTTTCGTATAATTGACTTAATTCGAAGATTTATAAATGATTAGTTATAACAAAATGGATTTTAATTGTTGAAAAATAATAGAATTTTTCTGGCGACGAAAACAGACCTTACTGAATATAATCACAAGCTTTTTAATTTCATTAACATGATTTATAATTTTCATCTTCAGGATATCTACTTAAAAATGTACTTTTGAAAAAAAAAGACTTTCAAAATTTAATAAATGGCAAATTCAGATAAAATAATTGGGGTAAACGGTTTTGGTAGAATTGGCAGATATTTTACAAAACTGAGTTTACAACAGCCAAATTTAAATGTAGCAGTTGTAAATGATTTGGCACCCATTGAAACTTTGGCGCATTTATTCAAATATGACAGTGTTCATGGAGGATTGATAGAAAATTTCACCATTTCAGGAAATACTTTGGTCTTCGATTCTGGAAAGAAAATTGTTTTCATACAAGAAAAAGACCCTGCAAATATTCCGTGGTCGGATTACGGTGTAGAATATGTTCTGGAATCGACTGGACTTTTTTTAACCAAAGAAAAAGCTGCGTCACACCTGAAAGGAAGCGTCAAAAAAGTGATTTTGTCAGCTCCTGCGGATGATGAAACAACAACAGTTGTGCTTGGCGTAAATGATTCTATCATCGATGCAAGCGATTTGATTATTTCAAATGCTTCTTGTACGACTAATTCCGCTGCTCCATTGGTGCAAGTTTTGATGCAATTGGCTGAAATTGAGAGTGCATACATCACAACGATTCATAGTTACACAACAGATCAGCGTTTGCATGATTCACCGCACAAAGATTTACGTCGTGCGCGCGCTGCGGCTTTGTCTATCGTGCCAACATCAACAGGTGCGGCCAAAGCGTTGACCAAAATATTTCCTCAATTGGAAGGAAAAATCGGTGGTTGCGGAATGCGCGTTCCTGTGCCAGATGGAAGTTTGACAGATTTAACAATGATCGTCCGAAATCCGCCAACGGTGGCACAAATTAACGCTGCATTTTTGGAAGCTTCAAAAACCAATTTGAAAGGAATTTTGAGTTATACAGAAGATCCAATCGTTTCTGTCGATATCGTCGGAAATTCACACAGTGTGATATTCGACAGTTTATTGACCAGTGTGATTGGAAATATGGTCAAGATCGTAGGCTGGTACGATAATGAAGCTGGATACTCAAACCGTTTGATTGATTTGATTCAAAAATTGTAAAGATTTAGCGAAACTTTCTAGTCTTTTTTCAAAATATAAGCTTGCTCCAAATCATTGGTGGCACGGATTGCTTCAGATCTTGTGGCATGTGAACTCAAACTCACTAAATAGCTGTTTCCTTGTTGTATAACAGTTGCATTTCCTCCTTTTTTCTGCGCCAATCTTTCTGCATTTGCTTGACTAGAAAAGGTGCCGACAATCACATGGAAACTTCCATTTGAAGATGCAGGAATCGGCGCAACTTCATTATTTTCAGGCGTTTGATTTGTTTCTGCAGGAATCGTTTCCGCAGCAACTTCAGTTTCCGCAGATGTTTCAGTGTTTTCTTCAGATTTTATTCTTTCATTTTCAGCTGATTCTAATGCTTCGGCAGAATTATTCAATGATTCTATTGAGTCTGAATTGATGAGTTTTTGGTCTTTAATTTCAGTATTATCAAGAAAAGGAATGTATTTTTTTACCTGATCGTAAAACATGAAGGTTAAGATTCCACCGGTAAATGCTAACCCCAATAAAACGATTAAAATCCAAAAGAAAGCACCTCTTTTTTTCTTTGGTTTGCTGATTTTCTCTTTCTTAAGTTTGATTTTTGCAGGTTTTGCTTTTACTTTAGTTTCAGGCTTGATTTGCTTAGTTTCCTCAATATTTTGATTGATAATTTCACTTTTTTCGCTATTAACGGTAGTATTTGCGTTGGGCGTATATGAATTTTCAACTTGTACTTTATCTTCTAATTGTGTTCTAGTTGCCACAGGATCGGGGGTGGCGGTAGCTGGAACATCTAAAAATTCTATGATTGGTTCGTTAATAATCGTTTTGGCTTCTTCGTCGATTGTATTTTCGGTTGCAACTGTTTCAGCAACGATGGATTCTTGTTCAATTGTTGTGTCAATTTGCTCGACAGTTTCTTGAACTGGAGAATTTAAGATGTCATCCAAAGATTTTGCTGCAGGTATTTCAGTTTCTAATTCAACAATTTCCGCAGGTTCAATAATTTCTTCTAAAATCTCATTTTTAGTTTCAGTTTCATTTGGAACCACATTTTCCGGAGCTTCAACTTCGATGATATTTATTTGATTTTTGCTTTCTTCATCGGATGTTGCATAATCTTCAAAGAAAATTTCATCATTTTTTTTGAAAAGGTGACCTAATTTTCCAAGGTTACAATTTTGTCCGTTGTCCAATTTTTCTCTGGCATCATCCACAAAAGTTTTAATTCTTTCTTTTGCTTCATCCACTGAAATATTTTCCTTTTCGGCTATAAATTTTGCAAGTTTGCCATCATCATAATTTAAATACGACAAAAACATCATTTCACCGGTACTTGCACTAGTAATCGTTAATGCACCTAATTTTGGTAAAATTACCGTGTTTTCTTCTAATAAGATCTGTTTGATATACTTGTCCATAATTCAAATTTTGCGATGAAAATACAATTTATTTTTGATATTATGATATGATATAATAAAACACCCAATTTTCAGTTACAACCTAAGTTCAATTCAAGTTTTACTTACTTTTGAAAAATCAATCTTGAATCTCAAAAAAATCGTGCATGAAATTGTTCCATGAAAAACTAAATATTGTTTCCAGTCATATTCATTCTGGTGATTATCACTTGGGATTTAGAAAGTTAGTCGATTGTGTTTTAGATAGCCAAGACAAAGCATTTTATAAATTGTGCATTGATTTTGCTGATTGGAACGAATCTGATTTAAGAAATGATGCTGAGTTTGTGGAAAGGGCGCTTGATTTAATTCAAAAATTAGAAAAAGCAACTTTTGAAATCAAATTGGATAAAAAACCGTTGTTGGTTGCCGAAAATGTTTCAAAAGTCTACGGTCGAAGGAAATTCAAACTGGGCGATATTTCGATTTCCATTCACGAGGGCGATGTTTGGGGCTTGGTGGGTGAAAATGGCAATGGAAAAACTACTTTGTTGCGCATCTTGGCGAAAGATTTGAAATTTGACCACGGAAATTTGCAATACCAAATCGACGAAAAGGCAAGCAGCGATTATGATTTGAGAACAAAATTGACCTACATTCCGCAACGAACGCCGAAATGGTATGGTTCTTTGAAAACCAATTTGAAATTTGCAGCAACGCATTATGGAATCAAAGGCGAGGAAAATGAATTGATCGTTTTGATGATGATTATTCGCTTCGGATTGTGGAAATATAGAAACCATAATTGGGATGAACTTTCTTCCGGTTACAAGATGAGGTTTGAATTGGCGCGTACTTTTTTGAGATCGCCAAAATTACTTTTGTTAGATGAACCATTGGCAAATTTGGATGTCTTAGCGCAACAATTGATTTTGGAAGATTTGAAAAATTTGTCGCAAAGTCTTTCCAATCCTTTGGGAATTATTTTGAGTTCGCAGCAGCTGTTTGAAGTAGAGAAAATTTCTGATAAAATCTTATTCTTGAAAAATGGCGCTCCAACTCATTTGTCGAATGCCAACGAAGAAGAAGAGCAATTGACTGTTTTAGAGTTAGATATTTTAAATTCAAGAGAAGATTTGAATGCCGCTTTGGAATGTATTGCCGGTTATGAAATAAAATTCAACGGCGGAACTTATTTGGTCAGTATACCTGTTAAAAATGGGATGAATCAAATTTTACAAGCATTGGTGAATCATAACATTCAAATTAGGTATGTGAGAGATATTTCTCAATCAACCAGAAGATTATTTATCTGATTTAAGCTACAAGAAATGAATAAATTAAAAAAAATAAATCAATATTTACTGGAAAATTATCCAATCACTTGGCACTCCAAATTTTTACAATTGCTGGTCGCAGGTATTTTTGGTTGGATCATTTCATTCATCAGCGGTTATTTGCTTTTTGGTTTGAATGAACTGAAATACAGACAAACCAAGGATTTTTATGCCGACAGCAGCTTCGTGAGTTTTCATGTGATTTATTGCTTGATTATTATCTGTATTTGGGCAATCTTTTTCTACAAAAACAACGCAATTAAAAGCTCTTATCCTCTAGGAAAATTGTATTTTGTGAAACTATTTACGCAGTTGTTTATCGCATTTTCATTACTCGTTTCTGCCTATTATCCTTTCACTTATGGAACAATGTCGAGGGTGAAAAATGAGCTCAAAATAAACGAAACAGAAGCAGAAATCGCCAAGTTGAATTTAGGCGCTGCCTTTGTTTTGAACAGTAATTCCATGTATCATATCGTTAACAATAAGCAAGTTGTCAAAAATAAGTTAAGCTCAATTTATTACAACGAATCTTCAAAAATTTGGGAAGGTGAAAATAGCTACTATTATTACCCCACTAGATTAAATGATACTTATGGTGGAAAGGATTTGTTTTATGGCGATTTTGGAGATTTACACGATTCGCTTTCAACACAAATCGATAATTATAAATATTTGTTTTTCAAAACAGTAGGTAAATTTGAAAGTGCTGATAGTTGTGAAAGCAATGTATTTGTGACTGATTTTATACAACTACCCAATAGCGAAAAATTGCATGTGTTTGACTTTCAGAATTTGAATCCAAACGGTTTAGAATTTCAATCGTTTTTCACTCAAAAATACACCAATGAATTGATCACAAATCAAGTGCACCGTTGGTCAGAAAAGCATCAATTTGATTCAATTCAATTGGCAATCAATGATTTCATCGATGTTTGCATGAAATATAAAATTGATTTGAGATTGGATCCTAGAATGATTCTTAAATACTTGAGATTAAAAGATTTTCATCACATTGAAAGCATCACAAGTCAATATGAAAACCATAATAATACTCAAATTGAGGTCAGCGATTTTTCTTCCTATCCTGAGGATTACAACGTTCTGATGAAATATTCAAACAGTGATTTAGCCGTTTCAGAGGAAGATAGAAGTGTTTTTCTAACAGCCATCGAGCGACAAGATATCTACTTTTATGAGAAAGATCAAATTGAAAATTTGCTAGCTAACTATGAAATGTCGCACAGCAACCGATTTGATATCGGATATATTACAGTGCTTTTTATAGGTTTTTTCTTGGCGTTTTTATTCGTCTTGTTTGAGTTTGCGAACATTGTTAGTTTCTTGATAACGATTCCAATTGGTGGTGTTTTGATGATTTTGGTTGCGCTTGGTTTGATTTTTATCAATTTAAGTGGAAATTATAATTTTGAAAATTATGACTACCACTCAAGGCAAAAGAATTCTATTGTTTTTGTTTTTTGCATTGTTTTAATCATTGTTGGAACAACGATTTACGGCGTTTTATCGAAAAGATTTAATAAAAAAGTGCTCAATGTATTTGTGAATATGACTTACATTATTTCACCATTTTTTATCAATCTCATTTTTGGAATGAATTTCATTCTTTCAGGACACTATGTGCATACAAAATGCGGTGAAGAGTACTTATTTGGCTATCCATTTATCACAAATCCATATTGGGTTTTACTATTCGCGGTAATTGGTTTGTTCTCGTTTTTTCCTTTGATAAAAAAATACAAAGCGCTCGAAGATTGATTTTTACAACTTCAATTTTCTAAATATCATTTTAAATTCGTCTTCCATTTTGAGCACGAGGTATTGTTTTTCAATCGAATAAATGGCTAGTTCCTCCAGAATGCCATCAACATCAATAAGCAATGACAAGCAATCTTCGCTGCTAGTCCAATAGCCATAACTAACTTGAATAGAATCGTTCACATCATTTGTTCCTGTAAATGTGCCGTCGGGAGAAAAAGTCATGGTGATTTTTCCTTGGATTGCAGAATTGTCAGTCGTTGAAAGTTTCCATGATTGACCTTCTGTTTCTAGATTTTCTCCAGAAAGATCATCGACCATATTTTCAATAGACCATTTTCCGAGTAGCTCGTTTTTAAAACCACAGTCAGTGCCCGTTTTTTGCAGGTTTTTTTGAGCTTCAACGAATTTGAAATTCAGTAAAATGAGAAATAAGAGAAAAAGTGATTTCATATAAAGCTGATTTTTGAGCAAAAAAAAGACGCCCGAAAGCGTCTTAAAAATAGTATTTAAACTTACAAAGATTTTCCAATAGCCATTAATTGTTCGGCAGTTTGATAGCCAACCGCATATTTTACAACTTTTCCTTCAGCATTGATGAAAAGTAATGAAGGATAAGCTCTAACAGAATATTTTTGAGCAATCATTGGTCCGTCGGCACTTTTTTCCATTTCAACTTTCAAATTAATGAATTTCGAATTGAATAAACTAGCAACTTCAGGATCCATGAATGAAGTAGCAGCCATTTTTTTACAAGGTCCGCACCATTCAGTGTAGGCATCGATAAAAATTAATTTTCCAGATTTTTTAGCTGCTTTGATTGCTTCATCATAGCTGCTTTTTTGAAATTCGATGCCGTCTTTCAAAATTACACTCGAGGTTTCAAGCTTCGATTTCGATACAAAGGCTGTTGAAACCATTCCAGCAACCAATAAAAATCCAAATAACTTTTTCATAATTTGTTTATTTTAATCAAGTAACGTGCTACTTTTGTTTTAGCACTTTAAAATTAATATTTATTTCTATACAATCAA
Organism: Chryseobacterium gleum; assembly: GCA_945897805.1. Taxonomy (GTDB): domain Bacteria; phylum Bacteroidota; class Bacteroidia; order Flavobacteriales_D; family Crocinitomicaceae; genus JAQVCM01. The sequence continues at coordinate 145,404 of CAMDFX010000003.1, forward strand.
GTCTTAATTTAAAAGTTACAAAACTTATTGTTATTTTATCCATTTCAAATACCGTTCCAAAAAATTGAGCTCTTTTAAAATCATCTATTTAACTGAAAATTCTGACCTTATTTTAAAGGTTGAAAGTTTTATTTCAGCTTGGTTTGACTCGGTTGATTTTATTGAAACAAATACGTCTGGTTCCACTGCTGCACCTAAATTAATTCGCCTAGAAAAGCAAAAAATGGAGGCTTCCGCGCGAATGACGGGAACTTATTTTGATTTTAAACCTGGTGATAAAACAATTCTCTGTCTTTCGCCAGAAACAATCGGTGGCAAAATGATGCTTTTGCGTTCTTTTTTGTTTGAAATGGAAATTTATGTGGTAGATATTAATAGAAATCCATTGGAAAAAGTAGATTTTCAATTGAAATTTGCTGCCATGGTGCCGCTACAAATTCAAAATATCATTGAAAATTATCCGGAGAAGTTGAATTTAGTTCAACATTTATTGATTGGCGGAGCAACTGTTTCAAAGCAATTAGAAGAAAGTTTGAAACACTTTGAAACCTGCGCTTATGAAAGTTTTGGAATGACTGAAACAATGTCGCATGTTGCAATTAGAAAATTGAATCAGCCAACTTTACTGCCTTTTGAGGCTTTGCCAGGAATTTCATTTGAAACGATAGAAAATCAGTTAATTGTCAAAGCGCCACAGTTGGGAATTAAAAATTTAAACACCAACGACATTGTTGAATTGGTAGATGAAAAGCATTTTTTCTGGCAGGGCAGGGCAGACTTTGTGATTAATTCAGGTGGAATTAAGTTTTTTCCTGAGAAAATCGAAAAAAAAATCAGTCATTTGTTTCAATCAAGATTTTTCATTGCGTCAGAAAAAGACATTTTATTGGGAGAAAAAATCATTTTGGTCTTGGAGGAAATTGAAAGAGACGACAGAGTGAAGGAAATGTTTGAACTATTGAGAAATGAATTAGATAAATTCGAAATACCAAAGAAAATTTATTTTATCGGTTCATTCGAAGAGACTGTAAGCGGCAAAATCAATCGGAAATCAACCTTAAAAAAGATATTCGGTTGAATTACAAAGCAAAATATTATCAAGTCTTTGGTCTGACAGAATCTGCGTCTAAAGCAGAAGTTAAGCGCGCTTATCGAAAATTGGCGATGAAATATCATCCTGATAGAAATGATGATCCAAAAGCACACAAATTGTTTTTGGATTTGACAGAAGCGTATCAAATTATCATTGATGATAAACCAAGACCTTCCGAAACTATTGTCAGTCCGAAAAGAACGGATAAAACCAATGAAGAGAGAATCAAAGAAGCGCAAGAAAGATTAAGGAAACAGACAGAAAGAAACAAAATTAACCAAGAAATTTTCATTCAAAAATTAACTTCTGGATTGAAATTCAAGGTGTTTAAAATTTTGGCTATTGTTTCTACCTTTTTGGCTGTAATTTTAATTATTGAAAAAATACTTCCGTCGCGCTTGCAGGAAAGTAGAGTGATATCTTATTCAAAGATCTACAATGGATTAGTTCATGATGAAATTCGATTGTTCAAGACAGAAAATGAACAAAGTTTTTTTCTAGAAGATCCAAATCCAAATAGGCTGTTTGACAATCCCGAAATTGTTGTTGAAAGTTCAATTTGGATGCGAAACCCAATTAGAGTATGGTTTAGAGGAATCTATTCGTATAAAAGTTACGGAGTAGATTTTTCAATAATAAATCTTTTTCCCATTGTTCCACTGTTATTATTGATTCCAATTTTCACCTGGAAATTCGCCAAAAGAAAGTATGGATTTATCGTTTTGCTAAATTTTTCTGTTTACGCAATTTCAGCTTGTGTAATTTACATTTTAATTTCAGAAAACAGGTGGCTTCACCTTTTGACTTTTGGATTTGTTTGACACTAAATAATTCTTGATATTTTAAATAATTGTTTGTTTTTTGATAAATCGAATTGTGCAAGATAATTTTGTTTTAGCGGTACAAAAATCGAACATTTTATATTTATGGCCTTGGAAGAAAGGTTTTTAAAGGTGCACTGAAAAAGTAGACTTTTGGAGGAAGCTAAGTAGCTTTAGCGGATTAGATCACCGACAAAATCACGTTTTCAGAAGCCTTTAAAATAAAGCGCAGGTTACAATAATTGAATTCGTGCGAAAATTGGCGCTTTAACTTGATGACTCAGCCTTGATTTTTGGGTTCGTTTTGATTAAGCAAAAGGAACAAAAGATTTAAATTGTAGGATAAATTGTATAATTAAGAACTTACCTTTTCAACGCTCTATCCATATCTCGTCTGTCGTCTTTTTCCTTCAAATCTTGGCGTTTATCATGCAGTTTCTTTCCTTGGGCACATGCAAATTCTAATTTCGCCCAACCTTTTTCTGATAAAAATAAACGCAAGGGAATCAAGGTATTTCCTTTCACGGTCATGAACTTTTCTAGTTGCTTGATTTCCTTTTTGTTTAATAACAATTTCCTATCTGTGCGCGGCTTGTGATTGTAAAATGATCCATTTTCATACTCGGTGATATGCATGTTTCTAATCCAAATTTCGCTTCGGTCACAAATGCAATACGCCTCCAATATGGAAGCCTTACTTTTACGAATACTTTTGATTTCTGTCCCAGTCAACTGCATGCCAGCAGTAAATACATCTAGCAGATGATATTCAAATTTGGCTTTCTTATTGCGTATGTTAACTTGTTTCTGTGACATGCTACAAAATTACAATTTTTAGTCGATATTAAATTTTGTTGTTTTAAAATCTCTCCTCCACAAAGTATCCAATCGCAATTTTTCAAAGGTTTAATTTTAAAATTTAACAAATGGTTTGCTAAATTTAAGTGATTGATTTTGAAATTTTTGATTCAATCTTAGCGATAAATATTTCATATAAATAGGTTTTGTTTAAATCATTAATATATTTGCAATTCATAAACGATAAAAAGGTATAGATGAAAACAAAATTAGTTACTTTAATTTTTACTGGTTTTTCTTTGGCTTTGACAGCTCAAACTCAAATTGTAAATGGAGGTTTTGAGACATGGGGAAACTCAAGTCCAGGAAACGCTGACGAACCAACTTCTTGGTATTCTAACAAAACGGGTTCTACTGTTGCTTCAATAGGACCTCAAACTTGCTATCAAGAAACATCTAATCCGCATTCAGGAACATATTGCGCTCGTTTAGAGACAAAATATTATATACTTGCTGTTGTGAATGGTAATTTAACAACGGGTGTTGTCAATGCACCAAGTCAAGATAAAGCAGAAGGTTATATTGGAACTATTAATTACAGCACTGCCACTGACACACGAAGAATGTCATTTATTGGTCGTCCTGATAGTTTGGTTGGTTGGTACAGATATACGCAAGCTACTAACGGAACTGGTGCAACTGCTGAAAAAGCCAAAGTTGTAGCATTTTTACATTCAGGTGATTTCAACGATCCTGAATTGCCAGTAAATGGAAATCATCCTGATTTGAGCGCAAACAAAATCGGAAAAGCACTTTTCAATTCAGTAGCTTCCGACAATACAAATTGGAAACGATTCTCTGTGCCGTTTGTTTATACAAACGGAAATACGCCGGAATACATCATGATGAGTATTACGCCTTCTGACAATCAAATGACCACTGCACCAGGAATTCTAGGTACTGGAAGTAAACTTTGGATAGATGATTTAGAGGTTATTTATAATCCTAACGCCAGTGTAGTTGAAAATGAACAAAATAACTTCAATGTTTACAATTACGAAAACAAGATTTTTATTGATTTATCAGCTAAAAACGATAAGTTGGCTAAATTGAAAATTGTAGACATTACTGGAAAAGTAGTAATGGAATCAAAATTAGCAAGTAATCAAAAAAATGAAATTACTTTGTCAGCTGAATTAGTTCAAGGAACATACTTTTATCAAGTTTCTGGATCAGAAATTCAAAAAACTGGTAAATTTGTTATCAGATAAATTATTGCAAAAATTTACAAAGCCCGGCATCTTGCAGGGCTTTTTTGTTTTTTAGAAAGTATATATTGCCTATGTCGTTAAGATTAATTTTGATTTTTACTTTAATTTCAAGTGTTTCGTTTTCTCAAAAAACGGGTATTTTAAAAGGAATAATTACCGAGGCGAGAACTGGTTCTACCTTATTTGGCGCTACCATTCAGATTTCTAATGAAATGTCGAAAGGTACCAAATCAGATATAGAAGGAAACTACTTTTTGGAGTTAGATTCTGGAAGTTATAAATTGACTTGTGGATTTTTAGGCCTTGGAAGCGATACTTTTTCCATCAGTATTTTTCCGGGGCAAGTTTCTGTGCGCAACATTCAATTAAATGATATTTCGCAATTGCTGGAGACTGTTGTAGTTTCAGCTGGTAAATTTGAACAAAAATTGGAAGAGCAAGTGGTTTCAATGGAAATTCTAAAACCTGCAATGATTGCAAATAGAAATACGACAAGTATTGAAACTGCTTTAGAACAAGTTCCAGGATTATCAATTATCGACAACGACCCTCAAATTAGAGGTGGAAGTGGTTTTACCTTTGGTGTCGGAAGTCGCGTGGCCATTGTAGTGGACGGAATCCCACTTCTGAGTGGTGATGCAGGACGACCAGAGTGGAGCTATATTCCAGTTGAAAACATTGAGCAAGTGGAAGTTATAAAGGGCGCGTCTTCAGTTTTATATGGTTCTTCTGCCTTGAATGGTGTTATTCACGTAAGGAGCGCTTACCCAAGAAGTAAACCCAAAACGGTATTTAATTATTCAGTAGGAAATTACAGTGCACCAAGTGAAAGTGCTGAAAATTGGTATGGGAATTCAATTCCTGGTTTCACAAATTTGAATTTCTTGCATACCAGAATTATCAAGAAAAATTTGGATTTTGTAGTAGGTGGAAACTTCAATGTCGATCAAGGTTATATTGGTCCGCCACCTCCAGCTCCATATATGCCTCAAGAATTGCAAAATGCTTTGAAAATAACTGATTCGATTCCAACTTACACAAACAAAGACATGTTGCGTGTGCGTGGACGAATGAATTTCAATCTTCGATACCGATCTAAGAAAATCAAAAGATTGAGTTATGGCGTAAATGGAAATGCCATGTATAACAAAACAAATATGGTTTTTGCTTGGCTCGACGATTCTTTGGGGCTATATAGAGGTTATCCAGGAGCTGTTTTTATGCAAAAACAAACGCTTTTCAATATCGATCCTTTTGTTAAATATTCGACTGCAAACGGAATTTCTCACAGCCTTGTCACTAGAATTTTTCATTCTGATAATCAAATTTCAAATAATCAGTCCAATCGTGGAACGATGTTTTACGGTGAATATCAAATGCAAAGAGATTTTAAATCTTTGGACTTGAACTTTACAGGTGGAATAGCAAGCAATGTTTCAACTTCTTATTCTGCGCTTTATGCATCTAGCGGACAGCCAAATAATCGAAATGTGAATATTGCAGGATATGTGCAATTAGATAAAAAGTTTTGGAGAATATTAAATGTGACAGGTGGCGTTCGTTACGAGTTCTTTAAAATGAATAACCAAGAAAGTGTGATGGCTCCAATTGTAAGGGTTGGCGCAAATCTGCAAGTTACTAAGGGAACATTCGTCAGGGTTTCTTCAGGGCAAGGATTTAGATATCCAACCATTACAGAAAGATACATCGCAACAAAAGCAAGTTTATTTGGTGTTTTCCCAAATCCAGATTTGAAGCCTGAAAAAAGTAATAGTTTTGAAATTGGTTTAAAACAAGGATTTAAAATCAGTAGGTTTTTGGGCTATATTGATATTGCTGCATTTTACCAAAAATATGAAAACACCATAGAATATCTTTTTGGTGCTTGGGAACCAGATATCGCTTTGATTGGATTTAAATTTTTAAATACCGGCGATTCAAGGGTCCGTGGAATTGATTTTTCTGTGGCTGGTGCATCTGCTGAAGCCAATAAAAAGTTTGGAGTTACGATGTTGCTTGGTTACACTTACATTGATCCAGTTTCATTGACTCCAGACAAAATTTATGCAAGAGACAAATCCTTGAATGGCGTTGGTCAAGATTTGAGTTACAAAACAAGCAGCATTGATACCACAGGGAATGTATTGAAATACAGATTTAAACACATGGCCAAAGCAGATGTTGAGTTTAGGATTTTTAAATTCGGCGTTGGTTTCAGCTATAGATATTACAGCAAAATGCAAAATATCGACCGTGCTTTCAATGATATAGAAGTATTAACAAGCAATACAAGTCCATATTTGTTGCCGATTAAAGCGACAAACTATTGGAGAAATCACAATGGTTACCATATTTTTGATGCTAGAATCAGTTACAAAATCAATGAAAAGCAAAAAGTATCTTTCATTTGTAACAATATTTTTAATATAGATTATTCGCTAAGACCACTAAAAATTGAAGCACCAAGAACAACTTCGATTCAATATGTTTATACATTTTAAGTAACTGACTTTTTGTTTTTTAAAATGAGTGTCTGCTGACATAATTTCCGATTCTTCGAAAAAAAATGATTTGGTTCAGGATTTGACGAAATGTAGTAAATCAAAATTCTAAAAATGGATTTTAACAAATTTACTATCAAATCTCAAGAAGCGATTCAACAGGCTCAAAATCTGGCTGAATCAAATGGGAATGGCGCAATCGAAACTGGACATTTACTCAAAGGAATTTTCTTGGTCGATCAAGATGTAATGCCATATTTGCTTCAAAAGTTAGGAATCAATTCTAAAAGCTTGGAGTTGGTGGTTGATAAAATCGTTCAAAGTTATTCTAAAGTTACTGGTGGACAATTGCATATTTCAATGCCGCTTGAAAGGATTTTGAATCAAGCTTTGGTCGAAATGAAAACCTTCAATGATGAATTTGTTTCCATTGAAATCATGTTTTACACTTTATTGGAGAGCACTGATGCCATTGGGAAATTCCTAAAAGACCAACAAATAACCAAATCAAAACTAAAAATAGCCATCATGGATTTAAGAAACGGACAAAATGTAACTTCAAATAGCCAAGAAGGAACTTATCAATCGTTGGAAAAATACGCTAAGAATTTAAATGAGCTTGCTAAGGCCGGGAAGTTAGATCCTGTAATTGGTCGAGATGACGAAATTCGCCGTGTGCTTCAAATCTTGACAAGAAGGACAAAAAATAATCCGATATTAATAGGTGAACCAGGAGTTGGTAAAACGGCCATCGCTGAAGGTTTGGCGCATAGAATTATTACTGGTGATGTTCCAGAAAATTTAAAGACGAAAATCGTTTATTCTCTGGATATGGGATCATTGGTTGCCGGTGCTAAATATAAAGGTGAATTTGAGGAGCGATTGAAGTCGGTAATCAAAGAAGTGACGCAAGCGGAAGGTGAAATAATTTTATTTATTGACGAAATTCACACGCTCGTTGGCGCTGGAGGAGGAGATGGCGCAATGGATGCAGCAAATATTTTAAAACCAGCTTTGGCAAGAGGAGAATTGAGAGCAGTTGGCGCCACAACGTTGAATGAATATCAAAAGTATTTTGAAAAAGACAAAGCACTTGTGCGCCGTTTTCAAACTGTTTTGGTGGACGAGCCAAGCACGGAAGATGCTATTTCAATTTTGCGTGGAATCAAAGAAAAATACGAAAATCACCATAAAGTTATTATCAAAGATGCAGCCATAATTGCAGCAGTTGAATTCTCTCAACGATATATTACTGAGCGACATTTGCCAGATAAAGCGATTGATTTAATTGATGAAGCTGCTTCAAAATTACGCATGGAAATCAATTCAAAACCTGAAGAATTGGATGAATTGGAAAGAAAAATTCTGCAGTTGGAGATTGAAAAAGCGGCCATCATGCGCGAGCACGATACTAAGAAGCTTGAGGGAATTGGCAAAGAATTAGCGAATTTGATTGAACAAAGAGACGCTTTTAAGGCCAAATGGCAAGCAGAACGAGATGTTGTAGATGGAATCCAAAAAGTGAAAGAAGACATCGAAAATTTCAAGATCGAAGCCGATAACGCCGAAAGAATGGGTAATTATGGTAAAGTTGCTGAAATTCGCTACGGTAGAATCAAAGATTCAGAAGCCAAATTAGAAGAAGCCAAAGGAAAACTTTCTGGCATGCAAGCTACTTCCAAGATGATAAAAGAAGAAGTCGATGTTGCTGAAATTGCGGATGTTGTTTCAAAATGGACGGGTATCCCAATTTCTAAAATGATTGAATCTGAAGTTTCTAAATTATTGAAATTGGAAGATGAATTAGGAAAAAGAGTGGTAGGACAGGAGGAAGCAATTGGAGCGATTTCAGATGCGGTACGCAGAAGCAGAGCAGGTTTACAAGATGCAAAAAAACCAATTGGTTCTTTCATTTTTCTCGGTACAACTGGTGTTGGAAAAACAGAATTGGCCAAAGCGTTGGCTGAATATCTGTTCAACGATGAAAATGCAATGACTAGAATCGACATGAGTGAATATCAAGAGAAGCATTCTGTCAGCAGATTGGTTGGCGCGCCTCCGGGATATGTTGGTTATGATGAAGGCGGTCAATTGACTGAAGCAGTTCGAAGAAGACCTTATTCAATTATTTTACTTGACGAAATCGAAAAAGCACATCCAGATGTATTCAATATTTTGTTGCAAGTTTTAGACGATGGTCGATTAACTGATAACAAAGGGCGAACGGTGAATTTCAAGAACACGATTATTATCATGACTTCTAATTTAGGTTCGCACTTAATTCAAGAAACTTTTGACGGAATCAAACCTGGTGAAGAAGACAGAGCGACGCAAAAAGCAAAAATGTTGGTGATGGAATTATTGAAACAAACAATCAGACCAGAATTTTTGAATCGAATTGATGAAACAATTATGTTTACGCCGCTTACAAAGAATAATTTGAAAGAAATTGTCCAAATTCAACTCGATCAATTGGCTAATTTATTGAAAGAAAAAGACATTCAATTGCATGTCACCGCTGAAGCTTTTGATTGGATTGCCGAAGCAGGTTATGATCCTCAATTTGGCGCAAGACCCGTGAAGAGAGTGATTCAAAAACAAGTCTTAAATGAATTGTCTAAAGCCTTACTCTTAGGTACTATAGATACCTCAAAAACTGTCGTAATGGATATTTTTGACACTAAAATTGTATTCAGAAAACCAATAACTGAAGCGGAAGAGGTGTAAAGTAAAAATGTAACTTAAGTTTTTGATAAAAATATGTAACTTCGCATCCCTTTCCGTTTGGAGAGGGATTTTTTTTATTTTAAGGATGAAATTATTTAGCTTAAACGCCGGGACATCAAGAGTTTTTGGACTCGATTTACTTCGATTTTTTGCCATCATTTTTGTTGTGGTTGGTCATAGCATGATTTTAGTTCCCAAGGATATCAAAAAGCATGTTGTCAAAGAGGGAGAAAATTTGACAACCATTTCTTACCAATATTACGTTGATAAAAACCTAATTTCTACTTCAAACGAAAAGTTAAACTTCGATCCAAAAGCCGATACAAATAAGGTTTCCAAGGAAAAACCTGTGCGTGTAAGTAAAACCTTAAAAGCTGGTCAAACGATTGATATTCCTGTCGATGGGAAATTTAGAAAGTATGTCAATGCAATTTTGCTTGATGGAGTGGCGATTTTCTTTGTGCTGAGTGGTTTCTTAATCGGTGGAATTTTGATCAAAATGCTCGAAAGAAATCCTCCTTCCATCGCTTTATTAGTGAATTTTTGGAACCGCCGTTGGCTGCGAACCTTGCCAATGTATTTGGTGATTCTCTTGATTTTACTCGCGTTTGCTTGGTTTGTGAATCCAAAAACGTTTCCGGAATATTTCGGGAGATACTTTTTCTTTCTCCAAAATTTCAATAATCGACCTGAACATTTCTTTGGTGAGTCGTGGAGTTTATGTATCGAAGAGTGGTTTTATTTTTTCATCCCATTGATGCTTTTTGCCGGATTGGTTTTGTTCAAAACGAAAGTGAGAACCATGTTTATTTGGGTCATTTCTATTGTGATTATTGGCGTTTTGGTTTATAGATACTACTTTTTCAATCAAGCTTCCATCCAAAGTGTATTCAATACTTTGAAAGACGGCAAACCATATTTGATGTTGGTGACAACACGGATTGATTCAATTGTTTATGGCGTTTTAGCTGCATTTGTCGCATTTTATTATCCTAAAATTTGGCAAAGATGCAACAGTATTTTCTTGGTTTTGGTGTCATTATATGTACTTTATTACTTGAAAATGCATTACCAAAAAGAGTACATTATTTGGTCGCCTTCCATCAATTCAATTTGTGTAATGGTGATGTTGCCGTTCTTAGCAAATTTAAAATCGATGAGGTTTAAAATCTTTAAATTCATTACGTTTATCAGTTTGATTTCCTATTCGATGTACTTGGTAAATTTGAGTTTGGTGATTCATATTCTAATCAAATTTGGAATGCACGGGTTATTAAATGAGAAATACATTCCTAGCGAAACTTGGTATATTGAATACGCGGTTTATTGGGCTTATGTCATAGGACTTTCGTTTGTTTTCTATCGTTTTATCGAAATTCCTTTCATGAAAATGAGAAAGCACGAAAAATAATTAAATTAATCATCTAATAGCAGTTGCATGGCAAAGATTAAACTTCTTATTGTTCTTTTAGTAACATCTTCGCAGATATTTGCGCAAAAAAACGATTCTATTTTTATTAGAAAAATTTATGATCAAGCTTTGTCATTTGGTCAATCTTATGAAAATTTAAGAAGTTTATGTAAAGATGTTGGCGCCAGGTTGTCAGGGTCTTCTGAAGCTGAAATGGCAGTTGAATGGGGGAGAATCAAATTGCAATCTTACAATTTCGATAAAGTTTATTTGCAGGAAATTCAAGTTCCTCATTGGGAACGTGGTACGAAAGAGAGCGCCTGGGTCAAAACCAAGGAAGGAAAATTAATTTCGCTTAAAATTTTGGCTTTGGGTGGTTCAATTGGTACAAATGGAACTTTGAGAGCGGAATTGGTCATTTTTAATTCTTTAGAAGATTTGAAGAAAGCCAAAGAATCAGAAGTGAAGGGAAAAATTGTATTACTAAATCAACCTTTTGATGAAAAAATAGTCAATACTTTTCGCGCTTATGGTGCCTGCTATCCTATCAGAGGCGATGGAGCGGTTGAAGCTGCGAAATTAGGTGCGGTTGGCGTTATTGTTCGTTCTCTAGGTTCCTCGCAAGATTTGCATCCGCACACAGGTTCAATGCACTACGATGAAAAAATTAATAAAATTCCTGCGGCAGCAATAGCCACGCAACAAGCGGATTTACTAGTTGATTTGTCTAAAAATCAAAAACTTGAATTCATTTTTGAATTGGATTGTAAATCGTTGCCAGACGTCAAAAGTTACAATGTGATTGGTGAAATAACGGGAACAGAATTTCCAAATGAAATCATTACGTTTGGTGGACATTTAGACTCTTGGGATGCGGGCGAAGGAGCGCATGATGATGGCGCTGGAATCATTCACAGCATTGAGGCTTTAAGGATTTTGAAAGCGTTGAATTTTAAACCAAAACATACTTTGCGTGTGGTGCTTTTTATGAACGAAGAAAATGGCAATAAAGGCGGTTTGACTTATGCAACTTGGTCGAAAGAAAAAGGAGAAAAACAAATTGCAGCATTAGAAAGTGACCGTGGTGGATTTGCTCCGCGCGGATTTAGCTGCGATGGAAACAAAGAGCAAGTTGCGCTTTTACAGTCTTTTCAGGGTGTTTTTGAGCCCTATGAATTACATGTTTTTGAAAAAGGATATGGCGGTGTTGACATCAATCCACTTAAAAATTCATTTGAAGGAATTCCACTTTTTGGATTTGTACCTGATTCACAAAGATATTTTGATTTCCACCATACAGAAAGTGATGTTTTTGAATCGGTGAATAAAAGAGAACTAGAATTAGGTTGTGCGGCAGTCAGTTCAATGATTTATTTATTAGATTCTTATATTAAATAATTGCCTATCAATCGTGTTTTTAATATTATTTCAATATTAAGGTGTTGATAAAATGCCAAAACTTGATTTTTAAAATCCATTAAATTTCCCTAAATTTGCAGTATAAATCGGTGAAATTATACGATTTGTTATTATAAAAACGAAGAATTATGGCACAAGACATTTTTGATAAAATCAGAAAAAACAGAGGTCCAATTGGACAATACTCGAAAGGAGTTCACGGCTATTTTACTTTCCCAAAATTAGAAGGTGAATTGGGTAACAAAATGATTTTCAGAGGAAAAGAATGCTTGGTTTGGTCTTTGAATAATTATTTAGGTTTAGCAAATCATCCAGAAGTTCGTGAAGCTGATGCAAAAGCTGCTGAGCAATACGGATTGGCCTATCCAATGGGTGCAAGAATGATGACTGGGCAAACGAGTGAACATGAAAAACTAGAAAATGAATTAGCAGAATTCATGGGAAAGGAAGATTGTATTCTTTTGAATTTCGGTTACCAAGGTTGTGTTTCTTCAATCGATGCTTTGGTTGATAGAAATGATATCATTGTTTACGACAGCGAATCTCATGCATGTATCATGGATGGAATGCGTTTGCATGCGGGGAAACGTTTTGTTTTTCAGCACAATGACATGGCGAGTTTTGACAAACAAATGAAAAACGCAACTGCTTTAGCAGAAAAAACTGGTGGCGGAATCATGGTCATTACTGAAGGAGTTTTTGGTATGGCAGGTGACCAAGGAAAAATCAAAGAAATCGTTGAATTCAGAAAATCAGGTAAATATAATTTTCGTCTTTTTGTTGACGATGCACATGGATTTGGCACTTTAGGAGAAACTGGTCAAGGTGCTGGTGAATACCAAGGTGTTCAAGATGAAATTGATGTTTTGTTTGGAACATTTGCTAAATCAATGTCTTCCATCGGTGGATTTATTTGTGCTGAAGAAAGTATCATAGAATATTTGAGATACAATATGAGATCTCAAATGTTTGCCAAAGCGTTGCCAATTACAATCACTATTGGTGCACGCAAACGTTTAGAGCTTTTGAAAACGAAACCAGAGTTAAAAAACAAATTGTGGGAGGTTACAAATGCACTTCAAACAGGATTTAAAGATGCTGGTTTTGATATTGGGGCTACTAATTCTCCCGTCACTCCAGTTTTCATGAAAGGTTCTTTGGCTGAAGCGACAAATTTGACTTTTGATTTGCGTGAAAATTATAATATTTTCTGCTCCATCGTGATTTATCCAGTTGTGCCTAAAGATGTAATCATGTTGAGAATCATCCCAACAGCTTCGCACACTTTGGAAGATGTGAGTTACACGATTGAAACTTTCAAAAAATTGAAAGATAAATTAGATTCTGGAGCTTATAAATCTGACGAATTAGCTGCTGTTGAAGTAGATAATAAAAAAGCTTAATTCAATTTGTATATACATAAAGCCCGATTTATCGGGCTTTTTTTGTTGGTTTTTTCGAATACTAAATTCTAATGTCTAAAATCTAACGTCTTAGGTCTAAATTAAGATTCATGAAAAATATTTTCAGTTTTCTATTTTCCTGTAGTAGTATTTTCGTTTTTTCGCAAGAGAAAAGTAAAATAGCGAACTTAGAAATCCCATTTCGGGATTCAAATTCAATTGTGATACGTCATGCTGCCTACAGTTTGGAATATTGCGAAAAGCACGAGCAAGCTTATTGGGTCGCTTATGAATTGACGAAATTGGAAACCGAGAGAAAATATGAGCGAACGAATAAATTTATAGTAGATCCAAAAGTTTCTACAGGAACTGCCGCAGCAGAAGATTATGCAAAATCTGGTTACGATCGTGGACACTTAGCACCAGCTGGTGATATGGCATGGTCTGAAAAATCAATGATTGAATCGTTTTATTACAGCAATATGAGTCCACAATTGCCAGGTTTCAACCGAGGAGTTTGGAAAAGATTAGAAGATTTGGTCAGAGATTGGGCGGTAGAAAATGAGTCAGTTTATGTTGTTACAGGACCGATTTTAAAGAAAAAACTGAACACAATCGGAGCCAATAAAGTTTCTATTCCTGAAAAATATTACAAAGTAATTTTAGATTATGAAGAACCAAATTTGAAAGCGATTGCATTTGTTTTACCTAATGAATCTTCGCAAGAAAATTTGTCCCAATTTGCTGTTTCAATTGATAGCGTTGAGAAACTCACAGGAATAAATTTTTTCCCTAAATTAGAAGATAAAATAGAAAATTCGCTAGAAAAAACAATTTGTGTTTCCTGCTGGACGTGGAAAGCAACCACCAGTACTAGCTCAAAAACATCCAAAAAATCTTCGGTTAAGAAAAATGGGCAGTCCGAGGAAAGATTAAAGGTTTCAGTGCAATGCAAGGGAACAACGAAAGCAGGCAACCGCTGTAAAAACAAAACATTAAATGCGAGCGGAAACTGTTATTTACATGAAGATCAATAATTTAGTTTAATAAAATTAAATTTCTAAGCATGCTAGCGTAACAATTGTTAATAACTGCCGTAATGGTGTTAATAACATTGCAGTCATGAAATATTTTTCATTTTTTATTGGTCTTTTCTTCGTTGGTGTTCTTTTCGCCAATGTGGAGAAAAAATACACGCAGGATGAATATGTTTCAACTTGGAAAAGTGTCGCTATTGGCCAAATGATTCAATACAAAATTCCTGCAAGTATTACGATGGCGCAAGGTATTCTTGAGAGCGGCAATGGAAATTCGATGCTCGCACAACAAGCAAATAATCATTTTGGGATAAAATGTCACAATTGGACAGGAGAAAAAATTTACATTGACGACGATCAAAAAGGCGAGTGTTTTAGAAGTTATTCGACGGCAAATGAATCCTTCGAAGATCACAGTAAGTTTTTAACTGAAAGAGCTAGATATGCGAGTCTTTTTTCCTTAAAATCCAATGATTACAAAGGTTGGGCGCAAGGATTGAAAGATGCGGGATATGCAACAAATCCTAAATATCCTCAATTATTAATTGATTTGATTGAAAGATTGAAATTAGATCAATTTGATGAAATTGGGAGCGAAACAGCCATTCCAACTGCTTTATTAGCAAATTCAAATGTAAAGGTTGTTGAAGGACAACACACTGTTGCATTGCACAAAAACAAAATTAAATACATCGTAGCAAAGAAAGGTGATACTTTTTACAGAATTTCAAAAGAATTTTCTGTTGGACTTTGGCAATTATACAAATACAATGATTTAGGTGTAAAGAAAGATGTTCTTGATGAGGGAGATATCATTTATTTGCAACCTAAAAGAAGAAAATCTAAGTCAGCTGAAACGTTTTCTATCAATAATCCATTGACCTTAAGGATGATTTCTCAAATAGAAGGAATTAAACTTGAATCTTTGATGGACAAAAATAATATTTCCTCACCAGATGAGCTTTTGCCCAGAGGTGAAAAAATTGCCCTCAAATAAATCGATTCGATCTCGATGTACTGCGAAAGTAGAGAGGTTTTTAGTTTGTTGTTGTTTGTTTGAAGAGTCTTCTTGCGGAGACTCTTCGTCATTTTAGGCAAATTTGATTTTTGTATTGTAAACTTAGTATTTAGGATTCCAAGAAATTTGTATATTTGTTGACTCAATAACAGTGTTTTTTGAACCTGATAAGAGACTTTTGAAATCTGCATATTTGTCTAAATTATGAAGCCATCAACAGAATTATTTAAACTTGTCAAATCCTTAAGTAAGTCAGAAAAGCGATTTTTCAAGTTGAATTCTTCCTTGCAATCTGGCGATAAAAATTATTTAAAAATTTTTGATGCTATTGAAAAACAACAAGTTTACAATGAAGAGACGCTAAAAATTGAGTTTAAAAATGAGACTTTTATCAAACACCTGCCGTCTGAAAAAAACCATCTTTATAAACTGATACTAAAAAGTCTACGATCTTTTTACAGTGAACAATCAATTAGTAGTTTACTGAAGCAGGAAATTAAGAATGTTGAAATATTATTCAATAAAGCGCTTTATAAAGAATGCGAGAAATTTGTAAGTCGCGCAAAAGAAATAGCCGCAAATCATGAAAAGTTTTATTATTGGTATGAATTAATTTCTTGGCAAAAAAAATTACTTGAAGAAGCTTACGAGGAAGGAGAATTTTCAACAAATCTAGATGAATTAGTAGAGGAGGAGGAAATGGTGATTGCCAAACTTCGAAATTTAGCTGAATATCAAGTAGTTTATTCAAAAATCAATTTAATCTTCAGAAGCGGCGGATTCACTAGAAAT
Source organism: Chryseobacterium gleum (assembly GCA_945897805.1). GTDB lineage: Bacteria > Bacteroidota > Bacteroidia > Flavobacteriales_D > Crocinitomicaceae > JAQVCM01. The sequence goes on from CAMDFX010000003.1 coordinate 161,695, forward strand.
GAGCAAGAACGCAAAGTGGTTGATTCAATCGCCGATTATCATTTGATTAAAGGGAAAAATACTGCCATATCTACCAGAGCAACCTCCATGTGTTATTACATCAAAGGATTATGTGCCGCAACAACAAGAAATTATGAAGACAGTTTTCAGTTTTTCAATAGAACGAGACAAATTCTAGAAAATAATCCCAAAATAATGGAAGATTCACCACAAAGATATGTGATGACACTTTTTCATTTATTAAGGTGCTATATTGACAATTACGATTTTAAAAATGCCCAAAAATCCATTCAAGATTTGCGTGAATTGCTCGGAAAGAAAGGCTTTAATTCTGTGGATATTACCGTTAGAATTTTTGCAAATTGCTACAATCAGGAGTTGAATTTATTGCATTATATGGGAGAAATGCAGCAATCAGTTGATTTAATTCCCGAAATAGATCAAGGTAAATTAGCATTTTCAGATAAAATAAGCAAAGAACAAGAGTTGATTTTATCTTACAATAAAGCTTACAGCTATTTTGGAATAGGAGATTACAAAAAAGCACTTTCCTATCTAAATGATGTATTGAATGACAATGAGCAAAATTTAAGACAAGATATATATAGTTTCAGTCGATTACTGAATTTGGTTTTGCATTACGAACTTGAGAACTATGATTTCTTGGAATATGTAATCAAATCAACCAATAGATATTTATCTAAATATGAGCGAGATTACAAAATTGAAGATGTTTTAATCAAATATATCAGAAAATTATCAAAAGTTTCAAATTCAAAAGCGACACTTGATATTTTTTCTGCAATGAGTATTGAAGTCAATTCATTAATGCAAGATCACCAAGAGCGAGTTGTATTGGAGTTTTTCAATATTGAAGCTTGGATCGATAGTAAAATCAATAAAACTTCTTTTTCAGAATCAATAAAAAAATGCTTAAAAAGTAAGATTGTAACAGATCACAAGTCCTTGGATAATGGATGAAATCTGAGCTCTGCTTTCAGTAAAAGCATAGTAATTGTATTTTTTAGTTTGGTATTTATAAGCAATATCAAAAGTGCTTCTTTTTAATTTTATTCCTGCACCCACACTGTATATTGTGCTCCCTGAAGTTCCATTTGAGGCGTCTTTTGCGTATGGTTGAGGATAAAAAGCATAACCACCGCGTATAAAATATTGAGATTGAAATACGATTTCTCCTCCAACTCTGATGTTGAACACAGATCTTAGCAATTGGTTTGCTTCATCGTTTTGATATTTGTAATCATTCGCCTCAGGAGCAAAATTGACATCTTTCGTAGATTTTAAGCGCGCCCATTTATAATTTAAGTATTCTACATCTACATTGACGCAACCTCTTGTCCCGAAAACATAGCCTAAAGAACTAATCAATTTGGTCGGTGTGCGAAGTCTATATTTGTAATTTGCAGTTGGTTTTGTGCCAGTTGGAAGTGCATAAATTGTATCATTTTGGTAGGTAGTCATATCCGCAGACCATTCGTCAGCTAAATTGTAAAATGTTGGTGTATGGATACTTAAGCCAAGTCTCATGGCATCAAACGGAAGATAAATCACTCCAACTTTCAGATTGTTTCCGCTTCCTTTTGTGCTTAAATTATATTGATAATTAAATGAATCCAGCGAAAGTGATGCATTTTCTAGCTTTTCTCTATGCACGTATTCTTCAGTATACCGAATTGTCCTAATTCCCCAATTGACTCCCAAATACAATCTATTTATATAGTTTGTGCTGAATGAAAAAGTATATTCAGAAATCCCACCTTTTGTATTTATTGTTCGATTGTGTGTCATTGTATCATTGGCAGTTAATCTAGGAAGATAATTTCCATTCATTCCGGGATCTATCGCATAAGTTTCCCAAGCCAACGCGGTTGTGAAAGGTGAAAATTGTTCTGGAGATAAACCGTAGCCGTCAGTTGCAAAAATATCAAGGAGAGAATTGTATAATTTTCCTTTGTAATTTAGATTGTCTGTAAAATTATCTATCCTATTGTAACTGAATCCAATTTGATTGTAGAGAAAACCTTTGTTTTTGGCAGAAACATCATTTACAATTACAACTCCAATATTTGATGGTCTAACAGGATTCTTGGATGATTCTGTTGTTGTTCCCTCAAAATAATTACTATTTCCAATGTGATTAAAATTTAAGCCCATGTTAAATTGATTGGAAGAAAATCTCCCATAGCCAGCAGGATTTATTAAAGATGAACTGATGTCAGCTCCCAAAGCTCCAAAAGAACCCGCCATTGATTCAAAACGCGCGCTTCCTTGTAATTGTACGTTTGAATATCTTACTAAATCAACCACATTTTGACTAAAAATGTGTGAAAATGAAAAAAGCAAAATCAAAGTTAAGAAATACTTAAGCATGCGAAATTGAAGTCAATTAGAATTAATTTAAAATAGATTTATTTTCTTCCTCCGCTAGATGCTCCAGAAGCTGGACGAGAAGTTGATCCTCCTCCGCTGTTATTGCCTCCGGTGGAACTTCCACCAGTCCTTGTAGAAGAAGATCCAATAGAGCCACCGCCATTTCTGCCTGGAGATGAGGAAGATCCAACAGATCCAGAAGATCCTCTTGTGGAAGAGTTTCCTGAATTGTTTTCTAATCCATTAAAAATACTTGAATTTCTTGAATTTGTAGCAGATGAACCGCCTCTTGAATTACTTGATATTCCACCTTGAATTCTACCAGGTCGAGAAAAATCAGTGTTTTCATTGGCTCTGCTTGTTATTTCTGATTGTTTGCCAGGATTATTTCTTGACATCACTGATTCTTTGCCAACTGGTTTAACAATTGCTCCAGCACCTGAAGAGTGTGAGCTTGAAAAGGTCGAATTGGTATTTTTTAATGTACCAGGAATATTTGACCTCGTAACGACACCGCCACCGCCACTGCTTCCTCTTGGTCCGCTGTGATGATTGATGTTTGAACTCACTGATCCACTTCCATTGCTGTTATTGTTGTTCCAATTGTTACCGTTGTTCCACCCATTATTATTCCACCCATTACCGTTATTGAATCCAGAATAGTAACCATGGTTGAAGTTGTTGTAATAGTTTCCATATCCGCCATAAAATGCATTTCCAAAATAAGGATTCGCAACGTAACTCCATCCGTAACCGGGTATGTATGCCCAGCTTCCGTCATTATAGTAAGGGTAAGCGTACATTTGGTATGGATTGTATCCAAAATGATTAGGTCTGTAACCTAGTCCTCCCATAAAAAATGGGTCGAAATTATTCATTCCTCCGCCTGCAGAATAACTTACATTGTTGTTATTTCTATCTTTTTTATATTTGTAGGCACCGTAGTTTGTTTCATCATCCAAAGATTCTCCTACTGGAATTTGAGAACTTTTCACAGTATAAACATCATCATCCGGCGTATTAGAAATACTAACACAAGAATTTAACAAGAGCGATGATAATGCAAAAATTGATATTGAAATTAAATTTTTCATGATGTGTACATTTAAAACTTCATTATAAAGATAATCTTTATTTCTACATTTGCACAAAAAAATAACCTTATTTTAAGGTTTTTAAACAAAAAATCAATAATAGTAATGGCAAAGAACACAACAAGAGCGGAAGATTATTCAAAATGGTACAATGATTTGGTGAATCGCGCTGGCTTGGCTGAAAATTCAGGAGTTAGAGGATGCATGGTTATCAAGCCTTATGGATTTGCAATTTGGGAGAAAATTCAAGCACAATTGGACATTATGTTCAAAGAAACTGGACATCAAAATGCATATTTTCCCTTGTTTATTCCGAAAAGTTTGTTCGAAGCTGAAGAAAAAAATGCGGAAGGTTTTGCCAAAGAATGCGCAGTTGTTACTCATTATAGACTCAAAACTGATCCTGCAGATAAAACAAAGTTGATTGTAGATCCAGATGCTAAATTGGAAGAGGAATTAATTGTTCGTCCCACAAGTGAAGCGATAATTTGGAACACTTACAAAGGTTGGATTCAGTCTTACAGAGATTTACCCTTATTGATTAATCAATGGGCAAATGTGGTGCGTTGGGAAATGAGAACCCGTTTGTTTTTGAGAACATCTGAGTTTTTGTGGCAAGAAGGCCATACCGCACATGCTACTAAAGATGAGGCAATTGCTGAAGCTGAACAGATGTTGGATGTTTATACTGAGTTTTCTGAAAAATGGATGTCAATGCCAGTAATTCGGGGTAAAAAAACAGAAAGTGAAAGATTTGCTGGTGCAGATGATACTTACTGTATTGAAGCAATGATGCAAGATGGAAAAGCATTGCAAGCAGGAACATCACACTTTTTAGGTCAAAATTTCGCGAAAGCTTTTGACGTTAAATTTGCTGATAAAGATGGAAAATTAGAACATGTTTGGGCCACTTCTTGGGGCGTTTCTACCCGTTTGATGGGCGCATTGATAATGACACATTCTGATGATGAAGGATTGGTTTTGCCTCCAAAATTAGCGCCAATTCAAGTGGTTATCGTTCCGATTTATAAATCTGCTGAAGAATTAGAACAAGTTTCTATCAAAGCAAAAGAATTGGTTCAAAAGTTGAAATCAATGGGCATTTCTGTCAAATTCGACGATGATGACAATCGCCGCCCGGGGTGGAAATTTGCTGAATATGAAACGAAAGGTGTTCCTGTTAGAGTAGCACTTGGACCAAGAGATTTGGCTGAAGGTAAAGCAGAAATTGTTAGAAGAGATACAAAAGAGAAGTCAACTGTTGATTTTGAAGGAATTGAAATAATCATTGGACAATTGATGATTGATATCCAAGAAAATCTTTTCAATCGTGCTAATCAATTCAGGGCTGATAATATTCAAAAAGTTGATTCTTATGATATTTTCAAAGAGAAACTTGAAAAAGAAGGCGGATTTTATTTGGTGCATTGGGATGGAACAGCCGAAACGGAAGCGTTGATTAAAACCGAAACGCAAGCGACAATTCGTTGCATTCCGCTAGATGCTGTTGAAGAAGATGGAAAATGCATGGTGACAGGTAAACCATCAAAACACAGGGTTGTGCTTGCGAAAGCTTATTAAGTCTTTGCAAAATTAGGGTAAGTATTTAAAAATTGGGGTGTTTATTTAGACATTAATTTTTACTTTTATCACAAACTAGAAACAATGCAGGAAATTGAAAGAAAAACGATTTTAGAATTATTATCAGTTAAATCGGCTCTAAAACAAGACGTATATGAAGATACACAGAAGGTTTTTGGGGACTTGAAAAGAATTTTAAGTGACGAGGTTCATTCACTCAAATCTGAGATTAAAGATGATCGAATTCGCATGCAATACATTGATAAAGGTGAGTGCGAATCACAGGTATTTGTGGGAAGTGATTTATTGCTTTTTCATATGCATACAAACGTCTTTTTACTCCCAGATTCACACCCTTTTTGGCAACTTGATTATCTAAAGAAAAATCCAGAAAATGGTTATTTTGGTATTATTTACATCTACAATTTCCTAGCTCAATCTTTCATTCAAGGTAGGATGGAAGATCCTGGTTATTTGATAGGAAGAATTTTTATCAATTGTGAGGGACATTTTTTTATTGAGGGGAAAGGAGCACTTGGTAGCGCTTTTCATGAACTGACAGAAAATTTAATTTCAGACGAAAATTTAAGACAAGTCATTTTAACGTCATTTGCTTATGCTGTTGATTTCGATTTGTTAACACCGCCTTTTGAAATTGTATCACAAATTAATGTCCGTCAAATCAAAGCCATAAGTTCAAACTTATCGATGCAAACTGGTAAACGTTTGGGATTTAAATTTGAAAAGGAGGAAAACGAGTTTTTTTAAAAAAAATCCCTTTCAATATTTGCTATATCAGAAATAAGATATATATTTGCACTCCAAAAATCAACAAAATTTTTGATTTGGCCCATTCGTCTAGTGGTTAGGACGCCAGGTTTTCATCCTGGAAACAGGAGTCCGATTCTCCTATGGGCTGCAAAGAAAATAAACGTTCTTTACAGTAATTTGGCCCATTCGTCTAGTGGTTAGGACGCCAGGTTTTCATCCTGGAAACAGGAGTCCGATTCTCCTATGGGCTGCAAGAACATAAGTTCAAATAACTTAAATATAAACAATCATGGCGAATCATAAGTCAGCAAAGAAAAGAATCAGATCAAACGAAGCGAAAAATCTTCGTAACAAATATCAACACAAAACAATGCGTAATGCTGTTCGAAAGTTGAGAGCTGTAACTGTTAAAAGTGAAGCGGAAACATTGTTCCCAGTTGTATCAGCAATGATCGACAAATTGGCGAAACGCAATGTGATTCACAGCAACAAAGCATCAAACCTTAAGTCTGGTTTGGCTGTTCTTATTAACAAAATTTAATTCACTTTTGAATTAATGAAGGGGGTTTTGACCCCCTTTTTTTGTTTTATACTATTTCATTTCCAAATTAAATTTTTACATTTACAAGTGTTAAAAATCTTTTTGTATTCCATTTTTTTGCTTCCTTTTGTTGTCTTTGCGCAACAAAACGTTCTTTTTTTGAAACAAGATACATTGAATATTAGCACAAGAACTGGAGGAAATACTTTAGATTCAGTTGATTGGTATCATTCAGGTAGTTTTTCCTTGAATCCAGGTGGTCCATTAAATAATCCTTTTGGGAATTCAGGTTCAAATTATTTAAATGTTTCAACCATTTTTCAAAGTCAACTACATTTACCGAAAAAACTCAAAAGTACTTTTACAGCATTGCCTCATCTAGGTTTTGCTTATTCCTTTGGTTCTGGGAGTTTACAGTATTTAAATGCCGAATATCAACAATCTTTCAAAAAAAATACGCACTTAAATATTGTTTATAATCGGAGCTCAATCACTGCTGGTAAAGGTTTTATGCGAAATAATAGCTTTGCGAATGATGCTTTTCAGTTTTTAGTTGATCACCAAGGAAAGAGATACAGAAATCTCATCTATTTCGATTTTATCAAAGCTGATCGAGCGCTCAATGGTGGAATCCGAACGGATACTCTAATCGCGCTTTATGGCTTAGATTTTACGCCCGTCTATAAGGAAAATGCGCGTTCTATTAATAGGAATCTTCAATTTGGTTCGCAGCATCTTTTTGCTTTGAATAATGATTCTTTGGTGCAACATGGTTTGGTTTACAAGAATAAATGGAGTATTCAAAATCGGATTTTAATTGAAGTTGATACGATTTATGGAATTTACAACCAGTTGAATATAGATTCAAATGAAACGCGAGATCAATTTCAATTGGCAAGGATTACCAACGCTGGTGGCTATTATCTGAATACATCCAAGTTTAAGGTAGAAGCGCTGATTCAGCACGGTTATTGGAGATTTCAAAATTTAGGAGTCAATCGAGATACAAATGAAATTGAATTGCAAGGAAATTTATCTTTCGATTTGGGAAAATTACAATTTCAAAATGATTTCAGCTTAAATCTTGCAGGTGCTCTTGGTGAATGGTCTGAAAAAGCGACTGCAAGCATCAAGACTGAGAAAATACAGCAATATTTTAGTTTTTCAGTGCAATCAAGTTTGCCGTCACCTTTCGTACGACAATATTATGCCAATAACCATAATTGGAAGCTAAATCCGATCGAAACGCAAGGAAAAACAGCTTTTGATTATGAAGCGCATTTGTCAAAATGGGCAAATTCTTTTATTGGTTTAGGATTTAGAAACTTGAAAAACAATTATTTCTATTTTGATTCTGTTTGGAGAAATGATACTTTGAATTCGATTAATTTATTGTCTCTAAATCTGAGAAGTCATCTAAAATGGAAGACGTTTCATTGGCAACCACAAGTTATCCTGAATTCTAGTGCAGCTAATTTTGGTTTTTTACCGCAGTTTGACCTTCGAAGCAAATTGTTTTTCAATAAAAGACTATTCAAGGCCAAGAAATTAGATTTTATTTTAGGTGTAGATTTAAGGTATCAAGCCAATTATAAAATGTTAAATTATGATGTTACACTTGATTTGTATCGTTTGCCAGCTCAAAATGTAAATCATGAAGCGATGTTTGAATTGGATTTCTTCACAGGAATTCAAATCGACGAATTTAGATTTTATTTTAAGTTTGAAAACATCGATTATTTCTGGAATAAACAGACGAACTTGCAGCAAATAGGATATCCTATTTCGCCAAACCTAATCCGTTTGGGATTTACCTGGGATTTCTTCAACTAATTTTTAAATTGGGCTTTATTTCATTTCTAAAGCATGCAATGCAAATGAAGCAAGCCAATGTTCACCTTCGTAATTTCCGTCCGTTATGGCTTTGATAGAATAGTTAAAATGCAAATTAGCGATTGATTTTAAGTGACCAAATTCTTTAGGATAAGCTTTTGCAAGGGAATAAAAGCACCAAGCTCTACTGAAGTTTAATCCATCTAAATGCACTAAATGACCATCTTCTCGGTCTGAAACTTTGGCTGTTTCCCAGTTGAATGATTTGTCAAATAGTGGTTTAGCGAATTTTTTGGCCCAGGAAATGAATGCTTTTTTTGGTAAAATTTGATGCATCAAATTCAATTCTTCCATGCAAGGAGATAAAAAATCGGTCCCGCTTGGTTCCCAGGAAAAAGGACAATCGATGTCATTGCCGAAGAATCTTTTGGAATGAATTTGAATGCATTTCATCAAGCTGTCATTGCGTGAAAACTGTGCGTATTCGTATGCCAGTGAAAGTCCAAACGCGGTATTTGAATGTGTTCCAACTCTTTGTGGGTAAATAAGTCTGGGTAAAAATTCAATGTATCTTTCTATGATCAAATTGCTCAATGGTCGAAGGTTTTCCGCTAATTCATGTGCGAATTCTTGGTCGGATTTTTCTAATTCTAACTGAAGTTTTAATAACCAAGCCCAGCCGTAAGTCCGTTCGAATGATTTTTCATGTTTTTTATTTAAATAATCAATTTCTGACTGAATATTTGCTTTCGAAAGATTGACTTCTAATTTTTGAATAATTTCTTTTCTGTTTTCCAATGATGGAAATTTATTAAGTAAAAACACCAATGACCAATGTCCGTGAACGGAAGAGTGCCAATCAAAGCAGCCATAAAAAGCCGGATGCAGTTGAATAGGGGACAAAAGCTCTGAAGAATCATTCAAGAGCTGATTGAGCTTATTTGGATATTCTTTTTGTAAACATTTCAGTGGAAGTTTGGATAAATTGTTTGCAATCGTGCTATCCAATTCAATATTTTGCGCAAGAATATTTGATACAAAAATGGAATTTTGAAAGGTAAAAAGCAATAAAATGAATTTTGTCATGAGAATTTAAATTTGATTTTTTAAAGTTAGAATTTTCTCGGTAAAATGGATTGATTTGACATTATTTTAGCAAATTAAATAATTAGTGACACTAAGGTTTTTTTCGTAAATTTTATGAATGTGAAATAAACTATCGTTCTTAAGGTAATTAAATGGAATTCAATTATGTAGCAGATGATTAGATGTGGATTTATTTTTTAGTGTAAAGTGTTAAGATTTCAATTTAAGTAAATCATACTATTTATTTGATTAGTAAGTGTTTAAACTGAAGATTAACTAAAAATACATCTTTTTCTTAGTTTGAACTAAATTATTGGTTTTTAATTAGGTTTTATATTTTTTAAACGCATGTGATAAAAGAAATTAAATGGCTTTTTTATTGGCAATTATTATCAAATAAAACGAACTACTTTTTTCGGTGATTACTTAAAAATCAAATAATTAATAGTCTATTCGGAAATAAAGTATTAATATTGTTTTCGTTTTCTCAGAACGAATCCAAGTGGGTTCTATTCGTTTAGCAGAAAATGGAATGAAAGTGAATTTTTAGAACCTTCCTTACTGATTTTGATCAATTTTAATGAAATTACTTTTTTGTCTATTCCTTTGTTTTTTTAGCACTATGTTTCATGCTCAATGCACATTGAACAATTCAGGTATAAATAATTTAAAAAAATTAGCTTCTTCAGGAAATCATGATGTGGTTAATTTAATTAACATAGAAAAAATCAAATTGGAAAGGTTTTTTAATGTTTCGGTTGACTTAAAAATAACTTCAGGATCAAATGGGATAGCAAAAAAAACTTGTTCGAGTTGTAATGGTACTATTGAGTTGGGTAGTCATTTATTAATTCAGGAATACTCACTTGTAGGTCCAATAACAAAAAAATCACTTGGAAAATATATGATTGTATCAATTATGGCTCATGAATTTGCTCATATTTTTCAATATAGTCATCCTGAATTAAAATTTAAAAATGCGATTGTGCAAGAAGTACACGCAGATATGGTAGCAGGATGGTACATGTCACATTATGTGATGAATGAACTTGGTATAAGTAGTGAAGATGTTAAATATAAATTTCATAATGCTGACAAGGTAGAAGTCATTGATAACATCATTCTAGAGATTTCAATTGCTTTTGGTTGGCTGGGCGACGAACAATATTGGTCTTCTCAACATCATGGAAATTATTATACACGTGCCTTTGCATTTCGAGAAGCTTGGCATTGTATGTATGGTGAACCTTCACAAATCTCATGTTCTAGTTTTACGGAATGGATAAACGATAGCGTTTGGCTGGCTGAAATTAAAGTGTATGATGACATGCACTAAAAAAATCAAGACCGCGTGATTTCCTCTTTTTGATTAATTCAATTCTTTTGGAGATTTTAAAGAAATCTCAACAATTGAGTTGGATAAAAGAGCGAAAATTTTGAAAAAATAAACTACCAAGATTGGAAAAAGCGCACTCTAGTTTAAACTTTGTTTTAAATATTGCAAGCTTGCCATTTAGCGTCAGTTAAAAAACAAATTTTGGCATAAATTGGTTACATCAAAATAAGTTCACTAACTTTATTTCCAAATTAAAATTATGAAATGGTTAGCTAGCATTCTATTCCTTCTATTGGTGTTTTTGTCTTTTGCACAAGAGGAGGAAACTGAAATAGAGGAGACTATTAAAGAAATTCCTTAACAATGGAATTGGCATTTGATGGCTATTTAGGCGCCTCTAATTTTGGTGGTACTGGTGGAATTGGTGCCAAGTTTGGTTACAAAGTAAATGAAAATTTTATTTGTGGTCCTTCTTTTAGGGTGCAGAGAACATGGTCAAATAACATTGGGCAAAAATTTGGATACACAATTTATGGCGGTGGATTGTGGGCTCATGCAAGATTTGGTAATTATCTTTTTGCTGGAGCAGAATTTGAAATGTTGAAAAGTCCATTGAATTATATTTTTATCAGCAATCAAAGAACTTGGGTTCCAACCTTATTTTTTGGTGGTGGATTTTCTAAAGAATTCAATAAAGCAGTAAGGGTAAACGCAGGTGTTTTTTATGATATCATTAATAACGAAAATAGTCCTTTTAGATTGAGTTATTTTATGAGAAAAGCAAATGGAACATTAATTCCCGTTATATATCGAATTGGATTTTTCTTTCCGATAAATTAGAAAAGGCCTGAAATTTATTTTCCAGACCTTTTAAATACCCTTTTAATATCTTTTAAAGCGGATTACATTAACATTCCTCCGCAAACGTGAATTGTTTGACCTGTAACGTATGAAGACATATCAGAAGCTAGAAAAACTGTAACATCTGCAACGTCTTTAGGAGTTCCGCCTCTTTTCAAAGGAATTGAATTTCTCCAATCTTGTACAACTTTTTCATCTAAAGCAGCTGTCATTTCAGTTTCGATAAATCCCGGTGCAATTGCGTTACATCTGATATTTCTTGATCCAAGTTCTTGCGCAATGGACTTTGTGAAACCAATCAAACCTGCTTTCGATGCAGCGTAATTTGATTGTCCTGCATTGCCGCTCACTCCAACAACTGAAGACATGTTGATTATTGAACCTTTTCTGGCTTTCAACATCGGTTTTTGAACTGCTTTTGTCAAATTGAAAGCAGATTTCAAATTGGTATTGATTACATCGTCCCATTGTTGTTCAGTCATTCGCATCAGCAAAGTATCGCGTGTAATTCCTGCGTTATTAATTAAAACATCAATAGTACCAAAAGTTTCAACTACAGAATCAACTAAAATTTGAGCTGCGTCAAAATTTCCAGCATCTGATTTGAATCCTTTCGCAACTCCGCCATTTGCAGTCAATTCTTTTTCTAATGAAAGTGCTTTTTCTTCAGATGAAATATAAGTAAAAGCAACAATTGCCCCTTGATTTACAAATTCTTCAGCTATTGCTTTACCGATTCCCCTGGAGGCACCTGTGATTAGAACTACTTTGTCTTGTAATAATTTCATAATTGTTTTTTAAGAATAGATTAAAATGAATCTGTTTTAGATTTTAAATCATTTATTTTTCAAATATACATAATTCATTTAAAGTCGCTGAATTGAAAATTAAAAACAAGCGAAATTAAGAGCCAAATTTAAGTTTATTGTCAATTTTGGACAAACAAAAAAGCCACTATCTATAGATAATGGCTTTTTTGAAAGTGTGTTTTTATTTCTTATTTCACAATTGACTTGCTTAGGATTCCTTCTTTACTTGAAATCAATAATGTATATTTTCCTTTAGAAAGTTCACTCAAATTCATTTGAATCGCATTTGAATTTTGTGCAGTTATGCTCAAAATGTTTCTGCCAGCAACATCAAATAAATTTACTGTGTAGTCACTGGTTTCTTTCATTTGAATGTTTACTACATCAGTGAATGGATTTGGATAAATCAAAGCTTCAATCGTTTCAATTTCATTGATTCCTGCTGAAGCATTGTAATAAATTTGATCCGTAGCAGTGAAATAATTCCCCAATACTTTTCCTGGGCAATATATTGATAATCCCAGCGAATAAACTCCGTTTCCAGCATTCAAAGTATCTGTTTGATAAATATAAGTGATTGAATCAACAGTGGCAATAGCCCAAATAACAGTCACAATATTTCCAGTAAAATTATAGCTTGAAATGTATACTGAATCAATTGCATTGTAATTCAATTGGCAATTTTCTTGCAAAATAGTCATCAAAGAATCAACAAAAAGCGAATCACTGAAGGTATTGTTATTAAAAGTATTTGAAGGATTCGAAATGATGAAACTTACTGAAGTGGAATCGCCGTTTGCATCAATTATTGTAGCTGAATAAATACCTTGGCAAAGTCCTGAGAATGCACCAGTATTTGTAGATTGACCATTTGAAAGAATAATTTGATATGGCATAACTGCGTTGGTTTGAAAATCAACAATTCCATCACAAACTCCATCTGCAGAAACTTCTGTTGTATATGGGAATGCATAGATTGTGTTTCCTGAATTTGCAGAAGAATCTGAAACAGTTCCGGTGAAAGTCAATTGACAACCATTTGCATCCACAACGTTTACTGTGTATGTTGAGTTTGCGCACAATCCCGTTAAATTAGCTGTCGAAAATGTCATGCCATTTCCTGTCCAACTGTACGTGTAAGGTGCAGTTCCTCCCGATAAAGCAACACCTAATCCTCCATTACAAAAAGCGGGAGAACTTGCAGCTTGAGATGTAATACTTCCTCCAAAATTCCCACAAGGATTATTGTTTGCTGAAATAGTAAAATAATAAACTGTATCTGCATTAAACAACGAACTTGTAAGGTTTACAGAATAAGTTCCTTCGCACAAATTATTGATATTGGTGCCGCCTGTTTGAATAATACTGTTTGCAGACATCCACGTCCAACTTGCGTAAGAAGAGTCTGCCAAGTAGGCTGCTCCATCACAAGCGCCGACAGAAGTTGCATTTGAAGGATACACTTGCGCATTTAAACCTTGACTGAAAATCGTCAAAATCCCAAAAAATGCCGATTTTAATAAAAACTTTTTCATAATATATTTTTTAAGTTACTATAAAGACTTTTTCTAAAACAGAAAGTTGTCTGCGATTCAAAAAAAACAAATAATAAATTTGATGAAATAATTGAATAACGAGTGCAAAGTTAGCTAATATTGAGAATAATACCATTTTTGTCTGCAAAATAAAATTTTTCATCATTTCTTTTGTTCAATAAAGATATCCCGATAGGAGAATTCATACCGATACAAAAAATAGTTTGATTTTTAATTTCAATTTTCCCAATTCCAGTTGAAAGGTAAAATAAACCCAAATCGGTTTCAATTAAAGCGCCAAGTTCAGCTTTTTGACTTGTTTTGTCGGGTTCAAGAAGTTGGATAATACTGCCCATTTGTTTCGTTTCGTTTAAAATCTTGCTCGCTTTTTCTACTTCAATTTGAGCCATTGCTCTTCCGGTCTCGTGTTTGTCGCCAACTGAACTTTTGGTTTCTGAAAGAACAGATTCATTTGCTTCATTCCAAGATTGAATGGCAGATTGAATTTTTTGCTCAATTTGTTGACAGAATATATTATAAACCTCTTTTTTTGTAATCATTGGAATAAATTTAATCAAAAAAAAACTGCAACCTAAAAATAAGTTGCAGTTCAAAATTTTTCTAGCAATATTACAATGCTATTTCTTCATTTTTTTCATTTACAAAAGTATATTGCAATAAGTTGTTGGCTGTGACGCCTCTTACTTGAATCCATTTTTTGTATTTCATAAACCACTTAAATCTTCTTGAAAACAATCCATTCTTAAAATAAGCTTCTAAATATGGATGAACCAGTAAAGTAACTTTTTTCTCGCCTCTGTCTGAAATTAAGAAATTCAAATTGTTCTCAATTTCTTCAGCAAACAAGATGGTAGCTTGAACTTCTCCTGTTCCGTTGCATGTTGGACAAGTTTCTGACGTGATTATATCAGTTTCAGGTCTCACACGTTGACGAGTGATTTCAACAACACCAAATTTAGATGGAGGCAAAATATTATGTTTTGCTCTATCAGATTTCATGTATTCTTTTATTTTTTCAAAAAGAATTTTGTTGTTTTCACGGTCGTGCATATCGATAAAATCAATGGCAACTATTCCACCCATGTCGCGCAGCTGAAGTACTCTTGCGATTTCTTCGGCAGCTTCAATATTTGTAGCCAAGGCATTACTTTCTTGACCGTCAGAACCTTTTCTGTTTCCACTGTTTACATCCACAACATGCATTGCTTCAGTATGTTCAATAATCAAATAGCCACCACTTGCTAGCGGTACTTTTTTGCCGAATAATGTTTTTATTTGCTTACTAATTCCAAATCGTTCAAAAATATCAATTTTGGCATCGTAAAACTTGATGATTTTTTCTCGTCCAGGAGCAATTCCAGAAACATATTCACGCATTTCTGCTGAAAGTGCTTCGTCATTTACATGAATATTTGAAAAATCAGCGTTCAATAAATCTCTTAAAATAGAAGAGGTTTTATCGATTTCTCCTAAAACTTTTCGCGGGGGAGTCGCAGTTTTAAGATTAGTGTACATAATCCTCCATTTTTCAAGCAAATTTTTCAAATCTTGATCTATTTGCTCTACTTTTTTATTCTCGGCAACTGTGCGGATAATTACACCAAAATTCTTTGGCTTGATGCTATCCAGTAAGTCTTTCAATCGATCTCTTTCTTCTGGATCTTTTATCTTTTGAGAAATGGAAATCTTATCAGAAAATGGAACCAATACCAGATATCTTCCTGCAAGTGTAATTTCTGCACACAAGCGAGGACCTTTACTTGAAATTGGCTCTTTCGCCACCTGAACCAAAATCAGTTGAGATGAGGATACAACTTCATTCATTTTTCCGTCTTTTGGAATATCCTTTTCAGACTTAAAATAAAGAAGATCAGCAACGTTTTGCTTGTTCTGTAGCGTGTCTTTAGTAAATTTACTGAGCGAATTGAACTGTGGTCCAAGGTCTAGGTAATGCAAAAATGCATCTTTTTCATAACCAACATCCACAAAAGCAGCATTCAAACTAGGAACTATTTTGCGGACTTTACCGAGGTAAATATCTCCAACAGCAAATTCTGTATTTCCTTGTTCTTCATGCAATTCAATAAGCTTTCCATCACGCAATAGAGCAAGCCAAATTCCGTTTGCACGGGAATCGACTACTAGTTCTAAACTCACGAAAGCTTATATTAAAACATTAAAAAATAAAATAGCTTAGCTAGTTAACTAGCTAAGTTATTCAACAATTATCTAAAAAGATTTATTTTTTCTTTTTGTGACGATTTTTTCTTAATCTTTTTTTACGCTTGTGCGTAGCCATTTTATGTCTTTTTCTTTTTTTACCGCTTGGCATAACTGTTTATATTAGAATGATAAATAAATCTTTTTCTTCGCTTTTATCTAAAAAAAAGCACCCCTGCTAATACAACAGGAGTGCAAAGATAAAAATTTCAAACGAATTGCATGCAAAAGATGCAAAAAGTCTTTAAATTATTTTACAGCTACTTTAGTTTTTACCTCTTCAACAAAAGTTTTTGCTGGTTTGAAAGAAGGAATATTGTGTGCTGGGATGATAATAGTTGTGTTTTTTGAAATATTTCTACCAGTTTTTTCAGCTCTTTCTTTCACTATGAAACTACCAAATCCTCTAAGGTAAACATTCTCGCCACTAGATAATGATGATTTTATAGAAGTCATGAAAGCTTCTACAGTTTTAGAAACATCATTTCTTTCAACTCCAGTTTCTACAGCAATTTCTGCTACGATGTCTGCTTTTGTCATTTTTTTGTTCTTTTAAGTAAATTTATAATAATGTGATATTCAGTTGCAAAGGTAATTGACTTAAAGGTTATATCTTTGCTTTTTTTATTTTATTTTCAAAAAATACCCTCAATGGCTAATTTTCATCTATCAATTACCGATTGGTACAGACAAAACGCAAGATCTCTTCCATGGAGAGAGACTAAAAATGCATATTTTATATGGTTATCTGAAATCATTTTGCAGCAAACGAGAGTAAATCAAGGTTTAAATTACTTTCTGAAATTTCAAAATAACTATCCTACTGTTAAACATTTGGCTCAAGCTTCGGAACAACAAGTGCTGGCTGATTGGCAAGGATTGGGTTATTATAGTAGGGCTCGGAATTTACATTTTGCTGCAAAAATAGTGGTAAATGATTTTAATGGCGTTTTTCCTAGTTCTTTTGAGGATTTAAAAAAACTGAAAGGAGTTGGAGACTATACAGCTTCTGCAATCGCTTCTTTTGCTTTTGATTTGCCACATGCTGTTGTAGATGGTAACGTTTTCAGGGTAATTAGCAGATTGTATGATATTGAAACGCCGATTGACACCAACGAGGGTAAAAAGATTTTTGATTCAATAGCCAAAGAACTTTTGGGTCAAAACCCTCCTGCAATTCACAACCAAGCAATCATGGAATTTGGTGCTTTGCAATGTGTGCCAGCAAATCCAAATTGTGAAATTTGTCCGCTGGTCTCTCAATGTCTTGCTTTTAAAAACAAAACAATTGCTGAAAGACCACAAAAAAGAGGGAAAATAGTTCCAAAAAATCGCTATTTTCATTTTGTTCAATTTGTTGATGGAGAAAATATCTTGCTTGAAAAACGCATAGGCAAAGATATTTGGCAGCATTTATTTCAATTTCCGTTGATCGAATATGAACAAAACTCAGAACTTTCAGAGATTGAAGAACAATTAGTAAATAGATTTGAAATGCGTCCTACTGCGGTTTCAAGTCAAATCAAACATGTCTTAACTCACCAGAAAATTTACGCGTATGTTTGGAAATTCGATTCTTTTCCAGTGAAAAATCGCATGGATTCTGAGTGGTTAATTGTGAACAAAAATGATTTAATTAATTATCCAATTCCGCGATTATTAGACAGATATCTATTAGAGGAGTAGTAAATAGAAGTAATCAGAAACAAAAAAGTCCCATTTATTTATGAAATGGGACTTTTTAATTGACTTAAAATCAAGCAATAAATTATCTAATGATTACTTTTTTGAATTGATTATTAATGCCCACTAAATAAATTCCTGCGGAAGGTGCTTCTAACTTGATTTCAAATAATCCATTTTCACCTTTTTGATTCACTTTTACAACTTGTCCATAAGCGTTGTACACAATCAAATTTTCTATCTTAGCTGCGCTGCTGATATAAAAAGTTCCATCATTCGGATTAGGATAAACGTTAAATAAGGCTTGATTTTCTTCGTTTAATCCTTGAATGCAATTGAAACCGCTGAAGGATGCATCTGAAATCATGAAATTTCCTGTGCCGTTTGGACATCTTAAAAATGAAAAATCACTGATTTGTGCGCCAAATGTTATACTGTCGAGCACATTGCCATTTGCATAAGATAAAATCAATCTTTCTCCTGTTGATGATAGTTTAAAATTGCTGTGAATACCGCTTTCTAGTGTATC
The DNA here is from genome assembly GCA_945897805.1 of Chryseobacterium gleum. GTDB lineage: Bacteria > Bacteroidota > Bacteroidia > Flavobacteriales_D > Crocinitomicaceae > JAQVCM01. The sequence goes on from CAMDFX010000003.1 coordinate 179,986, forward strand.
GTTATCAGCCCAAATAACTAAAAAATCATTCGGAGCAATGGTCGCATTTTCAGCAAAAGCCCATTTCAAAGGATTTGTGTAACTGTCTGATAAATACAAATTGTTCAAGCTTAAAAAGTTATTTGTATTGTTGTATAATTCAATCCAATCTGCAAATTCTCCGCTTGCATCAGCGGCTGTAGCTGAATTTGAAGCCATTATTTCATTGATTACCAAATCTCCAGTGTTGATAGTTGGAATGATTGCAAATAATGAATAAAATTCGTGCTCCGCTCTTTCAGGTGAAAACATTCCGGCACTATTATTTTCTGCATAAATATAATATTGTACGTAGGATGCATTGACAGGAATATTAGCACCATAAACATTGTCTCCAGACACACCATCGTTGTGATTTCCATCATCAAACATGCTTATTTTTGTGAATTTATCGCTAACAGAATATCTGTAACCTAAATAAACTGCATTGGTGTTTGTATTCGTAACATTTGCCGTGATATCGACATTACTATTCAGCGCTGGTGTAACTGAAGAAGGAGTGATGCTAGAAATAGTTGGTGGAGTTGCAGTGAAATCTGCTTGTGACATCAAATAAGTATTTCTGCCATTCATCAAGTTGGTAATTCCTGGGGCACTGGTCATTCCACCTGTTACGTCTGTTGTCAAATTACTCTGATATTGCGCGTAAGAGTAAAATTTATTCACATCCGCATTGACAGTGGTATTAATTATAGCTTGAAGTGCCTGTGCATTGGTTAGGTATGAATTGTTCCCGAAATTTTCGTTTAGCATGGTTCTCATGTGTGCAACATACATTTTTTTATAGGTTGGAATACTCAATAATTGCTGAATCAAAGGCCATTGTGAGTCACTTGCATGCAATAAATGCGTCATTTGTTGTTTTGTAGTTGTTGAATTCAAATTGATTGTTCCAGTTTGATTAAAAGTTCCAAATGATTCGTTTAAGTCCCAAACAATGGGGTTAAAACGATTATTTTGATCTTGGTACAGGTAGTAGTTTTGCGTAAATCCGCCTAAATAACTATCCAAATTTACGGTGACATTGTCAAATGAAATCATCCAGAGTGAACGGTCAACATCCAAAACTTTTTCAACCGAACCGATATAATTTTTGATTGTGTCGCAGAGTTCCGTTAATTCTCTCCATCCAACGGTAGAATTCATTTCATACGCAGCATAATAAGCAGCGCTATCCGTTCCAAGATAGACTAAATTGGGTTTTGCTGTAGTTCCCATTCCAGCGCCTCCAATCGGATTACATTTAATAAAAGTGCGATCATTAGAGTAAAAATGGTTTGCAACGAATTTTTTGGAAACAGATTCAGAACTAACATAGAGTCCTATTAATGTGCCGTTTACTTTTACTGTTGCGTAATTTGATAATGGTGCATGCATATATTGTCTCAAAATAGAATAACCCAAAACTTCTCTAATAAATGAAGGGTCTTTGGCAACATTGCTTAATTTTAAGTCTGTATATCCTTGATAATCTTGATTTTTATAGGTGTCAAGTTCGATGTGAAATGGATTCTTAACTTGATTGGCATTGTAAGTACTATTTCCTTTATATTTAACACCAACACTGTCAAAAACAATTCCATTGATGGAAACAGATTGTGCCATGATGTAACCATCGTTGCCAACCGTAGCTGTATCGAGCATATAATCCCAATTTGATTGAGAAAAAGTTAGTTCGATATTTTGAATTGTATTGATATCATAAAGATTTTGTGCAACCACACTTTTTCCTGAAACGATCACTAATGTTGTGAAAATTATTTTCCAAGGGTAGGAAATAGATTTCTTTTTTGATACATGAATTGTTTTCAATTTTGACATAATTATATTTTTGTTATTGGACGATTAAATTCAATTAATCACTTGAAATATAAAAAATATGTAAAACTAATTTTAATTTAAGGTTAACAAAGGTTTTTATTCTAAAGGATTAAATCAATTATTTCTTGAATAGAAAGATGTTTTTCGCCGTTGAATTATCAATTATGTTTCAGTTTTCTTATTTTTGTTTTAAAAGTTAGAAATTATGGCAGGAACAGTAAATAAAGTAATTCTTATCGGAAATTTAGGTAAAGATCCAGAAGTGAGAAGATTGGAAAATGGTACTGTTGTTGCAAGTTTTTCAATTGCTACATCTGAAACTTACACAGATAAGAAAACTGGTGAGAAAAGAGACAATACAGACTGGCACAATATTGTAGTGTGGAGAGGTTTGGCAGAAGTCACAGAAAAGTTTATCAAAAAAGGCATGAAAATTTATGTTGAAGGTAAATTGAGAACACGCTCTTGGCAAGATAAGGAAAATGTGACCAGATATACCACCGAAGTTGTTGCTGATGAATTGAATATATTGACTTGGCTGGATAATAATTCCAATCAAGAACAAAAGCCGACTTATTCAAATGAAGCTACGCCAATTCCACCTGTTCAAGTTGAAGGATTAATGGATGACGATGACAGTGATGGTTTACCTTTCTAATCTAAAATGATTTTAACTCCATTTCTTTTCGCGGCGATGCCAGCAGGAACTATCATTATATATCTACTTTTGATACTAGTATTATTGATTTTCTCTGCTTTAATTTCAGGTTCCGAAGTAGCATATTTCTCTTTAGGTCCCGCCGAAAAGGATCTTTTAAAGAGCGAAGATTCCAGAAATGCAAATCTAGCATTGAAACTGTTAGAAAAACCACAAGAATTATTGGCCACTATTTTGATTGTCAATAATTTTTTAAATGTTGGGATTGTTATTTTTTCAAGTGCCCTGCTAAATACACTTTTTCATGACACTGGCTCTTCCACGTTGCATTTTATAGTCGAGGTTTTATCTATTACCTTCATCATTTTAATGATTGGAGAGGTAATACCAAAGGTTTACGCAACAAAAAACGGTTTGCTTTTTGCCAAATTCATGGCTTTTCCCTTGAATAGTTTGAGTTCAATTCCACCATTTTCATGGCTGAAAAGTTTTTTGGTAAATGGAACAAGAATTATTCATAAATACGCCAAACATAGAGGTGTTTCCATCACTTCTGATGAGCTAGAGCAAGCTATTTTAATCACAAAAGAAGAGTCAACTTCAGAAGAGGAACAAAAAATTCTAGAAGGAATCATCAAGTTTGGAAATACCGATGTAAAGCAAATTATGCGTTCGAGAATGGAAGTCGTTTGCTTGGAGGAAGATTTTGATTTTCATGTTGTTTTAGCTCAAATTTTAGATGCTGGTTATTCTAGAATTCCTGTAATTAAAAACTCATTCGACAAGGTAGAAGGTATTTTATATGTGAAAGATTTATTGCCACACATCAATGAAACTAACGTTTTTGATTGGAAAAGTTTGATAAGAAAGCCTTTTTTTGTTCCTGAAAACAAAAAGATTGATGATTTGCTTAAAGATTTTCAAGAAAAGAAAATGCATATGGCAATCGTTGTCGATGAATATGGAGGAGGCAGCGGAATTGTGACTTTGGAAGATGTTTTGGAGGAAATAGTTGGCGACATTACAGAAGAATTTGACGAAGATGTTGTCGGTTTCAAACAAATATCGCCCAATACATTTATTTTTGAAGGACGAACTGCGTTAGTCGATTTATACAAAGTGTTTGAAATTGACGGAAAAGAATTTGAAACAGAAAAAGGCGAATCAGATTCTATCGGTGGTTTTATTATCGAACAATCAGGAAGAATCCTCAAAAACAATGAGTTTATCAAATTTGAAAATTATAAAATGATAGTTGTTTCATCAGATAAAAGACGAATTAAATCTGTCAAAATAGTTATTGGTCAAAATTAGAAGTTCTTATGAAAAATATTAAAATCAACGCATTGAAATTTGGGACATTTTTAGTTCTTCTAGTTTTGTTAGTGTCATGTAATGAAACAATTACAATCCCTAAGCCTCCAACTTATTTGCGGTTAAATTTACCCGAACATGAATACGTCCTTTTTTCAGACGATTGTCCTTACGAATTTGAAGCTGCAAAAATTTTCAAAATTAGAGTGGTAACAGATGAAAAAGGTGAAAGTACTTGCCACAAAGACATTGATTTAGGTCCATTGAATGGCGTGATTCATTTTTCATACATCAATATGGAAAATCCACTCGCTGATTATGTCAATTTTGCCATCAATAAAGTCGATGAGCACAAAGTAAAAGCAACTGCCATTGAAGACACAAACTTTATCAGACCGTCAGACCGGGTTTTTGGTACTTTTTTCGAATTACAAGGTGATGTTGCCTCACCATTTCAATTTTATTTGACCGACTCAACAAATCGATTTGTGAGTGGCGTAGTATATTTAAATTCTGCTCCAAATTATGATTCTTTGAGACCAAGTTTAGAATATTTAAAACATGATTTATATCAAATCATGAGTAGTTTTAAATGGAAAAAATAAATTTTCATGCTTTCAATTTTCGATTTTTAGAATTTATTTAACAAATTCAAATCAATTGTGTAATTTTAAACTAAACTATTAAAATTATTATTATGAAATGGATATTGACTCTCCTCTTATCTCTCACATTTAGTGTTTTTTACGCGCAAAATTATTCCAGATGTAAAATTTTTACTGATTCAAAAGGTTTACAAAAATTAGCAGAATTGGGCGTTGCTGTGGATCACGGAACAACCAAATTGAATACTTTTTTTATCAGTGATTTTTCAACCTATGAAATGCAAATCATGTCGGAAAATGGTTTTCAGTTTGAAGTTTTGATTGACGATGTGCAAAAATTTTACGTTGAAAGAAACAAAGGAAATCAGCCAGCTAGCGAAAAAAATGCCAATTGCGCTGCTACTGCTGCATCAGGATTTACGCCAATTGTTCCAACGAATTTTAATTTAGGTTCGATGGGAGGTTATTATACTTACCAGGAATTTCTAGCTGAATTAGATCAAATGGTGGCAACTTATCCAAATTTAATAACGGTAAAAGCGCCAATTTCAACTTTTCAAACTGCTGGAAATAGACCAATCTATTTTGTTAAAATTTCTGATAATCCAAATTCCGACGAACCAGAACCTGAAGTTTTATATTCAGCGATTCACCACGCCAGAGAACCAGCAGGACTTTCTCAGTTGATTTTTTACATGTGGTATGTGCTTGAAAATTATTCAAATAGTGAAGAAATTGCCTATTTATTGAATAATACTGAAATGTATTTTGTACCAATGCTAAATCCTGATGGATACGTTTACAATGAAACAACCAATCCTAACGGTGGTGGAATGTGGAGAAAAAATCGACGTAGTTTTGGTGGAAATACTTTTGGGGTTGATAACAATAGAAACTATTCTTATGGCTGGAATACAACAGGAGTGAGCGCAAATCCTTCTGGTGAAACCTATCCTGGTGCGAGCGCTTTTTCAGAACCAGAAAATCAAGCAATGAAATGGTTTTGCGAAAATAGAGATTTTCAATATGCTTTCAACGCGCATTCTTATGCAGACGATATCTTATTTCCAATAGGGTCGACAACTGCTGAGTTTGCTGCAGACCACGATTATTTCAACACGTTTACAGCCCATATGGTGAAATATAATGGCTATACAAATATGAAAAGCTCAGACCTTTATCCAGCTTCAGGTGATTCTGATGATTATATGTACAAGGTGGATTTAACTGTAAAACCAGAAATTTTTGCCATGACTCCAGAGATTGGAAGCGATTCTGATGGTTTTTGGCCAGCGCAAGCAGATATTACTGGAATCTGCCAAGAAATGACTTTTCCAAACTTGATTTTGTCGCATTTAACTCATCGTTATTACGCAGTAGATGATGCTGATGCTTCCACAATTGAAACAATGACTGGCAATTTTTCGCACAATACGGAAAGATTGGGAATTGAAGATGGAAATGTGATTGTTTCAATTACTCCAATTGTAGGAATTCAATCAGTTGGTGCTGCCGTGACTTACAATTTGGCTTTGATGGGAACACAAACAGGAACCATTTCTTACGTTTTAAATCCAACGATTCAATTTGGTGATGTTATCAAGTATGTTTTAAATACAGATATGAACGGTTGGATTCGACATGATACAATCGTCAAATCATTTGGCGCTTTGAATCTTCAATTTGTGGACGACGCAACAACTGTAACAAATTGGACTGGAAATTTCAGCACTACTGCTTCTACTTTCGTTTCTCCATCAACATCTTTTACTGACAGTCCAACGGGTAATTATTCAAACAATGCTAACAAAACATATACTTTAAATAATCCAATTGATTTAACAAATGTAAGCGGGGCAGGAGTGACTTTTTATGCAAAATGGGACATTGAAGCTGATTACGATTATGCTAGAATGGAAGTTTCAAGTGACAATGGCGCCACTTGGATTGGTCAATGTGGACTTTATACCAATGCTGGGACGAGTGCTAATGGAAGTGCACAACCGCAAGGAGAACCAGTTTATGATGGCACGCAAGGCACATGGATATTGGAGGAAATCAATTTAAGCGATTACATTGGTGAAACAATTAAGATCAGATTTATTTTGAAAGCAGACAATGGAACTGTAGGTGATGGATTTTATTTTGATGACTTTAAGATTTCATATAACACTATTATTGACAATACAGGACTTGATGAAATTGGACTAGAAATTAAAACAATTCCAAATCCTGCCAATGAACAAGTATTTATCTCCTTCGGAAATCCAATTAATGAAGGACAAATTGTTTGGTTTGATCAATCTGGAAAACAAGTCGGAAAGAAACAAATTACTGAATTGACAAATAAAGTAACAATTGCTACCGGAGAACTAGAACAAGGAATTTACACTGTTAGATATTACTCTGAAGGCAGATATTCTAAGGCAACTAAAATGGTTATTATTCATTGATTTTTATTACACAAATTGAATGTCCGGTATCAAAATATCGGACATTTTTTTTTCTGACTAAATCTCCATCAACATCCAAATCGGGCAGCTGAAATGCCCTGTATTTCCTAATGGTTCGCTCAAGCTTTTAAATCCCATGTGATTATAAATCGAAACCGCTTTGTCTAATTCAGGCATAGATTCAAGATAAATCGCTGAATAGTACTTGGATTTGGCATATTTTACAGCTTGAGTTAACAATAATTTTCCAATTCCAAAACCTCTAAAATCTTTGTCGATATACATTTTGACTAATTCACAAATCCCTGAAGGCAATCCATCTGTTGGATATATTCCAACGCCACCCACAATATTTTTATTGATAGCAGCAACAAAATAAGCACAATTTGGCTTTTGAAAATGTTCAAAAAGATGGTCGGTGCTTTTATCAAAATAAGCAGTGCCCTGTTTGGCAGCGCCGTGTTCTAATAAGGTTTCTCGTAATATTTTGGCAATTCTGTTATTGTCTTGAATTTCAATTGGCCTAATTTCAACTGAAAAATTTTTCAAGTCAATTTTATTTGTTGCTTTCATTGATTTTATTGATCTCAAAAAATATCTTTTCAATGCTTAAATATTGCCCATTTGGTTTTGGTCCAAGGGCAGGAACATTCACAATATATCCATAAGCGTCAAGTAATACATATAATGGAAAAGATTCTATATGATATGCTTTGAAAATTGGATCATCTGCTTCTAATTCAAATGTTTCCCAAGGCAATGATTTAACTGTTTCTGATTGCTTTTTTGTCAATTTATCATTTTTAACGTAAATTGAAATTATATTGATATCTTCCTGATATTTAGCGTAAATAGGGTTCAGTAGTTCTAAATCTTTGGCAGACTCTCTTGTGGAAGGATCGAAGAAATGAATATACAAATGTTTCTTAGTATAATTTCTCAAAGAAACAGATTCGCCCAATTGATTATTGATTACAAAATCAGGTGCTTTCGAACCAGGAACTAATTCTGTTAGCCGGTAAATCATGTTTTTAGCAATAATTCCATTGCTTTTAAAGATGCTAAATTTGGCCACACTGTCTAATACACTAATGATATTGGTTTGCGGAAATTCACCAGAATAGAAAACTTCACTGAGGCCTTTGATCATGATCAATTCTCTCAATTTCGTATTTCCAGGTTTCATTCCCGGAGTTGGATTTTTGATAATTGTTGGTCGCAGTGTATACTCATCTCCAAGAGCACGCATAATCAATGAAGGACTATTTTTCAAAAGACCTAAATAAACGCGGTTATTGACTTCCATTTCCAATCTAGAAAAAATATTTTCATAAAATGAAGCGACGTAATCCATATAAATATCTGATTCGTAAACTACCGGAGCGTTATTTAAAAAGAAATCAAATTTTTCATATCGATTTCGAGTTCCTTTAAATTGAATATCATCCAAGCTTGCAATCGTATATTTTACATAGGTCTTAAAAAAAAGACTTGTATCTAATTTATATGCTGCTTCAACATTCATCTTGAAAGTGTCAAGTTTTGTCACAAACTCTATTCCATTTATCTGCTTGGTTGGAAAATACGTTCCCAAAAAGTTGTTTGTCCATTTATCAAAACCCAATATTTTGTAATTTATATCGGTTGAATCTAAACTTAAAAAATCAATTTCAACAGAATTTCCATCAGGTCGATAGGCATCATACTTGTTTTTAGAGGGCATATAAACTTCGTATTTTGCATTCGGTTGAATGTATAAAAACCCTTTATTTTTGTTTGATTTCAGTATTACTTTCTGCGTTTTTTCATTGAAAAAGGAGAATTTAAAAGTACTGTCTGCTTCCACCATCGTAGTTGCAATTAAAGCTTCTCTCATCGAGAAATAATCTTCAATTTCATACAATTCAATCTTTTGTCCCACATAGCCCGGCGCAAATCCTTTCACTTCAGTTGTTTTCTGACTTAAAGTGGACTGCGTCATCGCTAGGAAAGCAACACAAACAAATATAAATTTTACTTTTTGCATATTTATGAAACGAGTAAATGACTATTTGTTACAAACTGTTCAATAATCCCGCCATTTTTTGAGATTTCCCTCACTATTGTTGCGCTTATTGCCGAAACAATTGGATCAGTCATAAAAAATACAGTTTCTATTTCCGCTAGTTGTTGATTCATCTGCGCAATTGCTTTTTCATATTCAAAATCCTTGGTGTCTCGTAAGCCTCTCAAAATGAATGTTGCATGGATGTCTTTACAAAAATCAACCGTCAATTTCTGGAATGAATTTACAACAATTTTTGGCTCATTTGCATAGATGGATTCAATTTGATTAATTCGCGAATCAAGCGAGAAATGCTGTGTTTTAGTTGTGTTGAAACCAATACCAATAATGATTTCATCAAATAGCGGCAAGGCTTTTTTTATTACGCTTTCGTGCCCTTTGGTGAAAGGATCAAACGAGCCAGGAAAGAGTGCTATTTTTTTCATAAAATCAGATTAATTAGGTGTTTCAGAATTGTTTAATTCAATAATTTTAGTGTTTACCAAGAAAGTAAAGTAAACATTTCCATATTGTTTGGTCAATTCATATTGAGGTAAATGTTCTAATTTGGTATGTCTTCCGTGTTCAATTATTGCTAATCCATTTTTATTTAGCAGATTGCGTTCGAAAATTGTAGTTGCTATAGATTCATGAATGGGAGAATCATAAGGTGGATCAGCAAAAATTAAATCAAAAGTTTTACCGGTTTTTTTTAAGAAATCTCGAACATCAGCCCTAAAAACTTCAATGTTTGCCTCCATTTTTACTTCTTGAACCAAGTTTTTAATGAATTTAACACAATTAAAATTTTGATCAACTGCCGTGATATGTCCACTTTCTCTTGAAGCAAATTCTAAGGTGATATTTCCTGTGCCTGCACAAAGGTCTAAAATGTCTAAATCTACCAACGAATATTTGTTTTCCAACACATTAAAAAGTCCTTCTTTTGCATAATCAGTTGTTGGCCTTGAAGGAAAACCTTTTGGTGCTGAAAATCTTCTTGATTTTAATATTCCTCTAATTATACGCAAGTTTGTTGGTATTTAAATTGTAAATTCTTCGTTTCAAGTATTGAAACTTTTTGTAAATCTTTTAAATGCTTGATTTGATTTAAGATATTTTCTTTGCGATTTGGAGGTGTGTCTATCGAATCGTAAATAAATAATTGTAAATTATCGATTAAAAGATCTTGTTGCTGTATACTAAAAGAAAGGTAATATAAAACATCTTCTTCATGCAGCGACTCAAAAGTGTTGTAAAATAAAAGATTCCCTTGTTTGACCATTAATATCAAACAATGCTGCTGGTGTAAAACGATATGAATACTTGTTTTAAAAGTTGAATTTGAAAAAATTCCTTTTAAAAAGACGGATCCTTCGTGCTGCAGCACAATTCTAGGATATCGAATTACAAAAAGGGACTTGACCCATAAAGGAATTTCAAAAATATTCACCAATGAAAGTTCAGCAATGCGGTTATAATCAACATCATTTGAAATCATTTCTTTGGTAAAACAAGCTTGAAAAATCGATTTTGCAGAACTAGAACCAAAAACATTCATAGGCACAAGCGCTGAAAGTGGACTAAACCAGGAAAGTGAATAGTCATCATATTCTTTATGCAAAAGCTCTTTTTCAGTCAAAAAAGCTTCAATTTGTTCTTTGTATTGAAAATCTTTTTTTCCTTCAAAAACGATTCCGCCAATTTCATTTACTGATTGGTCAATAATTTCAAGAACATTCAAAGAATACTCTGAAAGTACAAAAACGAGGTGTGATTTCGCCATGATACAAATTTACACTTTTTTTAAAGACATAAGATATAAGACGGTGGACATTAGACACGAGATTTTCTTAAAATTAGGTAGTTTTCTTTTAATTGCAACAATTTTAAAGTCTTTAGTCTTCAGTCTAATATCTTAGGTCTTCCAACGGAGTCTATTTAATTCTATCTTTACAAAGTGAATTCGCAAGAAAATAGTAAGCAATCCTTTTCTCAAGAAATTGAACATCAATTTGGTTTTGAGCCAGTTGGTGATCAAGTTACGGCGATTAAAAAAATGGTGGATTTTTCATTCGACCAAACCAAAAATGGGGTTTTTATTCTTTCTGGTTACGCAGGTACAGGTAAAACTACTTTACTCGGTGCCTATGTGAAAGCGCTGGTAACTTTTAAAAAGAAAACCGTTTTGTTGGCTCCAACTGGACGAGCGGCGAAAGTTTTGTCCAATCGATCTAAAAAACAAGCACTCACTATTCACAAAAGAATTTACAGGAAAGAAACCGTTGCTGGGGGAGGAGTTCAGCTAGTTTTGGCGCCAAACTTATCAAAAAACACGATTTTTATTGTGGATGAAGCTTCCATGATTGGTGATTATAGTATGAACGATGATGGTTCAATATCAGGGAGAAATTTATTGCAAGATTTGGTCAATTATGTTTTTTTCGGTGATGGAAATCAGTTGATTTTTGTAGGCGATGAAGGACAATTACCGCCTGTTGGAAGCGATTTTTCACCAGCTTTAAATTTGGCATATTTGAGAAATTATTATCCAGAACTAAATTTGACAGTTTCGAAACTAAAAAAAGTATTGCGACAAACGGAAGATTCTGATATTTTATTGAATGCAACCAGATTAAGAAATGCGCCTGAAGGCAGTTTTACATCTATAAAATTGACTCAGAAATATGATTTGGTTAGTATTCACGGTGGTGATCTACAGGATGAATTGGAATCATCGTATTCAAATTTTGGTTCTGACGAAACAATTATTATTACGCGTTCAAACAAAAGAGCAAATCAATACAATCAGCACATTAGGAATCGAATTTTGTGGTTTGAGGAAGATTTATGTGGCGGCGATATGCTGATGGTCGTAAAAAATAATTATTTCTGGTTGGAAGAAAAATCTGAAGCTGGTTTTATTGCCAATGGAGAAATCATCAAAGTGCTGAGAATAATGAAACGTGAAGAAATATATGGCTTTCAATTTGCCCGTGCGAGAGTTCAATTGGTCGATTATCCTGAAATGGGAGATTTTGAATCCATGTTGTTGGTTGATACTTTGATGTCTGAAACACCGTCTTTGCCGCGGGATCAAATGAAAGCCTTGTTTTTTGCCATTGAGGCGGAATATGCACACGAAAAAAACAAAAAAGTGCGTTATGAAAAAATCATGAAAGATCCCTATTTCAATGCACTTCAAGTCAAGTTTGCTTATGCCATTACTTGTCATAAATCGCAAGGTGGACAATGGGCTTCTGTCTTTCTAGATCATGGATATTTGACAGAAGATTTACTCGATAAATCTTTTTTTCGCTGGCTTTACACAGGGTTTACCAGGGCTTCAGAACGCCTTTGTTTGGTCAATTTTGATTCACATTTTTTCCAAAATAGCAAGTAGGAAATGGACTATTCTTCGCTTTGCAATTTCAATTGATTGATTTTAAAAGAAGCTTTTCCAACGGTGATTTTTGTTTTGGCGATTTCATTATTTAGACGGTCAATAACAATTTTTGCTGTCTGTCTATCCAAATAGGTTCCGGCCAAAACATTGAGTTCATCTTTCAATTGCATCAAAATTTCAACGGTTCTAAAAGCACTTAAAATTTGATTTTTTGATAAATTATATTTCTTCATTGCTGACAAAATATCTTCATTTGAAACGTTAAGATTACTTGCCACAGGATCAGTGAATGAATTGATTTCCAATAATGTTTTTCGATTCAAATTGATAATGACTTCAGATTTTCTCAATCGCTGAAAAGTTGTATCCATTCTCGAAGCTATTTGTTCTTCCTTAGTTTCTCCAGGATAATTTTCAATCTCCACAGCTTGCTTGTCTCTGATGGTTTTTATTCCATTCCATTTACCGATTCCTTGCCCGCGTGCAATGATTGAAAAAGGTATTTTTTTGTCTGTCAAAGATTCAAAAAATTGACGAACTGCAACGCTGTCTTTGCTTTCAAGTAAATCACCATTTAAATTCCATTGATCAGAAGCGAAAACATCTTCTAGTTCTAAATGAATTCTGGCGTCATAGTCTGGTTTTGCATCGCAAAGATTGATATGCAGCATCACTTCATCAGCTTCATCTGAAATTGCACCATAAGGGATGGCTATTAGTCTCACTTCAAATTCTTGAACTATTGTATCTGCTTTAAATTGAAATTCTTGTGTTTTGATATCAAAAGTGGTTGAATCTTGGAAAATATATAATCCATCTTTTTCAGTAAAATTGGACCAATGTAGACCAATTGCTTGATTATAATCGTCTAATCTTCTTTGATATTGCGCTTGCAAATCAATGGCTTCAGCTTTGTCCTTTTTTAAGTCAATAATTTTCTTTTTGATTACATCAAGTTCATTGTACTGTTGCACCAAAAGTTCTTGCCTTGCTTTTCGATCTTTTTTGCCAGAATTAGTTTTGTCAACTACATGGTCAGAACCAATTTTTTTACTTTTTGAACTTGTAGAGATGGGAGAATTTCTTAAATCTGAGATTTCTTTTTCATTTTTCTGAATTCTTAAAATCAGTTCATCCTTTTTCCTTTCAAAATATTCAATCCAATAATCGAAACCTCGTTTTCCAAGAATCATTTCATCTAATTTGGCGATTTTATCGTTTTTTAAATTATTAATAATTGATTGAAATGTTCCTCCCTTTACAAAATTTGAATCTGGTGATAAAAATCTAGTTTCGCCCGAGCCAAAAAGGTGGTAAGAAATGCCATTTTTTTCTATAACTACCGTGGTTTGCTTTTCAGCGTTGTAGCCCCAAACATCCAAGTGAATATTTGTTAGTTTATTATTTCCAACTGATTTTAAAGAAGTCGACGTAAATCTCAACGTTTCAATTGATTCTTTCTTCTTTTTTTCAGCGGGACGAATTTTCATTTGATAAGGAAAAAGTCCAACTGCTTTCGGTAGACCCTTGTTCCATCTGCCTCTTTCGTCTTTTTCTCTTTCTTCTAATAATCCAGAAGTTGAACTTCCGTCACCTGCGGCAACTAGAATGTTTGTGAAAACTGTCGCTTCACCACCAAGTGCTTGAAAAAAATCTTTGGTTCTGATAGCAACGTATCTATTAACGGCTTCATTAATTGCTTCTAGCGTGTTATATTGATCTTGAATATCTAGAAAATGAAAAGTTCCCACCATTGCTTTTTTGTCATCAAAACTCAAGCTTGGATTTAGTAAATTTTCCAGTTTTGGATGAGGTACATTTGTGGCACCATCATTTTTGAATGCTTTGATTGGTAAAAGTCCAATTAAAATATCTTCAAATTGCTTGTATTGAGATTGATAATTTGCCAACTCTTTTTCACCCAATCTTTTGGCTAAAAGTACTTTGTTTAATTCCCATAAAGCCATTTTATTGGCTGCTTCGGATATAAGACCTTTAGGCGATTTTGCTATTTCAGAAGTGCGAATATAAAGCAATTGTGGCTGATTCATGATGACAGTCTCCACAGAATCAAAATTGATTTCTTTGTTTGGAAAACGTATATCTGGGCCCCTATATTCAAAATATCTTCCAAAATTATTTTCCAATATGGGACTTTTTCTGACAACATGAAATAGATATGCTTTTTCCTCAGCAGTTAAATCTGTATTTTCTTGAGCGAAAATGCTTGTGAAAAATTGAAATAAAATGATTAGCGTAATAATTATCTTCATGCAGTAAATTTAATTTTTTCAATCGAGTGTAAAATCAACTTTGAAAAATCAATCTTAACAACTTGATGTTAACTAAACATAAACGTTCATGAATGGCATGGTTACAAAAATGAAAGCATAAAAAAACCGCTATTGGAATAGCGGTTTTGAATTCTTAAATTGATGTCAAATTAGTTTTTTGCAAATTTTTCTATTTTTGAAATTCCATTTACTGTCAATTCAAGGAAATAAATTCCTTTTTGAATTTCGTTTAATTGAATTGACATTCCTGATGTAACTGATTCAATAGTTTGGATTGTTTTTCCAGTTTGATCAATGATTCTAGCAATTCCAGCATTGAAATTACCTTTAATTATCAAACTTTCTTTTGCTGGATTTGGGAAAATACTGAAATCTATTTTGTCAGTTTCATTGATTGAAACAAAGTTGTCAGGCTGAAATGCGCTCAAAACAACAGTAAATTCAGTTAATGGAACTGTAGAAGCAGTGCCAACTATTTTTGCAGAAGTATGAGTGAAAACAGGCATGTTTCCGGCGCTCAATTGGTAGTATTCATATTGTGCACGAATCAATTGAATGTCTCCAAATACTGGAACATTTGTATTTAAGGTATCAATAGTTACACAGCGAATAACACCAGGAAGTGTAGTCATTGCGTTCAGTTTTAAAGTACCTTCTCCATCAATTTTTGAAAATGAACTTCCGGTTGCATCGGGATTTTGAGGAAAACCAGAAAAAGTGAAATAGAGGCTTCCTGCAAAAACATCGTTCAATTCATCGTTGTAAGCAAATTCATAATTTGCCAAAGTTTGTGGATCAGTGTTGAAAATCGCTTTTACTTCTCCAAATGTTGGCTCGTTGAAAACAAATCCTGGTGAATTTCTTTCTGTGGTTGTTGAAGTCCAGTAAGTTGTCAAGAAATTCTCTACAACTACGGCTTTTGTAGCACTCGGAAAGTCAGCTGTATTGGTTGTTGTAGTTGGATCAACAATTGTCAAATTTCTTAATTCACCTTGGTATCCTGCAATGTTGGAATAATCCCAGGTCAATCCAGTTCCAGTCAAATTGGCATAATTGGTAGCAAAAGAATCGCACAAGAACAAATCAACTGAAGTTCCAATTATAGGCTCATTTGCTTCGGTCAATCCTTGTCCAAATGATGTGCCCGCTAGAAGTAGTGAGGCAAATAGTAACTTTTTTTTCATAGTGTCTAATTATTAATTTATTTGCAATACTTTGATTTTCGTATTGAGTTAATATTTAAAATTAAGTGCCTCAAAAATACATAAAAACATTAATATAGTTTCTCTGTAATAATTCAATCATCGCTTTGAATTATTCTTTCAGGGTTCTTTTTGACTTAACGAACTTGTTTGTTTTGTGGTTGGAAATGATTGGCAATATAAATTTAGATTTATGGCTATCTTGTTTGATTTCATTCCAAAAGTTTGAAGTTGCTTAATTTTTCTAATTTTGTTTCAAAATAAAAGAATACAGAAGATGGGTTTCAATACTTTGTTTAGAAAAAAAACAGTTCAAGATATTTTACTTCAAGTTGATAAAAACAATGCCGATGGACATGGTTCACTTGGTAGACATTTGGGAGTTAGAGATTTGGCAGCTTTTGGAATTGCGGCTATCATTGGCGCTGGTATTTTTAGTACGATTGGAACCGCTTCACATGATGGAGGTCCAGCGGTGATTTTTCTGTTTTTATTTACCGCCATCGCTTGTGGTTTTGCCGCTTTTGCGTATGCAGAATTTGCCTCAATGGTGCCTGTTTCAGGAAGTGCTTACACGTATTCTTATGTTGCATTTGGTGAAATTATTGCTTGGATTATTGGTTGGTCATTGATTATGGAATATGCCATTGGGAATATCACTGTTGCCATTTCGTGGAGTGATTATTTTACCGGAATGTTGGATGGAGTAGGGCTGCATTTGCCTCAATGGATTCAAACTGATTACCTCACCGCCTCAAATGGATATGACCAAGCAATGGCATTGATACAAGGTGGGAAAAATTTCGAGAATTTGGATTTTAGTCTTCAAACTGCTCATCAAGCTTGGCTTTCAGCACCCAATATATTCGGTTTTCATTTGATTTTTGACTTACCAGCACTTTTTATAATCGTACTTATTACCTGGTTGGTGTATCGCGGTATGAAAGAAAGTCGAAATGCAAGTAACATTATGGTAATCATAAAATTGGCTATAATTTTATTGGTTATTGCTGTCGGTATTTTTTATGTCGATACTGCGAATTGGAGTCCATTTGCGCCAAATGGCGTTTCGGGAATACTGAAGGGTGTTTCTGCTGTGTTTTTTGCTTACATTGGGTTTGATGCGATTTCCACCACTGCTGAAGAATGCAAAGATCCACAAAGAGATTTGCCCCGAGGAATGATGTGGGCGATTATCATTTGTACTGTTTTATATATCGTTATTTCATTGATTTTAACAGGTTTGGTTTCTTACAAATTATTGGCAGTTGGAGATCCATTGGCTTTCGTTTTTCGTGAAATTGACCTAAAGTGGATGTCTGGTATCATTGCAGTCAGCGCAGTTATTGCCATGGCTTCTGTTTTATTGGTTTTTCAAATGGGACAGCCAAGAATTTGGATGAGTATGAGCAGAGATGGTTTATTGCCAAAGAAATTTTCTAAAGTTCATCCAAAATATAAAACACCTTCTTTTTCAACGATTGTTGTCGGTTTTGTTGTTGCGATCCCTGCACTTTTTATGAATTTGACCATGGTAACAGAATTGTGCAGTATTGGAACACTTTTCGCTTTTGTATTGGTTTGTGGCGGTGTATTAGTATTGCAAAATAAAACGGATATTCCGAGAGGAAAATTTAGAACTCCCTATTTGAATGGAAAGTATGTATTGCCATTTTTAGTTGCAGGGACAATTGTTTTGTTGTTGTCAGAGTTCAAGAATGATACAATGAATTTTGTACTAAATAAACCAACTTTAAAAGAGACTGAAGAAGTAATTACTGATTTATCAAGTGTTGAAGTTCAAAAGTTAAATGCTTCGATTCTGAAAATTGACAGTGCAGGATTAAATCGCGTCGGATCTGATTTGTCAGCTTATTTTGAGCAAGAACCAAAAATTGATTTTAATACTGCATTGGAAGCGATTGAATTCAAAAACACCAAATTAAAATTGAATGAAATAGATTCGTTAACAGCTGGGAAGTTGACGCACTTTTTGATTGGCTTTGATGAAAAAGGATTTAAGTTGATGAATCAAGATCTCAAGCTCTATTTCGAACAAGGACCAAAATTGGAATTTAAAGAAGTGCAATCAATTATTAATTTGGATAAAAGCAGATTATACAATGCAGGATTTTCTCATTTTGCACATAAAATTCCTACTTGGATTTTTATTCTTTTCACCTTGTTTATTACAATTGTTACGATTAGAAAAAATTTATCTTTAATTCCATTACTCGGCCTACTTTCTTGTTTGTATATGATGAGTCAAATTCAATTGTCAAACTGGATTTATTTCACGGCTTGGTTATTAATTGGATTGTTGATTTATTTTGGATACAGCAAAAGACATAGTAAATTGAATAAAATTTCTGATAATTAATAAATAAAGTTTACTTTTTAGGAAGAAAGATTTATTAAAATTCGTTGCAAAAAGTCCTATTTTTTTCTGTAATTTTACATCTTTAAATTTCCAAAAATATGTTTGAAAATCTTACCGATAAGTTTGAAAGAGCGTTTAAAGTATTAAAAGGGCAAGGGCAGATTACTGAGATCAATGTGGCAGAAACATTGAAGGAAGTAAGAAGGGCATTGTTAGATGCAGATGTTAACTTCAAAACAGCAAAAGATTTTACTGTCAAAGTAAAAGAAATTGCATTGGGAAGAAATGTATTGACAGCAATTTCACCAGGACAATTGATGACAAAAATATGTCATGAAGAATTGGTCGAATTGATGGGCGGAAATGAGGAAGATATCAACTACCAAGGAAATCCAGGGATTATTTTGATGTCTGGTCTTCAAGGTTCTGGTAAAACTACTTTTTCTGGGAAATTAGCGAATTACTTAAAAACTAAAAAAGGTAAAAAACCGTTGTTAGTTGCTTGTGATGTTTATCGTCCTGCCGCTATTGACCAATTACATGTTTTAGGTGACCAACTGGGAATTGAAGTATATTCAAACAAGGAAGAAAAAAATCCAGTTGAAATTGCAAAAGCAGCTATTATCTATGCAAAAAGCAACGGTTTCAATGTGGTAATTGTCGATACAGCCGGTCGTTTGGCGATTGATGTTCAGATGATGAACGAAATCGAACAAGTCAAAAATGCTATTAAACCCACAGAAACACTTTTTGTAGTTGACTCAATGACAGGGCAAGATGCTGTAAACACGGCAAAAGCGTTCAACGAAAAAATCAATTTTGATGGCGTTGTTTTAACTAAATTAGATGGTGATACTAGAGGTGGAGCCGCATTGTCCATCAAAACTGTTGTTAATAAGCCTATTAAGTTTGTTGGAACAGGAGAGAAAATGGATGCAATTGATGTTTTCTATCCAAAAAGAATGGCAGACAGAATCCTTGGTATGGGTGACGTCGTTTCTTTGGTGGAAAGAGCGCAAGAGCAATTCAATGAGGAGGAGGCAAGAAAGCTTCAGAAAAGAATTATAAAAGACCAATTTGATTTCAATGATTTCTTAGGGCAATTGCACCAGATTAAAAAGATGGGTAATGTGAAAGATTTACTTGGAATGTTACCAGGAATGGGGAAAACTTTGAAAGATGTAGATATTCAAGACGATGCTTTCAAGCACATTGAAGCAATTATTTATTCGATGACTCCAAAAGAAAGAGCAAATCCCACCTTGTTAAACGGGCATAGAAAAAGTAGAATTGCCGATGGAAGTGGCACCTCAGTTCAAGAAGTGAATAAGCTTTTGAAACAATTTGAGGATACCCGCAAAATGATGAAAATGATGAGCAATCCAAAAAACATGATGGGAATGATGAAGCAATTGAAAGGAATGAAAGGCGGAATGCCAGGAATGTAATTTCTGTTTAAATATATTTTAAAAGTCTTTTTCTTTCTGAATTAGACTTTTTTTTGTTCCAAGAAATTGGTTTTAATTGAATTACTAATTTGCAATCACAATGACATAAATCAAATATATCCAACTAAATCATAGGTAATATAACCAACCCATTCTTTGATTAAAAAATTCCATTCTGTAAAAGTATCAACACTTGGAACCAGCAATTGATCCCAATAAAAAGAGCGTTTTGGGCCAGTATATAAATCTGTTGAATAGGGCACAATATTTACGTTTTCATGTTTAAAACAGGCCATGGCTCTTCTCATGTGACTGCCAGAGGTAATCAATAGGCAAGAGTTTACTTTAGGAAATGAATCGCTTAGTAATTTTTGGGTCTCTAGTGCATTTTCATGCGTATTTTTAGAATTTGATTCAATAAGAATATCTTCAGCAGGAATTCCCCATTGTATGAGTACTTCTCTAAATTGTTCGGATTCGTGTAAACCTTTGTCAATTAAATAGCCATTGTCTCCAGAAAGCAATATTTTTTTTATTTTACCTTTTTTGTACAAACTGATTGCTTGCCAAATTCTATCACCACCGCGTCTGATACTTAAAACACCAATATCATTGTTGTATTCTGCCATGCCTCCCAACACGATTCCAATTTCATAATTTCCAACCTTTTCAATTGGTGTTCCGTGAACCTCCCAGTGTCTGCAAAATTCATTGAAGATAAATCCATTGCTGAAGAAAAAGAAAATGATTATTCCAGCAATTTTCGCTCTTTTTTTGTATTTTGAATTTGGCCAGTAAATGAAAGTACCCATGCAAACTACCAACCATAAAAATGGCGATAAGAAAACTAAAAGTAATTTTGATAAAATGAAAAACATTTAAAAATGTTAAGGTAAAAAAAAACCGCTCAGATTACTGAACGGTTTCGAATTTATGTATTTAAAATTATTTTGCAACAGAATAGCTTCTTTTTTCTTTGATACGAGCAGATTTTCCAGTTCTTTCACGGAAGTAGAAAATACGAGCACGACGAACAGCACCTTTCTTGTTCACTACAATCTGATCAACAAATGGTGATGAAATAGGGAAAATTCTTTCTACTCCTATATTACCTGACATTTTACGTACAGTAAAAGTTTCAGTTGCACCATTTCCGCGACGCTGAAGTACAACACCTTGAAATTGCTGAATACGCTCTTTTGCGCCTTCTTTAATTTTGTATGAAACTGTAACAGTATCTCCACTCTTGAAATTTGGGAAGTTTTTTACTTCTACTAGTTCGTTTTGAAGCTCTCTAATGATATCCATGACTCTAATTTTCTATTTATCTAACCGTAAATCGGGGTGCAATATTACGAATTATTTCTTAAAAAAATAAATACTATTGAATCTTTTTAAAAAAAAAGCAATATTGGATGTAAATGTTAAGTCATTTTTAAAGATTTTTAAGCAGAAAAGTAATTTAGAAATAATTTATAGATTAATTTAGCAACCTAATTAAATCGAACAACGTCTTAATGCTGTAAAATTTACTATAAGTTATGAAAAACACATTATTTTGTCTATTCTTAGTAGTCTTTAGCTTTTCAAAAGCGCAGGATTTACAAAAATACGATGCTAGATTATTGAAAAATCATGGTGATACAATCATGACAATTTACAGCAAAAATCATAATTACTACAATTTTTTACTTTTCGAGCTGGATTTTAGTTTCGAAGTTAAATTGAAATCAGATATCAGTGCTTCAAATTTTATTTCCATTTCACAGTATAAAAATTCAAACGGTATTTCTTTGAAAAAATCCGATATTCAGAAAGGAATATTTAATTTCAAAGAATGGGGAATTGTCTTAAAACAAAATGAGCCTATTTTAATTGATTTAGATGAGAATCACGTTCTCTATTTTTACGATAAGGTTTCTAATAATATCCGTTTTGGAAAAAGTCCACTATATACTAAATAGTTATTTATGAAAAAGTTAATTTCAATTTTAGTTTTATCCATTTCTTACTATTCATCAGCACAAACACCAATTAATGTTACATCTGCTATTAACAATACTTCTGTAAGTACTTGCAACGGATTTGTAATTGATTCTGGAGGTCAAGGTGGTACAGGATATTCAAACGGTGAAAACATAACATTTACAATTTGTCCGGATACCCCAGGTGATTACATGACTGTGGTTTTTAATCTTTTCAATTTGAGTTTGCAAGATGATAATCCAGCACCAAATCAAACAAACGTTGATTACATGTACGTTTATGATGGAAATAGTACTGCGGGAAATTCGTTAGGTGTTTATCAAGGAACAGAGTTACAAGGTGTAGTTATTCAAGCATCTCCGCAAAACACATCTGGTTGTTTGACATTTACATTTGTTTCAAACTCAGCAGGAACTGGTTCTTTCACAGCTTCAGCTTTGTGTGAAACTCCTTGCAGTGATCCTGTTGCAGGTGGAATTGTAATGAATGGAATCACTACAGATAGTATTCATGTTTGTATTGGTGAAACAGTAAATTTCCAAAATGCTGGATCTTATGCTCAACCAGGTTTTGCAATTGCAGACTATACTTGGGATTTTATGGATGGCACATCTGCAACAGGCCAAAATGTATCTCATGCATTTGATATTCCTGGTCATTATAGAGTTCAATTATTTGTAACAGATGATAATGCCGATAATACTTGTGTTAATAATAATTTGATTGATTTACAAGTCTTAGTTGCTACAATTCCTAGTTTTATTGGTTTCACCAGTGATACGACATTGTGTCTGGGAGAGTCATTAGTAGCCACTTCAATTCCAAATGATTACGAAGTTTTGTGGGATGGATTTTCCGGTTATGAAACCATTGATGATGGTTGTTTATTAGACACACAATTGGGGGTGGCGCAAAATATTGATATTCTCCAAACCGGTTTCGCTGCAGGTACTACAATTACCAGCGCAGCTCAAATTGAAGAAATTTGTTTAGAACTTGAACATTCATTTATGGGCGATTTGGTGATATATTTAAATTGTCCGAATGGTCAGTCGATTATGCTGCATCAGCAAGGAGGTGGAGGAACCCAATTAGGGGTTCCGATTCAGGCAGACAATGTGAATTGTGCTGATCCTGCAACTCAGGGAACACCATATAATTATTGTTTTACGCCAGCTGCAACACAAACATGGGTTCAGTGGGTAAATGCTAGTGGTTTTGGAGGGACGTTACCAGCAGGAAATTACCAACCTATTGGTGCATTTTCGGATTTGGTAGGTTGTCCTACAAACGGAGTTTGGACTTTGACAGTTGTAGATAATTGGGCAGCAGATGACGGTGTTGTTTTTAGTTTTGGTTTGACATTAGATCCAGCTTTGTATCCTGATTTGGTTGAATTTACACCCCAAATTGGAACTAGTTCAGATTCATCCTTTTGGACTATGCCAGCGCAGTTTGTAACGAATATTTCTCCAGATGGAGATGCGATTACAATCAATCCAACATCAGCAGGTTCATTTACTTACACTTACACTGTTATTGACAATTTTGGTTGTACACATGATTCGTCTTTTGTTTTGACTGTAAATGATAACCCGCTACCAAATGCAGGAAACGATATTACTGTATGTGGAGGGACTGCAGAACAATTAAATGGTTCAATTTCAGGTTCGGGAGGCGGTTCACCTTGTCCATATATTTTTGATTTAGGTGATTCTTTTGGTGATGGTTGGAATGGAAATAATTTATTAGTTACCGTAAACGGTGTAACCACTCCATATACTATTACAACAGGTAATAGTGCGGTTTACACAGTAAATATCCCTCACGGAGCTTCTGTCTCAACTCAATTTCAAGCTTCAGGAAACTGGACCACGGAGTGTGATTATACAGTAACTGATCCAAATGGTAACATAGTAATTGAGCAGGGCCAAGGTTTCACAGCACCACCTACAACAGTTGAAACTTTCACTGCTGATTGTTTTGGTGGTTTTGATTTTATTTGGAGTCCTTCAGCTGATTTGAATGATCCAAATATTCCAAATCCAATTGGAACATTTCTTTCTCCTCAAACATTGACATTGACTGTTTTTCCAACAGGTCATCCACTTTGTGCAACAACAGATCAATTAAACGTCACATTATCTAATTCAGCTTATCCTGGAGCAGATGCAACTTTTACAGTTTGTTCTGCTGGAGCACCCGTTGATTTGTTCCCAGTTCTAGGACCCGGAGCAAGTGTAAATGGTTATTGGGTTTATGGAGCAGCAAATACACCTGTAACCATGCCTTATGACCCTTTGACGATGAATCCAGGTCAATATAAATATAGAGTTGATAGCGCAGGTTGTATTTCGCAAGCAATAATTACGGTGCTTGAAGTCAGTACATCAATTACTGCAGTTGTGCCAACAAATGTAAATTGCAACAGTGCAAGCAATGGAAGTATCGTTGTGACTGGATTGAATTTCACTTCTTATTCAATTGATGGAGGTCCACAATTTGCCGCAGCATCTCCTGCTACAATTAGTGGTTTTGCCGCAGGGAATTACAATATTGAAGTTTTTGGAACAGGAGGATGTTCGGATGTTGAACCATTTGTTATAACAGAACCAGCTCCTTTGCAATTAGATTTTATATCAAATGACACTTCCGTTTGTGTTGGTGCATCGATTGATATCAGTGCTTTAGGTTCTGGCGGAAGTACGGCATATACCTATACTTGGACGCAGAATGGAAATTTGTTAGGTTTAGGTTCGACAATTACTATTACACCGCCTTTAAATACAAATACATATTGTGTAACATTGACAGAGGCATGTGGTTCTCCAGCAGTTGATACTTGTATAACAATAGACAATCCTGTTGAGATTTTCCCAGTTTTAACTCCAGATACAACTCAAGGCTGTTTCCCTGTGACGATTAATTTTGCCAATACTACTAATTCAACAGAAATTGCAACAACTTTAGTTGATTTTGGTGACGGACAAATCATCAGTTACCCAGGAACAAGTTCTTTTAGCCATATTTACACTCAACCAGGCGTTTACACAGTTCAAGTGGAAGTGACTTCAATTTTTGGTTGTTTATATGATTCAACTTATACAAATATGATTGAAGCATTTGATTATCCAGAAGCAAATTTCAATATTTTGCCCAATGATGTTACTTTCTTTGATCCTAATGTTTTGTTGGAAAATAATAGCTCTTCAAATGTTGTAGATTTTCAATGGACAATTCCTTCAGGAAATCCATCATCTGCTGTAACTGAAAATGCTAATGTTAGTTATCCTAGTGATGTAGAAGGAAATTATCCGGTTACCTTATTGGTATCTGACCAAAATAGCTGCAGAGATACGATTACTAAAATTGTAAATGTGATCAGTGAAGTAGTTTTGTATGCTCCTAATTCATTTACGCCTGATGGTGACGAGCACAATCAAACGTGGAAATTGGTCATTGATGGAATCGATATTTATAGTGCAGAAATCTTGATATTTAATAGATGGGGTGAAGTGATTTGGGAATGCCATGACGTTAGTGAAGGTTGGGACGGCACCTATGATGGTCAAATTGTTCAAAATGGTACTTACACTTGGACTTTGAAATTTAAAGACATTCATACAGATAAGAAGTATGAATTTAGCGGACATATTGTCTTGATAAGATAGTAAATTAGATAGCAAAAAAAAGGGAAGTTTAAACTTCACTTTTTTTTGCTTTAAAATTTGGTTACTTCAATTTCCTCCTTTTCATTTCTTTCGTAATTAAATTCAATTCTCTGCTTGTTTGTCCAGCAACAGAAGTGTTTTCATCCGCTCGTCTCAAGAGATAAGGCATTACCTCCTTAATAGGCCCATAAGGAACATATTTGGCAACTTGGAAATGGTTGTTTGATAAATTATAGGAGATATGATCACTCATTCCTAAAAGTTGTGCAAAATAGATTCTTTTATCATCATTTTTCAATCCTTTTTCTTCAATTAATTTAGTAAGAAATAGAGAGCTTTCTTCATTGTGGGTTCCTGCGCAAAGTGCTAAAATATCTATGTTATCGATAATAAAAGTAAGTGCTTCATCGTAATCTTTATCACATGCTTTTTTATCAGGTTGAATTGGAGAAGGGTATCCTTTAGTTTCAGCTCGGGCTCTTTCTTTTTCCATGTAGGCTCCTCTAACCAATTTAATTCCATAATTGTAATTGCCTAATCTCGCAGCATTTGTTGCGTCTTTCAGGAATTTAATTCTATCATGTCTATACATTTGAAGGGTATTGAAAATGACTGCTTCATTTCGGTTATATTTGGCCATCATTGTAACAGCAAGGCGATCAATTGTATCTTGAATCCAAGTTTCTTCGGCATCGATAAATACCGGTACGTTCGAATCAAACCCTTTTTTACATATTTTATCGATTCTATTTACAACTTCTTGAAATTCTTTTCTTTCTGATTCGGTCAACTCCATTTCAGAATTGTTAACTTTTTCAAGAATTCCAAATCTTGCAATGCCAGTAACTTTGAAAACTGCAAATGGAATAGCAGGATTATTTTTTCCCTTCTCTATTGTTGCAATGATTTCGTTTGTAGTTTTTTCAAAGTCTTCTGCTGAGGTTTTTCCTTCCACAGAATAATCCAAAATGGTACCGATACCAAAATCATTCAATTGTTTGATAGTATTGGTGCATTCATTGATTGTTTCGCCACCACAAAATTGTTTAAAAATGGTCGCTTTTATTACTCCGTTTATAGGTAGATGTGCTTTAAATGAGGCATTAGTAGCCCATTTTCCAAATTTAACAATAGAAGGATTGCCCACCATCTTAAAAAGCCAATATGCTCTTTTAAGATCTTTATCAGACTTGCTTTTAAAAGCAATTTCAGTATTTTCGAAAGAAACCATATTACAAAAATAAGTTATTTTGACATTTTTGATGCCATAGATTGAAGAAACTTAAAAAATTCATTTACTTTGACAAATGAAAGATATAAACTCGTTCAAAATATGATTCAGAAAATAGAAGCTGATGGTTATAGCATAGAAATAGGAGCTCTCGCAAGTTCTTCATTTTCAGAATTTCTTGAAGGTTATTCAAGTTCAAAAAAAGTAATTTTAGTTGATGAGAATACGCATGATCATTGTTTGGAATATTTATTGACAGCTTTTTCAGGATTAGAAGATGCTGAAGTAATGCTTTTACCTTGCGGAGAGGAAAATAAAGTGATGGAGGTTTGCTTTCAAGTTTGGGAGGCTTGGTCTGAATATAAAATTGGTAGAAATGATTTGGTAATAAATCTTGGTGGCGGAGTAGTTACAGATATGGGTGGATTCATTGCTTCAATATTTAAAAGAGGTCTAGATTTTATTCAAATTCCAACTTCACTATTGGCAATGGTTGACGCTTCAATCGGCGGAAAAACTGGGATTGATTTAGGTAGACATAAAAATCAATTGGGTGTTTTTTCAAATCCATTAAAAGTTTACGTTGATCCAGGATTTTTGAAAACACTTCCCGCTAACGAACTGAAAAATGGCTATGCAGAAATGCTTAAGCATGGTTTGATAATGGACAAATTTCATTGGGATAATTTGAAAAATATCAATTTTGACAATACTGAAAATCTAACTTCATTAATTTTTGAATCAATTCAAATAAAAAATAAAATTGTACTCATTGATCCTTTTGAAAGCGGCGAGAGAAAAAAGTTAAATTTCGGACATACTTTTGGACATGCTATTGAAGGGTTTTTTCTCGGTCGAGAAGAATTTTTAGCGCACGGTCATGCAGTTGCAATTGGAATTTTAGCAGAATCATTTATTTCAAAACAAAGAAGTTTGCTCAGTGACAAAAATTTTACTGAAATTTCAAAAGTAATTCTATCTCATTTTGAGATTCCATTAATAGCGCCTGATTGGATAGATTCGATTTATAATTTGATGTTAAATGATAAAAAGAATTTTGATCAAAAAGTCCAATGTGTATTGTTGAATGATTTGGGTGAATGTACTATAGATCAGGTTATTAAAAGAGAAGATGTAGTAATGGCTTTGAATTTTATTTCAAATTTTAAACATTAAATTATGAAGTTTAAATTTATTTGGATAATAAAATTTCCTCTTATAATATTGGAGCTATTTTGGAGTTTGTTGACTTTTTATATTTTTCTTGCGCTATTTGGAATGTTTTTTCAAGTAGGTGAAAATTACATTAGTAGAACTAATGGAAAAATTATTTATTTAAGGACTGATGGTATCCATACGGATTTCATTATGCCTGTGCATTCGATAGATCATGATTGGACAGCGTTTTTACCTTGGAAAGATTTGAAAGGAAAAGATACTTCATTTCAATTTGTTGCTTTTGGGTGGGGCGATCAAGGATTTTTTCTAAATACACCAGAATGGAGTGATCTAAAATTTATGACAGCCTTTGATGCATTGTTTTACCGCGGAAAAACGGCTATGCATGTTGTTTTTCAGTCTGAACCAACTCCAGGTAAACTTTGTAAAAAAATACTTATTTCTGATAAACAATATTTTAATTTAGTAAATTATATAGAAAGTTCATTTGATTGTGATAGCAAAGGTTCAACGATTTGCATAAAAGACAAAGGCTATTGGGATTACGATGCATTTTATGAAGCCAAAGGAAAATACAGTTTGTTTTCAACCTGTAATTCCTGGATAAATGGAGGGTTGAAGAAATGTGATTTGCCGGCTTGTTTGTGGACACCTTTGAGTTATGCGATTTTTGATAAGTATGAGTGATATAGGAAGTTTGAATTGCTTATTTGTAGGGGGTATAAATGATTATAACGGCTAAAATCGACTATCCAAAAAATGAAAAAATCCTCTATTTTAACTAATATTCAATATCCAAATTGAATGTTTTTTGCAAGGTCAAAAGATTTGTGTTTTTTCTAGCAAGTATTTCAAATTTATCTCTACCGGTGAGGTGTTTGTTATTATCTTCTTGGTTTTCTATAAGCGAAAAATCAATAGTAATCGACCAATTTTGCAATTTAGTTCTCAGAAAATCCAATAATGCTGCATGAAAATGATTTTTCATCACATCTATTTGAATTTGATTATCAAATTCTTGATGAATATGGTTTGGCACTGGCATTTTTGGATCTCTTTTTGTAAGAGCCAGATTCATTGAATCAGCGCCTTCGATTCCTTCCTGCTTTATTTTATAAGCATATTGTCTCCAAACCATTTTTAATTCATCCATTGAAAATGGTTTTTGTGGTCTATTAGTTAATTCCTCTGATGAAGATGTTTCCTCAAGATTCTCGTTTTCTTTTAAACTTTGTTTTATGGAAATATTATTGGTGTTTAATACACCTGTTGGCGCTGAAAAAGACTTCACTTCTTTTTTAAGTGGTATGAGACGCTCTTGTGGTTCAGTAGGTTTCGATTTACTTGTATTTACTGATGGACGAATACTTTGCCCTTGAAAAGGAATTATTTCTGCTTGGTCATTCAGTCTTTTTTTTTTTCTTGCTCATTTTTTAAAGAACAAAGTTGCATTAATGCCAATTCAACAAGTAGTCTCTGATTTTTCGAAACTTTATAATCTACATCAGTTTTACTAAGAATTCCAAGGCATCGAAGTACATATGGAGCCTCTAAAATTTTAGATTGTTCGACATATCTATTTTCTACACTTTCCCCAACTTCAAGAAGTTTTGCAGTTCTGACATCTTTACAAACAAGGAGATTTCTGTAATGATCTGCCAGTCCAATTATAAAATTGTGACCATCAAATCCTTTTTCTTGAATGTCATTAAATAACAATAAGCAAGCAGGAATATCTTCTTTCCATGCATTATCTACGATTCTAAAAAAGTAATCGTAGTCAAGAATATTCAGATTTTCTAGGACCGAGTTTAGAGAAATTTTGTTTCCCGCGAAACTAACAATTTGATCAAAAATTGAGAGCGCATCACGCAATGCCCCATCAGCTTTTTGTCCGATTAGGTGAAGAGCCTCGCTGTCAAATTCGATTCCCTCTTTTTCAGCAATTGAAGCTAAATGAACAGCAATATCTTTAATTTTAATTCTATTGAAATCAAAAATTTGACATCTTGATAATATCGTAGGAATTATTTTTTGCTTTTCTGTGGTGGCAAGAATAAAAATGGCATGTGCAGGCGGTTCTTCCAAAGTTTTTAAAAAAGCATTAAATGCCTGATTTGAAAGCATGTGCACCTCATCAATTATATAAACTTTATGGGTTCCTAATTGAGGAGCAATTCTCACCTGTTCAATTAAGTTTCTAATATCATCAACCGAATTATTTGAAGCCGCATCTAGTTCATAAACATTTAATGAAGCACCTTCGTTGAAAGAATTGCAGGAGTCACATTGGTCACAAGCTTCAATTGATTCACTGGGATTAAAACAATTTATAGTCTTAGCTAAAATTCTTGCTGTAGTTGTTTTTCCTACACCTCGTGAACCACAAAAAAGAAAAGCTTGCGCTAATTGCTTATTCTTGATCGCATTCTTTAAGGTTGATGTAATGGATTTTTGTCCAACAACTGTGTCAAAAGTTTGGGGTCTGTATTTTCTCGCTGAAACTATATAATCATCCATCTTAAGTACAAATTTAAAAAGACTTTTTATATAATGTGAATTTGTTGATAAATCAATTTTTCATTTTTAAAAACTAATTTTTAGTTTGAAGTTTTTTGTAATGAATTTCCCATCTTTTATAAACGAAAGGTGCAATAGCAGATTGCTCATTATCCCGCATTACAACAATATTGTCATCAGTACTGTAATACCACGAAAATTCATAAATTTTCATTTTCTGACCTAGGTTTGTTTTTTCAAAACCTGAGATGGTTTGAAAATTAAACCCATTATTTTCAAGCTGTAGCTTTTTAATTTTAAATCTTCTACAGTTTTCACCCAGCAGTGCGCAAAGAATCACATAATTTTTATTTAAAATTTTAGTAGTTGTTGCGGATGCAGTTTTAGTATGTTTTCTCAATTGAGCATGATAACTATTTTTACAATTTATATCGCAAAAAACTTTATCTGATCGTCCAAATATTTTTTTGTCGCAAACGCAACATTTTCTTTCTTCTTTCTTAATAAGAGTGTTTTCCATTTTAGTTGTTTTTTGGTTGGTAATTACTCTAAGTTAATTAAAAAGTTGATTCAAATCCAAATTTTTTCAATAATTAAATGATTTTAGCCGTTATAATCATTTACTGCCCAATAAATACTGATGAAAATAAAATACCAACGTAAAAAAAATTTAAAAGAAACTTAATCGTAATTTTGCCCAATCAAAATGTTAAAAATGAATTTCAAAATTGGTGAAAAAATTAGTTTTCTATTGGAAAAAGGTGGCGGAACAATAATTAAAATTGAAGGCCCTAATCGGATTATCGTTTTGGATGATTCTGGTTTCGATAGACCATTTTTCATCAATGAAATTGTAAAAATTCATTCTATTGATTACAAATTAGATAATTTCAATAAAGATGTCAATGATGATGAATCTTTAAGTACGTCCAATTTCGTTGTTTCAAAGGAGAATTTAAATGGAAATAAAAAATCCTCAACTGTGTGGGAAATTGACTTGCACATTGAAGAATTGCTTGAGTCACATCTTGGATTGACAAATACAGAAATATTGATGAAGCAAATGACGGAATTTCGATCTTTTTTCAGAAGAGCTCAAGAAAAAAGTATTAGTAAATTGATTGCTATACATGGGGTAGGTGAAGGGGTTTTAAAAAATGAAATTAGATCTTTTTTAAGTAAAAAAGACAATGTTGAATTCTTTGATGCATCCTACATGGAATATGGAAAAGGTGCCACCGAAATTAGATTATTTCACTCAAATAAATAGAAATGAAAGTTTTATTATCTCCTGCAAAGTCTCTTGATTACAATACGAAAATTGACTGTCTTGATTTTTCAATTCCAACATATTTAAAAGATTCAGAAATATTAGCAAAAAAAATGGGTAAAAACTCACCGTCAAAAATTGCTAAAATGATGACATTATCTAAAGATCTAGCAGAACTAAACCATCATAGATATCAAAATTGGGAATCACCTAATGATTCTTATGATTCTAATAGACAGTGTGTTTTTGCTTTTTCAGGCGAGGTTTACAAGGGATTTGATGCTTGGAGTTTATCTAAAAGTCAATTAGATTTGGCTCAAGATAAGATCAGAATTTTATCTGGTTTGTATGGGATTTTAAAACCCCTGGATTTAATTTATCCTTACAGGTTAGAAATGGGTACAAAATGGGAAATCACACCAAAAATTAAGAATCTCTATTCTTTTTGGGGATCAAAAATCATTGATTTCTTAAACGCAGAAATGAAGATTAGTGGTGAAAGTGAAATCATTAATCTTGCCTCAAATGAGTATTTTAAAGCTGTAGACTTAAAAAAAAATAAGAATAAATTAATTACACCCATCTTTAAAGATTTTAAAAATGGAGAATTTAAAATGATAATGATGTATGCCAAGCACGCGCGAGGTGCAATGGCTAGATACATAATAACAAATAATATAAATACCTCTGAAGAATTAAAATTATATTCTATCGATGGCTATCAGTTTGATGTGAATCAATCGAATGAGAATGAATTTGTATATGTAAGGTAAGACTATAGTAATTTATTAACGTTCAGTAAAATACTTTTATTTTTCCAGATTTTATAGGGAACAAAATACCAGTCCAAACCATTGTTTTCAGAAATCGCGACATAAGGTTTTCTTTCAATTGTCTGTTTAAACGCGTCTTTTGTTTCTGAAATAAAAGCAATTTGAATTCGTTGCTCTTTTTGCTTGATTTGTCTGACTTCAATGTTACTTATTCCGTCTTTTCCTAGGTTATTTTTTGAAAATGTTTTTTGAAAAATCTCATCACCTTTATTCTTGATATATTTAACATAAGATGGATGTGTTTTGGTTACAACTTTTAACATTAATCCGCTATTTACTGCCTTTAAATAGGCTGCAGACTGTGTATTAAAATTTGTTTCCTGAGTGGCAGAAAGTGAACAAGAAAACAAAAGAAGTACTATTGAGCATGCAATTATACATTTTTTCATAAAATTATTTTTTAATCAGATTCTTTTTTTATTTTTTGTAAAACGTTTAATAAGATTTGATTAGTCTTTAATTTCCAACCATTTATTTTCGTCAATTGCAATAAATAAGTTGTTTTTTGTGGCTAACATATCTTGTATTCTTAACATTTCAGGAAATTGCGCTGCATGGATTTCAAACTTTAATTTTCTGGTTCCAATGATCTGAATTTCTTTAAAATTTCTATAGTCAATAATCTTGTAAAAAGACTTGCCGTTTGAAAGCATTCTGAATTGTGGGAACTCAATTTCTTTATTTTTCATGAAACGAAATTAGTAAATGTTCGCAAATAAAATCTTCGAATATTTTTTAAAGTTTACTAATATCTTGGGCGTTTTTAAGTTTCTTTGGATAAATATTTAGAGTGAAATTTAATGTTTTGAGAGAATTTGATATTACTTTTACAATGAAAGAAGAACTATTTAATTGATTGAATTTCAAAAGATATAATTTAAGTTAGCAGCAGAATGACTAAAAAGGAAAAAGCAAAATATATAATTGAAGAATTAGAAAATTTATATCCAGAAACGCCTGTTCCATTGGATCATACAGATGCATATACTTTGTTAATTGCTGTTTTACTTTCAGCACAATGCACCGATGTTCGTGTAAATTTAATAACACCAGCACTTTTTGCAAAAGCAAATAATCCATTTGATATGATAAAATTATCCGTGGAAGAAATCAAAGAGATTATTAGACCATGTGGTTTATCGCCCATGAAATCAAAAGGAATTTATGGATTATCACATATTTTAATTGATAAATATGGTGGAGAAGTCCCGCAAAGTTTTGAGGCTTTAGAAGAATTGCCCGCAGTGGGGCATAAAACGGCAAGTGTTGTTATGGCGCAAGCATTTGGAGTGCCTGCATTTCCTGTAGACACTCATATTCACAGGTTGCTTATTCGTTGGGGAATTACAAAGGGAAAAAATGTTGTTGAAACCGAAAATGACGCTAAAAAGTTATTTCCAAAAGTACTTTGGAATAAACTTCATCTGCAAATAATTTTTTATGGAAGAGAATATTCACCTGCAAGAAGTCCTAAATTAGAACTCGATTTTATCACTCGGAAAATTGGAACAAAAAAGGCTATTTCTGAGCTTGTTTGATACTTAGTCTGCTGTAAAATGCGAGCAAAACAGGGGAGTTAAAAGATTATAACGGATAAAAACCGCTAGAGATTTGTTCCAATTATTATTCGTGATATTATACGAATTTTTGGAGTAAATTATTAAAAAAATCTTAATCAATTTTTTAGGCTATTAGACCGAATTTTTGACTAAAAAATTCTGTCTACTTATTCGTGAAACTCAGTGGTAGCAGTTAGCTAAATGATTACAACGGTTAAAAACCGCTACCAAACTCACCGCCCACTTCGACCTCTTCCTGCCCTCCCGCCAGAACTTTTCCCCCCACTTACCTCAGCACTTCCACCCCTAGAACTTCTCCCCCCATTTCCAGTCTTAACCTTCCCCGAACTAGCTCTTTTATCCTTACCAAAACTAGCAGACTTGCCATACTGCTTCGAAATTGGTTTTTTTGAAGTTGGCGTTTTGCTGCTCCCAACTAATGATTTCTTTGTTTCAGAGGTTTGTTTTGAATTTTTAAGTAATTCATTCAAATTTTCCAATTCATGCTTTTTCATCTCACGATATTCCCCCAGAGGAATTCCCTTCAAATTCAAATTCATGATGCGAACTCGCTCAAGTTTTAAAACATCATATTCAAAATGCTCACACATTCTTCTAATTTGCCTGTTTAATCCCTGAATAAGCGTGATTCTAAAGACAAATTTTGACTCGATTGAAACTTTACATTTTTTGGTGTGAACGCCCAGAATTGGAACTCCTGTTGCCATCGATTGCACAAATTGCGCTGTAACAGGTTTGTCTACAGTTACCAAATATTCCTTTTCATGTTCGTTTCCCGCGCGGAGAATTTTGTTAACAATATCGCCATTGCTAGTTAAAATGATCAATCCTTGCGATTCTTTATCTAGTCTTCCAACTGGAAAAATTCTTTCTCCGTAGCTGATATAATTGATGATGTTATCCTTTGTCCCGGCTTCAGTTGTGCATGTAATTCCTGGTGGTTTATTGAAAAGAATATATATCGCCTCTTCATCTGGTTTGCGTTCAATTACAATTCCATTGACTTTGACCACATCTCCAGACTTAACCTGATCGCCCATTTTGGCGCATTTTCCATTGATGAAAACGACTTTTGATTCAATATATTTGTCCGCTTCTCTTCGTGAACAAATGCCGCTTTCACTGATGTATTTATTTAACCTGGTGGATGTACTTTCAATCATGCCGCAAAGGTAACTCTAATTGATTATTTTGAGAGTGAAATTGAGGTAGATTGTTTTAGGCTAATTGTAAATTCTCGCCTGTTTGATATATAATCGTCTTGTTTTTTCGTCTAATTTAAACTCAATGTCTAGTCCAAATGATTCATAACTAGAAAAATGAGTTTTTGACTTTGAAAAGAAAAATCGCTTAATAACATCTAACTGCTCAGCGAGATTTTCAATTTCTTTTTCGGTCATGACCATTTTTTGATGATTTAGACTTGAAAAAGTGATCACCTCAATCGTATTTTGAAAACTACTATTGATGTCTTTCGGCGAACATATAAATTGGTCGCAGGTAATTCCTTTTGGTGGATCAACTACACTTATATCGCCAATTTGTGCGTTCACAACAAAACCAATGTAATTTTCCCGATATAGATTTTTGGTTATTGCAACGCCATTCACAGCTTCATTTGGAAAAGATCGGTGTACTAAAATCCCCATGGAAACAGATTGATGGTTAATGCCAAAATATGCCCTTTCCAAAAATGCCTGATTGGACCATAAACTTGCCCAAACTTTCAAAATTCCTTTTTCAATGGTTTTTGAAGTATCATTCAAGATAACTGTTTTGGATTCGTATAAACCTGCACCTGAAAATCCTTCTGTATCTTCCGCATTGGTTGATGATCTGAATCTGAATGTTTTATAACCTGATTGGATAAGTTTCTGTCTTACTTCTGATATTAATTTTGAATCTAATTTGGTCATCAAAATTTCTTCGCGTATCATTCGTAAATAACCATTCAATTTTTCAGTATCATTTTGATATTTAACAGCTAACTTGATTAATTCATCGACTTTCGTTACTCTCAAATGTTGCTCATAGTAGTAAAAAGGAATCGCAAATCCTCCCTCTGGAACTTTAAATCCATGCGTTTGACTCAAAGTGTTCAAAACTCCAAAATTGGCTGCTTTATTACCCGAACAATTGGCTGAACGAAAATTCAAATGACGCACATCTATCAGAGAATCAACCTTCAAATTTTTAGTCAGTATTATTTCTTTTGTTTGCCTTAAATTGACTGAATGATTTTTTTGAACAATGAAAAAAGTATCTTTCAAAACCCTAAATTCTACCATTTTTGTCTCATTTAAGTTCAATCTATTATCTGAAAATGCAGACTTATAAGCGCAAATTGGAATTTTTCTGTTTTGACCTAAAATGGATAAATGACTCAGTGGTGTTTGAAATTCAGTAACGATAATTCCCGAAACCAAAGGCAAGTACATCGGCGTATTTTTAATTACGATAATATCTGTTGGTAAAAGTGGACTTTCTAATGAATCCAAATTTGAAATAAAGCGCAATCTACCATAAGTTTTCCCTTGACTTACGGACTGAAAAGTGATATTTTCATAGATTTCTTCTGGTAAAATAATCGGAAATTTAATTTTCAATTCCTCTCTTTTTCCTATCAGTCGAGCAGTATTTAATAAAAACGATAACTTACTTTGGATGAAAGTGTTTGAAGCAATTTCTTCATACAGTTTTTTCATATAATCCAACGGCATTTGATCGTAGGGAGATAAATCAACGAAATAGCGATTCAATGTTTTACTGTAATTCAAATTGGCGAGCAAATATTTTCGATCTTTTGATTCATCATAATTTGAACGATTAAATTCGCCTAAATCATTGTTTTCATTCAAGTTAAATTGACAAAATTCATAATGATATTTGTAAAAATTAGAATTAATAAAGTATATTTTGTCAGTCTTAATTTCGTAAATAACTTTGATAGAAGCAATGTTTCCGTATTTGGATGACAAAGGGGCGCCACTCAGCATTGAAAACTCTTCCAGATTGTCGACTTTACTCAAATATTGTTGCGCTTCTGAAGAACAGGAACTAAAGAGTATTAAAAAAAGTAGAAATCGAAATACCATGCTTCAAATTTAATTATCACAGTCATTAACGCTTTGTAACCAATAAAATTATAAAAGCAAAAAATAGAAGTCATAAAAGTTATATGATAATCACAAATTAGTTCAATTAAACGATAAATTTATTTTTTCTTTGAAATGGTTATTATCTTAAGTAAATTTGAGGTAATGTAATAATTTTATTTCAATTTAAACTAATGAAAATCGTCCTAATTTTCTTGCTCGTTTTCCCATTGAATTTATTTTCTCAAGTATTCTTGAATGAAGCGTCTAATACAAATGTTTCTACTTTCGTATTGCCAAATGGTACTGATCCTGATTGGATTGAGTTGTACAATACATCAAATGCAAGTATCAATTTAGTTGGTCATTTTTTATCAGATGACTCCACAAATTTGCAAAAATGGATTTTCCCAAATCTAAATATTACGCCCAATGGTTTTGTAACGATTGCTGCCACGGGTAATTTAAATCAGTCAACAAACTACTTTTATGAAACGGCTGTTTTTGCAAATAACACGTGGAAATATATCATTCCAAATTCAAATTTAGCGCCAGATTGGAATAATCTTTCTTTTGATGATTCTGCTTGGAACGCTGGTCAAATGAGCGTGGGCTATGGAGATGATGACGATGTAACTGAAATTTCAAATCCAGCAACTTCGGTTTATGCGCGAATAATTTTCTCTATTTCAGATACTTCAGCAATCAATAAAGCACTTTTAGATTTGGATTTTGATGATGGTTTTGTTGCTTACCTAAATGGAATCGAAATTGCCCGCGTTGGTCTAACGGGAACACCGCCAAGTTGGGATGAATTGGCCAACGACCATGAAGCAACTTTGATTCAAGGCGGAAATATTTCTTCATTCGAAATTGATTCTTTGATACTAAATTCTGCCATGAATTCTGGGCAAAATGTGCTCGCAATTGAAGTTCATAACAGTTCAACCACTTCCTCAGATTTAACCATGTTGCCTTTTTTAAGTTTTGGTTATGAAACTCCAAATGCTTTTTATGGAGGAAATGTTCATCCTTATTTCAATACGGTTTTTGTAAATTCAACTTTAGAAACAAACTTCAGCATCAGCAATGAAGGAGAAATTATCTATTTGTCAAATCCTCAAGGAATTGTTATCGATTCATTGATTGTTCCTGATTTAGAACCTGACATGTCAGTTGGAAAGTTCTTGGATGGAGTGCAAAATGATAAGCTTTTTACCATTCCAACACCAGGACAAAGCAATAATCTTTCACAAACTTATGAAGCTTTTGAAAATGCGCCATTTATCAATATCGACGGACAATTTTTTCAAGATTCATTGAAAATTACCATTTCAAATTATAGTATTTATGGTGGACAAGTTTATTATACTTTGAATGGGGAAACACCCACAATTAACTCAAATATTTATATCGATACAATTACAATCTACGATAATACTATTGTGAAAGCAAGATGTATTTCAGCTGCCGACTCGATTTTGCCGAGTTTAATTGCGATAGAATCATACTTATTAGCAGTCGATTATGCACTTCCGGTACTCTCAATTACCACGGATTCACTCAATTTATACGGTCCAAATGGAATTTTTGATAATTACAACACAGATTGGAGAAAACCGTGTGTGATTGAGTATTTCGACAAAGATGGAATCAAACAATTTGAATCTCGCGCCTCAATCAAACCAGATGGTGGGGCAGGAGGAAGTCGATCAAATCCGCAACACAGTGTGACAATCGAACCATCCAATATGCTTTATGGCGAAGGAAAAGCTGTAAAATATCCATTGATTCCGGAGAAAGGTTTTATCAAAGAATTTGACGCTTTCTACCTCAGAAATGGAAGTAATTATTGGAATCAATATCCGCAAAAAGATGCGACTTTCATGCGTATGATGCGCGAAACAAATGCCAATTCGCAAGCATATTCTCCTGTTGTTGCTTACGTGAATGGTGAATTTTTTGGTGTTTATGAATTGCGTGAAAAAGCAAATGAAGGTTATTTTGCTTCCAACTATGGCAACGATAAAGACAGTCTGGATCTACTTTCTGTGAGCTATTTCTATGGCGCTGGAGTCTTGAGAACAGTTAAAGGGTCAGATTCTAGTTTTTATACAATGAAAGATTTAATCACGACCTACGATCCAACGGCAAGTGATTACTTTTCAGTTTGTAACAAAAAATTAGACCTTTATAATTTTACAGATTATTTGGTAGGCGAAAATTGGTTTGCTAACTATGATTGGATTTACAACAATATAAAAATCGCTAGAACAAGATCTACTGATAATAAATGGAGATTTTTCCTGCAAGATATGGAACTTGGTTTGGGCGGTTGGAGCGATTACAATTCAAACATCTTCGACTATTTTAGAAATAACAATCAACCAAATCCATATTGGGAAATTTTCAATGGCTTGAATCAAAACACAGAGTTCAAAAATTATTTTGTAAATCGCTATGCAGATTTGATGAATACTACTTTCCAGCCTGATTATTACTTGCCGATTGTCGAAAGTATGTATCAACAATTGTTGCCAGATTTACCCAAACATTTTGAAAGATGGACGGGTGATCCAACTGGCGGAATGAATAATTATTTTAATATCAAGAATAACCTTCTAGGTCAGTTTGCAAATAGAAATCAAGTGGTTAGAAGTCAAATGGTCAATGAGTTTGCGTTGGTTAAACCAGTAACCGTTTACCTCGACGTAGAACCTGCAGAAGCTGGATATATCAAAATCTCTACCATCGTTCCTAAGCAGCTGCCATGGACTGGAGTTTATTTTGACGGGGTTCCGGTTGAGATAACTGCAATCGCAAATCCTGGTTTTACATTCAACCATTGGAAAACAAATACGACTTTAAACTTGCAACAATTGGATTCTTCAAATTTCACAATCAATATTGGAAATGATGATTCATATATTGCTCAATTTACAGGAATTTCGGAACCACTTTCTCTCACCATTTCTGAAATTAATTACAATCCAGATCCTTCGGTGGATGGCGGAAATTGGATTGAATTGCACAATTTTGGAACAACGCCTTTAAATTTGACAAACTGGTCAATCAAATCGAAAAATTACTTGGATAAATATGCTTTTAAAGATGGCGTTTCCGTTGAAGCAGATGGTTATTTGGTGATTTGCGAAGATACCAACATGTTCAAAAACACGTATCCAACGGTAACGAATTTCGTAGGTGTAACTGGTTTTCCATGGAGCAATAAATTTGATTCAATTCAAGTTTATGACGCATTCAAAAGGTTGGTTATCAATACTATTTATACTGATGAAAAGCCATTTCCTATTTGTGCTGATGGCTGGGGAAGAACCCTAGAAAATCAGTTTCTTAATTCAGTAAAAATTGATTCAAGCAATTGGTTTTGCGGTTGTATTGGTGGTTCTCCAGGTGCAAAATATACGCCTTGCAACGAGCAATTGCTCATCTCTGAAATCAACTACAACAACATCAGTGCGGTTTACAATGCGGGAGATTGGATTGAAATCAAAAACAATTCGACTCAAAATGTAGATTTATTGAATTATATTTTCAAAGATGCTAAAGACAATCATATTTTTAATTTTCCTGCAATTGTTCTAAAACCGAATGATTATTTGGTGTTGACAAGTAGCAAAGAATTGTTTCAAAAACGTCATCCTGAAATTGAAAATGTAATCGGTAATTTCGATTTTGGACTTTCGAGTAAAGAATTCCTGAGATTATTTGATGCAACTGAAACATTGATTTCAAGTGTAATGTATAGAAATGATGACGATTGGCCTTCAATTCCGTCGTTGGAAGATTTTACATTAGAATATGATTTTTCAGCAGGATTTATTGATCCAAACACAGCAGCATCATGGTTTGTAGGTTGCGAGGGAGGCTCGCCTGGTCGTGCTTTTGAAAATTGTCCGGTATTGAACGGAGATGATTTTTGCAATCTTTATCCAAACCCAACAAACGGAACTTTCACTGTCGCTTTTCAAAATGAAAATAATTCAAGCAACAAAACAAAGATTCAAATCATTGACATGAATGGCAGATTGATTTATGAAGAAGAAATCTACGCCATTGAATCAACTGTTGGAAAAGAAATCAACCTAGATTTCGTGAGAGCTGGGATGTATTTTGTCAAAGTTATCCAACAAAGCAAAACACAGCAATTGCCTTTGGTGAAGATTTAGGCTGTAGAATCGAAAGAAATTATTTTCTTTTGTGCGCACGACTGGACTCGAACCAGCACACCACTGAAGGCACCAGCCCCTCAAGCTGGCATGTCTACCATTTCACCACGTGCGCAAAATATCCAAAATTGGATGCGCAAATATACGCAATTCAAGCTTATTTTGTTGGTAAATAGAATTATCGTTTGATATTTTTTTATTCAGGAGAAGCATAGCCCTGAAAGGGTGAAATCTGTTAACGATGGACAAAGTCAATCGGAAATAGAAATTCTCCAGCGTTCACAAAGCCCTGAAGGGGTGACATACTAACATGAGGCAGATACCAGCATTAAATTAGTTTGTAAATCAAAGGAATATCATATTAGATTTAAACAAAAAATCATTAACTCATTCACATCAAAATACTTATGGCGAACTTACCGAAGTATTATTAACCTAAGGAAAAGTTAGAAAAAAGCTAACAACAAATCAAAATGGAGGAGGGCCCTTTGATTTTTTTGTTCTTAGCTCAAATAAATACTTTTCTTTCTGTTTACGAGTTAAAATTCTGATAATTCTTCGGTGATGCTTAAAAAGAATCATCTCAAAACTCGGTTGCACAAGCATCAAAGAATCACAATTGCCATTTTTTGAATTTAAACAAGCAATATTTTTTTTGTAGTTGTGTTGACTAATCTTTTCGATTGAATCAATTTCACTTTGATGCAATGCGAAAATTTTTTCCATTGCTATTTGCTGCTTATTATCAAGCGCTAAGATGTCGTTCAGTTTTTCGATTACATGCTTTAAATGAGTTTTATGATTTGGTCTTTTTCTGGGAGCAAACAAAATCAAACCTATAAAAAGTAGATTGAAAATTCCAAAAATAAAAAATCCTCTTTTATAAAATTTCGGGGTAAACTTCATAATTCTTGATTGTAATAATGATTGTAGTAATTGTTTGATTCTAAGTATTCTGAATAAGCATTTTCTTTCAATTCATCGGAGGTCTTTAAATTAGTATTTAGCGCCTTGAAAGCAACGAATGCATTTAAAATAAGAATTGTTGTCAACAACGCCCAATTGAATTTGGATGCTTTTTCAATTTTTGCAGTAGAAATTTTGCTCAAAATTCGGGTTTCAAAAAAATCAGGAACCGTTCTTTGTTCCCAATTTTCAAGTACATTGAAGATTTTTTCTTCGTGATTATTTGAATTTTTTGTTTCCATTTTGATTTTTAGATGTTCTTTTTTTTATTTTCCCTCATTTCTGGAAAGTACGAAATAAGTTTTTCTTTCAAGATTATTTTCGCCCTTGCCAATATTCCTTCAACCGCTTTCTCACTGCATTCCATGATTTGCGCAATTTCCTTTTGACTCAATC
The DNA here is from genome assembly GCA_945897805.1 of Chryseobacterium gleum. Classification (GTDB taxonomy): domain Bacteria; phylum Bacteroidota; class Bacteroidia; order Flavobacteriales_D; family Crocinitomicaceae; genus JAQVCM01. The sequence continues at coordinate 222,567 of CAMDFX010000003.1, forward strand.
CTTCCATATATTTCAGCACAAATGCCGTTTTATATTTACCCTTCATTTCGTCCAAAGTGACTGCAATTATTTTTGCATATTCTTTGTTTTCCAGGTGTTCATAAGGAGTGAAATCATTGTTTGCAGGAATTTCTTGCGACAAACCAAAAAGAGATAAAAGTCCAGTCGATTTTCTTTTTTGCCTATTTTGTGAACGCAAATAATCTAAACATCGACTTACCGTAATTCTGTAAATCCAAGTGCTTAAACTGCTTTTTTCTTCAAATTGTGCAATTGAATTGAAAATGAGAATAAAAACTTCTTGCGTTTGGTCTTCAGCAATATCCGATTGCTTTAAAAAGGAATAACAGGTATTGTAAACCTTATTTTGATAAAGTTTAACCAACTTTTCGTAAGCAATTGAATCGCCTGATTTTAATGATTGAATGAAAAGTTGTTCTTCTGTCAGCATCTATTTTTCTATGAATGTACTTTAGTAATAACGCTTTCAAATCGATAAAGGTGAGTCTTTTGCAAAAAAAAAGACAACTATCTAAAATTGTCCCTATTCAAATTGATATTCTTCGTTTTTAAAATTCTAAAATAGTCTTTTCAATAATCGCAACACATTCCATTAATTGCGCTTCGGTCATTACCAATGGTGGCGCAAAACGAATGATATTTCCATGTGTTGGTTTTGCAAGTAAACCATTGTCTCTCAGTTTTAAGCACAAGTTCCAAGCTGTTTCGCTGTCTGGACAATCGTTCACAATAATTGCATTCAACAAACCTTTTCCTCGCACTTTGACTACCAAATTAGATTTCTCAATGATTCTTTGCATTTCACTTCGGAAGATTTCTCCCAATCGACGTGCATTTTGAATCAGATTTTCATCATAAATGACATTCAACGCAGCAATAGCAACAGCTCCAGCAATCGGATTTCCGCCAAAAGTTGAACCGTGTTGACCTGGTTTAATGACATTCATAATTTCGTTGTTTGCCAAAACTGCAGAAACTGGATAAACACCGCCAGACAATGCTTTCCCTAAAATCAAAATATCTGGCTGATTGTAAGTAGCTTGTTTTTCGCATTTGTTTTCGCAAGTACAGTTGCCACAAACGGCCAATAAACTCCCTGTGCGCGCAATGCCTGTTTGAACTTCATCAGCAATAAATAGCGCATTATATTTCGTGCAAAGTGCTCTTGCATTGGTCAAGAAATCTTCATCTGGCGTAAAAACTCCGGCTTCACCTTGAATTGGTTCAACCAAAAAACCGGCAACATTCTCTTCCTTCAAAGCTTCTTCCAATGCTTTCACATCGTTGTATGGAATTTTGATAAATCCGGGAGTAAATGGTCCGAAATTATTTTTAGCATCATTGTCACTTGAAAATGAAACAATGGTGGTCGTTCTCCCATGGAAATTTCCCTCACAAACGATAATTTTAGCAGCATTTTCAGCAATTCCTCGTTTTTCATATGCCCATTTTCTACAAAGTTTGATAGCAGTTTCAACCGCTTCAGCTCCTGTATTCATGGGTAAAACTTTATCAAAACCGAAATATTCAGTAATATGTTTTTCATAAACTCCTAGTACGTCGTTGTAAAATGCGCGTGAGGTCAAAGTCAACGTTTTTGCTTGATTGATCATCGCATCCACGATAGCCGGGTGACAATGACCTTGATTTACAGCAGAATATGCAGATAGAAAATCGTAATATCTCTTTCCTTCAATATCCCAAACGTACACGCCTTCTCCTTTTGCTAAAACAACTGGCAATGGATGGTAATTGTGTGCACCGTGCTGGTCTTCCAAGTGCATCAATTCTTCTGAAGTGTAATTTTCCATGGTAGAAATCATCTGTAATTATTTTGATAAAAGTTATTCATCGCGGAGAACAACAATCCTTTCCTCTATTACAATAGGAGAGAAATCATCCCAAAAGTGTGTCAAAGGTAATTTTTAAAAGTCGTTTGACAAAATTGGAAAACATAAATCTTTGTTCATTTTACCTAGTTGAAAGAAGTTCAAATAATTGAATCTTATAGAAAATGCAGAGTTGTTTCAATAATATTGATAAATTAGCGCCTCAAAGCAAAAACGGAATTTTATGAATGATTTTTTAGATTTAGAAGCAGAAGAAACGGAAAAAAAATTACCATCTTTTCTAAAAGTTTTGTGTATATTAACATTTGTAGGTGCAGGAATGGGAATTTTAGGAGCAATTTACGCCTTTTTTATGCAAGGATTTACACTGAGAATGTTAGAAGGCTCAAATGGAGTTTATCAGAATAATCCGTTTTTAAAATCATTTGATAACACTGAATACATTTCTGCGCTGAAAAAATGGGGACAAATCAATAATTTATTGACGCTTTTAGGTTCAGGTTTGTGTCTATTCGGTGCTTTATTGATGTGGAAATTGAAGAAAAGTGGTTTTTTCTTATACATTTCAGGTCAAATTCTACCTTTTATCGGAATGTATGGATTAATGGGAGGTTTGATGCCGAATAGTAGTGGACCTCTCGCTGGTTTAGCAATTTTCACGCAAGTATTTGCAATTATTTTTCCATTGGCTTTTGTAATCATGTATGGTTTGAATTTAAAGCACTTAAAGTAAAATTTAGTTATTTTTTTTTATATTAGTGAAAAAAATTATTAACATTTTTTCACAAAGTTGTATTTCAATTAAAGTATTCTTTTACATTTGTACCGATAACTATAAAAAATAAAAATTATGTCAGAATTAAATGTATCTAACGCGCCTCAAGGAAAAGGAATGGCCGTTACAGGGTTTGTCCTTTCTTTAGTAGGACTTATTTTTTCATCTTGGATCGCTGCAATAGCAGTTCTTTCAATTGCGACTGGTGGTAGCGCATGGTTGATGTACTTTTGGTTGGTTCTTTGTATTGCAAGTGTCGTACTTTCAGTTATGGGAATGAGCAAATTAGGAAAAACTGGTGGTAAAAAAGGTTTAGGTATTGCAGGAATGGTAATTGGTATCGTTGCAACAATCTACTCTATCATCTTAGTTTTGGGATTAAGTGTAGCTGCAAGTGCTGCTGATTCAGTTGGATCTGAAGCTTTGCAAGATGCAATGGAAGATATGCAAAATAGATAATATACATCATATTTATTATTAAATCCTCAGAATTTTCTGGGGATTTTTTATTTCACTTAATTTCTTTAAAATGTATTCAACAAGTTTATTTGCAACATTGGGTTTATTTTTATTTATCATTTTTGCAGTTGCCATATTAATTGCAGTTTTGTATCTACTTACTTTGCAAAATGTATTAAAGGAAATCGAACCACAAAATAGATTGGTGGAGCCATCGAATGTTTGGTTGATGTTTATCCCATTATTTAATATGATTTATCCATTTATTTTATACCCTAAAATTTCTGAATCTCTTCGAAATGAATTTGATTCTCGTGGATTAAGTAAAGCCGGTGATTACGGAAGAGCAATTGGAATAACAATGCCAATTCTTGGTTTGTGTGGTTTGATTCCAATTCTGGGAGGCTTGGCTGGTTTAGCGAACTTAATCCTTTTCATTATTTTCTGGGTAAAAATGTCAGAATTTAAAAATGAACTTCAGCGAATGCCCAAAATGAGCAGTGGTGTAAGTAATAGTAACGATTTATTAGATTAATAAAATGGACGAAATTTTAGACAACAAAGACACAAGATCAATGTTTACAGGTGAAAAAGCATTGCCTAATGCAACTGCAACGTTGGTGTTGGGAATCATCTCAATTGCTACATGCTGGTTATACGCAATTCCTGGACTTATTTGTGGAATTATCGCTTTGGTATTATTTGCCAAAGACAAAAAAATTTATCAAGAAGATCCCGCAAGTTACAATGCATCATTCAAAAATGCAAAAGCTGGGCAAGTTTGTGCTATTATTGGCTTGTGTTTATCAGCTTTGATGTTCATTTATTTTATTGTGGTATTGGCATTTCTTGGGTCAGTTTTATCAGGGACTAGATTTTAAATGCTCGATTGCTATTGGAAATATTATCTTGGTTTAGAATGTCCAGGCTGTGGATTTCAACGTTCATTTTTGGCACTCTTCCAAGGTAATATTTACGAAAGCCTAAAACTTTTTCCCGCTACAATTCCCCTAATATTAACCGTTTTACTTGTTGCTTTTCACTTGAAATTCAAATTCAAAAACGGCGCAAAAGCCATCACAATTCTTTTCGGATCTACTGCAATCATTATGGTTGTAAGTTTTGCTGTCAAAATTTCCACCTACGGCACACATTGAAAAAGACCCGCTACGCTGTTAGACATTAGATATTAGACTCGTTGCTTCGCAACTATTAGACTGGATTTCCGATGTCGCTGCGCAACTAATAGACTAGATTTTTGTTTTGGATTTAGATTTTAGCCACGGATTACACAGAGGAATGTAGTGGCTTTCTTGTCTGAATGGATTTATGCTAATGATTTTTCCAAAAAAAATACAACTTTAAAAATCCGTGCATCCGTGGCAAAGAAAACTCCTACAAATTGTTTACAAGAATACTTCGTGGTAAATAACTTACACATTATTTTAGATATAAAGTTTGCAGGATTTCTCTTTGATTTAAGCAATTTGCGAAATTGAAAATGAACTTTTTGGATTTTTGTTTTTACGAAAATTTTAAATTTGTTGAAAAAATCCAGTCTTTTGTCTTTTGTCTATCGTCTATTGTCTTCCAAAAAAACTATCTTTGAATTTCTCAAAAAAACAACATGGCTGACGATAAAAAAGTGATATTTTCCATGGTGAACGTTTCTAAAACGACGCCTCAGGGTAAACAAATTATTAAAAATATTTACCTCTCGTTTTTTTACGGGGCGAAGATTGGGATCATCGGTTTGAATGGTTCTGGAAAATCGACGGTGATGAAAATTATCGCTGGATTAGATAAATCTTTTCAAGGTGATGTGGTCTTTTCTGACGGTTATTCTGTTGGTTATTTGCCGCAGGAACCAGAATTGGATCCAACCAAAACAGTAAAGGAAATTGTGATGCAGGGCGCACAAGAAACGGTGGATGTATTGCGAGAATACGAAGAAATCAACGCGGCGTTTATGGACGAAGATGTATTAAATGATCCAGATAAAATGGATAAATTAATCGCTCGTCAAGGTCAAGTTTCAGATCGCATTGATGCTTTGGACGCTTGGGAATTAGACACCAAATTGGAAAGGGCGATGGACGCATTACGCTGTCCGCCAGATGATCAGTTGATTGATTCTCTTTCTGGTGGTGAACGTCGTCGCGTTGCTTTGTGTCGATTATTGCTTCAAAATCCAGATGTATTGTTACTCGATGAGCCAACAAACCACTTGGATGCTGAATCGATTGATTGGTTGGAGCAACATTTGCAACAATATGCAGGAACTGTAATAGCAGTGACGCACGATAGATATTTCTTAGACAACGTTGCAGGCTGGATTTTAGAGTTAGATAGAGGCGAAGGTATTCCTTGGAAAGGAAACTATTCTTCTTGGTTAGAACAAAAAGGAAACCGCTTGAAACAAGAGGAAAAGACAGCATCAAAACGTCAGAAAATGCTGGAACGCGAGTTGGAATGGGTCAGAATGAACCCAAAAGCACGACAAGCGAAAAGTAAAGCGCGATTAACGAATTACGATAAACTGCTTTCAGAAGACATGAAAGACAGAGAAGACGTATTGGAAATCCCGATTCCGAACGGACCTCGTTTGGGGAACAATGTAATTGATGCTGAGCATGTTGCTAAATCTTTTGGAGATAAATTGTTGTATGATGATTTGAATTTTAAATTGCCACCTGCTGGAATTGTTGGTGTTATCGGACCGAATGGTGCTGGTAAAACTACAATTTTCAAAATGATTATGAATGAATTACAACCTGATGGTGGTGAATTCAAAGTCGGTGAAACAGCTAAAATTGGATATGTAGATCAATCACACAAAGACATTCATCCTGATAAAACGGTTTTTGAAGTGATTTCAGATGGAAATGAATACATTGAAATTGGAAATCAAAAAATCATTTCACGCGCCTACATTTCGAAATTTAATTTCGCGGGTTCAGACCAAAACAAGAAAGTCGGCGTACTTTCCGGAGGAGAAAGAAATCGTTTGCATTTGGCCATGACATTGAAAACGGAGGCAAATATTTTACTTTTAGATGAACCAACGAATGACATTGACGTTAATACTTTGCGCGCATTAGAAGAAGGAATTTTGAATTTTGCAGGTTGTGCGGTGGTAATTTCTCACGACAGATGGTTCTTAGATCGCATTTGCACGCACATTTTAGCATTTGAAGGTGATTCGCAAGTACATTGGTTCGAAGGTTCTTATTCTGACTACGAAGAAAACCGAAAGAAACGTTTGGGCGATTCAGCACCAAAACGAATCAAATATAGAAAATTGACGAAATAAAATTGAGCTCAAATAATTTAGAAGGAGGGAATTTTCTCTCCTTTTTTATTGTAAGCTATTTCAGTTTATAGATTTTGAAACCTAAATCCTTGTAATTTATTTCATTATGGTTTGGATTCCAAATGTAAATTCCCAATTCCGCATTTTCAATCTTAGCTGATGGAAGTGGAACAATCAATTCCACATACTTAGCGTTTTGGTGTTTTTTGAGCGAGTAAGAAAGTACAAAAGATTTGTATAAAAGATTTTCACCGTCTTGATTAATTGAAAACACAATATTAGATTCAATTGCATTTTTCGGAGTGATATTTCCATCAAACTTAATCAACAAATTTTCATTTTGCTTTTTTGAGAATCCTTTGATTTTGTAAACAGCGCCAAATTCTTGGTTTTTTGAAATGTTTCCATATTTTAGATTATTCTGCCTAAATGCCCAATTGTGATCAATTGAATCAGACGATTCTAGAAAAATTGAATATCTTTTAAGTTGAAGAAATTCATTCAAATTGCATTTTTTTGCTTGATTGCGTTTTTTGCACAGTGTTATCTTTCCGTCAGTATCAATTACTTCAAAATGATTGATGATTTCAGGATAATTTTCGTACACATTTGGAATGAAATATTCATTTTCAAATAGCATGTAGTTAAAATCCCAATGAATTGTTGCTTTAAGTAACTCTGGTTTATCGTCGATAATTGGAATTCCATCTCGTTTCATCAAATAAAACGGCAGATTCGGAGGAAATGCGTGGTAACATAGAATTGTTTCTGTTATATTTATATTGTTGTCAATCAGTAATTTATTTACGTTCTCATAATTTGAATAGGTCGTAAAGGTTTGATTCCATGGTCCAGGAGCGTAGACTTTTTCTTGCTCACTTTTGGCTTCCTTGCGAAAGAAGAAAATTGAAATGAAGATTAAAACCATGTAAAAGTAGTTTTCAAATTTGAAGGTTTTAATTCGACTAGCTAGAACGATTGTTGTAAAAATCACAGGAAACAAAAATGAATCGATGAAATAGTAATCGTGATTTACATATTGTTTTGCCATCGAAACAAAAAATGCAAGGGAAGCAAACCAAAGGAATACGCAAAGAATTATGGGTAATTTATTGATGAATATTTTTGTTCTTTTGCGATAAAAAATAATTGTCAAAATCGTTAAAATTCCCATCGAGAAATATTGGCTTTTTGAAAAGTAAATGTATTTCCAATTTTGTAGCATCAATCGAACTATTTCTTTAAATTCTTCAAAATCTTTTGGAAGCATCAAATGCGATAAAAACAACGATCCAAAGGTTTTTCGTAAATAATAATTATAGGAAAAATAGCTAAAAATCAATGTAAAAGAAATCAAACTTCCGATTAAAAATTTACTTTTGAAGATTGATTTGAAGTTGTTTATATTTAAATAGCGAACCAATTCAATTCCTAAAATTGAGAAGTAAAGAAAAAGATAGCTCGTTCTAGCTAAAACCGACAAAGTCAAGAAAATGAGTGCTAAAACCCAATATTTTTGCCTGTCACTCTGAATGAATTTGATGTAAAAATAGGTACCAATCACAAAGTTTGAAAAGGAGGGAATAGAAGGCATGAAGCCATTTTGGTAATAAACGAAAAGTGGAGAGTAAATGAGCAGTAAAACTGGGAATAGCGCAAGTATTTTGTTTTCAATCAGTAAATTAGAAAGTTTGAATAAAAAGAAAATTCCAAATAGAGAATACAGATAAATGTAAATCCGATTGATGATTTGCGACTCACTCCCTGTTATTTTCATTACAACCGCAGGAATGAACTGATGAATTGGAAAATCGACACTAGTTGTTGTTGAAAGTTTTTTCCTTTTCCAATCTTCTGGATATTTATAGTTGTAAGTGCGTGTTTTTGGTTTGAAAAAATTTAAATCGTTGTCAACAAATCCCAAACTCAAGGAGTAATGATCAATTTGACTCCAAGCGTGTTTTTGCAGGGGAAAGTTCTGGAAGGTAAATAAATTACTTTTCAAGAGCATCAAAATACACAGCAATAAAATTGAAAATGGCATGTATTTTTTCACAAGTAACTTTTTATTTACAAATATCTTAAAAAATAATGCTTTACCCAAGGGAATATTTTTTTTCAATGCAATTGAATTTTCTGAGATGATTTTTAGCAACAAAATATTATCTATTTTTGACCCAAAATTTATAGTAATATTTAGATGTCGCAACCAAATAATCCACTTCACGGAATCAAATTAGAAGAAATGATTGTCGCACTCGAAAAAGAAATCGGTTGGGAGCACATGGGTTATCTTGTTCCAATCAATTGCTTTTTAAAAGATCCAAGTGTGAAATCAAGTCTAACTTTCCTAAGAAAAACGCCTTGGGCAAGAAAAAAAGTGGAAGATTTGTATTTGGAGAGAATCGTGAAGTAATTGAGAATTAAGAATTATGAATGCAGAATTTGGCAATAATCCAATTAATTCATAATTCTCAATTCATTCGAAATCCTATTACATTCGGCAATGCCCAAAAATGATCATTTAAATCGTTTGGATACGTTTCTGAAACATAGCTGCCGATTTTTTCAATTTTTCGATCTCCAAAATGAATGTATAAGCTAGTTTGTGGTCCGCCTTCCATGTAAATCGCGTTGTTTAACTTGAACGGAAAATCTAGTATAAATTCAATCATTTCATTGTGCGTGTATGGCGAACGCGAAAAGATAAAATAGATGTTTCCAAGCGCATCAATTGCCGTAACCAACATGCTGCACGATTGATTTTTCTTGTTCCAAGTCAATGGTTGACTATTGCAATCAATCATTCTTAACCCTTGCGCATAACAATGGTAATCGTCTTTTGCATTTTCCCAATTTTCGCATTTTAAATCCAAGACAGTAAATTTCCATTTCAAACTGTCTTTTGGATTGAAAGCAATCATTGCATTGTAATTTGGATACAAATTTGGATTGTTAAGATGTTCGCCTGCTTTGAGATAACCTTTGCTCAACATCTTTTTTGCCAAATCATACATTCCAGCATTGACCACCACATTCAAATTGTATTTTTCAGCCCATTCACTTGCAGATTTCGATTTTTTATCTTCTTCGGCAGTTGCAGCGTGCATTTCCAATTCAAAATCCTTTGGATTGAGTTTTAAAATGCAGATGCGTGAATCGCTGATCTCTGATTTTTTCGGTGCTTCCATTTCCATGTATTCCGCTCCTTTGGCCAGATTCTGCCATTTTCCAAGAAGTGTATCAGGTTCGATTTTTACTGAATCAGCTGGTTGTGAACAAGCTGAAAGCGGTAATAAAATGGCGAATATGAAAATATACCGAAGTTTAAATTTCATTCCAATCGAATTTTTTGGTGTGAATAGGAAACAAATCACACAATTCGCCTGAATAGTAAAACTGGTAGCCAATCATTCCAAATGAAATTGGTTTTTCTTTAATTTTAATCACTGAACCACCCACTTTTGGATCTTTTTTTGGCACAGACTGCGGAAATCCAACATTGAAAAGCGTAGATAAGATTTCTGGTCGATTGTCGATTGGAAATCCCCTGCGTTCCCATTGGTGCTTCACTTGTTTCAAGAAAACTGCCGCATACATATAGGAATAAAAGTGATTTCGATATGAAATCAAACGATCGATTCTTTCCTGCGCTGGGTTATCCGTCTTGAAATCCAATAATTTTTCATAATTTTTGCCCAAGTAATAAGCACTTGTTGAATCTTTTAAATACCTTTCAATCGTTTGTGCGGTCAATTCTTTGATACCTGTTACGCCCAAAGAAAATTTAGATTCCACTGACAATATTTTCAAAGGACCAATCCACTTTTTGTAGGCTTCGCGATCCGAATTGAATAGACGCATTTGTTCTCCAATCAAACAGCAAACAATCAAACGAGATTCAACGCCTGTCACTTTTGCAACTGAATCAATCACTTTTTTGTCTTTTTCTACCGCAATTTTGAAATCGTCCCACTCAGATGTGTTCATCCAATGATAAATGCTTTTGGAAGTTTTTCCTTCAACAGGCTGGTATTTATTTTCTCTATAATTGATTACTTCTAAATAGTAAGGCGAAGTTTTATCTGCCAACATATCCACAGATTCTACCATTCTTAACGCTTCTGAATAATCGTGATTGGACTCTAAAGCAGCCAAAATATGTTGTGCGTTTTTCGGATAGTACTTTTTCAAAATCAGAATTCGATTTAACGCTTCGTATTTTTCAGCAACTACAGCCAAACTGTCCTTATCTGTTTTTACTTGGTATTTGTCGCTCATCACTTGTAAAACGCGACTATTTCCATCGACAGCGCCAGCTTCATTGGTCCATTTGAAATAAATGGCGAAATATGCGAAAGTTAAAAACGCGCCTATTAGCGCAAAGCAAATTGTAAAAAAGTACAATGGAATTTTAATCCATTTACTGCGAAAAATTTTTTTCAAAGGAATTTTATTTTGTTAACGGCGCAAAATTAAGTTTTTAAATCCTATTTGCCAACATTCAACGCTTTAACATCTCCTTCATGCGTCACAATGAAATATTCTTTCGCTGTTTTGGTTTCCACAATTGGCGCTGGCTTTGGTGTTTCATCAGCGTAAATGCGAAAAGTAATTTCATACATCACCTGAATCACAGGTTCTACGATTTCTGGATTGGTCACAAAATCAAATTCTTTGTCAAAAATTGGTTGATAAAACTGTGTTGTCGATTTTTCAGTTTGCGTCACTGCAGCTGATTTTTTCAAATTCAATGAAGAATTGGAATAAGCTTGGTAAGATTTGTAGCTTTCAGTCGGATAGGTAACTCGATAACCATCAGCCATTTGTTTTTTCATCGTAGTAAAATCCAATCCTAATAAATCTTGGCGCATTTTGATTTTTTCTTTCAAAATTAATTGTGCTTTAGTAGCCAAATCTTTCCTCACTTGTTCCATGTTACTGGCGAAATAATCTACACGAATTAAATCATATACTTCAGATGCTGAACAAGCTGCAATGATTTCAATGAATGAATTGGGATTTTTATACTTCACATGAACGTTGATTTTCATTTCAAATCCTTTGGGAACTTCATTGTACGTTTTTTTGTTGAATGCTTTTTTCGTTTCTTCAAATTCATAGCAAGGAACAAATGAAATCATATCTGTATAAAACTCGATTTCTTTCTTTAATTCGAAAGGTTTTTTAAGTAAATCGATTCTTTCATCCATCAATCGCTGAATTTCTTCTAAATTTTCACCTGTTTGGCTTACACTGAAAATGGCAACATAACTTTCCGTTTTCACATTGGTCATTCCTTTGATATTGAATACAATATCATTTGTATTGATGCGCACATCGATGTTGCTTTCACTCAAACGTGTTTGTTGCAAATAATTAATATTGCCAGAAATTTGTCCAAATATTCCCGTTGACGATGCAATAAGACTTAAAAATAAGATTGATTTTTTCATAAAATTTGTTGTTTGATGCTTTGATACATCGGTCATTTAGAAACGTTCATTTGGTTGATTTATCAGCAGATTAATTTTTGGGTAAAACTTACTTCGGTAAACTCAGTGTGAAATGGTGCTAAGACTATTTTTTCGGTGAGGAAATTTACATTTAGTGAATTATAGTTCTGTAATTCATCGCCTGAAGCAACAGATCTTAAATGGAAGGTTTTTAAACAAAATGGATATTGAAGAAGACGGCCGTCCTAGTGATTGGACGGTTTTTGAAACGCACTGAAATGTGTAAACGAAAGAGATAGCGATAGCTCATCGATAGAAGTCACTTTTTAGAAGTTTTGAAAATGCTGTAGTTTACGGAAGCAAGTTCAATCACGAAGACTTGATTACCTGCGGTGCGACTGCGTGGTTTCTTTTGTTACTTTACTTTCATCAAGGAAAGAAAAGTAAAAATCTAGGATGTAAAGACCATTTTGAAGTTTAAGATATATTGTTAGTCAACACCTTAAAATACTTGTGGTGAGTTTACCGAAATAAATAAATTCCTAATTTCGGATTGAAAAGTCAAAATCAAAGCAGAATCACTATTTTTGTTTCTAGTTAATTTGTATTCATTTCGACTCGTTTTATTCGGGTTTTAAAAAATAAGAAAATGTCAATTAGAAACTTAGAACCGAAAGCATTGTGGAATCATTTTGCAGATTTAAATGCAGTTCCACGACCTTCTAAAAAAGAAGAGCGCGTGATTGAATTCATGATGACTTTTGGAAGAACTTTGGGATTTGAAACCATTCAAGATGCCATCGGAAATGTAATCATCAAGAAACCAGCAACTGCAGGAATGGAAAATCGTCCAACGGTTGTTTTGCAGTCGCATTTAGACATGGTGCATCAAAAAAACAGCGATACAGTTTTTGATTTCGATACGCAAGGCATTGAAATGTTGGTAGATGGAGATTGGGTGAAAGCAAATGGAACCACTTTAGGCGCTGACAATGGAATTGGAGTTGCAGCAATCATGGCGGTTTTTGCATCTACTGATATTGCACATCCAGCCTTGGAAGCAATGTTTACGATTGACGAAGAAACAGGAATGACAGGCGCAATCAAAATTGATCCAAGCAATTTCAAAGGAACCGTTTTGTTAAATTTGGATACAGAAGATGACGATGAATTGTCAATCGGATGTGCGGGAGGAATTGATACGAATACAACATTTTCTTACGATGAAGAAAATACAGATGGGAATCATATCGGATACGAAATCAGTATTCGTGGCTTGTTGGGCGGACATTCAGGAATGGATATTCACCGTGGAAGAGGAAATGCAAATAAATTGATGAATCGCATTTTGTATCAAGGAGTTTCGCTGATGCATTTGCAAGTTGCATCGATTGACGGCGGAAGTTTGCGCAATGCCATTCCGAGAGAATCAACAGCCGTTGTGACCGTTTTGAAAGACGACGCAGAAGCTTTTGAAGCATTTTTGGCTTCTTTTACGGAAGAATTGAAAGTGGAATTAAGTACCATTGAAACAGCGTTGACAATAGAATGGAAATCAGTTTCAACGCCAGCAAAAGTGATGAAACCTGAAGACACAATTAAGGTTTTGAATACCATTTATGCAGTTCCAAATGGTGTTTTCAGAATGAGTCCCGACATGGAAGGATTGGTTGAAACTTCTTCAAGTTTGGCGAGAATCATTTTGAAAGATGGAAAATTCATTACACAATCTTTGCAACGATCAAGTGTTGAAAGCACAAAATCGGACATCGCGAACGCAGTGCGAGCAGCCTTTGAAAATATGGGATGTGCTGTAGTTCAAAATGGAGATTATCCAGGATGGAAGCCGAATCCAAACTCAGCGATTTTGAATTTAATGGCAGATATATATCGAAAAAGATACAATGAAGAGCCACAAATTAAAGCTTGTCATGCAGGTTTGGAATGCGGAATTTTAGGAAAACATTTTCCAAATATGGATATGATTTCTTTCGGTCCAAATATTCGTGCAGCACATTCTCCAGATGAAAAAGTACAAATTTCTTCAGTGCAAAAATTTTGGGGATATTTATTAGAAGCCTTGGAATCAATTAAATAAGTAATTAAATCAATCAATCATGAATCGCGGGTTTACTAGATTTACTATTTCGCGGTAATTTTTTTAGAAAGTATCCATAAATTACACATATGTTTAATCCAGAAGAGGCTCGAAAAGAATTGATTGAGTTGGCCAATGCCAAAATGTATTACGGCAAATACGAAGGCAAATTGTTGATCCAAATTCCGGAGGAATATTATGTGTGGTATAAAGGCAAAGGATTTCCTGATGGCAAACTGGGAAGGCAAATGGAGCAAATGTTGGAGATAAAAGTTAACGGTCTTGAAAAGCTGATTTACCCATTGGTGAAAAAGTAGATTTTTTAGATTGATTTATTTTTCATTGTATTTTCTTAATCTTTATTCCACTTTTGACCAATTCATTTTATAAGAATTATCATAAAAAAAGGCTGTTCAATTGAACAGCCTTTAAATTTCAATTAATCCTTCTTATCTCAACAAATTAACACTTCCCATCAGCAATATTCTTTCGTCAGATGCAAGCGTTTTGAATTCTATCTTCCAAGTGTAAGTATCGTCTTTTACAATTCCGTGAGTACCGTTGTAAGTGCCATCCCAACCATAATTTACATCATTAGATTCAAATAAAATTTCACCCCAACGATTGTAAATAACCATTTTGTAGTCATTTGGATCAAATCCAGAAGTGAAAATTGGTTTAAAAACTGGATTGTGCTCATCTTGATCAGGAGTGAAAGTGTTAGGAATGTAATAAATTATTTCATCTTGAATTTCGATATTTACTTTAGCTGTGTCGCTGCATCCTTCAACTGAGTACGCGATTAGTGTAATTTGATAATTCGCAGCAAATTCAGAGGGGAAAGTATGTTCTGGATTTTCAAGCACTGAAGTTCCCGTTGCATCTCCAAAATTCCATAAGTATGTATTTGCTCCAGTTGAAGCATTTACCATATTTGTGTTTGTTTCTAAAATGGATAATACAGGCGGATTTACAGTAAAATCTGCAACTGGATTGTCAAATGTGCAAACCATAGAAGGATAAGTTGTTTGTCCAATGCATCCTTCAGGTGTAGTGGCAATTAATGTTACATCATAACACCCTTCGGATGTGTAGGTTGTTGAAGCAGCATTGGGATTAGTCGATGTTGCGCCATTTCCAAGAATCCATTGAAATGAATTATTTACCGGATTGAGATTATTATAGATAACGGTCAATGGTACACATCCACTTGTAACATTCGCCGTGAAATTAACAATTGGAATTGGAACGACAGTGATGGTCATTTGATCTGTTCCTGCACAACCGTTAATATCTATTCCTGCAACCGTATAATTTGCAGTGGTTTGTGGTGCAAAAGCCACTCCATTTGTTACATTATTGTCCCAAACATATGTCAATCCGCCAGTTGCAATGCAAACCGCTGTTTCTCCATAACAGATTGTAACATCTGCGCCAGCATTTATTGCGGCCGAAGGATTTACATTAACGGTAATTTGATCTGTGGAACTACACAAACCAGTTGTTCCTGTAACGGTATATGTTGCAGTGGCTGCCGGTATGAAAGGAATTCCATTCGTAATAGTTGGATTATTCCAATTATATGTCGTAGCATTTGTAGCAGTAAGAGTAACATTTTGTCCTAAACAAATGGTTTGATCTTGACCGGCATCAACAATTGGCAATAAATTGACAGTTACAACGGCACTCGCATTTACATTTTGAGGGCATTGAAGATTATTTGCGTCTAGTATTTCTGTGACACTATAAGTGTAAACGCCCGGAGTAGCAGTTGGAGCTGTTATGGTGGTGGTACCATTAGTTATTATTGCTGCTTGTGGGGCACCATTTATTGTATAATTGATTGTATAGGGTGCTGTTCCTCCCGAGCCAGTGAAAGTGAGCGTAGGATCTGGTGCATTCTGACAGATACTAGTTGTCCCGGTTAAGGTTGCAACAATCAACGGATTCACTGTGATTGTTAAATTCGAAGTTTGCGGAAGTGTACAAGTACCAGTTTCAGAAACAGTCAAAGTGTATGTTGTTGTAGCAGCTGGTGTTGCTACTGGATTTGCTATGTTCGGATTACTCAAACCCGCTGCTGGCGACCATAAATAGTTAAAATTGTTGCTATTACATCCGTTTGATGCATTTGCGCTTAAAGTTGTATTCTGATTTGGACAAATAATACTTTGTGTCGCATTCAACGCAATTTGAATGGGACTTGCACCTCCTAAAGTAAATTGGTATTCAGGGGTATAAATATTGCAACTTGTTTCTCTTGCTCTCCATTTATAATTTCCAGGACAATAACCTGATAAATCAATATTGGTAGTAGGGTATGGCACTGTACCAGAAAAAGTTGAACTGGATCCACCTCCTCCGTTGATGCAATTTTCAGCGGAAAAAAAGTTTGGTGTTCCTGTAAAATTGGCATTTGCGCAAACTATTTCAATTTGAACTGTGTAACAACATTGCCACCCTGCATTGCTCGAAAATGTAAGAGCTAGATTAGTGCCGGTTAATGTTTGAGTCACATTTGAAAGGGCTCCACAAGGGGTACAAGCAATTGTTTTCTTGTTGAATCCAACAAGAAGAATTAAGAGCAGGAATACGATTTTTAGTGCTTTCATGGTTGTTAATTTAGTTTTTCAATTTTGATGTTAAGACCTTTAGAATATATCAAAACCTGCTTAACTGTGCAGATATAGAAATGATAGCCTTTGAATATTAATTTGATACTTGGATTAATTTGCTGTAATTCAGGTTTTCTTAAAGATGAATTTAAAATCAAAGTAAATGTTAAATATGAATTTGCTGCATAAGTAAAAGTACTTAAATACAAAAAAAATAGAATAAGTAATTTTTTGATTTGCATAATTTTTCTATCAAAACACAAGTATAGTTATTCTTTAGACGAATAACTCTCCATAGAGTTGCCTTTTATAGATGCTATAAAGCTCTTGAATAACTTTGTAGATAATTAGTACTTCAATAAGATTTAGATTATTTTATCTCAATAAATTTACGCTTCCAATCAATAATTTTCTTTCGTCGGATGAAATTGTTTTAAATTCTATCTTCCAAGTGTAAGTATCGTCTTTTACAATTCCTTGAGCACCATTGTAACTTCCATCCCATCCATAATTTACATCGTTAGATTCAAATACAACTTCACCCCAACGATTGTAAATTAACATTTTGTAGTCATTTGGATCAAATCCAGAAGTGAAAATTGGTTTAAAAACTGGATTGTGCTCATCTTCATCGGGAGTGAAAGTGTTTGGTATGTAATAAATTAATTCATCTTGAACTTCGATATTGACTTTAGCTGTATCACTGCAGCCATCAACTGAGTAGGCAATTAATGTAATTTGATAACTTGCAGCAAATTCAGAGGGGAAAGTATGTTCTGGATTTTCAAGTACTGAGGTTCCAGTCGCATCTCCAAAATTCCACAAGTATGTATTTGCTCCTGTTGAAGCATTTACCAAATTTGTAGTTGTTTCTAAAATAGATAATACGGGCGGATTTGCAGTAAAATCCGCTACTGGATTTGCAAAGGCACAAATCATAGAAGGATAAGTCGTTTGTCCAATACAACCGTTTGGTGAGGTAGCGATTAATGTAATATCATAACAACCAGAAGATGTGTAAGTTGTTGTTGCAGTATTTGGATTAGTCGATGTTGCACCATTTCCAAGAATCCATTGATATGAATTATTTGACGGATTGATATTGTTATAAATAACGGTTAGTGGTATACATCCACTAGTAATATTCGCAGTGAAATTAACAATTGGAATTGGAGCCACAGTGATGGTCATTTGATCTGTTCCTGCACAACCGCTAGCATCAATTCCTACAACAGTGTAAGTCGCTGTGGTTGAAGGTGCAAATGCAACTCCATTAGTGACATTGTTGTCCCAAACATAAGTTAATCCACCAGTTGCAATGCAAACTGCTATTGCTCCAGAACAGATTGTAACATCTGCGCCAGCATTGATTGTTGCTCCTGGATTTACAGTTACAGTAACTTGATCTGTAGAAGTACAAGAACCTGTTGTTCCTGTAACGGTATATGTTGCAGTTGCAGCTGGTGTGAAAGGAACTCCATTGGTGATTGTTGGATTATTCCAAGCATAAGTGGTAGCATTTGAAGCATTAAGAGTAACATTTTGTCCTAAACAAATGGTTTGATCTTGACCTGCATTTACAGTTGCTGAATTTACGATAACAGTGGTGGTTGAAGTACAAGTAACACCGTTTAAAGTAGTTGAAACAGTGTAATCATAACTTCCCGGAGTATTGATGATAAATCCATTTGGATTTTGCAAATTTGAAGTGAATCCATTTGGACCTGTCCATGAATATGCTGTAGCTCCAGTGACAGTTGTAGCGGCAAGATTTACAGTTCCTCCAACACAAATTGGGCCATTATTACTGGCAGTAATAGCGCAACCGCATGAATTTACTGTTATCGTAGTATTTACTGTTGAAGGCGAGCCAGGACATAGTGATGAAGTAGAAGGCAAAGTAGATGTTGCGGAAAAAGTATAAGTTCCTGGCGACGGAGGTGTAACTGTAACTGTTGAACCTGAACCTGATAAATAAGGAGAAGCTGCCCAAGTATATGTTCCGTCACCACCAGATGCGGTAAGTGTTACACTTTCACCAGGACAAATACTAGCCGACGATGAACTTACTGAAACAGGGGTAGAAACGCCTGAGTTTGCTCCAATGATATAATCACAAACATCTCCTGCATTTCCATCAATCATCATATAATATGTTTGACCGGGAGTTAAGCCAGATGCAGAAACATTATTGGGTCCAGCAGTTGCGGTACCATCGTTCCAACAAGTGTAGCTAGTTACTGAACCAGCGCATGGTTGAGAAGAGGAGAAAATCATAATCTGAATTCCAATTCCATCAGCTGAACTAGTGAGCCAAACATCAAATGAAATACTACTTGAAGCAGCAGTAAATGAAAGAAATGAATTGTTTTCAATTGAACCACAAAATGTGCTATTTAAATCAGTCCAATAATCAGCAGTATAACTTGATGATGTAGTTCCACAAAAACCATTTAAATCGCAAATTGGTGTTGCTTGTGCACAAGTATTACCTGGAGCAGCATTACCAACACAGTTAGGTGCTGGTGAAGTTGGTGTTCCAATACCTCCTCCACCTGTACTGGCATAAAGAGAAAGATTTATTGAAACGAAAACAAGAATGAGTAGTAAATTTTTCATGTATATCTTATTTAATAAAAATCTTAGGGCACTTGAACAATTTTAACCACTTCAGTTCTTAAAGGTTTTATTACGCTTATGAAACTCTCTGTTTGATTGTTAGAAATAATTTTGACGAAAAATCTCTCTCTGTCCCTTTTTGGGTCATCATTTTCTGGGAAATATTGTTCTACTTTATAACCACTTTCTGTAAGCTCTGTGATTCTAAAATATTTCAAAACCAAATCATCTTTCAAAATTTGGAAATTATTACCTTCAATAATTAACTTATTGTATTTATTAATTGGCTGTCCTTCAATTTGTTTTACTGAAAAAGTACCACTCAGTGGAAAAGTGAAATTAGTTTGAGCATTGCTAGCAAAAGCGCTTAAACTCAAAACAACAAGCAATAGTAATTTTTTGATTCGCATAATTAAAAATATATTATTAAACAAATATAATTATTCTTTTGACGCATAACTCTCTGCAAGGTTGCCTTATTTACAAGTTTAATTAACTTGAAAAGATGTTTTTACAACCAACTATTTAGTTTATAAGATTCTAAATATTTAATGGATTGCCAATGATTCAATAAATTTCAAAAGTGGATTTTTGAAAAAATTAATTTAAAAAAACTACCTTCGTTCAAAATTTGAAATATGACAATTTATCCTTTAAATACGGGGAATTTTAAATTAGATGGTGGTGCTATGTTTGGCGTTGTTCCAAAAACTTTATGGTCTAGGACAAATCCTGCTGACGAAAACAACATGTGCAATTGGTCTATGAGAAGCATGTTGATTCAAGATGGAACTAGGTTGATATTAATAGATGCTGGAATTGGGGATAAACAATCTGAAAAATTCTTTAGTCATTACTACATGAATGGAAATGATTCGCTTTCAGGAAATTTGTCAAAACTGGGTTTTTCAAAAGAGGATATAACAGATGTTTTTTTGACACATTTACATTTTGATCATTGCGGTGGAGCAATTCAATGGAACAAGGATCATACAGGTTTTGAGCCTGCTTTTAAAAATGCAACTTATTGGAGTACAGAAAATCATTGGAAATGGGCAACAGAACCAAATCCGAGGGAAAAAGCTTCCTTCCTGACAGAAAACATTTTACCTATTCAAGAAAGTGGACAATTGCAATTTGTTCAACGTACTGGAAATTACACGCAAAATGTATTTTCTAATTTTGATGTCTTATTTGTCGACGGACACACAGAAAGTATGATGATTCCACATATTCAATACAAAGATAAAACGGTTGTTTTCATGGCTGATTTATTGCCAAGTACAGGCCATATTCCACTGCCTTTTGTGATGGGATACGATACGCGACCTTTGATCACAATGGGAGAGAAGGCGCTTTTTTTGAAACAAGCGGTAAACAAAGAATTTGTTCTGTTTCTAGAACATGACAGTGTAAATGAATGTTGTACCTTGATAAATACCGAAAAAGGTGTCAGACTCAAAGATTCATTTTCATTTGCAGAGATGTTTTAAAAAATTGATTCTCGAATTGCTACAATTTCAGAATATACTTTGATTTCAAGTGATAGATAATTAGAAAGCAGCTACTTGAATTTTTTCTTCGAAGCCTTAATTTCAATTATTTCAATTTTACCATTTGGAATGGTAGCGTAAATAGTGCCATTTTTTTCATGTAGTGCAAAGTAATTTTTCCCTTCCGCAAGTGTCAAAGTTTCCCAATTTTTTCCATGGTCTTGCGAAATATCAATTCCTGTTGTGCCACAGGCATATAAGTTTCCTTCGCAGAAAATGACGCATGAACGATATCCTAAAGTTGGTTTTTCTGATGGCAACCATGTCAATCCTCCATCGGTTGTATAAAAACTCGTATTTTCCGAAATATTGGGTTGCGTATAATCACCGCCAACAATCACTGCTTCTTTTTCATTTATAAAACACAAGGAAAAAGGTCCACTTCCATTAGATTTTGGATAGTTTAAAGTAGTAATTTGCCATGTTTTTCCTGAATTTTCAGTTTTGAAAAACCTACTTTTCATTCCTCCACTCACAAAAGTAAAAGTTGAATCATTCAAGCATCGAACAGTTGAACCACTTGCTGCAAAACCTGCTTCTCCATCTTCAGCAGCTAATTTAGGAGAAATTAAAGACCAATTTAAACCAAAATCAGTGGTTTTATAAAGCGTAAAAAATCCATCCACAGGATCGCCCATCAAAAATCCAGCTCCTGAAGGCAAAATATCCATTCCATCCAAAAATATCGCTTGATTTGAAAGTGATTGAAATTGCGCTTTTTTGTTTTTAAGATTCAAAATAACACTAGAATCATTCGATTGCATGGCCACTAATGTTTTTTTACCAGTCACCGCCATATCTCTTATTTCAGCGATTGGTTGAATGGTGATTCGCTTTGTTTTACTTTTTTTCAAATTAATTCGGTAGATAAATCCATCAGAATTTCCTACATAGAGGCATTTTGCATCGCTTGTAATTGCGCGAGAATAAGTGGAATCAGCTGCATATTTATATTGAGGATAACCCCAAAGAATAGGACGATATCTGCAACAAGATTGAAGAATCAAAATACCAAATACAACAGCGATAAATTTGAATTTGTTTTGCATCTTTTTCAATAATTTATGTTCCAAATCCAAAATTTGAATTTTCATCAAAAATAGCCAAAAGAAGATAGGATTGCTTCAAAAATCGAATTTTTAAGAAGTGTAATAGATAAATTAGCAATTGTTGATTTTGAAAGGCTTTTTTTTGCTGCATTTTCATTAGCTCTTTGTATTTTTGAACAAAATTTTTCAGTCATGAGTAAATTCAATTGGACAACAATCAAAAACTACACAGATATCAAGTTTGATTTCTTTGAAGGCATAGCAAAAATAACAATCAACAGACCAAAAGTTTACAATGCTTTTCGACCTGAAACGAACATGGAAATGTTAGATGCAATGAATATTTGTCGAGAGAGAAATGACGTTGGTGTCATCGTTTTGACAGGTGAAGGTGACAAAGCATTTTGTTCAGGTGGAGATCAAAATGTGAAGGGTATTGGGGGATACATTTCTGAAAATGGTGTGCCTCGTCTGAATGTTTTGGATTTGCATAAAGCAATTCGTTCAATGCCAAAGCCAGTAATTGCTATGGTAAATGGATACGCCATTGGAGGTGGGCATGTGTTACACGTAGTTTGTGATTTATCAATCGCCTCAGAAAATGCTCGTTTCGGACAAACTGGTCCAAAAGTAGGCAGTTTTGATGGCGGTTTTGGTTCATCTTATTTGGCTCGTTGCGTAGGACAGAAAAAGGCCCGTGAAATTTGGTTTTTGTGTGAACAATATACAGCGCAAGAAGCAGCGGATATGGGAATGGTTAATAAAGTTGTTCCTTTCGAAGAATTAGAAGAAACTACTGTTCAATGGTGCAGAACAATTATGAAGCGCAGTCCGTTGGCAATTAGGATGATAAAAAGAGGTTTGAATGCTGAATTAGACGGACAACATGGATTGATGGAATTGGCTGGCGATGCAACTTTGATGTATTATTTGACTGAAGAGGCGCAAGAAGGGAAGCATGCATTTTTAGAAAAAAGAGATCCTGATTTCCAGAAATTTCCAAAATTCCCTTGAATATTGAGTGCAAATCAATCACATTTATATTGTTAAATTATGGCCTTGTCAGATACAATTATTCACAATTCACCCATTTCAAAAATAGAGAAAATTTTTGATTACAAACCGTCTGAAATCAATCAATTGTTGATAAAATGGGGAACAAATTTGTTGGTTACAGTCATCATTTTTGTGATTGGTTTTTGGTTGGCAAAAATGGCAGCGAGAACTGTGCGAAAAGTGTTGCAAAAAAGCAATACAGACGAAGGTTTAGTGACTTTTTTGACCAGTTTAACATCGATGGTTTTAAAAGTTTTGGTTGTGATAACTGGAATCAATCAGTTAGGAATCGAAATGACTTCATTTGTTGCAATTTTAGGCGCCGCAGGTTTGGCAGTAGGTATGGCTTTCTCTGGCACGCTGTCTAATTTTGCTGGAGGCGTAATGATTTTGGCGTTCAAACCTTTTAAAGTTGGGGATACAATCAAATCGTTGACTGAAACGGGAACTGTAAAAGAAATTTTGATTTTCAATACTTATTTGTATACGGCTGATAACAAAGTGATTGTTCTACCAAATGGACCTGTTGCAAATGGAAATATTGTCAATTATACGAGAGAACAAGTTCGTCGGGCAGATTTCAGTATTGGAATTAATTATGGCAATGATTTGCAATTGGTGAAAGATATATTATTCAAAATTATTGCAGAAGAAGTTAGAATTATACACGAGCCGGCACCATTTGTTGGCGTTGGAGATTTAGGCGTCGGAACTGTGCAAATGATTCTTAGAGTTTGGGTGAAAACGGATGATCATGCAGCTGTTACATTTTTCATTAATGAAAAAATTTACAATGAATTTGGTGAAGCGAAAATTGCCATGCCTGCACTTTCCTAAATCTTAACCATGAGCGAATTACAAAATCATCCATTGATTCAAAAATATTCCGATTTCAATCAATTTGGAAAATTAATTGGTATGAATTGCAAGGTGATTTCAGCGGGAAATATTGAATATTACCTAACAATCGATACAAAACATTTGGCAACTCCAAATGCTGCTCATGGCGGTGTTGTTGCTGCGCTTATAGATGCTGCTCTTGGTGTAGCTGGTCTAAGTTCCGTTTGCGAAATTGATAAAGTGGTTTCAACTTTGGAAATGAGCGCACATTTTTTATTGCCGGCTTTATTGGGCGACTCATTAATCGCATTTGCTTCAGTTATTTCAAAAGGAAATCGCATTTTGGTCATTGAAGCCAAAGTTTTTAACCAGAAAAATCAGTTAATTGCCACAGGAAATGGCACTTTCAATGCTTATCCGAAAGAAAAAGCGGGTTTGTAGATCTGCATCGGAATATCGGAATATTCCGATATTCATTCGCTCCAAATTTCATTCACACCAGCTTGAAAATAAAATTTAGATTTTTTGACTTGAGACTTATCAAAAATAGGTTTTCCTTCCGCATTCAATCTTGGATAATGTGGCGTTTTTCGATCAATATTTTTAGGTAAAATCAACAAATCATGCGCAAATCGATTTTGTGTTGCGTGGCGAATATGCTCGCTGTCAATGCCAATCTTAAAGCTAGCATTCTGTTTTTGAAGGAAATTACGATTAAATCCTACCGACAAAATCCCATGACTCATTTTGCCATAAGGTAGATTTTCAAGATTTCTATAACCACTTGGACATTTGGGCAAAGGAGTTTTGTTCCAAAATGAATTGGCAGTTTCTCCTGTCCAAAGATTTAGATTGGTGAAGAATTTCCAATCTTGGTATCTGTAATTTAATTGAATAATTCCTGTTCTAAATCTATCTTTGCCTTGGCCTCCAAAAACATCATTTTCAAAAAGAAATGAAAAATAATTGAGGTGCAATCCCCAACCTCCCGAACGCTGTGAAGTTCCTGCTTGGTCGAAATACCAAATGTAATTATAGCCAAGACCTTTGGAGAAATCGGTTTGATGATTCAATGCATCAATCTGAAAATCTGGTGTAACATTCTTTTTTCCTGCACATAAGATCAATCCCGCAGCATTTCTATTTTCCCAAAAATGTGTGCGATTTCCTAAACTTGAGAAATTATATTTCAATTGTGAAGAAACATTGACTTGGTAAAAGAAATCGTTGCAATACAAGTTGCCGGAAATTCCCACTGCATTGATGTGAGATCCAAATTGGACAACAGCTCCAAATTGAAAACCAAAAGAGGGCGATGATTCAAACTGTCCGAAGGAAAAGGTAATTTCCCAACAAAGAAAAATTGAAATCAACAAGCTGGTTTTTATTTGTGACAATTTTAAAATCATTCAAAACAAATTTAGGAAATATCCATAGATTAATCCGCTGAAACAAAAATAAAGCCATCTATACTGAAGTTGAAAAATAACTCGTTTAAGCGTTTATCTTTGTTGATATGCAAACATCCAAATTTCTTTATTGGGGCGCTCAACTTGGTGGTTGGTTCGTGTATGGAATGCTAACAATTCTAGCAACTTACGCTGACAATCCAACTAAAATGAACGCGCAATTTTGGATTTCCTTGTTACTGATGATAGCCTCTGGACTTGCAATAACACATTTAATGCGCTTGTTTTTATTAAGAAGAAATTGGCTCAGACGTAAATTCAGTCCACTTGTTCCAAGAATTTTAGCTGCCTCAATAGTTTGCGCCAGCGTTTTTGTAGCTCTGATTCAAGCCACATCTTGGATGTTGGAACGTGAAAATACTTTTAGCAAATCTTTTTTTAATCTTGAACTTTTGATTGATATTTTGAGTTCCACTTTATTGATGATTTTATGGAATTCTATCTATTTTACGTACCATTTTTTTAAAAAATCAATCGATCAAGAATTGCATAATTTACAATTACAAGCTAGTCAAAATGAAATTGAATTGAAAACTTTGCGAACGCAATTAAATCCACATTTTTTATTCAATTCTTTAAATAGTATTCGAGCATTGATTGATTTAGATCCTTTAAAAGCCAAGCAATCAGTGACAACATTGTCAAATCTTTTGCGAAACTCTCTGGTTTTGGGAAAAAATGAATTTATCACTTTAGCCGAAGAATTGCAAATTGTAAAAAGTTATTTGGAACTTGAAAAAATCCGATTTGAAGAGCGTTTGGAAGTACATTGGGAAATTGATTCATCATTAAATGAAATTCTAGTTCCGCCATTTATTTTGCAAACACAAGCTGAAAATGCAATCAAACATGGAATTTCTAAAATTGTTGAAGGGGGAAAAGTTATCATTTCTACCAAACGAACAGCCGAAAATTGGATTGAGTTAATGGTTGTCAATTCTGGAGAATTGGGATTTCAGGTAGATATTGGAATTGGAATAGAGAATTCAAAAAGAAGATTAGATTTACAGTATAATGGCAATGCTTTATTTGAATTATTTCAAAAAGAAGAGCATGTTATTTGCAGCATAAAAATGAAGACATGAGAGTTATAATCATTGATGATGAAAGATTGGCAAGAGAAGAATTAAAATCTTTGCTCAGTAAATTTAGTTTTATTGAAATAGTAGATGAAGCCAAAAATCCCGAGGAGGGAATTTCAAAAATCAAGGAGCATCAACCTGATTTAATATTTCTAGACATTCAAATGCCAGGAATGAATGGATTTGACATGTTGAAAAAGTTAGATGAAATTCCAAAAGTTGTTTTTGTTACGGCTTACGATGAATTTGCATTGAAAGCATTTGAGGTGCAAGCATTAGATTATTTATTAAAGCCTGTTGATCCAGAGAGATTGCATGAAACGATGCAGAAAATACAACAACCTGAAGATAATTTTGCCACCAAATTAAGTCCACAACAAGCTCAAAAAGAAAAGATTTTACAAGCTGGAGATAAAATATTCATCAAAGACGGTGAAAAATGCTGGTTCATTGATATTGCTGAAGTACGGATGTTTGAATCTGATGGGAATTATGTAAAAGTATATTTTGATCGATTCAGACCATTGATTTTACGTTCTTTAAACAGTTTGGAAGACCGATTAGATCCAAAGTTGTTTTTCCGAGCAAATCGAAAATTCATTGTCAATTTGAATTGGATAAGCAGCGTTGAAAATTGGTTTAATGGTGGATTACAGGTTAGTTTGAAAGACGGAGAAAAAGTAGAAATTTCTCGCCGTCAAGCCATCAGATTTAAAGAATTAATGAGTTTATAATTTCAGTTAAATCAAAGAAATATGGTCTTCATGGATTTCAACCAATCTTTGTTTATACAAGTTGCCGAGTGCTTGCTTGAATGTTTTTTTGCTCATTCCTAAAGTATCACGAATAGCATCAGGATCACTTTTGTCTGTTAAACGCAGTTTTCCTTCGTTCTTTTCTAGGTATTTTAAGATGATTTCACTATTTGGTTCAATTTTCTGGAATCCAGGTTTTTCTAGTGAAATATCCAATTTTCCATCTTCACGAACTTTGGTTACATAACCTTTGTAACGATCGCCACGTTTCAAAAATTTAAAAATATCGCTGTTGTAAATCAAGCCGCTGTAAGTGTCATTTACTACAACATTTTTTCCTAAATCTGTTGTTTCACAGATTAATACATCTACTTCGTCTTTTTCCTTTACAACAATTAATTCTGTTTCAAAAAACTTTTTCACTTTGGCGGAAGCGACTAAGCGTTGCGTTGCTTCATCTAAATACAAATAAACAAGGTAATATTTAGCTTCTTCCATTTTCAAACTTTGTTCTTTGAAAGGAACTAGTAAATCTTTTTCAAGTCCCCAATCCAAGAAAGCACCAAAATGAGTAACTTCTTTTACCTTGAGAAATTCAAAAGAATTTAATTCAATCAATGGTTTTTCGGTTGTTGCAACCAAACGATCTTCTGAATCTAGGTACAAAAAAACTTCGATTTCATCTCCAATTGTCAAATCTGGTGTCAAATATTTTGTAGGTAACAAAACGTCATTGTCTTCATCATCTCCGAGATAAGCGCCAGGATTTGTGAACCGTAAAATCGTCAGTTTATTGTATTGACCGAGGTGCATCATATTTTTAATATAAAACGCAAAGGTAAGAATAAAGGAGGAAGAATATGATTTTCAAATTTCAATATACAATAAAAGGTTATCAATAATTACTCAATAACCTTTTCAATTTGTTTTATTAATTTTTAAAAATACGAACTTGATGCTGATTTTGAATTGATAATCGCACAAGGTAAGTTCAGTTCATTTGTCATCAAAGTTTGCGCAAATTTGTCAAATTGAGGCAACAAACTTTCAGTGTGGTAAGCCAATGCAATTAAATCTCCTTTATTTGCTTTGGTATATTCGATAACTTTCTTTTGAAATGAACCTCCTTTATCAAGATGAATTATAGAAGAGGTCAATTTTCTATCCTCATATTGTTTTTTAATCATTTGAATACGCGTAGCCATTTTTTTACTTTGCAAAGGATCGGTTACTTTTTCAGTTATAACATTCAATTCTGCACCAAACATTACAGCTAAATCTCCTGCAACATTGGTGATTTGTAGACTTTCGGCAGTTAAATCAATTGGGACAATGATCTTTTTAATTTCAATCAATTCAGTTTTTTCTTGCACAACCAAAAAAGGCACATTTGTACTGGTAATCACTTTCAATGCATGACTTCCAAATAATTTTTGTATACCAACTTGGCCATGGGTTCCCATGATTATTAGTTGCGCATATTCCCTTTTGGCGATTTTACCAATATTTTCAAATATGGATCCTACTTCAATTAAAGAGGTTAAATTCACATTGGTTTCTTTCTGAAAACCTTCAAGAATGGCATCTAATTTTTGCTTTGCAGCAGCGATTTTACTTTTATCAGAAACTATATGTACGACTTGAATTTCAGTTTTAACGTGTTTTCCAATATGAATAGCATATTTTAAAGCAACATCACTTACATTTGTGAAATCATGTGGTACTAAATATAAATTTTGACTCATAGGTTGTTTTTTATTCAAAAGTAACGAAATAAATTAGTTTGAGGTTGAAAATAATTGAATCAATGAATATTTGTATGTTCTTGACGACTAAATGAATACTGCCAATAAAGATTGATTATCGACACAATGTAATTCTAACGCTCATTTTCTTTATTTTTTTCTTGTGAAAAAGCGCTTTGATTTTATTGTACTTTTTGGCTTTAATTGCCATGTAGCTATAAGTATCAAAAACATCTATTATTCCGATTTCAGTTGCTTCACAATCCATTTCTTTCATAAAAAATCCTGCAATATCCATTTTGCGAATTTTATCTTTTCTCCCCACACTTAGATACAAGGTAATCCAACCAGTTTCTTGAAAGTGACCAATAATTTCTGGAACTTTTTCATTTTTGATCTGCAACGAATTTGTATAATCTGGCAATGGTTCGTCTTGAGAATGAACCAAATAAACCTTCCCGTCTTTTTGCATTCTTGCCGTGCGTCCATTTCTGTGGGTAAAATCTTGCAGTGTATGCGGAAATTGATAATGTACAACATAGCTGATGTCAGGAATATCTAATCCCCTGGCAGCTAAATCTGTGCAGACAAGTAAATTTTCACTTCCATTTTTGAATTTAATCAAAGCACGCTCTCTTTCAGGTTGTTCCATTCCGCCATGAAACAAAACATTGCTTTTTCCATATTCGATTAAATGTTTGGAAATTCGCTCTGTTGCTTCGCGGTGTGAGCAAAAAATCAAGGTTGGACTTGGTTTTAAAGTGGCTAAAAATGAAACCAATGCAAAAAGTTTATCGTGACCTTCCGCTTTTATTCCATGATAAGAAATATCTGGTTTTTCGGCTTCTAAAAAATCATGCGTTGTAAAGGTAAATCCTTTGATTATTTCTGGCAATTCATCGATTTTCGTTGCACTTATTAATTGGATAGATTTGATCTCATTTCCATAAGAGTAAATTTCATTAATTTCTCTTAAAAATCCCATTTCGAGGGTTTTATCGTATTCATCAATAATCAAATGTGAAAATCCTTTCAAGCCTCTGGTTTCTCTACGGAAATGGTCGAGCATTCTGCCAGGTGTAGCAACAATAACTCTAGGATTTTGCTCCATTTGCTGCGCTTCATTTTTGTATGAATGTCCGCCATAACACAAAACAGTTTTGATTTCTGTTTTCAAGGAACTCCAATTTTTCGCCACTTGATGAGCCAATTCACGCGTAGGGCAGAGGATTAATATTTGCTCATTATCACTCGATTTCTCTAAAATTTCGATTAATTTGATTAAATACGCCAAGGTTTTTCCACTTCCAGTATTGGCACGCAATATCGAAAAATTACTTTTGTCTTGGAAATAAACAGATTGCATGTCAGTTGGACGTTCAAGTCCAGCATTGACAAAATATTGATTGTAATTCACACCACAAAGTTAGGAATAAAGCGCAATGATTTCTATTCAAACAATTTCAAATCCGAAGTTATACTTTTATTTCCCCAATTCTTCTACTCTTTTTTGGCGTTGCATCGGATTTTCTTTGTCTTTTTGTTGCTGGAATAATTGGAATCTTGTGGGTTGCACAACAGCAGGCCAAGTATTGTTGTCCAAATCACAATCAGCAGTTTCTAAAAAAGGATCTATTCGCACAGATTTCAATTTTTGGTCTAAAATCAAAACTTTTGAAACTTGCGTTTCGTCCATTCTCCATATTTCAGCAGGGATTCTGATTACTTCAGTTTTTCCATCTTCAAAGGTGACTTGAATAATAACTGGAGAAACTAAACCGCCTTTATTGCTGATTTTCAGTTCATAGAATTCTTTTCCGCTATTCAATAATTTCAAATCTTCAGGAGTCATTTTTTGCTTGATCTCTTCATATTGCTTCTTATCTAAAGCATCTGCTTCATAAATCTTGCGTTTAGCGTAAAAATCATCAATCGTTGGGTCAAGCTCATTGACGGTTTTCGTTATGCTTGTTTTGTTGCGAGTATCTCCAATAAATTGATCTTTTTGAGCAACTTTCTCTTTATTTAACTGCTTTTCAATTGTTGGATCTTGCGTATTCAGCTCGAAATGATTGACATCATCTAGGGAAATATCTACAAATTCAGTAGAGTAGAACCAACCTCTCCAAAACCAATCTAAATCTACGGCAGAAGCATCTTCCATCGTTCTGAAAAAGTCAGCAGGTGTTGGATGCTTGAATTTCCATCTTTCGCAATACATTTTGAAAGCGTAATCGAAAAGTTCGCGTCCCATGATTGTTTCTCTCAAAATGTTCAATGCAGTGGCGGGTTTTCCGTAGGCGTTATTTCCAAATTGATAAATCGACTCAGAATTGGTCATGATTGGCGAAATAAATTTTGGATTTCCACGCATATAATCTGCAATCATGTATGCAGGACCACGTCGGGAAGGATAGGCTCTTTCCCATTCTTGCTCAGTCAGATATTGTACAAAAGTATTCAAACCTTCGTCCATCCAGGACCATTGTCTTTCGTCAGAATTGATAATCATTGGAAAGAAATTATGTCCAACTTCGTGGATTATAACGCCCCACATGCCGTATTTCGTTTCTTCAGAATAAGTTCCATCTTCTTCCGGACGACCGCCATTGAAACAAATCATTGGATATTCCATTCCAATTTGCTTAGAATGCACAGAAATGGCAACCGGATAAGGATAATCAACCGTAAATTTTGAATAGATTTTTAAAGTATGTGCAACTAGTTTTGTTGAATATCTTTCCCACAAAGGATTTCCTTCTTTAGGATAATAAGACATTGCCAAAATCGATTTTCCTCCAATTTTAACAGATTGCGCATCCCACATGAATTTTCTTGAACTTGCAAAAGCAAAATCTCGCACATTTAGTGCTTTAAAAATCCAAGTTTTGGTTTTAGAAGTACCTTCTTTTTCATTTTCCTCTGCTTCTGCTTGTGTGACAATTAAAATTGGTTTGTCGGAAGTTGAAGCAGTTTTCATTCTTGATTTTTGATCAGCTGTCAGCACTGAATTGGCATTTTGCAATTCACCAGTTGCTCCAACAATGTGGTCAGCTGGCACAGTGATGCTGACATTGTAATCACCAAATGGAAGTGTAAATTCTCCTTTTCCTAAAAATTGTTTGTTTTGCCAACCTTCAACATCGTTGTAAACGCACATTCTAGGAAAGAATTGAGCTATTGTATAAAGATAATTCTTGTCTTTTTGGAAATATTCTAATCCTGATCTTCCACCAACTTTATCTCTGTCGTTGACATTATACCACCATTTGATTTTAAATGAAATACTTTGATTTGGACCCAATGCTTGTGGAGGATCAATACGCATCATTGTTTTATTGATGAAAAATTTTAGATTTTGTCCATTTGTTGCTTGGACATATTCAATTTTGAAACCTCCATCGTAGTAGAAAAGCTTTCTTTTTACATCATTGATGCTTTTGAAATCTTCCATTTTTTCAACTTCAATCAATTTTGATTCAGAATTTTGCGCGTAAATATTTTGATCTAATTGAAGCCACAAATATTCCAATTTATCGGGTGAATTATTGGTATAGGTGATTAATTCCTCTCCACGAATAATTTGTTTTTCATCGTCTAAAACCAAATCAATTTTATAATCTGCTTTTTGCTGATAATAATGATTTCCCGGCGCACCTGCCGCAGTTCTAAACTCGTTTGGAGTTGGTAATTCAATATCAAGCTGCGCAAATTTTGTTTGACCAAAACTAGCAATGCTGATAGCTAATAGACTAGAAGAGAGAAATATTTTCATGGAGTAAATTTACAAGTGAATAACTGATGATTTTTGGTTTTGAAGAAAAACCATTGTTTGCTTTTTATTGTTATGAATGAAAGTTAATTTGTTTTGCTGTGCTTCATAAACATCCATCATTGTGCTAAAAGTGATGTCTATCTTTTCTTTAAGTACAACATTTTCAGCCAAAAGGTAAATTTGAATCATGCCCGTTTTTGAAATTTCGTAGCCCAATAAATGGAAATTTGCTTTTTGACTTTCAAAGGCTAATTCAAATGAATTTAAGATGAATTTTTCGATTTCTAAATTTGCAAGTGAATCATTGATCAAAAATTCTAAACTTTTTTCAATTGCTTTCGATTTCATCAAAACATCTTCCAAATCGTGGGCAGAAAGCACAATGGTTGTTTCTAAAGTATGGTTGATTTCATTGTATTGAATTTCAGCAAAACCAAAATAATAACTGTGAGACCAAGCACTTACACTAAGCAAAAAACTGGAGAGAAATAAGAAAATAAATTTCATAACTTCCCAAAAATAAGAAAGAAATTAAACAAATGTTAAATTTTCAAGAAAATGTATTTTTAATTAAGTGCGTTTTATGCTTATCTTTCGAATTAGAAATTGTTTTGAATCTAATAAAACGACTATTCGAAATTATCTAGCAATTTTTTTCTTTGATTTTTATTCATTTTCAATTTTCAACATTTTGAAAGGATATTGAGTCTTGTGTTGGAATGTAATTGTAAAATCTTTTTTTTTTGGCTTAAATTTCTATTTTTGTAAAATGATTTACAAGGATTTATTGACACAAGCAGATGAAGAATTTCAAGAAAACAAGAAATTAGTTCAAAAGTTTAAAAAATCAAATCACAGAGAATTAGACAATTCTTTTCACAAAGAACATGAAAAAGTATTCAAAAAAATTGAATGTCTTGCTTGTGCCAATTGCTGTAAGACAACGAGCCCTATTTTTAGAGATGTTGATATCAAAAGAATTGCGTCAAAATTGAGAATCCCAATTGGAAGATTTATCGATACTTACTTAAAAGTTGATGAAGACAAGGATTACGTTTTAAAGCAATCTCCATGCGCTTTTTTAAGCGATGACAATACTTGTGATATCTATGAAGATAGACCGCTTGCTTGCAGAGAATATCCGCATACAAATCGTAAAAACATGTTTCAGATTTTAGACTTGACATTAAAAAATTCTCAGATTTGTCCTGCAGTAAGTAGTATTTTTACAATATTAAAGGCCAAAAAATGAGATAATACCAACTTTTTTGATTTCTTTTACGACTTAATTTCACTACAAATTTTCTAAATTTGGAGAAAAATATATATTCTAAAATGAAAGTTTTAGTCTACTTTTTTTTTGAAAGATTTAGTTCTAAAAACAAAAAAAATATGAAAATCATCTTTCTCCTAGGTGTATTGTGCTTACTCATAAATGATTCCACCGCTCAAAGAGCAAAAAATGGTTCTTATACAGCAACTTCGGCAAATATTGTTGTGAATTCCTACACCACAATGACTGCAAATGCAAATGCAAATCAAACTTTTATTTCAGTGGGTAATGGTGCGCTTACTAATTCTGTTCTAACAACAGCATTGGCTCTAGGTGATTTACTTTTAATTATTCAAATGCAAGGTGCCTCCTTGGATGTTGATGTGACACCGACAGTAAGTTGGGGAAGTAGCTATACTACCGCTAATAATCATCTTTTAGATTGGTTCAACTTTCTAGATCTTTGGGGACAAGTGACAAATTACAATCAGTCAGGAAAATATGAATATGTGCAAGTAGCCTCGGTTTCTGGAAATACTATTAATCTGTCTTGTCCACTGAAAAACAGTTATGTTATTGCAGGAAAAGTGCAAGTTATCAGGATTCCTCGATTCAGTCAGTTAACAATCAATGCAGCTGCAAGCATTGTTCCTACTTCTTGGGATGGTGCAACTGGTGGTGTGGTTGCAATTGAAGTTGATGGAAATTTGGTAATTAATGCGGGAGGGAAAATCGAAGCAAATGGCAAAGGTTTTAGAGGTGGTCAACAAATTGAAAATGTTTCTTCAACTGCAGGAGCTGGAAGTGTAAATGACATACCTTATGCCGGAACTTCAAACAGTGATGCAGCATCTGAAAAAGGCGAAGGAATTGGCGGTTATTCTTCAGAATATATTGCACTTTATTCAAGATACGGAGTTTCTGCGCCTGCAAATGGAGGTGGAGGTGCAAGTCACCATAATTCTGGCGGAGGCGGCGGGTCTAATGTAGGTTCTGGCGCATACACAGGAAAAGGAGTTCCGAATCCAACCTACAATTCAATTTGGAATTTAGAATCTGTTCCACTTGGCGGCTCAAGCAGTGCTGGCGGCGGTCGCGGTGGATATAGTTATTCCAATACAAATCAAAATGAAGCTACACTTGGGCCAAATCAATTGGCATGGTCTGGAGATTACAGAAGAAATAATGGTGGTTTGGGAGGAAAACCTTTGACTTTTGATGCAACCCGTGTTTTTATGGGCGGCGGCGGTGGTGCTGGTGATCAAGATAATAACGCTGGTGGTGCAGGCGGAACAGGCGGTGGAATTGTAATGTTACAAGTTTACGGAACAATTTCAGGTCAAAATGCTACTACATGCACCATTGAGGCTAACGGCGCAAATGGTATTGCTTCAAATGCTGCAAATTTAGTCGCGACATTTGCTCAAAAATTTGGTAACGACGGTGCTGGCGGCGGCGGCGGCGGCGGCGCAATTATCATTTCTAATAATGGAACTGTTCCTCCTGGTATAGGACTTTTAGCTAGAGGCGGCGCAGGTGGAAATCAAAACCTTTCTATTGGGCCTTTGCAAACTGTAAATGAGGCTGATGGACCTGGTGGTGGAGGCGCTGGAGGACAAATTTCTCTAACCGCTGGAACGCCAACAACAGACATTACTGGGGGTATAAATGGTATCACAAATTCAACGCAAGTAAATGCTTTTCCTCCAAATGGAGCAACTTCTGGAGGGCCAGGATTATCAAATAATGGTGTCAATTTTTATGATTTGACAGTTCAAAATGCCGCAATTTGTGGATCTGGATCTGCTACACTAACAGTAACAGTTGTTGGTACCTTGCCTGCAGGAACAACCGTAGGTTGGTATACAAATCAGTTTAGTGGCACAGCATTTCATACTGGTTTGACATATACAACTCCAAATTTAAGCACTACAACCACTTACTATGTTGGTATATGCCCTGGAAGTTTTAGAAAGCCAATTCAAGTTACAGTTGTATCAAATCCTGTAATTTCTGGAATTGCTGTGATATCAAATGTGACTTGTGCAGGAAACGATGGAGCAATCAGTGGTTTGACAGTTTCTGGAGGAACTCCAAATTATACGTTTTCATGGAATGGAAATTCAACGCCCACAGCAAATCTAAGTAATGCGAATGCTGGGAATTATACATTAACAGTTACTGATGCAAACGGTTGCACGGCAACAAATGGACCGCATGTAATAGCAAGTGCAGTTGGCCCTGTTGTTAATACTAGTTTGATAAGCATCACAAATCCAACATGCGCTGGTGGAAATGGCTCAATTACTGGCATTACCCAAACAGGAGGAATTACCACTTCTTGGAGCAATAGTGCAGGAAA
Organism: Chryseobacterium gleum; assembly: GCA_945897805.1. Taxonomy (GTDB): domain Bacteria; phylum Bacteroidota; class Bacteroidia; order Flavobacteriales_D; family Crocinitomicaceae; genus JAQVCM01. Next base: position 258,732 of record CAMDFX010000003.1, read on the forward strand.
TAGTATCAATGCAAATAATTTGAATGCAGGAAGTTATACGCTAACTGTAACAGATGCCAGTAATTGCTCGGCATCAGCAGGACCTTATCTTTTAACTTCACCCGCAGGACCAACAATCGATGCTACAAATGTTGCTTTGACCAATGAAAATTGCGGAAATGGAAATGGTTCAATTTCTGGAATTATTGCAACTGGTGCTGGCTTGACTTATAGTTGGACAAATACTGCACAAACATCATTGGATATTACAAATTTATCTGCTGGTTCTTATACACTATCTGTGCTGGATAATCAAGGTTGCAGTGCCACAAGCGGACCTTATGTTATTGGATTGAATTTAGCACCAACAATTAATAGCACAGGAGTTATAATTGTTGCAGAAACTTGTGGTTTGAATAATGGATCAATTTCTGGGATTCAAATTTCAGGCGGAGCAGCTCCGATAAGTTATACTTGGACAAATACAACGCAGACAACTTTGAACATCTCAAATTTAAATGCGGGTAATTATACTTTAACCGTTGTGGACGGAAATGGTTGTTCAGCAATCTCAAATCTATTTTCAATAACAGATACTCCCTTGCCGACAATCAATGCCGTCAATGTTGTAGTTTCAAATGAATCATGTGCTGGCAATGATGGTGCGATTTCTGGAATTACAGCAACAGGAACTGGATTGACATATGCTTGGAATGGTGTTGTTGGCACCTTGAATCAAAATAATTTAGGTGCAAATTCCTATTCCTTGGTTGTTACTGATGCAAATGGTTGCTCAGTTTCTAGCGGGCCTTATACGATTTTAGGAAGTACGCCGCTGAATATTGATATCACAAATATGACTTCAACAGGTTCAGCTTGCACATCAAATACGGGAACAATTTCAGGAATCAGTATTGTTGGGGGAGTGAATCCCGTTTTCACCTGGTCAAATGGTGCGAATACTTTAAATCAAACAGCTTTAGTAGCCGGAAATTACACCATTTCAGTAATAGACAATCAAGGTTGTACGGATACTGAAACTATTATAATTGCATTAAATTCTGGTCCGGTGATTAACAGTTCAGCAGTCAATGTGATTCAAACAAGTTGTGCACAAGACAATGGTGAGATTGCAGGATTGGTTGACAATTCGATAAATTCCACTTACAGTTGGTCAGGTTCGACAGAAACAACGTTAAATATTTCTAATTTAAGCCCTGGAACTTATACTTTAACCGCAACAGGTGCAGATGGTTGCGTGACACAATATGGGCCGGTTGCAATCAATAATTCAACAGTGCCGAGTGCAGATTTTACTTATTCTCCTTTAGATGTAAATACTGGAGATTTGGTTCAGTTTTCTGATTTATCGTCAACGAATGTTGTGAGCTGGAACTGGCAAGTAGACACGGCCGTTTTCAATGTTGAAAATCCAAGTTATGTTTTTGTCAACGAAGGCACCTATCAAGTTATCTTATTGGTGACTGATGCCAATGGATGTTCAGCTACAATTACGCAAATAATCGCAGTTTTCAATGAATTGACAATTCCAAATGTCATTACCACAAACGGAGATGGAAACAATGATAAGTTTGAAATTAAGGGTTTAGAAGAAAATACTTCGGTACAAATTTTAAATCGTTGGGGAGATATTGTATTTAAATCAGATAATTATTTAAATGATTGGAAAGGTCAGGATTTGAGTGGAAACGATTTAAGTAATGGGGTTTACACTTATTATATTAAGACTCCAAAAGGAGATATTAAACAGGGATTTGTACATCTTATCGGTGAATAATTGAGCTGAATATAAAATGTTTTTTCAAGTTAAAAATTAATTTCTTTTGAAATTCACTACTGAAGATATAATTGATGCTGAATCAAAATCTGTGTTTGACACGATTTGCGAGCGCTATATTTTACAGGATTCTTTGGCTATTATCATGGCTCATTGTGGTGCTTTTTCTCAAGATCTGGTGAATAGTTTAGGTTTAGGCGCTGAAGAAATTTTGATAGCATCAAACGAAAAAAGACCGATGATTAGAAAGATTTTTTCTGTTTTGATTGAAGGACTGCAAAATATCAAAGTACACGGCGAGCCAAACAAAGGAAACGTAAAATCTGGAATTTTAGTTTTAGCTAGAGGAACTGATTGCTACAAAATTTCATTCGGAAATCTAATTTTGAATGATTTTATACCAGCAATGAAACAACGTTTAACTGCCGTCAATCTTTTAGACGAAATTCAATTGAAAGAAAGATATATGCAAGTTTTGAGCGAACGAATATTATCAAATCAAGGAGGCTCGGGATTAGGCTTCATAACCATGAGAATGATAGCAAAATCTTATTTGAATTTTCACTTTGAAAAAGTTTCTGATGAAAAGTCAGTTTTTACTTTTGAATTGATAATTAAAAGATCAACGGAAACCGAAAAGTGACAGGTTTTTACTTATTTAATCTATAATTTGCTTATGCTGCAAGTAGCATTTGATAAAACGTATGCGCATCCATTGCCAGAAAATCACCGTTTTCCAATGGAAAAATATGATTTGTTACCAAAGCAACTTTTGCTAGAAGGCACGCTTGAAGAGAATCACTTTTTTATTCCTGGGTTTTTAAATCCTCAGTTTGCATTGGATGTTCACGATGAAAATTATCTCAATCGATTAAATGCACTCGAACTTACTCCCAGAGAGCAAAGAGTTTCTGGATTTCCTCATTCAATTCCTCTTATTGAAAGGGAATATAAAATTATGGAAGGCACAAGAATGTGCGCGCAACTGGCCAAAAAAAGCAATGGAGTAGCATTTAATATTGCAGGAGGAACGCACCATGCATTTTCAAACAAAGCGGAAGGATTTTGCTTATTGAACGATCAAGCGATTGCTGCACGTTGGTTATTGAATCAAAATTTAGCCAATCAAATCTTGATTATCGATTTGGATGTACACCAAGGAAATGGAACAGCTGAAATTTTTAAAAATGAATCTAAAGTTTTTACATTTAGCATGCATGGAGATAATAATTATCCGTTGCATAAAGAGAAATCGGATTTAGATGTACCTTTATTTGATGCTATGAATGATGAGGTTTATCTCAATTTATTAGCTAAAAATTTAGAAATAATCCTTGGAAAAATAACGCCTGATTTTATTTTTTATCAATGTGGAGTTGATATTTTGGGAACAGATAAATTAGGCCGATTGAATATTACTTTAGATGGATGTAAAAAAAGAGATGAAATTGTTTTTCAATTAGTTAAACAATTAAACATTCCAGCTGTTTGTAGTATGGGTGGAGGATATAGTCCCGATATAAAAACAATAATTGAAGCACATGCCAATACATTTCGTGTGGCAGTTAAACTTTTTGAATGATGAAATTAATTTTTAAAATCCTAATTTGCGTTTTTATATGTTTGATTTTAGGCGGATTGTCTGGTGTAGCAACTGTTTCTGAAATCAAAAACTGGTATTTGAACCTCAATAAACCATCGTTTAATCCGCCGAATTGGTTATTTGGACCAACTTGGTCAACGCTTTATGCTTTTATGGGAATTGCATTTGCGCTCATTTGGGACAGATTGGAAAAAGCCAATAGCAGGATTTTTTCTTCTAAAGCAATCCGATTTTTCCTTATTCAATTTTTTCTAAATTTAGCTTGGTCAAGTATTTTCTTTTCTTGGCACATGGTTGCCTTTGCACTGATTGAAATGTTGATTTTGTGGGTGTTTATTCTTTTGACAATCATTCAGTTCTATAAAATTAACAAAGTCGCAGGAATTTTGCTTATTCCCTATATTTTATGGGTTTCCTTTGCAACTTTATTGACCGCTTCAATTTTGTATTTGAATTGAAAAAGTAACAGATCTATTTTCTTTTTTGCTTAATTATAAAGATATGCAGAAAATTGAGAAGATTGTGTTTTACCTGACTTAAATTAGAGGTTTGGGGTTTATGGCCTTGGAAGAAAGGTTTTTAAAGGTGCACTGAAAAAGTAGACTTTTGGAGTAAGCTAATTAGCGCTAGCGGATTAGATCACCGACACTTCCGAAGGATGCAGCGAAGCTAAAATCACGTTTTCAGAAGCTTTTAAAATAAAGCGCCTGAGGAGAAAAATTGAATTCGGGCGAAAATTTGCGCTTTAACTTGATGACGAAGCCTTGATTTTTGGGTTCGTTTTGATTAAGCAAAAGGAACAAAAGATTTAGTTTAACAATTTTAATTAAATAGTTTTAACCTTTTTCTCCATTAAAAAATGTTGTAAAACATCAAAAAGCTTATAGGAAGGCTCAATCCATTGATAACCTAAATGGAGGTAAAAATCTACAGCGTAATCTCTCGCATGTAAAATTATTTTTTCAATGCCAAATTCCTCACTTTTGGTTTCAGTGGCTAACATGATTTTCTTTCCATAACCTTTGCCTTGAAGGTCAAAATCAACAGCGACAAATCTTACTTGGGCAATTTTATTTTCCATCAGATCTAAACGGGCGATGGCTTGTATCTTATCATTTTCAAAAAGTGCAAAGTGAATTCCTGTGCTGTCGCCATCATTTTTTTCAGACCCACGAGCTTGTGAAAGTGGCGCTCGCAGTACCCTGAATCGCAAATCGTAATAAGATTCCCATTCTTGCTCATTTTGAGGTGTTCTGATTTCTACCATGATTGAAAAGCAATTGAACTGACTCTTTTTGTTTCGATTTTATCAATTGTTTCTTCCCTTATAAACGATTTTGCTCTTTCGTCTTCGAAAACTTCTTTCAAATTTCTGATTTTACCACAAGGAACAAAATGTTCATGCATCCAAGTCAACACAAAGTTTGATTGAAATGATTTTAACTGTTCTTGAAGTATTTCAAACAATTCTTTTCTGTTGATCACGCGATTTTGGTTGGTGCTAAATTGTTCCTCTTCTGGCAATTTTTCTAAACCTAAAAAATGACAAAGTTTGATAAAATGTGTATCACTGCCAATCGCAAAAGTTATCTGTTGATTGTCAGCGGTAGTGAAAATTTCTCCATAAGGTGCGATTGTAGGGTGTAAACTTCCAATTCGCTGTGGAATATTATTTTGCATTAAATATCCCGAAGCTTGATTTACTAAACTGCAAATCGCTGCATCATAAAGCGATACATGAACAGTGCCTCCCAAATTGGTTGTTGTTCTGTTGAGTAAAGCAATCAAAATTCCTTCTTTTAGCTGGTGAGCAGCCAAAACATCAATGAGTGCAATGGGCATTTTTATTGGACCACTTTCAGGCGTTCCGTTCATCGACATAAAACCACTTTCTGCTTGCAGAATCAAATCGTAAGCAACTCTATCTGAATTTATTCCAAAACCTGAAATTTTGCCGTGAATTAATCTGGGATTAACTTTTTTTAGAATTTCATCCGTAATTTTAAATTTTAGATCATCTCCTTTTTTAAAATTGGTAATTAAAATATCTGCATCTTTGATTAAATCAATGAATTTGTTATGATCATTGGCATTTTTAAGATCCAGCGATTGATATTTTTTTCCAAAATTGATGCTAGAAAAATAAGCTGAAATAGGATTTTCTATCTGCTCTTGGGCTAATTTCCAAGTTCTCGTAACATCAGGAAAATATGGATTTTCAATTTTTAGCACTTCAGCACCTAATTCGGCAAAAAACATTCCCACCGATGGACCGGCAAGTACCGTAGATGCATCAATTATTTTGAGTTTAGAAATCATTTTGAAAAATTCAAATTAAATTGATTATCAAAAGTTTGCATGATGCATTTTTGAATTATTTTGACAATTGTATTTCGTTTCATTTTACTATCTGACAGAGACATTGAATCTCTCATAGCCAAATTTACTATTTTAAAATCGATTGATTTTTAATTTTGAACTAAAAGATTGATTTTTTGGATTAAAAATCTACCGAAGCTTTATGAATTCATATTATAAGCTTTCTACTTTGACTTTCGCGTGTCCGAAACGAACAAAATTTAATTGTTGAGCAGCTTTAAGACTCAAATCAATCAAGCTTGAGGAAGAGTTGCCTAAACGATCATTAATTTTAACAATTACCACAGAATCATTACTCAAGTTTACCACTTTCACCAAAGTTCCAAATGGCAAGGTTTTGTGCGCTCCAGTTAGATTATCTTGTTTAAAAATTTCACCAGAGGATGTTTTTCTACCTTGAAATTTATTGGCATAAAAGCTGGCTCTTCCCGTTTGGGAATATTCAGTTTTAGGAATAAAACTGCAAGCTAAAAAGATTAATAATATGGCAAAAAAGTACTTCATTAATTGAATTAGAATTCAAAATTAAAGCATTAACGGCAGTGTTATAGTTTTTTAATAAAACATTAACATTTCATTGTTACCAAGAAAAGACTTTTTAAATGCCATTAATTAGACTTTAAACAAGAGAAATATTTCTGTATTTTGGCAACGAATTCACCTTATTTTTCACTATTCTTGTACTTTTAAATGACAAAATTTAATCAAACAGCTAATATGGAAATCAAAGATTTTGTTCAATCAAATTCAGGGATAAATGAAAAATCGGTAATTAATACCATTCATTTGTTAAATGAGGGAGCAACCATTCCTTTTATTGCGCGCTATAGAAAAGAAATGACTGGCGGATTAGACGAAGTTCAGATTGCATTAATTCGTGATTTATCTAAAAAGTTTGAAGACTTAATCAGTCGCCAAAACACGATTATCAAAGCGATTGAAGAGCAAAATAAATTGACTGATGAGTTGAAAACTAAATTATTGACCTGTTTTGATTCCAATATTTTAGAAGATTTATATTTGCCTTTTAAACAAAAACGTTTGACTCGAGGGGAAAAAGCAAAAAAACTTGGACTTGAGCCTTTAGCTAAAATGATTATCTCCCAAAATGGAGGAAATCCCTCTCAAATGGCGACAAGATTTGTGAAAGGAGAAGTTGTTGATGAGGAAATGGCCATTGAAGGAGCGAAAGATATTATGGCTGAATACATGAATGAAAATGTGAATTTTCGCGCCAAAATGAGAACTTTATTTCAGCGTAAATCAATTTTGTCTACCAAAGTGATGAAAGGAAAAGCTGAAATTGGAGAGAAATACAAAGACTATTTTGATTTTTCTGAACCACTTTATAAAATACCTTCACATCGATTTTTGGCTTTATTCAGAGGTGAAAGAGAAGGTATTTTAGGATTGAAATCGATTCCAAATAAGGAAGAAGCAATTGACATGACTGAACGCTATTTTGTTAGGTCAAATGACGCATGTGGAAAATTGGTTGCTGAAACTTGCAAGGATGCTTTTTCGCGTTTGATTTCACCTTCTTTGGAAAATGAAACAATCAATGAAGCCAAGGAAAAAGCGGACAAAGAAGCAATTAAAGTTTTTACAACAAATTTAAGACAATTACTTTTAGCTCCACCTTTGGGTTCAAAACGGATTTTGGCGATTGATCCTGGTTTTAGAACTGGTTGTAAAGTTGTTTGTTTGGATGAATCTGGAAATTTATTAACCAATACAACTATTTATCCTCATCCTCCGCAATCTGAAAGAGTTAAATCTTCAGCGAAAATATTTGAATTGGTGCAAGCTTATAAAATAGAAGCTGTCGCAATCGGTGATGGAACTGCTGGCAGAGAAACAGAAAATCTCATCAAGCACATCCGATTTGACAGAGATTTAGAGGTGTTTTCCGTGCGAGAAGATGGCGCGTCAATTTATTCAGCCAGTTCAATAGCAAGAAAAGAATTTCCTGATTTTGATGTCACCGTGAGAGGTTCTATTTCCATTGGTAGAAGATTGATGGATCCTTTGGCTGAATTAGTGAAAATTGATCCTAAGTCGGTTGGAGTGGGACAATATCAGCACGAAGTGAATCAAAGTTTGCTAAAAGATGCACTTGATGATGTCGTTATTTCTGCAGTAAATTCTGTGGGAATTGATTTGAATACTTCATCCGCTTACCTGCTTAGCTATGTTTCTGGTTTGGGACTTTCGTTGGCAGAAAATATTGTGCAGCACAGACAAGAAAATGGACCTTTTAAGTCTAGGTTGGAACTTCGAAAGGTAAAAAGATTAGGCGACAAAGCATTTGAGCAAAGCGCTGGATTTTTGAGAATTAGAAACGGAGAAAATCCGCTAGACAATTCATCGGTACATCCGGAATCTTATAAAATTGTTGAAAAAATTGCCGAAAAATTAAAGGTTAAAATTCCTGAATTAATTGGCAATGACCATTTGCTAAGTGCGCTCGGTTCAGCAGATTTTCCTGAAGTTGATAAATATACTTTTGAGGATATTATTGCTGAGTTGAAAAAACCAGGAAGAGATCCGAGAAAGAAAGCGCAGGTCTTGGAATTTAGCAATGCAATCAGAACCATTGCTGACCTTAAAATAGGGATGAAATTGCCCGGAATTGTAACCAATGTTACTGCTTTTGGTGCATTTATCAATATTGGAATCAAAGAAAATGGTTTGATTCACAAGTCTAATCTAGCGGAAGTTTTTGTGGAAGACCCAGCCCAATTTATTTCACTTCATGAGCACGTTGAAGTGGAAGTTTTGGAGTTGGATATCGAAAGAAAAAGAGTAGGGCTCAAGCGTGTTATTTTTTCATAAGCGCCGGATCCTCAGTCATATATTTCATGACTTGTGGATTAAAAAACCATCTTTTAAATAACTTAGATGTTTTAATTATCTCTGGTTCAAATTGATAAATGTCCTCCATTTTTGAAGGATAATTGTTGATTTTTCCTTCATAAACCATGATATTTTTTACATCACAAATGGAACCTTTGTCATATTCAATAAAATAGGCTTCAGGTTTGTCCTCTCCAATGTGATCAAAAGTTTTTACTTGAAAAATTTCTTGTAATACATCGCCGGAGATTGTGTAATAATTCCTGAAAGAACCATTTAATACCCTGTATTCAACCACTAAATCTTTGCGATTTTCTGCAGATAGTTGCTCAAAACTTACTTTTAATTTATTTATCGGGCTAGATGGCACAGGCACGGGCACAGAAAATTTATCTAATCTGCCATCGTAGAAAACGAAATAGTTGTAATTGCCAATGTAGCCCATTTCTGCAATTTGTCTTCCGTTTTTTAAAGTTTTAGCTTTGTTTTTTGCAAAATCAAGTCTATTTACAGTAATGATGGCATCTTCAAATTCATCATTATTTATTTTTTCTTTGAAAATTTCTGTACTGTATTTTTCAGTTGCATCCATTGACAATGACCCTGTGATGTGTCGTTCTTTTCTTTGATCAAAAGTTAATTTTTCAATTTTATCATTTTTATTGTGGGTTTGTTGCTCACTATCAATTTCACATGCTTGTAAAATTAGCAGGACAGCAACTGAAATGTAAAAAATGGAATATTTTTTCATTTTGCAAATATATAATTTATCTTTTTTTAATCGATTATTACCAGATTTTTTAGTTAAGTTGCTGATAGAAAAGTTAATATTTTTTTTGTAGTTTTATTTTTCCTTGTTATTTGTTGGAATTAAATTCGTTTATTTGTTGTAAATTGTCCCAAAATTTAATTGTCTAAAAAATACTATTATGTTAATAACTAATTTAATTTCAGTGAGTAAGAAGATTTTTTTACTTACTTTTTTCTCACTTTTAGGTGGGTTTTCTTTTAGTCAAACTGCCGTAAGACCAACTGCGATTAAAGCAGAAGAGCCTTCAAATCTTACTAAAGAACCGCAAGAAATAGATAAAAAAGCATTAAGAGAGAAGGAAAAAGCAGCATTTCCAGTTTTTGTAAAAACAGGAAATCCCGAACGTGATAATGAAAATTATAAAAAAGCCAAAGAAGCTTGGATTCAAGCAAATCCAGAAGAATACAAAAAGATGAATTCTTCAAATACACCAATAGTCATCTCAAAAGAGGAATTTGACAAATTTCCGATTGAAAAACAAAATGAAATATCAGGTCATCCTGAAAAATATATCATAAAATAAAAGATTATTTAAAGTTCTACAAATATTTATTTAGTATGCTTAAATTATACAAAAAACAACTCGGTTTATTATTTTTTATCTCCATTTTGAGTTTTAATTTTAACTCATTGAATGCGCAGTGTGCTTTTGGCGATGCAGCTTTTCAGTTTCCGGGTGGTACTTATTCACCAGTTTGCGATGGGGTAGCTGCAGCGGTAACTATATGTAATTTTGGCGGAGATTACTTTTTGATGAATGTAACTTCAGGAAATACCTATACAGTTTCAACTTGCGGTGGTGGAACTTGGGATAGTCAAATAACCATTTACAATGATGCAGATCAAACTTATATTGGATACAATGATGATGGTTGTGCAACGCAATCAACTGTCACATTTGTTGCAAGTTTTACTGGTGTAGTAAGAGTTTTGATAAATAGTTATTATTGCTCAACTAACACAACTTGTATAACAACCAATGTAACATGCACAGCAACAGCGCTTCCGCCGCCGGTAAACGACAATTGCTCTTCAGTTGTTGCCTCAGCGTTAACATCACCAGGTTCTTTAACCTTTACGGGTACTTCCGCAGGCTCTACTGATGATAGTTTTGGAGGCAGTTTGGGTAATGCGCAGGTTTGGCATGCTTTTACAATTACAGAATGTGCAAATGTAACGATCAATACTTTGGGTACTTCACCCTCTTTTAGTACTATGTTTACAGGTATTTCCACAGCTTGTCCCGTAAATTTTCCATCTACTTGGATTACTTCAAACAGTTACGATTTTACAACCAGCGGTGATGGGAATATTACAGCAATATTTAATAATTTAGCACCAGGAACTTATTATGTGCCTGTAATTGGTACTGCTCCATTTAATCACGCATACACCTTAAATATTTCTGCTGTAGATTTCATTACTGACCCATTAATTACTCCAGCAGGGCCAACAACTTTTTGTGCAGGTGGTTCTGTTCAATTAGATGTTGTGCAAGCAAGTACTGTAAGTTTACAACAAACGGTTACAGGTGGAGGTGCAATCACCATTCCAAGTTCAGGAAATTCCATACCGTTTCCCTCTGGCCTAACTGTTGCTAGTTTACCAACCTCAGGTGTTACCGTGGCTTCTGTGAATATTAATGGTATTTCTCATACTTGGCCGGATGATATTGATATGTGGATAGTTTCTCCTACTGGTCAAGCAGTGATGTTAATGTCAGATGCTGGTGGATTGAACGGTATTACAAATTACAATTATGTAATTCAAGATGGAGCAACGCCTTTTTCCGATAATGGTGCGAATACAAATGTAACTTATGCTCCAACAGATTTTGACGGATTTGATGGTGATCTTGCGGCTCCTTTAGGCTTTGCAACCACACTATCCACTTTCACGGGAAACATGAATGGCTCTTGGGGGTTGAATATATTCGATGATGCAGGAGGTGATGCAGGTTCAGTTACTTCCTGGTCAATTACCTTTAATGTACCGGGTACGCCATTAACTTACACATGGTCACCTGCACTTACTTTAAATGTTTCATCCGGTGCTTCGGTTGTTGCAACTCCTACTGTAAGTACAACTTATACAGTTACCGCTTCAATTCCAAGTTCAAGTTGTACAAAAACTCAAACGATAGATGTGTTTGTAAATTCTGCACCAATAGCAACGATTACCGCAGGAGGATCAACAACATTTTGTGCGGGTGGAAGTGTTGTGTTGAATGCGCCAACAGGCGCAGGTTTGACTTATGTTTGGAACAATAATGGTGTAGCCATTTCACCTGCAGCAACGGCACAAACTTATACAGCAACAGCAGCTGGATCATATACAGTTACAGTTACCGCAAGCGGTTGTTCAGCAACATCTGCTGCAACAATAGTAAATGTTGAAACAGGTTTAGATTATGTAAATACACAATTTCCAATTTCAGCAACAATTTGTGAAAATGAAGGGCTAACCATATATGGTCAAGTTTATGAACCCGGGTTAACAGAACCAAATACACAAGCTGCAGGAGTAGCGGTTGAATATGGTGTGTTTACCTCAGATTCGGATCCAGCTACGTGGCCTTCTTCTGCATGGTCAAGTGCTACCTATAATCCTTTGGCTACTGTTAACCCAAATAACGATGAATATTCAGGAACTTTGACTGGCTTAACTGCAGGAACATATTATTATGCATTCAGATACAGTTTGAATGGATGTGGCTTTCAATATGGAGGAATCTCTGCTACAGGTGGTGGAATTTGGGATGGTACCACAAATATTAATGGAGTATTAACCGTAAACGCTTTACCAACAGCAACGATTAGTGCAGGAGCCACATCGTTTTGTACTGGTGGAAATGTTGTATTGAGTGCGCCAACAGGCGCAGGTTTAACTTATGTTTGGAACAATAATGGTGTAGCCATTTCACCTGCAGCAACTGCACAAACTTATACAGCAACAGCAGCTGGATCATATACAGTGACAGTTACCGAAAGCGGTTGTTCAGCAACATCTGCAGCAACAATAGTAACAGTAAATGCTTTACCAACAGCAACTATTACTGCAGGAGTCACAACATTTTGTACTGGTGGAAATGTTATATTGAATGCGCCAATAGTCACAGGTTTGACTTATGTTTGGAACAATAATGGTACAGCTATTTTACCTGCAGCAACAGCACAAACTTATACAGCAACAGTAGCTGGATTATATACAGTTCAAGTCACGGATGCAAATGGTTGTTCAGCAACATCGGCACCAACTGCAGTAACAGTTAATCCAATTCCAGTGATTAATTTAGGTACACTAACAAACCCATCATCTTGTTCTATAAACGATGGATCAATTGAAGTGACTGGATCAGGAACTGGAACTTTGTCATGGACAGGTGCTGCAAGCAGTAGCTCATCAGTTTCAGCTTTTCCAGCAACAATTCCGAGTTTGGGAAGTGGCACATATAATATCACGTTTACAAGTACAGCAGGATGTTCATCGACTATATTGAATGGAACATTAACAGCTCCATCTGCACCAACAGCAACGATTAGTGCAGGAGCCACATCGTTTTGTACTGGTGGAAATGTTGTGTTGAGTGCGCCAACAGGCGTAGGTTTAACTTATGTTTGGAACAATAATGGTGTAGCCATTTCACCTGCAGCAACTGCACAAACTTATACAGCAACAGCAGCTGGATTATATACAGTTCAAGTCACGGATGCAAATGGTTGTTCAGCAACATCGGCGCCAACTGCAGTAACAGTTAATCCAATTCCAGTGATTAATTTAGGTACACAAACAAACCCATCATCTTGTTCTATAAACGATGGATCAATTGAAGTGACTGGATCAGGAACTGGAACTTTGTCATGGACAGGTGCTGCAAGCAGTAGCTCATCAGTTTCAGCTTTTCCAGCAACAATTTCGAGTTTGGGAAGTGGCACATATAATATTACATTTACGAGTTCAGCAGGATGTGCATCGAATATATTGAATGAAACAATAACCGCTCCATCTGCACCAATAGCAACGATTACCGCAGGAGGATCAACAACATTTTGTGCGGGTGGTTCAGTTACGTTGACTTCATCGGTAGGAACGTCTTACTTGTGGTCTACTGGAGCAACAACCGCATCAATTACAGTTTCAACAGCTGGATCATATACAGTGACAGTTACCACAAGTGGTTGTTCAGCAACATCTGCAGCAACAACAGTAACAGTAAATGCTCTACCAACTGCAACGATTACCGCAGGAGGACCAACAACATTTTGTACTGGAGGTTCAGTTGAATTGACATCATCTGCAGGAACATCCTATTTATGGTCTACTGGGGAAACAACGGCATCAATTACAGTTTCAACAGCTGGATCATATACAGTGACAGTTACGGATGCAAGTGGTTGTTCAGCAACATCTGCACCAACGACGGTGACGGTTAACACGCCAACAACACCAACGTTCGCGCAGTTAGGACCATATTGTTTAAATGCCACACCAGGAACTCTGCCACTAATTTCAACAAACGGAATCAGTGGAACTTGGAATACTACGATATCAACTATAGCACTTGGTTCAATAACTTATACATTTACCCCAACTGCAGGACTTTGCGCAACTTCGGCAACGATGACTGTTGCGGTAACTTCAAGTGTTGCACCAACATTCACACAGTTAGGTCCATATTGTTTAAATGCTGCACCAGGAACGCTGCCATTAATTTCAACAAACGGAATCTCTGGAACTTGGAATGCTCCAATATCAACTGCAACAGTAGGAACCATAGCTTATGCATTTACGCCGGCAGCTGGTGTTTGTGCTTCTACTTCAACGATGTCGATTACTATTTCTCCTAATGTTACACCAACATTTACGCAAGTTGCAGCGATTTGTGCAGGTACAACGTTGAGTGCATTGCCTTTGATATCAAATAATGGAATAAGTGGAACTTGGTCACCAGCTATAAATAATGCTGCAACGACTACTTATACATTTACACCTACCGCTGGTATTTGTGCTAATACAGCATCGATGACTATAACTGTGAATCCGACTACAATTCCAACTTTCACAGCAATTGCACCAATCTGCTCAGGAGGAACATTCAGTTTGTCAGCGATTTCAAACAATGGCGTTTTCGGATCTTGGACACCAGCATTTGACAATACAGTTACAAGCACTTATACCTTCACACCATTGGCTATACCGGGCGTTTGCGCTGCAACTACAACGATGACTATCACTGTAAATCCAAGTGTGACGCCAACTTTTACGCAGGTTTCACCAGTTTGTGCAGGCGCAACTCTTGCTGCACTTCCTGTGATATCTAACAATGGAGTAGCGGGAAGTTGGTCTCCAGCATTGAATAATGCAGCAACCACCACTTATACATTTACGCCAACATCTGGACTTTGCGCAACCACTACTACGATGACTATTGTTGTCAATCCTAATGTGGCACCAAACTTTGCGCAGATACCACCAATTTGTTCTGGTGGATCGTTTTCAATACCACCAATTTGCCCAATTGGAATCAGTGGAACTTGGATTCCAGCTGTGAATAATTTAGCAACAACTACTTATTTATTCACACCATCGGCTGGACAATGTGCTACAATCGCAACGATGACTGTTGTTGTCAATCCTAATGTTAATCCAACTTTTACGCAAGTTGGTCCTGTATGTTTTGGCGCTAGTTTTACGTTGCCAACACCTTCAAATAATGGAATCAGTGGAAGTTGGGCACCAGCTCCAAATAATACTTCAACAAGTTCTTATTTATTTACGCCAACTGCAGGTCAATGTGCTACCACTGCTTTTATGGGTGTAACAGTTTTGCCAAATGTGATTCCAACTTTTAATCCTATAGCACCAATTTGTGCAGGATCAAGTTTGACTCTACCTGCAATATCAACCAATGGTATTGCTGGAACATGGTTCCCAGCCGTGAATAATGCGGCAACGACAACTTATACATTCACGCCTACAGCAGGACAATGTGCAGTTACAGCTACTTTGACAGTAACAGTAACTCCAAGTGTGACACCAACGTTTACTGCTGTTGCAGCAATTTGTGCAGGTGCAACATTGGCGCCACTTCCAACAACATCAAACAATGGTATCGCAGGAAGTTGGTCTTCTCCTTTGGATAATACGGTTACTGCAACTTATACATTTACACCAAACGTAGGTATTTGTGCGACGACGCAAACATTGACAATTACTGTCAATCCAAACGTTACGCCAAACTTTGTTCAAGTTGCACCAATTTGTGTAGGAGGCTCTTTAACTGCTCTGCCTAGTACCTCACCTAATGGTGTTACCGGAAATTGGTTTGGTCCGTTGGATAATACGGTGACGACAACTTATACTTTTACTCCAACCATAGGTCTGTGTGCTACAAATGCGACGATGACTATTGTAGTTAACCCAATTGTTACTCCAACCTTTAATCCAATCGCTGCGATTTGCGAAGGAGCAAGTTTAATTTTACCAATATCATCTAATGAACTTATAACAGGAACATGGTCACCAGCTGTGAACAATACAGTTACCACAACTTATACTTTTACGCCTGCTTCAGGACAATGCGCAGCTACAACGACATTGACTGTAAATGTTATTCCAAATGGAGTACCAGCATTTACGCCAGTAGCGGCAATTTGTGCAGGAGCAACTTTGGCACCACTTCTATCTCCATCAACTAACGGATATGCAGGAATATGGTCGCCAGCTTTGGATAATACGGTTACCACAACGTATACATTTACGCCAAATGCTGGTGTTTGTGCAACGACGCAAACATTAACAATTACTGTTACTCCAAACGTTACGCCAAATTTTGTGCAAGTAGCACCAATTTGTGTTGGAGGAGCTCTCGCCGCGCTTCCGTTAATATCTCCAAATGGAATAACAGGATCATGGTCGCCAGCAATGGATAATACTGTGACAACAACCTATAATTTTACGCCTGATGCAGGTCAATGTGCCACGGCTGCCACGATGACTATTACAGTTAATCCAATTGTAACACCAAGTTTTACTGCAGTTGGACCAATATGTTCAGGAGCTAGTTTAGTTTTACCAACATCATCTGTTGAAGGTATAATAGGAACATGGTCACCAGTTGTGAATAATTTGGCAACAACGTCTTATACATTTACGCCAAACGCGGGACAATGTGGATTAACAGCCAATTTGATTGTGACAGTTACACCAAACGTGCCAACAGTTTTCACTCAGGTTTCCCCAATATGTTCGGGAGCAAGTTTGATTTTGCCAACATCATCTGATAATGGAATTACAGGAACATGGTCACCAGCGCCAAATAATTTAGCTACGACTACTTATACCTTTACTCCAACGGCGGGTGTGTGTGGCACATCAGAAACAATGACTGTAACTGTTACTCCAAACGTTACTCCAGGATTTGCAGCAGTTTCTTCGATTTGTATAGGTGAAACTTTGACTGCATTGCCTTCAATTTCCTTAAATGGAATCGCTGGAACTTGGTCTCCTGCATTGGATGACACACAAACGACAATGTACACATTTACACCAAATACAGGAATCTGTGCAACTACTCAAACATTGACAATCACAGTCAATCAGTTGACCATCCCTGCGTTTGTGCCTGTAACGCCAATTTGTATCGGGTCATTAATTTCAGCACTACCAACATTATCGACAAACGGAATTAGTGGAACTTGGTCACCAGCATTGGATAATACCCAAACGATGACCTACACATTTACACCAAATACAGGTCAATGTGCAGATATTTCAACGATGACGATTACTGTAAATCCACTGACTCCAACAACTTTTGCAGCTGTTGCACCAATTTGTGCAGGATCAGTCCTTGGTGCTTTGCCATTAATATCCAATGAAGGCATAACAGGAACTTGGACACCGGCGTTGGATAACACACAAACTACAACTTACACTTTCACGCCAGATGCAAGTCAATGTGCGGACGTATCAACTTTGACCATTAGTGTCAATGCACCAACTCTTCCAACATTTGTAGCTGTAGGTCCAATTTGTCAAGGAAACACTTATACTTTGTTAGCAGGTTCTCTTGAAGGAATCAACGGAGTATGGTCACCTGCGATTGATAATACTCAAACGATGACCTACACCTTTACGCCTTATGCAGGTCAATGTGCTTCAATCACGACCATGACAGTAGCGTTAGTTTCAGCTTCGGATGCAGATTTTACCATTTCAAGCTATTGTAATGGAATAGGAGCTGCGCCAATTGTTACTGGCCTGCCAGGTGGAGTCTTTAGTTTTAATCCACCAGTAAGTGATGGCGCAGTAATAGACGCAACAACAGGATTGATATCAAATGGAGTAGCCGCCACGACATATATTGTACAATACACATTGACAGGAACTTGTACAGTATTCTCTCAAGAATTGGTTTCATTTGTTAACACTCCAGCAATTCCTGTATTATCGAATGATACAACTTATTGTTTGACTTCAACTTTTGTGAGTATGACTGCTACAAATAGTGGAGGAACGACGAATTGGTACAGTGATATTACAATGACGAACCTTTTAGGTACAGGGGTTAATTTACTACCATCTAATACATTAGGTGCTAGTACTTATTACGTCAGTGAAAATTTGCAAGGATGTCTAAGTCCAATTGACAGTGTATTGGTAACAGTTAATGATTGTTATCAGTTTACTACAACCTCAGCCTTCACCCCAGATGGTGATGGAATAAACGACACTTGGTTGATTGCAGAATTAAGTACACGTTATCCAAACAACAACGTAACGATTTTCAATCGTTGGGGTCAGGTGTTGTATAATTCAGATGGTTATTTGATACCATGGGAT
>CAMDFX010000004.1 GCA_945897805.1 Chryseobacterium gleum
ACTCCCAAGAGCTCACATCGACGGAGTGGTTTGGCACCTCGATGTCGGCTCGTCACATCCTGGGGCTGGAGAAGGTCCCAAGGGTTGGGCTGTTCGCCCATTAAAGTGGCACGCGAGCTGGGTTCAGAACGTCGTGAGACAGTTCGGTCCCTATCTGTTGTGGGCGTTAGAAATTTGAGAGGACCTGCCTCTAGTACGAGAGGACCGGGGTGGACATACCTCTGGTGTACCTGTTGTGGCGCCAGCTGCATCGCAGGGTAGCTACGTATGGATGAGATAAGCGCTGAAAGCATCTAAGCACGAAACTCGCCTCAAGATGAGATTTCTTTTAAGGGCCGTGGAAGACTACCACGTTGATAGGCTACAGGTGTAAAGACAGTAATGTCAAAGCCGAGTAGTACTAATTACCCGTAGATTTATAGTCCTTACTTATTATTACTTCAATCGCCAATTGTCAATTTCTAAGATATTAGATAAAGAGACATTAGACAAAAGACATTAGACAAAAGACTTGAAAAGGTTAAAAGTCTAAAGTCTAAAATCTAAAATCTCCCAAGTCTTACAATTTTAGGTGTCTATTGCGTCATGGTCCACCTCTTCCCATTCCGAACAGAGAAGTTAAGCCTGATTGCGCTGATGGTACTGCTCTTTTGAGGGTGGGAGAGTAAGTCGACGCCACTTTTATAAATCCCGTACGATAAGTTGTACGGGATTTTTTTTTGCCCTTTTTTTTTTAGAATTTAATTTCTAAATTTAGGAATGTTTCGCCTGGAATGAAATGAGGTTACTTCAAAACCAACATAACATAAAATTTTTGACATAAAAAAATCCCATTTTAAAAATGAGATTTACTTTGTTACTTTTGGTATTTATAGCGATTCTTCCTCTTCCGGTTTTGCTTCCTTTGTGCCTCTCATATGAATAATCAATCCATTGAGAAAATTACGTAAAATTTGGTCACCGCACTCTTTGTATTTTGGATGATCTTCACTTCTAAATAACGCACCTAATTCACTTGTGGAAACTTTGAAATCTACGAGCTTCATTATTTCAACTATTTCGTCATTTCTTAATTGCAAAGCTACTCGAAGCTTCTTCAAAATATCATTATTTGTCATCTTTGTATTTTAGTTTAATCAAAGGTAAAGATTTAATCGACTTGATTAGATAAATTGAAAGTCAACTCGTCTATTGTGTTGTTTTCCTTCTGAGGTTTGATTGTTGTCAATGGGCATTTTTTCACCCTTAAAGTCGATTACTAGTTTAAATGATTCCAATCCACATTTTAAGAAATATTCTTGAATTGCTTTCGCTCTCCTGGCAGATAAATCAACATTGTAAATATCTGAACCGTCAGCATCAGTATGACCAATGATTTTAATTCGTAAATCAGAATGTCCATTTACAACCCTTGCCATTTTTGCCAAGTAATTGTAGAATTCTGGTTTAATTTCAGCCTTGTCATGGTCAAAATAAATCGGTTGAAATTGAAAGTTTTTTCTTTCCAGTTCTTGTATTTCAGGTGCTTTTCGCCCTTTTAACAAATCGACGAGAAATCGATCTCTCCAAGAATGATCAATCAATACAGGGTCTAAATCATTAAAAGTTGCAGTTGATCGATACAAAATAACTTTCCCCGTATTTCCTCTGCAGCTATTACTGATAAATGTGCCTTCCAAATAGCCAGTTGTATCTACATATTGTAAAAATAAATCAATGGCACAAACCTTAATTTTAGATGAAATTTTCTTTTTTTCGACAATGAACTGTGATATTTTGATTTCGTTTTTATCAACCGAACCTTTGGTTTTGTAAATTATATAATTAACTGATTTGTAGTGTTCCTCTCGGGTTTTTCCAGTAATCACATTCCCATTTTGCTCAAGTGAAAGGTAGAAAATGATACTCTCTGCGTTCTTCTGTCCATCCTTGAGCAAAATTCCTTGCCAGTTTCCTTTTAGGTTAACTTGAGAAATCAAATTGGTGGAAAAAATGATTAAAATAGTCAATATTAAATTCTTCATAGTTCTTTATTCGTATGTAATTTTATTTTGTTCCAATTAATTAAACTTATTTATGAACTTTTTCCTAGTTTTGATTGTTTTTGATTAATAACAGTTAAAATTTGGTATTATTTCCCTAAATCATTTCAATATGAAAACAATCTTTTTAGTAGCATTCTTAATTGTCAGTGGACTAACTTTTTCACAAACAATCTACGATTATAAAGTAGAAAATATCAATGGAAAATCTTTTGACTTATCAACTTTGAAAGGAAAAAAAGTAATGATTGTAAATACAGCCTCTAAATGTGGATTAACCCCACAATATGAACAATTAGAAGAATTATATAAAAAATATAAAAATCAAAATTTTGTGATTGTTGGTTTTCCTGCCAATAATTTCATGAAACAAGAACCAGGGACGAATGATGAAATTGAATCTTTTTGCCAAAAAAATTATGGGGTAACTTTTCCGATGATGTCAAAAATTTCAGTGAAAGGAAATGATATGGATCCTTTGTATAAATTTTTAACAACCAAATCGCTAAATAAGCTTGAAGATAATGAGGTAAAATGGAATTTTCAGAAGTACTTGATTGATGAAAAAGGAAACTTAGTAAAAGTTATAAATCCAAGCACTTCCCCAACAGATAAAGACATAATCAAGTGGATTGAAACAAAATAAAATACTTAGATTTTTACGATCTTTATAAAGTGGATATTTTGTTGATAAATATCCACTTTTTTGCGTTTATTGAGCCGTATTTTTAGCTTCAGTTTTGTATATTTGTTCGTAAATAAAAAACGAAATTATCTCAAGGAAATACTATGAGTGAAGATATTAAAAAAGACGATTATTCAGCGGATAATATCCAGGTTTTAGAAGGGCTAGAAGCAGTTAGAAAAAGACCTGCAATGTACATCGGTGACATTGGAATCAAAGGGCTACACCACTTAGTTTACGAAGTGGTCGATAACTCGATTGATGAAGCCTTGGCCGGTCATTGCGATACCATTGGAGTTTTTATCAATGAGGACAATTCTGTAACGGTAAAAGACAATGGTCGTGGTATCCCAACAGGATTGACTGCCAAAGAAAAGAAATCAGCACTTGAAATTGTAATGACAGTTTTGCACGCCGGTGGAAAATTCGATAAAGACACTTATAAAGTTTCTGGAGGACTTCACGGAGTTGGTGTTTCTTGTGTAAATGCACTTTCTATTCATTTGAGCGCAATAGTTCAAAGAGAGGGTAAAATTTTTCAACAGGAATACAGTATTGGTAAACCGTTGTATGATGTGAAAGAAATTGGTGTTTCAAATGAAACTGGAACGCAAGTTACTTTTAAACCAGATGGATCTATTTTTGAATTCACAGAATATAATTATGATACCGTAGCAGCAAGAATGCGCGAATTGGCTTTCTTGAATAAAGGGATTACAATTACTTTGACGGATTTAAGAAATTTTGACGAAAAAGGTGAACCAATTTCAAATATTTTTCATTCAGAAGGTGGTTTGAGAGAATTTGCTCAATACCTTGATAGAAACCGCGAATCTTTGATTTCTGATGTTATCTATTTTGAAGGTGAAAGAGAAGGAATTCCTGTTGAAGTGGCTTTGACGTACAATACCTCCTACACAGAAAATATTCAAGCTTACGTTAACAATATCAATACGCACGAAGGTGGAACTCACTTGTCTGGTTTCCGCCGTGGTTTGACAAATACTTTGAAAAAATACGCAACTGAAAGTGGTATTTTAGCGAGAGAAAAAATTGAAATTGATGGTGATGACTTCCGTGAAGGCTTGACTGCTGTGCTTTCAGTGAAAGTGCAAGAGCCTCAATTTGAGGGTCAAACAAAAACTAAATTGGGAAATAGAGAGGTTACAGCTCCTGTATCTCAAGGAGTTTCTGAAATGTTGGCTACCTATTTAGAAGAGCATCCTGCTGAAGCGAAATTGATCGTTGAAAAAGTAATCTTAGCTGCCCGTGCGCGTCATGCTGCCCGTAAAGCGAGAGAAATGGTTCAGCGTAAAAACGTTTTAACTGGTTCTGGTTTACCTGGAAAGTTGGCAGACTGCTCTGAAAAAGATCCTGCTTTGTGTGAAATTTACTTCGTCGAGGGAGATTCGGCAGGGGGAACTGCAAAACAAGGGCGTGATCGTCACTTTCAGGCTATTATGCCGCTTCGTGGAAAGATTTTGAACGTTGAAAAAGCAATGCACCACAAAATTTTTGAAAACGAGGAGATTAAAAATATGTACACTGCTTTAGGTGTTCGTATTGGAACAGATGAGGATTCTAAAGCATTGAACCTTGAAAAATTGAGATACCACAAAATCATCATTATGTGTGATGCCGATGTCGATGGGTCTCATATCGAAACTTTGATTTTGACTTTCTTCTTCCGATTCATGAAAGAATTGATTGAAAATGGGTATATCTACATTGCTACACCACCATTATACCAAGTGAAAAAAGGTGGTAAATCGGATTATGCATGGAACGAAGACCAACGTGATAGATTAATCAGTGAGTTGAAAGGTGGTGGTGCTGAATCTTCTGTAAACGTTCAACGTTACAAAGGTTTGGGTGAGATGAATGCAGAGCAATTGTGGGAAACTACAATGAATCCAGAAGGTAGAACTTTGCGTCAGGTTACCATCGACAACGCTGCTGAATGTGATCAAATTTTCTCTATGTTGATGGGCGATGAAGTTCCACCAAGAAGAGAATTTATTGAGAAAAATGCAAAATATGCGAAGATTGACGCTTAGTCAAATTTGAATTATAAAACTTAGTAGGGTTGTTCGTCAAGAATGACCCTTTTTTTGTGAATCAATTTTAAGCTGTTGGGAAATTAAAAAGTTTTTTCAAAAAAAATCCCGAACATTTAAAAAAAACATTCGGGACCAATTCGAGTGAGAGGTGGAAGCCAACCCACAAGTTTATAAATGATTGTAAATTTATTAATTTGGGAGATTTTATCCAATTGTAAATTATTCGGATAAAAGACTCTGTAAATTTAATCAGAAATATCGAGTGTTTACTTTTGTGATGAATCTTTTTTTTGATTCATTTTTTAATTCATGTTAATTCTTCCTTTCTTCAACTTCATACTTCATCATTTTTGCTAATTTTACCCTATGATTTACGAGATTATTGACAACGCTTTGCGCGAAGATCTTGGAGATGGAGATCACTCTTCATTGGCTTGTGTTCCTGAGAATGCAACTGGAAAAGCAACTTTGTTTGTGAAAGATGATGGTATTCTTGCAGGCGTTGAATTGGCTGAAATGATTTTCAAACGCTACGATCCAGCCTTGAAAATGGAAATCTTGATTCAAGATGGAGAAGTTGTTAAAAAAGGCGATATTGCATTTCATGTTTCAGGCTCGTCTCAATCTATTTTGGCAACAGAGCGTTTGGTGCTGAATTTCATGCAGCGAATGAGTGGAATTGCCACACAAACATTTCAAATCGTAAGCCTACTAGAAGGTTTGGATACACAGTTGTTGGACACTAGAAAAACGACTCCAGGAATTCGCTACATGGAAAAATGGGCGGTAAGAATCGGTGGAGGAAAAAATCACCGATTTGCTTTGTATGACATGATTATGTTAAAAGACAATCACATCGATTACGCCGGTGGAATTACCCAAGCGATTGAAAGTACGAACGTTTATTTACAAAAAACGGGGAAATCTTTGAAAATCGAAGTCGAAGTGCGCAACGAACAAGAATTGGACGAGGTTTTGGCAATTGGAAAAGTAGATCGCATTATGTTGGACAATTTTACACCGGAACAAATTTCAGCAGTTTTGCCAAAAATTCCAGCGAAATATGAAATAGAAGCGTCTGGTGGAATTACGCTTGACACCATCAGAAAATACGCAGAAACTGGCGTTCATTTTATATCCGTTGGCGCTTTGACGCATAGCTTTAAAAGTTTGGATTTGAGTTTGAAAGCCGATTTTAGTTTGATCTAATCACAACTTTTTCAACAACTCCAGCTTCTCATCAATCTCTTTCAAAATCAGAAATTGCTTTTCTTGCGTTTCAAATAATGTTTTGATTTGGTCTTCTAAAAGCAAATCCATTTTTTGGTGCAAACTTCTGATTTGCATTTCAGATTTTAAGTTAATCAAATAATCGTTTTCGCTGCGTTTTCTGTCTTTTTCCTCCTGACGGTTTTGACTCATCATGATTATAGGCGCTTGCAATGCTGCGATGCACGATAAAATCAAATTCATCAAAATGAATGGGTAAGGGTCAAATTTCCATACGCCGAGCGCGAAAATATTGAAGATAATCCAAATCGTTAAAAAAACGCCGAAGAAGATGATAAATCTCCAGCTTCCGCCAAAATAAGCCACTTTATCAGAGATTTTCTGTCCTTGAGTCAAAATTTCTAAAGGTGGATTCAATAAATTTTGAATGATCAATTCTTCTGCTTCAATGGAGTCACGGACAATTTTATGCAGTTTTTCCAGTTGCTCAGTTTCTGTTTTGGAGATTTTTTCAACTAAATCAGATTTCATGCGTCTAAATTTATTTTTTCAACATTCCCTTTTTCAATCTGATGTAAATGTGTTTCACATTTACTTTACCTGATTCTCGCTCATCAATTTCGAAAATATCCATACTTCTGAAAAGCGGCAACATCTTGGTAAATCCATAATTTCGCGGATCAAAATCAGGTTTTTTCTTTAACAACAAATTGCCCAATTCTCCCAAAAATGTCCAGCCATCTTCTTCTTCCAAATCTTCTATACTCTTGGTAACCAATTTAATTAATTCAGGATCAATTAAATTTAAAGGATTTTGTTTCTTCTCTTTCGTTGGTGAATTTTCATCTGTACTTGGAATAATTTCCTTGGGTTTCAAAATCTCCAAATAGATGAATTTATCGCAAGCCGTAATGAAAGGTGTCAACGTTTTCTTTTCACCAATTCCAATCACTTTCATTCCTGATTCTCGCAGTCTGGTAGCCAATCTTGTGAAATCACTGTCGCTCGAAACGATGCAAAAACCATCTACTTTTCCTGTATATAAAATATCCATCGCATCAATAATCAATGCGCTGTCAGAAGCATTTTTTCCTGTCGTATAACTGTATTGTTGAATTGGCTGAATCGCATTTTCAAGCAACACTTTTTTCCATCCGGAAACGGTTGGCTTCGTCCAATCCGCGTAAATTCGTTTGAATGTTGGTGTTCCGTACTTCGCGATTTCTTGAAACATCTCTTTTACGTGAGAATAAGGCACGTTGTCGGCATCAATAAGTACCGCAAATTTTAAATCTTTGTTTGGTTCCATTTTATTCATTTTATCAATCAATTGAATTGACAAAATATTGGCATTTCACTTTTGATTTGTATTAAAGGTACGGTTTAATTTTTAAATCCTATTTAATCGGTAACCACAAAATGAAAGTCGTTCCTTTTCCGACCACACTTTTCACTTGAATATGTCCGCCATGCTGTTCGATAATGATCTTTACATAATACAATCCCAAGCCAAATCCTTTGACATTATGTAAGTTACCAGTTGGAACGCGGTAGAATTTATCGAAAATCAATTTGATGTCTTCCCGTCTGATTCCGATTCCGTTGTCGCCTACTTCAAGTATTAACCCATTTTTTTCATTCTTGGTACTAATTGTTATAGAAGGTTTTCCTTCGCAATATTTTATGGCGTTGTCCAGTAAGTTGAAAACAACATTGCTAATGTGCACTGGATCAGCCTGAATACTAAAGTCGGTGGCTTGCAAATCTATTGTAATTTCTCCGCCGTGTTCTGCTTGATTGAATTCAAAATTGTCTTTTACTTCTTCAATCAAATCGTGCATGTCAAACAATTCCTTTTTCAAATGTAGCGTGTCTTTGTCCATTTTAGCGACATTCAAAACACGTTCAACCTGATTTTCTAAGCGTTTATTTTCTTTGTAAATAATACTAGCATAACGCTTTAGCTTTTCAGGGTCTTGCGAGAAATCTCCTCGCATCAGCATATCGCTTGATAGGGCAATGGTCGAAATAGGCGTTTTCAATTCATGCGTCATGTTGTTGATAAAATCCGTTTTGATTTCTGACAGTCTTTTTTGCTTCACAATGATATTGATTGCAAATGCAAAGAACAAAAACACCACAGAAACAATAAAGAGCATCAAAATCCACGGTGAACCCAATTCATCTGCGGGATTTATTGATTTGGTAATCAATTTGGGAAAATAGACGGTGAAATAATGTCCGCTATTGTTGAGTTTTAAACTGGGGAACTTAAATTCTTTGGTCGAATCTTTGACTTGCGCATAAAGTGTATCTTTTGAAAAGTGAATCAAGTTACCAAAAACGATGCTGTCTGAAAAGCAATCGTAAATTCCGTACTGAAAATCTTGGTGTATGTTGTGCTCATAAAACTCACGAATCAATAATGTTTCCAAGTAAAACGGATTCAATTCTTCGTGAATATCGACACTAAAATAATTGGTTTTCACTTGTCTTACAGCGCCAAATAAATCTGAACTGTCTGAATATTGCGTTGAAATCGATTGCAAAACATTGCGCAAAGAAATATGAACATCTTCTGAAAAATGTTTCATATTTAATGAATCTTCTTTTTGCTGTATGGCAATATCTTTTTCCTGAACGGCAACCGTTTTTTTAATCCAATAATATTGCACAAAAAGGATGCTCATCAAAGAAATGAGACCTAGAATGACAACGGAATTGATAGTTTTACGATTCATTTTAAATTTTTATTGCATCAATATGCAGGCAAGGAAGAATCAATTTGACGAATCCAATCTAAAATTCCACCTTCTAGATTTGCAAGGTTTGTATAACCGTAATTTTGCTCCAAAAACTGAATCACACTGGCACTTCGCATGCCTGATCTGCATTGAACAACGACTGGCTTGTCTTTCATGATTTCTTCAAATCTCGCAGGAATTTCGTTCATAGGAATCAAAGTTCCATGGATGTTGCACTGGTTATATTCATTTTGCTCGCGACAATCAATCAATTGAAAATCGACTTGGTCGTCGATCATTTTTTTTAATTCTTGAACGTTTATCTGCTTCATTTTAATATTTTGATGAAACAAAAATAAGCGAATTAAAGAATCAACAGAAAATAATAACAATAAAAAAACGGTTTTACTCATGGCAAAACCGTTTATGTTTGTAAAACTGTCGTTTTAGAATCCTTGAACTCCGTTTACAGTCGTATATTTTAGAATGTTTTTTTTATCAGGATGAATTCTCGCAAAAGCCGATTGTAGTGCAATTGTTCCTTCGTGGAAACCACACAAAATCAATTTCAATTTTCCTTCATACGTGTTCACATCGCCGATGGCATAAATTCCTTCGATATTCGTTGAATAATCCTTTGTATCCACTTTAATTGCATTTTTCTCGATTTCCAATCCCCAATCTGCAATTGGACCCAAACTTGGTTTTAATCCAAAAAGTGGAATGAAATGGTCTGTATCTCTGATGATTTCACCGTTTGTAGCATGTTGAATAATCACTTTTTCAAGATTGTTTGTGCCAGCCAAACCAACAACTTCCGCTTCTGTAATCAAAGTAATTCTTCCTTGATCGGCAAAATCAATCACTTTTTGCACTGAATCTAAATGACCTCTAAACGAACTGCTTCGATGTACCAAAACTACTTCAGTCGCAATGTTTTTCTCAGCCAAAAAATAAGCCCAATCCAACGCAGAATCACCACCTCCAGCGATTACACAGCGTTTTCCTCTGTAAAATTCTGGATCTTTGATGATATATTCAACGCCGCGGTCTTCGAAATCGGTGATATTTGAAATTGGTGGTTTTCTTGGTTCAAAAACGCCCAAACCTCCTGCAATCATTACAATTGGTGCATGGTGTTGCGTACCTTTTACCGTCGTAACGATGAAACTTCCATCTTCTAATTTATCAATGCTTTTGGCAGCTTCGCCCAAGGTAAAACCTGGTTTGAAAGGAGCAGCTTGCGCCATTAAATTGTCCACCAATTCTCCGGCCAACACGGTAGGAAAACCTGGAATATCGTAAATTGGTTTTTTCGGATAAATCTCTGAACATTGACCGCCTGGCTGAGGCAAAGAATCAATTAAATGACATTTTAATTTTAAAAGTCCTGCTTCAAATACTGCAAACAAACCGACAGGTCCTGCACCAATGATAATAATATCTGTTTCAATCATTTTATTTAATTGGAAATATGGGTACAAATTTAATCAACAATTCAGTAACAGAATTTAATTCTTTTTGTTTTGTTGGATTTTAAATTTTAGCCACTTGGATCACACAGCCGAACTGAATATCTGCGTTTCTGCCTGTTTTCTTGCCATTCTGACGTCAAATGCCATGCAAATGTTTCTCAAAAATGGTTTTCCTGCTTCCTTTACTTTTAAATTAAAAGCAGCAAGTTCAATTAAATCATCGGCTTCCAGCTCATGCAATTTTTCAATAGCATGCAAGATTTCATCGCATTGTTCTGCCTCGTTTTCCCAATTTGTTTCTTGGTTGCACATGATGTTCAAAATGTGTTTGCGCATGATCAAATCTTCGGCAGTCAAAACATGTCCTTTGAAGAACGGAAAACGGTCTTCATTCAACGCTTTGTAATAATCTTCGACTTTTTTCTCGTTTTGCACAAATCCTGTCCAACTGTCGCTGATGGAAGACGTTCCCAGACCAATCAATAATTTTGATTTAGAAGTGGTGTAACCCATGAAATTTCGGTGCAAAGTCTTTTTTTTCTCGGCAATATTCAAAGGATCGTTCGGCAATGCAAAATGGTCCATGCCGATTTCAATGTAACCAGCGTTTTCAAGCGCGGCGCGACCTTGTTCGTACAATTGTCGTTTCACATTTCCCGCAGGTAAATCCGCTTCGGTAAATTTTCGTTGACCAGGTTTTAACCATGGAACGTGCGCATAACTGTAAAATGCAATGCGATCTGGCTTCAATTCAATCACTTTTTCAATCGTTGCGTGCATACTTGCGGTCGTTTGAAGCGGCAAACCGTAAATTAAATCGTAGTTGATGGAAGTATAACCCAAATCTCTCGCTTGTTGCGTCACTTTTTCAACTGCTTCCAATGTTTGAATGCGGTTGATGATGTGTTGCACTTTCGGATCAAAATCTTGAATTCCCAAACTGATGCGTTTGAATCCCAATTTGTAAAGCGTTTCCAAATGTGCGAAAGTCGTATTGTCTGGATGTGCTTCAAAACTCATTTCCGCATCTTCACACAACTTCGCGGTGCAGAGGATTTTCGAAAGCAAAGATTCTAAATTTTCCGCATTGAAAAAAGTTGGAGTTCCGCCGCCTAAATGAATTTCACTGATTTTGGGTGTTTCGCTGAAAACCGACAAATACATCCTCCATTCTTTCAAAAGGGCATCAATATAAGGCGATTCAACTTGGTGGTTGACCGTGATTCTGGTATTGCAACCGCAATAAGTGCACAAACTTTCGCAGAATGGTAAATGAATGTATAAACTGATTCCGTCTTTGCTATTGGTCTGATCGAAAGTGTTTTTGACCAATTTTCCCCAAGTTTCTTCAGATTGCACTTCTTCATCCCAATAAGGAACAGTAGGATAGCTAGTATATCTCGGAGCAGCTACATTGTATTTTTCTATCAATTTTTTCATGTCAATTTTTTGCATTTTACGAGGAGAAAGTGCGCATGAATTTTGTAAGAGTTTGAAATGCAATTTGATTTTATTCGGTTTCTTTACTTAAATCTTCGCCCTGACTGTTTTGAACTTCCAAAGTCCAGCCATCTGTTATTGTGGTTTCCAGCCAAACTTTGCCTGATTGTCTAAACACTTGGACGCCAATTCCAAATTTTGTTCCTAATCCTTGTTCTAGCTCGTTTACGGTCATTGATTGGTTGATAATCATTTCGTTAGTTCCAATTATTGTTCTGCAATCACCAATAATTTTTGAACCATTTAAAATGAATTTTAAATTAGATCGACCCCCTGATTTATGTGGCTTTGAAAAAAATTCCAATTTCAAATAAGGAAAGAGTGTATTGAATTCAAATTGAACGTCAGCTATTTTTTTTTCGTTTGTGATTGATATTTCCATGTTTTGAAATTTAGATCTTGACATTTAATGCCATCACAGGAATATTCGCATGAAAAGCTATTTTTTTGGTTTGAGGCTCGTGAATAAGATTCTCCCAAAACGAATGTTTTTTCGGAATCATCGCCACGAGGTCTATTTCTTTCGATTTAATAAATTCGTTGATACCTGCAGCGATATTTTCATTTGTTAAGTGATGGGTAGAATAAGAAATTGTTTGAAAAGTGTTTTTATATTTTTCTTCAGTTACAGAATGAGTAGATTTTATCATTTCAAGCACATTTTTATTCACATTTAAAACATGAAGATGTGCGCCAAAAACACTAATAAAATTGATGAAATTAGTAAAAATTAGGGTGGGCTTTGATTCTTTCAAATCAGCTGCTAGAGCGATATTTATGATAGGTTTGAAAGTGTAATTTTCTGGGATAGATAAAATTGGGCAGAACAATTTATACATCAATGTCGTTGTCAAACTACCAAATAGTTTTTCAGTAAATAAACCAACGTTTTTCATGCCCATGACAATCAAGTCATTTTCATTTGCTTCTTGGTAAATTTGAATTTCATCTACAGCAAAGCCAGATTCACAAACAGTTTCTATTACGAGAGTTTCTCCGTGCTGGGATTTTAGTTCAGCGGCTAATTTTTCTAAATCTTCAATCTGCATGTCTTTCATTTCCTGAAACGAGAGCATATCTGGAACTTCGGTAATCATTACAGGAGGGTGAAAAGCATGAAAAAGTATAATTTTGGCATCGAAATATTTGGCTAATTCAGCTGCATAATGAACTGCATTGATGGAACAAGTTGAAAAATCTGTTGGGACTAAAATAGATTTCATATCGCTGAATTTAAATTTGTGGATATCATCTACAAAAGTATCTCAGATTAATTTTTTAATGCTTGACTTGAATCACTGCGCAATATGATTTTTGTCAGTCAGCTACTTAAATCACTGTAAAACAACCTTACATCAAACGAAAATATTGCACTAAATCTGACGCGATAATTTGATTCTCGCCTACATGAATCGACGCTAGATCTCCGGATTTTCCATGGAAATATACGCCAATCAAAGTAGCATTCAATGGCGAAAATCCTTGAGCCAATAATCCTAGAATAATTCCTGTGAGTACATCGCCAGAGCCACCTGTTGCCATGCCAGGATTGCCCGTAGTGTTGAAGAAAATTTTCCCGTCAGGACATGCGATAGTTGTAATTGCATCTTTCAACACGATGTAACAATCTGTTTTTCGGGCGAAATTTCGCAAAAGTTCTAATCGTTCAAAACTATTTTTCGTTTTTCCTGCCAAGCGCTCAAATTCTTTGGGGTGAGGAGTAAGGATGCTATTTGCTGGCAAGTTCATCTGTAAATCGGAATATTCCGATATGACGTTTAAGGCATCTGCATCAATGACGAGTGGCAAATTTGATTTTGTAAAAATCTCCGTTAAAATGTTTTTTGTCCCAATTTGATTTCCCATACCCGGACCAACACCGATTGCATTGAAATTCTTGAAATCAACTTTTAGTTTGGTGTTAAAATCAATTGAATCGTCCGTTTCACACATCGCTTCTGGAACAGCACTTTGAAAAATCACATAACCACAACTGGGAATTTGTGCAGTTAAAAGTCCAATTCCACTTCGCAACGCTGCTTTGGCGGATAGTATGGCTGAACCCATTTTACCTTTCGATCCAGCGATTAATAATCCGTGCCCGTAAGTTCCTTTGTTCGTAAATTTTTCTCTTGGAAGAATGATTTCTTTGAAAAAATCTTGCGTCAGGTAATAAAGATCGCTCGCTTGACTTTGAATGAATGGTTGATTTAATCCAATCGGTAAAACCTGCCATTTCCCCAAAAATTTGGCGGATTCCTTCATGAAAAACGATTTTTTAGGAAATTCAAAAGTGCCAGTAAAATGTGCTTTAATAATGGAAGAATCAGCTGGAAGTTCGTCACAACTCAATCCTGAAGGAATGTCGATCGACAATATTTTTGCTTTGGAATGATTGAGGAATTCAATTAAGGTAGCTAATAAACCTTCAGGTCTTCGAGTCAATCCAGCCCCAAGCAAAGCATCAATCACCACGTCCTCTGCTTTGATTTTTGGGAAATCATTTTCACTATCGATGATTTTGTATTGTTTCAAACAAGAAGCATTAATTTCGCAATCTTTGGAAAGCTTTTGTCCTGAATCCAGTAAATAAGTATGCACCAAAGCGCCCTTTTCTTTTAATAATCTCGCAACTGCAAAGCCATCACCACCATTACTCCCTTTACCACAGAAAATATGAATCAAAGGTTTTCCATGTACAAAAGGAATGATGGCATTCACAAATTGATTGGCTGCTTTTTCCATCAAGTCAATGGATGAGATTTGGTCGTTTTCAATCGTATACTGATCTGCCATTTTAGTTTGCGATGCGGAGAGAATTTTATTTTTCATAGCGATGAATCTTGTTTTCTAAAGTTACGCTTTTTTCTGAAAAATCACATTTAACATTAAGATAAACTTCCGAATTTGGTCAATGATAGCAATTGTCTTTACTTTGTAAAAAAATTAAATGTTCTCCTTGAAGCTTTAACAAGCCGAAACCATTTGATTTTGAGGTTTTAGTTCATTTAAAGTGCACAATTTTAGGTATTTTCTCTTACTGATTTCAGTATTTTCTCTCTCGATTTCTCAAGCGCAATCATTGCGTATCAATGAAGTTTCTCAAGGTGCTTCAGGTTCAAAAGAATATGTAGAATTGGTTGTTACTGGTCCAACATTAACCAATTGTTCGAGTATCCCAGCTTGCTTAGATTTACGCGGTTGGATTTTAGATGATAACAACGGCTACTTTTCCAATGGCGTTTTAACAGGAGTTGGACTTGCTGCTGGAGCGATTCGTTTTTCCAACGATGCTTTTTGGCAATGCATCAATCCCGGGACAATCATTTTGATTTACAACGACAATGACGTTAATCCTGGTGTTCCATCAAATGATTTGATCAATAGCGATGCGAATTGTAAATTGGTAATTCCAGTTTCTTCAGCGCTTTTTGAGCGACATGAATCCGCACCGAGTACAACTTCGATGGCTTATGCCAACACAGGTTGGGTTTCTGGCGGAAATTGGGGTCCGATTTCTATGGCCAATGGCGATGATTCTTTTCAGATTTATGCGCCTTCAAACACCAATATTCCTGTCCACGGAGTAAGTTGGGGGAATAATAATTTCAACAATATCATTTATTTCACTGGCGCAGCAGGAGGATTGGTTTTTTCTTGCGACAACAGCACTTCAGCCGATTTTTCTCTCCAAACCAATTGGATTTCTGCACCGGTTGCCTCTGGTCAAACTGCAGGAATTGGTAATTCAACAAACAATTCCGCTTTGTTGGCAGGCATGAATTTGAATTGTGGTTTAGCTTCACCAATTACCGTCACGGTTACTCCAGTAGATGCGACTTGTATATCTACATGCAGCGGTTCAGCTACTTT
Organism: Chryseobacterium gleum; assembly: GCA_945897805.1. Classification (GTDB taxonomy): domain Bacteria; phylum Bacteroidota; class Bacteroidia; order Flavobacteriales_D; family Crocinitomicaceae; genus JAQVCM01. The sequence continues at coordinate 15,610 of CAMDFX010000004.1, forward strand.
GACTGTTTCAGGAGGACAAGCGCCTTACGCAACGCCGGTTTGGTCGAATGGAACAACCGCTAATCAATTGTCAAATTTATGCGCAGGAAATTATTCAGTTAATGTAACTGACGCCAATGGATGTGTTGGAACACAAAATTTTACTATTAATTCTGGCGCTACTTTCACCGTTTCAACTTCTGGAAATGTGAGTATTTGCGCAGGTGAAACAACCACAATTTCTGCATCAGGTGCCACAACTTACAGTTGGGACAATGCTTTGGGCGCTGGAAATTCATTTCAAGTTAGTCCAACTGCTACAACGAATTACAGCGTAACAGGAACTTCAAATGGATGCGATGCTACGGCTTCATTGACCGTTACAGTGATTCCTTTGCCAATTGTTTCAGCCGGAAATGACCAGTCAATTTGCACAGGTGATCAAGTTACACTTTCGGGAAGTGGCGCCACAACCTACTCTTGGGACAATGGAGTTGTAGATGGACAAGGTTTCATTCCTGCTGTTGGACAGACGATTTATACAGTTACTGGCACTATAAATGGTTGCTCGGCAACAGATCAAATTGCAGTAAATGTCAGTCAAAATTTAATTGTTGACGCTGGACCAGATTTGCAAATTTGTTCAGGAGAAAGTGTGGTTTTAACCGCCACGGGAGCGAATCAATATCAGTGGGACAATGGAATAACTGACGGAGTAGCATTTGTGCCAGTTGACGGAATTAATACTTACAGCGTTTTGGGTACATCTGGAAGTTGTTTTGCTTCAGATGAAGTAATGATAACAGTTGAAGATTGTGGCTTTGAATTTGAAATGCCAAATGTTTTCTCTCCAGATGGTAATTTAATCAATGATTTCTGTGTTCCTGTAAAAGCAAATAATGTCGCGATGCAGAAATTTACAGTTTTCAACCGTTGGGGAAATATTGTTTATGAATCAAGCAATCAAGCAATCATTTGGGACGGCAAAAGTTCGGGAATAGAAGTGAGTGAAGGTGTTTATTTTTATGTGGTCAAATTTGTAAGTTTGGATTTGGTGCAACACGAAGCACAAGGATTCATTCATTTGATTCGAAAATAATTCGATTGATTTAAAGTTTATCTTTTTCGATTTGCATATTATTTTTTATCCTTAAAACAATTGATTATTAATTGATTATTAAAATCAGCAAGGAATTTGACCGTAAAAAGACAATAACAAAAAGAATAATAATCAATGAAATCATGTTTGTGGAGGAAAAAATGAATCAACTTTTTTCTAAAATTCATTTTTGAAACAAAAAAAATCATATATTTGCATCCGCTTTAGAACGCTAGAGCAATTTAAATTTATTAATGCGAGAATAGCTCAGTTGGTAGAGCACGACCTTGCCAAGGTCGGGGTCGCGGGTTCGAATCCCGTTTCCCGCTCGAAGTAGTGAAAAGGGATTAATGCAAATCAATCCCTTTTCTATTTCTAAGATTAGGGTAATCCTAATCATCAGTCCACTCGCTCGGGTGGTGGAATGGTAGACACGCCGGACTTAAAATCCTGTGCCTGTATGGGCGTGCGGGTTCAAGTCCCGCTCCGAGTACAAAAACCCTCATTGTTAATGAGGGTTTTTTTGTCCCTTAAATTTCGTAAATCTCCCGCCTTTGTTGAGTTATAGAGGGTGGGTGATTTGGCTTTTATTGCCTCCATTTTATTGCTTAAAGTGGTTAATGTCTAATGGCTGCCCAACCAAAAGACAATATATTTTTAATTTTTATGATCACCGCGGTCTCAATTAATTTAATTGAGACCAAAAAGTTAGGAAACAAACTCACTTAAAAACATTCGGTTTTATTTTTCTAAATATATTTGCCAAACTAAAATTTCAAATATGTTTTATTTCTTACAAAGTCTAAAAACAAAAAATGAAACGCTTTTTTATTATGGTTTGCTGTGTCTCTTTTTTGCTATTATTTTTTTGATTTGCACCAAGATTTCAAATACACAAGTTTACAATGTAAACGCCTGGTATAAGCCATTTAAATTTGCTTTTTCGACTTTTCTTTTTGCTTGGACGATGGCTTGGTTTTGCGCTTATTTGCCGAATTTTAATATCCAATTATTCAATTGGTCTACGATTGTTTTGTTGGGATTTGAAATTGTGTACATCGCCATTCAGGCTTCTAAAGGACAATTGTCACATTTCAATTTGAGTTCTCCCACATATTCATTTTTGTTTTCCATGATGGCGATTGCGGCAACTGCAGTCACGCTTTACACAGCATATGTCGCATTGCTTTTTTTTACCAACCATTTTCCAACTTTACCAAGCTATTATCTATGGTCGATTCGTTTGGGATTAATCATTTTCGTCATATTTTCCTTCGAAGGCTTTGTTATGGGATCCAAATTAACGCATACCATTGGTGGACCAGATGGCGATAGTGGTATTCCGATTTTAAATTGGAGTACCAAGTTTGGGGATCCACGTATTGCACATTTTATAGGGATGCACGCCATGCAAGTATTACCAATACTTGCATTTTATCTACTAAAAAACACCAAAGCAACCATTGTTTTAGCTATTTTGTATGCTCTTTTAGCAGTTTTTACTTTGGCGAAAGCATTAAAAGGAAAACCAATGTTTAAAACGAATGATGTAAAAAAGGAATTGAATATGTAGAATGATTTATTCTATATGCAGCCAAAAAAAATAGATTGCGAATCAATAAATTGGCTTATTATGAGAATTTTTACTTCGATTTAAACACCGATTTAACCAAAACAAATCCTCCAATAATCAACGAAAAATTAAAAAAGTATTTCGAAAAATCTGATGGTTTACTATAAATCATCAGCAGAGTTGAACAAAGCAACATAAAGCCAATCAACAAAATTACTCCAAGGCGGTTTATATGTGCTCGGATTTGCTTATTGCTAATCGAATCATCGCCCAATTTGATGGTGTGTTTCAGGCCGTCGTTTTTGAAATTGGTCACGATTTCAAGAATATCCCGCGGCAAATGTTCTGCCAAGTACAAATAATCTTCTACAGAATTCACCAATTTACTTTTGATAGAATCCCAACTGAAGCGTTCCATGACTTTTTCTTTCGCAAAAGGCCTAATCATCTCTGGCAAAGAAATTTTTGCTTCCAATTCTTCTGCTAAATTCTGTATTGTTACCAAGGTTTTGAGCAACATGTACAAATTTGCGGGAATTACAATGTCATATTTCATCAAGACTTTGAATGTGTCTGAAAATAAGCTCGAAATGTCAATTTTACTGTAATCTAAATAACTGTAAGTTTTGATCAATTCGTCAATCTCAAACTCCATGTCTTCGTAATTCTGAAAACTTTTGGTTTCTGTAAGTTGAAGTAAAGCTTTCGTTATTTTAATCGAATTTTGGTCTGAAAAACCGATTAAGAAATTCACCAGACCATTGATTTGTTTTGGTTTCAACGTGCCACACATGCCGTGGTCAATCAAAACTACTTGGTTGTCGCCACGAATAAAAATATTTCCAGGATGCGGATCTGCATGGAAAAAACCGTGTCTTAATATCATGGTCAAAACGATATTCACGCCGTTTTCAGCGATTATTTGTGTCGAAAATCCTCTTTCTCGCAATAGTTCAATTTCACTTGGATTGTAGCCTTCAATGTATTCCATCACCAACAATTTGGGCGTGCAATATCTACTGTAAACCCGAGGAATGTGGCACCTTTCGTCTTCCTTAAAGATGTGCGTAAAGCGCAGCATATTCGACATTTCATGCGTGAAATCTAGTTCTTTGAGCAAGATATCGCCGAAAGTATCGATGAAACTTACCAAATTAAAACTGCTCAATTCTGGATAGGCTTTGTGGATTCGTTTCGCGAATATTTGCATCAATTTTAAATCCAATTCTATTTTCCGTTTGATTCCGGGGCGCTGCACTTTCAGAATCACTTTTTCGCCATTCACCAGAGTAGCGCGAAAAACTTGGGCAATCGATGCCGATGCAATGTGTTTGCGGTCGATGTAAGAAAAAACGTTGTCCACATCATTTCCCAATTCTGTTTCAATGATCGAAATCGCTTCTTCATCGTCGAAAGGGCGCGCGGAAGATTGCAATTTTTTCAATTCAATGCGCAAATTTTCAGAAATCAAATCTGGTCTATCCGCTAATATCTGCCCAAACTTGATGAACGTAGGACCCAAATCTTCAATAATCAATCTAAACCTTTCAGCACGAGAAACACGTTTTTTTCCCTTTGGATCAAATATTTTTCTGAAAGGACCAGAATAAAACCAATTGCGCAAAGTGTGACTGATGATGATGTTCAAAATCGTCAGCAAGCGAAAGAAGTTTTTGATATTGCGATTGAATCTAAAAATCCACATTTTATTTAAAATTGTTGGTTCAAAATTAGTTAAATATCAAATGGTAGGACAAAAAAAATCGGAACACTGATGAGCGCTCCGATTTTCTTTAAAAGTCATTTTTCTTATTTCAAAGTGAAACTATCTGTTCCAATCAATTGACCGTCGCAATAGATTTTTACTTTGTATGTTCCTTTCGTAAATTCTTGACTTTCTTGGCTGTAAAAAATCGCCATGTCAATGCTTTGATTATTGTAATCTACTTCTTTTTTGTCAGAATAAGCAATTGATCCATTGTCTGTTTGCACCGTGTTGCTTGATTTTGATTGCAATGTTCTTCCGTCAGGACTGATGATTTGCATGTAAACAAATTTTCTACCAGGACTAGCAATCGTATTTTCACCAATCGTAAAGCTTGATTTCACCATCGCAGTATTTTTTGCTTTGTTGGTTTCTTCAGTCGTTGAATTTAATTTCATTCTCAAACCAGTTGATTTGAAACCGTAAGCTTGCAATTTAGAACCTTTTTTCACTTTTTCTGATGCAACTTCCGCTTGCGTTTTGTACTCGTCTCTCTGTGTCGAAGTTTCGTTCAATTCACTTGTTCTAGTTTCCAAATCAGCGTTTAATTGCGTAGTCAATGTAAATAAAGAGTCGATTTGTTTCACATATCCTTTCATGATGGTGCGCAACGTTTCGTTTTCTTTGCGCATGTTGTACAATTGGCGCGCGCTGAATTTTTTGTTGCTATTCAATTGGTCTAACAAACCTTGAATTTTCGCTTTTTGCAAATTTATACTGTCCGCTTGAGAAGCATCTTTCGCTTTCAATTGGTCGTATGTTTTCAACATGTTTTTGAAATCAGCTTTCAAGTCATTTGACATATTTCCAGCATAGCCAGACATCATGTCGCTCAAACCGGCCATGTCTGCTTCCAACGTTTTATTGGATTTTTCGCAATCGTCTAGCGCTTTGTTTGCATTTGACATTTTGTATCCCATAATTCCAATAATTACAGCCAATGCGGCAATCAACGTGATAAATAATCCGTTTTTACTCTTAGGGGTTTCTTGAATTTCAGACATTTTACTTAATTTTAAGTTACAAAGATAAAATTTTTGACGATTTTAGAATCTATCTGAATTTAATCTGCTTCAAAGGAACAAATTTCTGCGCATCAATAAAAAGATTTCACTTTGTAATTGTTGATTATTAAGAATTTTTGGCAACGATTTACTCAAAATTCTGAATCGTAATCGCCCGCAAAAATCTCCAAATCGCATCTTTTCCAACTGCTGTAAACCTCGAATCTGTCGTAGCTGGAAATGGGCCTCCATGGTGCATCGAATCACAAACTTCAACGCCTGTGGGAACGCCGTTTGAAATGATTCTTCCTGCAATTTGTTTTAGGTCAAAAAGGATATTGGAATGGTTTTTTATTTCTTCTGCTGATGCAAAAAAGGAAGCGGTCAATTGTCCTGAAAGTGATTGAATGCAAGATTGCAATTCTAATAAGTCCTCGCAAACAATAAGTAAACTGTGCGGGCCAAAAACTTCTTCCTGCAACTTTATATTTTGTTGGAAAGTTTTTCCATCAGTTTTCGAGATTTGCGGCGTTCCGAAATTGGGTTTTTCAGATTTCACCTCAATCCAAGTTGCCACCTTTCCTTGGGCTGAAATGGCTTCTCGACCGAGATTGTATCTTTTACAAATTGTTGGATGCAACATACATTGTGGTTTTACCGCAACAAAATTCGATTTTAATTGGTCTAGGAAATTGTCTAAATTTTCATGTTTCATCACAAAAAGCAGTCCCGGTTTGGTGCAAAATTGTCCTGCGCTTTGGGTGATCGAATTCACAATTTGTAGAGCGATTTTTTCGCCGTCATGTTGCATCGCTTCGGGAAGAATTATGATCGGATTCAAACTTCCCATTTCTGCAAAAACAGGAATCGGTTCATCGCGTTGTTGCGATAATTTCTGCAAGGCCATTCCACCTGCAAAACTGCCTGTAAAACCAACCGCTTTGGTGTTTGGATGCAAAACCAATTGTGTTCCAACTTCAAAATCTACCGCATTCAAATGAGAAAAAGTTCCATCAGGCATTCCTGTTTTCTGAGCCGCTTCGATGACCAATTGCGCCACCAAATTGCTTGTTCCAGCGTGCATCGTGTGCGATTTCACAATCACAGGACAACCAGCAGCTAGGGCAGAAGCGGTGTCGCCACCTGCAGTGGAATAAGCAAAAGGGAAATTACTCGCACCAAACACAACCACTGGTCCGAGCGGAAAAGCCATTTTTTGAAACGCAGGTTTTGGATTCGGAAGTCGCGTTAAATCTGCTTCGTCTTGTTGCAATAAATCCCAATTTTCTTGCTCAATCGCTCTTGCAAAAGTTTCCAATTGCCAAATCGTGCGGTTCAATTCAATATTTCCTCTATCTGAATTGAGTCCAGATTCTAACGAATAATATTGAATCAAAATTGAGCGATTGATTTCAAGTAAAGAAGCAATTTCTCGCAAGAAAATAGCGCGCGACTTACCAGCTGTTTGGGCCAAAATTGGAAAAGCTTTTTTCGCCAGTTGCATGGTTTCTTCGATTTCATCTTTGGTGGCTTCGAAAAAAATAAAATCTATTTCCTGGTTCAACAGTGGATTAAAAGATTTGAAAGTTTTTTGTCCTTTCGATGAGCTTGAAAATCCGATGAAATTGGCTGATGAAATTTGCATGCGTTGTTATTTTTGAAACGAAGTTAGTGGAAAATTAAAGGAATTTATATATTTAAAGTTACTGACTAAAAATTTACGTTAAAATATCAAAATGGTCTTTCCATCCTAGATTTTTACTTTTCTTTCCTTGATGAAAGTAAAGTAACAAAAGAAACCACGCAGTCGCACCGCAGGTAATCAAGTCTTCGTGATTGAACTTGCTTCCGTAAACTACAGCATTTTTAAAACTTCTAAAAAGTGACTTCTATCGATGAGCTATCGCTATCTCTTTCGTTTACACTTTTTAGTGCGTTTCAAAAACCGTCCAATCACTAGGACGGCTATCTTCTTCAATGTCCATTTTTTTTTAAAACTTTCGATTTAAGATTGATTACTTCAGGCGATGAATTACAGAGCTATAATTCAGCAAATTTAAATTTTCACCACGAAAAAATAGTCTCAGCACCTCAAAATACTTGCAGTGAGTTTACCGAAGTAAGTTTTACTCAATTTAAAGTCAATAAATTGATTGCAACAAAAAAAGTCGCTCATTGCTGAACGACTTTCAAATATTCTGAGCGATTGTCGCTTATGCTTCTGTCAAACTAAAAGTATAGCTTTCCATGATTTGGTTGGCTAATAATTTTTTACACGCAGTATCCACTTTTGCCTCTGCGGCTGCTTTGGTATCTGCTTCAACAAAAAGGCGCATGTGACGACCAACGCGCACACCGCTGATTTCGGATAAACCGATATTTTTCATACTGTTGGTAACTGCTTTTCCTTGCGGGTCTAACAATGCGTCTAATGGCATTACATCAATTTCAGCTTTGAATTTCATTTTGTTTCTTTTTTAAAAATACATTTTCGATTACCGATAAAACGATGTACAAAAGTACAATAATCGGAATAGACCAAACCAATAAAAAGGGAATTAATAATAAACAAGTTGTCAAATATGAGTATCGAATTTCATTCCCTTTCCAGCCAAAGTGTTTCAATTTCAAAGCAAAAAGCGGAATTTCAGCCACTAAAAATAGCGACATTAGTATGATAATCGGAATCAAAACTTCAGGTTGAAAAACAGCAAGAATTAAATGTAATTGATCTGACTTAGCATTTGGCACTTGCGCCAAAATCAATGGGAAAGCGGTGAAAAAAATCGTGTTTGCTGGTGTCGGCAAGCCAATAAATGAAACAGATTGCCGCGTATCAATATTGAATTTAGCCAATCTGAACATCGACATAAAAGGAATAAACAAAGCCACCAGTGGAAGGTAGTTTTGCGATTTGAATTGACTGAGATTAATCAACCAATCAAAAATGACCTGCGAATTGAATTGCGAATTTTCATGAAAAACAGAACCTTCTTGCACATAAATCAGCAAAATCATCATGAAAATTCCTGGTGCCAAACCAAAAGTAATCATGTCTGCGAAGGAATCTAATTGTTTGCCCAATTCACTTTGCTGTTTCAGTATTCTGGCTAAAAATCCGTCAAAAAAGTCGAATATTGCGCCGAGGAAAATGGGAAAAGGAGCCAAATCAATTCTTCCAGCAAGCGAAAGCAAGATTGCCAAAATACCACAAAGCATATTGCTAGCAGTGAATAAATTGGGGATATTAAACAACTTGAACATTAAGTATAAAATTTGTTTGAATTCTTAAAATCAATTCCGTAAATTTACGCTTGATTTGAAAACACTTTGCAAAGAACACAATTTTTTTAGTAAAAATTGGTTTTAACAAGTATCAAAAGTATTTGAAATGAACATGAAAATTGGTATTATATTAACTACTTTACTGCTACTACCGTCGTTTTTGCACGCGCAAGATGATAAAGTTGCACCTAAATATTCCAACGAATTTCTGCAAATTGGTGTAGGTGCTGATGCATTGGGAATGTCTAATGCAGTGGTTGCCAAAACAGACAATGTGAATGCAGGATATTGGAATCCAGCTGGTTTGACAAGTATTCAAAAAGGTTGGGAAGTAGGAGCCATGCATGCAGAATATTTTGCGGGAATTGCCAAGTATGATTATGTTGGTGTGGCAAGAACGCTGGACGACAAAAGCACAGTCGGATTTTCATTCATCCGTTTTGCAGTTGATGACATTCCAAATACAACGCAGTTAATAGACAACACAGGCGGAATTGATTATGATAGAATCAGTTTATTTACCGCTGCGGATTATGCGTTTTTGTTTTCTTATGCCAGAAAATTGAAAGTGGAAGGTCTTAGTGTCGGTGGAAATTTCAAGTTAATCAACCGAAAAGTAGGAGATTTTGCCAAAGCATGGGGTTTTGGGCTTGATGCAGGAATTCAGTACAAAAAAGGTGAACATTGGAAATTTGGGTTGATGGCAAGAGATGTCACTTCTACCTTTAACGCTTGGATTTTCAACATTGATGCTGCAACCAAAGAAGTTTTTATCAACACAGGCAATGCGATTCCTCAAAATGGATTAGAAATTACTTTGCCAAGATTTATCGCTGGTTCACACGCCAAATATAACTTAGGTAAAAAAGGAATTTTTGTTGGTGGAGAAGTCGATTTATCTATCACCACAGATGGACGAAGAAATACAATCATTCAAACAAATGCCATTAGTATTGATCCGTCAGTGGGTGTTGAATTTGGATATAAAACATACGTAACCTTGAGATTTGGTGTCGGAAATATGCAATACATCAAAGATTTTGATGATGCCAAGTCACTGACCATCCAACCCAATATCGGAATTGGCTTAAATGTTAAGAACTTTAGCTTGGATTATGCATTTACTGATTTGGGTGACCAATCCGTAGCGCTTTATTCCCATGTTATCTCATTGAGATTAAGAATCAATAGTACCAAAGATTTAATTAAAAAGGAAATATGATCAAATTATTACTTTCGATTCTAACTTTTTTTATTGCATTTAATTCCATTTCTCAAACTTATGGTAATGAATGGATTGAATACAATCAGACCTATTATCGCTTTGAAGTGGCGCAAAGTGGAATATACAAAATTGATTACAATACGCTGGTCAATGCTGGAGTTCCTGTGACTTCCTTCTCAACGAAAAACATGCAACTTTTTGGTCAACAAAAAGAACAGCCGATTTACGTTATTGATGGAAACGACCAATCTTTTGACCAAGGAGATTACTTCTTGTTTTATGCCAAGAGAAATGATGGTTGGTTGGATTCAACTTTGTATGCTGATCCAACAAAAATAGGTAATCCAAGCTACAGTTTGTATAACGATACCATCAATTATTTTTTCACTTGGAACAATCAAACCAATAACTTAAGGTTCACTTTTGAAAGTGACAATAATTTTTCCGCCTACACCCCAGCGGCTTATTGGTTGGCAAAAGTAGAACAATCTTACAATACTTTTTACATCGAATCGAAAGATGCGAATACGCCAGCTTCAAGTTCATTTTTCATGCCTGGAGAAGGATGGTCAGGAGGTCATGTCAATGGAATTGCGGGATATACGTTGCCAATAGGCATGCAAACGCTTTCACCATATACAAATGCAGGTGCGCCAGCAGCAAAGTTTAACGGCATTTCGGTTTCCAATTCAAACGCTTATAATTCCGTAAACCCAAGTGGGCCAAACCACGATTTTTCTTGGACTGTTGGACCCAATGATTACCTGTTGCATACGGAACAATTTTCAGGTTATCAGCAAAAAAATATCAATGCTGTATTTCCAGTCAGTTTGTTGGGAAATGGAAATACAGTTGTAAAATGGAAAATAAATGCGAACTCAGATTATTTAACTGATTACCAGGCGTTGAGCTATTGGTCTTTGATTTACCCCAAATTAACAACTTTGAATAACACAAACAAAGGCCGCTATTGGGTTAAGAATAATACAGCCGCTCTAAAATTGAGGCTAGATATTACGAATACAACTTTGGTGAATCCGGTGATGATGGTTTTTGGAGGAATTCCAAAATTGGCTGCTCTTTCCAATAATGGCACAGGAGTTTGGCAAACGATTGTCAGCAATGCGCCCATTGGAATTGACCAAGAAGTCATCATTCAAGATGAAAGTACAATTGCTTCAATTACGCAATTAACATTGGTAACGGCAACTGGAAAATTTACAGATTTCAGTCAGTTTGAAAATGATACCAATGTCATTTTGATGGTTTATCACCCAAACTTGCAAAATGCAACGAATGAATATGTGGCTTACAGAAGTTCTGTCGCTGGTGGAAATTACAATGTGGTATTGGCAAATGTAAATGAATTATATCTTCAGTATGGCGGCGGAATTGAAAAACACATTTTGGGTGTGCGCCGCTTTGCCTTAGACTTTTTCGATCATGCAACTGTAAAACCAAAATCTTTGTTTCTAGTTGGAAAAGGAATTCGCGAAGCCAATGAAAGTTTCAATGGTTTGGTTGCGGGAACAAGAAAAAATATGAATTCATATAACAATTCCTTGATTCCTTCATTTGGTTATCCATCCAGTGATGCATTAATTACAGCTAATTTGAGTATTGGTCAATGGGAACCTCAAATCCCAACGGGAAGAATCGCTGTGCAAACAGAAACGCAGTTGGCTGATTATTTGCAGAAAGTCAAAGATTATGATGCCAATCAAGATCCTCAAAGTACTTATAATTCAGCGAATAAAGAGTGGCAAAAGCAAGTTCTACATTTTTCAGGCGGTACAACAATCGGTGATCAAATGGAATTTCAAAGTTATTTGAATGCGATGAAAGATACGATTGAAGGTGCGAATTTTGGTGGAAATGTGACAACTTACATGAAAACAAGCAGTGATCCTTTAGATCCAACAGCGGTTGCGGATGTGAGTGCAAGAATTGAAAGTGGTGTTTCACTGATGAATTTTTTCGGTCACGCTTCGGTGGATGGTTTTGAAATCAATGTGGATGATCCAACCAATTGGAATAACCAAGGAAAATATCCGATTGTGCTAGGAAATGCTTGTTACACAGGAGATATTTTTCAGAATTATGAATCTACTTCAGAAAGTTTTGTTTTGTTGCCCGAAGAAGGTGCAATTGCATTTATTTCTAGTGTTAGACTTGGTTTTGGTTTTACATTGAATCGATTCTCAAACCAACTTTATCGCCAGTTTTCGACACAAAATTATGGTGGTTATTTGGGCGAACAAGTGAAAAACACCATAGCCAAAGTCCGTCAAAATTTTGGTTCTGATGTTTATACGGAAACAACTTGTACGCAAATGACTTTGCATGGCGATCCGATGTTAAGAATCAATTGGCACGCGAAACCTGAAATAGACATCAATGATCAGTCTTTGTATTTCACGCCAAATGATATTAATTTAACCGACGACAGTATTGGAGTTCACATTATTTTAACCAATCTAGGAAAAGCGATTTCTGATACTTTTGCCTTGCAGGTAACTAGAACTTTCCCAAGCAATGTAGATTCTGTATATAATTTCTTATTGCCGAATTTGCTCTATAAAGATACTTTCTCTTTCAAAGTTCCACTGCAACCAAATGTGGGAATTGGAATCAATAAATTTACTGTTGAAGTGGATATTCCTTCGATTCATGCTGAATTTGAAGATTATACAAACAATAGAATTGAAAATAAACCACTGATAATTGATATTGACGGAATTGTACCTGTCGTCCCTTATGAATTTGCCGTCGTTCCTTATGACAGCGTAACTTTGAAAGGATCAACAATTAATCCAATAGCTGAATTTAATACTTACCGTTTTGAAATTGACACAACGGATTTATTCAATACCCCGTTCAAGAAATACGCCATGATTTCTGGACTTGGTGGGGTGAAAGAAGTCAATCCTTCTCAATGGTTGAATGCAAATTCTAACCAAAGTTCACCACTCGTTTGCGAAGACAGTACAGTTTATTTTTGGCGTGTTGCGGTGGATAGCAGTGTGCTTTTTTGGAGAGAAAGTTCTTTTCAATACATCAACGGAAAAAGAGGTTGGGGACAAGACCACTTCTTCCAATTTAAGAAAAATAGTTTCTTCAATGTGGTTTATGATCGAGTTTCAAGAACACGACAATTTGATACAATTCCGAGGTTATTAAGTGTTGACGTGTATAACAATGCATCAGGCCCAACCCAACAGTATGGCACTATGTTTGAAATTGACAATCAGTTATTGGATTATGCGATGTGTACGCCTTTACCTGCCATTCATGTTGCAGTTTTTGATCCTGTTACATTGGAGGCTTGGGCGACACGCAATTGTCCAACAACAACGCCATCTTGTGTTTGTACGCAAGTAAATACCAATCACCAGTTTGGTAATGAGAATAATGGTTGTTCTGTTTCGTGTCGCAAAAGACCTGAAAAATATTTCATTTTTAGACAAAGCAATCCAAATCACATGCAGTCTTTGCGCAGTATGATTTTAGATTCTGTTCCTGATGGATATTATATTTTAATTTATACTGCAGTGAGAGCACAGTATGAATATTGGGACGACATTTCACCTTCAATGACACAAACTTTTCAAGATTTAGGTGCTGTCAATATTGGTCAAGGAGACAATAAAGCATTCATCTTCTTTTACCGCAAAGGAGATTTAAGTTCAGTGCAAGAAGTGGTGGCTACTTTACCAGACGCTGTGCAAGAAAAAATCAATTTGACAATTACCTTGGATGGCTTTGATTACAAAGGGCAAGAAAACTCCACGATAATCGGACCTGCTGCGCAATGGGAAACGTTGTATTGGAAACAAGATGCTAGTGAAAATCCAACGCAAGATGTTACATTATTGAAAATCGAAGCAATGGATTTACAAGGAACAGTTTTGTTGACTATTGATACAACTTTTACCCACAAAGATTCAATCATTCAATTGAATAATATCATTGATGCAACGCAATATCCATATTTGAAATTGAGTGCTGCTTACAAAGATTCTGTAACCTTGACACCCGCGCAAGTTGACCGTTGGCATGTTTTGTATCAACCGCTCCCAGAAGCTGCAATTGATGGTTCAACGCAATACACTTGGATTCCAGATGTAGACACTTTATTGGAAGGGCAAGAAGTTAAATTTGCGGTCGATGTTCGAAATATCAGCGACTATCCCATGGATTCTTTGTTGATTAGTTATTGGATTGAAGACGTCAATCGTGTCAAACATTTTATTCCTTATGCTCGTCAAGATTCGTTGAGAACTTCTGACATAATTCGTGATACAATAACCTTTTCAACAGTCGGTTACGGCGGAATCAATTCGCTTTGGATGGAAGTAAATCCATACATCAACGGAACGCTGGTGACAGATCAATTGGAACAGTTCCACTTCAATAATTTATTGCAAGTGCCATTTTATGTCGATGGCGATGATGTCAATCCGATTTTGGATGTCACTTTTGATGGCGTCCACATTTTGAATGGCGACATTGTGAGTCCCGAAAGCGAATTGCTGATTTCTTTGAAAGACGATAATCCATACTTGGTAATGAATGACATTTCCGATACCACGCTTTTCGGAATTTATTTGACGGATCCAAACGGCATTCAAAAACGCATTCCTTTTATCGATGGAAATGGAAACACGGTTATGCAATGGATTCCTGCTGAAGCGCAACACAAACGTTTCAAAATCATTTATCCAGCGCTATTTGAATTGGATGGAAAATATACTTTGCTCGTTCAAGGTTCTGACCGAAGCGGCAATCTTTCTGGCGATTTAGAATACAGAATTACCTTCGAGGTGATTCATGAATCTTCGATCACTTACATGATGAATTATCCGAATCCATTCAGTACGAGCACCAAATTTGTGTTTACGCTCACAGGCTCTGAAGTGCCTGATGAAATGATTATCCAAGTGATGACCGTGACCGGAAAAGTGGTGCGCGAAATCACCGAAGACGAATTTGGACCCATGCACATTGGACGAAACATCAGCGAATTTTCCTGGAACGGAACTGACGAATTTGGCGATCCACTGGCAAATGGTGTTTATCTCTATCGTGTGTTGACACAAATCAACGGAGAATCAATCAAACACCGCGAGTCTGGCGCTGATTCCCATTTCAAGAAGGAATTTGGGAAGATGTATATTATGAGGTAACTTATAAGTTACATTTACATCATGATTCAAAAACTCAGCGAGAGCACAAGAGGATGGAAAGAAATCAAAGATGAAGTTTACGGCGAAAAAGGTTCTTCTCGTCGTGATGAGTTAGAGCGTGAATTCGAGTCATTTAAAATCGGATTACTCTTAAAAAAAGCACGCGAAGAAAAGCACTTAACTCAGGAACAACTCGCGGAATTGGTCGATAAAAAAAGAACCTATATTTCGAGAATCGAGAATGATGGAAGTAATATGACACTTAAAACATTATTCGATATTGTTGAAAAGGGATTGGGTGGGAAAGTAAATAACTCAATACAGCTTTAAAAATCTATTTTACCCAAATTGAATTTCAATAAATCCAATTTTTTCAAACCAATTCCCTTTAAAAATCTTAGCTTTGGATAATCAAAATTATCAATATGCAAGTTTTTAAAAATCTGAGATTAAAATCTTTCTTTTTCCTTATAATCGTCACATTTTCTCACACCTTTCACGCCCAAACCAAACCTAAAATGGTGGTTGGAATTGTCGTGGATCAGATGTGTTACGAATATTTGTTTCGCTATCAATCGAAATTTTCTAAAAACGGTTTTGTCAAATTGATGAAAAACGGTACGCATTGCAGAAATACGCAATACAATTATGTGCCGACTTACACCGGTCCGGGACATGCGTCAATTTACACAGGAACCACGCCGAGCAATCACGGAATTGTGGGCAACGATTGGTTTGTACGTTCACTGAATAAAGACACTTATTGCGTGGCTGATTCAACCGTTTCGCCAGTTGGTTCAAATTATGCCGGTGGAAAAAGTTCTCCGCACAACTTGAAAGCCAATACAATTACTGATCAATTGAAATTGACTTATCCCAATTCAAAAGTGATTTCTATGTCGCTCAAAGACCGAAGCGCTGTGCTGCCAGGCGGACATTTATCTGATGGTTCATATTGGTACGATTATACCACAGGCGGATTTTTGACCAGCTCTTATTTCAAGAAAGAATTGCCGAAATGGATTGTAGATTTCAACGCTAAAAAAATGGTCGATGCTTATATGCAGCAGACTTGGAAGACGTATTTCGACATATCGCTATATACCGAAAGTGGACCAGATGATACGCCTTACGAGCAATTAATCGGTGGCAAAAAAACGCCGACTTTTCCTTACGATTTAAAACAAATGAAGGGCGAAAAATCCGGGTACGAACTTTTCACCGTTACGCCATTCGCCAATACATTTTTGACAGATTTTGCGATTCAATCCTTGACAAGTGAAAAATTGGGCGAAACTTCCAATACCGATTTTCTGTGTATCAGCTATTCAACGCCAGATATCGCAGGACACGCTTTTGGTCCGTATTCAATCGAAATCGAAGACATTTACATTCGCTTGGATTTAGAAATCGCGCGCTTGGTAAAATCCTTGGAAGAGAAATTAGGGAAAAATAATTTTGTGTTGTTTCTGACTGCTGATCATGCCGTTGTGCCAGTTCCTCAATATTTGACCGATAGAAATCTTCCCGGCGGATATTTGAATGCAGCGCCTTTGTTGGATTCGCTTAAAAAGAAAGTGGAAACCAAATTTGGTGCGAATTTCATTTCTGCGCACGACAATAATAATATTTATTTTGACCGTAAATTGATGCAAAATAAGCAGATAGATGTAACAGTTGCACAAGAATATGTGAAAAATGAAGTCCGCGCTTGGAAAGGAGTGAAGCGTGTTTTTACCGCCGACGAATTGGAAAATTCAGCGGTGGATAATGAGTGGAAAGACATGGTGAACAGAGGTTTTCGCTACGAAGAAAGTGGCGATGTTTTGTACTTGATGGAACCTGGATTTTTGCCTCAAAACGGGAAAGATGAAAAGGCGCACAAAGGTACAAGTCACGGATCTGCTTTCAATTATGATACACACGTGCCGCTGATTTGGTATGGAACCAATATCCCTAAACAGGAAGTTTTTCGCAAAGTAAATATCACAGACATTACTGCGACTTTGGTGCATATTTTGAATCTTCAAAAGCCAAATGCAACCACGGGCGAACCGATTTTGGAGATTTTTAAAGGGAAATAATCACGAAACAGCATGGCCAACTTCATACTAGAATCAGTATATTTGAACCAAATTTTGCATCCTGAATTATGAAAAATAAAAGTGGCAGTACAAAATCGAGGAAAATCAAAACAGATAAGGAAACCTTGTTAAAGGCTTTTCGCTTGATGTGTACGGCTAAAACATTGGCTGAAAAATACGAGGCAAACAAGGAAATCACTGCCAAATATGTGCACGCAACTTCACGCGGTCACGAAGCAATTCAATTGGCAGTTGGTTTGCAACTATTGCCGCAGGATTGGGTAGCGCCTTATTACCGTGATGACAGTATTTTGTTGGGAATCGGCATGCAACCGTATGAATTGATGTTGCAAGTTTTCGCCAAGAAAGACGATCCTTTTTCAGGAGGAAGAACTTATTATGCGCATCCGTCTTTGAAAAGAGATGACATGCCTAAAATTCCTCATCAATCCTCCGCAACGGGGATGCAAGCAATTCCTACCACAGGCGTTGCGATGGGAATTCAATACAAAGAAAACCAAGGCTTGGCGGAAGATTTCGGCGGTTTAAATCCTGTTGTTGTTTGTTCGCTGGGGGATGCTTCTTGCACGGAAGGGGAAGTTTCTGAAGCTTTCCAAATGGCCGCATTGAAACAATATCCAATTTTGTATTTGGTGCAAGACAATGGCTGGGATATCTCAGCAAGTGCGGCGGAAACGCGGGCGCAAGACATTAGCGAATATGCCAAAGGTTTTCACGGAATTGAAGTGAGAACAATTGACGGCAGCGATTTTGATTTGTCGTACCAAACGATTCAAGATGTTTTTGAAATTATTCGAAAAGAAAGACGACCATTTATCGTGCATGCGAAAGTGCCTTTGTTGGGACACCACACTTCAGGCGTGCGCAAAGAATGGTATAGAGATGATTTGGAAGAAGCAGCGAGCAGAGATCCTTATCCAAAATTGAAAGCATTATTGACTGCATCAGACATCGAAAATTCTGTCATTTCGATGATTGAAAACGAAGTGAAAGACTTAGTGGATGCTGATTACGACAAAGCGTTGAATTCAGAAGATCCATCGCCAGAATCCATTACCGATTTTATTTTTGCGCCAACGACAATTACAGAAGAAAAAGGCGAACGTGAACCGCAAGGAAAAAAGAAAACCGTGATGGTGGACAGTGCGCTTTTCGCCGTGCGAGAATTGATGCACCAACATCCAGAAGCGTTACTTTACGGACAAGACGTTGGAGGCCG
This sequence comes from Chryseobacterium gleum, assembly GCA_945897805.1. Taxonomy (GTDB): domain Bacteria; phylum Bacteroidota; class Bacteroidia; order Flavobacteriales_D; family Crocinitomicaceae; genus JAQVCM01. Next base: position 34,050 of record CAMDFX010000004.1, read on the forward strand.
ATTAGGAGGCGTTTTTCGTGAAGCAGCCACTTTGGCGCAAACTTTTGGTGACGACCGCGTTTTCAATACGCCAATTCAAGAAGCGTTTATCATCGGTTCGACCGTTGGAATGTCGGCAGTTGGGCTGAAACCGATTGTCGAAGTTCAATTTGCGGATTACATTTGGCCAGGACTGAATCAATTATTTACCGAAGTGAGTCGCTCGTATTATTTGTCGAATGGCAAATGGCCGGTGAGTTGCATCATTCGTGTTCCGATTGGCGCCTATGGATCTGGCGGACCTTACCATTCTTCGAGTGTAGAATCTGTTTTGACGAATATTCGCGGAGTGAAAATCGCTTATCCGTCGAATGGTGCGGATTTGAAAGGATTGATGAAAGCCGCGTTTTACGATCCAAATCCAGTGGTGATGCTGGAGCACAAAGGTTTGTATTGGTCTAAGATTCCAGGAACGGAAGGCGCGATGTCGATTGAGCCGGATGAAGATTACGTGATTCCTTTTGGAAAAGCGCGCGTGGTGCAAGAAGCGGCTCAAACTGCGATTGAAAAAGGCGAATCTTGCGTGGTGATTACCTATGGAAGAGGCGTTTATTGGACCTTGGAAGCATCAAAATCTTTCGAAGGAAAAGTGGAAATCTTAGATTTGCGCACCTTGAATCCATTGGATACAGACAAAATCAACGAAGTAGTGAAAACACACGGAAAAGTGATGTTAGTGACCGAAGAATCGACCGAAGCAACTTTCACTTTGGGCTTGGCAGGACGCATTCAACGCGATAATTTCAAATTCTTAGACGCACCGATTTCGATTGTTGGCTCGGTTGATACACCAGCCATTCCATTGAATTCAGCACTAGAAGCTGCTTTATTGACCAACAGCGAAAAAGTAAAAACCGCTTTGGGAGATTTGTTGCGTTTTTAGTAATTTAGCATCAAATCTAAAATTTTGGATGATGAAAAAATTAGTTATAATTGCTTTAGCTTCAGTTGCATTTTCTTGCGACAAAACTTGCAAAACGGCTTCAACAGATGCACGTTGTAAGGAAACTGTGCCGAACGAACTTTGTCAAGCTTACTTTCAAACTTGGTTTTTCAATGCTGCGACCAATGAATGTGAGTTGAAAAGTTACAGCGGATGCGGTCCAAAAGGTTTTGAGACGCAGGCTGAATGTGAGACTTGTGGGTGTAAGGATTAGTAGACTTTAGAATAGCAAACGTTGATTATTTCTCCTTGGTCTCGCCTTGTGCAAGAAGTTTATCCAAATAGGCGCGTTCTTCTTCGTAAGTCATATTCATAATTTCAAGACTTAATTTGTCTCGTATTTCACGCATGGTTTTGATTGCGTCAAACTTTTTTTCGGATTTTTTATTCTTCGTTTCCATATTTTGTTATTTCTTTAAGCTAATTAAAATTGTTTAGGGTTTTGTTTACTTTAACTAAGCTAGGCAAATGCGAACTCACAATGGATTTACTCCACATGATGAAATTCTAAGCATTTGTAATATCTGAACGTAAATCTTCTATTGAACTACTGAATACTGAAACATCATATTTTCCCAAGATTTCTAGGAAAGTTCTCTTGGAAAGACCTGCAACTTCGGCAGCTTGACCAGCAGATAAAGTGGAATCTTGGTATAGTTTAGAAGCGATGATCATGGAAAAATCGCAATCTTTTAAGTCAACACTATCGGGTATATTTAATTGAACTATTCTCATTTTGCTTCTTTTTTATCAAATGTACAAAATCATATTTTATGATTCCATTTTAATACATTTTTTTTGCTTGAAAAGATCAAATTGAATTGCGAAGGTTGAAGCTCTAAGAGCTACAAAAAATGAAAAGTTATTCAAATTTCCCTATCCAAATATTAATTATCACTTCTTAATCACCTTTAAAAAATCACCATCAAGTGGCGAAATCGACGGACCAAAATAGCCGATCAATTTTCCTTCTTCGTTGACCAAGTATTTTCCGAAATTCCAATCTGGTTGGTGATTGTTCCAGCCGTTCTCTTTGCTTTCGGTGAGCCATTGGTAAACTGCTTGTTGGTCAGAATTTTTAACCACAACGCCTTTTTTTGCGATAGGAAAATTAACGCCGTAGTTTACCTGACAAAATTGTGCAATTTCAGCGTCATTGCCTTTTTCTTGCGATGCAAAATCGTTGGCAGGAAACCCGATGATCATCAATTGATCTCCCAACTTTTCGTGGAGTGATTGTAATTCTGCATATTGACCAGTGTAGCCACAGTTTGAGGCCGTGTTGACCAACAATACTTTTTTTCCTGCAAATGATTTGAAATCAATTTCTTGATTGTTATTTAAAACCGCACGAAGCGAATAAAAAGACGTTTTTGGGGCAGCGTTTTTGATGTTTTTCACCACAACGCCATTCTTGCTCGACTGACCCATTTTACGAATCATCGGGTACATAAATCTCAATGCTTTTTGCTTGAATGTTTCCATGGTACTTTACTTTTGATGCAGAAATAAGTGCGACGCTTCACTTTAGAGCGTGTAGTTTCTTTTTGCTGTAAGGTATTAACCAAGAAAACTGGGTAATTGTTTAGGAGATTGAATTTATTAGTGAAGGTGGATTTCTTTTCGCCACGTTATCTTTCCAATTTTTGTTGTAAAATACATCATTGCACCAGTTATTACTTTTTACCATTATTTATTTCCACTACTTCAAGATTATCAACAGAATAATCTGCTAAAATTTCATCAAATAAATCTTTAGAAAAATCAGAACTTCCCAATAGAATGGTTCTAAAAATATCAATTCTATCGTCTGGTGTTAATTCGTTTAATTTTTCTGTATCGCGAAAAAAACGCATAAAATCTTCCTTTGATAGTTGATTGTAATTTTTCATATTATGTTATTATTTTGGTTTGTTGAGTGAAGTTGAGAAATATTATTGATTTTTCAAAATGAATTTTCAGCCTTTTTCGTTCATGATTGAAAAATTCAATTTTTCGGAAAGATAGTTTTTAATATCTTCATGATCATATCGAATAATAATCAATTTTATTCCTTTTGACTTTAAAAAGTCATATTTAACAATGTCTCGTGTCTGAGTTTGTTTTAATCCTTCGATTCCTCCAAAAACAGATATTGGTTCATAATGTTGAATTCCATTAAACTCAATTACCGTGTTGTGTGTTGGAAGAAAGAAATCACACTTCAATTTGTTTTTATGTTTCAACTCATCAAACATTTTTTGTTCCTCAAAATCGATGTTTATTTCTTCTAAAATTATTCTTATTGCATTTTCTCCTCTACTACTAGTGCACTTTGGACAACCAGATCCTCTATAATGATTTCTTGGGTTTTGTAAAAAATCACCATGCTTAGAACATTTTATGTGAATTGGTGTAAAAATATCAATGTAAGAATCCTTTGAATATTTATATCTGTTGCCATGTAAGACTTTTGATCGACTTACAAATTCATGAAAATCAATCTTTTGCTTTTCATGAATTTCTTCTATAGCACATTGAGTGCAACCAGAACCTGCATAATGGTGGTAAGGTAATTGTTCAAACCATCCATGTTTGCCACATTGAATTTTCATTTTATGAGAAACATCTTTATAAGTCTCCTTATCATAAGAATATTGATTGCCATGCACCGTGATAAACATATCCAAAACTATTTCCCAACCTTTTTGATTTGACTTAGCCGCTTTAATATAGCCGCATTTTGGGCATCCACTTTTCATTGAAATATGAGAATGAGGAGTTTGTTCAAATAATCCATGTTCTGAACAGTACATTTTTATTTTTGAAGTATAATTGAAGTAAGAAGACTCAACATATTCATATTGATTTCCGTGAATCTTTTCTGCTCGTTTCAGAAATTCAGGATACTCAATTGAAATTTTTTCCCGTGCTTCAATTCTACCGCATTTTGAACAGCCATTCCCATTGAAATGGGAATTAGCTTTGATACTAAAAGAACCATGAATTTGACAAATTATTGTAACTTTAGTTTGACTATTTACATAATCCACTTCCGAGTAATCATATTTTCCTCCATGCACTTTTTTAATAGTATCAATAAATTCTTTTGTTGAATATCTCTGACTTGTTGCGCGTGAAATTTTAGCACATTCAGGACAACCATATCCTTTTATATGATTTTGCGGCAATTGTCCAAATTCTCCATGACCTGAACAAATAATTATGACCTTATCATTTTTTCTTTTTATATTAGTTTTTGAATAGTCATATCTACTACCGTGTGTTTTTTTAGCTCTATCAATAAATGAATCTTGTGTAAGTTCAACGTATCCTTTACAAACCCGACAACCTTGTCCTGCAATATGTTTGTCAGGGGATTTTAAAAATTCACCGTGCATAGGACAAATAATGATAACTTTTTGGGAGCTGCCTTGATACACAACACTTGAATAGTCGTATTTATTTCCATGAACTTTTTCAGCAGTAGAAATAAAATCTGCAAGTGTTTTCTTTGGGGGCATAATGTGATCAACTATTATTTTTTTCAAACAATCGATAAGTATCAATATGTTTTATTTTCGCTAACTATATTTGTGTATCTATTATCGTGTGTTTTAATAAAAAACTCTTGAATAAAAGTTGCAATTATTTTCTTATCGGTGTAATTTTTTCAATTTTCATACGGACATTTGGTAGCAAAATGTCACCGACAATTTTCTTTTCATATGATTCATTATCAGACATCATATAAAATTTGGTTTTAAATTCAAGTAATTTTCCTCTTATAAAATATGATTCACCATTTTTCAGTTCATTCACCATTGATTCATCAACTATTCCAAAAATAGAAAGCAAAAAACCATTTGAAATTCTATCATCGCTAAATTTATCATTATCAAAGTTGAATAATGCTAAATAACCTTTTTTTCCATTATCAAAATATTCTTGTATTTCCTCAAATTTAAATGGAAGATCCTCATACAAGCTATCAGCAATTAACGGTACTATTTTTTGTGCTAACGAATCACAATATTTTTGTTGGATTATATCATTTTGATTCCAATTTGGATTTTCATTAATGAAATCTAGAATTATTTTTTCAACTTTTACATACTTTATTTCTTCTTTTTTGTTCTCTATATTATTTGTATTGCATGAGTAAATACCTATAAAACAAATGATTAATAGGTTTGATTTTAAAATCGTATTTTTAATTTTCATAATTTAAGATTTATAATAATTTATATCAAGTTGTAAATTAAATGTTACTTCTTTTTTTGTGTTAAATGTAAGAATAAATTACAATTTTTGCATCAAAAATGAATTTTTGATAAAAATGCATCTTTCTGAAATTAACTTCATAAACTTCAAAAAAAACCTTAGGTGTTTATTATTAAACATTTAGTTCAATCTACCTTCAACACTTTCTCCATCCCAACAACTTCCCCATTCACACTCAAAATCTCAACGAAATACAAACCATTTTCCAACATTTGCATCGAAATTATTTCTTCAAAATTCACATTGTTTTTCTCGGAGATTTTTTTCATTTGTTGGTCGTAGAGCACCAAGCTGGCAGCGGGAGGGAGGTTGGAAATGGTGATTTCGTTTTGCGTTGGGTTGGGCTTCACGGCAAATTTTTCGAGTTCATTTTCTGAGATGCTGGCGAAAATGCCGTTGTAGCAATCTGTATTTTGCGTTGGGTTGATTAGGGTAAAGTCAAAATCAGCAGATTCGAAGCAAAGCAGGTAAACAGGGAAAGTTTCATCGAGAACTCCGGTCACGAAATAATTTCTGAAAGATTCGAAACCGCCAAAAGATCCGAATTTTGAGTTGACCATAGCGAGTTTTGAGAAAACCAGGGTGTCAGGAGAAGGAAATGAGTTTTCGATGGGCGTGCCGTTGTTTTTGCAAGCGATGAGGTAAATATCGTCTAAGATGGTTCCGTTGTAATCGTTTGGGATGATGGTGTCCACTTTCACATAAGCAGTTTCGATTCCGCTGGTCATGAAATTGGTGTGTTCGCCTAAATTCCAAATTTCGCCGATTGTTGGATTAAGTTTAAATGCAAAATAGAAAGCGCCATTGTCGGAAACAAAAATGGAATCGTTGCTTTTGTAAGTGTAATAATTGGGCAAAGCCACTTCGCCAGAAAATATATAAGTATCAGGACCGGTGTACAGTTTCGATTCCTGAAAACGTTTGATCATTTGACAATTTTTGCCGTAAATCGTGGTATCGCCCACGTAAGTGTTTTTCTGGTAGCCACCTGAAAATCCAGCGGAATAGGTGTAATGCCAAGTAGATGCGCTGTCAAGCCAGCGGTAGCTTTGTCCAAAAGCAGTGGTTGAAATTAAACAAATTAGAAGTAACAGTTTATCGAATCGCATCATCATCTTGGATTTTAAGTTTCTCACTTAACGTTTTTATTTTTTCAATGGTTGGCTATTCAACATTTCAATGAGTTGATTCGCTTTTTGAGTGCCAATAAGCAATTTGCGTCCGTCTTTGAAAACGAGTTGTAAACCTTTATTTCCCGAAATATTGAAAGCGCGATTGTTGCCAAAACCTCGGATTCCGTAGCCGCCGTATTCGAGGAGTGGCTTGTATTTTCTCACTTCTGCGGTTTCAATTTCTGTCCAAAGGTATTTTCTGAATTTCAAATGCAAGGGAAAAAAGCGCGCAGAAATGGCTTCTTCGGTGATGTTTGTTTCTAATCTAAAAACAAAAAATAAAGCTGAAATCGATGAAATGGCGATTGTTCCAAAAATCAATCCGCTGTCGCTAGTTGAATTGTCTCCAAACGGGATTTTGTAGATGATTTGTTGCACGCAGCCGTAGAGGAAGAGACCGGTTGTCAAAACGAAAAAAGGCCAAATCCACCATTGATTGAATTTTTGCCTTTCTTTAAATATGATTTTTTTTGTCATTTAAATACTTGATTATAAAAGTAAAGGTAAATTATTTTTGGTGAAACTAAATCTTTTTTTCCAAAAAAAAAGGATGCCAAAATTGACATCCTTTCGTTTCATTTTATGCTTGATTAATAAGTCAATTGCTCTAAGCGCATGTCGATTCTTTTCTCTTTTCTAAAATATTCTGTTACCGAAATATATCCTGGTTTCGCCGGCTGTAACCACCAACGATTTGAAGTACAGTTTACAGGTACACGTGTTTGTGTTAATTTACCACCTTTGATAGAAATTACACCCACCATCACGTCTGCTTTGGTTGTCGCTTTTTTCTCTGTTTTGCGATCTGCATCGATGTAAACGATTTCGAAATTGTCTTTCGCTTTGTCACTAGATGTGAATGAATAATCAAAATCGCCTTGTGATTTTACATAATATCCTAGCGTAGTTGTTCCGTACATTCCCATTCCCTCAGGCAAAAGAACGCTGGTACCTTTCTTTTTAATCAATTTAAAATCAACCATGCTTTTATTTTCGTCGAATTCGATTACAACCATATCAGCCACTCTAATTTCTAGCGCTGAAGTATTAGAAGAACCACCCGTAGCACTAGCAAGTACTTTCAGAGCAACACCACCAGCACTCACTTGTTTGATGAATTGTTCTCCAATCATGAAAATATGTCCGTTTTTGGCAATGACAACATCATGAAAAAATACATAAAATGGACGGTCACCTTTTTTGTCTTCTGGATCCAATTCATTTTTGAATTTATCAATGTCACCTTTCCATTTGTATTCTTTTTTGTTTAATTCTTTTCCTGAAAGAGAGAATTCTTGCAAATAAAGCCCCTGGCTTTTGTCTTTCAAAATATCATCTTTTGGTTTGTAATATTCACCAACCAAATATATAGATCCAGTTTCTTCATTTACAAAAGATTTCAACAAAGAACGCAAGCCTGCTTCATTGCTTCCAAGTTGCATTTCTTTGATCAATTTTCCAGATTTTGAATCTAATAACAAGCAATACATGATTACATCGCGCGTCATCATATTTTTCTTTTTAGAAACTGTAGCAGAAAGAACGTTTGCAGAAACATCATTTATTTCAACAAATTCCAAGACATCTGAAGTTTCTTTTGAACTGTATTTCCAAAGTTCTTTGGCATTGTTGTCATAGGCAACAATTTCGTATCCCGTTTTTTTGTTTTTGGTGAATGTTGAACGAATAAAACCTTCTTTTCCATTTGGGAAAATGTTGACGTTTTCAGTTGCACTTGCAAGATTTTGCTGAACCCTCGCCAAATCCCATCTGCTGATATCGTCAGTAGCGATTTTTTTGGAACCTGTCGCTTTCCCTGTGCGATCAAAAGTGGCAAATTCGTATCCAGTTTTAGAATCATAAAAATGAATCATAAAAGCATTTCCGTTGTAAACCATTTCAAGTAAAACGGTGTTTTTTGGTCTTATAATTTCAAAGTTTTTAGTCACGTTGTAATTGTCATCATAAATTTCAACTTCGTAAGCTGATGTTTTTTTATCTACTTTTTCTTTCAGATAGAAAATGTAATAACCAACCAATTTGTTGTTTTCAATAATTTCACCAGCATCTTTTGCACTTTTAAAGTTTAAGACATTTTGGACACTTTTCTTCTGAGCAAACACAGAAAAAATGCTCATCAATACGAGCAAGGATGTTAATTTGATTTTGTTCATGATTATTTGATATTTGGGTTTAAAAATTTCAATCTTTCTGTAGCATAGAGGTGATTTTCAACTTCTTTTAAAATCCAGTAAATGTTATTTTTTTGAATGTCTTTCTTGGTTGACAGCCAAAGCGCTTCAAAATTGTCAAATTTCTTGGTCTCCATAAATTCAAAAAGTTGAATGATAGAAACGTATGGCGATGAAGTGCTGCTGTTTACCACTTGCTTGCTGTATTCTTTTGCCAAGTTTTGACAATCCATTGGGGAAAGCGAATAAATGAACGCACAAACACGATCTAGGTCTTCAGCTTGTTTTGGATTTTGCCTCATGATAAATTTCCCAACCGTTCTTCGTTCTTTGAGAAAAGCGATACTTTTCAAAGTAGTTGTTAAAATTTCATAACCAAAATCGTCCTCAGGAAAATGTTCAATGTGTTTACAAGCGTAGTAAAAAGACAAGGTTAGATTTTGCTTTTGCAAGGATGTTTTCAGGATTTCCTTGCTGATTAACTGTAATTCAGTATTTCGGCTTTCATTTTCTTGCCTTTTATAATGTTCCAATAAAGTATCCAATTTTTCCATTTTTGCCAATCTCACAAATCGGTCACGGTCATAAGGATGCGTTGCTAAATAGGGTTTTGCATCTTCATCTTCTTCAAAACTTCCCAAAGAACCTTCGGCCGCATATTCAGTTGTTTTTTGAGCGATGTTTGGAAATTTATCTAGTTTTAGACAGGATACTAAATCAAACGGTTCGCTCCAATTGTGGGTGTGGTCTTCCATTGCCTCAAACATACTCAAAGCCTTTGGAATATTGAATTGGGCATTTTTGATGTAAATTAATCCCAATGCATCCGCGGAAAACTCGTGATTTCTGGAAACTTCGCGTGACTCCATCAATCTTGGCACAAGCAGTTCATTCAATGCACTTGCTCTGCCATACTCATCTTTCAAAATGGTTTTAATTTCTTTTTTAATCGAATCGTTGGTTTCATATTTCACAGATTCAATCATTGATTTCTCGACATGTTTCAGCGTATTGTGGGCAATTTCATGTGCCAAAACTAAGGCGATTTCTGCGTCGTTTTTCAACGAATAAAGCAATCCTAAATGGACGAAAACGACGTGGTCGCCCATGGTAAAAGCATTAAATACAGTGGATTTATAAATTACCAATTGGGTGTTTTGCGGAATCGAAGGATTTGCTTTTAAAATTTGCTGAAAAGCCCCATTTACTTTTTCAAACATGGGTCCTTCCATCAAAATCAGGGAAGAATTTAATAGTGTTAGCTCCTTGTCGATTTTTTGTTCGTGCCTTTCTTTGAGCAGTTCATTTTGTTTTTTGGACAAAACAGGATTTGCAATAAATTGTTTTTTTTCGGCAATCAATTGATCTTTAATTGCTGAAATTTTTATTTCAAGAGATAAACTGTCCTGTGACCAAGACCAATTTGAGACAATTAAGAAGAAGAAAAAAATAGATTTCAACAGTTATTTTTTCTTAAAATTAATATTTAAAAATTATAGACAAGCGCGGTTCTTTGATTTTTTTGGGATTCTAAAGTTAAAAGTCAAGAAATCAATCTGTTTGATATTTATGTAAAATTAACTCAATCATAATGAGTTATTTGATGTTTGAGTTTTTTATTAAAATGTTTTAAAATCAAGGTATTAAAAGAAGTATTAATTTCCTTTGGATTAAAAGAAGCGCAAATACTTATTAGAGGAAAAGAAATTATTGATTTTAATTCTGAAAGCAAAAACCATTGAAAAAATCAGGTAATATTTAGTCTAAGTGATTTTAACCGTTAGAATCACTTAACGGCAGGTTGATTGGATGAAGAGCACAATTAAATTGCGGAATTTGAGATCAGTTTTTCAATACTGCCAATTTTTCATAGTTCAAAATGGTGATTTTTCCACCGGCAACTTCGATGTATTTCTCCTCTTTGAAATCGCTCAAAGTGCGAATCACTGTTTCTGTTGCTGTGCCTACGATATTCGCTAAATCTTCTCTCGACACATTCATGCTAAAAGTTAATTCGTTTTCTTTTTTGTATTTGTCCGAAAGATTTACGAGCGCTTCTGCAACTCTTTTTCGCACAGAATTGTATGCCAATTTGACCAATTGTTTTTCCTTCTCAATCAAATTATCGGACAGAATTTTAATGAATTTTTTCGATACTTCAGCATTTTTATAGATCAGTGCAAAAAAGTCTTCTTTCGGAATCATGTAAAGTTCAGAATCTTCCAACGCTGTTGCGGAGCTGTTGTATTTTTCGTCTTTCAGCAAAGAATTAAATCCGAAAAAGTCTCCTTCATTGTGCAATTCTGTGATCAATTCTTTTCCTAAATCATTCGTTTGAAATGACTTTACTTTTCCTTTGTGAATGAAATAAATTCCTTTCGGATAACCACCTTCTTTGAAAATTTTGTCTTTCTTTTTATACAGTCGAATTTCTCTTTCTTCTGACAATTTTTTCAGCGAATCTATTCCTTTTGCTTCTTGAATGAAATCATTTATTCCGCTCAAATTTTTGGTGAATTCTTTCTTTAAAATGTCATTCTTTTTCAATCGAATTTCAATGGCATTTAGTAATTCAACGTCGTCAAAAGGTTTGGTCAAATAATCGTCTGCGCCCATTTCCATTCCTTTTCTGAAATCACTTCTTTCTGCTTTTGCGGTGAGGAAAATGAAAGGAATACTCGCCGTATTTTCGTTTTTTGACAGCATGTGCAACACACCATGTCCATCTAAAACAGGCATCATGATATCACAAATAATCAAATCAGGCTGCTGTTGTTGTGCCATTTCAACCCCTTCTTTTCCGTTCGCGGCGGTAAGGACTTCGTATTGCGCCAACATCAAAATTTCGGACGTATTTTCTCTCACATCTGGATTGTCTTCGATCAACAGTATTTTTTTCATGGTTATTGCGGTATAATGGTGGTAAATGTTGTTCCTATATTTTCTTGACTTTCAAAATTAATTGTGCCGTTCATCAGTTCCGCGTATTTGGCGATGATACTCAAACCAAGTCCAGTGCCTTGGATGTGCATGGCATTGTGACCGCGAAAAAAGCGTTCGAAAAGATGTTTCTGGTCCTCTTTAGAAATTCCTATTCCATGGTCTTGAACAGAAATTTTGAATTTGGAATCTTCAATACATGATTTGATATCTATAATTCCGCCTTCGGGGGAAAATTTAATCGCATTGGAAATCAAATTGAAAAGGATGTTTTTTAACAGCTTTTTATCTAAATTTCCGATTGTTTCGCCATCGTGTTTGTATTGAATAATTTGATTGTTAACGGCTAGAAATTCCATTTCAGAGATAATTTCAGAAATAAATGACGGAATGTCTAACATTTGAGGTAAATTCTCAATTTTGCCCTCTTCCAATTTGCTGACAGATAGGAAATCATTCAAAATATCCGTTAAATTATGAATCGAACTTTTGATTTTCCCTACGTGCTTCGCTTGACTTGTTTTGTCATTCTTTTCACCGTATTTGTTGACCAACGAAAGGGAAGTCAACATGGTGGTGAGTGGCGTTCTAAATTCGTGTGAAGCCATGGAAACAAACCGCGTTTTTAATTCGCTTAATTCGCGCTCTTTTTCAAGTGAATTGTGTAATTCAAGTTTCGTATTTTCCAATTGTTCAATCGCCTCTTCTAAAATCAAAGTTCTATTTCGTACTTGTTTTTCTAGCTCCACAGAATAATTTTTCAATTTTGATTCAGCTTGTTTTCTGCGCGTGATGTCAATAATGAAAGCAATAACGAATTTTTTCTCGTCAGTCGAATAAGGACTCAAACTTATTTCAAGTGGAAACTCTGTGCCGTCTTTTTTCAATCCAAAAAGTTCAAGACCGCTTCCCATTGTTCTGGCTTGGGGTGAACGATTGTATTCAGTTCTTTGATGAACATGTTTTTCAGCCAATCGACGAGGAATTAATATCTCTATTTTTTGACCAATTAGTTCGTCTTTTTCGTAGCCGAAAAGCTTTTCGGCACTTGGATTTACCCTGATGATTTCACTCTCTCCATTTGCCACCAAAATCCCTTCCGAAGCAAACAGAAAAAGCGCATCTGTACCTTCTTTACTTTCCATATTTATTATTGAAGATATATTCATTGCTAATTTAAGGATTTTGCTAAACCGCTAAGGTAATTTATTGATTTTTCACTAAAAATGACATTTGTCATATTTGCGTTTGAGGACACTCATTTATTTTTCATGTTTAAAGCGTCAATTTTGTCTAAAATTAGTATCATGGAAATTGAAATAAATAGTTCAAGAATTATCAAAGAAATTCAAGATGAAATCAATCAAAAATTCCCTTATTTAAAACTACAATTTTTTGGTTTAAGTTCTGTTGCAACCAATTTGTTTTCGAAGGAAAATAGAATTGAATGCAACAGTCAAACCTTAGGCGAACAATATGTTATAAATCATCCTGGTGTTGTAAATGTCAATGGGAACACGAAAGTAGAAACTTTGGAGAATCAATTTTTAGATGAATTCAACATTCCTGTCCAATTGTACCGAAAATCAGGTAATATATGGTTGCAAACGATAGAAACCAATCATTGGACACTTTCTGAACAGAATCGTGATGGTGAAGGAATGGATAGAATTGTTGAAGAGCCGAAAGAAGATTTTGATCAATTTAGGGAGCAGCGGTAGTTTTTTGATTGATAAAAGGCATCTGAAAGTTTGATATATCTGCCTAAAAATGGAGTTTAAAGAATATAAAATAAACGCAGCGCCAAAGGTATCATGTTATCATTGTGGTGAAAGTTGTCAATCTGAAATTGTTCATTTTGATGCAAAGGAATTTTGCTGTGCTGGTTGCAAAACGGTATACGATTTACTGAAGGAAAACAGCATGTGCACTTATTACAACATGAATGAAAACCCAGGTATTTCGCAGGGAAAATTCATCCATTCTGTAAAATTTGATTATCTTGACAATGAGAATATCAGCAGTAAATTGGTGCTTTTCTCAGACGAAAATCAAGTGCATATCACTTTTTTTATTCCCAAGATACATTGTAGTTCGTGTATTTGGTTATTGGAAAATTTGCACCGTTTGAATCCAGGAATTGTTAGTTCAAATGTCAATTTTTTGAGGAAAGAAGCCACGATGATTTTTAATCCTAAATTGGTTAAACTATCAGAAGTTGCCACGTTGATGGGATATATTGGCTATGAACCGTTGATAAATCTGAATGATTTAGAAGAAAAAGTCGAGAAGAAAACCAACAATAATCAGGTATTAAAGATTGGTTTGGCGGGCTTTTGTTTTGGTAACATTATGATGCTCAGTTTTCCGGAATATTTTGCGTTTGGAAATTTCTATGATCAGAAAAATCTCAGTCACTTTTTTGCCTATTTGAATTTGTGCTTAGCACTGCCCGTTTTTTTTTACAGCGCTTCAGAATTTTTTGTTTCTGCGTGGAGAAGTCTACGCTATAGGTATTTGAATATTGATGCACCTATTTCCTTGGCGATTTTGGTGACTTTTTCGCGAAGTATTTATGAAATTTTGAGTCAAACGGGCCCAGGTTATATGGACTCAATGTCAGGAATTGTATTTTTCATGCTGCTCGGACGCTATTTCCAAACGAGAACTTACGAGACACTTTCATTTGAAAGAGATTATAAATCGTATTTTCCTGTGGGTGTGACCGTGAAAAAAGAAAATGGGAGGGAGGTCAACATACCCGTTTCAGAATTGAAAAAAGGCGATCGCATTTTGATAAGAAATAACGAATTGATTCCATCGGATTCCATATTGATGAGTATTCAAGCGCACATTGATTACAGTTTTATCACTGGAGAATCTGCGCCAGTGAAAAAAGTTGCAGGAGAATTGATTTATGCGGGTGGAAAACAATTGGATGGCGCGGTTGAATTGGAAGTAATTAATTCAACTTCTCAAAGTTATTTAACGCAATTGTGGAACCGAGATCAGGCGGAAGCGATAATTTCAGCGAACCAAACATTTGTCGATAAAATCAATAAGTATTTCACCTTCGTTGTGCTCTCAACAGCCATTTTTGCTGGCGTTTTTTGGTTGGTTAACGATAGTTCCAAAGCATTGAATGCACTAACATCAGTTTTAATTGTTGCTTGTCCCTGCGGATTATTACTGACTACTACTTTTGCCAATGGAAATATTTTGAGAATATTGGGACGAAACAAATTTTACCTCAAAAATGCAGGTGTCATTGATAATTTAGCCAAAGCGGATACAATTATTTTTGATAAAACAGGCACGATAACAAATGGATCTGCGGTTGAATTTGTTGGGCCAAGATTGTCAGAAACGATAAAGAATGCAATTTCTTCCTTGGCTGCGCAATCTTCGCATCCTTTGAGCAGGATTATTTATGAGAACTTTTCAAGCAACAAAAAACTTGAAGTCAATGAATTTAAAGAATTGCCAGGAAAAGGAATCCTAGGAATTGTGAGAGGGAAAAACATAATTTTAGGTTCAGAGTTTTTGATAACCGGCAGTGAAAAGTCAAGCAACAATTTTTCAACCAAGGTTTTTTTAATGATAGATGGAAATGTAATCGGTTACTTCAATTTTAAAAATGCCTATCGACCAGGATTGAATCAATTGGTCAACTCTTTGAAAAAGGATTTTGATTTGAAATTACTTTCGGGAGACAACGATGCAGAAAAAGAGAATTTAGAAATTATTTTTGGAGAAAACGCAACTTTACTTTTCAATCAAAAGCCAGATGATAAAATGCAATTTGTGCAAAATTTGCGCAAGCGAAATCGTCAAGTAATTATGATTGGCGACGGATTGAATGATGCGGGTGCACTTCAGCAAAGTAATATTGGCATTGCAGTTTCGGATGACACCAATAATTTCTCCCCAGCATGCGATGCGATTTTGGATGGAAGTTCATTTGACAAAATTCCAGCCTTTATTCAATTGGCGAAATCTGGTAAAAAAGTGATTATCGCCACTTTCATAATTTCTCTGATTTACAACATTGTGGGATTGACTTTCGCTGTTCAGGGAATTCTTTCGCCTGTTGTGGCAGCGATATTGATGCCCGCCAGTTCGATTTCTATTGTATTGCTGACTACATTTTCAACGAGTTTGATAGCAAGATTCAAAAAACTTTAATCTTTTTTTAGCTTGAATTTGAAAGTCAAATTTATTTGATTTTAGCGTTCGAATTGCCTATAAAATAGACAAATAGTGACAATTTAATTCAAATCCCCAAACGTTAAAACATTGCTTATCAGCCGGTTTTTTGAAGGCTAAATCAAAAACTGATCAAAGTCATTTTGGTTCCTGATGGCACTCATGCTTCATCCAGCCAATCAGAGATAGCTTTGTCAGGTAAAACAAGAAAAATGAGTGCATTATTCGTCTTAATCGGAATTAGTTTAATCGTCGCATCGGGTTTTTTAATCGCTTTTTTATGGGCAATGAGAAAAGGTCAATACGATGATGATTACACGCCTTCGGTCCGTATTCTTTTTGAAAATGAGGTCGTTGCTAAAAATGAAATAAATAATAAATAATCTGTACTTATGGAAGTAGAAAAATTTTCCTATGACAACAAAATTGTAAAGCAGTTTACCTATGCCACCATTGTTTGGGGATTGATTGGGATGACAGTCGGACTCTGGGTTGCGCTTCAGCTTGTTTTTCCCGTGCTGAATTTAACCAATTATACAACCTTTGGCAGATTAAGACCATTGCATACCAATGCAGTGATTTTTGCATTTGTAGGCAACGGGATTTTTATGGGTGTTTATTATTCGTTGCAGCGTTTGTGTAAAGCCCGAATGTTTAGTGATACTTTGAGTAAAATCCACTTTTGGGGATGGCAATTGATCATTGTTGCTGCTGCTTTAACTTTGCCATTTGGTTATACAACAGGAAAAGAATATGCTGAATTGGAATGGCCCATTGACATTGCAATCACTTTGATATGGGTTGTTTTCGGTTGGAATATGTTCGGAACAATTATCAAAAGAAGAGAAAGACACTTGTATGTTGCTATCTGGTTTTACATTGCAACTTTCGTAACAGTGGCTGTTTTGCACATTGTTAACTCATTTGAACTTCCTGTAAGTTTATTGAAAAGTTATTCTTGGTATGCAGGCGTGCAAGATGCGCTTGTTCAATGGTGGTATGGCCACAATGCAGTTGCATTTTTCTTGACGACGCCTTATTTGGGTTTGATGTATTACTTTATTCCAAAAGTGGCAAATCGACCTGTTTATTCATATAGACTTTCAATTATTCACTTTTGGGCATTGATTTTCTTATACATCTGGGCAGGCCCTCACCACCTTTTATATACCTCTTTGCCAGATTGGGCTCAATCCTTGGGCGTAGTTTTCTCAATCATGTTAATTGCTCCATCTTGGGGGGGGATGATCAATGGTTTGCTCACATTAAGAGGCGCTTGGGATAAAGTGCGAGAAGATGTAGTTTTGAAATTCTTGGTTGTTGCCATTACAGCCTATGGTATGGCGACTTTCGAAGGACCTATGTTGTCATTGAAAAATGTAAATGCGATTGCACATTTTACGGATTGGATTGTTGCGCACGTGCATGTTGGAGCGCTTGGTTGGAATGGATTCTTGACATTTGGAATTATCTATTGGCTGATTCCAAGAATATTTAAAACGGAATTGTATTCTAAAAAATTGGCCAATTGGCACTTTTGGTTGGGAACATTGGGGATTCTATTCTACGCCATTCCAATGTATTGGGCTGGTTTCATGCAGAGTTTGATGTGGAAAGAGTTCACAGAGGAAGGAATGTTGAGATATCCAAACTTTCTGGAAACAGTAATTCAAATCAAACCGATGTACGCTGCACGTTCTTTAGGTGGCGCCTTATATTTAGGTGGTTTCATTTTGATGGCATACAATATTGTGAAAACCGTAAAAATGGGATCTTTTGTTGCCAATGAAGATGCAGAGGCAGCGCCGCTACCTAAAAAATACGAAAAACACACTGGCGAACATTGGCACAGATGGATTGAGCGTAAACCAATTCAAATGTTGGTTGTAAGTTTGGTTGTGATTCTCATTGGAGGTGCAATTGAAATGATCCCCACATTTTTGGTGCAATCAAATGTTCCAACGATATCTAGTGTAAAACCTTATACACCGCTTGAATTGCAAGGACGAGATTTATATATAAAAGAGGGCTGTTACACTTGTCACTCACAAATGGTTCGACCATTTAGATCTGAGACAGCGCGCTACGGTGAATATTCCAAAGCGGGCGAATTTGTGTATGATCACCCATTCCAGTGGGGTTCAAAAAGAACTGGTCCAGATTTGCATAGAGAGGGAGGAAAATATCCTGATTCTTGGCACTATAACCACATGTTAGACCCTACAAGCATGTCGCCAAGTTCAATCATGCCCTCGTATTCATGGATGTTGGACGACGATATTGACACAAGTTCAACGCCAGCAAAAATTAGAGCAATGATCACATTAGGAGTTCCTTATCCAAAAGGATATGATAAAATTGCGAACAAAGATTTGATGGAGCAAGCGAATAAAATTGCGGCCAATTTGAAAAAAGACGGAATTGAGACTTACCCCAATAAGGAAATTGTTGCAATGATTGCTTATTTGCAGAGAATCGGAACAGATATTAAAGGCAAATCTAAAAAATAACGAACATGAAATTTATCAATTATTTGGAATCCATCTCAGGGATAGCAATTTTCCCTATGATTTCGCTCTTTATTTTTTTCACATTCTTCACCCTTTTGATTTTGTATGTTATCAAAGCAGATAAAAATCACATCACAGAATTGGAGAATTTGCCACTTGATAAAGAAGAAAATTAATAATTACAATCATTCATACTATGGAAATTAATTCTGTAAAAATTAAAAAGTCAGTAGGAGAGAAGTTGAAAAGCATTTTATTCTTGCCCTTACTGATGGGCTTTAATAGTAATATGTTTGCCCAAGGAGCAATAGAAAAACCAAAAGAACATTCAATCTTTTCAAATCCAATGTTTGTTGCAATGCTAAGCGTGGTGATTTTATTATTGATTGTGATTGTGATTTTTGCCGATGTTGCGAAAGCTGCCATTCGAAATAAATCAGAACAAGAGAAAAAAGTGGCAGGAGAAAATAATTCTATCCTTGTGAAAGCAATTTCAGTCATTGTGATGCTTGGCGCTTTCTCTTCAAATATATTTGCGCAAGATCCTGCAATAGTTGCAAATTCAGCCGTTCAAACTATTTCTAGTGAGCCAGTTTCAATAGGTTATTGGGGAATGGATGCGCTGACTTTCTTTTCTATGCTGACTATCATTTGTTTCGAGATTTTCGTCGCTTGGAGATTGTATATCGTTGCGCTTCAGCAATTAGGTGCTGCTCAAAGAAAAAAGATGGCTGCAGCTTCAAAGAAAAAAATAAAGTTTATTCAGCCTTCGTTGATCGATAAGTTAAACGCTTCCGTTTCGATTGAAAAAGAAGGTGACATCATGTTGGATCATGATTATGATGGAATCAAAGAATTAGACAATAATTTACCTCCATGGTGGATTTATGGCTTTTATTTTACCATCATTTTTTCAATCGTTTATTTGTTCCACTTCCATGTTACACATTCAGGAAAACTGCAATTGGCAGAATACAATGAGCAAATCGAGCAGGGAAAACGAGATGTGGAATCTTACCGCAAAAAAGCGGCCAACTTGGTTGATGAAAATAATGCCACTTTATTAACTGATCGCGCTTCTTTGGCTTCTGGAAAATCAACATTTTCAGCAAACTGTGCAGCCTGTCATGGCGAGAAAGGAGAAGGGGGTGTTGGACCAAACTTGACTGACGATTTTTGGATTCACGAAGGTGACATCAAAGACATTTTTAAAACGCTCAAATATGGTTATCCTGAAAAAGGAATGAAATCATGGGAACAAGATTTAGGCGCACGTCAAATCCATGAAGTAGCGAGTTATGTGAAATCTTTAAAAGGAACAAATCCAGCCAATGCGAAAGAAAAAGAAGGTGAATTATACATTGAAAAAAGCTCAAAAGTAGAAACTGAAGATACCACAAAAACTGTTAAGTAAAACTGACAGTTTTCAGTCTAAAATTACCACATATATTATAGCGTTAACTCAGATTTAGACAAAAAGTAATTCATTTCAAAATGGAAAATATTCACAACGAGGAGGAGGATAATTCTTTCAGAGATAGTATTGGTACAATCAATGAATCGGGCAAAAGAAATTGGGTTTATGCGCAAAAACCGAAAGGGAGACTCTACAATAAAAGAACAATTGTAAGTGTTTTTTACTTGATTTTATTTTTCTGGTTGCCGTTTGTGAGAGTGAACGGAGATCCATTTTTTCTTTTCAATGTTTTAGAAAGAAGATTCATCTTTTTTGGCGTAACATTCTGGCCCCAAGACTTCTTTATTTTCGGTCTTGGAATGCTTGTTTTCATTGTCTTTGTCGTACTTTTTACCGTAGTTTTTGGTCGGGTTTTTTGTGGTTGGGTTTGTCCCCAAACAATCTTCATGGAAATGGTTTTTCGCCGGGTTGAATACTGGATTGAAGGAGATGCTTCTCACCAAAGAGCGCTTGATAAAGCACCTTATAACAATGAGAAAATCATCAAGAAAACAGCAAAACACCTTTCCTTTTTCTTGATTTCGTTTTTGATTGCGAATACATTTTTAGCGTATGTAATCGGAACGGAGGAGTTATTCAAAATCATTCAAGAGCCAGTCAAAATGCACGTGGGTGGTTTCTCAGCTTTGTTGCTCTTTACAGTGATTTTCTATGCCGTTTATACTTGGTTTCGTGAGCAAGTTTGCCTAATTATTTGTCCTTATGGACGATTACAAGGAGTGATGACCGATAGAAATTCAATCTTAGTTGCCTACGATTATTTAAGAGGCGAACCAAGAGGGAAATTTTCTAAAAACAAAGAAAATACAAAAGGTGATTGCATTGATTGTTTTCAATGTGTGAAAGTTTGTCCAGTGGCAATTGACATAAGAAATGGAACACAGCTGGAATGCACAAATTGCACCGCTTGCATCGATGTTTGCAACCACATGATGGAAAGTATTGGTTCTCCAAAAGGATTGATTCGCTATGCATCAGAGGAAGGAATCGCGAAAGGCGAAAAGTTGAGATTTACGGCAAGAATTAAAGCTTACACGTTCGTTTTGATTGTTTTAATGGGAATTTTAGCAGTCTTATTAATCACGCGAAGGGATGTGGATGTTACCATTCTGCGAACACCAGGTATGTTGTTTCAAGAGTATGACTCTGAGCACATTAGTAATTTGTACAATATCAAATTATTAAATAAAACACACAAAGATATTTCAGTCAAATTGAAATTAGAAGCCCTGAAAGGCGAAATCGAAATGATTGGAAAAGATGTTGTTATCAAAAAAGTTTCCAAAGCGGAAAGTTCTTTCTTCATTATTCTACCAAAGAAAGCGATTCACGATAGAAAAACGCCGATTTTGGTTAATATTTATTCAGGCAAAGAAAAGCTGCAAACAGTGAAAACAACTTTTCTGGGGCCAATTACTTTAAAACATTAAGTTATGAGTTGGGGAGTAAAAATCACCATGCTGTATACTGGATTTGTGCTGCTAATAGCAACCATGGTCAGCTTGTCAATTAGCCAAAAAGTTGATTTAGTATCGAAAGATTATTACGAGCAAGAATTGCAGTTCCAAAATAAAATTAATCTAATGGATAGAACTAGGTTGTTGAGCGAACAATTGTCTTGGCAAGTGCAAAACGATGAATTGGTGTTGGATTTTCCAGATCAATTCAAAGGACAACAAACGAGTGGAAAAGTATTTTTCTTCCGTCCTTCTGATGCTGTTTTGGATAAAAATTTTGAACTTCAAACAGATACTTTGAATACAAAAAGTAAATCGATTAAAAAATTGAAAAGCGGCTTGTATAAAATACAAATCAATTGGGAGGTTGAAAATATTCAATATTACAACGAAGGATTTATCCAAATTAAGTAAAAATGTTTTTTCTCGCAGCATTGTCACTTGGCTTTTTAGGTAGTTTTCACTGTGTGGGAATGTGCGGACCTATTGCATTGACGATTCCTGTGAAACGTAGTTCGAAACTTTCCGTTTTTGCAGGAAGCTTGATTTACAACGCAGGAAGAGTTGCCACTTATGCATTTCTAGGAACACTTTTCGGACTTTTAGGTCAAGGATTTGCGATGGCTGGCTGGCAAAGTTTTCTTTCGCTCACACTTGGATCGTTGATTTTAATTTTTCTTTTCGTTCCAAAGATCAAATTTATCAAGCAAAGCAATGGAATTTTGATGATGTTTTTGGGGAAAATCAAGAGCAATATTAGTCAACTTTTTGGCCAGAATACCAAAGAAGCGCTATTTTTCATTGGCGTTTTGAATGGTTTGCTTCCCTGCGGTTTGGTCTATTTGGGAATTGCTGGATCAATTGCGACTGGAAATGCATTTTCAGGTGCCTTGTTTATGGTTGGTTTTGGTTTAGGAACCATTCCTGCAATGATGACATTGACTGCAATACGAGATTTTATCAGTATTAAATTCAGAGAAAATGTGCGCAAAGCAGTTCCAGCATTTGTTGGAATCATGGCGCTTTTACTTATTCTTCGTGGTCTCAATTTGGGAATTCCTTATGTGAGTCCTGAGGCGAAAGTGAGTCCTAAAACTGGAATAATTGTTCATCAAGTTTGTCACAAAATTTAGTGTTTTACAAATTCACTTTTTGTTTTGGGTAAAATGCACCAGAGCGGAGGTGAAATTTTGAAAATGCTGATAAGTGTTGCTTAACCGTTAGAAACACTTACACCCCTTATCATACTCAGTATTTCGAAATAAAACACGCTGTTTTTTTTGCAATCCAAAACGCTTAAACGCGTTTTTTTGATTTTTAAATTAACTTTATTGCATCAATTCAAATCGCAAATCAAAGCGAGACCAATACTTTAGAATGGAACATTTGATTTATTTTATATTATTAGCTTTATTGGCTGAAATTTTAGGAACAGTCGGTGGTTTTGGTTCTTCATTATTTTTTGTTCCCATTGCTGGATTTTTCTTGGATTTCGATTCTGTGTTAGGAATTACCGCTTTGTTTCATCTTTCCAGTAATCTTTCTAAAATCGCCATATTCCGAAAAGGCGTTGATAAACAATTGATCATAAGAATTGGAATTCCCGCAGTGGCATTTGTCATTTTAGGCGCTGTTTTGAGCAAATATTTAGACACTAAAATCTTGCAGTTTTCACTTGCCATTTTTTTGATTTTAATGAGTTCAATTTTATTGGTTTTCAAAAGCTTGGTGTTGAAACCAACCAAATTCAACGCAATTACTGGCGGCGCACTTTCCGGAGTCACTGCAGGTTTGTTGGGCACAGGTGGCGCAATTCGTGGATTGACATTGGCTGCTTTTAATCTCAAAAAGGAAATTTTCATCGCGACATCTGCCGTCATTGATTTGGGAATTGATTTCAGTAGGAGCGTGGTTTATGTTTCAAACGGATACGTGCACAAACATGATTTGTATTTGATTCCGATTTTATTGGTGGTCAGTTTACTGGGAACATTAATAGGTAAAAAAGCATTGAATTTATTTTCTGATAAACAATTCAAATTCATCGTTTTGGGATTGATTTTATTGGTTGGGCTGGTATCGTTTGTGAAATCAGTTTTTCCAACGCTGTTGAGTTTTTAACTTAATCAAAACTCAATTCCACAATATACCCAGTATGCTTGCGAATATTCAAAACCGCGCCATTTTCAAAAATCAAATATTGACCTTTGATTCCCATTAATTTTCCTTCAATCGTATTTTCTTTGTCGAAACCAACACTTTTTACTGAAGTTGGATACGTTTCGACTGGAAAATGCAAGGTTTCAATTTCATCGTCTTCGGTGAAAAATGCCATTAAATCTGCCGGCAAAATTTCTTCTAGGCGCCATTTTTCCTCCACCAAATCGATGCTTTCATCTTGTTTGTTTTGCAGCATATTGCGCCAATTGGTTTTATCGGTGAAATAATCTTTCAAGGCAACTTCTAGCACGCCGGCATAATATCTATTGGGTGTTTCGGCAATTTTGATCGCTGAACTTGCGCCTTGGTCGATCCAGCGCGTAGGAATTTGTGTTGATCGCGTGACACCAACTTTCACCACATCAGACGCAGCGAAATAAACAAAATGTGGTTGATTGTGGTTGCGGTTTTCCCACTCAATATCGCGTCCTTCGCCCAAATGTGCGCGACACAATTCTGGTCTCAAAATGCAATCTGCCGCTTCTGGTGCTTTCAAATAGCAAGTGTAGCAAAATCCTTGGCTAAACGATTTTTTCGTTGGTTTTCCGCAAGAAATACATTGAATTCCGCCGTACCACGAAAGTTTTATTTGCTTGCCAATCAATGCGTTCATGTCAATGGAAACATCTAAATCCAAGCTATATTGAATGGGTTCGGCTAATGTAACCGACATTTTATGAAGTTGACCAATGTGTGATTGCATTATTTCAAATTATCTAAATCTTCCACCGCTTGCTCCCAAACGAGCATTGTTTCGTCCAATTGCTTTTTTGCATCAGCATAATCTGCCAACATTTTCGCTGAATTTGCTTCATTCGTATAATCCAAAGTCAATAAAACTTCATCCATTTTCGCAATCTTTGTTTCCAAAGCGGCAATCATTTCTTCTGATTTCTTGATTTGATTCTGAAATTGTGTGCGTTTGCGTTTCAATTCTTTTTGTTCTTCGAATGAAACTGGCTCTTTGACCACTTTTTCTTCCACTTTTACCACCTCTTTCACCGTTGGTTTCAGGGTGTTTTTAGCGTCTGCATCTGGGGAAGACATTTTCATAGCCAAATATTCTTTCACGTCGTAATGGTGAATTTTCAGCGTTTTATCCTGAATGTCCCAAATACGATTCGTCAATCCATTTAAAAATTCACGGTCGTGAGAAACCACAATGAATGTTCCTTCATAATCAATCAACGCGCGTTTCAAAACTTCCTTGCTTTGAATGTCTAAGTGGTTCGTTGGCTCATCGAGAATCAAGAAATTACAAGGACTCAACAACAATTGACACAAGGCCAAACGGGTTCTTTCTCCTCCTGAAAGTACGCCGACTTTTTTGTCGATGTCTTCACCAGAAAACAAAAAAGTTCCCAAAATGCTGCGTAAATCTTTCCTGATTTCACCTTCAGCAATGTCGTCAACAGTTTCGTAAATCGTTTTGTTGACATCTAATTTTTCTGCTTGATCTTGCGCGAAATAGGTAATTTGCACATTGTGACCATATTCCATTACACCTTCACCTTCAATGGTTTTCATCACCAATTTCAGTAAAGTGGATTTACCAACGCCATTGGGTCCAAGCAAAGCGATTTTTTCTCCACGACCAACGGTAATGTTGATGTTTTTGAAAAGTTGTTTGTCGCCATACGTTTTTCCCGCATCTTTCATTTCCAAAATCCATTTTCCAGGCTGAATACTCAGTGGAAATTGCATTTTCATTTTGGCAATGGCATTGCTTTCAATTTCAATGATTTCGGTTTTATCCAATTTTTTAATCAACGATTGCGCAAAAGAAGCTTTGTTTTTCTTCGCACGGAACTTGTCGATCAATTCTTTGGTGTGCTTGATGTCTTTTTCTTGTTGCTTTTTGGCATTCACCAACAGCGCCAGTTCTTCTTCACGTTTTTCTTTGTAACGAGAATAATTGTAAGGATAATCCCAAACTCTTCCTTGCGAAATTTCCAATGTTCGTTTCGTTACATTGTCCAAAAACAAACGGTCGTGTGAAATTACAATTACTGCGCCTTCGAACTTTTGCAAGTAGTTTTCCAACCACGAAATGGAAATGATATCCAAGTGATTGGTTGGCTCATCGAGCAAAATAATATCTGGTTGATTGACCAAAATTTTCGCCAATTCAGCACGCATTTTCCAACCACCGGAGAAGGAGGAAAGCGGTTTGTCAAAGTCGGACGGAAAAAAGCCTAAACCTTCTAAAGTCGCAGTAATTTTCTCTTCCCATTGGAAACCTTCGTGCAGATTAAATAGGTCGTTGACATCGTTTAATTCGTCCAGCAAAGCCAAATATGAATCGGCTTCATAATCTGTACGCGCCACTAAATCGTGGTTAATTTGGTCTAATCGTGTGCGTAAACTGTTCAACAATTCATTTGAGAAATTCAAATAATCGAAAACAGATTTGGTGGTATCGATTTTAATATCTTGGGTCAAAAATCCAATGGTTGAATCTTTGGGTCTGTGAATTTTTCCTTCGGAAGGCTTTTCCCAATCGGCAATCAACTTCAAAAGGGTTGATTTTCCTGCGCCATTTTTGCCCGCAAGTCCGATTTTATCACCTTTATTGATTTGTAATGTTATGTCTTTAAACAAAAAACCTTGAGGAAGAAAGACCCCAAGTTGCTCTAAATTAATCATGCCGCAAAGGTAGGGATTTTTTGATAGACCTGTTCGTGACACATGAGTTTAGTGTTGGTTTTTTAAATAAAAGTGATACAGATGCTAATATTAAAAAACAGAAATTTTGCATTGGTTGAGACACATTTAACGCATGGATTTGATGAGAAGCGGCACTGATTTGAGCTATTTACAAGAATTATTTGGACACATTAGCAGTAAAACAACTAAGTTGTATAAACATGTGGTTGCGAAAAATATTCAAAACATAGTTTCTCCATTTGACAGTTTATGAATAAATAGTATCTTTGAAATAAGGTCTCACAGAAACTAGACTTATACAACTGATTTTGGGTGTATAGGTCCCATTTTATGAGACCTATAAATAAGTTGAACTAAACCGCAAGCGGTAATCTGAAAAATTTAAAGATTGATAAGTTTAAAGTTTTAAACTTTAAATTTCATCAAATGAAAAATCATTCAATTTTAGTTGAGCGTTTTATTAATGAGCTCGAACTTCGTAATTACAGTCTATCCTCGATTAAGACTTACTCAGAACTTCTTTGTGTTTTGGAAAACAAGATAAATGAAGATTTATCCAAAATTACTGTTGAAGATTTCAAGAAGTTTCTACATCTTAAAATGATGGTAGAAAAAGTATCTATTTCTTATGTTAATCAAAGTATTAGTGCTTTTAAGTTACTACAAACAAGTGTTTTAAATCGAGAATGGGAACATTTTAAAATTCAACGACCAAGAAGAGAACATAAGTTGCCTGTCGTTTTGTCTGTAAGTGAAGTTGAAAAAATAATTGCTGTGACCACCAATGTTAAGCATAAAGCAATTTTGATGTTGGCGTATTCTGCTGGTTTACGAAAAATGGAAACCATCCAAATAAAACCGTCTGCGATTGATTCTGAACGAATGCAAGTACACGTAGTGCAAGGAAAAGGGAAAAAAGACAGATACACTATTTTGTCTCCCAAAGTCTTGGATTTTTTAAGGTTTTATTACAAATTAGAAAAACCAAGTGTTTATCTTTTTGAAGCCCAAGGAAATAAAGGTAAACCTCTAGCAGATAAAACAATTGATGCAATCATAAAAAAAAGTACAGTTAAAGCAGGAATAAAGAAAAATGTTTCTTTTCATACCTTAAGACATTCTTTTGCAACGCACTTATTGGAACAGGGAGTAAATTTGAGGTTAATTCAGTCATTTTTGGGTCATAATTCACTTAAAACGACTTCGGTTTATTTACATGTTGCTAATATAAATCCATCAAGTGTACTTTCTCCTTTAGATACAATGGTTTTTTAAATTCTCCATTATGCAAAATAGAAAATTCAACCTTGAACTCTCTGATATTTTTAGTAGTCAAGAAACGAACGTTTTAGAGAATAATAAATTTTGTTCCAATCAGAAGAAAGCATTTTCAGATATCATTTCATGTAGAACAGCAAAACTTGGTGGGCATAAAATGAATTGTAATTCTTGTAAATATGTAAAACAAGCTTACAACTCTTGCAGAAACAGGCATTGTAATAAATGTCAATTTGTTAGAAAAGCACAGTGGGTGGATAAATTAGCAAGTAATTTACCTCCTGTTAAACAATTTCATTTGGTTTTTACTATTCCAACCTGTTTGCATCGGCTGTTTTTATTAAATCAAGCAAAAGCATATGATTTATTATTTAAAGCAGCTGGTGAAAGTTTGATGCAAGTAGCTCAAAACACAAAATACTTGGGGGCACAAGCTGGCGCAGTCGCTGTTTTACATACTTGGGGGCAAACACTTACTTATCATCCACACATTCATATGATTGTACCAGCTGGCGGTTTAAATGAAGATGCTACGGAATGGATTCCTGCCAATAAAAAATTTATCGTTCCCGTTAAGGTGCTAAGTGTGATTTTTAGAGCTTTACTTTGTAAACACTTGGAAAAAGCCATTGATAACGGTAAAATAAAACTTCCCCAGGAT
The DNA here is from genome assembly GCA_945897805.1 of Chryseobacterium gleum. Lineage (GTDB taxonomy): Bacteria > Bacteroidota > Bacteroidia > Flavobacteriales_D > Crocinitomicaceae > JAQVCM01. Next base: position 62,075 of record CAMDFX010000004.1, read on the forward strand.
GCAACTAGTTTTAAAGAGCTAAAAGATAAATGCTACAAAACAAATTGGGTAGTTTATGCTGAAAAGCCATTTTCATGTCCTGATAATTTGATTAATTATTTGGCAAATTATACGCATCGGGTAGCGATTGCAAATGAACGATTAATTCAACAAGATCAGAACAACGTTACTTTTTGCTACAAAGACTATAAAAATGCAGGTGTAAAACGCACGCTTACTATAGATAAAATGGAGTTTATTCGACGTTTTTTACAACACGTTTTACCAAGTGGTTTTTGTAAAATCAGGTATTTTGGCTTTATGGCTATTTGTAACATTAAAACAAGGTTAAACGAATGCTTTAAACTCATCAATAAGGTCTCATTTTTACCTAGTTTAGTTGGATTAAATGCTTTTGAAGTACTTGAAGTTTTAACTAAAAAAGATCCATTTTGTTGCCCAAAATGCAAAACAGGAAAACTGCTTCCTATATTAGCAAAACCAAGCTGAAAAAATTTAAAATAAAACGTTCTTTGTTTGTCAAAATGAACTTGATTGATTTACCACAAAATCAAAACGGGAAAAGTATGTCTAATTTAAAAATACCGGCTAAGGAGTTGTTGATTCTTCTAAAAAACACTTGGAATTAAATCAATAAAAGCAATGACTCATGGCTCAAATTGGACTTCAAAAAACAATTGAAACCTTAAAATGCCCATAGTCAAAAATCAAGTATCATGCTAAAAGGGCTCAGTTCAACTTGGTTTTATACCTTATTTTTATTTGCTTTCTAATCATTTTTGTCAAAACTTGCAAAATTGTGTCATTTTGCTAAATTTGTTTGTAAAAACAAGGAATAAAACGCTAATAAGTTATGGTTAATTATTATGAAACCAATTATTCAGGAATTTTACAGCTCAGACAAATCTGTTGTTTCGACGCTCCGAACTATAGTTCTATTCGGAAGAAATGTTTCAACATACAAATTTGCGTTAGCCTCAACATTACTTAATCTGAAGCCTAAAAACTTCATCTCCTACGAAGATTTGCGGGATGATTTCTTGAAATCATTATTGTCCCATTATCAAAAAAACCCACACCAATATCAAGCAGGTAAAAACAGTTTAACAAAGGCATTCGATCAATATAAAATTGATAGCAATTGGAATGATTTATTAAAAACCGCTGAAAAGAATATTTACAATAATGTTTTTGATGCATTCCACAATGTTGGTGGTGGTGCTATTAAAAAAGAACACATTCTTTTTGAGCATTTACCAAATGAAAAAAAACTTGTTTTAACTGATAACATCAATGCCATACTAGAACAGCAGGATTTAATTGAAGAATTGAAGAATGAGAATGAAAGTCGTTGGAAAATTGTTGAGGAGGCATGGAAGAATAATTTATCTCCAAATTTCCTGGTCTATAATCAAGCAACGGCTGAATTTGTCTCGGTGTCATCAACAGATCGAACTAACCTTCGGAGCGCCGTTTCAGTTCTTTTGCCATATCAGCATGGCTGTTGTTTCTATTGTAAAAAGAAAATTAATTCTACTACAAATTCGGAAGATTCAGACTTTCCTGATGTCGATCACTTTATTGCACACTCGTATTTTAAACGACCAGATTTGAGTCATATAAATCCAGACGGTATTTGGAATCTTGTAATTGCTTGTAAAGAATTTAATCGAGGTTCAGGAGGTAAATTCGAGAGGCTCCCCGCTCTAAGCTATCAAAATGAAATTGTTAATCGAAACGTTCTCTTTACTGAAGAACATCGTCATTCTCTGAAAAATTCAATACTGTTGAGTTTAAATGCCCAAAACCATATAGAAGTTCAAAGAAGAATGCTTTCTCTCTTTGATAAATTCAATATGATTGAAGGTTGGAAACCACTTCTAATTTATCACTATGAATAATCCATTTATATCAATTCCTGAATCAAGAATATTATCTGAATCAGACGATTTTTTAATAATAAAAGATATATTCCCTGTATCCCCGGGTCACATGCTTATTATATCAAAGCGTAAGGCGTCTGACTTTTTCTCTCTAACTGATTCTGAAAGAAACCAGCTAAACAAAAGCATTTTAATTACAAAATCATTAATTGAATTGGAATATAAACCTAATGGATATAATATTGGTATGAATTGTGGTGCGGCTGCCGGACAGACTGTATTTCATTTTCACTGTCATGTTATACCAAGGTACTTTGGGGATATGGAGAACCCAATGGGCGGGGTAAGACATTGTGTTGAAGGTAAAGGAAACTATTAATAACAAACCATAACAGCGTGTAAGCGCAACCCTACGGGTATACGCCTACTCGCAAAACGTTAGCCCTTTTTTGAATTATCTTTATTTAACAATTTCCGCTAAGTTTTAGTTGGATTTTCTCTGGATGATTGAGATTTTCGCAAAATCAAAAGTTTTATTTCGTCCCTGCCGCGACGAGTTCTCGATGGTCGTGTTTTTTTTACCCATATTTCATCCCCAAAGGGATGGAACAGGTTTAGATTCTAAAAAAAATCCGTGCCATCCGTGGCAAAAAAAACCATGATTTCCGTGTCATCCGTGGCAAAAAAAATCCGTGATTTCCTTGCACTGCAAAGCAGACACGAAGTTAAATATAAGCACTGAAAGCATACAGCAAATGAAAAGTCGATTCGCCGATTTGTAAACTGAATAACCCAAAACACCAGTTTCGCCAAGCGATGCGACTTGGGTTGCACATGCGAAATAAAAGTGCTATTTTTATCGTGTATAAATAAGTTAAGCATAATTATTAAAATCGTAAAATACTTAAAATAACGTAAAATGACAAAGAAATTCTTCGTGACTATGCTTGCAATAATAACGTTTATAAATATTGCAAACGCTCAAGTGAAAAATGAATTGAATGATTCATTAGCAGTAAAACATGAAATATTTAATAGTTTAAAAAAGGCAGAACCAGGCGATATTGATTCTGGTACGCCGATGATGTTAGATCCTTCAACTACTCCAATGTATTATGAGAATTTTGTATTGATTAAAGAAGGTGAATTTATGAAAATAATGATGTCGGGGGATTATATACCAGAGCCTTATATTGACAGTAAAAAAGTAGTAAAAGCTTTCGTGTTACGAAAAGCAACAGAGCTTGAGAAGGAGCAAATGAAGCAAATGCAAGGTAATATGCAAAATCCTGGACAAAATAACAATGAATTAATAGGGAAAGAGGCATTCCCATTTTCAGTGACAGATATTTCTGGTAATAATTATTCGCTTGAAAAGTTAAAAGGAAAAATAATTGTTCTTAATTTTTGGTTCGTTGAATGCAAACCTTGCGTAATGGAAATACCAGACCTTAATGACTTAGTTGAAAAATATAAAGGAAAGGAAGTTGTTTTTCTTGGTTTTGCCACTAATGACAAATCGAAAATTGAGCGTTTTTTAAAAACAAGAACCTATAAATACAAAATAATTGCAGACGGTAATGAGGTAGCAGGACTATATAAAGTAAATTCTTATCCAACCCATCTAATAATAGATACTAATTCAATAATCTCATACTATATTACGGGTTTAGGACCGACTACTATAGTTGACTTAGATAGGACAATTGAATCACTATTAAAATAACTATGCCAAACAGCGCACAAGCTCAATCCTAAAAGGGTATGCGCCTGTTCGAAATCGTTAAATGCAATTAAAATATGACAAGAAAAGCTATAATGATCGGTTCACCGGGGCCAAAGAACACGAAGCGGTATTTAAGGGGCGTAGACATAGATTTACATCACTTTGTAAGTTTTTTAAAATCACCTATTGGTGGTTCTTGGGAGGATAATGAAATAACAGGACTGTTTAAATGTCCATCTGAAAATTTGATCGAATTATTCCAAAGTACATATACTGATTTCTTACTTGTATATTTTTCCGGCCATGGTAAACAAGATTTAAAAGAAACGAATATTGCAATAAATGACTCCGAATCACTTTCTGTTTCTCAATTAGTTTCGATTATAAAAGCACCTAAAGCCCTAATAATTATTGATACTTGCCGAAAATCCATAGTTGAAGAATACTCAAGTTTCTCAGGCCCTGAATATTTATGCTTTAAATCAACTTTAAATCAACCAAATTCTAGTGAAAAATACAAGCAAATAGTTTCTGAAAGTACAGACGGTATTTCTATAGCGTATGCTTGCTCTGTTGGAGAAATAAGTAATGATACAGAATTAGGAGGCGACTATACTTATTCATTGCTAAAAACATCTTTGGAATGGTATGAGAACCAAAAGAACGAAAGCGTATTATCTATAAATGGTGCGAATGATTTAGCTCATCAGTATTTGAAATTCAAATCAAATTTTGATCAGAATCCACAAGTTGTAACGATAAATGATAATGAAGAAAACTTGAATTTCCCATTTGCAATAAAATTAAACAGCCTTTAAAATAGCATACACGCAAAGCGTTAGCCCTTTTTTGAATTACAGGCATTTAAAAATTTCCGCTAAGTTTTAGTTAGGTTTTCTCTGGATGATTGAGATTTCCGTAAAAGCAAAAGTTTTATTTCGTCCCTACCGCGACGAGTTCTCGATGGTGGTGTTTTTTTTTACCCACATTTCATCCCCAAAGGGATGGAGCAGGGTTGGATTCTAAAAAAAAAAATCCGTGCCTTCCCTGGAAAAAATCCGTGCCTTCCATGGAAAATAATCTGTGCCTTCTGTGTCATCCGTGGCAAAAAAAACCGTGATTTCCGTGCCTTCCATGGCAAAAATAAAACATGATTTCCGTGACATCTGTGACAAATAATCCTTGATTTCTGTGCCATCCGTAGCAAAATTAATCCGTGCCTTCCGTGTCATCCGTGGCAAAAAAACACTTTACTTCAATCAACTTTTTCAATTCGTTTTTCAATTGACTTTTAACGCAAAAAAAAAGGCAAAATTTACTTTGCCCTTCCTGATTTTTGAATTTGAATTTATATTTTGATAACTATAAATTCACAGCACAATATAATTCAGGCGGATTTCCTTTACATGAAATCGCAAAAGATTCAAATGCAGAAGATTTTTCCAATCATACTTTTTTCAACTGTGATGATAAGGTTCTCCTCTCAAAATAGTCATTCCGCGATATAATTGCTAAGCCGAAACTTTATTATAATGTGATTTTGATTGATTTTATCAGTTATTCAATTGTTGTTTAACTTAAAAATCATATTAAAATGTGATTTAGGATGATTATTGAATATTAAATTATTATATTTGAATTAAAAATCACATTATAATGTTAGTTAAGGCTTTTGGGGAAAGAATAAAAAACAGGCGAAAAGAGTTGGAAATAACGCAACCTCACTTGGCAGAATTGGCAAATGTGAGCACGAATACGTTGTATAAATTGGAAAGAGGGCAGGGAAATCCTTCATTAGATGTATTAGCTAAACTAGCTGAAGTTTTAGGGATGGAACTAACGCTTGGTGTTAAGAAACTTTGATTGAATGCGTGAATTGGAAGTATACAGAAATGGAATTTTAGCGGGAATCCTAACTGAAGTTGTTGGTCAAAATTTTGTTTTCAGGTATGAGGATGAATATTTCAACGATGGAAGTAAACCTGGGATTAGTTTAACACTGCCTAAAACTCAAAAAGTGCACCGCAGCGAATTTTTGTTCCCGTTTTTTTTTAACATGTTGAGCGAAGGTGTAAATCGAAAATTGCAAAGTACGGTTTTGAGAATAGACGAAGAAGACCATTTTGGTTTGCTTGCAGCAACAGCTCAATATGATACGATTGGAGCAGTAACCGTGAAACCAATTTTGGCAAGATGAACTTAGAGGATTTAAAATATTGCCCAGGCACATTGACTGAGAATTTTTCAACGTATAATCCGAAGTGCTTGCGGAATATGTTTAGTGGCAAGAAAGTGAGTCATGTTTTACCTTATGAATTGCCCCAACAAAGTGAAGAGGTTGCGGAACAATTCATGGAAAATCGCAAGCGCATTTCTATTTCAGGTGTGCAGGAAAAATTGAGCTTTTCAATCGAAAAAAACACCTTGCGGTTAACAAAATCCGGAGAACAAGGCGAATATATACTCAAGCCAATTCCAAGAGATTTAAAAAAGGTTGATCAAGTTCCTGCCAATGAACATTTGACTATGCAAATTGCCAAACAAGTTTATGGTTTGAATACGGCCGAAAATGCTTTAATTTTTTTTAAAAATGGTTCAGCTGCATATATTACAAAGCGTTTTGATGTCAAAAAAAATGGAAGTAAATTGGGCATAGAAGATTTTGCTTCGCTTGCCGGAAAAACAAAAGACAATGCAGGTGCGAATTTCAAATATGCATATAGTTATGAAGCGCTAGGATTGTTGATTCAAAAATTTGTCCCTGCGTGGCGCATTGAAATCGAAAAGTACTTTTCTTTGGTTGTCTTTAATTATCTTTTTTCGAACGGAGATGCCCATCTAAAAAACTTTTCTTTACTTGAGTCAGCAAGTGGTGATTATTTCTTAAGTCCGGCTTATGATCTTGTCAATACAAAGTTGCATGTCGACGATTCTGATTTTGCATTAGATGAAGGACTTTTTGCGGACGGTTTTAAAAGTGAATATTTTAAGCGCAGCGGTCATCCATCAAAAATCGATTTTATAGAATTTGGAATTAGAATAGGCGTTGCACAAAGTAGGCTTGAGAAAATATTAAATCCGTTTTTAGAGAGACAACTTTTTGCAGAAACGTTAGTTAGTCGTTCTTTTTTAGCTGAAAGCAACAAAAGGGCCTACTTATTCATGTATCAAACTCAGAGAAATCATTTAATTGCCAAATAAAATTGAAACCAAAAGGTTGTTCTAAGTATTAAAGTAAACTTCTAATTTTCAAAAGTTTTCACTTCAACTATGATGATAAGGTTCTCTTCTCAAAATAGTCATGCCGCGATACAATTGCTCAAATAAAATCATGCGCACCATTTGATGGGAAAATGTCAATTCTGAAAGCGATATTTTTCCAGTTGCCGCTTGGTAAACATCCTCGGAAAAACCATACGGGCCACCAATTACTAGCGTCAGCGCATGTCCACCTTGATTGAATCTTTGCTGCAAAAAGTCGGCAAATTTCTCCGAAGTAAACGTTTTCCCGTGTTCGTCCAATAAATACAGTTGTTCGCCGCTGTTCACCTTCGAAAGAATTAAATCGCCTTCCTGTTTTTTAATTTGATCTACAGTCAAACTTTTCGCATTCTTCAAGTCAGCAATTTCAATTCGTTCAACTGCAACATAATGTTTCAATCGATTCAAATAAGTCAATTCTCCTTCCTCCAGGAATCCCTTCCCCGTTTTACCAATACAAATGACTTTGATTTTCATGCCTACAATTGAGACTACAAGATTACATTATTTTTTCAAATTTACGATTAGTGTTAAAAGTTAAATTAATACCACGTTTTAGTTTTCACTCGATCACACTGAGCTTGTCGAAGCACACTCTTCACACTGAGCTTGTCGAAGTGCACTCTTCACTCCCCCCAAAAAAAAGTTCCAAACAATAGACCCTTGATACAATTCAAAAGATAGTGTTGAATAATTGCAACATTAATCCTATTTTTGGGCGTTATTTAAAATTTTAGATGAAAGCTTTATATTTTAAAGAAATTCGGAGTTTCCTGAGTTCAATCATTGGATACATTTTTATTTTGATTTTCTTGATTACCTCAGGATTATTTCATTGGATTATATCCTACAATACCAATTTGTTAGAAGGTTCAGAATCTGATTTGATTCCATTTTTTAATTTGTCCCCACTGATTTTTTTAATCCTCATTCCTGCCATTACGATGCGCTCAATCGCTGAGGAAAGAAGAACAGGAACCATCGAATTATTGTTCACCAGACCAATTTCTGATCTGCAAATCTTGCTTGCAAAATATTTTGCGGGAGTAACTTTGGTAGTCATTACTTTGATTCCAACGTTGATTTTTTACGTTTCTATGCATTATTTAGGAAATCCAGTGGGCATTATCGATGATGGTGCCACTTTCACTTCCTATATTGGATTGATTCTTTTGGGTTCAACTTTCGTTGCCATTGGAATATTCGCATCTTCAATCACTTCGAGCCAAATTGTTGCCTTTATTTTAGCGATGTTTTTGTGCTGGATTTTTTATGATGGTCTAACTTTACTTGGTTCATTCAGTTTGATGGGAAGTTTTGACTCAATTATCAAATATTGCGGAATCAGCTTTCACTATGATTCTATCAAACGCGGTGTAATTGACACAAGCGATGTCATTTACTTTTTGGGAGTAATTACTATTTTCATGGCTTCAGCGCTTACAGTTATTAAATCATTAAAGAAATAAGGAAATGGAAAAAAAGAAACTTTTCAAAGGAGTTTACAATTGGACATTTTTAATGATTCTAATTGCTTCAGTCGTATTGTTAAATATTATTGGTTCTTACATTTATGCACGATTTGATGTCACTGAAGATAAAAGATATTCCTTGTCAGACGGTACGATTGAATATTTGTCAAACACCAAAAATTTTGCAGATAGGGTTTCAATCAAAATCTATTTGTCAGGAAATCTTCCTGCTGAGGTGCAACGTTTCAAAAATGCAATCGAAGATAAACTGAAAGAATTCAAAGAATACGCTGGTTCAAGAATTGAATACACTTTCGTTGATCCTTTGGCTGGTTCAGAAGAAGACAGATTGTATATGCAAGAAACCATCTACAACAAAGGAAAAGGGATTGTTCCAATGGGTTTGATGTACATGAAAGATGGTACACAAAATCAATTATTGCTTTGGCCCGGTGCTGAAATCGATTATGGCGGAAGTACGGTCAATCACATCCAATTTTTGCCGGGTACACCGCAAGGAAAATTTTATACTTTGAACGAATCTTTCGACGATCAAATTCAAAATTCCATCAACAATTTGGAGTACATGATTATTAGCGGAATTCGTCGCGCAACACAATCTGACAAGCCAAGAATCGCATTTTTGCAAGGTCATGGCGAGTTAACATTGGCGCAAACACTTCGCGCAAGAACATTGATTTCGCCATATTACACAGTGGAAGATATTACTTTGAATGATTCAGTTGAGGCGTTGAATGGGGTGAGAGGTTTGGTGATTGCTAGACCACGTGCGGCTTTTTCTGAAAAAGACAAATACATCATCGATCAATTTGTGATGAACGGCGGAAGATTGATGTGTTTTGTTGATAAATTAGCATTCGAAGAAGATACCATTTTAAGAACCGGCGTGGCGCATACCACCAGAACAAATATTGATTTAGACAAAATGTTGTATGATTACGGAATAAAAGTAAACGACAATTATGTGTTTGATGTGCGTTGCGCCCCAAAAGCAATTCCCTCTTCAGAACAAGGCTTTATTCCCTGGTTTTTCTTCATTCGTGCGACGCAAACAAAGCATCCGATTGCCAGAAACATTGATCCAGTTTTGTTGAAATATGCTTCTGAAATTCAGTTTGTTGGAAATAGTACCAATGTAGCTTCTCCGATTTTGACTTCTTCAACCAATTCTTCCATGACTGGTTTGGCTCCGATGATCAGTTTATCAATTCCAGCAAGTTATGGTAAAAACCCAATGTTGGCACCAGATCCTGAGGATGAAAACAACAAACTTTGCTTGGCTGGATTAGTTGAAGGAAAATTCACTTCGCACTACAAAAATAGAATTGTTGAATCGTATGCAAAAAACAAATTGTCTAAATACAAAGAATCTAGCGTTGCAGAAGGAAAAGTTTTAGTGGTCGGAAATGGTTCTTTCCTTCAAAATAGGTATGACTCTGTTCCTGATAAATTGTCTGGAAAATACAATTATATTCCGAACGCCTTCAACGAATTGAAATTTGATGAAACCGTTGCGCAAATGCAAGGTGTGCCGCCATTGATATATGGAAATCAAGAGTTCTTTCAAAACATGGTTGATTACATGATGGGCGATAATTCAGTGTTAGACTTGAGAAGTAAACAAATTGACATTCATGCGATTGATAAAGAGAAAGTGCAAGTTGACGCTGGTTTTTATAAGTTCATCAATATGCTTTTGCCCAGTGGAATCATTCTGATTTTTGCCGCATTGATGCTTTATTTGCGTAAAAGAAAATACACGAGAAATTAATTTTGATATTGTATCATTTGAAAATTCGATAAAAAAACTGTTTAATGAAAAAAAATATAGTTCTAATTGTTGCCATCGCTGTACTGGGTTTCTTGGCTTTTTTAGCTACCAATTTGGTTAGAAATAGCGGTAAATCTGATACAGAATTGCTTGAGTTTTCAGTTGAAGATACAACGAGTATTGATAAAATTATTTTGACGGATGCGTACAACAATAAATTTGAGTTGAAACGCGCCGCGGGTGGAGAATGGACAGATGCAAAAGGAGATTGTATTATTCAACAGCCGGTTTACATGATGTTAGAGACATTCAGAAACATTGAATTCAAAGGTTATGTTCCCGAGCAAGCGCGCAAAAATATCACCAACAGAATGTCTGCAAGCAATATCAAAGTGGAAATTTTTCAGCAGGGCGAATGGTCCAAAACGTGGTACATCGGATTTTCAACGCAGGATCATTATGGAACCTACATGTTGTTGGAAACGCCAGACGAAAAAAGTGATTTGCCAGTAATCATGAAAGTGAAAGGCTTGAATGGAATAATCGAACCGAGATTTTTTGCAGATCCAAGGCGCTGGAAATGCACTAATATTTTCTCGCTTGAAAGAGATGAAATCGCCAAAGTGGATGTAAAATTCAACGATGTTCCTAATAGAAGTTTTTCTGTGGAAAAAAATGGCAATCAATTTACAGTGAAACATGTGGGGAAAATCATTCCGAATATCGATACAAACATGGCGGTTCGCTACTTGAACAATTACAGAAAAATCCATTTTGAATTGGTAAATTATGAATTTGGACCAAAACAAATCGACAGTTTGAAAAAATCCGTTCCTTTTTGCGAACTATCTGTAAAAGAAGTGAATGGAAATTTAAATAAATTAAAAATGTACCGAATGAAAGGTACGGGCGTAAAAGAAGTAAATGATTTTGGGGATTCAACCACTGCTGATGTCAATCGATTTTGGTGTATTTTACCTTCTGGAGATTTAGTAAAATGTCAGTATTTTGTGTTCTCACCATTGATGATGGGCCATATTTATTTTGGTCAAGCGCCTAAAAATGTTGGAAATAATGAAAAGCTTTTAAAGAAAAAATCTGCCAACAAAAACTAAAAATGTATATTTGTTATCAAAAGAATAAATAAGATGAATTTTATCGTTTCGAGTACCACGTTATTGAGACACCTTCAAAGTATCAGTGGCGTACTTAGCACTAGCAATACATTGCCAATATTGGATAATTTCCTTTTTGATATCGTTGAAGGTGAATTAACTATTTCTGCTTCAGATTTAGAGACAACTATGCGCACAAAATTGGACGTTGAAGCCAATGAATCAGGTAAAATTGCCATTCCTGCTAAAATTTTATTGGATATTTTAAAAAATCTTCCGGAGCAGCCATGTACTTTTTTGATCGATTTTCCGAAATTTGGGATAGAGATTTCATACGACAATGGCAAGTCAAAAATGGTTGGATTCAATGGGGATGATTTTCCAAAAGCTCCTATGATTGAAAATAGCGACAAAATTCTTGTTTCTGGTGATATCATTTCAAAAGCAATTAGTAAAACATTGTTTGCAACTGGGAACGACGATTTACGTCCTGTTATGAGTGGCGTTTTTTGCCAGTTTTCGTCAGCAGAGATTATTTTTGTTGCTACAGATGCACATAAATTAGTAAGATACAAAAGAACTGATTCGCAAGCTACAGGAAGTTCATCTTTCATTTTGCCAAAGAAGCCTTTAAATATGTTGAAATCCAACTTGAGAGGTGACGAGGAAGTATTGATTGAATATTCCGATTCAAGTGCGATTTTTACGTTCAATGATTTGGTTTTATCTTGTCGCTTGATTGATGGAAAATACCCAAATTATGAAGCCGTAATTCCAAAAGAAAATCCAAATGTTTTGACAGTCGATAGATTGCAATTCTTGGGCTCTATCAAACGAGTTTCGATTTTCTCAAACAAAACTACGCACCAAATAAAGCTTAAAATTGCCGGTTCTGAATTGTCACTTTCTGCCGAAGATTTAGATTTCAGTAACGAAGCCAACGAGCGTTTGACTTGTTCTTACGATGGTGTGGACATGGAAATTGGTTTCAACTCAAGATTCTTGATGGAAATGTTGAGCAACATCGACACACCTGAAATCAAAATTCAAATGAGCGAACCAAGCCGCGCGGGATTATTAGTTCCTGCAACTTCAGACAATGAACATGAAGATATTCTAATGTTGGTGATGCCAGTAATGTTGAACAGATAATTCTCAAAAAAAATATATTTTGAAAGCCATCGATTAGATTCGGTGGCTTTTTTTGTGGTTTTTTTGCCACGGATTTCACATATTTCACGGAAAAAGTGGGGTTAAAAAATGATTGGATTATTTTTGAAGATAATTCTTGACATAAAATTTCGTAAACTTTATTTTCTCTCAAAAAAAATCCCTGCATCCGTGGCCAAAAACTCATTTAGTCTTAAAATCTAAAAAAATGACCCGCTTCGCTAAAAGATTTTAAGATATTAGGAGTCGCCGCCGCGCAACTGTAGGACTAGATTTTTGCTAATGCTTTAAAATTGTGAGTTGAATGCCAAAATTCAAGCGAATCAGAAAGTCTTAACATCTTAAAATCCTAGCATCTTAATATCTTAACACCCTAAAATGTCTAATGAAAATAAGTATTTTTGCACCATGAATTCATTCGATCAGCAAACGTTACAAGACTTAGAATTTACTACGATTCAAGAATGGTTGGAGGAACTAGGAATTGGTCCTACGGCCAAAAAGCGATTGAGAGAATTGTCGCCTTCGTCGCAAAGTGATTTTTTGCGTTTGGAATTGGATAAACTGAAGGAATTTCACACAATTAGGACTGAAGGTGAATCTTTTCCTGGTTTAGATTTTGAAGAATTACAAAAGGAATTGCGGTTTCTTCCGATTTACAATGCAGTGCTTGAACAAGAAGGATTTGTGCGCATTTCGCGTGCTTCCGAACTGGTAAATGCGATTTTGTATTTCTTTGATAAACGAGAAAATGAATATCCTAATTTGGTCGGATTGCTGAATGAAGTTTATTACACCAAAGAAATTATTGAGGCGATTGAGAAAGTTTTTGATCGCCGTGGAAATATCAAAGACGACGCTTCGCCTGCACTTTACGCCATTCGTCAAAAAATCAATGCGGTTAGAAATCAAATCAACCGAAATTTTGACAAAGAAATGCGCAAATTGCTGAAAGAAGGATTTTTGGGTGACACCAAAGAAACTTTTGTCAATGATCGCCGCGTGCTGACAGTTCAATCTACACACAAAAGAAAAATCAAAGGTTCTGTCGTTGGTTCCTCGAAAACAGGAAGTTTGACTTACATCGAACCGGAAGTAAATGTGGGACTAAACAGCGAATTGGAATTGTTGACTGATGATGAACGCAAAGAGATTTTTAGAATTTTGCAAGCGCTCACCAAATCTATCGCGCATCATTTTTCTTTGATTCAAGGGTATCAAAATTTATTGACGGAATTGGATTTCATCAACGCCAAAGCAAAATTAGCGATTGATTTAAATGCAGATTTACCCTCAATTTCGAACGAACCGCACATTGAATTAATCAATGCTTTTCATCCAATTTTGTGGAAAAATAACCGCGCTGTCGGAAAGAAAACGTTGCCTCAAAATTTGATTATGGACAAATTTTCTCGCATGTTGGTTATTTCTGGGCCAAATGCTGGAGGAAAAAGTATTACATTGAAAACCATTGGTTTGACCCAGTTAATGTTGCAGTCTGGTTTGTTGATTCCTGTTGATGCAAACAGTAAAATGAGTTTTTTCCAATCTCTTTTAACAGATATTGGTGACAATCAATCTATTGAAAATGAATTGAGTACTTATTCCTATCGTTTGAAGCGAATGAAACATTTTTTGGAAGTTTCGAATCGCAAAACATTGTTGTTGTTAGATGAATTTGGAACAGGTTCTGATCCAGATTTGGGTGGCGCTTTGGCAGAAGTTTTCTTCGAGCAATTGTACAACAAAAAATGTTTTGGCGTCATCACCACGCATTATGGAAACATCAAATTGAAAGCAGATCGTTTGAAAAATGCCATCAATGGTTGTATGTTGTTCAATACCGATACTTTAGAGCCTTTGTACCGTTTTTCAATTGGTCAACCGGGAAGTTCATTTACGTTCGAAGTGGCACAAATAAATGGAATTCCGCTGGAGTTGATTGAAGAAGCGAAAACGAAAATTGACGAACACAAAGTAAACATGGACAGCTTGTTGAGCGAATTACAACGGGAAAAAACCTATTTGGAAAAACTCAATGGCGAACACATTGAAGCGCAAAAATTGGCTGAAGAAGCGCGTGTTTCATGCAACGAAAAGAAGAAACGTTTTGAAGATAAATTGGCGCAACAGCAAATTGCGATGGAACGCGATAATAAATATGTTAATTTAGGAAAAAAGCTCAAAACATTTATTGATAGATACCAAAGCAACACAAGGAAAAAAGATGCGAATAAACCTTTGATAGAGGAGGTTAAGAAGTATTTGACGGTTGAAAGAGGGAAAATTGAACAAGTGAAATTGACTGAAAAGCTGAAATCTGAAGTCAATGCGAATAATCCCAAAAAGGCAAAACCAGGAAAACCGGAAATTGATACTTATCAAAGAGATAAAATTAAAGTTGGTTCTGTTGTGAAATTGATAGAAACCAAGCAATCAGGAAGTGTGGAAGAAATTTCAGGAACAATTGTAACCGTTACTTTCGGTTTCTTGCGCATGAAAGTGGAACGCGAAAAATTAATGTGGATAAAATAAAAAGTTAATTACAAACGGATTAAACTTTAAATTCGTTACTTGATAACTCAAAATATAGAACTATGAAAAAAATATTACTCTTAACAATTGTTGTTTCATTGACGATGAATTCATGGTCTCAAGATTCACTTTACAACAAAGTTTTATATCAACCGAACATCGATTTTGAAGCAAATTCAGTTTTGGCAACCAATGACGGTGGATTATTGCTAGCAGGTTTTTCTGGTTTTGATTCAGGATTTATATGTAAAGTAGATTCTTTAGGCGATTATGTTTGGAACGAATTTTTAAGTTTTCAAAGTCCACTTTCAAATGAAATAACTTTCAACCAATTGATCGAAACCAGCGACAATGCGTATGTTGCAGTAGGAAAAGCAATCAATAATGACAATTTGCAATACGAAGGGTATGTATTGAAATTAAACAATTTAGGTGATACGCTTTGGTCGAAATCGCTGGCAATTGCCAACAATTCAAATTATGAAATAAGTGCAGTCACAGAAACTAACGATGGTGGATATGCCGTGGCTGGAAATATCAATTATGGAGAAAGTGTTTTTGTTGCCAAATTAACTGCAAATGGAAATTTAGATTGGACACACACTTTAGATGTTGCGGGTGATTCTGCGGTTTATGTCAACGCAATTAAATCTACTGTAACAAATGGAATTTATGTTTCAGGCTATAACGACAGTACAACCGCCATTAAATTTGGGACTTTGCATCATTTCACAGATGCTGGAGATTATGAATGGACAAAAAAATATGCGGATGTAAAAACGTATGGTTTAGAAATGACCAATCAAGGAGTTGCTATGTTGACACTCGATTTAAATAATTATTCATTTGCTTTAATAAAAGCTAATTTCAGCGGAGAAAATGCAAACGAAACAATTTTCTTTGGCCAAGATTGTCAATTTCCTGAAAAAATGAAATTTGAGATGCAATCTGACAGTTCATTTATTTTCATGAATCCCAATGATTTTGATTCTAGGATTTTTAAGGCAAATAAAGAATTAAACGCAACTGTGGCTTACAAAAGACCCTTTATGAAAGGTTTTGCCATTGTTGAAACTAAAAACAAAAACGTTTTTACTGTTGGAAACGGACCTATTTATGGTATTAAAGTTTGTCTTCAAAAGCATGTTGGGATTATTAAACTGGACCAAAACTTTCAAAATCTCAATGCTTTGTGTTTAAATGAAGATAACGCTGCTACAGTAGTTACAAATACAATAGTTGCAAATGATAAATTGTTTGCTTCATCAACAGGTTTAACTACTTTTTCAAATCCTGCGACAATTTCAACGCAAGTTTTGGCTTCAGAAATTACTTGCGTGAGTTTCTTTGGAAGTATTGACGAACAATCCTTGGCTGAATTGATCAAGATTTATCCAAATGTTTCAACAGGAATTTTCCATATCGAGCAAGCTGAAATGAATGACATTGAAGTGAGTGTTTTTGATGCTTTGGGACAAAAAGTTCACCAACAAGAATTTAAGGACTACACCACGGACATCGATTTATCTAATCAACAAGCAGGCATTTATTTTTATCAGATGAAAGATGCGAGAAATAGAACGGCTTCAGGTAAATTGATTTTGATGAATTAAATTCAGGAATAAAAAAGACATAAAAAAAGGGTTAATGGACAAAAAGTAGGCTGAAAGCTCTGGAAAGCGTTATGTTTAGTAGCTTTGGAGCAAATCAAAGACTTTGAACAAAAAAACTGCTTTTATTGTAACTCTACAATTACCAAGAAAAATGGTAAAAAAGATGAAAAACAACTTTATAAATGTCTAGCCTGTGGGCGACAGTTTGTTGGAGGGAACCGCCTCAATTCTAATCAAATTTGGATTGATTATGTTGAAGGAAAACAAACTTATAAGCAACTTGCTGAAAAATATCATTGCTCAACAAAAACTATTCAACGCAAAATTGATAGTGTAATTGTAAGTCCGAAAACTGAATTTCCGAATGTTGTAAATGTGTTAATGGATACAACTTATTTTGGCCGCACATTTGGCGTAATGGTTTTTAAAGACAGTATTACTCGAAAAGTTTTATTCAAGCAATATGTTAAACAAGAAACCAATATATTGTATCTTAAAGGTCTTGAAGAAATATCGAGAAGAGGAATAAAAATACAAGCGATCATTTGTGATGGACGAAGGGGATTATTTCAATTACTTCCAGATATTCCTGTTCAAATGTGCAATTTTCATCAAGTTGCAATTATTCGAAGATACTTAACGAAAAACCCGAAAATGCAGGCTAGTAAAGAACTTTGGGAGCTTACTTTACTGTTAGTAAAGACAGATAAAGAAAGTTTTGAAGGTGTATTGGCAGAATGGTTTATTAAATGGGAAAGTTTTTTGAATGAAAGAAAAATAGACGAAAAAGGGAAAAATCGTTACGTTCACAGAAACTTAAGAAGCGCATATCGCAGCCTACGAACAAATCTCCCTTGGCTATTTACATGGTATGAACAGATCGATCTAAACATCCCTAAAACGACAAATTCCATAGATGGGCATTTCGCTGGATTAAAGAATAAACTTAGAAATCACAACGGACTTTCACTTAAAAGAAAACAGAAATTTATTGATGAGTTTTTAAAGGTATAGGAATTCGAAAATAATAATGGGAAGACTAAATCTTCCCATTACTCATTATTTTGTCATTCATCAAAGCATCCCTGGCGAGTTGCTCTCCAGCAGAGCTCGATTCCGTTTAACTTTGATAATTCAAAAATAAAGAAGTGAGATATTGCTTCAACAAAATATCAAAAATAAACAGCCTACTTTTTGTCCACTTGAACAAAACGTCTAAAAATTAGCCTACTTTTTGTCTATTACTCCAACTTTTAGAAACTATTTTTTTGTAAAAAAAAAAGTATTAAAATAATGGAAAAGAATATATTATGATTTTTTCCATAGACCTAATTCTTTTTCACGAGCATGAACTTGTAATTTGTAAAAATGGTCAGCGTATTTTGAATTTGGTTGCACTGTCATCATAGTGGCAAAACCTTGCTTGATAAGCTCCTCATTTAGAAACGTGCCGTCTTCTAAAAAGACGTAAGCCAGGGTGCGACCAAATGAATCTGTTGGATCGACATCCAATTCTAAACGAACTTTTTTACCTAACAAGAGATTTTTTGTAAATAAACTTGCTTCGTCACCAAAATATTCTTTTGGTTTACCAAAACGTGCTTTATTTTCTGGTGTATCTACTCCAATTAATCTGATTTTTAATCCTTTTTTCGAACCGTCGTATATCCAAAACGTATCTCCATCAACAAATTTTTTAATTGAATAAAATTCTTTGGAGGTATTTTCTGTAATTGTTTTTTTTTCTTTACGGTATTCACTATTGACATTTCTATCTCTAGAATTACAAGACAGTAAGAATAGAAGATAAAAACTAATTAAAAGTAATTTCATTTTTATTGTAATCAATAGTTATTTTACCAAATTTATTCATTGCCGATTGACCAAAAAGCAATGGTGCTACCTGATTGTGAACTATAGATGCTTCAATATTATAAATTGTTTTATTACCAATCTTAACTTCTTTTAAATTAACAGTTGAACCTTCTGAAATATCACCATTAGCATCTGTGAACTGCTGTGTGCCTCTAAAATCTTCATCTTTTAATTTACCTTGTTTCAATAAAAACAATGCTTCCGTTTGCGACAATGAGATTATTGAGGCACCCGTATCGAAAATAAACTCCATCGAAACACCATTTATTTCAATTGGTACAAAAAATACTCCGTTTGAAAGTCGCATTTTTATAATTTCATTTGATTTCAATTTATTTTCAGGTTCATCTCTCACAGAAGATTCCTCATTGGATAAAACATCTCTATGCCTTGTTCTAGAGCAACCATTGCAGCTGTTTAAAAACAATGTAATTTGGAAGATTAAAATGTAAAAAAAAGTCTTTTTCATTGATTATTATTTTATTCGTTTATGTCTCCAATTTTAGGAAAAATTTGTATCAAAAATCTTTGATTATCTGAATCAACAACTGTCCTACCAATACCCCCCTCACCATTACCTGCGATTTGTAAATCAACAAGTTCACTATACTTAGGGTCCTCAAAATCTATTCCTCTTTTTTTCCAATAATCCCGCAAGCTTAATGCTCTTCTATAGCTTAATTGATAGTTGTGATTTTCTTCACCTGTTTTTGAGGCATAGCCTGCAATAACAACCACATATGATATTTTTTTTAACTCCTTTTTTATGTTTCTGTCATTATATAAATCATCAATAATAGTTTTAAGCTTTAAGCCAGCACTATCAATTTTATTATGCGTATATTCTGCATTATAAATTTGATTTTTATCATTTAAATTATCTTTATCTTCAATGAACTTTACATCAAATGCCAATTTAAATCTTTTATATTTTTGTTCATATTCAAAAAGCAAAGTGTCATTTTTTAAAGGTTTAATATTTTCATCTACTAAATCGAAAACCTCTACTTTTTTCTTGTAGTTTGCTAAGTCTAATTCGGTTTGAACCTGCTTTTTATTCAGAACAATAATTATCAAAACAAATAAAACTAGCATGATAAAGAATAAACTTGTCATCATGTCTGCATAGCTTGCCCAAAAGAAATCATTTTTTTTCTTCGACATTTAAAATTTAATTAGAAATGACAAATAGGCTATAAATGAAATAATACCCAAGGATAAAAAAGTTATTATTAAATATTTGAAATATTTTGGAATTTCATAAGGAGTAGGAGATGATCCGGAGATATTTTCAATTTTTCGTGTTCGTTCATTCAATACATTTACAAGTTTAGATATTTCATTTTTTAATTCATAAATTTGCTTAACATCTGTTCTTATTTCTTTAATATTAGCCTTTTCATCATCAAATAATTTAGTTGTTGTTTTTCTGATATCTTCAAACATTGTCTTAAAACCAACATTTAACTGAACATCCAAATCACTAAATTCTTGGGTTCTTTTAGCAAAAGTAATTTTTAATTTTTCTAACATTTCATTAATGGAACTGTCAAATTTCCCAATTGCATCAGAAAAAGCCTGTTCACGAGATTCTGAAACTTTAAAATGCTCTGCTAGAAATCTTGTTAACAATATCTGATTTGCTGCATTTTCTTTTAGGCTTAAGACAATTTCAGAGATATTGCCTACTAGCTGCAACTGCTCATTAACTGAATAGTTTAAATTTTTAATGTTTGCTAAAAAAGCATTCATGTTATTCATATATTCAGAGAACTTTTCAAATTCTGTAACTGAATGTCTTAATTCTTTCAATACTGTTACATTTGCTTTTGCAAGTGTTGCAACATCAACTTTTTTTAATTCATTAATTAATTCAACCTGACTTCCTAATGTTAGGTGAACGTCTTTCAAAATCGATTTAAAACCAGTCATGTTGCCTTTAAAATCATCATTGAATTTTAATAAATTATTTTGAAGAGTATAAAGACTTGAAGCAGTATTTGCAGAAAGTTTAGGTAATAATTGAGATTGGATAAAAGTATAGAATTTATTTTTTAATTCTTCGACTTTTTGTTTTGCTCCCTTGTAAAGATAGCCGGAAGTGTAAATTGTTAAACATAAGCCTATTGCACTCGCAATCATAGCGATTTTAACACTTGACAATAGTGAATTTATTCCATCAGTATTTGAACCTATCACTGTAATTGCTGGAAGAAAAAATAATCCAAAAATTATACCTAGCATGGTACCAACTAATCCTAAATATAAGGGAATGGATAATTTGTTATTTATTTCTTCATCCTCAGAATCAATATGCCTATCAACTACATCTTTTATTAAATTGAAATCACTAACAGCACCCTTGTTTCTTATCAAATAGGTATTGATAGAATTGACAATATTTTGTTTTATAGGATTTGAAGTCGTTTCATTTTCTATAATCGTAATTTCATAAAATATATCTTTTTTACTCACAGTCAAATTATTATTTAATGTTCACATTTTCATTTAGATGTTCGATACTTCATTCACCTTCATCTAAACCTTGAGGATTTTCAAAATCATCAAATGAGATTGCACTTTGAAAAACGCTTGAGTCACGTTCTTGTTGAAAAGAATCAATTGCATCGAGTGATGTATGGTCGGGGTTTTTTGAATAATGGCTAATGTTATCTAAAATATGTTGTGAATCAATTGTTTCAATTTCCTTTGCAGAAATATATATTTTGTAAGTTTTAAAACTTTGGGGGTTTCTCATTATTGATTCATATGACTTTATTTTATTTCTTGTTTCCCAAAATATTTTTACTTGCAAGCCTATTATTATTGAGACAGTTGCCCAAATTATAATTGTATGTAACATATTAACTGAATTTAATTTTTGCTTTTAGGGTAACAACCCAAATGTCACTTCTAAGTTCAACTTCCCCTTTTGATTGATTTTCAATAATTGAGTTAAAGCTATCGCTGGTATTGATAAAATCACAAACTAAACCTAAATGGGTGTTAGGATTATTAGAAATTAATTTTGACATCATTTTATCTCCACAATACTCAAAGTTTGCTTTTTTTTCTGAAATTAGTGTTAATTTGAACATTGAAATTGAAGGTTCAAAATTTTCAATTCTTAAATCATTATTAAAATGTCCATCATTTGTGGGTTGTCTAAAATAAAATGATTTATTACTTTCGATCTTTAAAATTTCAATATCTTCAGTCTTTTGTTCCGCAGGAATAGTTTCTAAATCTAAGTTTGCATTACTCTCTGAAGTCATTCTTTTTTGACAATCTTCTAGCTCTTTCTCTAATTCAGCTATTTTCCCTGTATGCTCTTGAGATCTATTTTGTTCAATTATTTGATTGGCTAAAATTTCACTTTTTTCAGTTTTTAGATTCGAGATTAAAGTTTCTAAATCTGTTTTTGCTTTATTCTCTGATGCCATTCTTCTTTTTAATCCTTCTAGTTCCTGCTCTAAGTGCTTTATTTTACTTTTATATTCTTGAGATTTATCTTGGTGAATGGTGTTCTTATTAAAGCTATTTTTACTTTTTTCATTATTTTCTAATTTTCCAGGTGATTTTTTGACTATGAGTGTTGATTTCCTTCCGAATATAGTTAATAAAATAATCGTGATTGCTAGTAAACAAATGATAATAATATTTGCCAAACCGAAATAGTTAGAAGATACATCATTATTAGTGTCTTGAGCAAAACTTACCGATGAAGAAAAAAGTAGAAATGCTACAATACTAATTTTCATTTTCATGGTGACCAAAGTTATTATGTAATTCGAATGCAAGACCACTTAAAACACCTGCTAAAGGATAAAAAGAAAGTGTTTCAGTTATTTTATCCGTTTTAAAAGAAGATCCTAATTCACTTTCTTTTTCTAACAAGCCTCTTCTTAAACTATTTTCAGAATTTTGTGAAATATATTCTTTGCTAAAATCGACAACATCATTATTTATTCCAAATAGTTCATTGAATGAAATTTTACTATTAAGATTATAAAAATCATTCATGAAACACTGAAATTCTTCATGTGTTTTTGAAATAAATGACTCATCTATTTCTGTGTAAGTAATATTTGATTCTTTAGATAATACTTTGTCACCCGTGAAAATTGTTTTTATATCATCAGGATCCACAAGATGATCTGTGTCCATGTACAAACCACCTTTACAAGTCAACTCTTTAGGATTCAGAGGCAAAGTGACTGTAACATTAGAATCATCATAAAACATTGAAAAAATATGATTGACAAACTTAGAAAAAGTTGTTGTTTTATCTGATGAATCTAATATTGTAATTAACTTAGATGCTGTGCCACTAAAGGTAATATCACTCGGAGATTTTAATTCTTTTGCTTTCATTGTTTTAGCAATGTGATATACAATTGCGCCATAAAAAATTAAGAATATTATCTTGAAATCATTATCTCTTTTTAAATCATCTATGAAATTAAAATGTTTATTTTGAGAAGTTAATTTATGGTTTGTTTGCAAGCGAAATAGCGCATTGATTATATCAACGGAATTACCATTTTCTTTTATTTGAGTTAAGGCATCTTTCTCTTCGTTACAATCATTAATCTGAAGTAATTCTATATATCTACTGTAATATTTATTAACAAATCCATTTATTACCAAATTTCTCCCATAATTATCACCAAATATAGTGTTTCCAGCAAACTTAAAAGAAGTCAAAAGGTTTGGCTTATTGTTTTCATAAATTACCACATCAGTTGTACCGCCGCCCAGATCAATAGCTACAGCAGGTTTTGTTAAAACAGTTTTGCCACCTTCATATGTGTACCAATAAAAAGGTGCAAGACTTTCACAAACTTTATGAATTTTTGCCTTGGATCCAATATAGTTAGAAACATTAGCTGACCATTTTTCCTCTAAGCTGTTTTGTTGATGAAGGGACATGCTTGAGGGAAAAAACCAAATAATTTTTGTTGAATCTAAACTTCCATTGTTAAGTAAAATTTTTGTTCGAATCAAGAGTAACAATTTTTCAAAATAATGATTTATTATTTTTTCATTTTTTAGAGTATTTGCCGACCATTTTAAGTTTGTGATTGCTTTCAAATTTTTACTATACGCGTATTTTTCATAAGTCAGAGGTATACTTATATCTGCAAAACTAAAAGTAGGTTTACTAAAGTCTAAATTTTGACGATGAAGCACTGCAGATCTTGTTGGAAAGGAAAATTCAAAATCTTTTCCAATAATTTCCGGAATAAAATCTTGATTCATAAATTCTAAAATATATTTTAGAATTGGAATATTTGCTTTTGACAAAGAATTATCGTCATATCTGTGGGTTTTTGCAAATTGAATTTCACTTTTATCAATTTCAAATGGTTTTGGTGTTCCTTGATCAACCCTGTATTCTATATGAGTATTTGAAGTACCAAAATCAATTGCAAATGTAAATTGTGAAGTCCCAGAATTACTTTTAAATAGAGGAATGAAAATCCCTTTACCAAAATCATTTGCAACTTGTAAATAATTGAAATTTTCTTTTAGAATATATGTATTTGATGAAACAGCATCTTCCGACTTAATCCTTTTTATACTATTGTGGACATTTTCAATTTTTGAATTGTCATTCTTGAAAAACGTCAGTGCATATTTATTTTGTTCAAAGATAGAAACGTAATCTGCTTCATATAAAGCCACGCGATAATCAGGTTGCACATTTTCAGGGTATTTAACGAAAGGAAATAAACCAACAGTGAATAAGTTTTCTAATATGATACCAGTATTATTCGATTCGTTAAAAGTTGGAATTGAATTTAAATTAACTGGGTTGTTATATGTTCTTTTGAAAATTATGTATTTTTCATTTTTGATAGGTATTCTTATAATGCATTCAATTGATCTATTTGAAAGTAATTTTAATTCAAAGAACTTAGATCCATCTCTGTGATTTTTTGATAAATCATCAACATTAAAATAATCAAAAAACATTGGCTTAATTGGCAATAAATACCCATTTTCTGGTTTATCAATGTTACCATCAAAGAAAAAGCTGCTGTTAACTGGTAATATTGTACGAATTAAAACTGGCTCTAAAAAGTCGGAAATCGTTACATAAGGATATTTATCATTGACAATTGGTAATCTGCGTTCTTTTATTTGATTTTTATCGTAATATGGAGCTTTGTAGTTTAAGTCCCAGAAACCAGTTGTATATGTAAGGGATTCATTAAAAATATCATTTGGTAAAACCAATGGTTTCAGTCCAGCATAATTATTTGCTGTCGGTGCTATGCAAAAATCACTTGTTTCTTCAATTAATTCTGTTGAATTTGCTTTCATTTTAATAGGAAAACCAATTATTTCAACGGCATTATGAGAATCATCAATATTTAAAACTTTTAAATTTTCATACCATGAATCAAGATTTGCATGACTTAATTGTTCTCGGAATTGCAAATCTAACTTGGAATATGTCAACTCTAAATATTCATTGACAAAGGAAAATTTACTTGAGAAATTTGGAATTTGATTTTTAAGTGCATAAATAAATTTTATAAACTCTTTATCTCTTTTAAACAAAGGACAAAATTCATTGTCGAAAAATTTATCATTTTCGGATTGAATATTTGTATAATCTAAGTTGTTAGCACTTGTAAAAAACAGAGAGGATGGGGATGTGCCCCCAATAATGTTTATTGGTTTTGGACCTTGCTTGTAGTTGATTAAGAAAATTCTATTTAAATCATTAAAATTATAAACATCGGCATCTTGCTCCAGGTAAAGTCTAATCGTTTCCCCTAAAACCTTATGTGATGGATTAGTCGAATTAACTAAATTTGATAAATCGGTTCTACTATCCCATGCAATGATTGAAATTTTCTCCGAATGTTTTTCATAATCAAAAAACAATTGACCAACATCAAATGCATCGGAAACCATTTTATGAAATATAGTTTTCCCTTCTAATTCTTTAGAGTTACAAATTGTTTTGAACGCTGTTCTTACTAGGTCAATTCGTGCAAAAGGACTTGGAATTGAAGTGATTTGCTTTTTTGCTGTAGCACCCTCAGGATCCTTAATCGCATTAATATTGGTTTCATTCAAAGCCGAAGAATTCTGCCAATCTTTTAATGCTGTACCGTCATGAAATCTAAATACTTTTGCCATGGCTATTGATTAAATTTTTCAGTGATTAATTTGCTTGTAACATCAAAAAACAAGGAAATGAAATTTTGATTCGTTTCAGCAATTTGCTTATTTAGTATGTGCTTTTGCTTATTCAGTTCAACAATATATTTGTCATAGTTTTTGTTTTTGAATAAGCCATCTTTGCTTGGTGAAATATTATTGACATACGTAAAAATTTCATTAGTTGATGGATTTAATTCAAACGGGTTAAAACCTCTTCTGTTATTTTTTAACTCCGTTAGCCATTCTTCAAAAAGTGAATTAAATTTACATAGTGCATTATAAAAATCCGATGACAAGAAGGCATCATCAATTTTTGGCTCAATTATGCCATAAGCGAGTGTATTAGTTTTTTTAAGTTCTTTATTTAGAAACAAATTGAAATAAAAATATTGAGTCAAGGGTCTAAATAATATTTTTTTAGATTTGTCAGATAAATCATTAAATGTAAGAGAGTCAGCATCTCGTTCAATACCAAATTCTTTTACTAACGGCACAGAGTAGTCAGTTTGATTTGCAAAGTCTAAAATAGCCAAGGCTGAAATTATTTCCACAAAATGAGCATCGTTCTTTTGACCGGAATTACCTTCAACATTTTCATAATCTTTACTAATATCATCTCCAACATAATACATGTTATTGATTGAGCCATTCGTAACGTTATGTTCGTAATAATTCAAGGCTGCTTTTGTCTTAGAAATGAAAGTAGATTTATCAATACTACTATCTTCATTTGGTTTTACACCAAAATATGGAAGCACCGAAATAGCACCAATTGGACAAGATTTCAATAAAGCTGCATTCGGAGTGCCATCTTTTGGAGAACGAAGATTTTTTAACAACAATGGAAATCCTGCAGCACCAGTACCACCAAAAATAGAACTAATTATGAAAATTTTATCACCTTGTTCAAAGGAAGACTGAAAATCTAAATAATCTTTTGAATTTTGAAACTGATTTAAAACAACACTTCCAATATTCGGATTTCCTTTAAATCCAACATCCATTTTTGAATCTAGATTTAAATCACTGAATAACATACTTACAAGAGCTTGATTATTTGTATCAAGATTAGAATAATCGATGAATTCTTTGAATTTCTTATCAGAGTTCTGAATATTTAACTTAAAATTTTGAGTTATATCTCGTAATTCAGGCTTAAAAAAAGATTCATCTAAACTATCAATATGAGGTAATTCTTTTCTGATTTTCTGATACGTTTTTAAAATGTCAATTGTTCTTGTTACATCACCATTTGCAGCATCTGGGTCAATAATAATAGGAACAACTGTGGAAACATTCAACTTTGCACCAGATGCCATTAGGAATGATAAGGATTTTAGAACTCGAGAACCAGTTCCTCCGATTGCGAAAACAAATAATTTAGACATAATCAAAAAGGTATTTTGGAACAATTAACACTTTTCCATTTTAATAAAAAAGAGTAAATGATCGACAGTATTAAACTCGAAATAAAATTTGAAAGGCCAATACCTATGAATTCGTTAGAATAAGGTAAGTCTTGATTTAATGTAACTACATAGTAATAAGACATCTCATTGTATGCAATTAAATAGGATGCAATAAAGTTAATGCTACAACCAACAAATACCCAAAGTGACCATCGCAAAATTGTACCCCATTTCGGAGATTTAAGTATATAATAATATGCAACAATCCAAACGAAAGTAAATAAAAACAGGAACAGTGATATACTGAAATTTACATTATTGTTGTGCAAATCGTTCGACAATCCTTGAAAATATATTAGTCCAAATAACTCTTGGATTTCCGCAAAAAAATCTTTCATAAATGTTTACCTTTTAATTTTAACTACTACAAAAACTATTATTACTACTACAACTAAAAAAATAAGGATACCTATCCAAGAAACACCACCCTTCTTGTTTTCAACGTTTATTTTTTTGGTGAAATAGAATGAATTATCAGTGTAGGATGGAAAACTCCTTTTAATTGCTTCAGTAAAATTTCGAAATCCATAAGTCATCAAATTCTTTAATTTACTTTCATCATCTGAATTACTTTGGATAAGAATTGGTGAAATTTTTCTTCTAAATGAAATTTCAATATTATCAACAATTTTTAGATTAGATTTCAAAAATAATAAATGCGTTGGTTTTACTTTTGAAAATGCATTTAAGTCTTTACTGTCAACTTTAGAAGGTACACCATTAAATTCAAAATTATTGCCATTCAACTGGGAAATTTGTTCAATTTTAAAACCATTAGAAACAATTTCAAAGTTGCTAGTATCTAATTTGTACTCATCTGAAACTGGTATTTTTGATAAATCAATTCCTATACAAATTTGAAATTCATCTGTTTCTCTATCAGGTTTCACATCAACAATATCAAGAATTCCTTCATTTGTTTTACTGTCTCTAGAAGGCCTGAAGGTGCCAATTGAATTCGTGAATTGCAGTATTGTCCAATTTATGGGATTATCAATAATATCATATCTTTTTTCATTGTAAATGGAGAAATCTTCAAAGCCTTTGAAATTTAAATCCCCTAAACTACGGTGATTTAAATTTAGTTTTTCAATCGCATCATTGTCACCAAAAAACCAAACATAATATGGTTTAATAGTATCAATCTTTTTAGGACCCTTAATGATTTTATTATAATCTGAAACATAACTAAAATAACCATCAAAAATTGAACTGAATTTTAGAATTGCAATAGAAAAATTTCTAGTTTTAGTTTTTTTATCATTGAGTATTTGGAATATCTGAGTTTCAGCATTATCATTGGATAAGCCTTTGTCTGTGGCATGAATAAAGTCGGAAACAAAAACTGAAATTGTATTGCCATTTGATTCAGTTATTACCTTATTTAACATCGCAGGATAATCAGTCCCTTCAAAATTTCTTTTTTCAAGATCAATATTATCTATTTTCTTAATTAAACTAAACTTATCTGTAGTGATACTCTTAACATTTAAATCATCACCAGAAATTAAATTGAAATTAATTTTATTGATTTGTGGAAAATTTGAAAACAATTTTGCAATGTCTGTTGTGAAATTCGATTTTTTTTCAAAGAAACCATGCATACTAATGCCGTCTTCAATATAAATTTTGAGATTAGGTATTATAGTACTAACTTCTTTTTCTGATGTAGATTTATTAACTTCGATTTTTGGCTTTCTATCTCGACATGAAATAAAAAATAAAATACTTAGTAGGAGAGTTAAACGTAAAAACATTACTAACAAATTAATTAAGTACAATGATATAAAATATTATCCGAAAAAATGTGACTTAGGTAAAAAAAATCGTTAGAGTGTAAATAAATATATTTTTCGAAAAGCAATGTTTTACAGTTACTGAATACACTAAAACACTAAATATTGGAGTTTCCCAGATGGTAGGGGAAACTTACCCAAGCTTTTGAATTGTTAAAGGATCAATTATTGACAGAATTAAGATGAAAATTCTCTTCCGTATCTTCAATTAGACCTAAATTATTGCTCACAAACTTCAAATGATAAAAATTCAGTACAACATTCCAAAAAGCCACAAAGGGATCGTGTTTTCAATACCAAAAGCAATGTCATCCTGCACAATATAGGCGTTTTCTATTCCCTGAATTTGTGATCTAGTTTTATTTTTTCCGCCTATTTCAAAGACATACTTTTCGTTTACCGTAAAATCTGCTCGATCATGATATGTTACCAGATGCTGCTCACTTAATTGATTCAGAAAAAAGGTTTCTCTTATGTTTCCGATATTTGGCTCGTTGGTGCTCAAGGCAATGATGCTTACCCGCTGATATGGGCTGGTTAATAAAGGTTTCAGAACTCAATTGTTATTTATGAATCTATTCAGTAAATTATTCACGATTTGAATATCAGGGGTAGTATCCCCTAATGTCCTTTTCGCAAAAATGGATATTATCAACCCTTCAATTTCTCTTACACTTAAATTACTAAGACCTCCAATGTAATTGATAGATTCTAAACACAAATCCATTTTTTCAGACTTGAGTATTTGGTTAATGATTATTTCCTTTTCTATCACTGATGGCCTAGAGATGTTTATCTCTTTTTGAACTATTGGAACTTTTGTTCCTTCGTTATACGTGAAAATTATTTTCGTATTTACATTTTTGAGAACATCAACGATCTTATTACTGATTTCCTTATTTGAGCTTTCGTAAAAACTATCGATAAGAATCAAGGATTTGCTATTTAAGAATTCTTTATTAAATATTGTCAATTCATTATTTTTAGAGTTATTGGAAATCAATCTTTCAAAGCTTGAATAAAATACTTCCTTTCCCCTTTCGTTGCCTTCAATTTTTTTTAGGATAGCTAAAGCAAGATGTGTTGCACCATTTCCAATTGTACTGGAAATGCCTAGCACATTATACGGAGTCAGTGATAGAGCAAATTCAATTGCAGTTGATTTTGCTGTTGTATTTGTATCGACAGAGATGAAATTCTCGAAACTTGCACGTTCTTTTGCAGGATAAGTGCTTGAATATTTGTTTGTCATTTTTTTTAATATTTATCTGTAGGTTGTTGGTTTTTAACTTACCAATAACATTTCGCCTGAGTCTGCTCATTAAAATGTGTCAAATATTTTTTTCAGGTTTAATTTTTAAAGATAAAAACGCACTATCAAAAACAAAAATTTTTAAACCGCATAAATTTGATTTTCACCTCTTCGTTTTTTAGTCAGGTAAACCAACTGTAAACCAAATCTAACAATTTATTTAATAATTGCAGATTAAATTTCCAATCTAAATTTTGTATTTTTCAAAATACTAATTAATTCATTTTTTGTATTGTCAAGAATACAAAATGCACTTTGATGGATGTAATTCTGAATAATTTTTTTAGAAATTTTTAAATTAATAATTAATTTACAAAAGTGAAACTTTAAATTTTGCAACTAGATTAAAAGCACTTTTCCCCAAAAACAAAATAAAAAACTAATTTTATATCAATTAATTCTCGAATTCCTAAAAAGTAATCCAAATGGACAAATTAAAATTTGAAGTAAATGACTCAATTATCAGAATAGTAGGTGTTTTTGAATCAAAGAAACATCTAAAACTTGCAAATGAATTATTGAAATTTGGATATTCTAAAGAACAACTTACAGACGATTCCAAAAAGTTCTACAAAGACTATTGGTATCCAGAATTTCGAGATTTGTTGTTTTTTAAAGAGAATGAAACTAGTTCAACCATTTTAGTTAAAGATTTTAATCAATCGTTGAACTTTATTAAAGGTCAAGATAATATTAATAATACAATTGTTACCATTCCGGCTGAAATTGGAAAAGTGGAACTCATTTTATTTCCAAATAACTTGCATTTCTTTTCTATTGAGTTAATACCGTCAAAAAACAATCTTGAACAAATTGCAGATTTAATTTTTTGTGCACGAGAATTTAACAAAGAAATCTTAGTCGAAAACACAAAATTTACTTGGGTAAATTGGATCGAAACAAATTGTCTTAATGGCATAAAAATCAAATCTAATGATTTAAATGATGTTATTCATACTGATGGATTTTCAGGGTCTAAATTTAAACTATTTACTTTGGTTGATTTTGTGGAAATAGATGAGTTGAAAGATTCCAAAGTTAGAGATGAATTACTTTATGATCTTGGTTGTGTAAGTCCTATCAACACTGCAGGTGGAGATTTATCTTTTACTCCAAGTAATTCTTATTTTAATCATTTATTAAATGATAGAATATCTGTTTTTAATAATTACACAATTCTTCCATTGTTTGATACATTTACTGTTGTTGGTTACAATCTTTTGAATGATGACGCTAGAAGATTTAAACGTAAAACTTGGACAGAAACTTATTTTAGAATCTATTTATACAACCTTTTTATTAAGTATAATTTATATCGCTACAATTTGGATATGAATGAAGATTCACTAAAAGTAAGGGATGCTTTTGAATCGTTTTTAAATACTTACCAAGTGAGCCATATTTCCTATAATTTCTTACCAAATTTAATTTTTCATAAGCACAGAAAAAGTCTTCAAATTGAAGATGAATTAAAGAAGTTTCAGGAACGGATAAATCGAATTTCACAGGCAATACAAGAAGATCAACAAAAACGATCTAACTTATTACTTGGTATTGTTGGTGCGATGACTTCAATCAGCAGCATTAGTCCTGTTTTAAATGTGCTCGAATCTACAAGAATTAAGTTGAATTTGAACTCGGCACTTTTTTATTCACTATCAATTTTAATTGCTGTTTCGATTGCGATTTCAGTGCTCCTGTATTTATTTCCAGAGAAGAAAAAACAAGTTCTAAGAAAGTGGAAGAAGCGATAAATATTAATATTACTGAGGATTCTTTAATTTATAATATTCGACATTTCAAGAGTATTGATTCTCAATTTGAAGAAAAACTAAAGAGATTAGGTTATTCACAAACAGAAATTTTGGGCAGATTATCGATTATTGGCTCAAAATTTAATGAAGATTTTGTAGCAAATCCCGTTGAACTTGTAGAGATACTTAATCAAATAAGCCATCAAAAAACTGTCTTTCAGGAAAACGGGAGGATTGCATTAATTTTTCAATTTTCTTTTTCTATTGGAACTGATTCCTTGATTGAAATAATGCAAATTATTCCTGAAGAGAGAAAAAACATCTATTTAGAAGAAAGAGGTAATTTTAATGTAGGCGTAATTCAAATGGATAATTTACCTCAAACCAATCAGATTGTTGTAATTATAGATGCTACAAGTCATAATCTTGTAACACTATATCCAGGGATTTATGCTCCCTCTTTTCCTGCTGAAGACCATTCAAAAGGTAATAATCAAATTTCATTAGATTTTTGGCGGAAACATATTTTTATTAAAACCACATAGAATGTTTAGATTATTATTAGGCCTTATCTTTTTAAATTCTTTCTTGGGATTTACTCAAATTTTGAATGTAGATAGAGAAAATGGACAAGATTCTTTGAAAAGAAAACTCGCTTTTTCCTACAATGTGAATTTTAGTAGTGACAAACAAAAGAAGAATTTACTTGAATTTGCCAATCAGATGGAAATTGATTTATTTCTAAAAAAAGATAAAGTAGCAATTTTTTTAGGACAAACAGATGTGTCAATCAATGGTAAATCTACATTAGAAAATAACGGATACTTTCAGTTAAGATTGCGAGATAATGACAAGAGAAGAGTTGCACCCGATTATTTTGCCCAATATCAATGGAATGGAATATTAGGGATGCAGAATCGCGTTTTGGCAGGTTGCAATGCTCGTTTTCGGTTTTGGGAAGATAAAAAAGACGACTTTTACATGAGCGTTGGTGCATTTTATGAAGTTGAGAAATGGAATCCAACAATGACCAGCTTTGGTTTTGATAATCAGAACTTGCAAATTATTAATAGACAAATTCCAAGACTTAATGTTTCTGCTAAGACAGCAATTCAGTTAAAAAAGGGAATTGATTTTAGTGCAAGTACATTTGTCCAATTCCCCATGAATGATAAATTTCAACATTTTATGAATCCAAGGTGGTTTTTTGATATGAATCTTTTCTTTGAAATAAACCGATATTTAGGCGTGAAAATACATTATGATCACAACTTCGATGACTATCGTCCCTTGCCTATTGATTCTTATTATTATAATTTGAATCTTGGATTTCAGTTAAAATGGTAAAAGTATGATTAAAGCAATTTTAAATACACTACCTTTTTATCAAAGGGACTCCTTGTTTTTTGATGCACTTTTCGAAGCCAATCTTTCCTTTTTCGAGCAGGATAAGATTCCGAATTTTGACATTGTTTTATACCAAACACCGAATATTCACTTGGAAACATGGCGAATCAATTCTCAAGTGAAAGCTGAATTATTATTGCAAGAATCATTCGTGATCAAGCGTATTAGTCATTTTGGAAACCGTTTGACTATTCCAATAGGAACTGAAGAAATCCGCACCGTTTATGTTGATCATTCACTTTTGCCTCGAATGGGTTCAGGACGAAAAGAGACCTGGAACCTAAGCGAAGGAAAATGGATTTGTTTGGAATCGAAAGGAACCTGGATAGGTTAAATCGTCGCTTTTTCCACAACGGCATATTTAAATTCATCCGATACTAAAAATGACTTAAATGCTTCATCAACAGCTACTGGTGACAATCCCCTTAAGGGTTGAAGAATAGAAACTTCTGCCAATTCATTCATTTTAGGAAACTGATAAAATGATTCTTTTCCGTCCTCTTCACAACGATAAGTAAAAATCCAGCGGATATTTGATGCACTGCGCCAATCTTCTTCAGGTTCTTCTTTTTCGTTGTAGGTGTAAAACCAATCAGAGATTTTGAGTTGAGAATAAGCTACTTGGGCTTCATCAAGTCCATCAATTAGCACTACCAAATTGCCGGACAAATTATTCTTTTGAAATTTTAGATTATCTGATAATAAATTTTGAAATAGATGAATAACATCTATATATTTTGAAGGTAGTCTTTCTAATTTTCGCTGAATAGTTTCATCTGAAACTTCCCAAAATTGGCCTCGTTTCCCTTGCAGAATAAAATGGTATAAAGTTGCATGTAAACTATTTTGAATTCCCGCTCCACAAAAATGATATAATACCTGCGTTTTGTCATTCTTTAATTGTTCAATTACATCTGCTATAAGGGCACCTTTTCCCATTCCTGCTGGTGATTTTACACAGAGAATATTTTCCTCAAATTCAGAATTACAGAAATCAAGTATAGCTGCCTTTTCTTTATCGCGACCAACAAAACAAGATTGATAGTAAGAGATTCTCTCTGAATGATCAAATACTTGACCAGCTCCACCTCTAATTGCTTCCTTTATTGGCTCAAAAATTGGTTCGAGATGATCACTTGCCGCTTGTTTGTTTTCGTTTCCAAATTCTAAATTCAATAAATGAGCTTGCGTCTTATTTTCATATAGTCCTTGAAAAATATAAGGCTCTTGCTCATTTATACCAGGTTGAACATATGGGTATAAAGAAATTTTCTTTCCATTTTGATTCCATGAAAATTTCCCATCAACTAGTACTAAATTTCCATTTGAAAAAAGAGAATTTAACGCAACCATTTCATCCAAAATATCGATGGCTGTGATTATTTGTTTTAAAAAAGGTTCTTCCAGACGAATAAGCTGATGAACATAACGATTGCGAAAAGTAATGAATCTGCTCAATAACGCCTCGTCATTTTTTTGTTTTGTAATGGGCTTAAGCCAAGTTTCATCCTCTGCAGAAAGAGCCCATAAATTCTTCCAACTTGTATCTGATGGTAAACTTTCTCGCAGATTATCTAATATTTGTTTCATAAAAAGAGCATCGCCTTTATCATCAAGGCATTCAATTTTTTGACATAATTGAATTACCGCACCAAATCGTAAAATTAGCGTACTCATTCCCAAAGCTGCCATGAAAAAGTTATTTAATCCAACTGGATCATTTTCAATAAGTGAGCGAATTATCTCTTCATCTCTTTGAATTTCTTTTTCTGATTTTATTAGTAAATAGCGATCGTGGTATTTTTGAATTGGGTTCATAGTTTATAATTTTGAATTTGATAATATCTTATGTCGATACTCTAGCTTCACATCGCGTCTTCCTAAAGTTAGAAAAATTCTTGAACTCTCCTCGATGGTTTTAGGGAAACCATAAAGTTCATCAATCTCATCTTCTTGAAATGATTCATTTTCCAATTGATAAAATGGACTCAAAATTCCAAAGGCTTCGTGAACGAATTCAATAGGATACTTATTTTTATCAGCGAATCGTCTGGCAACAACTCGCATATTATTTTGTAGTTGTTGATGAATTTCAAAAACAATCTTTTTCAATAATTCATAATCTTCGATTTCTGATTTCTGGTCACCACTTGGTCCTTTGAATCTGAGGTAGTTCTCAAAAGAAAATTCGACTTGATCCAGTGAAGCCGGTATTTTTTCGAGTGTTTCAAATTGAACATTAAAGAATCTTTTCAAGTATGGATAATGCCAAGACGTTGCCAAAACCGGTACATCTAAGTCATAAAAAGTATTAAACAGACTAGTTAAATGATTTGGACTAAATAAAGCTAAATGCAAATCATGCAAGACAATTAAAGGTTTTTTAGCGAGTTTACCTTTTTGTGTTTTTAAAAACTTGAATGGATCTTTCAATGCTTTATCATCTGATGTTAGTAGATAGAGTCCTTTGCCTAATTCCTGTTCCAAAAAGGATGCGGTGAATGTTGCCCCTTTTGGATGTAAAGCATAATAGATCGGAAAGTACCTCTCTTTATTTAGCAGTTGAATGTGCATTCTATATGCAGATACACCTAATTCACTTCCTGGTCGATACCAACTAATCATTGCTCCCTTTCCTTTTTCAAGCAATTGATTTACATCTTCATGTAGTCCATCGATTTTAGTGATTAACTTGTCAGCAAATTGATCTTCTTCCTCTCGAAAACTTGGAGCGTACTCATGAGCAACACGTTCAGCCAATTTCCCAAAAGCAAACCTATTGTCAAATAAGTCCCAAGATTCTACATGGGTAATATTCCATTGTCCGTTGAATCCATTTTGGTTGATAAAATGAAATTTACCGAATGAGGTTTGGAATAATTTGGCCTTTGTAATATCATCAAGAATTGCCTCCATTTTTGTAGCCTCTTCCCGGTTGCGTTCAGGTGGTAGTACAAAAAAACCATGCATAACCGCATTTCGCAGACTCGCCAAATGATGTATTTTCTCATTCAAGACTTTTTTACCTTCCTTATCTTGCCAGAAAAAGGGCTTCAACAAATCAACTAATGGCCCTTCTGCATCTTTGATCATATTCGCTGCCCAACGATACAATGGTCCCGCGTTATAGGCATGTCCATTTGACAAAAACAAGGAAATCAGAAAGTCATTGAAGACTTCTTTCTGTTTGGGTTGTTGCAAATATGCAGCAATGCCCATAGCAGCCAGTTGTGATAGGATTTCTTCACCTAATTCGACAAGTTCATCGGCTGCGTATTCTTCGCTTTCTTGTCTTACCGCTTCAATTTTGGTTTGAAGTCGTTTTGGGAGGGAGTTAAAGTTTTTGAATTGCATTTAATTATTTTTTAACATATTGATAATTAATTTAAGAAAAATTTCTCTCTGATTGGGATTACTTTGTGCAACTGCTAAAGCCAAAACAGTCAATACATTATCAGATATTTTTAGACTTTTATCCTTTTTATAACCATAATTATTTTGTGCTAAAAACCAAACGAACACAAAGGAACCAATCCTTTTGTTTCCATCGCTAAAAGGATGCCCCTTGATTATTGAGTAAAGTAGCTGGGCAGCTTGTTCTTCGATTGTTGGATAAGCCAATTGACCAAATACTGTTTGTGAAATACTTCCCAATATTCCTTTAAATGAGTCGTCTTTTTCGTTTCCAAAGAGGTTACTAGCTTCGCCTTTTTCAATTAGATTTTGCTTCAATTTGCTAATTGCATTTTTAACTTCATCATAATTGATATTATAAGTCAAATTTTTTAATCCTTCTGATGATAAAGAGTCATTATCGAATCTATTTAGTAATTGAAAAGTATTTGAATAAAACTCAATAATTTTTAATACCCCGTCAGTGATTGAGTTTTGATAAGAAATTAGTTGATCATTTAAAAAATCTATTTCCTGTTTTAAATTATTGATTGCAAGCTCTTGTTTTTTTAAACTTTCAATATTCAATACATAACCTTTTATGAGGTATTCCTTTAATTTTTGAGTTGCCCATCGTCTGAATTCAATACCCAACTTAGAATTAACGCGATATCCTACAGAAATTATCAAATCTAAATTGTATAATGCAATGTTCCGCGCAACTTCTCTGTTACCTTCTTTTTGAACTTGGCGAGATTCCCGCCAAGTTGATGCTTTCTGAAGTTCCTCAGAATCGTAAATGTTTTTTATATGTCCACCAATTGTTCTTCTTACCTTTCCAAATAGTAAACAAATTTGCTCCTCAGAAAGCCAAACGGTTTCTGTATTTGCATCTAAAATTACTTCAAACTCTTCTTCTCCTTTAGAAGGTTTAAAAACTATAACGTCATTTAAACTTATATTATCTTTCTTACTCATAAATTATTCACTTATAACTTGATTAGAAATCACCGCCTCGATTCTATGAAGGAGACTTGGGGGAAAACTAGTATTTTGAAAATTTATCATCGTATAATTTCTATGTTAACTTTTTTTCTTCGATTTTCTTGTCCAACCAGTCAGACACCTCTTTTGTGTATGGATTCCAAACTTCACTTTCTGAGAATTTATCTACAGTTGATTTTAACGCAAGTGTTTTGTTGGTATATCCTAACTGGTTAAAAATTTGATTGATGTAGTCATGTTTATTTATTACCACTCGTATTGATTTAGCTGCTTCCACAACTTCCGACCCATCATTTATACGTTGAAGTGTTGAATGCAAAAATTCTTCAGGTGAAAATTCATCTTCAAGAACAAATTGCCGTATGCAATCCAACGAATCAACTATTTTTTCTTCGTTAGAAGGTTTCGTCCCTGTTAAGTGTTTTTGAATTTGAATTTTCCGAACTTCCCTTGTTTTATACAGATCACCGTCTAAAATAACTAGTTTATCTTTCATGTTTTCACCTTTGAGTTTCAAACCTGCTAAAAGAGTAAAAGCATTATTAATTGAACCATATTTTATTATGGCACAGAATCTTCGAATATTTTTTTGTTCTAATATTCTGGAAACGATCAATTCCGCTAATTCATCTTCTACATAAATTTCAAATAATGCAGTTTGTTCTCCCGTCAACCTTCTTAAAGAATCAGGATGTGTATATTCAAGACAAATGGTTTTGTGTTCATTTTGATGAATATGACGGATATTAATATCAGTTCTTTCTGCTAAATTTTCCCTGTGACTCGAAAAAACAATTTGCAGTTTTTTTTCTACAGCAGATTTCTGTAACCAATCAATCAACCTGTTTAACGCTTCCGTATGAAGTGTAAGATCAATTTCATCAATTACAATTAGTGCATATTTTTCAGCCTGTGAAACAACTTGAAGAATGTTAAACAAGCGTTGTTCACCAGCACCCATCGCCAGCGAAGAATATGAGACATCTTTACGCTGAACACCAACCAAGGTTTTGCGGCTTTTAGTTACTTTATGAGCATTAAGCTCAGCGTATTCGGTATTCAATATGTAGGATGCAATTTTTCGAATTTCTTCGGAAGTATGATCTGTTAAATTTTTTGTTTGGAAATGAACCAAACTTTGTGATTTAAACTTTTCTATTTCTGGAACACAAGAATTGACACCTATAAAATAAGTCGGACGAATAGGTCTATG
Organism: Chryseobacterium gleum; assembly: GCA_945897805.1. Taxonomy (GTDB): domain Bacteria; phylum Bacteroidota; class Bacteroidia; order Flavobacteriales_D; family Crocinitomicaceae; genus JAQVCM01. The sequence goes on from CAMDFX010000004.1 coordinate 101,048, forward strand.
ATTGTACCTTGGATTCCATCTTGAATCTTTATAATAGTTTCGTTTTACTTCAAAATACTCCACTTTTTCTTGACGATATGAATGTAAAAGTTCTAATGAACTTCCTTCGTATTTAGAATGCGGGGTGTGTATAAAAAACTGACTGAATTTAAAATTTTGATCTGATTTTTTATCGGGCTTATACAAACAAAGCAGTGCGTATAAGATAGATGACTTTCCAGAACCATTCACGCCAAAAATTCCTGTCAAAGGAAAAGGCTCAAATGAAATTTCAACATCCTTCAGGTTTTTTAGCTGGTTAAATTTAAGCGAGTGTATACGTTGTTGACTGATATTCATAATATTATTTGACATTTGAAATTCACATTGTTTTCCGTTTGAACCGCCTCGATTCTATGCAGGAGGCGTGGTGGGAGGTTGGGTGGGGTTTGAAGGATCATGATAACCAGATTCTTTGATCATTCAATAAAGCCCATTTGTATGACGTCGCTGTACCCGGATACATCGAAGGTCCTAAGTTGTTTTGTCGTGCTGGTAGCGAATTACAAATACTCAAACGCTTTTGTCTAAACAATATCCTCTGAGTATTCTCCATCGAAATCCAGGCAACATATTGCCCCACTATCTTATACGAAACATTTTTGCCTCCTTTTAAGGTAAATGCTGTTCCTTGATTTTCAATTAACCTCTGCCATATACAATCACAGCAGTTACATTTTTTTTTATGTTCCATAACTCAATCTATTTTTAGCCATTTAAAAGAAAATTCAAAATACTTATCTGCATAAGTTCTCCAGTCATCACCCGTAAAACCAAATTGTTTCAATTGTCTTTGTGGTGAACCAGGCGAAGGAATTGAAATTAATCTAATTGTTTTTCCTTTGAATAGATATTGCTTACAAATTAGCTTTTTAATTTGCGATTCATCTCCTTTTAGTTTTGAAATGATTTGAGATTGCCATTTTCTTGACTCAGACTCCTGAAAAACAATATTTTTTGATTTCTTAACAACATGATCATGAAACATCTCCATTACTCCTTTGGATGTACAAAGTATTTTAGTAACTCCTGATTCTAAATACTCATTAATCATTTCAATGTTGTATACACGCTTTGATAAATCTGAATCCAAAGCACTTTTTCCTTTACGCTTGCAGGATGAAATAACATCTGACATTGAAATCATTTTCTCTTTTAGACTTTTTTTTGCAAGTTTAGGCTTTATTGGTATCTGTAGCTCACTATCAATGTACAAATGATAAAGCCCCCAAAAACTACTTTTGCAACTTCCATAAAAGAATTGAACCGTGCCATCACTTGTACGAATTCTAAGTTTTTCTTCGTTATCAGGAAACGTTATGGAATATACTGGAAATGAACCGAGTATTAACTTGGTTGTATTTGGTATTTTACCTAAATCTAAAAATGGATGGGTTTCTTTATTCATGATTTTTTATTTTTAAAAATTCAGACCATGCAATAATTGAGTATAATTCAGTTAAACTTGGCATTTCAATCATCCAATCGTAAATAGAATGATCAATAAAATCGTTTTTCTGTAATTTGTTAAAGAGAAGATTGATGAAATAATCTTTCTTTTTTATCTGTGAATTTTTCAAAACTTTCAGAATTTCGTATCGATTATTCTCACGAATCGCCAATTCGAAAATTTCAGTTAAATCAAATTCAAACCAATTTTCTAAAATTAATTTGAAGTTATCTAAGAATTGAATTAAATCATATTCACCGCAAATAAATTCTAAAATTGATTGTAACTGAAACTTATTGATTTCATTTTTAAATTGTAGGTTATTCTTTTCAGAATTAAAAAACTCCTTAATTTTTTTATAATTTGAAATATTTTTCAAAGAAATAAAAATTTGTAATTTGAATTCATCTTCACTTGGAAAAAATTCTGAATTAGGAAAATCTTTTAATTCATTAAACCAAGTTTTAGCAAGATTAAAATTTCCGATTCTCAGAAGATATCTTACTATATTTTGCCACGCACTGATTTTGGGATAGTTATCATGAGAATCCGTCGATAAATATTTTTCAAAATAATTTATTGCTAAATGAAGATCATTGTTTTCGAGGAAGTATGAAATAATATCAGAATGGGCTATCCCTTTCCAATAAGGATTGTCATATTCTTCAATTCTATTCATCCATTTTTTAAGGTCAAAAGAATTTGAATTTTTATAATCTAATTCAAATAGCTTTGATCTTAACAGATAGCAATCAAATTCATCTGTAATTTCTCCAGATTGGATAAACAAGCTTTCAATAATTTGATCTGTTTTTTTGTCATTTAATAATTTAAAATATTCCGAGAAAATCATTTCATTAACTTGGCCGTCAAAAAATATTCTGTCATAATTTGAAAATATAAACTTAACACATTCATTGCTAGAGGTTTTTAGCATCTCTTGAAAAGGCAATAAATCACTATTCCTTAAAGCGACTTCAGTCCCATGTTTATAATCAAGAATTCGTATTTTTTTTAAAAAATCTTTTTCTTTCACTACTAGGCCAAGCGAAATTAAAATTCTATTAAAAAGATTTCGTACTGTTTCATTTGTTTTGGGGATAATTTTTCTAATGGAATCAATTATCTTATGTCGATTTCCCTCTGTTATCAAGAGAACTTGAGATGCCAAAACTTCTTTGTGAGGGAAAAATTGAACCTTGTTTATCTTATCTAGAATTAAATTATCTTGATTATTCCTTTCAAATTGTGTTATCAATTCTACTAATTCTAGTTCTCTAAGTGTGTAGTATAAATCAGGGTTAGACTTGTTACCTTGTTCAATTTTCATTTTTAATGTCCACTCGTCAAAATTATTTTTTAGAGCCAAATAATAAACATTTCCTACAACCCATGCGGTTATGCTTGCAATTTTGCCTAAAGCCTCCTCAACTGAACTCGCTAGATCGGCTACAACATATTTGCTATCAAAAAAGTATCGATTAATGCTTAATGAATTTGATGAATCGCTTAATTGAAATATTTTTTTTATTCTAATATCATTTTTTTTTGTGATCAATATTTTTAGCTTGGATTCTACTATTATTTTGATGTCATAGTCGATTTGATTTATTATGATTTCAAATAATACCGAAGATTTAATTCTTAAAGCTCTGAAAAAAAATAAAAACATAAATTTTCTTTTTTCTTTTAACCTTAGATTATTAAAAAAAAATGATTTTATAAAATAAATAGCAGAGTGACAGATATCAAAATTCGACTTTTTTTTATTGTTCAATAATTGAAAATAAATTTCATGGATTTCTTTAAGTTCTATTTTGTTTGATTTGTGTAGAAAAATTAAAATATCAATGAAATGGGCATTGAGACCTAAATTAACCCCTCCTTTTTTCAATATAGAAACATCAGAAAGAGTAATATTGTTGATTAATAGTTGCTTTTGTTCTTGAGATAATTTATCCCAAATTTCAAAAATAAATTTTAATGAAACATATCTACTCGATACTTTGTTTTTAAACCAAAAGATTCTTCGAAAATGATTTTCACTTAATTCTAAATAGGTACTTTCGTGATGAAATTTAACCCAAATCGAATTCTTATTAATGACATCGTTGTAATCAATTAATTTTAATTCATAGATATAGTCGAATAAAAAAATTAGTTCATCGGTTCGGTTTTGATCAAATTCAACGAGTATCACTAAACTTATTAATGGAATGTAAAAATCTAATGGAATAGTATCGCTTTCCAAATAATCTTTAATCTCATTTACTATGAAGTTAAAAATCTTATCATTTCTGGATTTTTCTAGAATCAATTCAGAAAGTGAGTAAATTAAATGTTGAAAATATAACTCGTTATCACCAATACGATTTGATAGATTCTTTAGTTGTGAATGTTCTTGATTGTTAAAATCGGTAGCATTTTTTTTCAAAATAACCTTTAAATAATCAAATTCGTTAACAACAATAGTGTTAGCTTTTATAATTAATTCATAAACAATAGGATTTCTCTTGAAACTGAAATATTGAATTGCTAATTTAAACCCAATAAAGATTGGAGAATAATTTGATAGTTGTTTAAGTTGAATATCAAGGTAGTCATTTGTTAAAATCAAAAATTTAAATCTTTGATCATTCGGATTGCCAATTTGTGCAATCCAGTAATGAAAGAATCCAAAGTTTACATAATATTCAATTACTTCAGTTTCCTTCGATTTATTTAACACTGAAATTAATTGTTCATTCAGATTGATTATTTCAGAGGATGTAACTCTTTGCAACAAATACACTTTCAATCGTTCATGATACAACTGATATTTCCCACTTTCCGGGCTATTAAACCAAGCACTGTAAGTAGCAATAAAATCTTGAATTTCATCTTCCGATTCACCTAGAATCTCGGCTACAAATGCCGCACTAACTTCTTTCTTTAAAAGGGCCCAAACAGCAAATCTTTCTAAAAGCTTTTGACGTTTGTGAACTGGTTGACGTTCGTCAAAGGCTTCTTCATATAATCCAATCAAACCATCGGGTAACTCAGCGGCATTATCTGGGTGAATGCTCCCTTTCACAAGGCCATCGTATATGTAGCGTAGATATGTGGGTTCAAGTTGTGCCATTAGAAGTATTTTATAAATTTCTTGTTTTTCAGAACTTTAGATGGCAATATTTCAATGTCTAAACTATCGAGGAATATTTTTTGTACCATTTTTAAGATTTAAAATTCAGTTCTTATTTGTTTGAACTCATGGGCTGAATATATAAAATCTTTTTTTAAATGCTAGCTAAAAATGAAATTTGCTTTTACTATAAGATTCGAACAAAAAAAGCAGCAAAAATATTTAAAACCAGGATCATGAATCCTAATGAATCTGAAGCACCTCAGGATAAGGAATTAATGCTTCACACAAAAGGCCACAATAGTCACTTACTATAAAAGAGATCCCAATAATTAAGGCAGCTGCTACTAGTGAAGAATTGATTTTTTTGTTCTTCAATTCTTCAATTTCGTTCACTTTCGTCATTTGGAAAATAGTCAATAATCCACCAATTATCACTACCAAGGTGGCCACAATACCTATAAAAGCAAAAAGTCCAAGGTAAGCAAAAGAGGAACCTAATTTTGATAATTCGATTTCTCCACTTGGATTCAACAATCTTATTGCATTCACAGCTGGATCTACAATGGAGGAAAGAATCAATGAACCACTTAAAATTACTCCAACTTGAAAAATACTCAACGAAATATTGTCAGTATCATCTATTTGATAATTGCGTTTTAAGAAAGTTGTAATAATTCTGTGAAGTAAAAATAAGCCTACAAATCCAATGATATAAGCGATTACTAACTGTAAAATGATAATTGTTTTCATGTTTTAATTATTATAAAATAAAGTAATATCCCAATTTGACATATTTTGCTGTTCGGGAGAAATCATTCCTAAACGGAATCTTTTAGCTGTTAATTCAGTTGCATAATGCTTAATTCCATTTATTTCTTTGTAGGATCCTGCACCAACTGGTAAACCAACTCCAACAATACTGTGCCCATAAGTTTCGCTGATCCAAATAGAGCATGGAATTCCTAGTTTTTTCAATATGGTAAATGCCATGAGACTTCGGGTGTCACAATCACCTTTTAAATTATGTGCAAATTCATATGGAGATTGAACGCCTGCTGGAATTTCGGGTAAACAAGGTTTGTTTTCACTATGATAGTCAGCCATGAATTTAGAATTTGAATTTTGTACAGCTGTTTTACAGTCAAAATCATGGACTAAAAAATAAGGTATTTCCTGAATGAATGTTGTCACCATTTCAGCACTTCTTATTGGAGATAATTTATTCTTTGTAATTTTCAACTTAAATAAATCTACTAAACTATCTAACTTACTGGCGTCGTTTGAATTTAATTCAAAGTAAAGCTGAGTATAAAATTCCTCGTTCGAAGTGACTGGGATTTTTCTTGCAGCTTTAGAATGAAATTCTTGACTATCAAAGAATGATAAATTCGAAGTGTTATAGCTAATACTATAGAATTTTTTATAAAAATCCCACCAATCAATTTGTTTTTGTGTTGTTAAATCGCTTTGATCTGTTTTCTTCGGAGGAGAAATTTTTATCGTACCATCTTTTTTATTCGTATTTCTTGAATCATCATTTGATTTTGGTAACCATTTAGTAATTAGAAAAAATGCCAATCCGAACATCAAAAAAGCCAAAAGAATACCCAAACATCCTTTTCTGAAAAATCTATACAATAAGATTGAGCCTATGATGATTAAACTCGGAAAAAATAACGCAGGAAATTTCCACAAACAGAGAAGGAGCCAACCGAATATTAACCATCTCCAAATTTTATTGTTACTTAATTTGGAAATAAAAGGTTGCTTAGTCACTTGCGATGCTTGATCTGTTTCATTATTTAAAGACCAAATATTGGTTATTGCAATTTTACTATCAATATTTTCATTTTCAACAATCGCTTTTTCCGATACCACCGCTGCAGGGTTTACTATCGCTTTAGGCATGATTTCATGAACTTGAAAGTAAATCGTTCCGCTAGCTTCTCTTAAACCACCAAACCATTCTTTTCCATTTTCAACTAAAGTAATTTGTTTTAAGATGACCTCATGTAAATTTTCCCTTAACTGATATTGATCATTCAACGGAATAATTATGTGTGTCCTTTTCCTTAGAACAGGAAATTGTAATCGAATAGTTCTAATCCAGGGGAATTTTTTTTGCGTTACAGTTTTAGGCCATCTGTTAACCCATTGACGCGGCCAGAAAAAATTTGAATAAGGCTTTAATTTTTTTCTATACCAACTATTACTTGTCTTAAGCTCCCAAGAGTTGTAATAATCTAGTGTTTCAATGTTTGTTATTTTCAGTTGTTCCCACTCAATCGTATTGAATTGATGAAAGGGAAGACTTGCTCTATCATGTGAATGAAAGATACCAGTAAAATCTCCTTTAAAGTATTTTATTAGTCGATTATCCATTATCTTTCTTTTCTAGTTCTTGTTGTTTTTGTTGAATTTAACGTGGAAAGTTTTACTTCAACTCGTCTGTTCATAGCTCTACCTTCAGCTGTGTTGTTTTCTGTTACCGGCTGAGATTCACCTTTTCCGGTAGCTTTGACGCGGCTAGGACTCACTCCGTTTTCAATCAAATATTGTCTAACTTTTTCAGCACGAGCTTTTGATAAAATTCGATTTGCTTCATTGTCTCCATCACTATCAGTATGGCCAATAATTTCAGCTTCAATGTCTTTGTTCTCCAAAAGATATGAAACTAGTTCATTTAGTTGAGGAACAGAAGATCTTAAAAGTTTTGCTTTATTTTTCTCAAATTGCACATTGGGCAAACTAAGCATTTTTACGGTTGTATTCGTTGTTTCATCCACATATGAAACAGTATCAACTTTTGAGTTTTTTTCGATGTATATGGTATCGTGAATAACATTTTTAACTGCCCTTTCTTGATTTGTATTTGAATTTCCACAATCTCCAAAAAGGATACATCTGAATAACCATATCAATAGTCCAATCAAAAATAAGATACCAAGTAATCCACAACCAGCTTTTTGACAACCACCTGCACTTGCACATCCTGCAGCAGGCATAGAAGGCAAGCAACCGCTTAATTGGCTGCCATCATTGATTGAATCAAAAACCTCTATTCCATTTGCATCTAATATCTGTGTTCTTTTTAAGACTACTAAACCACTAATTCTGCCATGATTCGTTCCGTTTACATAAGTAATAAAACAATCATGTAAATATTTTGGATTAACGTGGTCTAATTTTAAATTATTCCATTCTATTTCTTGCGAATCAACTATTAGAGGATCTTTTTCTAATCCCATAAATATTAAGTCAGCATTTAATCTCTTGCCATCAATTGCATCCGTTAAGTTGTAGTAATCGACAATAACTCGATCTTCAAAACGGATGAAAGGAAAGTCAGATTTATTTAAAATAAATTGATTAAATTCTTCTTCTGTAATAACTTCAGCTGCATGTAATTCAAAAGTAGGCTCAAGTCTAATATGGCTTAAAATACGTTTATGTTCTTTACCAAACTCTTTGTGAGTATGTGTAGAAAATTGAGAGCGTAAAACTCCTTTGTAATATGTTACTATTGTTTTCAAGATTCTACTTTAGGTTGATTTTTAGTCTGAATTTCTAAGAATTTTACACGCCAATTTTTCCATGAAATATTTTCTCGGTTTATTTCAGCTGGTTTTTGAGTTAAATATGGATTGTTTTTATCTAAAAACCCCAAATTTAACTGCTCAGGATTAAATCCTTTGATTTTAAGAATTGTTTTAGAGTTGTTTTTCAAGTCTTGGAAATCATTAGTGATCAACGATGCAAAATATTTTTTTACAGCGTCAACATACGAGTTGTTTTGCTTTTTCATAAGTCTAAAAAGCAGAAAGTGGGGTAGTGCAAATAAAAAGAAAACCAGCAAAGAAATCGCAATAAATGATGGATACTCCATGCCTCGAAGAAATAGTTTGGTCGTGAAATATTCGTGACTTATTTTTTCTTCGTACCATCTTATTTTTTCTTCAAATTCCGCATTCCTTGAAGCGTCAAAATGATATCTTTGAAATGTTACTTCGGTTTCTCTGTAAGTTTGTAATGCGTTCTCTCGTAATTCGTTGTTGTATGATTTGACATCTTCCCAATGAGACAATAAGGTCAAAGGAAAAATAATCACATATGACAAAAGACCTAGGTAAAGTAAACGAAAGAATAGAGTAAATCCAGGTATTGGTATATTAAAATTCCATTTAAATTTCTTGAATTTATTGGCGAAATATGTTTTGATTTTTGCTATTTTTTCTTTCCAAGTTGTTTTGATAACCACTTCATTTATTTGTGTGAATATCTTTATTTCTGGTTTTATCAAAATGAGAGAAAATCGCAGGATACTGATTAATATATAAGTTCCTAAAATTGCTATTAAAGCTGCAATCCAATTATTTCCGGAAACGAATAAACCAATAATAAAGGTTGCGACTAAAGAGAGGATCAAAATAATAGAAAAAGAAAACAATACAAGCTTTATGCTTGCTTTTTCAGAATTACTCGCTTGTTCATAGCAAGTTGGTTCTAAACCTAGTAATGATATGGCTAAAAAATCAAAAAACACAAATTAAGCGTTAGGATCTTGATTATCTGTATCAAAGAACTTTGTTGGATTTTGTTTTATTTCTTTCATTTTTTCAATTTCCCATTCTTCAATTATTTGCTTGTTCAAATTGATTTGCTTTTTCATTTTCTCTTCTCTTTCAGCTTTTGCACTTTCGTAGTCTAAATAGGTGTATTTTTCCATGTGTAAAACACCATTTGCACTTTCATAAAGTTTTGTTTCTGAAATTACACCTGCTTCAACCTGTCTCAGTTTGTTGTAGTTTTCAACCATGTAATCGTATGGACCTTTGTTTAACATCATTTTAAAAAAGATTGGGCCCATTTCGATGCATAAGAATACACCGAGTATAATCCAAGGAATCCACCCTCCAATTTCATGTGAAATTTGAATCCTTTTCAAAAGACCATCATATCCGTGGGAACGAGTTTCGTTTTCTTTGTATGCTTTTCTCAAATCATCTGAATTGCGATTTATTTGACCATCTACAAAGTCTAATTGCTTTCTCCAAGATTTTACTTCAGCAGATTTTAATTTGATAAACTTGTCTTTTTCTACACGCTTGGTCTCAATGTCTAATTGCATTTTTTTTGCAACAGGTCCAAAACCGTATGCTCGTTTATCTTGCATTTCAGTTTGTTGTCGCACGACAAGCTGATCAATGTCAGCATCATAAACCTTCAATTCAGTTTCGTAAACTTTCAATTTTTTTTCATATTCACTCTTGTCTTTTTCAAGTTTAGATACTTTTTGCTTAAAGAGAATATCGGTTTGTTGATTTAATTTTTCTGCATATTCTTTTTGATATGCACTTAGCTCAGAGTCTATTTCAGACTCAAGAATTTTGATTTCTAAAGGAGCAGAAATAGCAAAACCTAATATTAAAGCAATAATAATACGAGGAAGTGCTTGGCCTAATTCCTTAAAAGTCACTTTATCAGTACCGTCACCTTTACCTGTTGAAGATACGATAAAGCGATCTAGATTTAGAATGATTAATCCCCATACAATTCCAAAAATACAAGATCCAACCAATGAACCCCAACTAAAAGTGTCATGTATAGCATTGTTTTTGGGACCAAAAATTGTATAAAATGCAAAAGCACCTGAAAAACAAGCTAAAAGACCTGTGCACAGAACAATACCGCCGATTCCAGCGTATTTAACACGATCTTGCATTGGAGACTTGTTTAAGAAATGTGCATCTGCTCCTGCACACCACCAAAGCATTTTTGTAATTCTACTAACGCTTTGTATATAATCCGGGTTTTCCATATTTTTAATTTATTAAATTTTCGTGAATTCGTTTATCTAGTTCATGCCAAGGCAAGAATATGGAGCTTGCAGCATTGATTTTAGCTGGACCTCCTATATCTTTTGGTTTTGGAATAGTTATCATTTTACAACTTGCAATATTAATTTTTGGTTGTCTTTTTATTGGAAAAATGGTGTCATCAAATTGCACAATAGGCATTTGTTTTCTAAGTGTAACTTGTTGAACTTTAAGAGGCAAATTGATTATTTGAGGTTTAAGACCAAAAACAAATATTTTTAAGGATGGGTAAAAAACAGAAACTTTTGAATTAAACACACCTTCCTTCTTAAATAAAAATAAACTCTGCCAAAACCAAAAAGATTTTTTCCTAAATTTCGTGGTATTTGGTACAGCATTATACTTTATAAGTACAAACCAAGTTCTTGAAAAAGAAAAAGATAGGTTCAAGTCTTGCCCGTGAATTAAATAATTCACAGAGTCACTACCATTAAGAATAATCTTTGAAGACATTGGACGAATATATAAAAAATAATCGAAATTTTACTTGCTCGGTTAAACTTAATCTCAAACAATTATATAGTTGGCTAATTGATTTTTTAAAAGATACCATTTTGAAACCAATTAAAAATCATTAGGCGAAATGAAAGCAATTAAAAAAACGAGTCGCTATAAAAACGACTCATTTTCACAATAAGGTCTAAATTCTCCAATGTATTTAATATGTACAGTTCCTTTTTCCCCTTTTGAAAAATAAAATTTTTCTTGTTGAAAACGAAACAGCTTTATTGCTGAGGCTGGTATATCAGTATTGGTAAAAATATAATTATGATTAGGGTCATTGCTTTTGAAATCGATCAAATTTCCAATAGCCCAATCGTCTTTAAACCATTTGTTTTCGATTTTTGAGGTATCGATTTGCCAATAATCATAAAGTCTAACGGGATCGTATTTAATGTCATTTGCAAATTCATAATCATAAAAATCAAAAAAGAAAAACGGATACCAAGAGTAATCTGGTTGTCTTTTTTCGTTGTAAACATAGGTTCGCTCTGGCTTTTTACTTTTAAAATGATCTTTTTTAATTTTAATTCCTTTTCTTCTAATCTCTTCCCTTAATTCGACATCCGCAACATAATAGACAAATCGCAGCGGGTTGATTTTTTTTGTTTTTCCCATAATTTCAAGGCACGTTTGGTTAATACTATTCACCCTGACAAATAAATTGTCAAGTTTTTTAATTAACCGTGCCGAAATTAATGGGCCTGAATGAGTCTAATATATAGAATAAATTTTAATAATTCAAAATATCTCAAAAACTTTTTTCTGTCTCCAAATCATTTGCCATATTGTTCCTCCCACAACTCCGCACCAGTTCTGCTATCACGTTGTGGCCAGTTTGGGTTGTGATCTGGGCGATTTATGAAAAATATTATCGAAATAATGGTATACAACCAAAAGAAAATGGCATATTTTCCGAAGTGACCTTTGAAATACCATCTTAACATAAAAAAAACTAAATAAATAACAATAAACCCTTCAAGCACTTTAAACAGGGACCTTAAAAAACTCATAAAAATTAAATTTTAATTGAACAATAATTAATTGACTTCCATAAAATGATTAATTGATTTTATTGACTTTTTTGGATGTCTTAAACTGTAAATTTTTAAATCTTTGAAAGTCACTGAAAATTGATAAACCGTTTCATTCAAATCAGCATTAGCAGGAGAATCAAAATTACTACTCACATAACCTTCCTCATTCCATTCATAAATAGGAACAAAACGAATTTCAATTACACGCTCACCAATTCTATTATCATTACTGAATCCCAAATTAAAATAAACATATTCAGCACTTGTCAAATTAACATCATTATGGATTAATTGATGCAAATATCCCAAAGCTCTTCCCTTGTTCCATCTACCAAAAAACACCCCATTATCATGAAGAAAATCTCCAGCATTTCTTATTATTCCAGAAATAAACGCAAGATAAAATTCATTTAAAATTGTCATGTTGTCTAGTTGTTCTTCGTTAGTAATTCTAATAATATTTACTTTTTCCATATTTTTAATTTTCTTATTTAATATAAACAAAATAGATTGGTGAACAGCAGTTTACCTGCCGCTCACAATATTAATTAATGTAAAAATTGAGATGAATTTTTTGAATATATTAAATTAAATTGGATAAAAAAAATATTGGAGAAAATTTTATTCAATACAAGTTATTTATTTGAAAACTTTAAATTCCAAAAAAATTTAATATATTCAAAAAAAAAACATTTTATTATGAGTCCAGATTTAGAAAATTTAGAAAAATGGTTAGATGAAAAACTTATAAAATCTTTCAGACCTCATTTTGATTCAATCCCTATCAGTAAATCAAAAGGAATTTATTTTTGGTTTATGAAACAAGACTGCTATAACCAATTGAGTAAGTATGTCGAGATAAAACCACTAAATTCTTGTTATTCAAAAGAAATTGATGGAGTAAAATATGATTTGGTTTATTTGGGCACAGCAGGAACAGGTAAGAAAGGACAAAGTAATTTATATGACAGATTTACGTGGCACATTTTACAGAAACACAATGAATCCAATGTTTGTCATGGAACATTATCTACCTTAAGGGCTGGTCTTGGTTCTGTTTTATGTGACGATTTAATTCTTTCAAATGCAGAGGAAGAAATTAATTCATTTATGAAATCCAATATGATTGTTTACTTCATTGAATATTCTGATGACAAAAATCTGATTGATAGTAATGAGCTTTTCTTAATAAAGGGAATAAAACCACTTTTTAATTTAAAAAATAACCCAAATGCCTCTATACAAGGCAGCACTACGCGCTTTTATAAAACCCGAAGAGCTTTTGTATATCAAAATACTAGGTTAAGATTAAATTGTAAAACTGAGGTTAATTCAGTTTTGGAAAAGATAAATTTGCCAAAAGAAATTGCTCCATCATTTCAACATCAAGTTTTAACTGATGAAAAAGAATGTATAACATTTTTTGTGTTTAAAAGTCAGGATATCTCAGTTGTTACAAGAGGAATTGATAAATTACCACAAGGAATGTGTAAAATTGATATTTGGGACTCTAATGATACCAAAACCACATTTGACAAATGGCATCGAACGACAGGAAAGAATCAAGATGGGCAAAATATCTATACTTATTTTAGTAACACTTCTTCAGACAATAAAACTAAAAGATCAGAAATTATTTTTAATTGGATGAATGAAAATAATATCCAAGAAATCACAGTTAGAGTTTGTCCAATAATTTAAAGCTAAAAAATATGAATATCAATTGTCTGAATGATAAAATAGCTAATGCTAATAACCCCTTAAGACCTATTATTTTGAGAGCAATTTTGAATATCTATCAAAATGGAAATAATCAAATTTCTGCTCAAATGGTGAAAATTGAATGTGGCTTTATTGAAAATACCATTTCTTGGAATAACAGGATTCCTGCAATTTGTAATGCCATGCGAAATTCGCTTGATTGCGGTGGGAGAATATCAGGAGAGAATAGAGATTTTAATGGTTTTACAATTGCATTCGGCGATAATATTGAGGGATATGTTGTTCCACAAATAAAAATCAAGGCAGAGACGATTAAGAAAGAGAGTGTCCCAGATAGCATCAAAAGCAACAATAATTTAAAAACATCGAATGAAATTCTTGCAAACCAAAAAATCGAAGATCTTTTTAATCAACTGAATTGGGAAAAAGTAAAAGATAAAAATAGAAAGAAGCTATTGATAATTGGTTGTTCAGATTCAAAAAATACAGGAGGTAAAATTTCTAATTCAACGAATTATTTCATCAATGAAGAAATCTACAGCTCATTAATAGCAAACAGAGAGGAAAGAGTTAAAGAATATCTTCAAATTATCGATATTGAACCTAATTATTTGATTTACAAAGGTAATAAGTCATTCATCAAGCGAAACAATAAAACGATACCTAAAGATTATTTCAAACATTGTATGGAACAAGGATTGATTATGCCTGCAATTGAAAGATACAGTGGGCGATATTACAGGGAAATCGTCAAACAACTTTATAAAGATAAAAATCAAAATGCTAATCTTCATATTTTAATAATCTCAGGTTTATACGGTGTAATTGAATTTAGGGATTCTATAATTGACTATCATCTCGATATCAAAAAAAATCCTTGTTGGACAAATGAAAATAATTCAATTGTTCACGATACAATTTGTAATTACATCAAAACAAATCAAATTGACAATGAAATGGTATTTTATTCTTTGTCACAATCTGGACCAAACTCATATGTAAATGCATTGAAACCACGAGAAGAATGGAAAAACATTTGGATAACGCATGACCAAGGAGATACTTCCGTAAAATTCTTACGAGACTATTTTTTGCCACTGTTATAATTGTTTACCTCCCCAAAATGCTCCCAAATCATCACCATCGCTAAAGTATCTAATTCGCAATAGCTAAGCAATGCCTGAGTAATTTTCTCTCGTTCATTTTCTGTCATATCGGTGTATTGAAGAAACCCATAAGCTGTAAGCGCGGCACCTCCATTATTCAGGTCTTCAATATCAGAAAGTAATTCGTCTAATTCGTCGTTGCTCCAAGTTTCAAAAACAGAAGGTAACATTTTATATGGACTCTGAACTTCTCCATTTTTGAGGCTTAACCATGAATGATTTTCATCAAAGTTTTTAGAACTTATTCCAATGGAGCCAATGGGTTGGATGTATTTATTTTTTAAGAATTCACTTCTTCTCAAAAGTGCAGGCAACACTGCTTTAATGGAGTTTGAACCTTTCGTATGTGGATCGAAATAATACTTTTTGTAAACAGCACATAAATCAACCATGTCGCGGGGACCTTGCCAGAACTCAACACTGTCATTTTTAGAATGGGTAATTGATTGTATGAATTCAATTAATTCTGCTTTGTCAGATTCATCGCCTTCCTTTAATTGAACATAAATTGCATTCAAAATAGAATTTTCATGATTTGAATATCTAAAAATTGTTCCTGTTTCACCCAATGCTTTTTTTAATGCTCTAACAAATTCAAAGTTTGGGAAAATGCCTGCTTGGTTTAAGATAAATTCATTGGCATGTTCAATTTTTCCATTTTCATGCACAATGTGATGTGAAAATTGAAAAGCAACTTGTTCATACGGTTTTAATCCTTTATTGAAGGGGAGAGCGACAGCACTGGTTTCAAAATCAATGAAATGTAACGGGTAGTTCCATGTTTGCATTTCATCTTTAAGCTCTTTTTTTAGAACGAAAATTGAATCATCATTTTCAACTTGTTTTTCAATTTGCAACCATTGGCGTTCGGTACGGCTAATTTTCCCAGCTTCTTCTTTGATTGGATATAAATCTTGATTCAAATCTTCCATCAATATCACTTGATTTTCGTTGAACAGTTTTCCTCCACTTTTGAAATCCCAAACTTCCATTAAATTGGGCTTGTTAAATTCAGATTGACTCCAGTTTAGCTGTGTTTTAAAACATTCTTCAAAGCCAGATTTTAAATGTGGATTATTTGGATCATGTTTGAACTCACATTTTTTGCAAGTAGAAAAAGAGATTGGGAAATTAATTTTCGAATCAGCGACATAGTTTTTTGCCAAAAATTGGATTCCTTCTTCAAAATCTAATTCAAAATCAGTGCTATATTTATATTGATTCGTTGCTATTTTATCAATGATTTCATCGATGTTTATTCTGGACAAAACAGAACTTCCACCAATGTCGTTGATGTGGTTTACTAATTGTTTTGTATCTTTTCTTTTGTCTCCATTTTTTGAGATACGAAATAGTTGATTTAATCCATCAACTTTTGCTGTTTTGTTCTTATCCGCCATCTGCAAATAGGACTTTATTTGAAATTGCGGAAAGGAATGCTGAATAACATAACGCTGAAAAGCGACATCAAATAAATAGGGTTTCCAACTTGGCACAAGGGCACCTTTTTTGCCAACAAAAGTATATGGATCTGAAGGGTCAAAAGACTTTGCTTTCACTTCAATTAATTCAATGTTATTTCCGGTTTTTACCAAAACATCAGTGCGTATGAATAAGTTATCAAACCCAAAAGCTGCTTCAAAAATCACACAATTCTCTTGTGATAAAAGTGCATTTGTTTCATCAATCGCTTTTTGATATTCATAATGTTCGACTTGAATCAATTGACCTTGTGGGTATTCCAGACGCGCGAGTGCCTCTACTTGAAACCCGCCATCTGCTAATGCTTGCAAAAAAGGGTCGTCTAATTTGATGTTGGCATACTCTTTATTTTTATTCGTGTAATACAACTTAGTTGGACATTCCAAACCCAATTTGTATCTTGATTTTGTTAAGTATCTCATTTAAATAGTAGTTTTTAAATAGCAGTGAATGTTGTGCTCCATCTTTTTGCAAGATCGTAAAATTCGTCTTTTTTCGCCAATTTATTTAGCCATCTTTCAGGTATTTCTTTCGCGCCATATTCCAGTGTCGATAAAGCACCTGTTAATGCTGCGTTTGTATCTGTGTCTCCACCAAAAGAAATGGCATACCATGCACGCATTTCATATCTATTATACCGCATGTAGCAATGGAAACACAACAATAATGAATCAACTACATAGCCAGAATTTGATATTTGTTCAACTGGAATCTTTTGAGCAAAATTGGAAAATATAAGTTCAAAATGAACCATTTCATTTTTCGTTTCTATTTTTTCCTTTAAATACTTTTCTGCCTTATTCATTGAATGGCCATAAACAATCAATTTACTTCCAGTTTTATCCTCCCAGATTTTTTGAGCCAATTCTAAATAGAGAAAGCAAGCTATTGCGGTGCGAATATTTCCATGCGTAATTGACGAAACACTTTTAATAAATTCAAATTTTTCATCCATTTCCATCTTCATGGTGTAGGGTAATAATGGAAGTATTCGCATTAAAGAACCGTTTCCACAATCATATTCATTATTGGTAATTGAGCCAGTTAAATCTCCAGTTTTCTCATATGCTTTAAGTGCAACAGAAGTTGTATTTCCAATATCAAACACCTCATTATGAGCAGTCCAATAATTTTCATTTTTCCATTTCAGAAAATTATCTGCTATTCGTTTTATTGAGCGGTCATGAATGAGTGCTTCAATCGTACAGCACATCATGGAAGTGTCGTCAGAGAAAGTTCCGACAGGTTGATAGTAAGTTCCTTCACCTACCATTTCATCGCCATACTTAAACTCTATTTCATCCGCTTCTAAAAATTCAAAAGGGACACCCAATGCATCTCCAACTGCAAATCCCAAAATGATTGCTTCTGCTAATTTTTGTTCTTTCATAAATGCTAAAAAAGGGAATATATTAATTTATTTTGGAAGAAAAAAAATCAGGGTAATTTATTTATTGAAAATTATTACCTTTAAGTTCAAATTTTACAAATATGAATCCTCCAGAAATAGGCTATACTACCGAGCGTTTTCAGGTAAATGTCTATGAAGTATATCTAGAATTTAAAAACATTTTGAGTGCTGAAGAAAATGCCAGTAATCCTCATGTCATCAATTTGTTGGGGCGTGTTGAAGAGCTTTTTAAGATTTTTTGTAAAGAAAATGGAATTGAAGACGATTGGAGCGAATACAATAAAAAACGAGTTGGTTTGATTGACAGTTCAAATGCTTTTTGGTTTACGTGGTTTGTATTTGAACTGGCTTGTTTTAAAATCAGTAAAATAACTATTCACTTAAATAGTCATTATAATAAAGCTGAAGACAAATCAATTTTTCTCTCAAAAATGTATGACTCAATTAACCTGTTAAGTAATATGGGATTGAATATTTTGGAACCAAAAATTGACAAAATATCAAATTGGATAGAGTCTAAAGAATATATTCTTGAACTTAATGAGGCAAGTAAAAATAAAAGAATTAAACTAGCATGTGATGATGAGGTTGTTTATGATTATTTCAACAAATTAGTTAATCACGAAAAACTAACTAGTGATCAAGTTGATAGACTAATAAGAGCCAATTTTGAGATTGGAATTAAAGAAAAAAGAACACCATTAATCATCAAACTTGAAAAATCACATCTGACCTATTTTATTAAAAAATTCTTTGATAAACACTATTGGAATGACAGTAAAACTGTCATAAACACTTCAATATTTCTGATGCAAAATTTTGCTAAATATGATGCAGAGCTAAATAGTAAAGACAAACTCATAAATCTTCGTAAAAATTTATCTAAAGGTAGACCGGCAAAATACGAGCTCGACTTAATATAAATTATACGGTATCATACGGCATCATTTTGTCGTATTTAGTTATAAATTACCTTCACATAATAATTTTTAAAATCTTATTATGAGAAACAAAAACAAATTAATTGGCTCGCTGAACATCTTTGAATTTCGAAGCATTATTGCCGATGTATTCGAAGAAAAGTTCGCAAAACTGACTAAAAAAACCAAAGAAAAGAAAGAGGATCTAGTTCTTATAAGTAGAATCCAGGCAGCAAAGTTTTTTGCAGTATCCAAAACCACCATCGATAAGTGGCGAAGGTTCAAGATTTTACCTCCAGAGATCAGGATGTCTTCCAGGGTGTTTTTTGATAAAAATCAAATTGTTGAAGCTTTGAGACGAAAGCAGAATAATCCAAGTGAATTTTATAAATCCGGAAGCTATGATAAAGAAAATTAGATACCAGAGGGTCTGTCCGTGCTGCGATAAAGTATTTTTAACGACAAATAGTATTAAATTTTACTTTGATTCTTCGCATCAAAAAAAAGCAAACGATATAACTCAAAATGAAAAAAGAAAACAGTTTCAAAAAATAAACAAGCCCATGAATGACACATACCAAATTTACAAGACATTGCTTGGCGAAAAGAATGAAGTTAGAAAATCTAAGGAATTCCTGAGAGGCCGTGGTGCAA
Organism: Chryseobacterium gleum; assembly: GCA_945897805.1. Lineage (GTDB taxonomy): Bacteria > Bacteroidota > Bacteroidia > Flavobacteriales_D > Crocinitomicaceae > JAQVCM01. The sequence continues at coordinate 120,430 of CAMDFX010000004.1, forward strand.
ACCTAATATATTTCAATCGTGTATTAAAAATAGAGAATAAAATAGTTAATGTGTTATTTGATATTGCTATCATAGAAGAGGGAGAGTTTTTTAATCTAAAAAAAATAGGGTTATGATGGAAATAGAAATAGGAGAATTTAAAATGGTGGAACCTTCCATAACCTTGGATGGTCTAGAGCTTGAAAACACCTCACTTAAAAATAGCAAAAACACATTAACCGCAATTGCTGTCGTGACAGTCGTTATCGGTTTATTTGTTTATGCTCGCTATTTGCAAGTAAAAGAACAGCTAAAGAAAAATGAAATTCGGATGCTAAAACCTGAAGATGTGGAATAGGTAGTTTAGAAGAATTATTAGGAAATTGAAAATATATAATAATAGGTAGAATTATGATAATACAATAGCAAGCCCCGATTTTTTTTGGGGCTTTTTTTTGTTATTTATTCATCTTATCAAAACCTACAAAATTCAGTCTTTTTGCTAAATTTGTTCGTAAAAACAAACAATAAGAAGATAATAAGTGAGAAACATTGAGGCACAGAGTTTATTTAGATATTGATGGTGTTTTGCTGGATAAGAAACAAAAGCTACCGCATGGTGCCGTAAGATTTGTAAAATTTATCATTCAACATTTTGATTGTTATTGGCTAACTACTCATTGTCGATCAAATATAAATAATGCAGTAATTTACCTTTCAAAGTTTTATGATCCTGAAACTATAGAATTACTTAAAACAATAAAACCCACTGACTGGGAAACACTGAAAACAGAAGCGATTGATTTTGATCAAAAATTTTATTGGTTAGAAGATTACCCCTTTGAATCAGAAATGAAGGTTCTTGAAAACAGGAATGTTATAAGTTCACTTATCAAAGTCGATTTAAATGAAACAAATGAATTGGAACGATTGGAAAAACTGCTTTCAAGTTATCTGCTACTAACATGAAATGTAAGCAGGTAAAAAAATAAAATACTTAATTTCAAGAGATTGCAAAATTGATATATAAATTCTTATATTTGATTGAAAAATAGGTGTTTTTGATGCTGTGAAAAAAGACTTCAACATTTTGTGTGAATCATTTTTTGTCATAAAACTAAGCCTTGAGCCATTTTGATAACCAATTAAAACTAAGATTTTGAAAAATAAAATTATCCTTCACATCCCCCATTCATCAACAAATATTCCACTAACCGAAGGTTTTGTTGTTGAGGAAAAGTACTTAGCAAATGAAATGCTGAAATTGACCGATTGGTACACTGACGATCTTTTTTATTCTGAGGATGATGAAATGGTTAAAGCAGATTTTTCAAGTGAGCATACCAAATTCACCTCCAAAACAAACTAGCAATAACGTAAATAAATGAAATTGAATAGATTAAAGTATAAGCAGAGATAGTAATGGAAACGTAATGCCTAAACTTTTGATTTTGAATGAAAAAAGGAGTTGAAAACTACAAATTTCAATAAAAAGTCAACTGAAAAACGAAATAAAAAATAGAAAACTACTGAAAAAGAAGATCTAAACATCAATTAATCAAACTAAAACTAGGAGAAAATCCAGCAAAATTTTTAAATACCCATAATTCAAAAATTACTAACTCCTCTGCTGTAAACAACAGACTAAAGCCGCACCTTCATTGCATTACGCTTCGGTTCAAGCCATATATGTTATGAGCTGGTTATTTTAATAACAAGGTGTTATGCGATATCCATCACCATTGGGATTTACAGAATCATCTATATTAACAGTAAAATCGAACTTTTTACCATCTTTGCTTATGTATAGGATGTAGTCATAATTTCCAGAGTGAGTAAAGTTGTATTTACCATTGATTTGACCATTTACTATCTCATTATATGACTCGGTAAAACTACCATATCCATTTTGAGTTTTTAGGCTGCCTTTTATCTTCTTTAATAAAATTGATGAATCTTGCCCTCTGTATTTTAGCGAAACAGGGGTGTCATCAACATATTCTACAGAAATCTTAAGATTAACATTATTATTACATTCAAAACATCTAAATGACTTTTGTTGAGAAAATGCAAGAATAGCTGTAAAACAAAAAAAAGTTGTTAAAATATTTTTTATCATAAATCAAAATTAAATAATTATTCCTACTATTTTGGTTTTTCTGATTACACCCCGTTTTTTAGAGCGGTTTCTGGTCTCCACTTTTGTTTGTCCTTTTTACAAAATATTCTTCAAGAACTATCAAAGTTGACCTTTGTTGGCACTCTTGTTTGTCCTCTATGTCTTTTAAACTTGCACATAACGGTTTCGGGCTTTGCGTTCGTGCGGGTTTCGAAGCACAAAACTGTCCCCCAGCACTACACTTATCTAGAAGCACAAAGCTCCAAGTTTGCAAGTAACCCCGCCTGACGAAAAACCGTTTTACAAGGCATTTTTCTTTCTGTTTTCATTGTTCTTGCTCGCATTTCGTCTTAAAGTCTGTCAATGTCTTGTTGTATTTATTCAAACATATTTATTATCCCTGTAAAATCAATTTCAATCTTGTCTTCTTTGTAAATTTGTTTTTTTGAATCTGTCCCATTTGAAAATACTATTCCCGCAAGTAGTAGTTTAACATTTCTTTTTTGGCAACTCCAAACGTAGCCTTGTATTTCATCATTAGAGAAAATGTCATTTAATTCATTAGGGCTTCTTTTAACTTTGATATATAGAAAATATGTTTCGTTATTCCTTTGAAGAATATATTGCGGCACAAAAGGTGGCTCTTGATATTGAATTATTTGAAAATCTTCTTGAAGTGCCTTCTGTTTAATGTAGTATATCCCCATTTCAAATAATTCATTGTCGTCAATTTCTTTGTCTGTTGGCTTCATTTGTTGTTATTTTAAATGCCCTATAAATTAATTATATGTCTCCAAAAATAGGATATATACTCCTGAATCAAGTAGCATAGGTTTTATTTTCTGTGATTCTTTAATACCAAAAATACTATTTATCCATTAAAACCAAAAAATTAATCTGCAAAAAAAATCACGAATGATATTTTCTTAACATTTAATTTTTTAAGGAACTTACGAATTCAAAGATCATAGAATCAAAAATTCTAGATTCATAGAGTCACTTTATTTAACAATAAATCCAAGTTGCATCAACAACTGTCCTCTAGCAAGACTCTCTTCTCGTAATTTACCACTAACCGTTGCACCAATAAACTTCGACCAAAAACTGTTCCTAGCGTGGTAGAAATTGTCATATTTATGACAGAATCGCTTTAAATACTGTTTTTACGGATCTTAGTATATTCGCTAGTCAATTTTTTATCTCCAAATATTTTTGAGGTTTCTCATTAGTAGCTTCTATTAAATACAAGCTTCTATTTATCTCAAGCATTATAAGTTTGCACGTTTTTGTTTTTGTGATAATTCTACATAGGAACAATCAAACCTTTATATGGCCTATCAAACCCTTTTCTATTTGAATCAGTTTGAATGATTTTTTGTCAGTTTTATCTTCAGTCTATTTTTAATAAAAACTGTCTGATAAAGGGGAAATAGCGTTAATTCTGTCTTGAGATCAGTAGCTTTAAATCGTGTGATTAGTTTAGACTCTTGCTTAACTTCAATTCGGTTTTGTGCTTCAAGTAAAAATCCAACATTTGCTGGCTTCGATGAAAGTCTGCTCCAGTGTTCAAAACCATAGTGATTCAAGATCTCCAAATCGAATAGCATGTCTTCCCACCTAACATTATGTTTTTGAATTCTTTGATTCATATCATTAAACACATCGATAGGTAATTCGCAATTCCAATAGCGAATTCCAATACCAAAAAGATTAATGATATAATTCATTTGTATATGGGTTGATTGAAATCAATCTTTTTACTGAAGTTGAATTTTAGTTGTAAAATCAAATCTGCTTTCAAATAGGTTTTTACTCCAAACAAATGTAAGGTTTTCTTTTTCTATTTGAGTATTGATTTAATTTTTACTTTATGAGTCAATTTTTGACACAAAAGAACATTAATTGATTCAATATAATTCTAAAAAGTGTCTTTTTATCGCTTTCTATTTTTTGGTACGGCAATTGACTATTGAGAGCCAATCGATAGAACCAAAACTATGAATCAAGAGTTAAGATCGGCACAAATTGTCGAAAAATTAAAATTTACTTTGGAAAGAAATCACTTGAATGATGTGGTAAAATTAGATCAAATTCGAAATTTACTTACAGAATATGATGCTTCTTTTCAGTCTGAAGTAAAGTCAGAGTTGATTGGTAAATATTTCGATGAATTTTGTCAAAATGTTGAAAATCAAGATTCTTTTAATGTAATTAAAACTGGATTGACTGCATATGATAATGCACTTGGTGGTTTATTTCCAGGTGAATATGTGGTCATTGGCGGTCGACCTGCTATGGGGAAATCACATTTCTTGGTGAATATGGTTCTCAACATTGCCGCAGAGCACGAAGTCCTATTTTATTCCTCAGACCTTTCTGCTTACATGTTAACGACCAAATTTATTTCTGCATTGACAGGTTTTCATGTAAATGATTTTTTATATCAAAAATTGGATGAAAATCAGAAAAAAGTCGTTGAATTGTCTAAAATGGAAATTGATTTATTAAAGTTGAGAATAATTGATAAACAGACACAAAATATGAGTGTGTTTAAAGCTATTTGCAAACAGCATGTAGAAGATTTTGGTGTAAAAGTAATCATCGTGGACTATTTACAATTATTGAGTTCAAATCGTTATAGAAATCAACGAGAATTAGAAATATCATACATCAGTCGTGAACTGAAAAACATAGCGCGTGAATTAAATGTTTGTGTAGTTGCTACCAGCCAATTGAGTAGATCGGTAGAAACTCGCGGGGGAGATAAGCGTCCAATGCTATCAGATTTGAGGGAAAGTGGTGCTATTGAGCAAGATGCTGATAAGGTTTTCTTTTTATATCGTCCAGAATATTATGGTCTTACAGTTGATGAGATGGGTGAAAGTACCAAGCGACAAGTAGAACTAATTTTAGCAAAAAACAGAAATGGCAAATTAGCAAATATTCTTTTTAAGGTTGATCCGTTGTTTACCACTTTTGTTCCAGATGATGAGGTGAATGGTATTTTTACTTTTGATGAAGATCGTATGGCTGAATTCTGATAGAATAATTTTTAGAGCCGTTGTCCAAACTTATGCGTCGGATTGGGCGACCTGTGATTGTGTTCCTGCAATCCATTTATCACTAGAAGTTAGCAGCGCTTCGCTGAAGCTTCGCACTTCTTTGTGCTTCACTGCGTTCCGCACAAAGAAGTACCCTTTGAAGATAAGTGGCAACGGCTCTTTTTTAATTTAAAAAAACATGAACGAATTTGAATCGCTATTTGATTGTTCCAATAATGTTCCGTTTTCAAAAAAAATGAAAGCGAAAACAAAAGAAGAGCAATTAGATTTCAAAATAAAGTATTTCAACCGACTCGCTAGATTTAGTGCTAAGTTTTTAGAAGTAACCAATGGAAATGACTTGGCATTTTTACTTAATACAGATTTTCATAAAGTTCAAATTTTAATCAATAATCCTATTTACAAAGAATATGCTATTCCAAAGAAAAGTGGAGGAAATAGAATTATTCAAGCTCCAGATAATGATTTACGTAATGCTCAAAGAAAATTAAATAGACTTTTACAAATCAATTATTTAAAAATCAAACCAGCGAATGTACATGGATTTGTAACTAAATTCCCTTCGGATGAAAATCATGCTAACATTGTTGAAAATGCGATGATTCACACCGGGAAAAAGACGGTATTAAATATTGATCTTGAAAATTTTTTCCCTTCGATTTCTGCCAAAACAGTGAAAAATGTTTTTTCAAATGCTCCTTTTAACTTCAATGATCAAATCTCAATTGCCTTGGCACTTTTGTTTACTTACAAGGGAAAATTGCCTCAAGGTGCTCCAACTTCTCCAGTTATTTCCAATTTTGTTTGTTTGCAATTAGACAATGATTTGAATGCTTGGGCGATTCAAAATGAAATTAACTATTCTCGTTACGCCGACGATTTGACTTTCTCTGCTGATACATTTATTTCACACGAAAAGCAACAAGAAATAAGGCAGATTATCAATAAATTTCATTTCGTAGTAAATGAAAAAAAATGGAGACAACGTGCAAAAAACCGCAAGCAAACGGTTACTGGTTTGACTGTAAATTCAAAAGTAAATGTTGATCGACGTTATTTGAAAAAAGTACGAGCCATGTTGCATGACTTATCTGCAAATGGAATTGAAATTGCAACAATTAATCACTTCGGTTTGGACGAACAAGCATCTAAAGAACAAGAAAGGAAGTTTCTATATAGGTTGCAAGGAAGTATTGGTTTTATTGGTCAAGTACGCGGAAAATCAGATATACTTTACCAATCGATGCAAACTAAACTAAAAGAATATCAAATCGTTTCTAATAAAATATTAAAAAGTTAATCTTATGATAAGTTTCCTCTTTCCCAAAAAAGACTTTTTGATCGCTTTAAAGCAATTGAAAAATCCAGTTTCAGTTCGAAGAAATGACGTGTTTTTTATGCGTTGTGAATTAATCGTTTTGGCAGACAAAGTGGTTTTTAAACTCCCCGGAAATGAAATTTATCTTGAAATTCCAACTATTGGATTGGGAACAACTTCCTTTTATTTTAAGGATTTTCAGATGGCAGTAGAAAAAGCTGACGATAAAATTATCACCATCGCCATTGATCGTAAAACAATTAAAATTAACAAAATAACACTTTCTGCGACCACCGAAATTCTCAATAAAAAAGAGGCGAAACAGCAACTAGAAATGCCAATGGAATCATTGAATGAAGTTCCAGATTACTGGTTTGCGAATAAGGAACGCAAAAACAAAGAATATCAACGCATAGATGGTCAACGCGAATTCTCCATGTATGAGGTAAATAAAGATGTTGATTTTGTGTACACTAGATTGCTGAAATATGGCTTTGAAAAATCAGACATACAAGATTTTATAAATAGGAAAATTAAATTTTCACGCTAATTATCGAATGGAATTAATAATTTTCAATACCATATTTTTCGATTTTCGCGACCAATGTATTGATTGCCCAACCAATCGCAATGGCTGTTTGCCGCTTGTTTCCGTTGAAATGTTTTAATACACGTTCAATGTGTTCCTTCTCAATATATTCCCAATTCATCGGCTTGTCAATTGCTTCTTGCTTCAAGCGTTTAGGTAAGATTTCAGCACTTACGGTTTCTTCATTGAAGACGTAAAGCCTCGATATAATATTTTCCAATTCACGGATATTTCCTGGATAGGAATAACTCAACAATATTTCCATCGCTTCTTTTTCAAGAATTAACTTTTTACTTTTCTTGAGTTGACGTTTCTTTTGCGTTAAAAAATATTCAATCATCGTTTTCAAATCAGCTTTACCTCTTTGAAGCAAGGTCGGAACATCTAGTTCAACAACTGATAAACGATAATACAAATCCCAACGAAACAATTTTTCTTCGCAGCGTTTGACTAGATTTTGATTTGTTGCTGCAATCACGCGAAGATCAATTTTCTTCGCTTTTCCACCTAGTGGCATAATTTCCTTTTCTTGAAGAACGCGCAGTAAAGCTTGTTGCATGTAGGGAGAAATGTCACCAATTTCATCTAAGAAAATGGTTCCCTCATTAGCCAATTCAAAAAGTCCTGGCGTATCTTTGTCTGCTCCTGTAAATGCTCCTTTTTTGTAGCCAAAAAGCCTTGACTCCAATAATTGGTCATTGAAAGCAGAACAATTCACTGTGATATAAGGCTTCTCTTTTCGTATTGAATTTTTATGTATGTATTTCGCCAAATTTTCCTTTCCTGTTCCGCTTTCGCCTAAAATCAGCACCGTCACTTCATCAGTTTGTGCCACTTTTCCAGCATTCAAATAAATTTGCTCAATAGCGGGTGTGATTTTGTAATCGTCACTTGGACCTACACGTTTAATTTCCTCTTGATGATAGACTGCTGTGACAGGCAGAGAAGAATTTGATAGATTGATTTTGATTAATTCAGGCTTCTCTTTGCCTGCGGTGTGTCTTGCTTCACGTGTTTGATATAAAGTCGTTTTCAAGTTCATACTCATGTGACTCAAATACCAAACAACTTGCATCGCAGGGGTTCCTGGGGAAATGAAAAGTGCAATTTGATCGTCTTTCAAGCTCGCTAAAAAAGGCGTCACTTTGGATTGAATTTCCTGGTGATCAATTGGATCTTCAATGTCTAAATAAACCGCTTCAATAGTGCGGTCAGGATAGGTTCGACGCAGAAAATTGACTAATAGTTCAGTTCTTGTATCATCGCTTTTTCTGGTAGAAAGAATAAAATGTCTATCACCTTTGAAAAAGTGCTTGTGAAAAGTACAATTGGGTCCAGCCTCATTGACTGCTCCATTTGCAAAATCATTTGTTTGTGCGACCCAGGAAATTAATGTTTTCATTGTCAGAATTTGATATAAAGATATTTAAAATGACATTAATAATTATCAATTTATCTATTTTGTGTACAATTTTTGATTTGGTACAACTTTTGCCACGTTGAATACTTAGTATCAACTTAAAATACATTTAGATGCAATTAATCGGCAAACTCATTCAATTACTACCACTTCAAACCGGAACGGGCAAAAATGGCGAATGGAAAAAACAAGAAATCATTATTGAAACAGATGGTCAATACCCAAAAAAAGTGTGTATTGCAATCTGGGGAGATAAAATCAATGCCCAACAATTGGAAATTGGAAAGACTTTATCAATTGAATTTGATGCCGAAAGTCGCGAATTTTCTGGTCGTTGGTACACCGAATTAAAAGCCTGGAAAATAGATGCAAACGGTCAAGGAAGTTATACGCCAAATAAATTGGCAACCATTGAGCCGCTAGAAGTGACGAATGATGATGATGGGGGATTGCCGTTTTGAGAATTAGTTTGATCTATTTGTGTTTCATTTAAAATCTAAAATCATCTCAACTTCCTTCACATTCTCCAATTTGATATCGTAATAATTGAAATCATTGTCATTGGGATTTTCCTCTTCAATAATATTAATCGAACAATCTACAATTGGAATTGGCTCGAAGTAAAGGCTGAAAACTCGCCAATCTTCGGTTGATTCAAAATCATGGCGTTCGGGAGCTAGCGGAATGTTGATTGCTTCCGTCAATTTATAACGCTCGAGGGTAGATTGAACTTCTAAAAAAGAATAAGGTGCAATGTGAATCCAGCCACCTTTGTCGTACATCCATGGTGCGGCATAGCCAAAATCGATTCGAGTATATTCTGTAGATAAAATGACTCGAAGTATGACTGGATTTTGTTTGCGTTGTGCTTTGAAAATTGGCTGAACAACGTAAGCACTTTTGATCTGTTTTTGTTTCATTTTGTGAGGTCTTGCGTGAATTTATGGAACCATTTTGGTGAGATGATGCGTACATGTCGTCCTTGAGATAGGAAATAACGTGCAAGTTCGATTGAAGGAATTAAGTTGAAAGTGATTTTCGAAGTTCCTTCCGATTCTTTCATTATGGATTGACTTTCGTGTAACGGATAGGCTTGCATATAATGGGTTCCCATTTGACTAACATGAATTCGAATGATTTCCTTTTTTGCAGCAGGAATAGGGAAAACGCCATAAATGTCATTCAAATGTGCATCAATCGAAGTAGAATCAACCTTGATAAATTTCTTTTTGAGCATCAAAGGTTCACTAATTCTGTCCATTCCAAAGGTGCGAACTTCATCGTGATTCTCTGAATAACCAATCACATACCATCGATTTTCGAATTCTTTAATTAGAAACGGATGCAGATTGATGTGGCTATAATTTCTCTTTTTGTAGGAAAAGTGAATAAACGAAACAGGGATTTTTTCTTTACAAGCTTTGTAAAAACAATCGAAATGCTCAAATCCACGTGAAATTGGTGGAATCATTGTTTGAAGAATTGGTCTTTTTGCCTCTTCATTCACGTTGCGTTCTATAGTTGCGGAAAGTAGTTTCTCCACTGCATTGTTGAATTGTTCACTGATACGTGACCCGCCAATTGATCGGATTAAATCAACGGCTTCTTCAATGGTATCAAGTTCTTCTTGTCTCAGGGAAACTCCTGCAAGCGAATAATTTGAGTCAGTGTATTCGTATCCTCGATTTCTTGCACACCAGCGAACAGGAGCGTCAAATCCATCTGGGTAGGGTAGTCGCATGTTTGCAAGGTCTTTCTGGATGGTTTCACGAGAAGGTTCAAAATCTAATTTTTCTAGACACGCATCAATTATTTCTTCCATCGTCGGGTATTTACGCATGGGATTTCTAAGTAATCCATCAATTACCTTGTAACGCCGAAAAGCACTTTTACTTAGATTCATTTTATTTTTTTTGTGAATGTACACTTTTTTATTACTCAGTATATAAAATACGGACTGAATATTTTCCTTTGCTCCATTAAATATAAAAAACTATGGAAACAGAAATTGAAAAACTAATTGAAACGGATAGAGATTTACAAATTGATCTTCCGGTAAAACTCTATAATCCTCAAGGAATGGATTATAAAAATGATTTGCGTATTAAAACAATTGAACCAACAACTGAATACACACGCATTGATTTCATTTACAAATCTTCGTCTTATTATGATGATGGTGGCTGGATTCAAATGGAAAAAGATTCTTACATTCAACCCATTGGCTCGACTACTAAATTCACTCTTTTAAAAGCAATCGGAATTCCTATTTCGCCACTCAAGCATTATTTCAAAAAGCAAGGAGAATATTATTCGTACACGCTTATTTTCCCAGCGTTACCAAAAGACACAAAATCAATCGATATTATTGAGAAGTTGGGACCAGGATCCTATTTCAATTTTTTTAATGTTGATTTTTCTAGTTGGATGACAGTTCCTCATGCTGCAGATTTACCAAGAGGGAATAATTAGAAGGAGGAATTTTGTTTTTACTTTAATACAAATAGCGTTAATTAAGTAAAATGGCAAAAAACTTAAATAACTATTTTTAAAATTAAGCATGCAATAGGGCAAACGCATTTAAAAACTAATTTTTCGAACAAAGTTTTTTAATGTGTTTGCCCTGAAGCTTAGAACCAACTTAGGCAGAACAATTAGAAAATTGCTAATTCAACTTTGAAGTTAATAAACCGATTCTTTATTCAGTGAATTTAGACCGAGCACTTTTTTAACTTGGATAGATTTGGACTTTTTTCTAGAGTCAAGAGATCATTTGTTTCACTAATCAAATTCTCCATACTTTCCCATTCTGTATCAGTCAATTCTAAAAGCCCCATACATTTATTGAAAGGGTGACATCGGTCACAAAAGCCTCTTGTCATCCAAATACCTGGATAGCCTTCGGGTTGATTCCAGAATTCTTCTCTTCCAGTTTTAGCATTAATTCTTGTTATCATTTTCTGTCTTGTTTAAATTATTTACTATCTTTTGTATTGTCAAAGAAATTCCCCAGAAAAATGATGCCACAAAAAGGCCAAGCAAATTATAAAAAACATCTTTTGGATCAAAGTTTCCATGAATTTTCTTGGGCGAAAGATGATTGGATAGTTCTTGCATTACCTCGATTCCAATACCAAAGATCAATAATAAAAGGAAAATTATGATGTGGTTCACCATTCTATTCTTACCAAAAATCAGATAGAAAAAAATGGCAGTTAGTAAGTAAAATAGAAAATGTAATTCACGGTCATGATGTCTAAAAACAGCTGGCAGCTTGATTATGAAGCCAAAAAAGGACAACGTTAAAAGTGTCAATATTAATCCAATCTCCGACTTTGTTAATTTCATAAGATACCCCTCTATTTTATTATATCCTTTCAAATGTAAGGTATTTTTCTATTGTATTTCGATTTCGGTTACAGACTTTTTTTCGATACTTTTTCTTGCCACGTAATTAGGTTGATTAACACATGTTTGAATTTTATTTTTTTAGAAAAACGTCCCATCAAAGGGAGCTTTTCCGTTGGTCTAAAATAGATTTTCTGTTATCTATTGTATAACTTTCACGCACTTTACTCCAGTCTACAATCTCTTGAAATACAGCAAGTCTAATTGTTTTGTCAGAATCTAAAGTGAGTTCTTTTTTACGTTGTTCTAAATCAACTAATTTATCATCGATTGTTTTTATCGCAAATAGAAAAGCATCTTTATTTGCATTCAGGCATTTTTCAATTTTAAGCGAATAGATGTACAAATTCATGGCCATCCGAGAAGGTCGTGGTTGAATGCAAAGTGCCTTCAGGTTTTTCTCGATATTTTCCAATTCTTCAGCGAGTTTAATTTGCTCATGGCGAATGCCTGCTGATTTCTCATAATTTTCCTTTTGAATATTATCTCTTTTTAACGGTTCTAAACCTAAGATAGCCAATTGCGTTCTTAGCATGCGAACTTCCAATTGAAAAAGCGCCTCATTTTGTTGTTTGATCTTCGCATAATTTGTCCCTTGATTAATTGAGTGTTGTTCAATGTATGGCGCCAAAGATTTGAGGAAATTTTCATTTGAAGTGGAATCCTCAAATAAATCATTTGGTAATTCTGCAACAATCATTTCATTCAATAATTGCTGAGCCCATTCTATTTTTTCAGCTTCAGTCAACGCTTTAAGTGAGACTGACATGCTTTTCCCTGAAAACACTTCTTCAATCATCAATGGAAAAACAAATTCTTCATCAGTTTGACATGAATAGAAAAAAACACCCTTGTTTTTGTCCAATAGTTTTAGGAATTCGAGAAGTTGATTTCTCTCTTCATCGGATTTCCACACGTGATGAATATTATCCATAAATACAAAAGGGATATTGTGAATATTATTCAAATGATAAGGAGTCAAATCGCTAAACGAATCACCTTTTTTGAATCGAAAAAACGATACTGAATTTCTCTCACTTCGAAGTTGATTGGCTATTCCATGCAACAAATGACTACTTCCATTTCCTGTTTCACTTTCAATTCGAACAATTGAGTAGCCTTCAAATTTGTGATCGATTTCGTGGTTGAGGAGATTGAGGAGTTCTATGGATGCTTTGAATGTTGAAAGTTGTTTGTCAACATGCGGGGGATGGATGATTATATTTTTCATTTTCTTAGTTTTTTAGCAAAGGAAATGAATTGGTGCGTATTATTTATACGGAGCATATTTAGATGAGAAATTCAACACTTTATGTAAATTAAAAGTTGAATGTAGTTAAATATTAGGAATTTACTGAATATCAGTTGATACACCTCATTAAATTTGGGGCATTTTGTTGCTTTTTGGATGATCTTTAGATATGTTTTCTATCTTTGTGTTGGATGGCTTAAAGCTACTCACGTTTTACTATGGAGGAAGCTTAATTTTGTTAATAACCTTAAATCAAAAAGAAAAAAAGATAATTTATGGCAATATCACCTATACCTCAAAATATTGAAGCTGTTTTTTCAACAACTACTTATCACATAGATTTTTATCAACGACAATATAAATGGTTAAAAGACCCTGTTGAAAGACTCTTGGATGATGTGTTTTATAAATTTAACACCGATTACAACGAGTTAGAAGATTCAATGGAACCTGAAAACGTTGCTAATAAAATTGGATGGTACTATCTAAATACATACGTTACAAATACAATCGATGGTAAGGTTTTTCTTGTCGATGGACAACAAAGATTGACAACAATTACCTTAATTTTAATTCAACTATATAGACAATCAATTAATGAAAATTCTGAGTTGAGTGATTGGGTCAAATCGAAAATATTTGGGATTGTTGGACCGAAAAAAATATTTTGGCTGCACCATGAAGGACATATTTCTACAATGGAGAAATTATTAAATGGTGAAGATTTTGAATCAATTGATATTACGCCAGGAGTTACTTCTAGAAATATGGTTGAAAATTCCAAATACATTAGAAATTGGTTGGAAGATGAATTAATTACCAAACATAAATTAGAAACTTTCATCTACTACTTTTTAAGGAGATTGGATCTTGTGAAATTAGAAGTTTCACAAGCAGAGGTTCCAATGGTTTTTGAAGTTATTAACGATCGAGGTGTTCGACTCAAACCCTATGAAATTCTTAAAGGAAAACTATTAGGACAGATTGACAAAGATGAATTGAAAAACTTAAAATTGAATGCCAAATGGGAAGACCAAATTAATTTAGTGAATACCATAGGAGAAGATGAAATTGATTCGTTTTTTGAATATTTTTTAAGATCCAAAATTTCCAATACTCGAGGTTTAGCAATTAAATATGATAAAAAAGACTACCATAGAGCTATTTTCAATGATGAGTGCAATGACAGGTTTAATTTAAAACGTAATCCTCAACAAATCAAGCAATTCATTCAAAATGAATTTATTTATTTTACAAACCTTTATTTTAAGATTTGGAATTTGTCAAACGAACTAAATCAGGGGTATGAGGCTTTGTTTTTTAATGATTTAAATGAACTAAATGCTCAATATTTATTGATTTTATCATCAATCAAATTTAATGATCCGGAAGAGGACGTTAAAATAGCATTAATAGCTAAAGAATTTGATAAAATGTTTGTTTTACTACAATTACAACGAAGTTATGATAGCAATAAAATTACTGAGGTTGTATATCTGTTGATGTCAGAATTGAGAGAAGAACCAATAGACAAAATTAAACCTGCATTTGAAAATCAAATTTTAAAATTATTAGCAAATTCAAAAGCAACTACAATTAGTGAAACATTTAATTATGTTTATTTCAAAGAAGTAGGATATAACGATTTGAGTACTCGTTTTAGTAGATATTTCTTTTCGAGAATTGATTATTTTATTTGTCAAAACACTGGAGCTGAAATGCAGCAATCTTTTCATAATCTTGTTAGAAATACTGGGAACGTAAACGGATATCATATTGAACACATTTTAGCTCATAATGATGAAAATTTAGATTTATTTAATAGTGATGAAGAGCTTTTTGAAAGGGAACGAAATCGCTTAGGAGGATTATTGTTATTAAGAGGAAACTCTAATATCAGTAGCAGTAATGAAACCTATTCTAATAAATTAAGAACGTATGTTCAGACGCTTTATTGGAATGCAACTTTACATCCAGATACTTATCACTCTAATTTAGATTTGATAAATCTTAAAACGAGGTTTAATTTAAATTTACGACCTATGGAAACTTTTGGTCTAGAAGAGGTAGAAGAAAGACATAAATTATTAGCCGATTTTATTAAAATCATTTGGAATTAATCATGAACAAACAAGATCTTATATCTAAAATAAAACAAATCGAAGGCATCTCTCAAGACGAACGTGCTTATTTGATAAACCTCGTAAACACCAAGAAAAAATACGGTTTAGTTTGGGAAGACAAACCCGAAGATTTTGAAGAACAATTACGTGATAATTTACCAGTTTTAAAGGAAGTAAAAGAGAAAGCTATTATTAATGGCGAGGAAAATCCTAATCATATTTTGATTGAAGGTGACAACTTGCACGCCCTTACAGCACTAACATTTACCCACGAAGGTAAAATTGATGTAATCTATATTGACCCACCATATAATACTGGAAGTAAAGAAGATTTCATTTATAATGACCACTATGTAGACAAAGAAGATGCGTTTAGACATAGCAAATGGTTATCGTTTATGTATAGAAGACTTAAAATTGCAAAATCTCTATTAAAAGAAGATGGTGTAATTTTTTGTTCAATTGGTGACGATGAGATTAGCCAATTAACATTATTATTTAATGAAATATTTACTGAAAATAATAAATTAGGCATTATTGCAAGAGTAGCAAAGACAGCTGGGGATATGGGCAATTATTTTGCTCCAAGTAAAGACTATATTATAGCTTTTTCCAAAAACAAAAATAATTTATCTAATTTTAAAGATGGTGTTGATGAAACATTATTTAAAAAAACTGAAACTGAAGGTCCAAAAATAGGTGAAAAATATAGAGATGATGTTGCATTTTATCAAGCATCACAAAAGGATTTACGACCAAATCAAAAATATTTTGTTGATTGTCCTGATGGGAGTAAAGTTATTCCTCCTTGTTCTGTTCAAGATGAAATTATGAGAGATGGTGATGGTAGATGGCGATGGTCAAAAGAAACATATTTATTAAATAAACATTTGTTAGTATTCAAGCAAACAAAAAAATCTCCACTAGTATATGAAGATGGTAATCCAGCAAAATGGAATGTTTATACAAAAAGTTATTTGAACGACCGTTCAGAAAAAGGGTCTTCTCCAAGAGATTATTTAGATCAATTTATTAATCGTAAAGGTGCAGACTTAATAAAACAGTATGATATTGACTTTAGTTTTTCAAAGCCATTCGAATTAATTCAACATTTAATAAAAATCACTAATAAGAGTAATGACATTACTGTATTAGATTTCTTTGCTGGTTCCGGTACAGCATTACATTCTGTAATGAGTTTAAATGAATTAGATAAGGGAACTAGAACTTGTATCATTACAACAAATAATGAAAACAATATTTGTGATGAAGTAACGTATCCGAGATGCGATAGAACAATAAATCCGTACACTAATAAAAAAGGAAAGGAAATGCCAAGTTTTCCTAATAACAATCTACGTTATTATAAAAGTGAATTTGTAAGTCGTGAAACTTCCTTAAAAAATAAAAAAGAGCTTACATATTTGGCTACAGAACTATTATGTATTAAAGAAGATTGTTATTCAGAAAAAAACATAGAAATTAAGGATGCTAAATTATTTGTAAACAATAAAGTTGCTTTGTTGGTTTTGTTTGACGACCACATTATACCAGATGCTATTGAATTTATAAAAAGCTATGAAGGTCCAAAAATTAAAGTGTATGTATTCTCGATAGGTAGTGATCCATATACAGAAGATTTCACAGAAGTGCTTAATAAAATTGAGCTTTGTGCTTTGCCTGATGCCATTTACAAAGCATACCAAAACGTTTTACCAAAAAGAAAAAAACCTGCAATTATTGAAATGGAAACTGAAAATCCAATCGATGAAAATGGTGAACAGTTATCAATTTTATAAGAAGTATCATAATGAAGTTATTACAATTAGAATATAGAGACGAAGCAATAAAACAATTAAAAAAGTACTTTTTTGAGTTATTGAATAAAGATTTTCACCGTCACATCATAGCATTTCAAGCACCAACAGGTTCTGGTAAAACAGTTACAATGGCTTGTTTATTAAAAGAAATAGTAAATGAACTACCTACTCATTTTGAATTACCAAACAGAAATGTAACTTATATTTGGATAGCACCAAATGCACTGCACTTGCAGAGTTATGCTAGTTTATCTCACTTTTATAGTGAAACTCGTGATATTAAAACTATAAGTGTTGATGATATTACAGACGAATGCTTAAAGCCAAATGAAATGTTATTTCTCAATTGGCAAACCATCAATAGAGACGATACTATTTTTATGAGAGAAGGCGAAGATGGTAAAAGCTTTTACAACATCATTAACCAAACCATTCTTAATGATACCGAAATAGTGGTTATTATTGATGAAGAACATTTGATGGCTGGTGGCAAAACTGCTGAAAAAGCTGAAAAAGTATTGCGAAATATAAAGCCAAAAATTGAATTAAGAATATCGGCTACACTTACCAACAATAGTATGCGTTCTCCACATCGGGTAATGATTTCAAGAGACGAAGTGGTAAAAGCACAAATGATAAAAAAAGGAGTGCACCTTAATCCATTAGTTAGAGCTGAAGAACAAGCAGGTCGTGATGCAGATGTAGTTTTACTTACCAAATCATTGGAAAAAAGAGTTGAATTAGATAAAGTGTATCAGTCAATAGGAACTAATATAAGACCATTATTATTGATACAACTACCTTCGGATACTGCAAAAGTATCTACAGAAGATATTCGTATTCGTGATACGGTGGTAGATTATCTTTCTACGCAAGGAATTACAGAGCAAAACGGTAAACTAGCAGTATGGTTAAGTGGCGAAAAAACAAACCTCGAAGATATTTCTAAACCAGATAATATGGTGGAAGTATTATTATTCAAACAAGCCATTGCATTAGGTTGGGATTGCCCTAGAGCTTCTGTTTTATTAATCTATCGTGAAATGAAAAGTGAAACATTCACTATTCAAACGATGGGTAGAATTTTGCGTATGCCAGAGCAAAAACATTACAATGAAGAAGCTTTAAATTATGGTTATATTTATACCAATCTTAATAAAAATCTAATTACAATACTTCCAGAAGAAGCAGATTATATAACAGAAAATAAGGCAACAAGAAACGATGAAATCTATTCAGCTGTTGAATTAAAATCATATTACATTCAAAAGGAAATAACAAGAAATCGTATTGGATTGCACTTTCGTGAAGCATTATTTAAAGCAGCGGAGCAACTCTTTAATGTTAGTAGTGTTGCTACTGATGAAACCTCTAAATACTTCAAGAACAAAGATGCTATGGTTCAATCAGGTATAACAATGGATGTTGATAATATCGAAATTGGTATTCCTACTGATGTTAACTTAGATGTTACCAGTATTGGTGCCACTAGAGCTGACCACGTTGAAAAATTTGCTAAAACACCATATCAATTAGAGCAACTGTTCAACAGGGTTTGTTTGGCTAGTTGTGGAGATTATCAAAAAGATGCAAGTTGGGAACGTATAAAGTATCATACACAATTATTTTTTGAAGAATATTTGGGTTTATATGGTGTTGTGGTATATAAAGTAGTGTTACATAATGACGATAGATTTGCGGATTTATTCAACTTAGCGCGAGAATTATATGCTAAAATAATGGAAGCAAAAGCTTCTAATAATACTGCTTCTTTAAAAGAATATGAAAAACCATGGGATGTTCCTGAATTCAAAATATTTAATGATAAATATGTTGAATATGAAGCAAATGCACACGCTTTAGATCCATTGTTTGCTAGAAATAGAGGAAATAGTTTATTGTTTGATAGTGCTAATGAACATCAGTTTATCAATGTTTTAATTGAAAACGAGCAACATATTCAATGGTGGTATAAAAACGGAAGTAGCAACAAAGAAGATTTTGCTATTCCTTATAAAAAGAAAGACGGTACTCAATCGCTTTTTTATGTTGATATAGTAATAAAATTCAAAAATGGGTTACTAGGTTTATTTGACCCTAAAACAATTGAAAGTGATCCTGAAAATGTTGCCAAACATAATGCTTTGATAGAATATATTGAAGAATTAAACAAGCAAGGGAAAAAAGCGGTTGGGAGTATTATTATCAATAGTAAAGGTAGTTGGAGATATTGTAATATGAGAATTCAAAATGATAGGGATTTAACCAATTGGGAATTTTTTAATGCTACTTTACTTAATAATTAGATGATGATAAATAAAGGATTGGATACGGCATTCATACATTACGGTATTCGTAAAGATGATATGGATATTATAGAAAAACTGTGTGAAGAAAACGAAGTTGATTTCACCTGGTTACAAGAAACTATTTTACGTGAGTTCCACTCATTAAAAATAAGCAATGAAGAAATTGATCAAAAAACGATTGAAAAAATCATTGAAAGAGCACTAAATAAAAAGTAAGCCATGCTAATCACCAGAATTATTGCTAGAAACTTCAAGACTTATAAGGAACTTGATTTAGACCTAAGTGTAAATGATGAACAACCAATTATATTGATTGGTGGAGAAAATGGAGGTGGAAAAACTACTCTATTTCAATCAATTTACAATGCACTTTATGGCTTAAAAATTAAAAATGCAAGTCATTTTGAAAAATTGTTGAATGCGGGCGAGCTAATCAAGAATCCTGAATTGGCGCACAATAAAATCGAATTAGAAATTCATTTTACGGGTAAAGTACTGCACACTGATTTTAAATACATCATCAAACGATTGTATCAATTGAATCCACAAGGAAATCCTGTTGAATCGGTTACTTTGAATTTGAATGGCGACATGTTTCGTTATGGGACTGCTACTCCACACGCTGAACGAGTAAAACAAGAAGCTGAAGTAAATAAAATTATCAAAGCA
The DNA here is from genome assembly GCA_945897805.1 of Chryseobacterium gleum. Taxonomy (GTDB): domain Bacteria; phylum Bacteroidota; class Bacteroidia; order Flavobacteriales_D; family Crocinitomicaceae; genus JAQVCM01. The sequence continues at coordinate 140,498 of CAMDFX010000004.1, forward strand.
AATTTACCTCAGGAACTGAGTAAGTACTTTCTTTTTGATGCCATGGAAGCAGGAAATTTATTGAAAGATGAATACCTAAATCGTGTTATCAAAGAAAATATTGAAAATGTAATGGGTTTCAATAAATACATACAATTGGGTAATGCTACAAGCAGATTAACTGAAGAGTATATTTCGCAGAGCATCGAAATTGAAGAGGAGCGAAACCAATACAAACATTTATTGGAAGAGAAGAAAAAATTAGAGGAATTAATTGTTTCTTATCAAGCTCAGATTGAGCGGTCTTTGACTTATTCAATCAATAATAAGGAGATGTATGACAATGCGAAGGAAGGTAAAGACTTGCAACAAAACATCAAAGAACAAATACAGGTTTTAGAACGTAAAATTGCGGACATTTTAGAGCGTGAAAGTATGTTTGTTGAACATGCAGACAAATTTTTAAACGACATTGAAATACAAGTTTTTGTTCCCAAATTATTATCGATAATTCAAAAAGAAATTGAGCTAATTATTATTGAAAAGCAGCAGAATACTGATAGTGAAATTTTGGATTCTGACCAGGTAAAACTTATCAGCAAACGAGTGCTAGAATTTTTAGAAACAAACCACATTTTAAAACAAGCTCTTGACGAGAAAGATATTCAAAAATTAGAGCAATTTATTTTGACTACAAGCGAAAAGGGAGGAAAAGAAAACCAATTTGATTCTATTGATAAAAATGACGTGCTTCATTTAGAACAATTATTGAATTGGAGTAGTATTAATTATTTCCCAACCTTGGAACAACAAAAACAAAGCTTAGAAAAGGAATTAAATACACTGCCACAGCTGAAAATACAACTGTTAGAGTTGAGAAAAAGTGATGTTGGAGGAAATGAAGAAATCATCAGTAGTTTTGAAGCAAATGAATTGAAAACCAAGGAAAATAAAGAGTTTATTAAAAACTACAAAAATGAAATCGATAAATTAGAAGCTAAAATTAAAAAGTTTGATTTATCGGATGAAGAAGTTCCAAATCCAAAACTGGAAAAACTCAGAAAATTAGGACCCTTATTTACCAAAATATCGAATGCTCTTCTAGTAAACAAAAAAACAAGAATCGAAGAAGCGATGAAGAACGATTTGAATACCACACTGGTTGCTTATGAAAATCAAATTGATCGTGTGGAACTTTCAGAAGATTTGAGCAATTTGTCATTCAAGATTTACCACAAAGCCGGAAACGAAATTTACTTGGAAGAATTAAATGCAGCATCAAAACAAATTATCATTCAAGTTTTATTAAAATCACTTCACCATTTTGGAGATTATAACCCGCCCGTAATGATTGATACGGTAATGGGGTATTTGGACGAAAGTAGCAGAGCTTCGCTATTGGAGAATTATTTCCCAAAACTATCTCATCAAACAATATTACTAAGTACTGACAGTGAAATTCGAAAAGGAATTGATTTGCCAAAGATTGAAAATTTCATTGCAAAAAGATACACATTGGTTCGTGACAAAGTGAACCAATTAACACATGTTGAAGAAGGTTATTTTTCAAATTAATAAGAAACTATGAAAGCTATTGAAACAGGATTAAGGCAAGCTGAGGTATTGAATACCAAAATGTCTGAATTACGAGAAAAGTTGGAGCAGTATATTAATTTGACAAGATATACAGAAAACCATAAAAATGTTTCTCCAAAAGGGAATGCAAAATTAATGCGTATTTGTTTGTTAGCAGGACTATCTGATAGCAGCAAACGGGATTTGGAATTTACGAAAATCCAAATGTCTTCAAACAGTATTCACCCTACCCTTTTTACGGTTCACAATCTGAATGGTATTTTAACTACTTTGATAAAATTAAGATACAATCAGTTAGATGTAAACTGGGATGATAACATCACTAAAAGCAAAGTTGTGAATGCGGAAATTTTTAGAGGTTTTGATTTTCTTATGCAATCTAACAATTTGGAAGAATGGTTAAAAGTTAGCACAGCTTCATCCGTAAAAGCTGGACAGATACCGTTTTTGAATTTGAATATTGGCAGCTATGATGGAGAAATCAATGCCTATTTGGACATGAATAGTAAAAATGTAACGAATACGCAGATTTTGATTGCTGGAACAACGGGTTCAGGAAAATCAAATTTGCTCGCAGTTTTGATGAATGAAATGAGATCATTGTCTGTTGAAAGTAATTATCCAGTCAACTTTTTATTTTTCGATTACAAAGGTGAATTTTCTGATATCGCAAACAATGATTGGTTGCGACATTTTGAAGTTGATAGAAGCGCTATTCTCGACCCTATGGTGCAGCCCCTTCCGTTTACTCCGTTTAAAAATTATGTTGGTAAGACACAAAATGAAATTAACCTTTATTCTACTGAATTGGCCAATGCGCTTTTGTCAATTGACAAGGCAAGTATAAGTGCAAATATGAGTAATCGTCTATCAGAGGCAATCATTAATGCCTATAAAGACACAAAGGGAAAGCCTGTTAACTTTTCTTTGATAATTAAACATTACACAGAATTACAACCACAAAATGAACGTGAAAAAGTGGATAGTGTTAAAGCTGTGCTTAGTCAACTTGAACGTTCGAATTTATTTGCAAACGAGGATTCAATTGATTTAATTGGCAATAGTTTCATTGTTAAAATGGATAAGTTCCCCAATGATGGACCAATTGGAAAAGCAATCGTTTATTTCATCGTATCTAAATTAAATACGATTTACGAAAATTTACCAGTACAGGCTAATGATGGTGAAAAGGTCGAACTAAGACATTTCACTATTATTGATGAAGCACACTATATGCTTGGATTCGATAACAAACCTTTACGCGACTTAATTGCAGTTGGACGAAACAAAGGAATGAGTATCATTCTTGCTACCCAAAATATGGATGCTTACAAAAGCAAACATTTTGATTTCTATGCCAATGCTCAATACCCTTTAATCATGAAGCAGCAATCTATCAATGATAGCGTATTGAAAGATATGTATGGCGTTTCCGGTAATGATTTGAATGAAATACGACAAGCCATCGCCGGACTTCAAAAAGGTGAGCTAATTATCAAAAATAATGAGGCAATTATTTTAGGGATTGGGAAGAAGTTTAAGAAGATTGGGGTAAGGCATTTGATATAGAGCAGGACTGCATGGACGATGTCATAATTATAAGGAAAAATTTAAAAAAAATGCCTATCGGTAACTTTGCCACAACGTAAATAGATTATGTTAATCGATTGTAGTTTTGCGCTGTTAAAAACACAGAATTTAATACTACTGAATTTAAAGAAAATGATGACACCTCGAATGATGACACCTATAAAGAAAAGCAATTATCGACTTTAGAATTGAGTATCATAAAAGTTTGTTTGAGAGAATATATTTCAATAGATGAAATCGCAAATCAAGTGAGTCGATCTGTTAGCCATCTCAAAAAACAGAATTATTCCAACTATGATTAAGAATGGTTCTTTGGTGCGTTTACATCCCAAAATTAACCACCCAGAACAAAAATATATTTCAAAAAATTAATTTGAATCGCAAAAACCAACCGCTGTGTTTGAAAACATACAAGACAAAATAAGGAACTTTGAAAAGCATTTAATTTATTTTCCGTGGTCAATCAACATCGGTTTATTGAATAAGGGACATTGACAACAAATTAAGGGACACTAAAAAAAAGTCAAAAAATACTGATTTGCAGTATTTTGAGTAGGCTAAGGGCCATTATACATGATTTAAGGGCCACAAAAGCCTGTTTTGAGTGGATCAAAATATAGGTATTATTGAAATACAATTTGAAGAAATTGAAAGTTTCGAACAAAAAATAGACGAATTGTTAAGCGAAGGCTACAACCCAATTTTAGATGATGGTGTTGGGAAAAACATTGCACCGCTGCAGAAGAAAAAAATGTTGGCGTATGAAGTATTGAATGCTGGGCAATTGAAGACATACTTGAATGCGGATTGGTAATTTAAAAATACAATTTTGTCGCAAAAATATACTATATTTGCGACAAAAATAGAAACAAAAAGCAATGCAAAGTGTTGATGACAAAGTAATTGAAAAAATTAAAAAAGCCAAGGGGGGTTCGCTATTTTTCACAGAAGATTTCTTGTCTTTTGGCTCAGCAAAAACCGTAGCCAAAGCATTGGAACGATTGGCAGTAAAAGGGGATATTTCGAGAGTTGCTCGCGGTATTTATGCACGTTTAGAAAAAGACCCTATTATCGGAATATTAAAACCAACTACTGAAGCAATTGCACAAGCAATAGCAAAAAGAGATAAAGCACGCATTGTTCCAACAGGAATATTAGCATTGAACGCATTAGGTTTATCAACGCAAGTGCCAATGAATGTTGTATATTTGAGTGATGGTGCAGCACGAAAAATTGACTTAGGGAAGCGAAAAATATTATTTAAAAAATCGGCACCAAAAAATTTAGCAACGATTGGAAAAATAAGTAGCTTGGTAATTCAAGCCCTCAAAGAAATTGGAAAAAATCAGGTAAATGAAAAGGAAATTGCTATTATCCTAGAAAAACTAACAAAAGAAGAACCTCATCGCTTGGAACACGATATAAAACTTGCTCCAGAATGGATAAGAGTTATAATGAGAAAAGCACTAAATAAGGCATAAGATGGTGAAATGGATATCCGTACCAACGGAAACAAAAGTAAATGCCTATCAGCAAATTTCAGAAACAACAGGAATGAGCGCTTTTGCAGTTGAGAAAGATTGGTGGGTGGTGCAAGCTTTAAGCGTGATTTTTGAAATGAACGATTCCAAATACTTGGTTTTTAAAGGAGGAACTTCTTTAAGTAAAGCATGGGGTTTAATTGAACGCTTTTCGGAAGATGTAGATTTAGCAATTGATAGAGCATTCTTTCATATCGAAAAGCTTGATGCTACTGGCAAAGTTGTGGATTTGAGTAGAAAACAGATTACTGAATTAAGAAAGGAAGCAAGTAAATATACGTCTGGAATATTTTTAGAAGAATTAAAAAGAAGGTTTGCTGAAAAAGGAATAAATGGACTTATTTTCAAATTAGTGGAAACGACAGATAGTGACCAAGATCCTCGCATCATCGAAATTTATTATCCAAATGTCATTCAAGCACCTGATTATTTAGAAGCAAGAGTACAAATTGAAATTGGATGTCGCTCCTTGAAAGAACCTTTTACCGTAAAAACTTTTTCTTCCTTAGTCGATGAACATTATTCTGAAATGAATTTTGCCTTGCCACCTATTCAAGTTCCGAGCGTAAATCCAGAACGAACTTTTTTAGAAAAGATATTTTTGCTTCACGAAGAATTTCAGCGACCAATAGAAAAAATACGTGTGGAACGATTAAGTAGACATTTATACGATGTTGTAAAATTGTCCAAAACAGAATTTGCAGAAAAAGCTCTTACTGATAAAGAATTGTATGAAACAATTGTAATACACCGTCATAAATTTACTCGAATCGCTGGAATAGATTACAATTTGCATCAAGTAAAAACGATTAATCCAATTCCAATTCCAGAAGTTATTAAGGATTGGAAAACTGATTACAACAAAATGATTGAGCAAATGATTTATGAAGAGAATCCACTTTCATTTGAAGAAATTATTGATGAATTAACACTATTAAAAGGAAGGATTAATGCCTTGGATTGGGCATTTAATGAATCATTTTCTGCACCACACAAACAATAAATACAAGAACGTATGATTGATAATTGGTTTAAAAAGGACATTCAAAAATTAACCACCCAGAACAAAAATATATTTCAAAAAATTAATTAAGAATCGCAAAAACCAACCACTGTGTTTGAAAATGTACAAGACAAAATAAGGAACGTTGGAAAGTACTTAATTTATTTTCCGTGGTCAATAAACATCGGTTTATTAAATAAGGGACATTGACGACAAATTAAGGGACACTAAAAAAAAGTCAAAAAATACTGATTTGCAGTATTTTGAGTAGGTTAAGGGATATTGGATATGATTTAAGGGACACAAAAACCCGTTTTGAGTGGATCAAAATATAGGTATTATTAAAATACAATTTGGCGGAATATTTGATGAAAGTGAAGATACGATATTCGAGAAACTCTGAAAATACAAACTACAACAATCGCACGAAATCTCGTTGAATACTTTGGATAATATTTGCAGGGAGATTCAATTCATTCGCTTGGTTGTTCCAATAGGCAATGGCGTCTTGAATCTCTTGAATAGTTTTTTTTGGATTTTTAATCGTGAATGTTTCGGCAATGGTAAGGACATCTTCCAATATAATATCAACCCGTTTTCCATTTATCGATAAAGCTCTGCTGGTTCTCGTGTAGTTCATCAACGGATTTAAGGAATACGTGATGTCATATGCCGGTGAAATATTCCATTTATCTTGTTCTTCATCATAAATGAACGAGTGGTTTTTCAAATGATCGTCGGAATTGAAAAAGACAACATTAAAAATCATACGTTTAAAAAGTTCTTCAATATCGCGATAGGGTACTTTAAGAAACAAAGCCAGTTCAAAGAGGTTTTCATAACTGGAATCCTTCGGACTTTGATAATCCCAACCTGACAAACCTGTCGCTGTCAAAACATGTTTCTTCTTTCCCTCTCGACGATCGAAACGAAGCGTAGCAAAGTGTTTTTTCTCAATCAGTTTAGACGGCATCATGGAGATTCCAACATGTTCAGCCGTTAAGTAATAACAGTATTCAATGACTTCCCGACTGTAACCCAATTCATCATCCAAATGCAGTTTGATTAGGTAGTGATTGTATTCGGAAGAATGATTCAAATGCCCCGGTATAATTTCTCCAGTGGTTTTATGTTCTGAAATGAGAATTTTAGGTCTGGCTCCTCCTGCTGATGAACCAATTTTGAAAATATTCAACAAGGCCTCATGATTGAGTGTCGACTCATGCTGTGCATCTTTTGCTTGTAAAACTTCTTTCAATACAACAATGATTTCAGTAAGGTCAATTGACGTTGATTCAGGAAGTTCCTTGCTTGGTCGATATTCCAGAGCACCCATTCCACGGTCTGCCACATAAGCCAATTGTTCAATGACAGAAATTTGATTGAATTCTTTGTTACCTGATTCCATCCACTTTTTGAAAATGATATTTCCAAATACATCGGGTAATGAATCAGCAATCATCGGAGGAAGACCTCGGAATGTTTCAGAATTATATTGACTGAATACCTGAACTTTTGGCATTCGTTTTAAGATGCCTGTTGAAGGAAATAAGTTGTGATAACGATCACTTTGAAGAAAATCTGGATTATATTGAAAAGAAGATTTCTGTTGATTTTCATCAAATCCCAACCTCCCAATTTCTTGACCGAAGCAAAATACCGTTATGATGTCATTTTTCGCCATAATACTAATATAAAGAAGTCAATTCTTCGGTTTCATTTCGTTTATCCATCAAAAATTGATTAAACCCAACCAACGCATCAAAGTGATTAAACACCTTGAGTAGGGAATCAATAGTAAAGTTCTTTCCTGATTCCAAATTCTGAATCGTAATTCTGGAGAGCTCAAGTTGGTCTGCCAACTCTTGTTGTGAAAGCTTTTGCTGTTTGCGATAAGACTTCACCAATTGTCCGATTTCCGATTTAACGTCTTTTATTTTGAGATTACCTGTAAACATATTGCATATTATATTATTCAAATGTATGACATTTTAATCAATATGCATAATTAATTATATTTTTTAGAATAACTAATAGACTTTAGGAATGTGACATATTATTCGCTTTTTGAGATTTTCAGCATTAAAATATAATTTTCGTACAAAGAGAATGTTTCACATCTGGTAATGCTGTGTTTGAGTTATTGAATTTATAATGTATCGCGATATACGATATTATAGAGTGACTATGTTTTTATATGTTATAGCATATAATTCGATTGAAATCCTTGAAAATATATCCTAATGCATATAAATTGAATTGATTGATATGTTAAGCCAATTACTAAAAAATATTATAATGACAAATAGTATTTACAAAATAGTTTATATTTGTAAAAAGTAATTTGTATTATGGGTAGAGAGAAACCAGTTTTATTGCCAAAACATAAGAAGATTCTGGAAGAATTTGGAGAGAACATCCGCCTTGCTCGGCTAAGGAGAAAGTTGAGTACAGAGCAAGTCGCTGAACGTGCCAATATTAGCAGGCCAACATTAACAGCTATTGAAAAAGGATCTGAAAGCGTAGGTATTGGAATGTACTTTCAGGTTCTAATGGTTCTAAGATTAGAAAAGGATATACTACTTATTGCTAAGGACGACGAACTCGGTAGAAAATTACAAGATGCTAATTTAACTATCAAATCAAGGGCTCCTAAAAGGAGTAAATAATAAAAACTAAAATACTAACTCTTATTTCTGTAGCTCTTTTATCGTGGCTTTAGAGATAGTATCTTCTGCAAATTTAGGGTTTTACTTCTGCTATAATATGTTCGTTTACGGACAATTATGCACGTTTCTTTCCACACGGATATAGGCAAGGTGATGACGTGTTTTGACTGCTGTACTTTTGATTTGTCTGATTGAACTCGCGAGGTAAAAAAGATAGCGGTTGAGAGGGTCTCAACTTTGAATTATTAATCAAAATACACTTTAAAAATGGCAAAGCAAATTGGCATTATTAAGTTGAAAGGTAAAATCGGAGATTTGTTTTTTTACAAAACTAAGGAAGGTCACTTGATATTGTTTCGGCCCCTAAAAAACTCGGACGAATTTAGATTAATAAATCTCTAATTTTGAAAGATGGAAAAACGAAAATTCAATTAAATGAATAATCTTTCAAATGCAATCAATTTGATTAATTCGGCTGATGCTATTGCTATTTTTGCCAGTGCAGGAATGAGTGTAGATTCTGGATTAAATCCGTTTAGGGGTAAAGATGGGGTTTGGACAAAGTCTTTAACTCTAAATGGTAAATCATATGACCATTTGAATTTGATGTTGCATCAAGCTTTTATCGAAACTCCAATTGAAGTTTGGAGCTTTATTTTGAATTTGAAGGATAAGTATCAACAATCAATACCTTACGAAGGATATTATAAGTTCTTAAATTTATTAAAAGATAAGGAACATTTTATTGTAACTTCCAATATTGATGATCATTTTCTTAAAACAGGATTTGATGAGAATCGAATTTTTGAATGTCATGGTTCTATTAATTACATGCAATGTTTGGATATAATTTGTATTTAAACTTCACTGATTAGTAAATATTTTTTTTCATGCTAGTGACGTAACGTATAAATTCTTCTGAGCCTACCACTTTTACTTCTTCTAAAAATCCCAGTACAAAACGTCCTGGTGCTTTATAGCTCTGCACATTTGCTTTGAAATAATACGTGTCAGTAGCAGATATTTGCTTTATAAAAGCAGCACTCATCGGGTACTCTTCCTTCATCAACAAATAAGCCCTCATTGACATTTGCAATTCAATCTCCTTATCCATACTTTGACCCTGAAATCCGAAAATATCAGGTTTAAAGAATTCATGTTGCTCCTCATATTGCATAGGAACATTTAGCACTTCCACTCCAGTGATTCGTTCGATATTGAAATACTTGTTAAGTTTAGTTTCGACTTCAAAAGCAGAAATTACATCGTAATTTTCAGTAAAGCAGGTTGGTTCTACTAAACGGTCCGAAATACTTTGGCTATTTGCAGAACTATATCCCTTAATTAAAAGCTGTTTTCTATCCAAAATCGCTTCAGATATTTGCTCTACAATTTTTGCCAAATGTGCTTTAAATAAACTATCCGCGCCCAATTCAATTTCACTAGAATGTTGAATTTTCTGCAACACACTTTGTGCCAATTGATTCTCTTTGCCAGCAGATAAAATGAGTTTTTTAAGATAATCAGCTTCCTGAGGAGTAAACGGCAAAAGTTCGACATCTGCTGAAGCAGCAATAAAAATTTTGTTGTTATGGTCTTTTTCAATTGTAAACCCCAAATCTTTCAACAAATCAAGATATCGATAAACTGTTCTCTCAGAAGTTTCGAGGAATGATTCAATACTCCGCACAGATTTTGCAGGTCGTGCTTTGAGGTAATTAATCAATTGAAACAACCTGTATATTCTATTTTGATTGAACATATTAAAAAATATTTTGCCAAATAAAGTCAATTGAATCAAGCTAACCAAATGATTGACCTTATTTGGCAAAAACATTCGGTTACTTTGTGGAAAAATAACAATGGTGAAATTTAATTACTTAGCGAGTATTCTCTTTTCTGCACCTGACTTTATACTAAAAAAGATCTTTTTTCAATTGAGATTTAAATTATTGTTATTGATTTACACAAACTATTAATTTTGTTAAAGATGAAAATAAAATTACGTTTCCTATTTACAGCTAAAATCGAGGAAATTAAATAGTTTTGATTACTATTGTAGAATAAATAAAATGATGAGTAAACCGATAGAAGTCAACCCAAATGTGAAAAATTTCGTACAATCCTTAAGGGATATTGGGTACTCTTTTGAGGTTGCTGTTGCGGATATAATTGATAACAGTATTACTGCAAAAGCATCAATAGTCAATATCTACATGGTATCAGAACCAGACTTAATTTTTTGTCTTTTTGACAATGGAAGTGGGATGAGTGAATCAGAACTCATTGAAAGTATGAGATTAGCCACTAAAAATCCATTGGAAAATAGGCATCCTGAAGATTTAGGGAGATTTGGGTTGGGTCTAAAAACGGCATCATTTTCTCAATGTAAAAAACTAACCGTGGTGTCTAAAAAGGAAGGTGAAATTTTTGCAAAACAATGGGATTTGGACTTTATTTCTAATGAAAACAAATGGCTACTTAAAACAATTACTAATTTAAGTTTTATACCACTTTTAAATGAATTGGAAAAAGTCGAAACTGGAACAATTGTTTGCTGGGAAACCATTGATAGAAGTAGCAAATCTGGTTACCCAGAAACTATCGAAAAATTAAGAAAACATTTGGCTCTAGTATTTCATCGCTACTTAGATGGCTTAGACCGTAAATCGTTTAAGATTATCATTAATAATAATCCAATAAAATCGTTCAATCCATTCAATCCAAATCATTCAGCAACTCAGCAATTGCCACTAGAAAAAATTGAATTTTATGACTCAGTAATTAAAGTTCAAGCATATATTTTACCTCATCATTCTAAAGTGTCTCAGCAAGAATATGAACTTTACTCAACAGAGGAAGGCTATATTAAATCTCAAGGATTTTACTTGTATAGAGGAAATAGAATTTTAATTTACGGAACTTGGTGGGGATTACATAAATCCATGGATGCCCACAAGCTTGTAAGAATCTCTATAGAAATACCAAATAACATAGATGAGCATTGGGGTATAGACATCAAAAAATCTTCGGCTAGGCCAGATGAAAAAATAAGACGTGATTTGAAAACAATAATTGATCAAGTAACTACTAAAGGGGAAAAACCTTTCAAAGGCAGGGGGAAAAAAATAGAGGATAAAACTGTTCTTCAATTTTGGGAGATTGTAGCAAAAAATAATGAAGATTTTAAATTTGTTGTTAACCAAAATCATCCATTCTATAAAGACTTAACATCAGATTTATCAGAGCTACAAAGGAAAAAGCTTAATATTTTTCTCAAAGGACTTCAAGCCTATCTTCCTTTGGAAGCAATTCAATACAATCTTCAGAAAAGGCCACATTTGTTTAAGCAAAAAGATATTTTTAATGAAGATGAAATAGTTGCTCTAGTTGAGAACTTAAAGCTAGGTGGATTAAGTGAAGAATACATTGAAGAATTAATGAAAACTGAAATTTTTAAAAATCGAAATAATCCATTTTCTATATGACAAGCGTAAGTTATTTATCCATTAGAGATTTTGTGTTTGATAGACTTAAGAAAATTTCTGGGATTTTAGACCAAGGTCAAATTGCTGAGGAAATAGAAAACACTAAAAAAGTCATTCAATTTACTCCAGTGAGTTCCCTCAATATAATTTTTGGCACAGAGGATTTTCAGACATTAAATAATTCTCAATGGAAGGAATTAGGAAGAGAATTAGAAACTCATTTTAATGTTAAAATGGAGAATGGTATTTTAATTCAAGGAAACGATCAAAAGAATCGAGATACCTATTGGTGGACCTCAGTTGAAAAACAACAAAATCAAAATTATTATTGGACTCGATATTATGACTTTTTGAAAGAATCGTTGCCTCCTAATGTTATAAAAGCGATCAATGATGATACGGACGTGGTAATGAATAATTTGGAAAATCCATCACAAACTTCATTTTCAAGGTATGGAATGGTCGTAGGACATGTACAATCTGGGAAAACGGGAAATTATGCTGGTTTGGTATGCAAAGCTGCAGATGCTGGATACAAGTTTATAGTTGCAATAGCAGGAGGAATGAATAATCTTCGAAATCAAACACAGGAAAGGTTAAATGAGTCTTTTGTGGGAGAAACGAACGGGGTTCAAGTTGGTGCAGGCAAAGGGAGTTCAAATAAAGAAAAGATGCCACTTAGCTTAACAACTATTCAAAAAGATTTTAACAAAAGGGATGCAGACACTGCTTCACAGGGATTGAATTTCGATAATATTAGTGTTCCAGTGCTAATCGTGATAAAAAAAAATACAAAGAGTTTAAAAAATGTGATAGATTGGCTTCAAAAACAATATCTCAATAAAGTTCATAATCACGGAATGTTAATTATTGACGACGAGTCTGATTATGCTTCGATTAATACTAAAGATGAAGAAAATCCCACAGCAATTAATACTGGGATTAGAACTCTACTTAGTTTATTTCATAAAAGCGCTTATGTCGCGTATACAGCTACACCCTATGCAAATATCTTTATTGATCATGAAGCGCAAAATGAGGAAGTGGGAATTGACTTATTTCCAAAGGATTTTATCTATGCATTAGATGCACCCACTAATTATTTTGGAGCTCGAAAAATTTTCCTTGATACTGATGAACAACATATAGTTGCCATAAACAAGGATTTATCATACTTGCCACTAGACCATAAAAGTGATTTTAAAATTGATTTTTTACCTGAACAATTGAAAGATGCCATTCAGCTTTTCTTGATAAACATCGGGGTGCGAAATTTACGAGGGCAACAAAAGCAACACAATAGTATGCTTATTCATGCATCTCGTTTTACATCTGTTCATCAAAACATTGCAAGGCTAGTTTCAGAATATTTAGTGGAAGTTAGAAAAGAATTCGTTTCGTACGGAAAGTTAAATTACTCAGAATTACACTGTGAAAAAATTTCTTCAGTGCAAAGTGTATTTGAAAGACATTGTTCACATTTGCAAGAAAACTGGGAAGATATTATGGTGGCAATTACAGATAATATAGAAAGCGTAATTGTTCGAGAAGTTCACCAAAGAACTTCAATACCTCTAGAATATAGAGAAGATACAGTCACAAACGCTATCGTAATTGGAGGCTCAAGTCTTTCCAGAGGATATACAGTATTAGGGTTACATGTAAGTTACTTTTTAAGAAGTACCGTATTTTATGATACTCTAATGCAAATGGGACGATGGTTTGGTTACAGAAATGGATACGAAGATTTATGTAAAATCTTTATGTCAACTCAGAAAATTGATGACTTTAGGGATATTATTCTGGCGACAGAAGATTTGTACGCGGACTTTAAAGTGATGGCTGAAAATGAAAGTACTCCTAGTGAATTTGGATTAGCTGTGAGACAGAATCCTGATAGCGCCTTGCAAGTTACCGCAAGAAATAAACAAAAGAATGTAACAGAGTTTATTTATTCTATGAGACTTGATGGAACCTTGAAAGAAACAAGTTACCTTCCAAGTGATTCAAATGTCATAAATAATAACTTAGAAACAATACAAAACTTGGTGTGCAACCTAAGTGGTCAAAATCATACAGTTGAAGGAAAAACGAATATTTGGAGAAATATTGACAAAAAGTTTGTAGTTAATTTTCTTGAATCTTTTAAGACTTATGACAAAGATGCTTTAGGGTTATCTTCCAGAATGCCAATTAGTTTCATTAAAAAATACTTAGAGGATAAAAATAACAATTGGGATATTGCACTGTATTCAGGTTCAGGAGAAAAATTTAATATTTGTGGAATAGAAATAAAAAAACAATCACGTAAATTTGAAGTAAAAACAGGATACTACGAAGTGAAAAATAGACAGGTTTCATCAGGTTCTGCAGAATTAATTGCAATTGAGGATATTGAAAAACGAAAGTCAATAAAAACAGAAAATGACAGAAAAAAAATTCGGCAGGAAATGGAAAAGTCGACGGGAAGACCGCTGTTGATGCTCCATGTAATACAACCTGATATACCTGGACAATGCTTAAATGAAATTGCTGCCTTTGGGATTAGTTTTCCTGGAAGCGTTGTAAGTAAATCAGAAACAGTAAAACTAAAAATTAATACGGTTTATTTTAAAAACCTAATGGATCAATTGAACGACGAAAGTGAATCCGATGACTAATACAGAAAACCCTTGGATAAATATGGAAAAATCATCTCTAAGAAGAGTTGATTCTAAAATTGGATATGATTTTTTCTGGGTCATCGATGAGATTGGAAGGTACTGTCTTAAGATTAGTTTCAACAAACAGTTTCAACAAAAAAAAAATCTTCCAAGCCTTAAAGGTGTTGATGTTATTGTGATTTCAGGTTCTTCTAAAAGTTTTGACTTATATTTAGTTTTATTAGTCGGCGAAAATTGGAAAATGTTTAAGACTTTATGCGATGATCTTTTGAATAATGCTTTTAAATTTAAAGAAGAAGAAATCTTCAAACATACTATTTTAAGGCTTTTTAAATGGCAAAAATTCCTGAGCTCTAACAATCAACCTACACTTGATGAAAAGATACAAATGGGGCTTATTGGTGAGTTATATTTTTTACTTAATTACATTTTTCCAAATTATGAAATTGAAGAAGCGATGTCATTTTGGGTTGGAGCAGAAATGGATAAGCAAGATTTTCATTTATCAAAATTTGCTATTGAAGTAAAATCATTTGTTTTGAGCAAGGGTAAAATTGTCAGTATTTCCTCTAGTTCACAATTAGACAATACGATGAAACCATTATATCTGTTCTCAATTGGCTTAACAAAACTTGAAAATGGGAATAATTCTATACCAATTTTAACAAATGAAATAAAAAAGAAGATCGGAGACAACGAACCTTATCAAGAAATTTTTGATGAAAAACTTGCAAAATATGGATTTGTTGATGGTATTACAAAAGAACCATTCTATACTTATGATGAAGGTTTCATTGAATGTTATTTTGTTTCGGATGATTTCCCAAAAATTATTTCTAGTGATGTTTCTAGTGAAATAATTGATATTAAATATCGAATTGACCTTTCAAAATGTTCTAGATTTGTTTTCGATTTATCTAAATTATTAATAAAATAAAGTTAATTTATGTCTACGTTACAAGAGTTTCATGAAGATTTTATACAATCGATATTAAGTGATTCAGAGAGTCGTGGTTTGTTAAAATCACAATCTTTTTTCGAAATAGTTTGTGAAGATTTAATGAGTGTTGGCGATCTTACCAATAACTATACTCAAGCGGAGTATATTAAACGAGGATTGGAAGTCTATGGATTTGATTTTGATGAAGAAAGAAAAATTTTAACTTTATTAAATCATCAGTTTTTTCAGGAATCAGAAATGCAAACTCTTTCAAAGTCTGTAATTGAGACGAAGTTTTCCAGACTGAAATCATTTTATGACAAATGTATTGAAGGGTTTCATTCAGATTTGGAAGAAACTTCTGAAGCATTTTCAATGGCATATAATATCTCACGATACTTTGAAAGTAACAAAATTGAAAAAGTCAGATTGATGATTCTTTCAGACGGTAAAGCAACAAGAAACCTGACTGAGTTACCTTCTGAAAAGTATGGAAATGTTACCATGGAGTATCGGGTTATAGATATTGAATATTTAAACAATATTTATTTAGCTGATTCAAATTCTGCGATTTTCGAAATAAATATTGATATACCATGCCTGAAAGTGAATGGGAAAGATAATTCTTATCAATCTTATTTGGCGGTTATGAACGGGGAACTTTTGGTTAAAATTTATGAGGATCATGGACAAAAGTTATTTGAGCAAAATGTTAGAACTTTTTTGCAGTTCAGAGGAAATGTAAACAAAGGATTAAGAAATACCATTGAAACTAGGCCAGAAATGTTTTTTGCCTACAATAATGGAATAACTGCAACAGCATCTGAGGTTGAACTTGGTTCAAATGGTAATATTGTTAAAATAAATAACCTACAAATTGTAAATGGTGGACAAACAACTTCAGCAATTTATGCAGCGAAAAAAAATTCAAATTTAGATATATCGCAAGTTTCAGTTCAAATGAAATTATCGGTTGTATCCGAAAATAGTAATCAGGATGAATTTGTTGCAAAGGTTGCTGAATACGCAAATACGCAAAATAAAATAAACAATTCTGATTTCTTTTCAAATAGCCCTTTTCATAAGGATATTAAGGAATATTCAAATAGAATTTTCGCGCCTGCTCTAGGTGGAGTCCAAAGAAGAACACATTGGTATTATGAGAGAGTTCGCGGAGAATATTTAAATAGCCAAGCTTACCTTTCTGCAGAAGGTAAACGGAGATTTCAAATTGAAAACCCAAAGAAACAAGTCGTTGATAAAACCTTGTTATCTAAAACAGAGAATGTTTGGCTACAAAAACCGGATGTAGTCTCAAAAGGAGCACAAGACAGTTTTAAAAAGTTTGCTGAAGATATAACTGCGAAATTAGAAAAAGATAATTTAGCAATAACAGAATCATATTTTAAAGATGCAATATCAAGGGTAATTTTATTCAGAACTGTTGAATCCATGATTACCAAAGCTCCATGGTACGATGGAGGATTTAGAGCACAAACAGTAGCTTACACAATTTCATATTTATCGGCAGTGATTGAAAATTCTGGCCTACACTTAAATTTCAATTTGATCTGGGAGAAACAGGAATTACCAATAAGCCTCATTAGTATGCTTGAAATAATTTCCGAAAGAGTTTATGAAAGCATAACACATCCTCCCGCTGGAACAGCAAATATTAGCCAATGGACAAAAAAAGCAGATTGCTGGAAAGTTGTCAAGGGGTTAGATATTGAATTTGGAGAGATTGATGCAGATCTTTTTTTAGATGAAGAAGAAAACAAGTTTGTAGCAAAAGAGAGCAAAGCTGTAAAAGAGATTGATAAAGGGATTGAAATGCAGGCATTTGTATATAATGCTAAAGTTGCAGATTGGGTAAAATTATATGATTATTTTCATAAAGGTAACTCAATAAAAAGGCTTTCAGAAATGCAACTAGATATATTGAAAAAAATGTCAAATAGTTCGATTCAGTACCCATCAGAAAAGCAATCTAAGGTTTTGTTTAACATTTATGAAATTGCTAAAAAGGAAGGGTATATTTCTTAAAAATTCACTCTAATTATATTTTTTAAACAAAATTTTTACTTTACACACAAAATTCAAACTTTATTTTCGAAGTTTCGAAAATAAATAGTCACCTATTCAGTCAATTCTAGATTTATTTTTAGAATTAATAAGCAGTTAATTGTTTATAAAAACACATGATTCCCACAGTTTGACAGGTACATTCTTTCATCTTTTCTATTCAATTTTATCCCGCCATGGATATAGTTGAAAATGATCAGTTAATACTACTCGGAGAAAGGTTACGCTTTTATCGAAAACTAAAGGGATACACAAACTATGAGCATCTAGCCTACGATGTAGGAATATCTCGTTCTCAATATGGTAAATATGAAAAAGGAGGTAATATAAAATTTACTACCCTCTGTAAAATTTTGAAACATTTGGATGTCTCTCTATCTGATTTTTTTATTGAAGGTTTTTAAATCCATAGGCAATGATAGGCAGGCAATTAACAGCTTTAGGAAATAACTATACAATTAATAATAGGGTTAACTATAACCCAACGATTAATTTGAGTAAGTATGTTCATGAGGTATTCGATTTTGCATTCGGAATGACTTTCGGTAGATCCGGACATCACAGACTACATCTTACTGGAGGACAATATAGTAGAAGGAATGGAGAGCTTTTTATTAATGCCTTTCAAGGCAAGCTTGCCGAATTTGGCATTTGGGAACTATTTGCCATGAATGGTATACATTTACAAAAACCAGACCTTGAAAAATGGGGTGAAGGTAAATGGGATGATAGTGACCTAAAAATAAACGGTAACCACTTGATTATTAAGTCTGCCTCAAGTAAAGGAAATCTATTATTACTTGAAAAGGCTGACTGGGATTCAGACAGAAGATATAAGCCTAATTCAGCTACAAATAGTGACAAAGTTGATTTTCATCTTTTTTGCAGGGTTGATCCAGATGGGAAAACTCTTTTTAAAGAAAGAAAATGGATGTATTTAGATGAAATAGACAAAAACGAACTCTATAAATTAATAATTGATATAAATTGGAGTATGGATTGTCCTGGTTATATTTCAAATGGTGATTTGAAGTATTTAATCGCCAACGATTTCATACTACCTCAAAATTCCACTTTGCAAACCTGGACCAAAATAGATGCTAGTAATTATTACTGCCAAGCGGGAGACCTGCGTCCGATTCAAAAATTGTTTCAATTCTTGAAGTCATGATTTTTCTTAAAACACGATCACAAGAGAAGATTGATCAATATTTGCTCTATTTGAAATCAGTAGGTTCTTTCTCAAATCTTTACAGCTCATCTTCAAAGCCTTATGTTCAATATAGAGTTGCCGAAAATACTTTTTGTAAGGCATTTGACGCGGAGAATTTAGCCAGAGCTGATGCTGCTTACGATGCATTAATCGATGGCTTTGGGATAGGAATAAAAACATTTATTCTAGCTGGGAATTCTAAAATTGAAAAAATAGCAGAGTTTAACTCATTTAGTGCTGAATTGAGGGGGTTTTCAGGACTAGATTTAGCAAGAAGACTTGCTCATTATCGAAATTTGAGAATTACAACAGCTGATAGAATTTATGGTGTTGATAAGCGCGTTTATCACATTATTGGGCGAGATGCGTATAAGATAAAAATTTTTGAAGTTGGTTATGATCTAATTGATCTAGAAAATATTGAGATAATAGCTGAGAATAAAAGTTCACTGAAATTTAGAGATAATCTGAATGAATACAACTTCAATTTTTCCAAAAGTGTTCTAATGAAACGGTTTAATGTTCCGTCTGATGCACTGGAAATAGAAATAAGCATAATTCCTGATCCCATAAATGTTTTGTTCCGTTTATTCGGCGAGGCAAATGAAATAGGTGCAGATTTTCTTGATATTAAGAATGCTATTTCAGATGAAATGTCACTCAGTACTTCCGAAATAGAAGAACAGATTCCGGGGGTGGATTATGTTGTTTTACCACTTTATTCACCGCAATCGAAATTAAAAAACCGCGAACCAATTGTGCCTTTGAAAAGTCAACTTAACCAATGGAACGCAGGAGGAAGAGAAAGAGATCCAGGAGAGGTGTATATTTTTATACCTATTAAATTGCATCATGAATACGGTGACTTTTTTCCAGGAAGAGATATGCCATTCAATCTCCGAATTCCAAGTGGCGAAGTTTTATCCGCTAAAGTTTGTCAGGAGAACGGCAAAGCATTAATGACTAATCCTAATAATGCGATGTCAAATTGGATACTTAGAAGAGTTTTAGGACTTGAGCCGGGAGAATTATTGCAATATAGCAGATTGGTTGAAGTAGGATTTGACGCTGTTAAAATAACTAAAATAGATAATTTTAATTTCCTCATTGATCTTACTCAAGTAGACGGTTATGAGGAGTTTATAAATGAATAATTAAGATGAAATATAAATTACCTTCACAAGACAATCATATTGGATTGCTAAAAAAAATTCAAAGTTTAAAGGGGAAAATTCTAGTTGGCCGAGATTTAATTAAAGGTCCAGAAGGAAAAGGCTTTCCACCTGATAATTTGGTTTCAAACAAATATTATCTTCACGATTTGATCCGAGGATTTTATAAGCCAAAAGGATTAGATTATTTGCTATCTTATCAAAGTACAGGTGAGTACAAAAGTGAAACTGGACCTATATTTTGGGCAAATTCCGATCAGACTGAATTTGACTATATTGAAATGTGGCCCCCAAATAAGCCAAAAGATACAAGAAAGAAGAGCGATATTGAAGCTGCAAGAAAAAACCTAACAGATGAAATCCCTCTCGGGATATTTTTAAAAACGAGTAAAGGTCAAAACTTGTGTCTTGGTCTTGGAATTATCACAGAAGAAAGAACGGATGGTTGCTTTATTGTGAGACCAATCGACATTAAAATTAATCAAATTAATAATCAGAATTTATCAGATTTTGAGAGAAATTATTTCTCTTTCAACTCCAAGTGGACAGAAATTGAGATTGTTTCTCCCAATATGGAGGATTTCGATTTCGACAATATATATATTAATGAAAGTAAAACCTCACAAGGAGATATCGTGTTCTACACCCAGCATGGAGATAATCCTACTTGGAATGCGGGACTTAGCGCTATCTGCAGAATAAAGGAAGGGCCTCATAGCAAAGGTTATGAGGATTCTGCACCTAAATATTTCAAAGTAACACTCGAAACACTCTACAAATTACCTAGAGTCTTAGATCGCTCAGATTTTATCGGTTATTTTAATTGTTACGACATCCCTTTCATCGGCCCTAAACTAAAAAATGAAGCTAATCAAGCTAATCAATTAATTACTGTTCAGCAGGCTAAACATATTGTCGGAGTATTGTTGGATTATTTTCCCGAAGATCATTTAAAAATAATCGAATTATTCGGTGAAAACTTTGGAATACCTAAACAAAAAGCTAGTATTCCTAACAATGTGAATCCACCGAATGACTTTTGGAGTTTACCACTGGATTCTGCAAATAAAGATGTTGACCATCCAAAAAATTTAATTTTGTATGGTGCCCCTGGAACCGGAAAGAGTTATGAACTCAACAAAAGAGTTATAAGTAATTTTCCTTCTGAACAGTTACATACTAGGGTTACGTTTCACCCAAATTATACATACAGAAATTTTGTGGGAACATATAAGCCGTCGCCGTTATACAAAGATTCTGAAGCAGCCTTGTATGGGTCCAAAGAGACTAATGAATTAGAAACAAGGCGAGAGCCTATTATCGATTATATTTTTGAAGCTGGACCATTTCTTAAAAGCTATTTGAAGGCATACCACAATCCTAATCACAATTTTGTGTTAATTATTGAAGAATTAAACAGAGCAAATGCCCCAGCAGTTTTCGGAGAGCTTTTTCAGTTATTGGATCGAGAAGAAGATGGGGAAAGTACTTATAGCGTCAGGCTTGAGGAAGCTACAATGAAATATCTTAAAGAAAATGGAGTAAATGCGGAGGAAATAAAAATGCCTAAAAATCTATATTTGTGGGCGACGATGAATAATTCCGATCAAGGGGTTTTGCCATTGGATGGTGCCTTTAAAAGGAGATGGAGTTTTGAGCATATTGGGTTAAATGAAAACGAGAAAAATATAGTCGAACACAATATTAAATTCAAATTTATTCCAGCTGGAAAACAGCTCAATTGGAATCAATTCAGGCGAAAATTAAATGACTATCTAGTGGATATTTTGAAAATTCATGAGGATAAATTAATCGCTCCGTTTTTTCTCAATAAAAAAGAATTAGAGAATGAAGATGCTATTAAGAATAAACTATTACTTTATTTAAAAGAAGATATTCTTAAGTATAAGGATGGTCTTTTTAAATATCCAACCTTCTCAAAAATATGTGAGAAATATAATGATAGTAAAGAGGTTTTTATTGATGATTTTGATCTAAATGCGATATATACAGACAAACAAGATGATCCTAAAATATGAATTGGATGTTTATAGAAAGGAAATTATATTCAGAAATTGAAATTACTAATATATTTGATACTTCAGAAATTCTGCATTTAGTTAGTCTTAAGATTTTAGAATTAAAGAATAAAAAATATTGTTTTACTTTCGTTGGTGTCATTTCTGCACGTAAACGTCCTATTTTCGTTTATCCAAAGATCTTTCAAGCTTCCCTACTTAATGAAACCTCCTTGAAAAACCACGTTCAGGCAATAGAACTTTATCCAAAATCAAACTCGAGATTACAAGAAGGGATTGATTTTTTTGAATTGAATATTGATTCTGCTGAATTTTCTGAATTTTCTGTCGCAAAGTTTTTGATAGAAGATTTTGAAAGAAATGGAATTTTAGTTTTTCGAGAGGAACTATTTGATTTAAATGGTACCGGTTATACCGATTGGTCCCAGACCGTTAGCCAAGTTGATCCGATATTTAGCAATTCTCGACCTATTTATGCCGAAACAATAAACAATTTGGTTCAAGAGGATACAGAGAATATTTTGGTCGAAATCCATAGATTTTGTGTTTCTGAAGCATCAAGAAATTATTCTCCTTTTTTAGGCAAGGATGATTTATCACATTCAATAGGATACATAGAGTTGGAATATAATATCGAATTCCTTTTAGATAACGTAAAGAAACAGTTACTTGTCACTTTCACAGATCGTGAAATAATGGTTATGAAGGCGATGATTTCTTTTCTTTCTAAGAAATTTTTACTTGAGGATGATAACATCTCTTTATACGGCACAAGAAATTATGAGCTTATATGGGAACACGTTTGTCAATTCGTACTTAAAGATCAATACAGTTCTTTAAAAAGTCAATTTGACATTTTCCCTAATCCAAAATGGCAATTGAATGGAAGTCCATTTTACTCGAGTTCGGACTTAAGACCGGATCTTGTCGTGTTGAGTAATGAAAAAGGGTATTTATTTGATGCCAAGTATTATCAACTTTCAATAAATGGGAATAAACTTGCAGGGGAACCAGGATTCAAAGATATTTTGAAACAATTTATGTATCAGCAACATCTTGAAGAAAAATTGATAAATAACTATGAAATAGTGTCCGAAATCAATAATGCATTTTTATTTCCAATTAATCAGATTCAATTTGATGAATTGAGTCACAATAATCCTTCAAATGAATTTGCAATACACATGGGGACTGTTACTTATTCACTTTTCAATGAAAAGCAAATAGAGGTTATTTTCTGCAATTTTGAAAGATGGAAAGATTTTTACATTAAAAGAAAACAGATTTCTTGTGAATCACTTTTTCAACATTTACATAACTAATGACTTTTCAACTTTTTTAGAGTTTTTTTTGATTTGTGCATTATAAGATTCGATTGCAGATTTTATAGAATTTGCCAACCGTTCAATTACTGGTACACTTACAGAATTACCCGCTTGCTTGTACAAGTGAGAATTAGCAATTTGTGGTAATGAATACTTACTGTCGAACACCGGAAACCCCTGAAAAGCGAAGCACTCCTCTGGTGTCAATTTTCTGAATCCGAATTTGGTCTTAACTAAAGGAACATTATGACCTCCAGTACCCATGTTGGCAGTTAAAGTTGGACAAACTTGACTTTTGTTTTCGCGAACATAATGTCGTCTCCATTGGTAAATCGTCTCATCACTTTTCATCGCCAAAGTCAATGCAGGATACATGTATTTATCTTCTCCATAATTAAATGCCGAAGGCATTTCTTTATTTTGAATAATATCTTTGATTGTTTTAGTAAGTGGCTCCGGTTCTGGAAACTTAAATGAAATACCCGGAAAACTACTTTTGTCAAATGCAATAATAAAAATACGTTCTCGGTTATGAGGCACATTACCAAAATCTTTGGTGTTAAGAACTTTATGAAATACTTTGTAATTCTTTGCTTCTAATGTTTCCCTGATGACCTTAAATGTATTTCCCTTATCATGATTTTCAAGATTTTTTACATTTTCCAGAAACAAAACTTTTGGTTGTAATGCATCAATGTATTCAATGATCCGGAAAAAGTGATTTCCACGATCATCTGAAAACCCTTTTCTGTATCCAGCTACTGAAAACGGTTGACAAGGAAAACCAGCTGTAAGTATATCAACCTTTGGAAGTTTATTTGGATCCAATTTCCAAATATCTTCTTCATACAAAGAATGATCAAAATTTTTTCGGTAAGTAATGCATGCATTTTTATCAAACTCGTTTGCCCAGCTTAAATGAAATTCAGCATTCTTAAACCCTAAGCATATCCCACCGACACCAGCATAAAGACTACCTACTTTATAATTATTAGGAAACATATTTACTATTTAATGCAATTATTATTTTACAAAGGTAGGAAAAGAAGAACGTGTTTTTTTTATGTTCTTTGAATATTGTTAACTATTTATTTTACTGAATTCAAGCCACAAATGCAACTTCTAAGTTAAACAATGATTTTTCTATTACGAAGATAGGATTTTCACAGTTAAAATTTTTGATTGAACATGTTAAAAAATATTTCGCCAAATAAAGTCAATTGAACCAAGCTATCCAAACGATTGACCTTATTTGGCAAAAACATTCGGTTACTTTGCAGGAATTTTAAAAAGAACGAAAACTATGCTTGAAAATAAATTTTAACGTTCTCAAAAAAACCAATTTATTTTAATAAATTTGAAATTATTTAGAAATATTTTTTTTGGAGAAAAATCAAAATGAAATGGACAGATTTTTTATCTGCTGAAAAAAAATTAAGTTTAAAAAAATTTAATTCAAGTGAAGATCCAACATATGTTGGTATTGACTTCGGCACTTCGACAACAGTAATAAGTATTGCAAAATTAGATATTGAGGGGAATTTAATTGCAGATCACATTAGTATAAAACAGCCATTATTCAATGGTGCCACTAAGACAGATTACAGAATTAATTCAGCCATAGCAAAATTTAAAAATAAACTTTTAGTTGGTGTCGGGGCTAAAGAATTGAGAGTCAAGCTTAAACATAATATTAATTATTGGGAGTCATTTAAAATGCAACTCGGAACCGATACGGGGATTGCATATCCCGAAAGTGAAGTTGACTACTTAAGGAATCCAACAGACGTAATAACACTGTTTTTTAAGGCTTTAAAGAAATCAATTGATGTTTTTATTGAAGATAATGGTTTAAATAAAGAGATAAAATACGCTGTTACTATTCCGGCTTCCTTTGAGTCTCATCATCGAAGAGACTTAATTAAATGCCTTAATGCGGCAAATATAGCTATTGAAGAATCAGGTCTAATAGACGAGCCTAATGCAGCATTTATAAGTTATTCATTACTTGCGAACAATAAAGATTCTGAACTTTTTATTTCGAATGAATATAATCCAGTAGCCTTAATTTTTGATTTTGGTGCTGGAACTTGCGATATATCAATAATTGAAATAGGAGAAAATACTAACGGATTGTTTACTAAAAATATTTCACTTTCTCAATTTGCTGAAATCGGCGGTGACAATTTTGATAAGTTAATTGCTGAAAAAGTATTATTACCTCAAATGTTAGATCAGTCTAAAGTTGATAAAGTTGAACTAAGAAATAAAGAAATTCAACTTGAGATCCTTCCTCATTTGAAAGATTTAGCCGAAAAATTAAAAATTCAAGTTTCTGAAGATATAGATCTGTATCATGATATTATTAACCTACCTGAGAAAGAACTCAAGGAAAGTCATAAATTTCATATTCCAACAACAAAAAAGATTAACACTAGACTTGGCGAACTTCACATCCATAATCCTGAAATTAATTTAAAACAATTTATTGATATTTCGAACTCATTTCATTTTGATGCCGATTTTAGGAACTTGAATCTTCAAATAAATCCTGTATTTTCAGCAATAGAAAAATCTAAATTAAATCCGACAGACATAGATTATGTATTATTTATTGGTGGTAGTACGAAGAATTTTCTGATTCGCAATCAAATCAATTCTGTATTTACAAAAGCAAAAGCTTTGGTGCCTAATAATCCGCAAAGTCATGTGTCGCAGGGAGCGGCAATTCACTCGCTTTTATTGAATAAATTTAATACTCACATAATAAAGCCTATAACTAACCAAAACGTTTTTACAAAAATAAATTCTGACAATCAAGAACTAGTTATTACGTTAATAAATGCCGGAGAAACAGTTCCTTTTCCAACAAAAGAATTCGATCAATTTCAGCCTAATAAAGATGGGCAAAAAATAATTGAAATACCTTTTTTCACAGGAAAAGACTCATTAGAACTTGAGAAATTAGTTCTTGAAAGTCCAAATTATGAAGGTTTCAAGATTGAAGACAAAATTACTTTATCTGTGGATATCAATGCTAATAAAGTTCTAATTATTACTGCTAAAATAAATGATATCGAAGTGAAAGTGAATATCGAAAATCCATTTATTTCAGAAGGAAAAACAATAAAAAATAAAGAAGTAAGAAATGCAATCAAATCATTTAATATCGAAAGTAGTAATAGTAACCAGTCTCCATCGGTAAAAACATACAAAAATCTAGTTTCAACTTATGAAAAAAATGAAGATTTTTTATCTGCGGCAGAATTATTAGAAGAAGCAGTTGAGCGATATGATTTGAAGAATGAGTATAACAAATTAAATCTACTCTTTGGTCAGGCAGGTAATGATATTAAATCGCAAAAATACGCCGAAAAGGCAGTAGAATTAGATCCAAATAATTCAATTATCCTTTTTAATATGGGAGTAAAATTACAAAATTCGAATCCTAAAAAAGCAATTGAATTACTCAGAAAAGCTCATCAAATTCAACCTTATTCTCCCACTATTAACTATTTACTCGGCAAATTATTAAATGGCGAAGAAGGAAATAATATGAAAAGAGTTGCTTTTAATATTTGGCAAGTGAAACTCATGGAGGATGACATGAATTCTTGGGATTATTCTTGGTTCTCAACTTGTGCCTGGGATTTAGGAGAACATTCTATTTATCATGATATTTTGCAAAAAGAAAGAGAATTTAGAAATAAAGATGCAGGTTTTTATCATCGAGAAAATCTAATGGGTATGTCAGAAAATAAAACTAACAATTAAAAATATGCCTTGGTTTATTCCTTTTAATAATCTTGATCCAGATCAACAAGAATTTGTTGACGACCGCAAAAATAACAAATATTTTATAACAGGATTTGCAGGAACAGGTAAATCTGTTGTTCTAGTTCACAAGCTAATTAAAATTTATCAAGAAAATCCAGATGCCAAATGCTGTATTATTTCATTTACACACGCATTACTTGAGATGTTTAAGCTAGGAATTGAAGAAAACGGACTGTTGACGAAACGTGTTTCAAATGAAGTTAATTCATGTTGTGCACAGAAAGGACAAATTGATCTTGTCACAAAGTATGAGTTTCGTAAAAATATTCAAAAGTCTAACTCCATTAAATATGATTTCATAATGATTGATGAAGTTCAGGACTTATGCAAATCAGATTTGATCAATCTTATAAATAGTGGAACCAATTCTTTTTACTTGGGGGGAGATGAAAACCAATCAATTTACTCAGAGGATCCGCAAGATAAAGAACCAACTTTACAACCTTTTGAGATTAGAAACACAGTTCAGGCCAATTCTAAGCAATTAGTAACACTTTATCGAATAACTCCTTCAATTTTAAAAGTGGCTAAACTAATAATGCCAGAATTAGAAGAAAAATTATTAGGTACTCGATTTGGACACAGACGCGATACAGATGTTATTTTAGCAAATGCGGTTGATGAGCGAGAAGAAGTTAAATATGTGATAGAAAATGCTTTGACATACGCGGAAGATATAGAATTAACTGCCATTTTTTTTCCTCAACACACTTGGATTAAAGATTTTTGTACGCATTTATTTGAAATGTATAATGTGGAATTAACACAAGAAATATCAGGGTATTTAAGGTCAAGAAATTACACAGAACTTAACAAAGTTTTTTTAAATAATGATATGAGAATTGAGTATGTTGGAAATGAACATGGTTCATTCAGACATGCTAAAGAAAAACACAATGTTGTATTAATGACCTATCATAGTGCAAAAGGAATGGATTTTGACAATGTATTCATTCCGTTTTTAAGTAGTTCAAGACATGAGCGCTTTTCCTATTTCCTGCCAAAACCTCTTATGGTTGCATCCACACGTTCAAATTTTAACTTGACTTTTAGTTATTCAGGTGAATCTATGGCTTGTATAGACGCGATTAGAAATGCTTGTTTTACTATTGATATCGACTCTGAAAAAGATACAGATTATTTTAAACTTTAAATATTAACATTTATGGAAGAAGCATTTTGTATCCTCACGAAATCAGAATTCATTTCACTTTTAAATAATCTTGAATTACTTAACACTTCATATTTACGATTTTTTACTTTTGAAGATATTAAATCTGGTAATGCAGAAAGTATTTTCTACAAATTACCTCAATTAGAATATGATGAGGACTATTTAATTATAAAATGTTCAATATACAAGGAAGATAATTTTATTCTTGAGAATTATAGGAAAATAAAAATTAATGATTTACTAGAATTAATACCTGTTACTTCAACATCCCTATTATCATATCAGAGAAAGTTTTCTCAAATATTGAAATGGACTGATCCATCAAAGTATAATTTTGAAGAACTATACAATTGTTATGTAGAGTCAAAAATGCGATATGAATCCACGAAAAATTTTGAATTATGCCAACGATTTCTTCTAAATATCGATAGTAATTCTTTTATTACAGAGGATTTATTAAAAAAAGTTATTCAAGCAAAAATAGACAAAAAACTTAAAGGTAAAAAAGCTATTGAAATCAAACACAATGAGTATAAGCATGTATTTCAGTCGCTTATGGTTTACGAGCAAGGTAGTCATTTACCCAGAGAAACTGCTTTCGGATTTTTACTGCATGCTATCGGTGTAATTATACTTAATCAAGGACTTGGAATTGACCTTAAGTTATTGATTAACTTGAAAAAGACAAAATTTATCAAAAATTTGAATGAAATTAATGAAAAAAAGAATTTAAATAATTTTGATTCAATATTTTCAGATGATGAAATAGTTGCATTAATAGCAACATACAATTCGAAATTTAGTGATAAAGAATTTAAGGATAACTATCAAAATTTAATTATTGTAACATATTATCTTTTTTATAAATTTCTTATTGATGATAAAAAAGTATCACTTCAAAAAATAATTAATACAATCAAAGAAATTAAAGGTGAAAGAAATATTTCTGAGGAAGAGAAAGCTGCTATTTTATTGATTTCCATTTATAGTTCTACGTCTTCAATTGCTGAAGATATAATGCTTAGTTACGCTGATTTAAGTATTATAAATAGTCAAAATAATACTTATATCATTGATTTTGAATTTATAAAAAAATACTATTTATCAAACCAAAGCTCTGATATAAAACTTCTTGAAGCTAATAAAAACGAAGCTTCAAAAAAAAAAACAACTAACTCAAATTTAAAAGCGATAAAAAAATAAGTGGTAATCTACAATAAAATACTAGTAGGGGTTAATGTTAATTTTTTGATATTCAATGATATAAATCTTTAAAGTAGAATTTACCTTTTTTTGTACTATGATTTTTCTCTTCTAAAAAAACACTAAATTCCCGTAAATTTTATAACCTCCTCAAAAAGCATTGGAAAAGCCTTTTTAAGTTCTTCAAAATCACGTCCAAGTAGTAAACCTAGCTCCTCCTCATTTCCTGACCAATTTCTAACTAGTGGAGCTTTACCCTTAGAATTATTAATTTCTCGAAAAATATGAATTAATAACATTATATCCTCAACATAACCAATTGGACCATGCTCGTCTTCAGGATAAATGTCATTTGGAATAATAAAATATCCAATTGCTGATAACAACTTTAATCTTAAATGAGAATGTACTTGAACATCCCTTAATAATTTTACAGCCGTTTCATACAGAAGCGGTGCTTTTTTGATAACCACTGAATGAGCTCCTTCGTATCCTTCTACATTTTTTTTTAAAAAATATGCAAAATCAAAATTGTCTTTATTATGTAACATTGGAAATTACTATACTTTTAGTTTTTTGTATTGTGATTGTTAAAATCATGATTTAACAAATTTAAAATTGTTTTTCGAATTAATAACCTTTTATCGTTCGAAAAAAAGAATTTTATAGTAATCGTGATATTCTATAAAATTAAACTTAAAGTAAGCACTATAAAATTTAAATTGTGCTTACCACTTTTTTATAAATCCAGATTAAGCTATGAATAATAGTTTTAGATTAAACATTTACAACTTTTATTATTTTTTTATCTTTATCGTATGTTTAAAAGTAATCTCTAGTACTCCATATAAAACAAAAAACATTTTTTTTGTACAGTAAAAATCAGACGTATATTTAAAAAAAGATAAAAACACTTATTGTATAATTTGATAATGAGCTATCTACCGAATCAGCTCCTGCATTTAGATGTGCAATTTATGTTAAGGTAAATAGAGAGCATTTATTATTTCATGTTAGAATGGTGAAAAGGAGTTGTAAAACATATAGGATTAAATGATAGGCTAAACTGCATAAAAATAAGGATTAAGTCTTCTTCTGTAATCCTGAAATATTTTCAAACGTTTTAGTCTTAGATTATTTACTAATGAATAATAAATATAAAAAAAATGTAATATGAACAGAGAAGAAAAGATAATTAAGGATAAAATTGAACTGAACAAGAGAATAGCACTTTTTGACGGAGATATTAATTCAATTGATAATAGTTTTTCTCAAAGTAGAAATTGTACAGTTGAAAATCTCAAATTCACAGAATCTTGGGATTGGTTAATGCCTGTATATAAAAAGATTAAACTATTAGTAGAAGATTTAGAAGGAGACTCTTTTATGTTTCTGGAAAGTAAGTTGTATAGAGATTTAGATTTCTTAGCTACAACTGAAGTTTTTGCAAAACAGTTAGATTCTATAATTATGCATTATGAAGCTGAAACTGAAATAGATTAAAATTAATAATTTATTACTCGACTATTTTTGAATACAAAAAGTGTTGAACCATATTCTGGTTATTTATTTAAAATTGATTTTATAATAAGTAGCTTTTTCGTAACTTTAAACTCTAGATTTTAAAACCGAAATTTTATATAATCTCAAATATGAGCAATTACTTCGAAAAAAATTACCTCAGTTCAATTAAAGTTGCCGAATTAGCCAATGAAATCGGTGATTACAAATGGGCTTTGAAAAATTATATTTCCGCCCTTAATAATTTAAACAAGCTAGATCAAAATCCCAGTAATTTATTGCTTTCTGTTGCCGAATTAAATGAAAGAATTAATACGCTGGAGAAAATAAAAAATGAAGGGAAATCTATATTGAATTTTAGTAAATGGCTGCTCAGTAAATCTAAATTCGTGATTGGAAAACAATGTGTTAAATACCTTTATTTAGAAGGCAACAAGAAAAGTGAAAAAACACCCTTTAGTGCAGAAAAACAAGCACTATTAAACCGCGGTCGTGATTTTGAGGATAAAGTCAGAGAAATTGAATTTCCTGGTGGAATAAACGTTAGTAAAATACTAAAACAAACTTCTTTATTGGATTCCTATACCAATTATTTTTTAAATTTAGAAGGCAAACAAGTTATTTTTGAAGCTACAATAATTGAAGATGATGTTTTGATAATGTGTGACGTTGTTGTAAAAAACATAAATGGAAAGATAGATGTCTATGAATGTAAATTTAACAAGGAGATAAATATTGCAATTCGTCAAGATTTATCGCTGCAATATTCCATTTGTAGAAAACGATTTGGAGATAAACTAAATTCTTTTAATTTGATATTGAGAACTGATGACGAAGGGGAAGAGTGGGCAATACTAAATTTAACGGAAGAATTAGTCAATTCAACAAGCGAAGTTGATGCTTCAATTCAATTGTTTAAGGAAATTATCAAAAATCCAGAACCAAACATCGCCATGAGTTATCACTGTGATTCTCCTTATGAATGTGGTTTTAAGGCATATTGTGCTAAATTAAAGATTGAAGGTTAAATCAGAAGTAGCACCTGCTACTTTTAATTTGCAAGTTTTTTAAGACAAAAAAGAATGATATGGAACAATTGGATTTATTTGAGGAGCCAAAAGATTACAAACAGGCTATAAAAATACGAAACGGAGAGTATATTTATATCCCTGATTTTTTTGATTTTGAAAAAGCAAAAGCTTATTTAAACGCTTTTAAAGAAAACATTACATGGAAGCAAGAAAGTATGAACATGTATGGAAAACAAGTTTTGTTTCCTAGGTTGACTTCTTGGTATGGGGAAAGCGATAAACCATACACTTTTTCAGGTATAACGCTTCAGCCGCATCCTTGGACGAAAGAGCTAATAGAGATCAAATCAGCGATTGAACCTATGTGTGAAGTTGTTTTTAATAGTGTTTTACTCAATATGTATAGAGATGGGAATGATTCCATTTCATGGCATACTGATGCAGAAAAAGAATTAGGTAAAAATCCTTTGATAGCCTCTGTTAATTTTGGTGCGGAACGCAAGTTTCAAATACGTCATAACGAAACACAAGAAATACTTGATATTAATTTGAAGCATGGCAGTTTATTGATAATGAAAGGAGAACTCCAGCATTATTGGAAACACCAAGTTCCTAAACAAAAAAAGATAACTCAGGAACGAATAAATTTGACATTTAGAGTAATAAAATGAGTTATGAAAGTAGAATAAAATCATTTGTTAAGCCGACTTTTGATGCTGTCCGTTCTATAGCAGTAAATGAAATTGCTCATTTATCAAAAGACGAGAGAGATGATTTGTGGAGAGGACTAAATAGGGGCACAGCCTTATTAAACTCACATGAACATCTATGTCAATATTTATTTTCCTTTGGGAATATGCACAAAGCTAAATTGCTAGATGCATTTTCCAAAATTCCGGTTACTGATTTAAAAGGAGAAATTGAAATTATTGACTGGGGCTGTGGTCAAGGAATCGGGACTCTTAATTTATTCGATTTTATTCAGTCAAAAAATCTACAGATAAAAATAAGGAAAATAACTCTTATTGAACCGGCGGTTGAAGCGTTAAATAGAGCAAAAATTCATGTCGAAGCATTCGCGGATGAGAATACTGAGATTGTAGCTATTTCAGATTTTTTTCAAAATATCTCGCCTCAAACAATTGGAGGTAGTCCAAATAGAACAGTATTACATATTTTTTCCAATATTTTAGATGTTGTTCAAATAGATTTAAAGCAACTTGCCACTTTAATTGATTCAACTGTTGTTTCCAATAATATTTTAATTTGTGTTGGTCCGCTTAATCCTACCAATCAGAGGATTGATGCTTTTTTTCGATATTTCGATGAAAATTTAATTTCTAATTTATATGAATTTGAAAGTTCAAATTTTTTAAATAGAGGATGGACATATAAAGCAAGGATTTATCGATTAGAAAGCAATGAAACCGGACATTTAATTCCAATCGAATATTTCCCAACTGTGCAATTTCATGTTGCCTATGAATTGGATATTATAAAAATGTATAGAAAACGAAATACATTTTCTTTTCTAGATAAATTAAGCCATTTTGAGGTTGCGGCACCATTTGATTTGGGTGCAAGTGTTTATGATGATGTTCATCCAATTTTAGCTGTTTTAAACAATATTATTTGTAGAGGTTTACCAACAAAATCAAGTGTTTTTTTAGAAGAGGAATTCAGAAAAGCATTTGACTTGACAGAGAGAACTATTGAATATGGTGAAGTGAAATTTGGTTCAAAATCAGATTATGATTTTACTGGAGTTTATGAATTATTTTCTCAAAACATTGACAAAGAATATTTCTTTACTGAAGACGAGCTGCTGAAAATTCAATTGCTTTTAAGTCCAATTGCAATTAGTAGGTTTCAAAAAGTATTACTTGAAGCAATTATCACAGAACATATTTCATTTGAACTTGAAAAGTGGAATATTCTTGTTGAAGAAAAAGATGTCCCTTTCGCTTATTTAGCAATAGAAGATTTTAAACAATTGTTTACTCATTTAGTTGGCTTAACGAAAGAATATCAAGATTTTAAATTGCCAACAATTGAATTAACAATAATAAGCAATTCTCAATTTAGTAGGTCAAAAATACAAAGCAAGGAGGTGTTTTATGAAGCTACAAAAAATATAAATGCGAAAGTATTTGACTTGGTTGTTTCTCAAGAAATGTTAAAGTCAGTATCCTCTGAAATTGAATCATTTAGTAAATATAAAGTAAAAAATAATTGTTATTTTAACATCCGTTCATCGAATTCGAAAAGAACCAATCGCGCAGTATACACTTCAAAACTCATCCCATATAATAATCTTGTTGTTAAAACGCCTCAAGGTATTTTTATAGAGAATGAATCCGAAAAAACACACTTAACCTATTTTCTTCAATTATTTTTCCGGAAGGAATCCTTTAGACCAGGACAATTGCCTATTCTCGATAGAGCACTTCAAAATTTGCCTGTTATTGGACTTTTGCCAACAGGAGGAGGTAAATCACTTACTTATCAAATTTCAGCGTTATTACAACCTGGAGTCACAATGATTATCGACCCTTTGAGATCTTTAATGAAAGATCAATATGATGGTTTAATAAATAGTGGTATAGATTACACTGCCTACCTAAATTCTACACAAAGCCCCAATGAAAGAGGTGTAATTGAAAAACAATTGGAATCTTCTCAATTACTTTTTATTTTCCTTTCTCCTGAAAGATTATCTATTGCCAGTTTTAGAGAGCGATTGAAAAATATGCATGAATACAATGTTTATTTTTCTTATGGTGTGATCGATGAGGTGCATTGTGTTTCGGAATGGGGCCATGATTTTAGGTTTTCTTACTTACATTTAGGAAGGAATTTATATAACTACGTGCGGGCCAAAGAAAAAGAGATTTCATTATTCGGATTAACTGCAACCGCTTCATTTGATGTTCTCGCTGATGTTGAAAGAGAACTATCTGGAAACGGAGCTTTTGCTTTAGATGCAGATGTTATTGTACGACATGAAAACACAAACAGACTCGAATTACAATATAAAATCGAAAAAGTACCTGTTAAGTTTGATTTGGATGAGAATTATGACAAATTTAAAAGACTAGATCCTAGTTTACCTCAAGCATTAAATATTTCAAATTTTGCTAATGGGCGAGCAACTCATGATTCAAAAAAAATATTCTTAAAGGAATATGTAAAAAAAATACCATTGTTTCTCAATGATTTACAAGTCCCTTCTACAATTAAGCTTATAAAAGAAAAGTTTATAGAGCGACAGAATAATGATGAAGGAACAAATGCTAAGCTGACGATAAAAGTAGACTCAGATTATTTTTCACCTAAATCAGAATACAATGAAGCAGGTATTATTTTCTGCCCACACGTAAGTACCACAGGCATTTCTGTATATGAAAACAAAAAACAACTTAAGGAAGTAGGTATTGAAGATGTCGCATCCTTTAGTGGACAGGACGAGGATAACCAGTCTATGATTAATCTAGAGCTTTTTAGGAACAATAAAAGTCCTCTAATGGTCGCTACCAAGGCATTTGGAATGGGAATTGATAAACCGAATGTGCGATTTACAGTAAATATGAATTATTCAAGTTCATTAGAATCTTTTGTTCAAGAAGCCGGAAGAGCCGGCCGAGATAGAAACATTGCTCTTTCAACAATTTTAGTTTCTGATTATGAACTTTCTCAAATAAATCGAAATTACAGTGATGGAACTTTTCCTGTATCAATAATCAGAGGTAAATGGTTTTATAAAACGGATTTAAAAAAAATTATCCATCACTATCAATTAAGTATTCCAGAAAATCAAATTATTCAAGCTTCACCAAGTCAAGATATTGTTAAGCTTTTTTGCACGAAAGATAATAAAATGTTTGCTTTCAATGTGTGTAATACTGATTGTTCTGAATTTGATAAATGTCAATTGAGACATACTAATACAGAAACAAGACAATGGAAATCTGAGGTAGAATTAGTGAATGAATTAGCAGCATTAAACTTTAAAATTGGTAAAAAGAATTTTCAATATTTAAACATTGATTATCAAACAGTCATGTTCTTTTTTAATAGTTCATTTAAAGGAGATATAATTGAAAAGACCTTTATGAATGACTTATTAAGTAAATCAAAAGTTTATATTGGAAGTGGATTTGATTTAAATGGGTCAATTCAAGAAAAAGGTTTTTTAACTCATTTACTCAAGGTTGAAACAAATTCTGAACTTGTGATTTTCGTACCATATTCCGAAGAAAATAGTACAGATATTTCAAAGGCAATTTATCGTATGACTTGTATTGATTTAATACAAGACTTTACCCAAGATTACAAGAACAAATTGTTTAGAATAGTCGTTATTAAAAAAGAAAAAGACGGCTATTATGAAGGTTTAAAACAATTTCTGTTGCGCTATTACACGGCGGATAGGGCTAATCTAGAAATTGAAAAGGTAAAGCAAATTCAATTAAAGAATAATGATATTGATGAATTAGCTGCTGAAATTTATAGGTGTCTAGCTTATTTAACCGAGTTTATTTACGATAAAATTTCAGAGAAAAGAAAAAGAGCAATAGATGACATGAGAAACTTTTGCATGGAAGGAATTTCAGATAAGGTTTCATGGATAGAGAATAATGAAAATTTAAAGGATTTCATTTTTTATTACTTTAATTCTAAATATGCTAAAAGCGATTATGTTGCTGACAATGGGGAAGCTTTTTCACTTGTGGAAGACACGGATGGTGGAAAAAAATCGAGTATTGAAATTTTACTGAAATATTTGCGTGTCATAGAAGATGAAATAGTTGGCGTCGGTACACCTTTAGATAATGTAAAACATTTATATGGTGCCGTAAGACTAATTACTAGATCTTTAACAGACAGCAACCCTGCAATGTACCTTTTAGAGGCATTTTGTCTATGTTACATCGGAACTAAAAAGAATAAAAATCTAGAAGACCAATTCTTATTGAGATACTCAGAAGGAATGCTTGAATTTTCAAAAAGAATGAGGGAAAATCAGAATGAATTTTGGGACTTATTTGAAAAATTCAATGATATTATAGAAGAGCATTTAAAAAAGAAACAATTGAAAACAATAAAAGAAGAAACTTCATTTTTAATACATGCAAGTAACTTCCATTATATTAAAAGTAAATATTTAGAAAGCTATGAATAATTCAGTAATACAACAAACTTTAGTAGAGTTAGAATCTAGCTTGTCAAAAATCGAATCTGCGAGATCACAAGTAAATAGTGTTTCAGAACAGAGTGAAAACTTGATAAGTTCAATTGCAGAGGCAATAAGAAGTATTGAAAACATTAAAGATGGAATTACAATTGATGAAAATGATATAAAAAACAGCATAAGCATTGTTGTTTCAAAATTTGAAAGTGAATTGAAAAGTTTAGCGGTTGAATTTGATTCAAAAATCAAATCGTTCAATAAAGAATTCGGAAAGAATCAAGATAAATTTATTGAGGAAATTGATAAGAATAAAGAAATACATTTTAATGAGCTTAAAAATATCATAACTTTAATTAATGAAGGTAAAAATGATCAATTAAAAGCTTTAGAAAATAGTAATGAGCAATCAAAAAATGAGATTGATTCTAGTAAAAAACAATTCAATGCAGAATTAAAAGAAATTGTTTCAGACTTAAAATACAACAAGGTTGAGCATGTCAAAATTATTTCTGACAAAACGAACAGTTTAACAAATGAACTCACTAAGATCAAAGAACAAGCTAATTCTAATTTAAACGAACTTCTAATTGATGTCAAGAAGTCGAAAGAAGATTTCAATAGTCAACTTAGTCAAATGATCATTCAAATTAATGAAAATAACATTCAGCAAATCGAATCATTGTCTAACTCTTCTGAAAATATTAAAAGCAAATTTCAAGATTTGTCGAATGAAATCGAATCTTTTAATGTCAATTTAAAAAGCACAACTGATAAGATTGAAAAACTCGATTTTAGGAGTGAGTTTGATTTGCTTTCTTCGAAAATTAATGCAAAAAATAAACAGCTCATTTTGATCAATACTTTGTTTTTTATCCTGATTGTTGCGATGATAATGATTGTTGGGTAAACAAATGAAATACATCAAAAACTACTTTGAATTAGCTAATAAATTAATGAAGTATTAACCCCAGCAGAATATTTTAAATTTTCTTGACACCAAGTTTTCTAGTCAAATTTGACTTTAATTGAATGCAATATAATTTCAAAAATTTGGATTAATGGTTATTTCAAAAATTCTTTTGTGTCCTAAATTCGCCTAAAAAAGTCATTTTTCTCATTTCAGAATTTTAAAAAAACAAGAAAATAATCGATGCCCAAAAAATCTTATAACCCTAAAAATAAGAACTTTACATTTTTACCCAATTTTTATTTGCGGTCCGGACAGGACTCAGATTTCGCAAAATAAATGAAAATGAGCACTTTAAAAATAGGTCGTTTTTTCGAAAAATCCGTCCACGGTGCCGTCCACGGTCAAAATCCAAGGTAACAAAAAAGCCTGTAAGTCAATGACTTACAGGCTTATAAAAAAACTAAAAGCGGTCTGGACGGGACTGAATTTAATGTTTACTAATCTTTTCTATTTTTTCCTGTAAATCACTTAATGACTTGTTAATCATTATATGTAAGGTGTTTTTTATCAGTCAAAAGTAAAGATTAATTAAGATAAATAAGGATAAATTAAAGATAAAGTGACAACGCTTTGACACATGGTTAAGTTTTGTACCTTTGCTCTAAACAAATCTTAAATCATGTAAAATGGCAATAGTTAAATTTTTTATCCGTGACCCGAAAGCAATAAGAAAAACATCAGTTATGCTTTCATTCACCTATTCGGGAAATAGAATCAGAATTTCAACAGGAGAGCAGATTTTTCCTGCCCATTGGAATAACAAAGTAGAGAAAGTCAGAGAGGTTATTGATGAACCAAAAGCCAGTGAAATTAACAACCGATTAAAACTTATGGAATCACTAGTTACCAATGTTCATCAAAACTTTTTGCGTGATGGAATAATTCCATCACCAAAAGAATTAATGCAGGAAATAGAAAATCAGCGAATTAAACCAACCCTGCAAACCAAAAATAAAGGATTTTGGGAACTATTTGATGATTTTGTTGAGTATAAAAGAAAACGCCTACCCAATGTAAAGGATTTTGACAATAGTTTACGAAAGCACCTCTTAAACGCTGAAAAAAAATGGAAAAAACCTCTGACTTTTGCTTCATTAAAACTAAAGGATAAAGGGTTAATAGAAATACTTGATGATTATCTAACCTTTGATGCGATAAACTCTAAGGGGGAAAAAGGATTAGCAACAAATACTGTCGGAAAACAATTTAAAAATTTAAAAGTGTTTCTTAATTGGGCTTTTTCAAATGAATATGTACCAAAATTTGATTGTAAGCACATCGTTACAAAAACAGAAGAAGTTGATGCTATATATCTGAAACAAGAGGAGGTTGATGCAATATTCAATCTTGATGACCTAACAGAACAAGAGATTTTAATCAAAGATTTGTTTATAATAGGCATAGAAACTGCTTTGCGATTTTCGGACTATATTAGAATTAAACCCGAATACATTGTAGATAATAAGCTGACTATAAATCCAATAAAAACCATTGGCAACAAAAAAAATATAGTTCAAATTCCAATTAGCAGTAAGTTTCGAGCAATTCTAAACAAAAGAGATGGTGTGCCTCCCCGTTACGATGGAGCATTAACTGATTTTAATAAAACAGTTCGGGAATTGGCTAAAAAAGCAGGAATAAATAGTGAAGTTGTAATTTACAGAAAGATAGGAGGCGAACAAATCGAAAAGGTTTATCAAAAATATGAACTTGTGAGTTCACATACTTGCAGAAGAACATTTTGTACCCTTAAATTTTTAGCAAAAATGCCTGCCTATGTGATTATGACATTTACAGGACATAAAACAGAACGAAGTTTCCTTCGGTATTTAAAATTAGGCAATGAAGTTGTCTTTGAACAATATAAACATCATTTTGATTGATTGAAGTTAAGTTAAAAATTAAAGGTGCGTAGTGCACCTTTTTTTATGGCTTTAAATATCATTCCGAAACTTTATTTATGTAAAAATCAAATTTTCTTAAAAAAAGTTTTAATACTTCATAAATAACACAATATCAATTATTTAATATTCAATTGCCCCGTATTTATACAGTATAAATAATCATTTTATTATGTTTTGATTAGAAACCGATTAGAAACCGATTACACTTTCAAGACCCTAAAAAACTATCCTATCTTTCTTTGTAATGTAAAAACCAATTAAAAACAAGAAAATATTATGACAAGTAGCAAAGAAAAGAAAAGTATCGTTCATCTGAAGGTGCGTGAATTTCAAGAACTGATTGAAAATTCTCTCAATTCAACCAAGAATAAGATTTTACAAACTGATTTGGAGGACACCCTATCAAAACTCAATGATAGTATTATTGAACTCAATGAGGATGATTTCCGAAATTTGCTAACTGATGCAATTTCACATTCACAACTTGAGAAAAATGAACAGCAAACTAATCAGAATGAATTTAATCTTATTACTCGAATTGAAATGGCAGGCGAACTAAAAATCAGCCTTCCTACACTACGAAAATGGACTGTTAAAAAAATAATTCCAAATCACATAAAGTTAGGTGGATTCGTTTACTATGATAAGCAGAGAGTTCTTGATTTTTTAAAGGCTAAAAAATAAATATTATGAAACACGAAATAAAACAACAACTTCAAAAACAAGGATATTTAACAATGAGTGAAATGGCATCAGCACTCGGAATAAGTATTTCAACTCTTATTGTATATACAAGGAAAAACATCAAACCTATTCCGATTTCAATAGACAGAGTTATTTATTACGATATGCTAGAAGTACTTAGTTTTCAAAATTTTAAAAAAGAAAACAAATGACAGAAAAACAATACCTCACTATTTTGAATTTGTTGAAAGGAATAAATCAACAAATCTCAAAAATCGGTACTCATCCTTTATCAGATTCTTGGCTATCGAAAACACAGGTTAAACAAATCTTCGGGTACAGCGAAAATTCATTGAGAAATATCGAGAAGTATCTCGAAATCTCAAAAGTAAAAGGTAGAAAATTCTATTCTACTAAATCAGTTCTTAAATACATAGAACTGGGATTTAAAAACGATTTAAAAACTGATGAAAAGGAATAATTATGACAAATTCTGAAACAAAAGAAAATTTAGCAAAGCCTGAAACATTCATCAATCATTTTGACGAATTAAAAGGATTTAAAGATGAAAGCAAAGCAAAAGTGTCAAATTCTTTTCCGCTTGAAATTTTTCCTGTTGAAATTCAAAAAATAATAAAGGAAACAAATAAAACCTTGAATTTTCCAATTGATTTTATATGCTCATCACTTCTTTTCGCAACATCAGTAGCAATAGGAAATTCAATGAAAATAAAGATTAAAAACGAGTGGGTGGAGAACACGGTTCTATACTTATGTTTAGTGGCGAATAAAGGCGTAAATAAAACCCATCCAATGAAATGGGCGTTGAAACCATTAAGGAAACTTGATGAATCGAATTTTGGGATTTTCTTAGAAAAAACAAAAGAATACTCAACAAACATGAAACTAACAAAAAATGAGCGTGAAGAACAAGGTTTAGACGAACCTGTAAAGCCTTTTTTTGAGCAATGTCTTGTTCAGGATTTCACTCCCGAAGCATTGAATACGATATTGAAACTAAATAAGCGTGGAATAGGAGTATCTTCGGATGAACTATCAGGATGGATTGGAAATTTCAATCGGTATAACAAAGGTAGCGAAGAACAAATGTGGTTGAGTTCGTGGAGTGGTCAGACCATTCAGGTCAATAGAAAATCAGACGACCCGATTCTAATTCCTTTTCCATTCATTTCAGTAATGGGAACAATTCAGCCTGCTGTTCTGAAAATTTTCGCCGAAAATAACAGAGCTGAAAATGGATTTCTCGATAGACTTCTTTTTGCTTGTGTTGAGGATTTAGAGAAACCTTATTGGTCGGAAGAAGAACTTAATCCTGATATTACGGAAAGTTGGAATGAAATTTTAAATAAAATTTCAAATCTTCCAATTCATTTAGATGAAAGTGGAAATCCTTTGTCTGAAATATTGGAATTTTCGATAGATGGAAGAAAGAGAATCTTCGAGTGGCAAAGGCAAATCACAGATTTTTCTAACGAATCGAAAAATGACGATATTATGGGCATAAATGCGAAAATAGAAATGTATGCAATTAGATTTTCATTGATACTTCAAATGTTATTTTTTGGGTGTGGAGAAAAAAAAGACAAAGTTTCACTTAAAGCAGTTAACGGAGCGATAGCATTAGTAGAATATTTTACAAAATCTGCTTTAAGGGTTCGGGAAATAATAAATAATTCAAATCCATTAGAAAACTTATCCGCTGACAAGAAAAACCTATACGATGCCCTGCCTGACACCTTCACAACAAAACAAGGTGTGCAACTCGCTTTCATTCACGGAATAAAGGAAAGAACGCTCAAACGGTTTCTAAATGATAAAGGATTTTTTGAAAAAATAAAGCAAGGTGAATACTCGAAAACTCAATAAGAATCAAATGGCATTTATGACATTATTGACATTTATTTCTATTTGGGTCAAAAATGTCAAAAATGCCAACTGTCCTTAATTTAGAAATTGACGACAGGTTCACTTTATTGAAATAATTGAAAAAAACTATGTCAATCGTTTTAAAATAGAGCACCTTTCTCATTTGTTTATCGGGCTTTTGATTTTACAAACTACAACTAACTTGCAGTTTAATTTGAAACTTGATTTATAATAACAAATTACCTCTTCAAACAATAAATTAAAAAATATGAACAGAGAAAAAGCACAAATGATTTTACAATCCTATGAATGGAAGTCTTTGGTATTTATGAATTTCATATATGGTATGGTTTCAATAAATGAGTTACAAAGAATATCGCTTATGGAGTTAGAGTTTGAAGAAAGAGAAAACATCAAAAACAAAGATTTAAAAGATTGCTACGATAAGCAGAAAATTAGTTTTGAAGAGTAATATTCTGCTCATGATTAATTCTGCAACTAATTCAGTAATGAGTTTTACAACATTATAATGTATCGATATAAATTAGCTTCAAATAAAGTACAAAAAATAGATTGCCCTTTTTGCCGAGCAAAAAAACATTGGCAACGTTACATTGATACTGAAACTGGGGAAGTTTTACCAGAAAATATCGGAAAATGTGATAATTCAGAAAAGTGTGGTCAATGGGTTACACCTAAAGAAACAGGATATTCAAAAACAATTTGGGAGCAAGAAAAAAGTAGTTTTTATGAATTTTCATATAAACACAGACATAATTTAGAAAGTGAATCAAAAACCGAACCTCATTATTTTGATTTAGAAACATATAAAAAGGCTTTGAATCCTGAAAGATTGGAGGAAAATACCTTTTTCAAAAATTTAATAAAACTTCAAAATCAATCATCATTTTTTCTTGAAGAACTGAATAAAGTAGTAGATATTTACAAAATAGGAACAGTTATACGTGGAAATTGGAAAGGTGCTGTGACATTTCCATATATAGATTTATTTGGAAATATCAGGACAGTTCAAGTTAAAAAATTCAATGAAAGCAACAACACGACTGCATTAAGCAAATTAGATAAGGTAATAATTTCTGAATTAAAAAAGGAACAAAGACAAACACCAGAATGGCTAAAAAAACACGTTGAATTTGGTGATGCATTTGGTTATTTCACCTGTCTTTTTGGTGAACATTTATTAGGTCTTTTCCCCAAGAATCCTATTGCTTTAGTTGAAGCCCCGAAAACTGCTATTTATTGTTCGTTATATTTTGGATTACCTAAGAAAAAGGATGATTTTATTTTTTTAGCTGTTTACAATAAAAGCAGTTTGACTTTTGATAAAATTAAAGTTTTAGAAGGGAGAAAGGTATTTGTGTTTCCCGACTTATCTGCAAATGGCGATACATTCAAGGAGTGGCAAAAGAAATCCCAGCAGTTTGAAAAACAATTAAAAAACACACAGTTTATATTTTCCGATTTACTGGAAAAATATGCTTCTAATGAGGAAAGGGGTAATGGGTTAGATATTGCTGATTTT
The DNA here is from genome assembly GCA_945897805.1 of Chryseobacterium gleum. GTDB lineage: Bacteria > Bacteroidota > Bacteroidia > Flavobacteriales_D > Crocinitomicaceae > JAQVCM01. Next base: position 184,746 of record CAMDFX010000004.1, read on the forward strand.
TTAATAAAACAAGATTGGCGATTATTTAGAAAGAACTCTAAAAACCTTTCCGAATCTCAAGTTGTACAATATAACGAGAATGAACAGCATCCACCAACAAATGATGAACTTTTAAAACTTGCCCAAAATATAATAGGCTTCAATAATAGTAAACAAAGAACCGAAATACCTTATTTTGAAGAAATGATTGAGTTCAGAATTATCAAAGAATCTAAACCTGTATTTGGTCATTATTATTTAAGTCATTCCACTCCATTCTGAATTGATTTTCTTAACCTTTTGAACCGTTGAAAAACTACATCCCATTATTTTGACGATTTCCGCTTGGGTGTATCCTGCCGAAAGATATTCAATTATTTTCTTGTTTTTTGGCTTGGTCAAAAACTTAACCTCACTCTCTTTTGTGTTTATTGCCCTACCAGTGTACACGCCTCTAATTTTCGCCAATTTCACACCTTCGATTTGACGTTCGTTTATCATCTGTTTCTCGAATGATGCCATTGTCGATAAAATGGAAATCATCAGTTCAGAAAATATGTCGTGTTTGCCATTTTCATCAAAATTCCGAAGGTTGGGATTTCTGCACTCGACAACAATACCTTTCTCAGTTAGTTCTTTCCAAACCTGTAAAACGTCAATTGTATTTCTTCCCAATCTATCTATGGAATGAATTGTTAAATGAGCGAGTTCTCCATTATCAATTATTTTTTTCAATTCTGAACCTTTAGGTCGTTCCCATAATGGAATTAAACCACTGCATTTATCTGAAAAAACATAGTCAAAACTTTCGTTGTCTTGATTTTGCCTTGATTCATTTTGCGTTAATGAACTTACTCTCAAATAGAGGATTTTTAGCTTTTTCATACTACTATTTTAGGTTGTCTGCTTTGAAACTCTTTAATGGTAGAAAATACCAAGAGATTAAGTAAAACATTCTGAAATTAGAAACTACCAGTTAGGGTATAGCCTAAAATGGTAGAAATCGAAATATTCAGTATTTAATTTTTTAACGAACAATTTTATTTTTCTCTGTTGAACTCAAAAAGTAGGATGCAGAAATTACAATGGCTGTAAATATGAATACTCCAAGAAAATACCTTCCATCAACGGTTGAAAAGATTCTGACACGAGGTATTGATGAATATGATGCTTTCATAGTTTTTAGTTTTTAAGTCGGAAGGTGTTTAACATTAAATCGTATAAATCTTTTGGCGATTCTACTTTCATTACTTTATCTATATTATTTGAATCGATGTATTCTACTTCTTTATCCTTTGCCATTTTAAAATATGATAAAAATTTTGGGTTCTTCAAAATACTGTCAATGGTTTGTTTTTGCTTTTGAATAGCTTTTATCATTTGGTCAATTTTATCTTCTTGAAAACGAATAAGCAAATCATTTTTTGAAGGAAAGTCGATTTTTTCTTGCTTTTGAACAGTCCTTTCACTCGAAATAAAATCGACCAAGTGTTCCCCTATATTTACGCCTGTAACATCCTGAATATGAAATCCATAATTTCCGTTCACCTCAATTAACTTAAAACCGTCATCGGAGCGAACAAAGTCAATTCCAGCAGTGAATAAATTAAGCGTTTTTGCACATTTGACACATAAGTCTTGTTCTTCTTGCGTGAGTGTAACAGGTATTGCAGTTGCTCCCTTATGTATATTTGCACGGAAATCTCCTTTTTGTGCCTGTCGCTTATAGGCACATATAACTTTATTACCCAAAACAATCCCTCTTAGGTCAGAGCTGTTAGTTTGAAGAAATTCTTGAATCAATATACTCGTATTTTCCTTAAATAAGGCTTGTAAAGTGCTTTTTGCCGAAATAAATGAATCTAAAAGCAAGACCCCATTTCCTTTTGACCCACTTAGAGTCTTAGCGACCAATGGTAGTCCTACCATATCAATATAGTGGTCAATCATAGATGGGTCATTTGCGTAAATTGTTTTCGGGGTAGGAATACCTTGTTGGCTACATTTTTGTAAGGTCAAAAGTTTGTTGGATGCAACCCTTAATCCTTCACCTGTTTGGGTACTAAATATTCCAAGATTCAAATTCAAATGGTCTATAATAGTAGATGAATAAAGGATATTTGTACCAATTCTTGGTATGATTCCGCAAAATTCATTAGCATAAATTCGTTCAATTTCAGTTTTATTTGACTTCGTATAAAGCATATCATAACCTTTTCGGTTATTTATAAGCATAGCCAAATTGTTGGGATTCAATACTTCTGATTCATACCCTTTTGATTCAATTGCCCTCTTAATACTTTTAGTGGCTGAGTTATTTTCAGCGTAACTAATTATTGCTATTTTTTTCATCATTTTGTTTTCGATTTTTTAGAATTTTTACGACCAAGACCATTCCCAAGCAAATAAAAGATACTATCAAGATTTTTTTTAGTGTTTCGTTTTTATCAAGTAAGGAATCGTTTGCTAATTTCAGAGCATCATTTGTTTCTTGAAGTACCTTTAAAGATTCTGGTATTCTGAATGTCTGAATAGTGGTAATATCAATCATTTTTCCAATTTTAATTTCTTAATTAGAATCATTTCTTCACCCAGTGTTTTTATCATATAATTATACAGACAAGGATAATTCTTGCCCTGCACAGGCAAAAAATGTGTGCAAAAATTAAGATTTATGCCAGCTCCTTTGATAAATTCTTTGTGGAATTGCTTCTGTTCTTCATCTCTCATGAGACGATTTAAAATTTTCAGGTTCTGATAAAGTGGGCTTTGAATATAGGAGATGCTGTGCCGAAGTTTAGTCGCTTTCCTATTGTGATATTTTATTCTATTCTCTGAACGAGCAAATTTTTGAGTGATTCTTTTTGCAAAGAATTGCTCATTTGTTAAAAGGTCATTTCGTTTCATACTGCCTTAGATTTTAAAATTTTAATCTAATGTAGATGAGTATTACTTAATTAAATAAAGAAATTTCGTGTTTGTGCATATTTGTGCATATTTGTGTGTTTTTGATGCATTTGAAAACATATTAATCTATTTAAAAGTGCTTTTAAATGTTTTTAAATATGTGATCACATATTTAAATATATAAATACGCAAGAACTTGGATTATTTGAATAACAATTAGCTGAAAAAGATGACTAATTAAGAATAATTTTCGATTAATCTACTATAGCGATTCAACACTTACTTAATAATTATTTTAATGGTTTAGGTGGGGTAAAAAAATATTATTTTAGACTTTTAAGATATTCGAATATCATTTCTTTAGACGTTCGATTTCATTTTCGAGCAAAACAATTTTTTCTTTCAGGAGCTTTATATTTTCTTCAAAAAGCTCTTTCATTTCTTTTGGCATTTCATAGTGTCCAATTTGATTTTCAATCTTACTATTGAAATTGTTAAAAGCGACATTTTCATCAAATCCAATGATTGTTTCAGCATTTACACCTAGTACAGAAGCTATTTTTTCTAGTTTGTTAAAATTCACGCTCACTTCATCTCTCTCGATTTTTCCATAACCAGTTACCGACATTCCAAGTTCAAAAGCAAGGTTTTCTTGACTAAAGCCTTTAATTTCTCTTATTTTTCTTATTCTTTGTCCGATTTTCATGATTCTCTGAATTTTTTTTGAGTTAAAAGTAATTATTTACCAACAAAATGTGACATTTTACAAATATAAAGTTTAGAAAGTCGGTTTTCAAGTTCCCTAATTTTACTTTAAATTTTTAAACAATTATTTATGAAAAAAATCATTTTATTTTTTGGTATTGCTATTGCCTTAACGACTGTAACTTCTTGTAAAAAAGAGAAAGAAGGATGCACAGATAGTATGGCAAATAATTATTCTTCTGACGCGTCAAAAGATAACGGAACTTGCAAGTTCGATAGAGATGCGATTATTGGTAATTACCTCACTAATGGAACAGAGAATTGTGGAGGTACTTCTTATTCATACTCAGACATACAAATGTCAATTACTGCAAGTTCTGTTGCCAAAAACAAAGTTCTACTTAGTTTTGAAGGAACCATTTTTACTTGCACTATAAGTGGAACTTCAATAACAATTGAAAATAAAAGTGAAGGAGGATTCAATTATTCTGGCTCTGGTCAAGTAAATGGAACTGTTCTAACTTTGAACATGACGGTCTATGATGTTGCCGCAGATGAAACTTGTATTTTGAACCTGACGGGTATTAAACAATAATAGCTAAAAACAAATTTATAAAATACCGCTTGGTCTTGCACTTGGCGGTATTTTTTTTTAAATGTTTTACTACTAATCCCTAACCATTGATGATTACTCTATTTTTACTGATTGTTTCATTGAGAACTTCAAAATAACGTGTCCTTGAAAGATGTTTTTTTACAATTTTCAACCTGAGTGCATCGAGTTTTAAAAATTTTAATCGAAGATGAGAAGGAGGGGTTTTCAACTTCCTGTTTTCAGCGTTATATTCCATGTCTTTTGGTTTTTGAATTAAATGAGAAAATTCTATCTATTTCCTTTCGCTCTATTATGTGTCTTACACAACATTTCGCAATTTTCTATTTTGGTTGCTCCACCTTTGCTCCAAGCTGAAACGTGGTCTGCATCCATTTCGGCAAGTTTCCAAATCTTAGTTTTGTTGGAGTTTGAACCTAAAGCACATAAAGGACAATTCGATTCATTCTTGCTCGTTGATTTTGTTGTTTGTTTCGTGTAAACTGACTTTTTCGTTGCCTCATCAAATACCCGAACATCAAGAAGTTTAGAATCTGTTGAGCCACCAAGTATGTATTCAAAAATACCTCTTCTACTTTTTACATAGGGGTCAGCATATAACGATTTAACCTTTTCTGAAACAACTGTTGGGCTATATGGTTTGTTATGATAAAGTTCATACAACCTTCCCCATTCAAGTCCACACATTTCAGTTTCAACATCGATGAACACCTTTGATACCCATTCAATCACAGTATCAAAATAAGTTTCTAATTCATTGATGTTATCATCTCTACGATGTTTACTCATATAATCTCCGATAGCACCTTTACTTACCCATTCAAGTGCTTGTTCTAAAAACGCCTGTCTATTCGCACTACCCGAAATATAAGCACTCCATTTTTGAATATTTGCATCTTTACTATTGCTGAATTTTGCTTTAGCAAGCGTAACAAATTGACCCGAATAAACTGCATTTAAAAGTTCTTGATTATTTAATGGTACACCTGCAATATTAATGGTTTTGAACCACTCTTTTATCTCACTTTCTGTTCCTTCACACTCGTATATTAGTAGTTTGGTATTTAAAATCAACTCTTGTTTGTCCTTTGCAATGCCACTAAAATACTGTTCCATTCCATTTTCATCTTTAATGGCAAATTTCCCTGCAACATATCGACCAAAACTTGTGATGCGTTGCTGACCGTCTAACACTTCAAGTGTATCCAAACTTGGTTTATTGAAGTAAATTAATCCCAAAGGATAACCTTTTAATAGCGATTCAATTACTCGTACATCTCGAACACCGTCAGCATAGATATAATTGCGTTGATATTCGGGTTGAATAGTTAATTTACCTGCTAAACCGAAAAGACCTTTACCTTCTAATTCATTGTAAACAAATCCCTCACAAATTTCTTTAACGGTTATTTCTGTTCTTAATGTCGTTTTCATTTCTTGTGTTTTAATAAAATTCTTGCGAATGTGTTTTTTCCATTAATTAATGGTCTTTTATCTTTAATTTTTTGACCATGTTCATTCGGTGCAAATGTACCCATCGCCCCTCCACCTGCACTTGAAAGCATTTCAATTATCTCAAACTGTTCGGGAGAATATTTATCCAAGAAACTAATTGGAACGCCCATAACACCGTCAAAATCGCTTGGAATAGCGTCAGTAAAAGGAACTTCAATAGCATCATAATTATCGTATTTTTGATATTCCTTGCCTTTTAAATCTTTGTGTTTACTGAATTTAATATTATCAGCCATAGACATAAGAGGTAATGGTTGGTGTCGTCTGCCGTGGTCGAGGTTGGTAAACCAAACTGATGGAGAACGCAAATACACAATTCCGTCAATAATTCTCGTGGCTGAACTTGGTTTGTCATTAGGATTAATAATTTCGTGAGAAATGAACAAGATGTCTTTACTAAAACTTGTTGAGCCTACCCATAATTTATTTTCTTTTATGAGAGGGAAAATCTCTTTATAAGTAATAGCATTTTTACTCCCTATTATTACAAATTTCTTATCCATTTCTACTATCCAAGCCAAAAACTCTCTAAAAAGCGAAAAAGGTGGATTGGTTATAACCATATCGGCTTCCTCCCTTAATTTTTTAATTTCCTCACTTCTAAAATCCCCATCACCCTCTAAATAAGACCATTCTAAATCGTTTACATCTATTTTTCCATCACCTGTGTTGTCTTGGGTCAAGGTGAATATTTTACCATTTATTATAGTTTTCTTTTTGTCAAATTGAGGGTCATTTGTTTCGAAAAGTGTAGGTATATAGTTCTTGATATTTTTGCTTTCAGGAGAATAACTTGTGCTAATCAACTTTTTTAATTTCAATTTCTCAAAATTTTGTGCAAAGAATTTAGTAAAATTGCTCCATTCGGGGTCATCGCAAGGAAGTAAGATGGTTTTATCTTTGAATACATTTTCGTCAAATTCCAAGTACGCATTTATTTCTTTTTCAATATCGTGATATTGAGTATAGAACTCATCGTTCTTTGCGTTTTTTGCTTTACTTAAGTTTTCGTTTGCCATTATAAAATTCCTGTCATCATTCGTTAAAACTCTTTTCTGCTTTTTCGAGTAACTCCTTAATTATTTCTTTCTTTTTGGTAATCTCACCCTTTTCTAATCTAATTCTATACTGCCCCCAACGATTATCGTATTCCAACTCATCAATTGAATTGGCTTCAATTATTTGAGCAATTTCATCCGATTTGGCAAGTTTCAATTCAACACGTAATGAGTTTTTTTGAGGGCGAAAAATTGCAAAATTGTTAGGTTGTCCATTGCGTGCAAGCCCGATGTAGAACTTATTATACTTCAATTCATAACCTTCTTTAAATGAATTGATTATTTCCAAAATACTATCTGCCATTTTAACGGTAGCCTCTGTTCCTCGTTTCAACCAATAATCTCTATTTGTTACTTCTTTTATTTCTTCATCTTCCTCAACAAGTCCTAAAGGCATTTCATCAAGTACTTTCGTGAATACAAGCCCAATTTCCTCGCCAAACTTATATACATTCATCTGAATTGCAATTAATGGAATAAAACCATTAAATAGGCTAATTACATTCAGAAATCGACTGGTAATATCTTCTGCTATAATTACAGCACAATGGTCGTATTGTGGATAGCGTTTTTTTTCAATATCCCAATATTCGATTGTTCTAATGATATGGCTTTCATCAGTTTTACCTAATTGAATTTCCACTTCATATCTTCTATTCGTATCAGGGTCTTGTAGCAATAAATCAAGCCTACCTGCTTTTGGCTGTATTCTTTCTTTATCTTTTAGAACCAAATCCCCCAATCCAATAATTGAAGGGTCGTCTGCAATTATATCTTGAATACTTTTCTCATTGATTCCTTCAAGTTTTGCAATCGGTATTCGCTCGGGTTTGTGGATTTTTTTCATAGGATTTTAAAAGACAAAGATACAGTTTAATACAGTAAATAATCAGTTATTTAATTAGTGGTTTTTTTCTTGGTTCTTTGAATTGCTCCATCTCGGAAATCGTGGAAATAGAAATTAATACCTTTACTATCTTCAAATTCTTCAAGATGCTTCTCAAAAGCAGACAAATCAAAACTTTCGGTATTTGTTTGCAATTTAGTTATTAAATTCTCACCTTGAAAATCAAATCTTTCATTAATCCAATCAGTATAATTTTTCGCTATCCTTTTCTTCTCATTAATGTCAATTAATCCTTCTCTCACAAAGAACTTCCAAAAAGCACCAAAGATGCTTTTAGTTTCCTTGATTTCGCTCGCGTACTTGGATTCAAGATAGAAACAAAAATCCCTTACTTCAACGCTATGGAATGGATGATTTTCGACTTCTTTTGGTGTAGTTTGTTGAGTATCTTTTTCTGCCGAATTATCACTCATACTTTTGAAATAAAATTCTTCAATATGTGTTTTTAAATCTTCGAATTGCTTTTTGTACTTATTTGAATTGTTCAACTTTATAGTAATTCCTTTAATTACAGATGATAAAATTGGTTCGAGTAATGGAAGTTTAACAAAATAGAAATCGTTAATAATTTCTTCCTCTAAAACTTCATTCTCCTTGTGTAAATTATCTTTGATTTTACAATACGAAACATATAGCATAAAATTTTCATATTCTTCTTCGGTTAGCACTTCCTTTTCATTCCCTGCAAAATCATATAGGTATGGTTTTGATTCACCCAAATAATAAGCCCACCTTTCTAATTCTATGTTTTTATTGGAAATAAAAACTCCATTTTTCAAATCTTCGAGATAAGAAAAAAAATCTACTAACCATTGAACTATTTGGGGAGTAACTGAATCATCAATTATTTCAATCTGATTGAATTTTCCATTAAGAGTTTCGCGTTTAGAATTAATTTTTTCTGAATCTAAGAAAATTGAATGTTCCATTGTAGAAATTAAAATTAATTAAGTAAAATTAATACTAATAAATGAAAAATGCAAGTTGACATCGCTCTTGACAGCGGTAAAAGCAAAAACCCTTGTAAATCAATGACTTACAAGGGTTTTAAGCGGTCTGGACGGGACTCGAACCCGCGACCCCATGCGTGACAGGCATGTATTCTAACCAACTGAACTACCAAACCAATATTTGAAAACATTTCCTAAAAAAACGTCCTGACTACAGTCAGATTGTACTTTCAAAATTGTGTATGCTTTTCGCTTAAAGCGTTGCAAAGGTACACATATATTTCCTTTGTGCAAGTTTTTTGTATGAAAAATCAATGTTTTTATTTTTTATGCTTTGAAGCTTTGCTGAATTCAAGGTATACAATATCATTTTGTGATTATCTTGAAATAGAAAAAGAAGAAGTTTTTATACGACGGTGTGCGAAGATTGATTTCAAATCGAATAATTTCAAATTGTGAGGAAATGATAGGGTTTCAATTTTAATTATCTTTCCATTACCTTTGCTAAATGCAAGAAAAAAGAGAAATAATTATCACGGCGGATGGTTCCAAGACTATACACATGCCAGATTGGAATGAAAATTACCATTCTTCGCATGGCGCATTGCAAGAGGCGAAGCATGTGTTTTTAAAGTATGGTTTGGAATGTTTCAAAGATCAAAAAGAAATTTCGATTTTTGAGGTTGGTTTTGGTACGGGTTTGAACGCCATTTTGACTTGTGAAGCTGCACAAATTAATACGCAACAGATTCATTATGATGGCTTAGAGGCTTTTCCAGTAAGTGCAGTAGAAATTGAAGCCTTGGATTATATTTCACTTTTTGAAAATACTGAAATTAAAGCAAACTATTTAAAAATGCATGTTGTCAATTGGGATTCAGATGAGGTCATTTCGCCCAATTTCACTTTGTGTAAAATCTTGCAAAAATTAGAAGAATTTACCTTTGAAGCCGAACAATACGATTTGATTTATTTTGATGCTTTTGGACCCCGAACGCAAGAGGATATGTGGCAATTAGCGCATTTTGAAAAGTTGTTTCGAGCGCTAAAACCAGGCGGAATTTTAGTTACGTATTGCGCCAAAGGACAAGTAAAAAGAGATTTAAAAGCAGCTGGTTTTGAAATTGAAGCTTTGCCTGGACCTCCCGGAAAACGCGAAATGACAAGGGCTCTGAAAAAAGCGTAATTATTTTACTTTCACGGATATTTCCATATCGAAAGTTGCCACAATTTCGTTCGACAGATTTTTAGCTTCCACGCGCACAAGTTGATTGATGCGGATTTGTTTTTCGAGACTTTCAGCGATAATTGCTTCGATTTTTGCGCCTTCATTACATTCGAAAATGACATCCGTTTCCGCACGTTTCAAAAATTCAGCATGTATACTTTTGAAAGCAAAAGAAGCTTTTTTGTTTAATTTTTCCGCAAAGTAAAAAGCATGAATGCCGCCTGCAACATCAGCGCCAATAGCCAAAGCACCAAAATACATTGAATTCAAATGATTTTTTGTGCGTCTTCGAAATTTGATTTTTACAGCTATTTTTTCATCGGAAAGTTCAATCAAGCGCGGTCTGACAAATCCAATTAAAGGAATTTTGACCAGTCCGAGGAGGAAAATCATCCATTGTATTTTTCGAATGCTAATTTTGGGTTTTTCTTCAGTCATTTTTCACCAATTCTTTCACAATTTCTTTCACAGGACGAATTGCATGAACGAATTCAATTGTCGGGCCTGCGCACCAAACCGTTTTGTAAGTAGCTCCAAAAGCGGCATTTTGCAATTTTTTCATGCCTTTGTAAAAAGTGAACGCTTTGAACCATTTTTTTAAACGTTTATTTTTATTCAGAATCTTTTCAAGCCAATTTTGTTGAGTTCCAATTTCTTGCACATATGGCGTGTTAATTACCGTGCAAGGCGACCCAGAAAGCTTGGTTGTCAGTACAATGTCTTTCGCGCCATAATCGACGCAAGCTTGTTTGTATTCTGGTGTTACTCCAGATTCTTCCGAGGCGATAAAAATGGTACCAACTGAAACGCCCGCAATTCCCAGTGACATCATTTCGTGTAAACTCGAAGCATCGCCCACGCCACCGGCAGAAATTACTGGAATTTTTACTGCTTTTTGAAGCGCCGGAATCAATTCATGGGATGAAATGTTTCCTGCATGTCCGCCGGCTTCTTTGTTCACAGCAATTACAGCATCAGCGCCCAAAGATTCCACTTTTTGCGCATAGCGAACATCGGTTACATCGCAAAAAACTTTCACGCCAGCAGCATGTGCTTTCAGAATTGTTTCTTCAGGAGAACCGAGCGAAGTGATGATGAAATCCACTTTTTCTGTGCAAATGATTTGCAGTTGTTCTTTGTATAGAAAATTTGATTTATTGACAATCAGATTGATTCCAAATGGACCATCGGCTTGCGCACGAATGTATCTTATGGCAGTGCGCAATTCTTCAGTTGTTCGATAATTCAAGGCAGGAATCGCGCCTGTAATTCCCGATTTTATTCCAGCAATTATCATTTCCACATTCGAAACCAAAAACATGGGCGCCATGATAATTGGGTATTTGATTCCCAACAAGGTGCACAGCGGCGCATTTTGTAATTGTAGATTTTCCATAATTGTAAATGTAGAAAAATTTTATGTACGCACAGCTTTATTTTGATTTTTTTAGGTTTTCATGGCGCGTAATCGGTCTACGGGCTAAAGTTTTTTCAGATCCTACACGGAAACACTGTGTTTTTGCGTGTGCTTCTATCGTCGCAGCCGCAAAACACGTGTTCACGGCAGTCTATTTCAAAAAGCTACGCCCTGCGCCCGCGCGTGAATCTGCTGTAAGAATATCGTTCGATCGTTTTATTCTTGGGGTAGAATAAATGGGAGATAATTCTCTCGATTGATTGTTTCGAAAGATGCTTCACTGTAATTTTTGGCCCACAATGGTGGAATTTTACTGTTTTTTGATGAATTCCATTTAAATTCATACGCATGTAATTTTCCACCGTATTCTTCAATCCAATCAATTTCTTGTTGCGTGTGCGTTCTCCAAAAATAGTTTGTGTTATGAAATGATTCGTATTCTTGAAATTTTAACCGCTCTGAAACGAGGTAATTTTCCCATAATTTCCCTTGGTCATCTCTTAAATCAATGGGATTAAAGTTATTTATCAAGGCATTTCGAATGCCATTATCATAAAAGTACCACTTATTCTTTTTGGTGATTTCAGAATCTAGATTTCGGCTATATCCTTTCAGTTTATAAATAATAAAAACTTTTGATAGTAGATCTAAATATCGTTCAATCGTATTTTTATTCAGCCCCAAATCTTTGCCGATACTTTCATTTGAAATTTCACTTCCTATTCTAAAAGCGATCAATCGGAGCAACGACACGATTTTGGGCTGTTTTCTAATGCCTTCAAAAGCCAAAATATCCTTCAATAAGTAGGAATTTATTTGCTCTTTCAGGTATTTTTCTTTTTCATCAATATTTTTCAATTTTTCCAATTCTGGATAACTTCCATAAATCAGCCGATGATTGAGATTTCCTTTCGTATCAAAATAATTTTCTTGTTTCGAAAATTCTATTTGAGCGAGCGGATACAGTTGAAATGTAAATGCACGGCCAACAAGTGGTTCACCCAATTGATTATTCAAATCAAAAACTGAAGATCCAGAAACCAAAATCTTGAGTCCTTCTATCGAATCAACCATGAGTTTTAATTTCATTCCAATATCTGGTATGGCATGTGCTTCGTCAATGATTAATAATTTAGTGTCGCCTAGCAATAGTTTGTAATTTCTAACACTTCTGTCATTCAAAGCCAAATGTACATCTTGATCTTCGCCATTCAAAATCAAATACTTTTCTTTTAAATTTGAGATTATGTGCTTGATTAATTCAGTCTTTCCAACGCGTCTCGCACCTAGTATAACGACTACTTTGTTGGGTCTTAGATATTTTATGATGGATTTTTCAAGTGCGCGATAAATGTACATGACTCAATTTTTTGATACTAAAGTAATAAATTTACATCTCAAAAGACGTTTTTCAATTTATTTCCGTCATAAAGATAACGTTATTTTAGTGATTTTAGTCTTTATAATAACTAAATTTTATTGATTTTCGTCATTATGATAACTGTATTTAATTGAATTCCGTCATTAGAGTAACTGTATTCTATTAAATTCCGTCATTAGGATTACTTTTAAAAGAGAAATAGAGTGAAGATTTCAAAGTTTTTGATCAAAAAAAATCCGCTACATTTCACTGTAACGGATTGATATTTAGTATAAATTTTAATTATTTCATCAATTTCATTTCTTTTACTAAGTGAGTTGCACCAGCATATTTGTCCATCACCCACATCACGTAGCGAATATCAACCACTACATTTCTACATCTAGTTGGGTCAAACATGTAATCACTCATCGTACTTTCCCAAGTTCTGTCAAAATTCAATCCCATCAAATAGCCGTTTGCATTCAATACGGGCGAACCAGAATTTCCTCCAGTGGTATGATTCGAACCTGAAAAACAAACCCACAATTCGCCATTTTGCGCATAATCGCCAAAATCTTTTTTCTGGTAGATGTCTAACATTCCTGGAAGCAATTCAAAATCTGGATTGCCAGTTTTGTATTTTTCGATGATTCCTGCAGTAGTGGTATGCTCTGTATAGGCCATTCCATCTCTTGGCGCTGAACCTTCTAATTTGCCATAAGTAATTCTTAAAGTACTATTTGCATCCGGCCAATGTTTTCCTTCAGGATACATTTTTTGTTTTCCTTCCACATAAACTTTCAATAAATCGTCCATTTGCGTGTATAAACTTCTTACGCCAGGCAAAATTTTTGATTGATAAATTGTGGTAATTTCAAAATACAACAAATATCCTGGGTCCTTCATCACGGAAGTAACAGATTTTTCTTTGAAATTATCATAAAACGCCAACAATCGGTCTTTGTTTGTCAATACAGATTTACTATAAATTGCTTTCGACCATGCAGCTGTATTTTGTTTTTTCACAATGGCAGATACATTCGCTGGATTCATTTGTTTAATGTATTCCTCGTGCAATAAATTAAAAATTTGTTGATCAATATTCGCATCGTAGTCTTTGAAAAACTTTTCTGCTCCGTCTCTATATCTAGTGATTTTGGCGGTCAATTCTCCACTTTCTTTGTATTTCGTGTAGTTTTTAACGATGTCATCCACGCCACGTGCTATTTTTAAAAACTCAGGTCCAATATTCAAATATTCCGATGTCATCGCATATCCAAAATCGTATTGCACATTTTCGCTGATTAATTTCTTCATTTTCTCAACGACTGTGCCATAAGTGTCTTTCCAAAGTGGATTTGAAAGTGCTTTTTCAGTGTATTCTTTTTCTGCGGCTTCTTTCATTGCTACTGCACCCAAACTTTCTAAACCATCTACTTGACCAATCCATTTTTTGTAAGCATTCGCTATACTTGCTTGTTTGGCGCTGTATTGAATACGAATTTGATCTGAAGAACGCATTCCAGCATCAATAACAGAAAGAGATTTTTCACGCATTTTGATTCTAGCAGGTCTTTCTTTTTCAATAATGTGTTTGATTTGCGTAGAAACTAAATGTTGCTCCGTGGTGCCAGGAAATCCATAAACCATCGTAAATTCTCCAGGAATTCTATTCCCCGCAGCGATTGGCAGGAAGTGGAGTGGAGTGTAAGGAACGTTATCCTTGGAGTAAGGCGCTGGTTGATTGTCTTTTCCAACATAAATTCTGAAAACAGAAAAATCGCCGGTATGACGCGGCCAAACCCAGTTATCGGTATCGCCGCCAAATTTTCCAATTGCATTGGGAGGAGTTCCAACTAATCGAATATCTAAGAAAAGCTCAGTCACCATGCAGTAATAGCTGTTTCCATAGTCAAAAGCTTTGATGTCGGCTTGATAGTTTGTTCCATCAATCATTTTCTTTTTCAATGCTTCAATATTTTTAGCAATAATCGCTTGTCGTTGCGCTAAATCTTGAATTCCCTCAGTTCCTTTCAAAACTTCTTTGGTCAAATCTTCAATTCGGACAATGCGCATGGCCGTCAATCCAGGATTTGTTAATTCTTCATCGTAATTTTTTGCCCAAAAGCCATTTTTTAAGTAATCTTTTTCAAGGGAAGAATGAGATTGAATTTGGGAATATCCACAATGGTGATTGGTTAAAATCAAACCTTTGTCTGAAACGATTTCAGCGGTACATCCGCCGCCAAATTGCAAAATGGCATCTTTGATACTTGCTTTGTTAACGCTGTAAATATCTTCAGCAGTGAGTTTCATTCCCATGGCTTGCATGTCATTTTGAAAAGCAGCAATTAATGAAGGAATAAGCATTCCTTCTTCGGCTTTTGAGAAGAAAATTGTAAACGCAAAACTGATAGAAAGTATAATTCTTTTCATGAAATTAATTTTAGTGGCTCAAATATATCATTTAAAGCGCTAAAGTTTTCTAAATTTTGGTTTAGAACATTTATTTTTTGCAAATTTGTGCTGTGAAATTTATTGATTTAGCATTTCGATTAGGCGTAGTTTTTGCCATTTTTGGATTCATTTGGGGAACCTTGAGTTTACTTTTAACCTTAGCGAGAGGGGGAAGAACGAAAACGGTTTTGGAAGAATATTTACTGAAATCAGTTCAATATTTTTTCTTGGTAAATGTCACTTTCTTATTTTGTGTGCAAAAGGAAGATTCTAGTATTTTGATGCCGAACGAATTAATCCTTGCTGGATTGATCTTGATCATTTATTTCACAGGAAAACTACAAAACAGGCAAAATCGTTCCGCGATTTTTAAAATGGCAGGAAATCCGATGCCAGCAATTTCAACCATGTTTAATGTAAAAGCGGAAATTATTGTAATTACATTCTCTATTTTGTTTTTTACAGCTTTTGTTTTTTTTCCTGATTATGCTCAAAATCCTATTAGTCTATGGTTTTATAACAGCATTTTGGATATAGAAAGTACGCTCATTTTTGGATTTATGTTTAAAGTTATTGGATTTTTTGTGCTGACAAGTATTCTTTTTAAACTGTTGAACGGTTTTTCATACCTACTTTCTGGCGCACCCTTGGTAAAAGTAAATCGCCAGTTTCAATCCCGAAACAAGAATGATGATAATAAATTTGATGATTTCGAGGAGTTAGATTAGAAATTACTAATTTCTAAATCCTAATTTTCTCCATCACTTAATTTTCACTTTGGCAAGAATATCGTCAATTAAAACCCTATTTAGCGTATCAGAATACGAGAAAGTCATTGAATAGAAGTATCCATTTATTTCCGTTGCATACTCATCCATAAACAAGATTTGGGATTCTTCTAAAAGCAAAACTCTATTTCGAAAAAAGTCTGTTTCTGCAATTTTTATTTCTTTTATAAATTCTCGATGTTCATCTTTTTCATACAACATTCCTAAATTTTCATTAGAATCTTTGAGATATTGCAGCAATGTTTCGTCGCTTGAAAATGGATTTTTTTTGTGACCAACAATATTTAAAGAAATGATTGCATTTTGATTTTCATCAAATAGATCTGCTTCTAAAAAGTGGGGACTGAATGTAGATTTGTATTTTTTACTTGTATCTACAGTCCATGTTTCTGGAAGTGAAACTTCTAAGCCTAAAAATAAATTTGAATAAACGTTATTTGCTACTTTTCCATAGTCAAATTTTGGCTTATTTTTATGACTAGAGTTTCCACCTAAACAAGCGCTAAGAATAAAGATAGTTGAGACTACAATGGGTATAAAAATTTTCATAAAATGTGTCTTTTTTGGATTCAAATCTAAATTAATTTTTCAACAATTCTGAATTTATTTCAAAAGATAACCTTATTATTTAACTTTATACAAAATTAAACAACTATGAAGATTATTTCTTTTAATGTTAACGGAATAAGAGCAATTGCTCAAAAAACATTTTTTAAAGACATGTTAAATGTTAGTGCTGACGTTATTTGTTTGCAAGAAACAAAAGCTTCTGTCGAGCAAGTTTTAGAAACTTTGAAGCCCCTAACAGAATTTCATATTTATGCCAATGAATCAGTAAAAAAAGGATATTCAGGCACTGCAATTTTAACAAAAACAGCTCCACTTTCGATCACATTTGATATGGAAATAGAAGAACACGACCAGGAGGGGAGGGTTACTTGTGCAGAGTTTGCTGATTTCTTTTTGATTTCAGTGTATGTTCCAAATTCAGGAAGTGAATTATTAAGATTAGGATACAGGCAAAAATGGGATGCTGATTTTTTAAATTACTTAAAAGAATTGGAGACTAAAAAACCTGTAGTCGTTTGTGGCGATTTTAATGTTGCGCACAAAGAAATAGATTTAGCTAGACCAAAAGCGAATTACAATAAGTCTGCTGGTTTTATGCAAGAAGAAATCAATGGAATGGATGCTTACCAAGAAGCTGGATTAGTTGATATTTTTAGGAAAATAAATCCAACGGACGTAAAATATTCTTGGTGGTCATATAGAGGTGGAGCTCGTGAAAAGAATGTTGGCTGGAGAATTGATTATTTTTTAGTGACAGAAAGTTTTCTTCCAAAAGTAAAATCTTCCTTTATTTTGAATGAAGTTTTTGGTTCTGACCATTGTCCTGTGGGAATCGAACTAGTTTAGTTTTATTGCAATCAACTTACATTTTTTCTAAATATAACAATATTGCAAAGGCTAAAAAATGCATCTATTAATCCTTGTTTTAATCACAAAAAAAGCTGTAATCTTCTAGTGATACAGCTTTTTTTAGTCTTATATTAAATCAAATAAAAATTAGATAGTCATAATGTCTTTCTCCTTGGCATCAATAATATCCTCCGCTTTTTTGATGTAAATATTGGTGATGTTTTGCACTTCGATTTCAGCACTTTTTGCTAAATCTTCTGACATTCCTTCCGTTTTTAAGTCTTTGATCATGTCGATGCCATCTTTTCGGTTGTTTCTGATACCAACTTTAGCATGTTCTCCTTCTGCTTTGGCCTTTTTTACCATTTCCCGTCGACGTTCTTCTGTCAAAGGAGGAACATTAATCAAAATCACTTCGCCGTTGTTTTGAGGGGCAAATCCAAGGTTAGAATTGATAATTCCTTTGGCGATTTCTGGCAACATGGCTCTCTCCCAAGGTTGAACTGTAATTGTTCTTGCATCCAAAGTTGAAATATTAGCCACTTGCGTAATTGGAGTAGGGGAACCGTAATAATCCACCATCACGCTTTGTATCATCGATGGGGTAGCTTTACCCGCGCGGACTTTTTGAAGCTCATTTTCTAAATGAATGAGTGTTTTTGCATTTGAGCTTTTTAACTCATCATAAATCATTTCAATCTCTTCAGTCATAATCAATTTGTAATTGAAATTGGAAATATATTTTATTGTATCTTAGTTTTGAACAATCGTTCCTACTTTTTCACCTTCCAATAATTTTTTCAAATTACCTGGTGTGTCCATGTCGAAAACAATAATTGGCAAGTCATTTTCTTTACACAACGTAAAAGCTGTCATGTCCATTACCTGCAATCCTTTGCTGTAAACGTCATCAAAAGTGATTGTTTCGTATTTGGTAGCACTTGGATCTTTGAATGGATCTGCAGTGTAAATTCCGTCAACTCTTGTGCCCTTCAGAATCACATCTGCATTGATTTCAATCGCTCGCAATGAAGCCGCTGAATCAGTTGTGAAATAAGGGTTTCCAGTTCCTGCTCCGAATATTACAACGCGTCCTTTTTCTAGATGTCGAACAGCACGCCTTCTAACATAAGGTTCTGCGATTTCTTTCATTTCGATTGCAGATTGCAACCTGGTTTTTATTCCCACAGATTCTAAAGCTGCTTGCAAAGCCATGCTGTTAATCATTGTTGCTAGCATTCCCATATAATCGCCATGAGTTCTGTCCATTCCGCCTTCTTCTGCTTGAACACCTCTGAAAATATTTCCTCCACCAATTACAATTGCTACTTCTATGCCTTTTTCACAAATTTCTTTGATTTGTGTGGCGTAAGAATTGATTCTATTATTATCAATTCCAAATTGTTTATCGCCCATTAATGACTCCCCACTTAATTTTAGAAGTATGCGTTTGTATTTCATATTACTTAAATTTTTCAAAAGATGCAGGCAAATATAGTCAAAAAAGCAAAAAATAAGATACTAATTGAAATGCTTCTTTTTCAAAAGTGAGAAATAGACATAAAAAAAGGGTTAGATAAAATCCAACCCTTTAAAAAAAATATTTAAATTATCTATTTCATAGCGAAACGCTCAAAAGAAGATACTGTTAAACCTTTTTCAGCTGAGTTCAAAAATTCCTCAACAGTTACTTTGTTATCGCGCACAAATTGTTGGCTTAACAAGGTGTTTTCTTGGAAAAATTTATTCAGACGTCCTTGAGAAATTTTCTCAGCCATTTCAGCTGGTTTTCCCTCTTGGATAGCCAATTCTTTTCCAATTTCCAATTCACGGTCAATCGTGTTTTGGTCGATACCTTCTTTGTTTAATGCCAATGGATTCATTGCCGCAATTTGCATCGCAACTTGTTTTCCAGCGTCTTCAGCAGCAGCGGAGTTTACTGTCAATCCAACCAAAGTAGCCAATTGGTTACCTGGGTGATTGTAAGCAGAAACTTGTTCAGCACTGATTTTTGAATATTTAGAAAGATCTAATTTTTCACCAACAACACCTACGTGTTCAGTGATTTTTTCTTCCACAGACAATTTATCGTTGTAAGGAAGCGCTTTCAATTCTTCAATCGTATTTGGTAGATGCTTCAAAGCAACATCAACCAAAGATTGCATAAAAGCTCTGAAATTATCATTCATTGCCACGAAATCAGTTTCGCAATTCAATGCCATCATAACGCCATTTTTTCCATCAGCAGAAGCTTGTGAAAAAATTAAACCTTCTTTAGCTTCGTTTTCACCGCGTTTTGCAGCGATTTTTTGTCCTTTTTTACGAAGGATATCGATTGCTGTTTCAAAATCTCCATTAGATTCTGTCAATGCATTCTTGCAATCCATCATTCCTGCACCAGTTTGTTGGCGCAATTTATTTACATCTGCAGCTGTAATTGCCATGATCGTAAAATTTTTATTGTTTGATTAATCTTCTTTCGTTTCTTCCTTTGTTTCTGCGATCTCCTCAGTTACCTCTGGAGTAGCTTCAACAATTACCTCTGGAGTAGCTTGAATAATTACTTCTGGAGTAGCTTCAGCAATTACTTCTGGAGTAGCTACCTCTGCTACATCTGATACATCTGTTTTGTCTGTACCTTTTTCTTTGGTATTTTTTCTATCTTCCAAACCTAATTTGATAGCATCACAAATCGCATCCAAAATAATTGAACTTGATTTTGTAGCATCATCATTTGCTGGAATCGGAAAATCAACAAATTTTGGATTTGAATTGGTATCTACCATTGCGAAGATTGGAATGTTCAATCTTTTTGCTTCGTGCATTGCGATATTCTCTTTTAAGATATCTACCAAGAAAATAGCTGCTGGTTGACGCGTCATATCAGCAATAGAACCAAAGTTTTTTTCCAACTTTTCACGTTGGCGAGTTTTGAATAAACGCTCTCTTTTAGAAAGTGTATCCCACGTTCCATCTGTCTTCATTTTATCAATGGAAGCCATTTTACGAATCGATTTACGAGTCGTTTGGAAATTGGTCAACATACCACCTGACCAGCGTTCTGTTACGAACGGCATGTTTACAGCTTTTACGCGTTCAGATACGATTTCTTTCGCTTGTTTCTTTGTAGCTACGAAAAGAACTTTTTTACCTGATTTTGCGATTTGTGTCATCGCCGCGCATGCTTGATCAAGATGAGCAATTGTCTTATTTAGATCGATAATGTGGATACCTTTCTTCTCATCGAAGATGTATGGTGCCATTGCTGGATTCCACTTTCTTTTTTGGTGACCGAAGTGTACACCTGCGTCTAGTAACTCTTGAAAACCTATTTTTGACATTTTAGTATTGTTTTTTAATTGTTTACGTTCCTTTAGTAATCAGCGTATTGAGGGATTAATCAAATGACTAACAATGCACAACCGCTTGGATACTAAACAACCGCCAAAATATTTGAATATTAACGTTTTGAGAATTGAAATTTCTTACGTGCTTTTGGCTGTCCTGGTTTTTTACGTTCTACCATTCTTGGGTCACGCGTCATTAAACCTTCAGCTTTCAATGCTGGTTTCATATCCTCAGATATTTTTACAAGTGCTCTGGAAATACCCAAACGAATCGCCTCAGCTTGTCCGTTGATACCTCCACCCATTACATTTACAGTTACATCATATTGATCAACAGTATCCGTCAATTTGAAAGGATGTTGAATTTTTGATTGTAACATCGCAACAGGAAAGAACTCTTTGTATTCTTTTTTATTTACGATAACTTTACCAGTACCTTTTTTCATGTAAACTCTGGCAACGGAAGTTTTTCTTCTTCCTAATGTGTTGATTATTTCCATAATTATTTTTTAGATGAGCTAAAAGTAATTACTTCAGGTTTTTGAGCTTCTTGTTTGTGCTCAGTTCCTACGTAAACTTTCAAGTTAGTAAATAAATTACGTCCCAAAGTATTTTTTGGCAACATTCCTTTTACAGCCTTCTCAATCAATCGTTGAGGATGTTTTTGTAAAATTTCTTGTGCAGTCAAAATTCTTTGCCCACCTGGGTATCCCGTGTAACGGATATACTCCTTGTTCACTAATTTAGTACCAGAAAATGATACTTTTTCTGCATTAATAACAATTACGTTATCTCCGCAGTCTGCGTGTGGTGTGAAGTTTGGTTTGTGTTTCCCACGTATCAACTTCGCTACCTCACTAGCCAATCGACCAACTGTTTGGCCTTCGGCATCTACTAACAACCACCTCTTTCCAGAGGTTTCCGTGTTCGCAGACTTCGTTTTGTAACTTAATGTATCCACAATAAATATTAATTAAATAAGACAATTCCCCTAATTTGGGGGTGCAAAGATACAACTTAAAGATTTTATTAACAAACGAATTTTGAAATATATTCAATTTCGTGCAAGGAACGCTAAAATATATGCGATTTCAGTTCTATCTGAAGTCAAAAAAAAATAGATTGAATCAAAAAAGCTGCGATTAAATCAATTTTTGTTTCCTACATCGTAACTTTTTCGTCTTTTTTATTTTGCTTTAAATGAATTGATGGCATTAATTGTAAATTCTGATAAAACTAATTTACCGCTCATTCCTGCTCGCTCAATCAAAACGTCATCCCAATTTTCTGTTCCTTCCCAGAATATACTTTTCAACATTGACATAGCTTCAGGATTTGATTTAGCTAATTTTTGTGCTAAACTATCAATGGCATCATCCATTTCTTTTGTTGAATCATATAACTCAGCGTAAAGTCCTTTTTCCCTGGCCCATTCAGCGCTTTTCCAAGATGTTGCATCAATGGCCAATTGACTCATCGCTGAGGTGCCAATTTTACGGCTAACTGCTGGACCAACAACAAAAGGACCAATTCCCACAGCTAATTCAGATAATTTTACATCTGCATTTTTTGTGGCAAAGCAATAATCAACTGCGGACGCCATTCCAACGCCTCCGCCAACTGCTTTTCCTTGAACTCTTCCGATTATTAATTTGGGACATTTTCTACAAGCATTGATGACGTTTGCAAATCCTGAGAAAAATTTTTGACCTGTTTCAAAATCTCTAATTGAAATTAAATCGTCAAAACTAGCTCCAGCGCAAAATGATTTTTCACCGAATGATTTTAGCACCATAACTTTGACGCTATTATCATTTCCAAGTTCAGTAATTGTTTCAGCTAATTTTTGTAATATTTTGCCTGGTAGCGAATTACTTAAAGGATGTCCAAATTCAATAGTTGCAATGCCTTGGTTGTCTATTTCGTATCTTACGTGTCCTAAATTGATTGCTTCTAACATCTTTTCCTAGTTTTTTCAGCAAAAATAATTAAATCTTAATATGTAACGCAAATAATTAAATCAGGGGCGTTATTTATTTTGAGGTGCTGAGACTTATTTTTGGTGAGGAAATTTAAATTTATTGAATTATAGTTTTGTCATTGATCGCCTGAAGTAAAAGATCTTAAATCGAAAATTCTTAAAAAAAAACGGATATTGAAGAAGATAGCCGTCCTAGTGATTGGACGGTTTTTGAAACGCACTAAAAAGTGTAAACGAAAGAGATAGCGATAGCTCATCGATAGAAGTCACTTTTTAGAAGTTTTAAAAATGCTGTAGTTTACGGAAGCAAGTTTAATCACGAAGACTTGATTTTCTTTTGTTACTTTACTTTCATCAAGGAAAGAAAAGTAAAAATCTAGGATGTAAAGAATATTTTGATTTTCAAGGTAATTTTTTAGCCAACACATCAAAATAAATCCCCTTTATTTTAAAATTGCAGACATAAAAAAGCCCGTGTTTTCAATAAAAAAACACAGGCTCAAAAAAGTGAGGCAATCTTTACTTAAAAGTAGTTTCGTCTACTTTTCCATTTATTTCTATGGTAATTACTTTTCCCTCTAGTCCAAGTTCGCCCATCATTAAGGTCATTTTGTGAGGAAATTGAAGTCCATTTACAATTTTGAAATCACTGAAAGATCTTGAAGCTTCAATAACTTGGTCTCCTTCTTTTTGGATTGAAACTGACTTGATTTTCATGAAGGTTTTAGTATCAAAATAATCAAATGACTGTTTGTCACCATCAATAATTTTTATCAAATAAGCGTCAATACCGTTCACTTCTTCAATGCCAACTAATTCAACATTCAATCCTGAAGTTGCATAATTTAATTCTGGAAATAATCCGGCTGATTTTTGTTTGCTTGCAATTTCTTCAGCTGTCAAATCTTTTTTGCCACTTTGCATATTTGAAGATGCGCCTGCTGTTCCATCAAAATACTCTTTTTGAATCATCATTCCTTGCATTTCAATTTTCATCGCTTCCTTGTTTGGTGCCACAAAATAGGTGGTCATTGTCAAAGGTGCAGGAATTTGTTGTGCAGACATTTCCATCACTTGTTTCACTGATTTCACCTTATTAATCACTTTATTTGCAGCTTTCATTGAGGTTGTACCAGTATTTGCAAGAATGTATTTTTCAATTAATTGTTCTTTGGTAATATCAGCTGGTTTTATTTCTTTTGCCACGTTACCAAATGCATCAAACATTTCAATTTTTCCATCTGCATCAAACACTCTTAATTTCTCAATGATTTCCTCATTTCCAACCACAATAATATTGCAATTTTTAGAAGTGAAATAGGTTTGAGCCATTTCTAAAACATTTTCAGTGTTGATTGCATCCAATCTTTTCAAATAAGTTTGGTAATAATCTTTTGGTAAATTATTTTGGATAATGTTCACTGCAAATCTTGCAATCGTTTGCGGGTTTTCTAATGATCGCGCAAATCCTCCTGCCATGGCCGATTTAGTCAAATTTATTTCTGATTCTTTCACATAACTACTTCCAATTTCGTCTAGTTCTTTCAAAATTTGAACAATGGCGCTATCTGTTACGTCATTTCTGAAATTTCCAGACGCTGAAAACCAACTTCCATTGTCTGTGGTCTCAATTCCAGAGTAACAACCATAAGTGTATGCTTTATCTTCACGCAAGTTTTGCATCAATCTGGTACCAAAACCGCCGCCACCTAAAATTCCGTTTGTTACTGTTAAAGGCAATTGATTTGGTTGTCCTGGTTTCATTTTCACTGGAAAAGTAACAGTAACTTTTGACTGCACAGCGCCTGCTTTTTTGACAAAAATCACACGGTTTCCTTTATTGAATTGACCTTCACCAAGCTCTGCTTTATAGACTGGGCCACCTTTCCAAGAACTGAAATATTTGTTTACCAATTCTGTAGCTTGTGCTTTGTTTACATCGCCCACAATCACTAAGTAGCTACCTCTTGGGGTAAATACTTTTTTGAAGTAACTTTCAACATCTGCTTTGTTGATTGATGCCAAAGTAGCTTCTGTCATGATTTCACCATATGGATGACCATTTGGAAAATTGGCTTTTCTTTCAGCGTTGTCAGACATTTCATCTGGGCTAGATTTTGCAGATAAAAGAGCAGATTCGTTTTGTTTTTTGATTCTTTCAAACTCTGAATCTGGGAAATTGGCGTTAAACAAAACATCAGTCATCAATAACAATCCTTTTTCAACATGTTTTGTCAAACAGGATAAATACATTGATTCGCCGTCTGCAGAAAGTGTTGCACCAATGTAATCAACTTCCGAATCTAATTTATCTTTGGTTCTGGTGCTTGTACCGGACATGATCAATTGTCCTGCCATTTTGGATAATCCAGCTTTTGGACCTTCATTCATCGGATCAGAACTAGTTACTAATTGAATGGAAACTTTCGGTAATTTGTGGTTTTCTGACAAAATAACTGTAATTCCATTTTCGGTGGTGAAAACTTCTGAATCTTTGATGTTTATTGTTGGCGGTGTTCCTGCTTTAGGACGCACAGATCGATCTAATTGGCCAAAGCTCGCAGAGGCAATCAAAATCAGTGCACCAGATAATATTATTTTTTTCATTTGAGTATCTATTTATATGAGATCTAAAATTTTGCGTTGGAATCAGTTGATTCTTGTAATTTTGATGTCCTATTAATTTTTTGATTTTGGTAAATAATATAAAATCACACGATTTTCAGTAGTGAAGTACTTTTTAGCCACACGTTGAATATCTTCGCGTGTCACAGCCATATATTTTGGCAATTCACTATTGATTAACGCTGTGCTTCCCATGTACATGTAATTTTGAGCAAGATTTTCAGCAATTCCAGCTACAGAACTATAGGCAGAAATGATGTCATTTTCTTTAACATTTCTTAATTTTTCAAATTCTTCTTGTGAAATTAAGGCGTCTTGAACTGCTTTTACTTCTTCATCTAGCGCATTTTGCAAAGTAATCAAATCCACTTTTGCCGCGCCAATTGCTGCTACCAAACCTAATCCTGGATCTTCCAAGGGAAAAGCAAATGAAAAAGCTGCCATCGCTAATTGTTTTTTCTCTACAATGTTTTTATTCATCCTAGAACTTGTTCCTCCTGAAAGAACTGTGTTTAACATGTCTAAGGCATAAGCGTCTGGATTTGTTTGCTCAGGAAGTCTATAACCGATAAAAACAGCTGGCAATTCAATATTGTCATAAACTGTGTCAATCACAACACCTTTGAAAGGAGGTTCGTTTCGCTCTGGTCTTGGAATTACAGTTGGCATAGCGCTGTATTTTTTGATTAATTTTTGAGCCTCAACGTCTTTAGAGCCAAGAAAGTTTTTGGAATCAAATTTAGTTTTTGCAACGCCATAAGTTTTCAAGAAATTTTCATCACTTTGGTTTTCAAAGTCTCTGAATAAATTGATCGCTTGCCCTGAAGGAATTGAACCGTAATAAGTGGCTATCCATTTTTTTGTTTGCTCAATATTGATGTCACCAGCGATTGAAAGCACTGAATTTGAAGGCACATAGAATGTTCTATAAAAATTTATGTAATCTTCTTCTTGCGCAGCATCCAAATGTTCCATGCTTCCAATTGGTTGCCATTTGTAAGGATGTTTTTGATACATTCTTGCAAACATTTCTGTTAAGAAAGAAGCGTAAGGCTGATTGTCAACTCGTTGTCTTTTTTCTTCTTTCACAACTTGTCTTTGTGTTTCAACGCCAGTATTGTCAACCTTTGCATGTAAGAGTCTTTCACTTTCTAACCAAAGACCAAGTTCTAATTGATTTGAGGGCAATAATTCATAGTAATAGGTTCTATCTTGCGAAGTATTTGCATTCAAGGCACCTCCATTTTTTTCCACCAATTCACTGTATTCTCCACGGCCAATATTCGTGGATCCTTCAAAAAGTAAGTGCTCAAAAAAGTGCGCAAAACCAGTTCTTGTTGGGATTTCATTTTTTGAACCTACGTGGTACATGATGGATACAGCAACAATAGGGGTAGCATGTTCTTCGTGTAAGATTACATGAATACCGTTTGGTAAATCATATTCTACATACTCGATTTTGCGCTGAGACCAAACATTGCCAGCAAGGGCAAGGGTTGCAATGGCAAAAAGATGTTTTTTCATGTTTAATTCGATTGATTTGTTTAATTTTTTCAAATATCCTATTTTAAGGAGCGACAAAGATAACTAAAATGACTATTGGACAATTCACTGTTTGAATTAGTTTTTTTTAGTGATGAAATTGTTTTATTGGAAGCATTTTAGATCTAAAATCAAATTTTTTAATTGCTGCATCGTATTAAAGTAAAAATAAGTTAAAATTTTATTTTTTCGTTTTATCAAGAAGTAAACTAGAAAGTAAGTTTTGTTCAATAAGTAAAATCTTAAATAATTGAAAAACAACATTTTAAAATATTTAAAGTGGTTAGATGTTCATTTTACGAAAGAATCTATTAAAAATGTGCAACGAAATTTAGTTTTGTAACGTATGAATTCATGGATAAATAGGTTGAGGTCTAAATTTTTTAGATTATTTTTGTTAATTAATTTAAGTACTACAATTAAAATTTGCGTCATCTTTAATCAAAAAAATAGTTCAAAAGTAAGGCGTCAAAAAAATTTTATAAATATGATAAAAAGATATTCAAAAAAGATTAAAGTATTGATTTTGTTCAATTTTTTGATTTTAAATCTAAATTTTGTCAGCGCTCAATGCGCAACATTTGATGCGATTGGTCCGCTATGCACCGGAGCAACTGCGCCAGCTTTGCCACTTGTATCCAATGAAGGAATTTCAGGAACATGGTCTCCATCTGTTATTGATATGTCACTAGCAGGTACTCAAACTTTTCAATTTTTATCAAGCGATCCTTCCTGTACAGATTTTATTACGATGGATATTGTTGTTGTTCAAACTCCTAGCGTGTTGATTAACGGACTTTCAAGTTTTACGACTAGTGTTTGTGTTAATGGCACTTTAGCGTTGAATGCGAGTTCTGCGGATACTCCTGGGCCTGATAGTTATTTGTGGCAAAGTGGGGCGTCTCTTTCTGCAGGTCCAACATTTAATTATATCCCCACTTCTGTCCCAACACCAAACCCAATTGTTTACTCCTTATTAGGTACTCAAACGGGAAATGCTTGCGTTGGTCAGGCCACGGCAACAATTACTGTCAATGCATTGCCTGTAGCAACTATTTCTGTACCCTCTGTTGCAGCATTGACCTTTTGTGCTGGCGGTTCCGTCGTAATGACAGCAAATGCGGGTGTAGGACTTTCTTATCAATGGAATGTTGGAGGAGTTCCAATTACTGGTGAAACAGCGCAGACATACACAGCAACAACAGCTGGCGTTTACACAGTCGTTGTCACAAATGCGACTGGTTGTTCTAAAACTTCAGCATCAAGATCGGTAGTTGTAAATCCGCTTCCAACGGCATCTATTAGTTATGCTGGTACACCTTTTTGTGGAAGTGGTTCAGTGCTTGTTACCCAAACAGGAACATCAGGAGGATCATACACTTCCTTGCCTGCTGGGCTAGTATTAAATTCAGGAACTGGTGCCATTAATTTGGCAACAAGTACCGTAGGAACCTATACTGTTACTTATTCTTTTACGAGCGGAAGTTGTTCGAATACGACTACTACTACTGTTACAGTTAACCCTCCACCATCAGCGACAATAAGTTATACTGGATCTCCTTTTTGTCCAACAGGAACAAAAACTGTTACTCAAACAGGAACAGCAGGAGGAACTTATTCATCTACAACTGGATTAATAATTGATGCAACAACAGGAACAATTGACCTTGCGGCAAGCACCGCTGGTGTATATACAATAACATATACTATTGCCGCTGCAGGAAGTTGTCCATTATTTACTACAAGCACTTCTATCACAATCAACGCGCTACCAGTAGCTACAATTTCATATGCCGGTTCGCCTTTTTGTGCAACAGGAACAGGAGCTGTTACTAGAACAGGAACAGCAGGTGGTTCTTATTCTGCTTTACCCGCTGGATTGATAGTCAATGCATCAACAGGGTCAATTAATTTAGCAACAAGCGCACCTGGCACCTATATTGTGACGTATGCATTTACAAGTGCTGCTGGATGTGCTAATACAACTTCCACCAGTGTAACTGTTAACGCTCTTCCAACGGCAACAATTTCCTATACAGGTTCGCCATTTTGTGCAACAGGGACAGTCACCGTAAATCAAACAGGAACAACTGGTGGTGCCTATACATCAACCACTGGTTTAACAATAAACGGATCAACAGGATTGATAAATTTGGCAACAAGTACAGCAGGTACATATATTGTTAATTATTCATTTTCAAGTGCCACCACAGGATGCATAAATACGGCTACAACAACTGTAACTATTACCGCACTTCCGGCAGCCACAATTTCTTACGCCGGTTCGCCTTTTTGTGCAACAGGAACAGGAGCTGTTACTAGAACAGGAACAGCAGGTGGTGCTTATTCAGCTTTACCCGCTGGATTGTCAATCAATACAGTAACTGGTTTAATTAATTTAGTAAGCAGTGCACCGGGTATATATACTGTTACTTATTCCTTTACTAATGCTGCTGGATGTGCAAATTCAGCGTCAACGAGTGTAACAATTAATGCATTGCCAACAGCAGCAATATCTTATGCTGGTTCACCATTCTGTGGTATTGGAACAGCTTCTGTAACTCAAACTGGAACAGCTGGTGGAGCATATACATCAACTGCCGGTTTAACAATAAACGGAACAACAGGATTGATAAATTTGGCAGCAAGCACTGCTGGAACATATACAGTGACTTATACATTTGCAAGTGCTGCTGGATGCACCAATACAGCAGCGACTTCCGTAGTAATAGAAGCGGCGCCTTCTGCAACAATTTCTTATACTGGTTCGCCTTTTTGTGCAACTGGAACAGGAACCGTTACAAGAACAGGCACAGCAGGAGGGACTTATACATCGACAGTTGGTCTTTCTATCAACGCATTAACAGGGGCTATTAATTTGGCAACAAGTATTCCAGGTACATACACGATTACCTATACGATTGCAGCAACAGCAAGTTGTCCGGTGTTTACAACTACAACAACAGCAATAATTAATGCATTACCGACCGCAGCGATATCTTATACTGGTTCACCATTTTGTGGAATTGGAACAGCTTCTGTAACTCAAACTGGAACAGCTGGAGGAACATATACATCAACTGCCGGTTTATCGATAACTGGAACGACAGGTTTAATAAATTTAGCAACAAGCACCGCTGGAACATACACAGTTACTTATACATTTACAAGTGTTTGTACCAATACAGCAACTGCTAGTATTACGATAAACGCAGCTCCATTAGCAACCATTTCAGCAAGCGGTCCTTTGTCTATTTGCAGCGGGAGTCCTGTGACCTTAACAGCAAATTCAGGCGTTGGTCTAAGCTATCAATGGCAAAATGCTGGTGCAAATATAGCTGGTGCAACGACTTCAACATTAATAGTGAACACAGCAGGGTCGTATACAGTAACTGTTACAAATGCTAGCGGTTGTTCAACGGTTTCCTCAGCTTCAGTTGTCACTTTAACAGCGAGTATCACCCCAACTTTTACTCCAATTTCACCAATTTGTTCAGGTGGAACATTTACCTTAAATGCAACTTCAAATAATAGTATTTTTGGAAGTTGGTCTCCTGCAGTTAGCAATACTGCAACAACTTTATACACTTTCACACCATTGGCTGGTCAGTGCGCAACTACTACTACAATGACTGTTACAGTAAATACGCCAGTTACTCCAACGTTCGTTCAAGTTTCACCAATTTGTTCAGGGGCATCATTGGCTGCTTTGCCTACTTCATCAACAAATACTGTAGCAATAACAGGAACATGGAGTCCAGCAGTTAATAATACTGCAACGACCACTTATACATTTACACCTTCAATTGGACAGTGCGCAAATACTGCAACGATGACCATTACTGTAAATCCAAATATTACTCCAAATTTTGTTCAAGTAGGTCCTATTTGTAGCGGTGGAGTTTTAAATTTAGGCTTAACTTCTCCAAATGGAGTAACAGGAACATGGAGCCCAGCAGTTAATAATACAGCAACGACGATTTATACATTTACGCCAACGGCTGGTCAATGTGCGACTGCTGCAACAATGACTGTTACCGTAAATCCAAATGTTACACCAAGCTTCACTCCAATTGGATCAGTATGTTTTGGCGCTGTAATTACACTTCCAACCACATCAATAAATGTGATAACAGGAACATGGAGTCCAGCAGTTAATAATACATCTACTACAACTTATACATTTACACCAACACCTGGTCAATGTGCAACCACTGCTTTTATGCCTGTCGATGTAAGTCCAATTGTTATACCGACATTTACTCAAGTTTCACCAATTTGTTCAGGAGCAACCTTGGTTGCTTTGCCTACTTCATCAACAAATACTGTAGCAATACCAGGAACATGGAGTCCAGCAGTTAATAATACAGCAACTACCACTTATACATTTACACCTTCAACTGGACAGTGTGCAACTACCACAACGATGACAATTACTGTAAATCCAATAGTTACTCCTTTGTTTACTCAAGTTTCACCAATTTGTTCAGGGGCATCATTGGCTGCTTTGCCTACTTCATCAACAAATACTGTAGCAATAACAGGAACATGGAGTCCAGCAGTTAATAATACAGCAACTACAACATATACATTTACTCCTGCAGTTGGGCAATGTGCTACTACTACAACAATGACAGTTGTCGTAAATACGCCAGTTAGTCCAAATTTTGCTCAAGTAGGTCCTATTTGTAGCGGTGGAGTTTTAAATTTAGGCTTAACTTCTCCAAATGGAGTAACAGGAACATGGAGTCCAGCAATTAATAATACAGCAACAACAACATATACATTTACACCTTCAATTGGTCAATGTGCGACTACTGCAACGATGACTGTTGTTGTAAATTCAAATATAGTTCCTCTATTTACCCAAATTTCACCAATTTGTTCAGGTGGAACATTTACCTTAAATGCATCATCATCTAATGGAATTTTCGGTTCATGGTCTCCTGCTATAAGTAACACTGCAACAACTTTATATACTTTCACACCATTGGCTGGTCAGTGTGCTACGACGACGACAATGACTGTTACCGTAAATACGCCAGTTACACCTACATTTGTTCCAGTTTCACCAATTTGTTCAGGGGCACCATTGGCTGCTTTGCCTACTTCATCAACAAATACTGTAGCAATAACAGGAACATGGAGTCCAGCAGTTAATAACACTGCAACGACAACTTATACATTTACACCTGCAACAGGACAATGTGCAACGACTGCAACAATGACGGTAGTTGTAAATCCAATTGTAACTCCGACTTTCACTCAAATTGCTCCAATTTGTGTTGGTGGAACCTTGACATTGCCTCCAACTTCTAATAACGGAATTGTAGGAGCTTGGACTCCAATAGCAAATAATTCAGCCACCACGACGTATACTTTTACTCCAACGGCTGGTCAATGTGCAACTGTTACCACTACTATGACCGTTGTAGTAAATCCAATTGTTACACCAAGTTTTACTCAAATCCCACCAGTTTGTTTTGGGACGGTAATTACAATACCAACGACTGATTTAAATGGTATTACTGGCGTTTGGAGTCCTGCATTTAATAGTACTTCTTCTTCTTCGTATTTCTTCACACCAACAGCAGGTCAATGTGCAACAACCGCTTTAATGGCGATTGATATCATTCTAAATGCGACAACCATTTTCACTCAAGTTGGACCAATTTGTTCAGGTTCCTCTGTAGCTGCTTTGCCTACTACATCAACAAATGGAATTATTGGTTCATGGTTACCAACAGCGATTAATAACATTGCAACAACGACATACACATTTACACCAAATACAACTTCTTGTGGTACTTCAACCACCATGACCATTACTGTAAATCCAAATATTACCCCAACATTCACTCAAATTGGGCCAATTTGTTCTGGTGCTGCATTGACATTGCCTACAACTTCCAATAATGGAATTACAGGAGGTTGGACAGGTGCTGTAAATAATACTGCAACGACAACTTATACTTTCACTCCTTCAGCAGGTCAATGTGGAACAACGGCTACAATGACAGTGGTTGTAAATCCAAATTTAACAACTTCATTTGCGCCAGTGGGGCCAATTTGCTCTGGTGCAGTTGTTGGTTCATTGCCTGTGACTGATTTAACGGGTATTACTGGAACATGGACGCCAGCAGTAATTAACAATACAGCTTCAACGTCCTATTTATTTACACCTACAGCTGGTCAATGTGCATCAATTGGTGTTTTAACAATCAATGTGCTACCAAACGTTGTTCCTTCTTTCAACGCAATTTCTCCGATTTGTTCAGGAGGTACTTTCTCACTAAGTCCAACTGATTTGACTGGTATCTTTGGATCTTGGACACCTGCTTTCAATAATACTGCAACAACAACTTATACTTTTACTCCATTTCCATTGGCTGGACAGTGTGTAACCACAACAACGATGACAGTGACTGTAAATCCAAATATTACTCCAACTTTCACGGCAGTTGGTCCAATATGTGCAGGTGAAACTGGTAGTACTTTACAAGTACCTTCAAATGAAGGAATAAATGGAACATGGTTACCAAATACTATAAATAATACTGTTACCACTACCTATGATTTCATTCCTTCTGCAGGACAATGTGCAATTGGAACAAACCTAATTGTGGTAGTTAATCCGATTATTACGCCAACATTTACTCAAGTAGCTCCTATTTGCTCAGGTGCAACGATTGGTGCATTACCAACGACTGATTTAACTGGTATTACTGGAATCTGGTCTCCATCTTCCATTAATAATACAGCGACAACAACGTATACATTTACTCCTGATGCAGGACAATGTGCAACAACTACAACGATGACAATAGTCGTAAATCCAATTGTTACGCCAACATTTACGCCAGTTTCAACCATTTGTTTTGGAGCTTCGTTGACATTACCAACAACTGATTTAACTGGTGTAACTGGTACATGGAATCCTAGTGTTGTGAATAGTACAGCGTCAACATCTTATTTGTTTACTCCTGATGCAGGACAATGTGCAACTTTCGCTTTCATGGGAATTTCAGTTATTCCAAACGCAATACCAACATTCAATACAATAGCACCAATTTGTTCAGGTGCAAGTTTGGTATTGCCGAATCCATCTAATAATAGTATTACAGGAACTTGGTCACCGTTAATTGATAATACTGCTACGACAACTTATACGTTCACACCAGACGCTGGTCAGTGCGCTGTAACTGAGAGCATGACTGTAGTTGTAAATCCAAACGTAACCCCAATATTTGCACCTGTAGGTCCTATTTGTTCAGGAGCAGTGCTGAGTCCTTTGCCTCCAACTGATCCAACAGGAATACCTGGATCTTGGACACCAACATTAAACAACGTTATAACTACAAATTATACTTTTACTCCCGACCCAGGAATTTGCGCAACAAGTCAAACATTGACAATTACCGTCAATCCAAATGTTACGCCAACTTTCGCTGCTGTAGGTCCAATTTGTGCTGGTGCAACTTTAAGTCCATTGCCTTTAATTTCAAATGAGGGAATCAATGGAACTTGGTCTCCGAATTCGATTGATAACGCAGTAACTACAACTTATACATTTACACCAGCGGCAGGTGAGTGCGCGGTTCCAACAACTTTGACAATCGTTGTGAACCCAATTTTAACGCCAACATTCACCACAACTACCACAATTTGTTCGGGATCCGCCTACACTTTGCCTCTAATTTCTAATGAAAGTATTTCTGGAACTTGGAATTCTGCTTTTGACAACACGGTTTCAGCAACATACACTTTTACCCCAGATGCTGGTCAGTGTGGAACGGTTACTACGTTGTCAATTACCGTTAATCCAAACGTGCTGCCAACTTTTGCTGCTGTAGGCCCAATATGCGCTGGTGCAACATTGAGTGCTTTGCCTTTAATATCTCTTGAAGGTATTACTGGAACTTGGGATATTCCGGTTAACAATACTGTAACCACCACGTATACATTTACTCCGACTCCTGGTCTGTGTGCGTTGTCAGCTACTTTGACAATAGTTGTGAATCCAAACGTCACACCAACTTTTGCACCTGTTGGTCCAATTTGTATAGGAACAGTATTGAGCCCTTTGCCAACGATTTCTAATGAAGGAATAACAGGAACTTGGGATTTGGCGCTGAATAATACTGCAACAACAACTTATACATTTACGCCAGACGCAGGTCAATGTGCATTGACAACAACATTAACAATAACTGTTAATCAATTAACTGTGCCAACGTTTAATCAGGTAGCTTCAATTTGTGCTGGAGCAACTTTAACTGCCTTGCCAATAATTGATTTAACAGGGATAACTGGAGCTTGGTCGCCAGCATTGAATAATTTGGCTACAACAACGTATACATTTACACCAACAGTAGGCCAATGTGCTGATGTTGCTACAATGACAATCACTGTGAATCCAATTGTGACTCCAACATTCACCACGACAACAACTATTTGTTCTGGTGCAGCGTATACTTTGCCTCTAATTTCTGATGAGGGAATTAATGGTACATGGGCACCAACTTTTAGTAACACTGCTTCTGGAACTTATACATTTACCCCAAATGCGGGTCAGTGTGGAACTGTTACTACACTCTCAATTACTGTTATTCCAAACGTACAACCAACTTTTGCTGCTGTAAGCCCAATATGTGCTGGTGGAACATTGAGTGCTTTGCCTTTAATATCTATTGAAGGTATTGCTGGAACTTGGGATGTTCCGGTTAACAATACTGTAACCACCACGTATACATTTACCCCGAATTCTGGTGTGTGTGCGTTGTCAGCTTCTTTGACAATAGTTGTGAATCCAATTGTAACACCAACATTCGCTGCAGTAGGGCCTATTTGTTTGGGAGATCCTGTTGTGGCTTTGCCAACTACTTCAAATGAAGCAATAGTTGGAGCTTGGAGTCCAATAGCGGTTGATAATACAGTAACCACAACATATACATTCACACCAGATGCGGGTCAATGTGCTATCCCGACAACGATGACGATTGTGGTTAACCCTATTCCATCGCTATCTGTTACCCCCACAGTTGATGAGATTTGCTCCGGTGAAGCGACAATTATTTCAATCACTACTTCACCTGTAGGAGCAAGTGCTGATTGGACTGTTATTGAAAACGGAACATCAGGAGCTACTGCAGGTTCAGGAAATACGATCAATCAAACTTTGAGTACAACTTCTCAAATTGATGGAACTGCAACCTATTCTATTGTTCCAACGTTGAACGGTTGTGCAGGTTCTGCTGTAGATTTAATTGTAACGGTGCATCCAATTGTCGATGCTTCGTTTACAGCTTCAAATTATTGTGATGGAATTGGTGTTGCTCCCGTGATTACAGGAGATATTGGTGGAACGTTCACTTTTACGCCGCCTGTGACTGATGGCGCAACAATTGATCCATCTACTGGTTTGATTTCAAATGGAGTATTAGGAACAACATATATTATTCAATATGCAGTGGTAGGAATTTGTCCTGCAGCAACACAACAAGCTGTTTCATTTAATGCAGTGCCAGTAAGTCCAAACACAGGAAACGATACATCATATTGTTCAAATGAGATTTTTGTAAGTATGACAGCAAGTTTTAACAATGGTGGAAACTTAAATTGGTTCGATGATGCAGCATTAACAAATAATATTGGCTCAGGTACAAATGTTATTCCTGCAAATGTATTAGGAATTTCAACCTACTACGTAACTGAGACAGTGAATGGTTGCCAAAGTGCACCAGAAACAGTTTATGTGACTGTTTTCAAGTTGCCAGCTGCTCCAGTTCTAAGTATAGATACTACATACTGTTATGGCGATACATTACAAAAAGTATTTGTTACGGGAACTTTAGGAGGTATATACAATTGGTATGATGATGCAGCCTTGACTAACTTGATTGGAAATACTGATTCTATTTTGCCAAACAATGTAATTGGTATTTCAACCTATTATGCAACCGAGACTTCAATTCAAGGTTGTGAAAGTTTGCCTTCATCTGTTTCTGTTACAATCAATGATTGTTATGTACTTGATGTTTCCTCAGCCTTCACCCCAGATGGTGATGGAATAAACGACACTTGGTTGATTGCAGAATTAAGTACACGTTATCCAAACAACAACGTAACGATTTTCAATCGTTGGGGTCAGGTGTTGTATAATTCAGATGGTTATTTGATACCATGGGAT
>CAMDFX010000005.1:0-2500 GCA_945897805.1 Chryseobacterium gleum
CTTCATTGTAATATATTCCACATAATAATAATATTGAAATACAATGGATAAACTGTACCAACACCTGAAGTCCCATTACTTGTAATAATATTATAACCAAGGGAAACTTGTGTTTTAAGAGGATTAATAGGAGTATAGGATAATCCTAAGTCCATAGATATTAGTGGCATGGTATTATCAATATCATCAAATAATGGAGATTGATAATCAGCTATAATATAGCCTGCATTCAGTTTAATAAAAGGGTTTAGAATAGCTTTCTTTAAAAAAGTATATGAAGTATGAAAAAGGATATTATCTTGTTTTAGAGCATTAGAATTAAAAGCAGATCCAAATCTACTAGTAATATAGGAAAAACCTGAATGAAACTGATTACCAAGAAAAGCAGAAGAACTATATTCTGTATTGAATCCATTTTCATAATACAAAGCATGAGTTTTTTGAAGTTTGACACCTAAAAACAATTCAGATTCACTTGCTAAAGAAT
The DNA here is from genome assembly GCA_945897805.1 of Chryseobacterium gleum. Taxonomy (GTDB): domain Bacteria; phylum Bacteroidota; class Bacteroidia; order Flavobacteriales_D; family Crocinitomicaceae; genus JAQVCM01. Next base: position 488 of record CAMDFX010000005.1, read on the forward strand.
GTATATGTATTGTAAAAAAGTATAATATTGTTATCAATATTGAATAATGTAACATATAATCCTATTAGTAAGTAGTTATTTATAGATATCAAAGTATGGATAGTATAAAAACACCAATAGCCTAGATGCGAGTAGCAAATAGGCTATTGATAACAGATAAACCGGCAACTACCTACTCTCCCACACACCTACGCATGCAGTACCATTGGCTCAACAGGGCTTAACTTCTCTGTTCGGAATGGGAAGAGGTGTGACCCCTGCGATAGCGTCACCGATAATAAACACGATATAAGTAAGAGCATCATAAAACAAATGCTGTTTTATCTATCTCATCACCCGAGTCATAAAGAGGCGCATGCGCATTCATGAGAAAAATCAATTTGAAGTACTTTCTTCCAAAGGAAGAGAGCAGTAAAAAGCGAACCTCTAAAGGGGGCTTAGACATTGTTACAGAATCTTTAAGGGATTCTGAGAGTCCATCACCTTTTGCTAGTGTGATGGATCAATGTTGGTAAGCCGTTCGGACTATTAGTACCGCTCTGCTCACGCATCACTGCGTTTAGACATACGGCCTATCAACCAAATCATCTTTTTGGGTCCTAAATGCGATACCTAATCTTGGGGCAGGTTTCGCGCTTGAGATGCTTTCAGCGCTTATCCTTTCTGGACGTGGCTACTCTGCAATGCTGCTGGCGCAACAACAGACACACCGTCGGTCCAGTCATTCCGGTCCTCTCGTACTAAGAACGAGTCCCCTCAAGTATCGTGCGCCCGCATAGGATAGGGACCGAACTGTCTCACGACGTTCTGAACCCAGCTCACGTACCGCTTTAATTGGCGAACAGCCAAACCCTTGGGACCTCCTCCAGCCCCAGGATGCGATGAGCCGACATCGAGGTGCCAAACCTTCCCGTCGATGTGAACTCTTGGGGAAGATCAGCCTGTTATCCCTAGCGTACCTTTTATCCTTTGAGCGACGGCCTTTCCATACAGTGCCGCCGGATCACTAAAACCGACTTTCGTCCCTGTTCGACTTGTTTGTCTTACAGTCAAGCTCTCTTATGCTTTTGCACTCAACGCACGATTACCAACCGTGCTGAGAGAACCTTGGTGAGCCTCCGTTATCTTTTAGGAGGCGACCGCCCCAGTCAAACTGCCCACCTATCACTGTCTCCGCGGATCCACTCCGCCGGGTTAGAATCCGATTGCATCAAGGGTGGTATTTCACCGTTGGCTCCACAGAACCCGAAAGTCCTGCTTCAAAGCCTCCCACCTATGCTACGCATGATGCAACCAGACCCAATAATAAGCTACAGTAAAGGTGCATAGGGTCTTTCCGTCCATATGCGGGTAACCGGCGTCTTCACCGGTACCACAATTTCGCCGAGCCCGTGGTTGAGACAGTGCCCAAATCGTTACACCATTCGTGCAGGTCGGAACTTACCCGACAAGGAATTTCGCTACCTTAGGACCGTTATAGTTACGGCCGCCGTTTACCGGGGCTTCAATTCAAAGCTTCTCTTGCGATAACCTCTCCTCTTAACCTTCCGGCACCGGGCAGGTGACACACCCTATACATCGACTTAACGTCTTGGCAGAGTGATGTGTTTTTGTTAAACAGTCGCTTGGGCCATTTCTCTGCGGCTCCGATTAATCGGAGCACCCCTTCTCCCGAAGTTACGGGGTTAATTTGCCGAGTTCCTTAACCACGGCTCACTCGCGCGCCTGAGTATATTCAACCCGTCTACCTGTGTCGGTTTACGGTACGGTCGCCATATCTCGCTTTTCTCGGCAGAATTCCTCAATCTTCGGATAGCCATTCACCTCGATTGGTCTACTTCTGCGTCACTTTTATTGATATAGCGGTTCAGGAATGTTTGCCTGATTCCCATCAGCTACGCCGTTTGGCCTCGCCTTAGGGGCCGACTGACCCTGAGTTGACGAACAGAGCTCAAGGAAACCTTAGACTTTCGGCGAGGAAGATTCTCACTTCCTTTCTCGCTACTTATGCCA
>CAMDFX010000005.1:7500-204438 GCA_945897805.1 Chryseobacterium gleum
CTTCTTCAATTAAATTCAAAAAGTTACCTTTGTCATTATTGAAAATAAAAACTAATATACACGATTCACATGGCAAAAATTAAAGTTGCAAATCCTGTTGTAGAGCTTGATGGCGATGAAATGACAAGGATTATTTGGAAATTCATTAAAGATAAATTGATTCTTCCTTATTTAGATCTTGATATCAAATACTACGATTTAGGAATCGAAAAAAGAGATGAAACGAATGACCAAATCACGGTTGATGCCGCTGAAGCAATCAAAAAATATCAAGTAGGTATCAAATGTGCAACAATTACACCTGACGAAGCGCGTGTAAAGGAGTTCCAATTAAAATCAATGTGGAAATCTCCAAACGGAACAATTCGTAACATTTTGGATGGAACGGTTTTTAGAGAGCCTATTGTGATGAAAAATGTTCCTCGTTTGGTTACAAATTGGACTGCGCCAATTATTGTTGGTCGACACGCTTTTGGTGACCAATACCGTGCAACTGACGCTGTTTTTAAAGGAAAAGGGAAATTAACGATGACTTTCACGCCTGAAGATGGTGGTGAAACGCAAACTTTTGACGTATACAATTTCAAGGGTGATGGCGTAGGAATGGCCATGTACAACACAGATGAAAGTATTGAAGGTTTTGCAAGAAGTTGTTTCAATATGGCTTTGACCAAAAAGTGGCCTTTGTATCTTTCTACAAAAAACACAATCCTTAAAAAATACGATGGTCGTTTCAAAGATATTTTTGAAACTATTTTCCAAGCTGAATTTAAAGCACAATTTGATGTAGCTGGAATCACTTACGAACATCGTTTAATTGATGATATGGTAGCTTCCGCGCTGAAATGGCATGGGAATTTTGTTTGGGCTTGTAAAAATTATGATGGTGATGTGCAGTCTGACACTGTAGCTCAAGGCTTTGGTTCGCTAGGTTTGATGACTTCAGTTTTGATTACACCTGATGGAAAAATCATGGAATCTGAAGCAGCTCACGGGACAGTTACAAGACATTTTCGTGATCATCAAAACGGAAAGAAAACTTCAACAAATCCAATCGCATCTATTTTTGCTTGGACGCGAGGATTGGCTTTCAGGGGAAAATTAGATAGCAACCAAGAATTAATTGATTTCTGTGAAACATTGGAAAAAGTTTGTATCGAAACTGTTGAAAATGGCATTATGACCAAAGATTTGGCTGTTTGCATCCATGGTAGAGATACCAATGATACGCACTTCGTAAATACTGAAGATTTCTTAGACGCTTTAGATAGAGGATTGCAAGCTAAAATGGCTTAATCATTTATAAATTTACTTTCCCTGTCAAGATTTATTTATTTGTTATTCAATGACAAAAGTTAAATGTTGACAGGGATTTTTTATTTTTACAAGAATTTTTGTCAATATTTGAATTCAACTTATTTAAGCAAATGAAAATTTCAATTAACTATTTCTACTGCGCATTTACCGTTTCAATTTTACTGTCATCGTGCGCAACAATTAAACCAATTGAACCAGCGATTGAAGTAACCCAACCTGGTCCTGCAAAGCAAGATGCTTCTATTATTGATATCCCAATTCAAGTGGAACTGAAACCTTATTTTAAGCAAGCTGATGCGGCCGTTCCGAATCGATTCACGGGAAAGGAAGACCACTGCGAAGGAATTAGCTATTCTTATGTTTTTGAACGAAATCCAATAGAATTTAGCGGGAAAAGTAATAATCTGCAGTTTGAAATCGACGGTAAATATGCATTGAAAATAAATTATTGTCCTAGTTGTACATCTGTTTTTGATGACAAAGGAACTTGTGTGATTCCAAGATTATATGCTAGTTGCGGTGTTGGAGAACCGATGCGTAAAATATCAATCTCCTATAATTCTACTTTTGAATTATTACCAAATTACCAACTCAAATCGGTCACAAAACTGAAGGAAGTCAAACCATTGTCAAAATGTGAAGTAAGCGTTTTTAAATATGATGCCACTGAAGACTTGATAAAAGAAGTAAAAAAAGCACTAAAAGACATTGCTGGAGACATTGACGAAAAAGTGAGTGAAACCCAAATTAAAAAAGAAATAGATAAAGCTTGGAAAACACTCTCTAAGCCAATGAAAATTGATAAATACGGCTATTTATATATCCAACCTGACAAGATAAGCGTGAGCAATTTTCAGCTCAATGGCAGCATATTGAATTTCAATATTGCGATGGAAGCTTATCCTAAAGTTGAACTAACAAAAAATAAAACAGAACCAAAGGCCCTCCCAAATATTTCTAATTATCTCAAAAAAGACGGATTTAATATTCAGCTAGATTTAATTGGAAATTACGATTCACTTTCTAGATTACTCACCTCAGAATTGAAAGGCAAAGTAATTGACATCAAAAAGAACAAAATAATAATCGATTCAGCCAAGATATTTGGCGCAGCAAACCAAAAGTTGAGTTTCGCTATTTCTTTCTCTGGAAAACGCAAAGGAATCCTTTATTTAGTGGGTACTCCGACTTTTGATAACCAAAAACAAGAAATTTCATTCCCAGATTTGACATTTGATTTAGAAACTAGAAATGCACTTTTAAAAAGCGGTAAATGGCTGTTCAATGACAAAATAACGCAAGCAATCAGAGGTTTTGCAACCTACAATTTAAAAGCTATTTTGGGTGAATCTACTTTGAAACTTGAGAAAGAATTGAATCGAAAAATTGAGGAAAAAACTGCGATTGAAGGCAAAATGAGTAAGCTTAGTGTGGAAGCTATTTATCCAATGAACAATGCATTACTGATTAGAACCAATTTATCGGGCAATATAAAGCTGATTGTAAACTAGAATATTATTTGAATTACTTGAATTCAGTAGTAATTATTAATGATAAGTTCAGAAGAATAATTATTAATTTTACAAATTAAAATCACTTTAATTAAAAATTTGAATCGCATAATCATACTATTTTTGCTGTTTAACTCAGTTAATTTATTTTCCCAAAAGGTCAATTTTCCAGATCATAATATTGCTGATTGTTCAGGTGCTATTGAATTACAAAACCCAGGAAACTTCAATACTCAATTTACAGGTCAAACTGGAAAATTAAATGACCTTTCTGCCTATTCATATTTATCTAAATTCAAGGAAACAAATTCCCTTTTTTTTAAATTTACCGCTCCTACAAATGGAAAACTAAGTCTAGGTGCTGAGCTTTCAAGAGGAAAATTTGATTTAATTATTTTTAAAACTATTTCAGAAAATATTACCGATGATATTTATTTCGGAAAAGCAAAAATAGAAAAGTCTACCCTGAATCCAGTTTCTGAAATAATACTGAATAAAGACTCATTGGCGCAAAAAGATTCAATGTATATCAATTTAAAAGCTGATGATGTAATCTTGATTTTTTTTAATACTATCGAGGGCTCAAAAGAATTTTTAAAGTTTTCCATCCAATTTGAAATTTCTGATTTCCTTGCAAATACAGATAAATATAAAAAGGTAATTGATAATAGAAAAAACGGCCAACTTGCAAATATTGAAATTCAAATTCGTGATGCAGAAACGGCACTTCCAGTTGTCACAAATATAAATATCAGGGATAATAAAAATTCAAATCTTTACAAAGGTTCAGATTTAATTTTAAGTACCGAAAAAATTAATCAATTGTCAATTAGATGCGATGCAACTGGCTACTTTTATTATGAAAAGACAATTAAAATTTATCCTGATTCGACAAAAGTTGTCGAAATTCCGCTCATAACAGTCGGTGCAGGAAAAAAATTAAAAATCGATAAATTACAATTTATGAAAGGTACTGATCAAATTTTTCCAAGTACCGAATCGAATTTGATTGGAATAAAAGACTTTTTGCTCTTAAATGCTGAAATAAAGATAGAAATTCAAGGACATATTAACAATGAGGGAGAAAGTGACAGGTCTTCAAAAAGACTATCGAAAAAAAGAGCAAAAAAAATTCGTAACTTTTTTACGGCATGTGGCGTAAACAGAAACAGATTGACAGTGAAAGCTTTCAGTAATCAGTTTCCAATTTACCCAAATCCAAAAAATGAGAAAGAATCTCAAGCAAATAGAAGGGTGGAAATTAAAATTCTTTAACGAAGAATGAATTAGCCTGAAAAATCATAGTCATTTCTGCTAGAAAATTAAAAAATGCTGAAATGAAATTTTTGTTTATTTTTTTCCTATGTTTTTCTCCGCTTGGCTTCAGTCAATCACCTTTTTTCTCTTCTGAGAATATCGCTGATTGCAGCGGTGCAACAGGGATTATTTATCCTGGAAACTATACCCTACAATTCGCAGATTCTAAGGGTAAAGTAGATGATTTGGTTGCATACAATTCTTTGCGAAAAATCAATGAGAAAAATAGTCTTTGGTGCTATTTTGTTGCCCCTTGTGATGGTAAATTAAGTATTGATGCAATCATTTCAGTTGGAACATTGCAAATGATTGCATTTCAAAATGATGAAGATGATTTGTGCACAGGACTACAAAAAGGAAGTACAGAAATCAAGAGAATCATCGACCACCAACAAGCCAATAAAGTTGGACTTTCAGTCATTGTGAATGATAATTTTTTATATCCTTTATCGATAAAAAAAGATCAAAAAGTGATGTTTCTTTTTAATACCCAAGAAAAAGGTAGGCCAACACTAGACTTCAATTTAAAATTTGAGCGGTCAGATGCAAATGCAGAAGCAGACAAAACTAAATTGGTAAAAGAGGTTGACGTGCGAGTAAATACTGTCAAACCCGTTTTGAATATTAAAGTGCGAGATGCAGAAACTGGAAATCCAATTGTTGCAAACATTGAAGTAAACGGAATAAAAAAACTTAATGCTTTGTACAATGGTTCTGATTTTCTTTTCAATATTGACAAAACTGGCTTAATTGATGTAAAATGCGATGCTCCGGGATACTTTTTCTCAGACAGAAAAGAGGAAATATCATCGCAAAACAATCGTGAATTCACCATTTGGATGGAGCCATTAAGGAAAGGGAACAGTTTGAGATTAGATGACATAGAATTCCAATCGGGAACCAGCACCTTAACTATTGCTGCTGAAGAAAAACTTAGAAGATTAAGAGATTTCTTGGCGCTAAACTCCGGCATCAAAATAGAAATTCAAGGACATGTTCATTCGACAGGCGAAAACTGTTTTGCTACACAAAAGCTTTCTGAAGCAAGAGCTAAAAGGGTTTATTTATATTTAGGCGACAATGGCATAGACGTAAACCGAATGATATCAATTGGATACGGAAATACTAGACCGATTCATAAAAACCCAAAGTTTTCGCATGAAGAACAAGACAATCGTAGGGTAGAAATCAAAGTCATGTAGGTCAATACGCATTAAATACAAGCAAAAAATGTAACTTTTGGGATCAACAATAATTTTTCCCTAACACATAAAGGAATTTCGAACTTATATCTCATCCTCGTCCCGATTTTTAATTTGATTTCAATATTTCTTAATGTGGTCCATTTTACACTCTAAAAAATCACTATTTGGAGGAACAAATTGTTGTAAAAGTTCATTTAAGTTTTCATTTGACCCTATTTCCCATGGACCATCTGGAAATTGGGAATAAAGAAATCACAATATTTAGCAGTAATAAATTGATAATCTTCAATTTTTTTGCACCATTATCCGCTCTTATTGATTTAATATAAGGTCTTAATTCATCTAACAATTAATCTAATTTTCGTTTTATAATTTCAGAATCTTATTTTCCACTTTCACATCGATAGCACATCAGAAACCCACTCATTTTTTTGTAATAGTTACTCCCTGGGAACTTCTACTGATGAAAGTATTAACTTCTAAATGTCCAAATGTTTTTCTTTCTTCAGTTTCTTTTAATCTATTGTCAAAACCAACCCTTTCGATTGTTTTAGCTCTACTATCACTACTTGCTACTCGTTTTCTGTAACGCCTACCTTTCCTTCTGACATGATTATGAAGAAAACCTTTGTATTTTTCACCTTCCCAAATCACCTGATCAATAGACTCATATGAAAAGTCAAATCACTTTTTAACACTTACATGTAACATTAAAATAAAGTTTAGCGTAGTAGAACTAAAATTGTAATTTCACGAAAAGGGATTCAATGTTTAGAATCATTTCATTACTTCTATTATTTGCCTCATTCAATTTGGATGCGCAATCAGAATATTTCCCAACTGAGAATATTTCTGATTGTACAGGAGCTGTTGAGTTACTTCATCCCGGAAACTACTCAGTTGAATTCACAAAAACAGGGGGCTTAATTGCAGATTTTATACCCTATCCACAACTTAAAGGTATTAAAGAAAAAAATTCTCTATTTTTCAAATTTACGGCTCCTTTTGATGGCAAATTGAGTTTAGATGCTGCAATAAACGAAGGTTTTCTGCAATTATTCATTTTTCAAGCAGAATCTGAAAATTTAATAAATGATATTTTGGTTGGTAAAGCTACTATCACCCGAGATATAAGAACTACAACTGATCCTTCAATTGCATTATCAGTATTAAATGGATTGAATACCTTGCCTTCATTAGATTTACAGATGGATGAAACAATTATCATTGTTTTCAATACAGATAAAAAATATGATCAATTACTGAATTTCAGCTTGAAATATGAATTAAAAAAAGATGCTGAAAATTCAAATCAATATATTAAAGTAGTCGATGAAAGAAAGGACTCAGAAAAATCAACCTTTTACATTCAAATTAGAGATTCAGAAACAGGACATCCAGTTGTAGCAGATGTGAACATAAAAGGCCGAAAACAATCTAATTTATACACAGGTTCTGATTTATATTTTAGTTCTGATAAGTATTCACGTTTAACGATTAAATGCGATGCACCAGGATACTTTTTTCTAGACAAAACTGTTATCATTTATGCTGACTCTTCTAAGGATATAAATATTGGCATGAGGCCCGTTAGCAAGGGTAAAACGTTAAAAATAGACAAGCTAGAATTTGTTCGTGGAACTACTGATATAATTCCAGGTACTGAAATGATTCTTACAAGAGTAAAAGATTTTTTAGTTCTGAACGCGGAAATCAAAATTGAAATTAAAGGACACGTTAATAGCGAGGGAAGTGAAAGTTTAACAACAAAAAAATTATCAAAAAGAAGGGCTAAAAAAATAATGCACTATCTGATTGATAGCGGCGTGAATAGAAGGCGACTATCATTTAAAGCTTGTGGTAATGAATTTCCCATTTATTTAAATCCAGATAATGAGAAAGAAGCACAAGCTAATAGACGAGCTGAAATAAAAATTTTATAAAAAAAAGGCTACAACCTAAGTTTATCAAAACAATTATTTGAACAACGTTTCCATGAGTTGTTCATTTACAATTTCTGGCAATGTTACCTTCAATTTTGGTTCTATTTCCATGGCTCTTTTGATAGCAAAAATTGCACCTTCATTTCTAGCCCAACTTCTGCGCGATATTCCATTATTTACATCCCAATGTAACATCATTTTCAATCTTCTATCAGCGTCTTTTGAACCGTCCAACAACATTCCAAAGCCGCCATTTATCACTTCTCCCCAGCCTACACCGCCTCCATTGTGAATGGAAATCCAAGTTGCACCTCTGAAACCGTCACCAATAACATTTTGAATGGCCATGTCAGCGGTGAATTTTGAACCATCGTAAATATTGGAAGTTTCTCTGTATGGTGAATCCGTTCCAGAAACATCGTGGTGATCTCTACCCAAAATAACTTCTCCAATTTCACCGGCAGCAATTGCATTATTGAATGCTTCCGCAATCTTCATCCTACCTTCTGCATCAGCATAAAGAATTCGAGCTTGTGAACCAACCACCAATTTATTTTCTTGGGCTCCTTTAATCCATTGGATATTATCTTCCATTTGCTGAATGATTTCCTTTGGCGAAGTTTGAATCATTTTTTCTAATACTGCGCATGCAATTTGATCTGTTTTTGCTAAATCTTCCGGTTTCCCAGAAGCACAAACCCATCTAAAAGGACCAAATCCATAATCAAAACACATTGGGCCCATAATATCCTGGACATAAGATGGATATTTGAAATCGATGAGATTTTCTGCCATCACATCAGCGCCTGCACGAGATGCTTCTAATAAAAAAGCATTTCCATAATCAAAAAAATAGGTTCCTTTTGCCGTATGTTTATTAATTGTAGCTGCATGACGAATCAAAGTTTCTTTTACTTTTGTTCTAAACAACTCAGGATCATTTGCCATCAAATCATTTGATTCATCAAAAGTCAATCCGATTGGATAATATCCACCAGCCCAGGGATTGTGTAAAGATGTTTGGTCTGAACCTAAAGCAATGTGTATATTTTCAGTATCAAATTTTTCCCAAACTTCAACGATATTTCCCAAATAAGCAATTGAAACTGCCTCTTCGTTTGACATGGCTTCTTTGACACGCATAGCTAAATGGTCTAAATCTTCAATAATTTCATTGACCCACCCTTGCTCGTGTCTAATGTTGGCGATTTTTGGATTCACTTCAGCGCAAACTGTCACACAACCAGCAATATTTCCCGCTTTTGGCTGTGCACCACTCATCCCTCCCAATCCTGAAGTTACAAATAATGATCCTTTGGGTGATTTCTTGATTTTTCTAAATCCATTCAACACTGTAATCGCAGTTCCATGCACAATTCCCTGAGGACCAATATACATATAAGAACCAGCTGTCATCTGACCGTATTGTGTTACCCCCAATGCATTAAATTTCTCCCAATCATCTGGTTTCGAATAATTAGGAATCATCATACCGTTTGTAACTACAACCCTTGGAGCGTCTTTATGAGAAGGAAAAAGTCCCATCGGATGACCTGAATACATCGTCAAAGTTTGGTCTTCTTCCATTTCAGACAAGTATTTCATTGTCAATCTGTACTGAATCCAATTTTGAAAAACAGCCCCATTTCCGCCATAAGTAATCAGTTCATGTGGATGTTGAGCAACAGCGTGATCTAAATTATTTTGAATCATCAACATGATTGCTTTCGCTTGCTGACATTTCCCTGGATAATCATTTATTGACCTTGCGTAAATCTTATAATCTGGGCGAAATCTATGCATGTAAATTCTTCCATAGACATCTAATTCCTCTAAGAAATCGATTGCTAATTCAGCATGAAAATCGGCAGGAAAATACCTTAATGCATTTCTTAATGCTAATTTTCTTTCTTCATGAGAAAGAATTTCCTTTCGTTTTGGTGCATGGTTTACATTTAACTCATATACCTTTTTGGGAGGAAGTAAACTCGGAATTCCTTGTTTGATATCTTCTTGAAATTCTTGTATTGTCATCATGAAAAATTTGACACAAAAATACAATGAAAATGTAGAAAAAGAGTCTAATTATCCTTTTCTAATAAAAGATTTTAAGAAATTTAAAGTTATCTAATAATTAAAACATGCCCGTTGAAATCATAAATTTCGTCTGTTACGGAATCTTTGGTTCTAATCACCCAAGTGTAAGTGCCATCAGGTAATATTTCACCATTATATGTTCCATCCCATTTTACAGTGATGTCATTGGATTCCCAAATGGTTTCTCCCCAACGGTTATAGATTTTCAGATTAAAATCATAGACGTCAATTCCTGCCATGTAGACAAACCATGATTGATTGTATTCATCGCCATCAGGTGTAAAAACATTTGGTGCATAAATATAAACTTCTGGTAAAACAGGCACAAAATAAGACGCAGTATCTTTACATCCAAATTCAGTTGTGGTAATCAATTGAGCATTGTAACTTCCAACTTCGCCTTCAGGAAATCTTGATATAGGATTTTCAAGATTGGAAGTTGCTGGATTTCCAGATTCAAAATTCCACTCATAGCTGAAGCCATTTGTAGACTGATTGAGAAAATAGACCTCCGCATTAAACATGTAAATTGGAGTCGGTGTCCAAATAAAATCAGCAATAGGTTTTGGATTTGAATGCAAAAAATCTAAAGTAGTTATAGAATCTATGCAACCAGCTGGCGAAACAACAATTAGTTGAACTGCATAGTCACCTGCTCCCATAGCTACAGTCGTGAAGGAGTTTTGATTGATAAATGTTTGTCCATCAGAAACTGCCCAAGCTGAACTTTGAACCATTGATGGATCGGTCGTATTCGACACGACGAAAACTGCAGGCTCACAAATTGAACTATCAAGCACTGTAAATTGCGGTTGAGGCAATGGTAAAACAACTACTTCGCAAGAAAGCACAAAAGGCGAAGATTCACAGCCATCTGTAATGGTAACATTGTAAGTTGTTGTGGTTGTAGGATTGGCGCTAATTGAACTATTCGGTCCTGCTGAATTTGAACCGTTAGACCAAACAAAATTATAAGGCGACCCGATTCCACCTGAAGGCGTTGCCGTAATATTTTGCGGATAACCTGGACAAATTGAAAAAGTTGGCGTGATTATTCCTGCAATGGGCAATCTTAGCGTAACATATATAGAATCTGGTGCAGATTGACAACCATTTTGATTTACTGCAATTACATCGTAATAGGTATTAACTATTGGGGAACCAGTTTGATTCGCAGTCGAACTATTGGTATGCCCCCAAATGTAGGTAAAAGAAGTTCCGTTTACACCCTGCGCTATTAAATTTGCAGTTCCATTCTGACAAACCAAAGTGTCGTTTGAAAGTGAAACAGTAACTGCAGGCGGTTCAGAAAGTGTAATATTTGAACAAACTTGACATCCAAGTGCATTTCTTGAACAAACAGAATACGTTCCAGCAGCAAATCCACCTAATGTATTAGAATTTTGCCAAGTAACTCCGTTATCAAAACTATATTCTGAAGCTTGAACTGAAGATATTACAATTTGCCCATCAGAATATCCTCCACAAGATGGATCAACTTTAGCAACAGCTTGAACTAATTGTGAAACCAAAACGGAAACAGTGTCTCTGATAATTCCACAAGTAGTATTAGTTTCTCTTAGAATAAATTTATACAAGCCAGGCTGATTTACAGTTACTGTGGGATTTAAAACACTAAAGTTGGGAGCAAATGTTGCCGTAGCCGCAGGAATCAATCCAGAAGGTAAAATACTTGCCCAAGAAATCGTGTTTGCAGGACTTCCCGCTGTTCCTAATAAGTTTATTACTTGACCTAAACAAACATTTTGGTCAATCCCAGCATTAGGTTGTGGTGGATTTTCTACAGTAATTGTAAAGTCAACCACTTGGACTATACTAGAAGAAGGTTCTGTTACTTCTACAGAATAATCTGTCGTTACTGTTGGCGTTACTGTCACATTTGAGCCACTAGTAGTATTTGAAACACCTGTTGTAATCAACCAATTGAAAGTAGGATTTATCATCCCTGGCGTCGCAATATTGATTGTGGCAGAATTCCCTAAACAAATTGTTTGATCTGAAGTTGTTGGATTACAATCGACACTTGCTGAACCAAAAAAATTGAGATTTACATTTTGAGAAGTTCCGCTGTAATTGGATAAACAAAGTAAAAATGTTTGACCGGCTACAACGTTTAAAGGCGCAACATAGCTTGTACCAGATGCATTTGGCGGATAGTTTGCAGGCGTTGACATTCCTGTATTGCCATTACATGTGCCATTCCAATTACAAGCTGCAGGAGCGAGTGTATTTCCCGTAATGCCAGCACAAGAAGTAGCCGCGTCAGTATATGGCCACATGATCCAATCGAAGCAGCCGCTACCAGACGGTGTTCCTGCTGGTGTCAAACCAATAATTGACCACTGCAACGTTCCTGATGAAACGATTGAAATGGTTACAAATGTTGAACTTGTTTCTCCTGAAAGTAGACAACCTGAATTGGTTCCATAAGGAGGAGTTGAAGGATTTGAAATATTATTTGAAGATGTAAAATCAACAATATTTGTAGCTGGATTATTCGGTTGTATTCCAAATGAGGGTGTTGTACAGCCAGGAACTGCACCATTGCAATTATTAGCTGTCTGACCATTTGCAGTATAAATGGCCAATAAATTTAATATTAAAAATATTTTTTTCATGATTATCAGTTTGGACAATTAACAAATGGATATGGATTTACTAAATCAGTACCATGCAATCCTATTTGGATGCATTCTGATTTGGTATCATAAGCGCCCAACCACGATTTGAAAGTTTCTAAAGACAATTGATTAATATCTTTCGTTATTAAAAATAGACGATGAGAAATCCAATCTAACCTTACCACTTTTACATATGGATTCGCTTGCAAAATAGCAGTCAAGTTATTGAAATCTTCTTGATTATCAATAGTCAGCATACATTGTGCAAAAAAAACAGACTCACTTTGTTGTTGACTATATGAACCAAAGCTGCACAACATTAGAAGAAATCCTGATAGAAATAATTTCATAATAATAGATTTATGATTATTCAAAAGACGAACTTAGACAAAAATAGTTGTTTTTTTAAACAAAAAAAATGAGTTATTGAAAAGCTAAAACAAAAAAAGAAGGACCTAGGCCCTTCTTTTATAATAATATTAGATAGAATTTACTTTAAAAATTTAAATGTTTTACCGGGATAAACAGCTGTATTTCCAAGTTGTTCTTCGATTCTTAACAATTGATTATATTTAGACATCCGGTCACTTCTAGAAGCAGACCCTGTCTTTATTTGACCACAATTTAATGCAACAGCCAAATCAGCAATCGTGCTATCTTCTGTTTCGCCTGATCGATGACTCATAACCGATGTGTATCCATTTCTTGTTGCCATTTGCACGGCTTCAATAGTCTCTGTTAAAGTCCCAATCTGATTTACTTTAACTAAAATTGAATTGGCAGTATTTTCTTGAATTCCTCTTGATAATCTTTTTGTATTAGTCACAAATAAATCATCTCCAACTAATTGAACGCTATTTCCGATTGCTTCGGTCAATAATTTCCATCCTGACCAATCGTCTTCAGCTAAACCATCTTCAATAGAAATAATGGGATATTTATTTACCCAATCTACCCAAAACTGCACCATTTCTTCTGATGATCTTATTTCTCCAGTCGATTCAAAAACGTATTTACCATTTTTGTAAAACTCAGATGAAGCAGCATCTAGTGCAATGAAAACATCTTTACCTGCTGTAAATCCTGCCTTATCAATCGCTTCTAAAACAACTTGAATTGCTTCTTCGTTTGAACCTAAATTTGGTGCAAAACCGCCTTCATCACCAACATTTGTTGACATTCCGCGTGATTTTAAAACCTCTTTTAAATGATGAAAAATTTCTGTTCCCCACCTCAAACCTTCAGAAAATGAACTTGCCCCAAAAGGCATCACCATAAACTCTTGAATATCAATTAAATTATCAGCATGAGAACCACCATTTAAAATATTCATCATGGGTACAGGCATTGTCGTAGCCCCTACTCCACCAATATACTGATAAAGAGGCAATCCAGACTCTTGTGCCGCTGCTTTCGCAACAGCTAAAGAGGTTCCTAAAATCGCATTGGCTCCTAAACTAGATTTATTTTCAGTGCCGTCTAACTCACACATTGCAGAATCAATGGCTTTTTGATCAAAAATAGATTTGCCAACTAGCAATTTTGAGATTACGGTATTGACATTATTTACAGCATTCAAAACACCTTTACCAAGGTAAACAGATTTATCACCATCTCTTAGTTCCACTGCTTCGTGTATACCAGTTGATGCACCAGAAGGTACGGCCGCGCGCCCCATAATTCCGTTTGAGGTAAAAACATCAACCTCAACGGTTGGATTTCCTCTTGAATCCAAGATTTGTCTCCCAATTATTTTTACAATTTTGCTCATTATATTTTGAATAAAAAGTCTTAACTCGACACGTGAATTATTTTGTTTGTTTCATATAATCAATAAACTGATCAAACAAGTATCTTGAATCATGCGGCCCGGCCGAAGCCTCAGGATGATATTGAACAGAGAAAACAGGCTTACCAACAATCTCAATACCAGCTATTGTATTGTCGTTCAGATGAACATGAGTAACCGACACAGCTGAATTACTTTCCACACTTTCTCTTGAAATCACAAACCCATGATTCTGCGAAGTAATTTCACCTTTGCCTGTTTTTAAATTTTTGATAGGATGGTTAATCCCTCTGTGTCCATTAAACATCTTAATAGTTTTTAGACCTTGACTTAAGCCTAAAATTTGATGTCCCAAGCAAATCCCAAAAGTTGGAATATTCGAATCAACAATTTGAGATACTAAACGAATTGTTTCATTCATTGCTCCGGGATCACCTGGTCCATTTGAAATCATAAATCCATCAGGATCGAAAGATTTCAAATCTTCAAATGAAGCACTCATAGGAAAAACACGAACGTGACAACCTCTTTCCACCAAACAACGAATGATATTTTTTTTAACGCCTAAATCTAAAAGTGCCACTTTAAATTTTGCGTTTTCCGGTTGAGCATCGTAGATTTTATCCGTTGTAACTTTTGATGAAAGTTCCAAGCCATCCATTGATGGAACCTCTTTGAGTATTTCACTCAACTCTATAATATCAAGGATTTCAGAAGATATTATTGCATTCATTGCACCTTTACTTCTAATATGTCTTACCAAAGATCTAGTATCTAAATCTGAGATTCCTACGCAATTGTTTTCAATCATCATAGAATCTAATGAACCTTGAGCAGATGACCTAGAATAAATTTCTGAATATTTTTTTGTCACCAAGCCAGATATTTTGATCGAGTCAGATTCATTTTCAGAACTATGAATACCATAATTTCCAATATGCGCGGTATTCATTACTAAAATCTGACCAAAATAAGAAGGGTCGGTAAAAACTTCTTGATAACCAGTCATGCCTGTATTAAAAGCAATTTCGCCGGTCGTTGTTCCTTTTTTTCCTACAGCCATTCCTTGATAAAAGGTACCGTCTTCTAATAAGAGGATAGCGGGTATTCTTTCTTCCATCTAAAAATATTTTTGCAAAGGTAGGATTTCAATCTGAATCAAACTAGAAATTTGAAAAAACAAATGTCAATCTTCGCTAAAAAATAGAAAGCAAAATTATAGCAACAAAAAAAGGGCAGATAAACTGCCCTTCTAAATATCAATTCAATCAAGAATTATTTTTCTTCTTCTGAACTTTCTTCCGAAGTTGTATCTTCAGGAGCTTCTTCAGTTGATGCTTCTGTCGCTTCTTCAATTGAAGCTTCAGGCGTCTCTTCAGTTGCTACTTCAGAAACTTCTTCTGTTTCAACAGCTGATTCCTCAGTTACAGACTCTTCAGTTGCAGAAGCTGCTTTTGGAGCACCACCACGACGAGAACGTCTAGTTGTAGATTTCTTAGTTGTGTCATTCAACATTAATTCATTGAAATCAACTAATTCAATCATACACATTTCAGCATTATCACCAAGACGGAAACCAGTTCGAATAATACGCGTGTAACCTCCAGGGCGACCAGCAACCTTCGGAGCTATATCTCTGAATAATTCAGAAACTGCGTCTTTACTGCCCAAATAACTAAAAACTGTTCTACGAGAATGTGTAGAATCTGTTTTAGATTTTGTTATTAATGGCTCAACATAAACTCTTAGTGCTTTCGCTTTCGCAACAGTTGTAGAGATTCGCTTGTGCTCAATAAGAGAACATGCCATGTTAGACAGCATCGCTTTTCTGTGCGCTGTTTTTCTGCCTAAATGATTAAATTTTTTACCGTGTCTCATTTTAATTAATTTCGTAAGTAACGGTTAATTGAATAACTATAGATCGCGTTTATTCAATCACCTATTACGATATTTTACATTTAATTCAGCGATCCTAATCTTTGTCCAATTTATATTTGGCTACATTCATCCCAAAGTTCAATCCTTTGTTATCAACCAAATCTTCTAACTCAGTAAGAGATTTCTTACCAAAGTTACGGAACTTCAATAAGTCATTTTTGTTATAAGAAACTAAGTCGCCTAAAGTTTCAACATCCGCAGCTTTCAAACAGTTCAATGCGCGCACTGAAAGGTCCATGTCAACCAACTTCGTTTTCAACAATTGACGCATGTGCAAAGATGTTTCATCAAATTCTTCTGTATCTGATTTGACTTCACTATCCAAAGTAATTTTCTCATCGGAGAACAACATGAAATGGTGAATCAAAATTTTCGCAGCTTCTTTCAATGCATCTTTTGGATGAATTGACCCATCAGATGCAATTTCCATTACCAATTTCTCATAATCCGTTTTTTGTTCTACACGAAAATTTTCAATCGTATAGTTTACATTTTTAATAGGAGTAAAGATAGAGTCAATAAAAATTGTACCAAAAGGCACTCCACTTACTTTGTTTTCTTCTGCTGGAACGTAACCACGACCTTTGATAATCGTCATTTCCATTTCAAATTTTACAGAAGATTCCATATTACAGATTACTAAATCTGGATTCAACACTTGAAAAGCGGAAGTAAATTTACCTAGATCACCAGCTGTCAATTGATTTTGTCCATTAACTGAAACGATTACCGTTTCATTATCAATGCCATCAATTTGCTGTTTAAATCGAACTTGCTTCAAGTTCAATACGATTTCAGTAACGTCTTCTACTACACCTTTCAAGGTAGTAAACTCGTGATCGACACCTTCTATTCTTATAGAAGCGATTGCAAAACCTTCCAAAGAAGATAGCAATATACGACGCAACGCATTCCCAACGGTAATACCGTATCCAGGCTCGAGGGGACGGAACTCAAATTGTCCCTTGTGCTCATCAGACTGAATCATGATAACCTTATCGGGCTTTTGGAAGTCTAAAATAGCCATGTTAATGCTTTAAATTATTATTTAGAATACAATTCAACGATAAGCTGTTCCTTGATATTTTCAGGAATCATGTCACGAGCTGGTATGCTCAAAACTTTTCCTGACATATCAGAAGGATTCCAATCCAACCAATCGTATTTCTTATTATTTGAAGCTAAAGATGAAGTGATTGCCTCTAAAGATTTAGATTTTTCACGAACACCAACAACATCACCAACTTTCACTGTGTATGAAGGAATATTTACTACTTCTCCGTTTACAGTTATATGTCTGTGTGAAACCAACTGACGTGCACCACGACGAGTAGGAGAAACACCCATACGGTAAACTGTATTGTCTAAACGAGATTCGCACAATTGAAGTAAAACTTCACCAGTAATACCTTTGCTTCGCGAAGCTTTATCAAACATATTTGAGAACTGACGTTCCAAAATACCGTAAGTATATTTCGCTTTTTGTTTTTCTGCTAATTGAATAGCGTACTCTGACTTTTTGCCACCTCTTCTTTTGGAGGGACCATGTTGTCCTGGACCATAAGCTCTTTTATCAAGAGATTTGTCTGGACCAAAAATTGGGTCTAAGAAACGTCGAGCAATTTTCGACTTTGGACCTGTGTATCTTGCCATTTCTATTTGTTATTATAAAGAGCACCATGAATTAAGGCTTTTCCTTCGATGGTGTGGTTCTCCTATTTGTTATTAAACTCTTCTTCTTTTTGGAGGTCTACAACCATTGTGTGGTAATGGAGTAATATCCATGATTTCAATTACTTCAATACCTGCATTATGCAATGAACGGATAGCAGACTCACGTCCTCCACCTGGTCCTTTCACAAATACTTTCACTTTACGTAATCCGAAGTCATGTGCTTCTTTCGCTGCATCCTCAGCTGCAACTTGCGCTGCATAAGGAGTGTTCTTTTTAGAACCGCGGAAGCCCATTTTTCCAGCCGATGACCAAGAGATAACTTGACCAGCGTTGTTTGTCAAAGAAATAATTACATTGTTGAAGGTAGCTTGAATATGCGCTTCACCCAATGCATCTACTTTGACATTTTTCTTCTTCTTTTGATTAGACTTTGCCATCTTAATTATTATTTACTCACTTTTTTCTTGTTCGCAACTGTTTTTCTCTTACCTTTTCTTGTACGAGAGTTGTTTTTGGTTCTTTGACCTCTCAACGGTAAACCAGCTCTGTGGCGAATTCCTCTGTTACAACCAATATCCATCAAACGTTTGATGTTTAATTGAATTTCAGAACGCAATTGACCTTCCACTTTGATTTCACTCAATGATTCACGAATCGCTCCAATTTGCTCATCTGTCCAATCTTGAACTTTGATGTTTTCATCGATACTATTCGTTTTCAAGATCTGAGCCGCTGTACTGCGACCAATACCGAAGATGTACGTCAAACCAATTACACCTCTTTTTTTCTTTGGTAAATCTATACCTGCTATACGTGCCATAATTCTTACTAATTACCCTTGTCTTTGTTTAAGTTTAGGATTCTTTTTATTAATCACGTAAACTCTACCTTTTCTTTTAACGATCTTGCAATCTGCAGAACGCTTTTTTACTGAAGCTCTAACTTTCATTTCGTTTTCTAATTAAATAGACTATTTATATCTAAATGAGATACGACCTTTTGATAAATCATAAGGTGACATTTCTACTTTCACTCTATCTCCCGGTAAAATTTTAATGTAGAACATTCTCATTTTACCTGAAATATGCGCTGTAATAACGTGCCCATTCTCTAATTCAACTCTAAACATTGCATTAGATAATGCTTCGATAATTACACCGTCTTGTTCAATTGATGTTTGCTTTGCCATGATTAAAATCCAGATAATTCATTAGCTGCTCTTCTACCTTTAACTTTCGATCCTTCCATCAAACCATCCATGTGACGATTCAGTAAGTAGGTCTCAATTTGTTGCAAGGTATCCAATACAACTCCAACCATGATTAGCAATGATGTGCCTCCGAAAAACATTTCGAATCCGGAAGTAATTCCAGCTGAATGCGCAACAGAAGGCAAAATAGCAATCATTGCAAGGAAAATAGATCCAGGAAGTGTGATTCGTGACACCAAGGTATCAATATAATCAGCAGTTTCTTCACCTGGTCTTACTCCTGGTATAAATCCACCATTTCTTTTCATATCGTCCGCCATCTTTCTGGGATTAATCATAATCGCTGTGTAGAAAAATGTGAAAACAATTATCAAAAGAGCTAACAACGCATTGTAAGGAATACCATAAATATTTGAAAATGCATTTTGGAACCAGCCACCGCCTTCAGACCCAGCTGTGCTTGAGACGATCATCATTGGAATCGTCACAATTGCCTGTGCGAAAATGATTGGCATTACTCCACTTGCATTTACTTTAATTGGCAGATAACTTCTAGCGCCTTCCTCTGTTGCTCTGGCACCAGCTATTCTTTTTGCAGTATTCATTGGAATTTTTCGTACCCCTTGAACGATCAAAATTGTACCTAAAACAATCAACATAAATGCGACTATCTCTAGGACGATTTTAATAAGGTTATCTTCATTCATGCCGATTTCAGCGAAAAACGCTTGTGGAAGTCTTGAGAGAATTCCAACTGTAATCAGTAAAGAAATACCATTTCCAATGCCTTTATCTGTAATTCGCTCTCCTAACCAAACAGCAAACATTGAACCTGCAACCATTACGATGACAGATTGAACCCACCAAAGTGAAGTTGCGTCTACTGGCAAAGCACCTTTATTACCAACCCATTGAGTTAGATAAGCAGGAGCTTGCAAAGCACAAATCACGATTGTAAGAATACGCGTATAGTTATTGATGCGTTTTTTTCCAGATTCACCTTCATTTTGCATTTTCTGAACAGCTGGAACAGCCATACCTAAAAGTTGCATAATGATTGAAGCACTGATATATGGCATGATTCCAAGAGCCATAATTGAGGCATTAGAGAAACCGCCACCTGAAAATAGAGAAAGCAAAGTAGTCAAAGCATTACCATCACCTTTAGTATTAGAAGCTGCCAAAGCAGCATAATTAACACCAGGTAAAATAACGAAAGACCCTATGCGATAGACAAGAATTAAAGAAAGAGTCAAAATTATTCTCTTTCTTAATTCTTCTACTTTCCATATGTTTTTAATATTCTGTATAAACTTCTTCATTTGGAAAAAATGTTGGCAAAGTTAATTAGATTTCTGAACAAACACCACCTTGAGCTTCGATTCCTGCTTTTGCAGTGTCAGAAAACTTGTGAGCGGTAATATTAATCTTCGTTTTCAACTCGCCTCGTCCTAAGATTTTAACCAAGTGATTTCTTGAGATAATTCCGTTTTCACGTAAAATTTCTGGTGTAATTTCAGAAATATTTTTTCTCTCAATTAACGATTGGATAATATCTAAATTAATTGCTTTGTATTCAACACGGTTGATATTTTTAAAACCAAATTTTGGTACTCTACGTTGAAGAGGCATTTGCCCTCCTTCGAAACCAATTTTTGTACTATATCCCGATCTTGATTTTGCTCCCTTGTGCCCTCTTGTTGAAGTTCCACCATGCCCTGATCCTTGACCACGAGCAATTCGCTTTCCTTGCTTAACAGAACCTTTTGCAGGAGTTAAATTATTTAAGTTCATTTTAATTCGATTTAAAGATTCTACTCAACAACTTCTAGTAAGTGTTGTACTTTTTTAATCATTCCAAGAATTTGAGGTGTTCCCTCTTTTTCCACAGTTTGATTCAATTTTCTAAATCCAAGTGCTTTAATCGTAGCCTTTTGATCAGCTGGGCGTTTAATAGCGCTTCTTACTTGCTTAATTTTAATTATAGCCATTTTCGTAATATTAACCGTTAAACACTTTATCCAAACTAATTCCACGTTGTTTCGCAACTGCAACAGCATCTCTCATTTTAGAAAGTGCGTCCATTGTCGCTTTAATAACATTGTGCGGGTTCGAAGACCCTTGAGATTTAGCCAATACGTTATGTACACCAACACTTTCTAATACAGCACGCATTGCACCTCCTGCAATAACCCCTGTACCAGGCGTAGCTGGTTTCAGTAGAACCTCTGCACCACCAAATTTACCTTTTTGTGCATGAGGAACAGTTCCACGTAAAATTGGAACTTTGATCAAATTCTTTTTCGCATCGTCGATACCTTTAGTTATAGCTTCAGTTACCTCTTTCGCTTTACCAAGACCGTGTCCAACGATACCGTTTTCGTCACCTACAACAACAATTGCTGAGAAACTGAATGTACGACCTCCTTTAGTTACTTTAGTCACACGATTCACAGCAACAAGCTTATCTTTAAGCTCTAAGTCTGCAGATTTTACTCTATTTAATGTTTGTGCCATCGTTTTTAAAATTTAAGTCCGCCTTCTCTAGCTGAGTCAGCCAATGATTTAACTCTACCGTGGTACAAGTATCCGTTTCTATCAAAAACGACTCCTTGGATACCAGCTTTAACTGCTTTTTCAGCAACTTCTTTTCCAACCACTGCAGCTTGAGCAACTTTTGCAAGTTTTTCTGTAGCCTTGTTGTTGTAAGAGGATGCAGATGCAAGGGTTACCCCATTTACATCGTCAATAAGCTGTGCGTAGATTTGTTTGTTACTGCGGAAAACCGTCAAACGAGGCAATTGAGCAGTACCAGAAATTTTCTTTCTGATTCTTCTCTTAATCTTTGCTCTTCTTTTTAATTTACTAAATGCCATGATAATTACAAATTATTTTTTACCTGCAGCTTTACCAGCTTTTCTTCTAATTTCTTCACCTACGAATCGAACACCTTTACCTTTATATGGTTCTGGTTTACGAAGAGAACGAATTTTGGCAGCAACTTGACCAATCAACTGTTTGTCGAATGATTCTAAAGTCACAACTGGAGCTTTACCCTTCAGGGTTTCTGCAGATACCTTAATTTCTGAAGGAAGTTCGATAGCTATAATATGTGAATACCCTAATGACAACTCCAACAATTGACCTGTTGCTGTTGCACGGTAACCTACACCTACTACTTCTAATGCCTTCTTGTACCCTTCTGATACACCAATGACCATATTATTGATCAATGAACGGTATAAACCGTGTTTAGCTCTATGAGCTGGTGCGTCTGATTCGCGGCTAAAAGTGATTACATTGTCCTCGATAGTCACAGTAACACAAGAATCAATTTCTTGTGTCAAAGTTCCTTTAGGACCCTTAACGGAAACAATTGTTCCGTTTAATGTTACTTCTACTCCACTCGGGATCGTAACTGGGGATTTACCTATCCTTGACATTTTAAATTATTAATTATGATATTAATATACGTAGCAAAGAACCTCTCCACCCACGTTTTCTTTTCTAGCTTCTTTGTCAGTAATAACACCTCTAGAAGTAGAAACGATTGCAATTCCAAGACCATTCAACACACGTGGCATTTCAGAAGCACCGCTATATTTTCTCAAACCTGGACGTGAAGCACGATCCAATTTTGTGATAGCCGGAACTTTAGTCGACTGATTGTACTTCAGTGCAATTTTTATCACACCTTGTTTGTCATCTTCCTCGAATTTAAAATTCGTGATGTAACCTTGATCGAAAAGGATCTGTGTCATGGCTCTTTTTACGTTAGAACCAGGAATTTCAACCATTTTCAAACGAGCACTACTCGCGTTTCTGATTCGAGTCAGAAAATCTGCTATAGGATCTGTATTCATCTGTTTTCCTAAAAAATATTACCAACTTGATTTCTTGATGCCTGGGATTTTCCCTGCTAATGCCATCTCACGGAAAGTCACCCTTGAAATTCCAAACTGACGCATGTAACCTCTTGGACGACCAGTTAAGCCGCAACGATTATGCAAACGAACTCTAGATCCATTTGCTGGCAATTTTTGCAATGCCATCATAGCATCCCATTTAGCATTTTGTACTGTTTCATCAGTACTTGTAGATTTCAAAATAGCTGTTAATTCTGCTCTTTTCTTAGCATCTTTAGCGACCATTCTTTCTCTTTTGCGCTCACGCGCTTTCATTGATTCCTTAGCCATCTCTTCTTATTTTTTTGTAAATGGAAAACCAAATGCGTCTAGTAAAGCTTTACCTTCCTCATCGCTATCAGCAGATGTAACGAAAGTAATATCCATTCCCATGATACGACTCACTTTGTCAATATCAATTTCTGGGAAAATGATGTGCTCTTTAACTCCAAGGTTAAAATTTCCTCTTCCATCAAATCCTTTTGGACTGATACCTCTAAAGTCACGAGTACGTGGCAAAGCAACAGCTATCAAACGATCTAAGAAATCGTACATTTTATCTCCGCGCAATGTTACTTTCGTACCAATTGGCATCCCTTTACGTAATTTAAAGTTAGAGATATCCTTTTTGGAATTTGTAGCAATAGCTCTTTGTCCGACAATTCTAGACAAATCAGCGACCGCATTATCTACTAACTTTTTATCTGCAACCGCATCGCCAATCCCTTGGCTCAACACGATTTTTTGTAACTTAGGTACACGCATTACCGTCTTGTACCCAAATTTTTCAGTAAGTGCAGGAATTACTTCCTGTGCATACTTTTCCTTAAGTCTTGGCGTATAACTCATTACTTAATTTCCTGTCCGGACTTTTTAGAATAACGTACTAATTTACCTGCATCGTTCATTTTTCGACCCACTCTTGAAGCAGTGCCATTATGAACTACCATGAGATTGGAAATGTGGATCCCACTTTCCTTTTCAACAATTCCACCTTGCGGATCTGAAGCGGAAGGCTTGGTATGACGTTTCATCATGTTTAAACCTTCAACCGTTGCACGGTCCTTCTTTTTGTCGATTACAAGAATTTTTCCCTCTTGTCCACGAGACTCTCCGCTAAGTACCTTAACTGAGTCTCCAACTTTAATGTGTAATTTCTTTTGCATGACTTTACAATTTTTAAAGTACTTCAGGAGCAAGAGAAACAATTTTCATGTAATTGTTCTCACGAAGCTCACGAGCTACTGGTCCGAAAATACGGGTTCCTCTCATCTCACCTGCTTGGTTTAATATAACCACAGCATTGTCATCAAATCGGATGTATGAACCGTCAGCTCTACGTACCTCTTTTTTTGTTCTTACTACCACAGCCTTGGCTACCTGACCTTTCTTAACGGCACCAGAGGGCATTGCGCTCTTTACAGCAACTACGATTTTATCTCCTACGGATGCATAACGACGTTTTGTACCTCCTAAAACACGGATGCACAATACCTCTTTTGCCCCAGAGTTATCTGCTACTGAAAGTCTTGATTCCTGTTGTATCATTACTTAATGATTATTTAGCTCTTTCAACAATTTCTACTAATCTCCAATTCTTGCTTTTAGACAAGGGTCTCGTCTCCATGATGCGCACTGTATCGCCTTGGTTACAGTCATTATTCTCATCGTGGGCTACAAATTTAGTAGTTTTTTTTACGAACTTACCATATTTGGGATGTTTTACTTTTCTTTCTACAGAAACAACGATAGATTTTTCCATCTTATCGCTAGTAACAACACCTACTCTTTCTTTTCTTAAATTACGCTTTTCCATACGAAGCTAATTGCATTTAATGCTGGCTATGCCTGCGTTTCACGTTTTCCTAACTCCGTTTTCATACGTGCAATAGTCTTTCTAATTACACGAATTTGCATTGGATTTTCCATTGGAGTAACACTGTGAGAAATTTTCATTTTCAACAATTGCTCCTCTGTAGTTCCGATGCGACTCTTTAAGTCTACTAACGAAAGTTTTGTGATTTCTTCTTGTTTCATCTTACTAACTATTTACCTGGTATCACATAATCATTGCGAACAATGAATTTACATTTTACAGGAAGTTTTTGTGCTGCTAAACGAAGTGCTTCCTTTGCGATTTCGTAAGGAACTCCATCTGCTTCAAACATAATACGACCTGGTTTAACTACTGCTACCCAGTGACTTGGAGCACCCTTACCTTTACCCATCCTTACCTCTGCAGGTTTAGATGTTACTGGCTTATCAGGGAAGATTCTAATCCAAACCTGACCTTCACGTTTCATGTAACGCGTAACTGCGATACGTGAAGCTTCGATCTGGCGTGAAGTAATCCATGCTGGCTCCAGGGTTTTAAGTCCAAAAGATCCAAAAGCAATGGTGCTACCTCTTTCAGCTTCACCTCTGTTTCTTCCTTTTTGTACCCTTCTGAATTTGGTTCTTTTTGGCTGTAACATTTTCCGAAAATTTTACTGTATCAATTATTTTTTCTTTCTTTTACCACCATTTCCGGCTGGTTTACGATTACCTTGAGATGGTGCGCCACTGCCTTTAGCAGAACCTGCAGCCATTCCAATGTTTGGAGATAAATCTCTCTTACCGAAAACTTCACCTTTACAAATCCATACCTTGATACCGATACGGCCGTATGTAGTATGTGCTTCGCTTACCGCGTAATCAATATCCGCTCTGAACGTATGTAACGGAGTACGTCCATCTTTGTACATCTCGGTACGAGCCATTTCAGCACCATTGAGACGTCCGGAAATTTTTACTTTGATACCTTCTGCACCCATTCTCATCGTAGAACCAATTGACATCTTGATTGCACGACGGAAAGAAATTCGGGCTTCAATTTGACGAGCGATTCCATCAGCAACTAAACGAGCATCCAATTCTGGACGTTTCACCTCGAAAATGTTGATCTGAATCTCTTTTTTCGTCAATTTTTTTAATTCTTCTTTCAGTTTGTCAACTTCTTGACCACCTTTACCAATAATTACCCCCGGGCGAGCCGTGTTGATAGTTACAGTAACAAGTTTAAGCGTACGCTCGATAATAATCTTCGCGATACTAGCTCTGGATAAACGGGCAGAAAGATATTTACGGATTTTATCGTCTTCAACGATTTTATCTTTGTAATCATTTCCACCGTACCAGTTAGACTCCCATCCGTGGATGAAACCAAGTCTATTTCCTATTGGATTCGTTTTTTGTCCCATGTTATCCTTACTTATTTAGCACCATCAACTATGATGGTAACGTGGTTCGATCTTTTTCTTACTCTATGCGCTCTTCCTTGGGGTGCAGTTTGAATACGTTTCATCATTGCTGCGCTATCAACTTGAATTGATCTAACAACTAATTTTTCGTCTTCAATACTTTTACCTTCATTCTTAAGTTCCCAATTAGCAATTGCTGAACGCAATAGCTTCTCTAAACTTTTAGAGGCAAATTTCGAATTATGTTGCAAAATATTTAGAGCTTTATTAACATCAACTCCCCTTACAAGATCTGCAACTAATCTCATCTTTCTTGGAGCAATCGGAGAAGCTTTCAAACTTGCAATAGCAGTTGTGCTTTTCTCTTCTTTTAACTTTTCAGCTCTTTCTCTTTTTCTAGCGCCCATGTCACTAATAAATTTAAAAAACTATCTTTTCTTATTTTTCTTATCCGCTCCATGACCACGGAAGTTACGCGTTGGTGAAAATTCACCTAACTTGTGACCAACCATGTTTTCAGTAGCGAAAACTGGAATAAACTTATTCCCGTTATGCACAGCAACTGTTAACCCAACCATTTCTGGGGTAATAGTAGAAGCTCTTGACCAAGTTTTGATCACAGCTTTGCTGTTTGAAGCGTGAGCTTCGTCCACTCGTTTACTTAGCTTGTAATGTACGAACGGCGGTTTTTTCAACGATCTACTCATGACTTATTTTTTTCTTTTGTCGATGATAAACTTATCTGAATACTTAGTTTTAGCACGAGTTTTGTATCCTTTCGCAGGAACTCCATTACGTGATCTTGGGTGACCTCCAGAATTCTTTCCTTCACCACCACCCATCGGGTGATCAACAGGATTCATTACTACTCCACGTACACGTGGACGACGGCCTAACCATCTTGAACGACCTGCTTTTCCAGATACTACTAAACTATGTTCAGAATTTGAAACGGAACCAATCGTTGCCATACAAGTTGTCAAAATCATTCTAGTTTCACCAGAAGGCATTTTAATAATTGCATAACGACCATCACGCGCATTCAACTGTGCATAAGTTCCAGCTCCACGAGCAATTGCTCCTCCTTTCCCTGGTTTCAATTCAATGTTATGAATTACTGTTCCCAACGGAACATCACTCAAAAACATGGCATGACCAACATTAGGTGTAGCTGTTTTTCCAGACAATACAGCGTCTCCAACTTTTAAACCTTCAGGAGCAATGATGTACCTTTTCTCACCGTCAGCATACCACAATAAAGCGATACGTGCAGTACGATTAGGATCATACTCAATCGTCTTAACAGTTGCAGGAATATCCTGCTTGTCTCTTTTAAAATCAATGATACGGTATTTTTGTTTGTGACCACCTCCAATGTATCTCATGGTCATTCTACCGTCATTGTTTCGACCACCAGACTTATTGATACCTTCAACCAAACTCTTTTCAGGGATGTTTGTAGTTACCTCTTTGTAAGTACTGTTAATCTTGTGTCTTTGCCCTGGAGTTGTAGGCTTGAATTTTTTAAGACCCATTCTTTTTTCTTAAATGTTATTAAACAAATCAATCGTCTCTCCATCTGCAACTGTTACAACCGCTTTTTTCCAAGGGTTATTTGGTTGCACAACGATACCTCTATTTGTTTGTTTCATAGAGGATTTACCACCGCCATATGTCATTGTACGAACTTTAACTATGTTAACACCATACATCTTCTCGACAGCTTTTTTAATTTCAATCTTGTTTGCGCTCTTTGCAACTTCAAAAGTGAAACAGTTACGAGACTCGCTCGCTGCTGTTGCTTTCTCCGTAATTAGAGGCTTTCTGATAATTATATTCATCACTAAATCAGTTTAGAATCTTTTCAATTACTTCTATTGAACTCTTAGCCAACACCACTTTTTTCGCATTTAATACATCAAATGTATTTACTGAATCAGCAGTAACAACTTTCACACGCTTCAGGTTACGAGAAGACAAATATACATTGTCATTTTCAGAACCTAAAATCAAAAGAATTTTATCATTTTGCAATTCTAAATTGCTCAACATATTTTTAAATTCTTGTGTTTTGATACTTGCAAAATTTGGATCTTCCAATACCAAGATTGCTTCTGATTGTGCTTTGTACGCAAAAGCTGACTTACGTGCAAGACGTTTCAATTTTACGTTCAATTTAAAGTGATAATCACGTGGACGTGGTCCGAAAATTCGACCTCCACCTACGATTGTACCAGATTTGATACTACCAGCACGTGCGCCACCTGTTCCTTTTTGTTTTTTAATTTTTCGAGTCGAACCAGCAATTTCTGCTCTTTCCTTCGCTTTGTGCGTTCCTTGGCGACGATTAGCTAAATGCTGTTTAACATCTAAATAAATTGCATGATCATTTGGAGCTATTCCAAAGATTGCATCCGAAAGAGTTACTTTTTTAGAAGTAGCTTTTCCTGTTTGGTCAAATACTTTAACTTCCATTTTATCTCTCAATTAATACGGTTGAACCTTTAGCTCCAGGAATAGAACCTTTCACTACAATTAAATTTTTGTCAGCTAAAACTTTCAAAACTTCTAAGTTTTCAATCAAAACTCGCTTGTTTCCCATTTGTCCTGCCATTCGCATTCCTTTGAATACTCTTGCAGGATAAGAAGCTGCTCCAATTGACCCTGGTGCGCGCAAACGATTGTGTTGACCGTGTGTAGCTTGACCTACTCCACCAAAACCGTGTCTTTTCACAACACCTTGAAAACCTTTTCCCTTTGAAGTACCAGCTACTCCAACGAATTCACCTTCTGAGAAGATGTCAACGCTTACTACATCTCCAAGACTTAGTCCATCAAAACCTTTGAACTCAACCACCGTTTGTTTTGGTGTTGTGTTCGCTTTTTTGAAATGACCTTTCAATGCATTTGGTGTGCGACTATCTTTTCGCTCACCAAATCCTAATTGAACTGCCTCGTACCCGTCTCTGTCTTGTGTCTTTAACTGTGTTACGACACAAGGACCAGCTTCTATCACTGTGCATGGTGTTGCCTTACCCTCGGCACTGTAGATGCTAGTCATTCCGACTTTCCTACCAATTAATCCAGGCATACTTTGTTAATTATAAATTATGAATTATAAATATAAAGTTCTTATCAAACTTTAATTTCTACGTCTACTCCACTTGGAAGCTCCAAGCGCATCAATGCGTCTACTGTTTTTGAAGATGAACTGTAAATATCTAACAATCTCTTGTAAGAACACAATTCAAACTGCTCACGCGCTTTTTTATTAACGTGTGGAGATTTCAATACAGTATAGATTCTTTTATGTGTTGGCAATGGAATTGGACCGCTTACTACAGCACCAGTAGCCTTTACCGTTTTAACAATCTTTTCAGCTGATTTGTCAACTAAGTTATGATCGTATGATTTTAATTTAATTCTAATTTTCTGGCTCATTTCTAAACTTATTAAGCGTTTACCTTACCGTTCACTTTTGCTACAACATCTTTTGTAACATTAGCTGGAGTTTCTGCAAAATGTGAGAACTCCATTGTTGAACTTGCACGTCCTGAAGACAATGTACGTAACTGAGTTACATAACCGAACATTTCAGATAAAGGAACGTCAGCTCTTACAACTTTTGATCCTGCTCTATCATCCATACCCTTCATCATACCACGACGACGGTTCAAGTCACCTACGATATCACCCATATTTTCTTCTGGAGTTAAAACCTCCAATTTCATGATAGGCTCCAACAAAATTGGTTGACATTTTTTCAACGCTTCACGGTAAGCCATTTTAGCAGCAACCTCGAAAGACAATGAATCTGAATCGACAGCGTGGAAAGATCCATCTAACAATTCAACTTTATACGAATCGACTGGGTATCCAGCTAAAACTCCATTTTTCATTGATTCTTTGAAACCTTTCTCAACTGAAGGAATAAACTCTCTAGGAATGTTACCACCTTTGATTAAGTTGATAAATTCCAATCCAGTTTTTTCTTGGTTTTCTTGAGGAGAAATTCTCACCAAAATATCCGCGAATTTTCCACGACCACCTGATTGTTTTTTGTATACTTCACGGTGTTCAACGCTTCCAGTAATTGCTTCACGGTATGAAACCTGAGGAGCACCTTGATTAACCTCAACTTTGAACTCTCTTTTCAAACGGTCAACAATGATTTCTAGGTGAAGCTCACCCATACCTTCAATGATAGTTTGTCCAGTTTCGTGATCAGATTTAACTTTGAAAGTAGGATCTTCTTCAGCCAATTTGTTCAAACCGATAGATAATCTATCAGTATCAGCTTGCGTTTTTGGTTCAATTGCCAATCCAATAACTGGATCTGGGAAATCCATAGATTCTAATACGATTGGATGCCCTTCAGCACATAAAGTATCTCCTGTTCGAATATCTTTAAATCCAACTACTGCGCCAATATCTCCAGCTCCTAACTCATCAATTTGAATTTGTTTATTTGCATGCATTTGGAAGATACGAGAAATACGCTCTTTATTATCTGAACGAGAATTGTAAACATAAGAACCTGCTGGTAATTTACCAGAATAGGCACGAACGAAGCACAAACGTCCAACAAAAGGATCTGTTGCAATTTTGAAAGCCAAACCAGCAAAAGGCTCATCAAAAGAAGGATTACGAACAATTTCTTCATCAGTCTTTGGATTGATACCTTCAATAGCACCATTATCTAATGGTGATGGTAAAATAGCCATTACATAATCCAACATTGTTTGAACACCTTTATTTTTGAAAGATGAACCACATAACATTGGCACAATTTTTCCAGAGATAGTAGCAGCACGCAATGCAACTAAAATTTCATCTTCAGTAATTGAATTTGGATCTTCAAAGTATTTTTCCATCAAAGACTCATCGAATTCTGCAACTGCTTCCAATAATTTCTCACGGTATTCGGTTGCTTCTTCAATCATATCAGCAGGAATTTCAACTTCTTTGAAAGTCATTCCTTTGTCATGCTCATTCCAAACAATTCCTCTCCAGTTTACTAAATCAACCACTCCTTCGAATGAATCTTCAGCACCGATAGGCAATTGTAAAGGAACGGCATAACTTCCTAACATGTCTTTAACTTGCTTAACAACGTTTAAGAAGTCAGCACCAGAACGGTCCATTTTATTAACGAAACCAATTCTTGGAACATTGTAGTTATTCGCTAATCTCCAGTTTGTTTCCGATTGAGGCTCTACACCATCAACTGCGGAAAACAAGAAAACCAAACCATCTAATACTCTTAACGAACGATTCACCTCAACTGTGAAGTCAACGTGTCCTGGAGTATCAATAATATTCACATGGTATTTGTCATCGCGGTACATCCAGTCAATTGTAACAGCAGCAGAAGTGATCGTGATACCTCTTTCTTGCTCTTGTTCCATCCAATCCGTTGTTGCACCACCGTCATGTACTTCACCAATTTTGTGACTCATTCCTGAGTAATACAAAATACGTTCAGTAGTAGTCGTTTTTCCAGCATCAATATGTGCTGCAATTCCGATGTTACGGGTATATTTAAGATCTCTAGCCATGACAATTAAAATCTAAAGTGTGAGAACGCTTTGTTAGCTTCAGCCATACGAAGTGTATCTTCTTTCTTTTTGTACGCTGCGCCTTCTTCTTTAGAAGCTGCGATAATTTCAGATGCCAATTTACCAGCCATTGATTTCTCGTTACGTTTACGAGAATAACCAATCAGCCATTTCATAGCTAATGAATTTTTTCTGTCCTCACGAACAGGTGTTGGGATTTGGAAAGTAGCTCCACCTACACGGCGGCTTCTTACCTCTACACTTGGAGTAACATTTTCCAATGCTTTTTTCCAAGCTTCTAATCCTGTTGTTTCTTCTAACTTAGTATCTACAATTGCCAATGCATCATAGAAAATTTTGAACGCTAAGTTTTTCTTCCCGTCATACATCAAGTTGTTAACGAATTTCGTTACTTGAATATCATTGAACTTTGGATCCGGGAGGATGGGGTTCTTTTTGGCTTTTCTTCTTCTCATTTCTTAGAAAGCTTTAAAATTATTTTTTCGCTTTTGGTCTTTTCGTACCATACTTGGAACGACGCTGAGTTCTTCCTTCTACTCCAGCTGTATCTTCTGCACCTCGTACAATGTGGTATCTTACCCCAGGAAGATCTTTTACTCTTCCTCCACGTACAAGCACCAAAGAGTGCTCTTGTAAATTGTGTCCTTCACCACCGATGTAAGCATTTACTTCCTTACCATTAGTGAGACGAACTCTCGCTACTTTTCTCATAGCTGAATTCGGCTTTTTAGGAGTAGTGGTGTAAACCCTTACACATACCCCTTTGCGTTGCGGACAAGAATCAAGAGCAGCAGATTTGCTTTTCTTAACATTTGCCGTACGACCTTTGCGAACTAATTGTTGAATAGTTGGCATACTAATTCTCCGTGTTTTATAAATAAATAAACTGCCCAAACATACTTTGGGGGGTGCAAATATAGGAAATTAATTTTAGAAACCAAGTGCTTAACTGTAATTTAATGATTTTTTTCACATCAAATTGTTTAAAATACAGAAATTCAAGTATTTTTACTTTTAAAAATAACGAAAAAATAGAATGTAAAAACCTTGATAAATATGACATTAAAGCATAACCATATCTTTTTCTTTATTGTGAGTTAGATTAGTCGTATTAAATGTATTTTTCAATAAATTTTATCCCAAAAGACTCCAATTCAATTAAAATAGGTTCATACACTTCTTTCATTACTGGTATTTGAACACCTTTAAGTTTTAGCGCTCCACTTAAAATCATCTTACCACAAATTGCAACTGGTAATCCGACGGTGTTACTCATGGAAGTGTAAATCTGATTCTCGCCAATATTTACCATCGAAGAAATAATAGTCTCATTTTTGCCATTTAATTCACTGACAAATTCGTGGTGCATTACCAACATGTCTTTATCATTTGGAGATAGAATCCATTTGTTAACTAATAAACTTTCTAAAAGTTGCGCCGGAGATGCATTTCTCAGACCAAAAGTCTTGTTGGCGTCAAAAAGCCCTAACCAAACGAACTTATTGAATAATGCTTCATCTTCAAAAGTGAAATACTTTTTCATTTTATTTTCAACAGTATCTTCAATCTTATAAGGCAAAAAAGCATTCAAAAAACTTCGAGGTGTCAATTCTTCAGATTTTTCCAACTTATATGAATCATCAGTCATGCCTAATTGCACAAAAACATTCCAGGCTCTGCAGAAATCGGTTCTTCTCAACGTACCTCGATATATAGTGGGGATATTTTCTAATCCATAAACACTTCTGTAAGACAATGAATCTCTATTTGCATAACCTTCAAATTTGCCATAGCCCTCTATCTCGATTTCATCTAATCTTTGAAAAAGCTGTCCATAAGGAATGTATTTGTACTGATTTTCTTCAATAAAACAAGCAGCACCGCCTTGACCAGCGACAATAACATTTCTAGGATTCCATGTAAACTTATAATTCCAGGGATTATCATCATTTTCTGGCGCAATCAAGCCACCGCAGAAAGATTTGAAACTATGCATCTTCCTGCCTCTTTCTTTGATTTCATCCAAAATCTTCGCAGCGCTCATGTGGTCAATTCCGGGATCAACGCCAATTTCGTTCATGATAATAATTCCTGCATTTTTGGCTTCTTGATCAAGCATTCTCATTTCTGCAGAAACGTATGATGGCGTAATCAGATTCGTCTTCAAATCAATACAATCTTTGGCTATTTCAACATGAAAACGCGCAGGAAGCATACTCACAACAAGATCCGCTTTCTCAATTTCTGGCCTTCGCTCCTCTGAATTCAAGGCATTAAAAGAAAGTGCAACTCCCTCAGAATGATTATTTAATTTTCTTTCAACCAACTCTATATCTTGATCCACAACTCTTACTTGCCAATGATGTTCAATTGCATTATCTAAAAAATAACGAATCAATGATGAACTTGACATCCCCGCCCCTATCACTAAAATTGTTTGCATGCCTTGAAATAATAAAAAACGCAAAGTTATGTATTTTGAAACAACAACCTTCTTATAATTACCATATATTAACTAACGATTTAAACCATTTATTAACAATAGTATTTTTTAATTTTTCAAGAAATATTAGATCTTAAACAATACAATATCAACACCTTAAATGATTACTAAAATTTGATTTTAAAAATCGACAAAAAAATATTACCTTTGCAACTTCCAAAACTAAGAAAAATGTCAGTTGGTGTTAAAATTTTCTCGGGACGAGCAACTCAAGATTTAGCAAATAGAATCGCAAAATCTTACGGCACTCCTTTGGGTGATGTGAAAGTAATGGAATTTAGTGATGGTGAATTTCAACCATCATTTGAAGAGACTGTTCGTGGACAAGATGTTTTTATTGTTCAATCAACCATGCCCCCTGCTGACAATCTTTTCGAACTTTTATTAATGGTTGATGCAGCTAGAAGAGCATCTGCTAGAAAAATAATTACTGTGATTCCATATTTTGGTTTTGCTAGACAGGATAGAAAAGACAGACCACGCGTTGCAATTGGCGCAAAACTTGTTGCGAATATGCTTATGGCTGCGGGTGTCGATCGCGTAATTACGATGGATTTGCATGCAGACCAAATCCAAGGTTTTTTCGAAGTCCCTGTTGATCACCTTTTTGCATCGACTATCTTCTATCAAGAACTTGTTTCATTAAACAACGATAATTTGATTATTGCAGCTCCTGATGCTGGTGGTGCAAAACGTGCCAATTCATATGCCAAAAAATTAAATACTGGTTTGGCTATTTGCCATAAGCAAAGAAAAAAAGCAAATGAAGTAGCAGAAATGACTGTTATTGGTGATGTGTCAGGAAAAGACGTTATTTTAATTGACGACATGTGTGATACAGCGGGTACCTTAACTAAAGCTGCAGATTTATTTATGGAGAAAGGTGCTTTAAGTGTTCGCGCTTTCTGCACACACGCGGTGCTTTCAGGGCCAGCTTATGAAAGAATCAATAATTCTCGTTTGGCAGAACTAATCGTTACTGATACGATTCCTTTGAAACAACATTCAGATAAAATCAGAGTGCTTCCAGTTGATGCACTTTTCGCTGATGTAATACGCAGATTGGTAAATAATCAATCTATCAGTTCTCACTTTGTAATATCATAAATAATAAATAATAAATAATAAATAACAAGTAAAATGAAAGTATCAAAATTGAGCGGTTCGGTAAGAACGAACGTAGGGAAAAAAGATGCTGCAGCTCTAAGAAGAGCAGACTTAGTACCGTGTGTACTTTATGGTCAAGGCACACAAACTCACTTTTCCGCAAAGAAAAATGACATTGAAAAATTGGTTTTTACGCCAGAAGTTTACCAAGTTGAGTTAGATATCGAAGGACAAAAAGCAACTGCTATTATCCAAGATATTCAGCAAGATCCTATCAAAGGAACAGTAAGACACATTGATTTCTTCCAATTGGATGCTAACAAACCTGTAAGAGTAGGTCTGCCAGTGCGCTTAACCGGTGCTTCTCGTGGAGTTCTTGCCGGGGGTAAATTATTGCAAGTTTTCCGTCGTTTGACAGTTGTTGGTTTGCCAAATTCTTTGCCAGATTCAATTTCAATCGACATTACTAAATTGCGTATCGGTCAATCAATTCGTGTTAGTCAAATTGACAGCAACGATTTGAAATTTTTGGAACCAGCGAACGCAGTTGTAGTTTCTGTTAAAATGGCTCGTGGTGCTGCAAAAGGATCTGATGCAGATGACGAAGAAGAGGAAGAAGCATAAAATTTTAATTACATATAATAAAATCCTGGCTTCGGTCAGGATTTTTTTTGTTTAAAAATATCTAATAAACATTTGAAAATAAATAATTTATGGAACTATATTAAACTTTATAGTTTAATTTTATGGAATTAAAAGTAATTACGCATCCTTATAGAAATGTTTAATCTTAAAACTTACAAATTATGAAAAAGTTAATTTTTACAGCACTTCTAGCTTTACCGGGAATCGCGAGTGCACAAGGTGCTTTTGGAGAAATCATCGGGACTATCATCAATGCAGATAGCATGAAACTAACACATGCAACTGTTTACACAGAATCAAACGGCACAATCTATAAAGATTTGACAGATATGAATGGGAAGTTTAGAATCTCTGCAATTCCAGCCGGAAAATACCTTTTCAATATCGTTGCAGAAGGAGATACGATGAAAAATATCCAAGGTGAAATCAACATGGATGGAATTGAAAATTTACAAACCATTGTATTTGAGCCAAGTGGAGAAGATTTAGGTGAGCTTACAATTCTCTATGATCGCAATGAAATTCATTTATTGAAATATGGCGTAAATCCAGTAATCAAAATGAGTTCTGAAGAAATCAAAAGAAGTCCATTGAAATTCAACCAAACGGCAATGATTGCGGCCATGTCATCTGATATTAAAGTTGCAGACGATGGGCAATTGGTTTTTAGAGGAGCAAGAAAAGGCGACATGATTTACATGATGGATGGTGTCAAAATGAATGCTGTTTCAAATGTTCCAAGTTGTTCAATCGGAGAAATGATGGTATACACAGGCGGGATTCCTGCTAAATATGGCGATACCACAGGAGGCGTTGTCGTAATGGAAACTAAAAGCTATTTTGACTTATACAGAGAATGGAAATCAAGTCAGAATAGATAAAAATATGGATGCTAAACCAAAAGCGCCTGATTCAAATAGAATCAGGCGCTTTTTTTATTTCTAAATTTCGAGATCAATCTTTCTTGAAAAAACTTGGACTAGATTCTTCCATCGGAGACATGTATTTCTTCAAATTTTGCTCGTCATTTTTATGTAAAATCATCAACATATTGTCTGATTCAACCACAATGTGATTATTCAACCCTTCAATCAAAGCCAATTTTGAATTTGGCAAATTTACGATACAATTACTAGAATTAATCATGTAAACATTATCTCCAATAACTGCATTTCCATTGTAATCTTTATCTAAATGTGTATAAACACTTCCCCAAGTTCCCAAATCAGACCAATCAA
The DNA here is from genome assembly GCA_945897805.1 of Chryseobacterium gleum. Taxonomy (GTDB): domain Bacteria; phylum Bacteroidota; class Bacteroidia; order Flavobacteriales_D; family Crocinitomicaceae; genus JAQVCM01. The sequence goes on from CAMDFX010000005.1 coordinate 44,361, forward strand.
AATTTGCCAAAACAACATCCACATTTTTGGCGTTTTCCATCACTGCAAAATCAATGGAAATATCTTCACAAACTTCAAAACAATGATCAATGGACGATTGCTCTTCTGAAGTGTTATAGAAACCGTTCTCTTCTGAAAATAAGTCCAATAAATCTGGTTTGAATTTCTTTAGCGCATCTAAAATTGTTTTTGCAGTCCAAATAAAAATCCCAGAATTCCAATAATAATTTCCGGATTTCAAAAACAATTCTGCCACTTCTCTGTCAGGTTTTTCTGTAAAATGTTTCACCTCACGAACTTGACCGCCTAAAATATCACCTTTTTCTGCAAATTCAATGTAACCATAACCGGTATCAGGACGAGTTGGTTTAATTCCTAAGGTAACCAATCGATTATTTTGATTCGCTGTTTTGATTGCAATCTGAATAATTTCTGTAAACTTGTCTTCTTTTAAAATCAAATGATCAGAAGGCGCAACAATCAATGATGCATTTGGATTTATTGAATGAATTTTGGAAGCTGCATAAGCAATGCAAGGCGCAGTGTTTTTTCTTTTAGGCTCCGTCAAAATCTGACTCCTGGAAATCATTGGTAATTGTTCCTTTACCAAATCTACGTAACCTTCGTTGGTCATAATGTAAATTTGTGTTTCAGGCGCAATCTTGGTCAATCTTTCAAAGGTCATTTGAAGCAAAGATTTTCCAATTCCCAAAACATCTAAAAATTGCTTTGGTTTTTGTGGTGTTGACATTGGCCAAAAACGACTTCCGATGCCGCCAGCCATGATGATACAATAATTATTTTCCATGTTTATATATTCTCAAATTAATGGTTTCACTTCAGTGAGCGCATGAACTAAATACTTTTTGCTGCTAGAAATTTCATCGCACAAAAATTTTTTCCTTCTCAATTCTCGCTTGATAAAATGTTTGCCTTGAAGCACAAAAGTAGTATTTTTCGGCAATGATTCAAGCAAAACAATTCCTTCTTTTGGTTTATCGTAAGTTTTTAAAACCCTTGTCAAACTGATATCAGAACAAGAGGATGCTTTGGTATTTGTTAATGATTGCACCAAAGCATTTAAAATATCTTTGGGAAGCAAACCTGAGTCTATTGCTGGCAACAACAATTTTCTGTAAATATTTTTCCATTCATCACCGTGCGGTTTCACGCGGTGACCAAATTCTAAAAATGTTTTTAAATGAGCAAATTCATGCAAAGTAGTAATTAAAAAAGCATAAGGATTTAAATCACCATTTACAGTTATCTGCGATTTTTCGGCATTCATACCAGTTCTAAAATCTCCCAACTTTGTTGAACGAGGAGCGACAATTTTGAAACTAACAGGATTTTCAAACAATAAATTGACAACCATTTCCTCAAATCCAGGAGGAACGAAAACTTTCAATTTCTCAAGAATTATTTGTTTTTTGTTCCCTATTTTTCTCATTCTGGGGATAAAATTAAGTGAAGTAATTAATATTGAATCATAAAAATCAAAATTCTATTCAAAAAAACGAAATTATACCTTAATTTAGCGGTCAGTGAAGATACTTGAAAACATAGGAAAATATTGCTTAATGCTTTGGATTGTTTTTTCTAAACCAGAAAAAATCAAAATTTTTCGCAAAAGAACATTTGATGAAATTCAAACCATTGGCATTAATTCTCTACCAATTGTAGCTTTGATGTCCGTTTTTATTGGCGGAGTTATCGCTCTCCAAACCGCATCAAACATGGATAATCCCATCCTACCGGATTATACTATCGGCTACATTACACGTTCCAGTACAATCTTGGAGTTATCTCCAACGATCATCTCTTTGATTTTAGCTGGAAAAGTTGGTTCCAATGTTGCTTCTGAAATTGGAACGATGAGAATAACCGAACAGATTGACGCACTTGAAATAATGGGCGTTAATTCCTTGACCTATTTAGTACTCCCAAAAATTGTTGCTGCTGTTATTTTCTTTCCTATTTTGATTACTTTTTCAATGACATTAGGAATTGTTGGTGGTTGGCTTTCACTTATTATCTCAGATTTATCCACAACAGAAACCTATTTGATTGGAATTAGATACTATTTCAAAACTGGAGATATTGTTTATGCCTTGACTAAAACTGTTGTTTTTGGATTCTTAATCGTTTCTATTTCCTCTTTTTACGGTTACTACTCGAAAGGCGGCTCTCTGGATGTTGGTCGTTCTTCAACCCAGGCGGTTGTGAGCAGTAGTATTGCAATTTTAGTGGCCAATTTCTTACTCACCCAAATGATTCTGTTGTAATGATTGAAGTTAAAAACGTTTCGAAAACTTTTGGGGATAACAAAGTTTTAGACAATGTTTCAGCGAAATTTGAAACAGGCAAAGTCAATTTGATTATTGGTGCTTCTGGTCAGGGGAAATCGGTTTTGGCAAAATGTATTGTTGGGTTACATGAGGTAGATGAAGGTTCTATTTTGTACGAAAATCAAGATTTTTGCAAAATGACTTCTGAAGAAAGAAGAAAAATAAGAACTGAAATTGGAATGCTTTTTCAAGGAGCTGCACTTTTTGATTCGATGACCGTTGAACAAAATATCATTTTTCCGCTTTCAATGTTTACCAAAATGTCAAATAGTGAAATGCAAGATAGAGCTAATTTTTGCTTGGAAAGAGTGAACCTCGCAGGAAGAAATAAATTGTATCCAGCTGAATGCAGTGGTGGAATGCAAAAAAGAATTGCCATTGCACGAGCGATTGCGATGAATCCAAAATACCTGTTTTGTGATGAGCCAAATTCTGGATTGGATCCACAAACTTCGATTTTAATTGATGCTTTGATTAAGGAAATAACTTACGAATACAATATGACAACCATCGTTATTACGCATGATATGAACAGCGTAATTGAAATCGGTGACCATATTCATTTCATTTACAAAGGCAAAAATTGGTGGCAAGGAAACAACAAAACGATTGTCACAACAGACAACCAAGAAGTTGTTGATTTCGTTTATGCATCCGATTTCATGAAGCAAATTAGAAGTAAACTGGCTTGATTCATTAAAAATGCCTGAAGTGGATTTATTCAATCAATCTCCGAATAGGAATTTATTAATGGGAGCAAGTATTGCCAAATCTCATGGAATCATTTTTAGCAAAGTTGAAATCGAAACTTTTTTCAATCTTTTATCTGAGGAAATAGCTTGGGAAAATGACGAAGTATTGATTTTTGGCAAAAGGATTACAACCAAGAGAAAAACTGCTTGGTATGGCGACAGACCATTTGCTTACACTTATTCGCACACCACCAAAATTGCACTTCCATGGACAGTGACTTTGAATGAAATCAAAAACAAAGTTGAACAAATTTCCAAAGAAAAATTCAATTCCTGTTTACTCAATTTATACCACGATGGCAACGAGGGTATGGGCTGGCACAGCGATGATGAAAAAATGATTGTCCCGAAATCAGCCATTGCATCTGTAAGTTTTGGTGCGCAGAGAAAATTTGTTTTTAAACACAAAAAGGATAAAACCCAAGTTTCCACCATACTTGAAAACGGCAGTTTGCTGGTCATGAAAGGTGAAACACAAATTGAATGGCTTCATGCGTTGCCCAAAAGTTTAAAAATCAAAGCAGCGAGAATAAATTTGACTTTTAGGATGATTGTGGAATGAGATTTATTTTGGCCACGGATGAAGGATTAAAATTTGAGGAATTATGTTCTAATTTATAAGTTCAAGGATTAAAGAAGAATTTAGGACTGTTTTAAAATTGATTGAAAAATGTGATTATTCTGTAACCTCAAAAACCAATAGCATTTAGTCAATAATAATTTAATTGAATTAAAAAGCGATTTCCGAAGCAAAATTAAAAGCACAAAAAAAGGTCAACAAATGCTGACCTTGATTCTCTAGGAGAAAATAGACTATTTACTAGCTATATCTGTATTTTCTACGTTGTCAATACTTCCGTAAGCGTCGCAACTTCCTTTCTTCTTAGTGCCGCATGAAGCAATCACAAAAGTAGATAACAACCCTATAAGTGTCAAGGTCAATACTTTTTTCATATTCGATCTATTTTAATTTGTCTGTTTGGATGTAACAAATTTAAAAAAAAAAGTACAAAGTCAGAAATTTATTTTTCATTTATCTAACATATTAATGTTGAAATAATGAACTTTGTTTGACGTTAAAGGAATTCATGAAATTATTTACGCTCTATTTTTTTTTATTTGTTTCTATTTTAGGATGGGGTCAAAAAAATTATAAGCTAAATTTTACAAATGAAGATTATAAATTCTTAAAGAAAAATCCAACTGTGATTTTCAAAGACAGCCTATCAGCACTGACATACACAAAGGATTTCAAAAATTTCGGAATCAAAAAAGGGTACATTCTCGCTTCTATTGATTCGATTCATTTCCAACCAAAGGAAATGTCGATTCAATTTTATCTTGGTCCAAAATTTCAATCTGCCGAACTTTCAATGAATGAGAAAGATTTACAATTTTATCGAAAATTTAATACTGTTAATGAGAAATTAATCAATAATTTAGAATTTAATCCGGTCGAAATTGCAAACTTGCTCCAAAAGATGCAACAAACTTTGGAAAACAATGGATTTCCTTTTGCATCAGTTACGCTCAACAAAATTGAAATTGACAGTTTAAATTTGAAAGCACAGATCCAAATTATCAAAGGAAAAAACGTTCGCTGGACAAAAATCAATTTAAAAGGAGAGAATTTATCTACTAGTAAATTAATTGGTTCATACATTCATATCAAAATTGGAGATTTATATAATCAAAGTGATGTTCAATTAATAAGTGCCAGGTTGAAACAAATCAGCTTTCTAGAAGAAATCAAACCCGCAGAAATTTTGTTCACCAAAGAAGGCGCTGAATTGTTTCTTTATTTAAAATCCAAACCTGTGAGTTTAGCGAATGGCGTTATCGGACTTCAGCCCAATCAAAACACGAGTAAAGTTTCAATAACGGGAGATATACGTTTGAAATTGGTAAACGTGCTGAAACGTGCTGAAATGATTGACCTAAATTGGAAAAGTTTACAAGCACAAACGCAATCCTTGAAAGCACAATTAAATATTCCCAATCTCTTTAAATCGCCATTCGGAATTGACGGTCAATTTCAACTCTACAAAAGAGATTCATCTTTTTTAGAACTAAAATCTACTGCAGGAATTCAATATGCACTTAATAATGGAAGTTATTTAAAGGCATTTTACCGAAATAATTCATCTTCCGTTTTGCGTGGCGGAAAAAATAATCCAGCATTTTCAAAATTGGGAACAGTGCAAACAAATGCTTATGGTTTGGCATTATTCAAACAAAATTTAGATTATTTACCCAATCCTTCCCGTGGAATTTCTCTTTTATTGGATGCATCAGTCGGAATGAGAAAATCTAGATCAAACGACACAGCGCAATTAGTCAAAAACACCACCTACCGGGGAGAAATTCAAGTCAATTGGTTTCTTCCATTGGCAAAAAGGCACGTTTTAAGGCTTGCGAACCAAACAGAATTTTACATCGCTCCTACTTTTTATCAAAATGAAGCTTTTAGATTTGGTGGACAAGTTTCTCAACGCGGTTTTAACGAGGAAGAATTGAGGGCAACGACCAGAAGTATTTTCAGTATTGAATACAGATTTTTAGTTGATCGTAATTCATTTGCTTTCCTGTTCTTTGACCAAAGTTGGTATGAAAACAGAACCACAGATTATTACAACGACAATCCGTTTGGACTAGGAGCAGGATTTTCATTTGGTACCAAAATCGGAACTTTTTCAATTTCTTATGCACTAGGAAAACAATTTGGAAATCCTATTCTCATCAAAGATGGCAAAGTGCATTTTGGTTATATTGCGTATTTTTAACTCCAGATTGTGAGAAAATCAACTATGAAATATTATTTCAGCATCATACTGTTTATTAACATTATTTCAGCTTGCGGAATAGAAAAAGAATTAAAAGATGGTTATGCTTATTTGAAGCCAATCAATCCGATCAAGTCTAAATACAGTGAAGATTTGACTTTTGATTACAAAATCTACGAAGAAACTGATTCCACTGCCAAAATCTATTTTGACATATTGAATGAAAATCTACTCTCGAAAAAAGATTCGCTCGATAGGTGGACTAGAAAAGCTTCTCTTCAAATCTTGGTTAGAAAAAATGGCGTATCCAAAGAAGTTTTTGAAAACGTGACTAAAGAATGGCTAAACATTGAAGAGGGAAATTTCACAGATAGCTTGACAATTAAAATCCCAAAAAAAGAAGATCTTTACATTTCAACAATCTACAGCGATTTGAATAAGCATGTCTATTTCGAAAATCAACAATGGTGGATTCGAAAAAAATCATTTTGTGCGGAACGATTTGTTTTAATTGACCTAAATACAAATAAACCTGCAACTAAACATTTTCAAAAAAATGAAAATTTGCGGATTAAAAGCCATCATTTCGACAACAAAAAAGTTGCTGTCAAACAATTTAAAAACCTCTCAAAACCAGCCACTGCACCATTTTCATTAGCCAATACAGAACCAGACTTTACTGCTTATGACAGTATTTTAAATATGACTTTTGAAAACAATTTACTCAAAATTGCTGCTGAAAATTGCCTAAATATCATTTCTAATCCGCTAGAAAAATCAGAATCAATCGCTTTTTTTACCAACAGTAAAAGTGAAATGGATATTGCTACTCAATGCATGAATTATATCTGCAGTGCTACTGAAATTGAAAAGTTAAAGAATCCCGAAATGCAAAAAATGGTTTTTGATCAATTCTGGCTGAAAGCTGCTGGAAATAACTTATCAAAATCAAACAAGCTTCAAAAAGAATTCTTAAAACGGATCGATTATGCCAATCAAAAATTTAGTTCATATAAACTCGGCGCATTGACAGATTTAGGAATGATTTATATCGTTTATGGTGAACCAATCAAAATTGAAAAAGATGGATTTCAACAAAATTGGTACTACGATCAACAGGGAAATGAGCAAATTAAATTCACTTTTTTGAATGATATTTTTAACGGAATACCAAATAACTATTACTTAGAAAGAAGCGCCATTTATAGAAGTTCATACTATTTAGCCGTGGAGAATTGGAGAAATGGAATATTAGATTAGTAGATTATTGGATTGTTGGAAATCCAAAGATAGAATAATCCAAAGATCCAAAAAAAGATCCTTATTTTCAATCAGTCTCAACCTAATTTTAATACAATTCCAAAGGTGGAACTGAAAATCCAATTTCTAACAGTTTGTGGTGGTTTTGAATCAAAATTATTGCTGAATTCTACTTTGAAATCGAGATTTTTTTTCAACTTGAAAAAGAATGTATATTGCCCAGAAATTCTATAATCCTTGAAATCCTGCACATTCGCTTGATAGTAAGTTACCGCTGTAAAAGCATAGTTTGGTTTGTTGATGAACCACGATAAATAATTGCTCCATCTCACATCGTGATTAAACTCTGTAAAAGGCTGAATTTCCTCATATTCAAAAAAGAATGAACTTCCAGTAAAAAAACGTGTCTGATTGTTGTCGTATATTTTCCAGCGCAAACCTGCACCTGCCAATGAACGATTTCTTTGCAGCAGCAACTGATTGTATTGAATTTGAAAATAGCTTTCCAATTTCCATGGACCATTTTTGATTCTATAGGCATATCGAAAATGGGACATCCCTCGGTTTGCATAGACTACATCGCCTTTGGAATAACCAAAATCATTGAGCAGGAAGAAAAAATGTTTTCTAGATTTATATTGCGCTAAAGTTCTAAAATTCAAACTTATCAATAAATCTCTCGTTTGCTGTGCTGAAAATGAAGCGTCAACTGTCCCACTCCATCCGGAAGTGTCGTCATAAATTCTTTTATTTTCAATATTGACTACTTGAGCAAATAATTGAAATTGCAAAAGGATAAATAAAATGCCGAAAACAAGTTTCATTGATGAAAAACAATTTATTTGGGTGCAATTTTATAGAGATATAATCCAATAATTCCAAACAAGAAATTGGGAAGCCAAACCGCTAACAAAGATGGAAAACCTACATTTATAGCTGCAACAGTTGTTATTTTCATGGCAAAAATATAAATGAAAACAAACCCCAAACCAATGGCAATGTTTACACCAATTCCACCTCTTGATTTTCTGCTTGAAACTGCAACACCAATTAAAGTTAAAACGTAAGTTGCAAAAGGATAGGAAGTTCGGCGATACAATTCAATTTCATAAGTGGGAACATTTCCTGCTCCTTTGTCTTTTTCTTGCTGAATAAATTGTTTCAGTTCAGAATAACTCATTGTTTCAGCAAAGTTGTCTCGAATGGCAATGTCTTCAATTTGAAAATTGAAATTGGTATCAAACTTGACACCCGCTTTCAGATCATCCTTCAACACTTGATTGTCCTGCGCCTGATTGTTTGGATTGATTTTTCGAACATAATAATTATTCAATCTCCACTTTTTTGTTTTGGGAATATTGGTTGCAGTTTTTGCAAATAAATACGATTTTAATTTTCTATTTTCACTCCATTTTTCAATTTTGAGACCATAAACAATTCCATCTTCACTGGAATAATTATCAAAGTAAACAAATACATTTCCCGGAAATTCAGCATGATAATTAGTGACTAAGATTCTATCTCGGTAGTATCTTTCTTCAAAATCTAATCTTTTTTGATTAGAAATTGGGACTATAAAATGATTTAGCCAAAGTGAAAGTAGCATCAAAATTGTTGCAGCAATCATGTATGGCCTCATGATCCGTCTAAAGGGTCTGCCGCTAAACATCATTGGAATAATCTCCGAATCTTGCGCCATTTTAGCAGTGAACCAAATTACTGAAACAAAAATGATCATGGAAGAAAAAGTATTCCCGTAGAAGATTAAAAAGTTAACGTAATAACCGCCAAAAATCTCTAAAATGGGTGCTTTATTGTCAATCAATTCGCTCAATTTTTCAGATATATCAAAAACCATGGCAAGAAGCATAATAACTCCCAGCATGAAAAAGAAAGTCGTTAAAAACTTTCGAATGATATATATGTCAAACTTTTTAAGCATCAATTTATAAACGTATTCCTAATTTTTTTACTTGAATATCTTTCCATTCACTGAAAGTTCCATCCAGAATTCTTTTGCGTGCTTCTTTCATTAACGCCAAATAAAAACCTAAATTATGAATCGTTGCAATTTGAATTCCTAAATTTTCTTTTGATTTTATCAAATGACGCAAATATGCTTTGGAATAAACTTTGTCAACAAAGGTCGTTCCATTGGAATCTAGCACGGAGAAATCTTTCGTCCATTTCTCATTTTTGATATTGATGGTTCCTTCAGAGGTAAAAAGCATTCCGTGACGTGCATTTCGCGATGGCATAACGCAATCAAACATATCAACACCCAAAGCGATGCATTCCAATAAATTCACAGGAGTTCCCACTCCCATTAGATATCGTGGTTTTTCTTTGGGTAAAATACTGCAAACCAAATCTGTCATTTCATACAAATCTTCGTCTGGTTCGCCCACAGAAAGTCCACCAATGGCATTTCCCAAACTCGGATAAGAAGCAATAGTTTCAGCTGACTCAGTTCGCAAATCTTTGTAGGTACTTCCTTGTACAATTGGAAAAAGTGCTTGTTCGTAGCCGTGTAAAGGTTCTGTTTTATCCATTTGGTCAAAACAACGTTGCAACCATCTGTGAGTCATTTGCATGGATCGCTTTGCATAGCCGTAATCACAGGGAAAAGGAGTACATTCATCAAAAGCCATGATAATATCTCCGCCAATTACGCGCTGAATATCAATCGCTCTTTCAGGAGAGAAAAAATGATAACTTCCGTCATGAAACGATTGAAATTTAACCCCTTCTTCAGTGATTTTTCTTGCTCCAGACAAAGAATAAACCTGGTATCCGCCACTGTCGGTCAAAATTGGACCTTCCCAGCCATTGAATTTATGCAAACCACCAGCGCCTTGAAGCACTTCTATTCCAGGCTTGAGATACAAGTGATAAGTATTTCCCAAAATAATTTGCGCCTCAATATCATTTTTTAATTCGTGTTGGTGCACACCCTTTACAGAACCTGCTGTGCCAACCGGCATAAATATGGGAGTTTCAATCACACCGTGATCTGTGTGCAAGCTTCCCGCTCGAGCTTTTGTCTTTGTATCTGTATAATGTAAATCGAAGTGCATATCTTTGTTGAAAAATAAACCGTGCAAAGATAGTTGTATTTAGCTAAGAGTCCCATCTTTGCACCAAAGGAAATTGTAAATGGAGTTTTTACCTGAATTTAACGTTGGCATTGTATTGAATTTATTTATAGGTTTTGTAAGCTTAGCGTTCCTCCAATTGCTTTACGTATTGACAATACATGCTCGCTTTGCATTTTACAACAACAAAAAAAGTTATAAAAACGAAATGCAACCTGCTGTCACTGTAATCATTGCAGCTAGAAATGAATCAGATAATTTATACCTCCATTTGCCTTTGATACTTCAACAGCAATATCCAAACTTCGAAGTAATCGTTGTAAACCATCAATCTATTGATGAATCTTACCACATTTTAAATGCCTATAAAATGCAATACACTAATTTAAGAGTAGTTGAAGTTGAACCAAGCAGGCATTTGGGCAATGGCAAAAAACTTCCTTTAACTTTGGGGATAAAAGCCGCCAAAAACGAACATTTGATCTTTACAGACGCAGATTGTCGCCCGGCAAGTAATCTCTGGTTGCAGGGAATGATGTCAAAATTCTCTGATGAAAAACAAATTGTGCTTGGATATGGACCTTATCAAACAGAAAAAGGGCTACTTAATAAAATCATTCGCTTTGATGCTGCTTTTATAGCTATGAATTACTTTTCGTTTGCTTTGGCAAAAACTCCATACATGGCGGTTGGCAGAAACATGGCATACACCAAAAAAACTTTTGAATCTGTTCATGGCTTCAAATCACATTATTCAATTCATTCTGGAGATGATGATTTGTTTATACAAGAGGCTGCAAAAAACAAGAATTACAATATTCAGGTTGAGAAAGATACATTTTGTTATTCCAAAGCAAAAACCACATGGAAAACTTGGTCACAGCAAAAGTCTCGACATTACAGCACCGCAGGGCATTACAACGTTATTAAAAAAGCATTGTTAGGAATCTATCCTTTGACCTTGTTGATGTTGTGGATTTCCTTTGTTATTTTGATGTTTGATTCTGAATATAGATGGATCACTTTGGCATGTTTTGGTTTTATAATTGGAATTAAATGGTGGATTCAGGGAATGTGTTTTGCTAAATTGAAAGCCAAAAGCTTTGTAGCATTTTTCCCGTTTTTGGATTTATTTTATGCAATTCTAGTGCCAAGCATGTATTACACGGCAGAAAAATCGACAACATCGACATGGAAATAGGTGAACATTTATCAGACAAAGCGAAACACGATTTAGTGCTTGTAGAAGCTGCTAAAAACGGTAGTCAAGCTGCTTATGCCGAACTAATGGAACGCTACAGAGAATCTGTATATTTCACGATGTTTAAAATGGTCAAAAACACCGATGATGCTGACGATTTAACCATCGAAGCATTTGGCAAAGCATTCAATAGATTAGAACAATATTCACCTAGTTTTGCATTCAGTACTTGGCTTTTTAAAATTGCGTCTAATAATTGCATCGACTTTATCCGCAAAAAAAGAATCAAAGTTACTTCGATGGACACTGGATTTACAAGGGATAATGGTGAGATTATTTATTTTGATGCCAAATCAAACACACAAAATCCTGAGGAAGCAATCATTCAAAGTCAAAAAGTGAAAATGATGCGTAATTTAGTTTCCAAACTTAAACCACGTTATCGTGAATTAGTTGAATTGCGCTACTTTGATGAACTAAGCTACGAAGAAATTGCCGAAACGCTCAATTTACCTTTAGGGACTGTGAAAGCGCAATTGTTTCGTGCACGAGATTTCTTGGCGAATATGATTGAGAATACGAAAGATTCTATTTGAGATTTCATTTTTCTTGAAATCATTTTTTGTCACACATGCTATCATGAGCATGTAATTAGCGCCTTTCTGTCTTCACTTATTTTGTAAGTTTAAAACAGATTACTTCACAGAAACCTATTGAGTAAACTGAATTAAATTCTTAGGTTTAAAGATCCTCCACCAAAAAATTAACATGTAAAAAAACGGCAAAAAAAAATGAGCCTTCATAAAGACTCATCTAGCGGAGAATGTAGGATTCGAACCTACGGTACCTCTCGGTACAACAGTTTTCAAGACTGCCGCAATCGACCACTCTGCCAATTCTCCGGGGCAAAAGTACTAATACTTTGAATACTAGCAACCATAAATTTAAAAAAGATTGAAAAAAAATAATTAATCACTGAATAATAGGTAATTATGTGTTTTCGGTCACATCACTTTAAACGCTAATAACTGCATTTAGCTAAATAGCTGAATAAACAATCAATTTTTTCTTCGTAATTTTATACCTTTCAGTCGTAAAAATGAAGTTTTTGTTAAATCAGCATTGCAATTTCAGAAATAAAAGGATTTTCTTAAAGCTTCAAAATTAACTTTCAAAACATGACACGATTCATATTAATTTGTTTTTTGGTTTGTACCTCTTTATTGGCAAATGCACAAAAAAACAACAAGCAATTAAAAGCATACTTAGACCACAAAGTTTTCTTCGAAAGCTCCATTGGAAATTATGTTGAGGTTCAATTACAATTTCTTGGACTTTCTTTAAAGTATAAGGGCGTTGAAGGCGGTTTGCAGGGCGAAGTGGCTATTCAATTATCTATCAAATCAAATGACTCAATTGTTGCTTCAGATGCATACAGACTGCAAACTCCATTGATGCGAGATAGCATTGTTGAAGATTTTTTTGATTTGAAAAGATTTGCACTTCAACCTGGAAATTACGAATTAGAAGTTTCACTGCAAGATTTGAATGCTACCAATGAACCAATGTCAGGCAAACAACAAATTGAAATCAGGGATTTAGGATCAAAGCCTACTTTTTCAGATATTCAAGTTTCTGAAACAATGACAAGAACTGATTCATCAAGCGTTTTCACAAAGTCAGGCTATGAAATGATTCCTCGAATTTCAAACTATTTTACAACTGAGGCCAATACATTGCCTGTTTATTTTGAAATTTATCACCCAGAAAAGTCTGTGCAAGCTGTTGGGATAAAACAAACCATTTTTCAAACAAAATCAAAATTAGAAATGGAGGAATTTACTCGTTTTTCAAAACATGAAGTAAATCAAGTTCAACCTGTTGTGCGGGTAATTGACATTTCAAAATTACCTTCAGGCGAATATACATTGCAGTACACTTTGATTTCAAAAGAGAATCAAGAATTAGCAAAATCTGAGTACTTTTTTGAGCGTTCCAATGAAATTACTGAAGCGATCACTGCGGAAAACATTGTTCTAGATCCCGCGTTTCAATCATCCATAACTAACGACAGTGTATTTTATTACATGGAAAGTTTGATTCCAATTTCCAAACCTGCAGAAATTAAAAATATCATCAGTATTTTAAAGAAAAAAGACAGCGAACAATCCCGAAAATACATTCAAGCATTTTGGATTTTTAGCGCAAACGGCATGAAGGCTTATGATGCTTGGATGCAATATAAAGGCCAAGTACAATTAGTTCAAAAGCTGTTTTCTAATAATTTTATGGAAGGATTTGAAACTGATAGAGGACGTGTTTATCTTCAATACGGAGCACCAAACTATATTATAGCGAGAGAAAGTTCTCCCTCCGACTATCCTTATGAAATATGGCAATATGACAAAATCAAACAATATTCGAACAAGAGATTTATCTTTTACAATCCCGATTTGGTCAACAATAACTATAAATTATTGCACTGCGATATGATTGGAGAACTTCAAAATTATCGCTGGCAACAAGCACTTGCAAAAAGAAATTCTCCAAATAGAAATATCGACGATCCAAACGATGGAAACAACAGTCATTTTGGTGGAGAAAGTCTAGAATTATTTCAACAAAAATAAACTGCTCTTTTGAATCAAATTGCGATTGTCATCCTTAATTGGAATGGAAAACACTTTTTAAAAGACTTCCTTCCAAGTGTTATAAAATATTCTGGAGATGCCAGAATTATAGTGGCTGACAATGCCTCTTCTGACGACTCTATTTCTTTATTAAGCAATGATTTCCCAACGATTGAAATTATCCAAAACGATCAAAATGGTGGTTTTGCGAAAGGATACAATGATGCGCTCAGAAAAGTCGATAGTCCTTATTATTTATTGCTAAATAGTGATGTTGAAGTGAGTGAAAATTGGTTGATTCCACTTTTAAGATCAATGGAAAACCCAAAGATTGCTGGCTGTCAACCAAAAGTTTTATCACATGGAGACAAAACAAAATTTGAACATGCTGGAGCAGCTGGAGGATATTTAGACCACAACTATTATCCCTTTTGCAGGGGCAGAATTTTCAACGAAACTGAAAAAGACACACAACAATATGATGGTGAAGCTGAAGTTTTTTGGACTTCTGGCGCTTGCATGTTGATTCGATCTGAATTGTTCCACAAAGCAGGTGGATTTGATGAGCTTTTTTTCGCACACATGGAAGAAATTGATTTGTGTTGGAGAATTAAGAAATTAGGCTACAATTTCAAAATTATCCCTTCTTCGGAAGTATATCATGTTGGTGGCGGAACTTTGGATTATTTATCCCCTAAAAAAACGTATTTGAATTTCAGGAACAGTTTGTACATGATTACAAAAAACCACGCTGGCTGGCTATTTCCGAAATTATTTTACAGAATGTTGCTAGATGGCATTGCAGCAATGCTGTTTCTTTTTTCTGGTAAACCTCGCCACTTTTGGTCCGTCTTTAGGGCGCACATTGATTTTTATAAACACATCAGTACTATGCTCAAAAAACGCAAAGAATTAAAGAAAATACAAATTGATTTTAATGCAACTGGATTATATCGAGGAAGTATTTTGTGGGCAAAATATTTCAAACGAATTCATTCATTCAGCAATTTAAACATGAGACTTTTTGACTGAATAAAGCCTTAAAAATCAGATATTTTTTCTTCTTAATTCGAAATTTTGTCCCAAATATACTTTTCTAACTTGTTCATCTGAAGCCAACTCTTCAGCTGTCCCTGACTTCAAAATTGACCCTTCAAATAATAAATAAGCACGATCTGTAATTGATAAAGTTTCTTGAACATTGTGATCTGTAATCAAAATTCCAATGTTTTTCTTGCGTAAATCTGCAATAATACTTTGAATATCTTCAACAGCAATAGGATCTACGCCTGCAAATGGTTCGTCTAACAACACAAATTTTGGATTTGTTGCCAATGCGCGCGCAATTTCTGTTCTCCTTTTCTCTCCTCCAGAAAGTCTGTTGCCCAGATTTTTTCTCACATGCGTCAAACTGAATTCCTCCAGCAATTGCTCTAATCTTTCAGTTCTCTGAGGTTTAGTGAGATCAGTCATTTCCAAAATGGCCAAAATATTATCTTCCACACTCAATTTACGGAAAACGGAAACTTCCTGGGGTAAATATCCAATTCCCAATTGGGCTCTTTTATACATCGGATAATTTGTGATCTCAGTATCATCCAAAAAAACAGATCCTTCATCCGGCTTTACTAAACCTACAATCATGTAAAAAGATGTTGTTTTTCCTGCGCCATTTGGACCAAGTAAACCAACAATCTCACCTTGATTTACTTCAATAGTTACGCCTTTAACAACACCTCTGCCCTTGTAAGTCTTTTTTATTTCCTGTGTGTACAATTTCACTTTTCGGGTAATTTAGATTCAAAAATAAGAAGAAACAATGAATTAGAAACTGAAAGTCATTCGTGCGCGGATACCAAACGGACTCATTCCAGGTTCTAAGTGGGTTACACGATACACCAAATCAATTCTACCGAATTTAAAAATATTTTCAATTCCAGCAGCTAATTCAGTATAGGGAACTTTTCCAAATTGCTTGGTAAATGTGGGTAAAATCATTTCTCCAGAATGTCTCGAATCAATTGACCCATAAACGATTCTGCCAGTTGTAACCAATCTCCATTTCAATTTTTTAACTAAAGGAATTCTATCAAAAAGTAAACCTTGCCAATGCTGTTCTAAAAGTCCAGCAACGTACTTATCAGAAATAAATTCGAAGTAGTTTAATTTATTAAAAGTACTGGTTAACAGCCAATATGATTGATTTCCTTCGTGCACTTTCAAAAATGGATATGCGGCTGTTCCGGAAATATAACCTGCTGTGAAGCCATATCTCAAGCGACCCAAAACGCCCACATTTCTGGTATGTTCCATTTGAAATTCAAACTTTTGATAATTGTAATCACTCCCGAAAATTCCTTTCACACCAAAAATTCCCTGCACAGAAAAAATCGGATATTTAGAACCAATGGATGAACGATCAAAAGCACCAGAAATAAACTCTTCGTCCTTTGTCCATCTCATTCTCAAAGTAAATTCAGAGGTTTGAATTCTAGGAATATTGACAAGTGTTTCATCAAAACTTCGTTTTTGGTAGTTCGCTAAACCTAATGCGGTGTATTCTTTCCATTCAAAACCACCATAAATAATCAAATCTTTTTTGATGTCTTTTTCTAAGCTTATTCCCGCTTTTTCGACAAATGTCAACTTATCAAGCGGACCCGTTCTGAAAAGTGTATTGAAAGTTGATCCAACAGAAGCGGCAGTAGGAGAAACACCAATTTGTTCAATATCATAGTTGTAAAATGTGGTTAACATTCCTCTTTTCTTGGGTGTTAAATTATATCGAATTGATGCACCATACTTAAATCTTTCGTCACCAAAACCGTAGGCGATTCTTCCGCCGAGTTCGATTCTTCTTGAAAAATCGTTGGATGTTCTCAAAGCGAGACCAACCCTGTAAGATTCAATTGGATTGACGCTGAACAAACTAAAAGCGCTTCCTATTTCAACTTTGCCCATTGGAAAATATCCAGTAGCTCCCATGTATGAAAGCTTTTTCAACGTTTTAAAAAATGTAGTGTTGTTTAAAGAATCAACCATTTTGTCAATTCCTGCTTCTTGAGCAGACAATTCTTCATGTCGGTTTTTGACCCAATAATCTTTGGATCTATTCAGGGCACTATCCAAATATTCAATTGTATTGTCCGCATTATAAAATACATCATCATGCGGTTGATTGATTACAAATTCTTTTCTGGAAGATAATTTTCTGGCAAAAAAACCATACAATTTAGATTTGTCGGTAAACTTTAAATCGACAATCATTTTTTCGCGCACTTGCATCCAAACTTCTTTTTCAACTTGCTCAAAATCTTGCTCAAAATACATATCTTGCACATAATTGATATTTGCCCAAGGAGATAAACTTGCCTTGATACTTTTGACTGCATAAGTAGAATCATGAATCCACATTTCGCCAGAAAAAGTCATATCTCCCGTTCGTTTTGGTTGAAAGGTCAATTTATAGCACCATTTGTTGCCAAGATATGTAGAATCCGTTAACACAAACTTGTAATATGAGCGGGCAATGTTTGCAATTGGACTTACAAAAGAACGTTGAAAAAGGTTGATGTAATTATCATAAATATTCATATCCAAATACATATCTCCTAAAAGTTGATTGATTTGAATATTTTCAATGCCTGAAACTTTCGATGCTTTAATAATTTCTATTTTCTTTTTCGGATTATTTCTAAAATGAAAATCTGAAATCGATTCACTCAAAAGCACTGGTAAAAATGTTGATCCATCATCGGAGGAATCAAGGTAATCCATAACCACATCTAGCCGCTGAATTAATCCTCTATCAGTAAATTTATCTCCAATATTATTAAGGTCAAGTTGCATTTTATTGTAAACTTCATAATCGTAAGAAGTCAATTTCTCCTTATTATTTATCCTTTTGTTGGCAATAATTTTCTTGTGTAAAGTAATGGAAGGCAATTCATCAGGAGGCCTGACAAAAAAAGTCTCAAGCTCTTCAACGTCAGGCTTTAGGGTAATATTAATTTCTTGAGACTGGTCAAGTTTTACAGCAACTGTTTTGGTTTTATAACCCAAGAAAACAAACTGCAAACTATCTGTGGCATAATACGTTTCTATTGAATAACGGCCAATAGTATCTGTAGAAGTACCCATTTTCGAAAGATAAAATTTTACTTTAACAAAAGGTAGAGTTTCACCAGTCACTTCATCCGTAACTTTGCCAAAAACTTTAGTTTGTTGGGAAAACGAACTAAAAAAGATTCCCAAAAATGCAACGATGAGTAAATATTTTTTCATAATTCTCAACCCAAAGGTACAAAAATCAAACCATTATAACTTTAAAATAAAAACTAAACGATACTTTCTTTGCTGCGATTCTTTTCCACGCCGGCTGTTACCCAAATACTTATTTCATAAAGCAACAAAATTGGAATCGAAACAATGATTTGGCTAATCATGTCAGGCGGTGTAATTACTGCGGATAAAATAAGTACTCCAACGATTGCATGTTTTCTGTATTTTTTCAAAAAAGCAGCAGTTATGATTCCTAATTTCGCCATTAAATAGGCTACCACTGGCAGTAAAAAAAGTAAACCTGAATAAAAAACTGTTGAAATAATGGTACTCATGTACGAGTTAATTGTAAAGATATTGTCAATATTTTTCGAAATTTGATATGTACCAAAAAACTGCACGCACATGGGAGAAACAACGAAGTAACCGAATAAAATCCCGAGAAAAAAAAGCAAACTCACATAGAAAACGATTCCTTTCACAACTGTTCTTTCGTTGGATTTCAAACCAGGTTTCACAAATGACCAAAGTTGATAGAAAATAAAGGGAAAAGCCAATACGACTCCGCCAATCATACTCATCATCATTGCGTATCCAAATTGTCCGCCCATGGTTGTGCTTTGCATTTTTACAGGAATTTCTTCAATACAAATTCCAGTGTAAGAGCACATCAAGCGGAAACTTATGAAAGAAGGATCTTTCATAGAAAGGAAAACATTGTCAATAATCCACTCTTGAAAAATCCAAATTGCAATTGCAATAACTACCACAACAGCTGCGCTTCTCACAAGTCTCCATCTTAATTCTTCAAGATGATCCAAGAATGACATTTCTTTACCTTCTTTTTCTTTCATTTCGGGTGCAAATGTACAATAACTGTAGATTAAAATAAACAAATGCATGTTTTCAAATCAGAATAAAACCAAAAAATGAAAAAATAAGGTATTTTTAAAAAAATAATGGCAAATAAACCTTTTAAATTATGTAACTTCGCTTAAAAATTTTGTAACTTTCAGGTAAAGTTCAATTAACAAATCCATGGTTCAAACAGATCTAAAAGGTGCACTTCGCACATATTTCGGATTCGATAGCTTTAAAGGAAGACAAGAGGACATAATAAACAATGTGTTAAATGGAAACAACACTTTCGTTATTATGCCCACTGGTGGCGGTAAATCGCTTTGCTATCAATTACCAGCATTATTATCAGAAGGAACAGCAATTGTTGTTTCACCACTGATTGCTTTGATGAAAAATCAAGTTGATGCTATCCGAAATGTGAGTGACAGTGAATCTGTGGCGCATTTTCTGAATTCGTCCTTATCCAAAGCAGAAATTACCAGAGTGAAAACAGACATTCAAGCTGGGAAAACAAAATTGTTGTACGTTGCTCCAGAATCTCTGACAAAACAAGAATACATTGATTTTTTAACGTCGGTGAACATTTCTTTTTTTGCCATTGATGAAGCGCATTGTATTTCAGAATGGGGGCATGATTTCAGGCCAGAATATCGAAGATTGAGAGAGATTTTTGAAAAAATTTCCAATGTTCCTATTATTGCGTTGACTGCAACGGCAACGCCAAAAGTTCAATTCGACATTCAAAAGAACTTGAATATGCTGGATGCTATTCTTTACAAATCTTCTTTTAATAGAGATAATTTGTACTATGAGATACGCCCCAAGAAAGATGTTGAAAAAGAAATCATTCGATACATCCGTTCAAAGGAAGGAAAGTCTGGAATCATTTATTGCTTGAGCAGAAAAAAAGTGGAAGAACTTTCTGAATTATTGCAATTGAATGGAATCAATGCTTTGCCTTATCACGCAGGTTTAGACGCAGTTACTAGAGGAAAACACCAAGACATGTTTTTGATGGAAGATACAAGTATAATTGTTGCTACCATCGCTTTTGGAATGGGAATTGATAAACCAGACGTTCGATTTGTAATTCACCACGATATTCCTAAATCATTAGAAAGCTATTACCAAGAAACTGGAAGGGCTGGTCGCGATGGTGGCGAAGGCGAATGTGTTGTGTTTTATAGCTACAAGGACATTGAAAAATTAGAAAAATTTCTGCAAGGAAAACCTGTAGCTGAGCAAGAAATTGGCAAACAGTTATTGCATGAAATGGTTTCATATACTGAAACCTCAGTTTGTCGCAGAAAGTATATCCTTCATTATTTTGGAGAACAATTTGATGAAGCAGGATGCAACTGTATGTGTGACAATTGTAAATTCCCAAGAGAACGCTCAGAAGGTCAAGAATATGTTTCATTACTTTTAGGTGCTGTAAAGGAGCTTGAAGAGCAGCAAAAAGCCAAGCATTTATGCGCATTTATTGCCGGTAATATTACTGCAGATATTAAAAGTTATCGTCATGACCAATTGCCACTTTTTGGTAAAGGAAAGGCCCGCGATGAACACTTTTGGAATGCTGTCATCCGCCAAAGTTTGGTGGGTGGATTTATTACAAAAGACATCGAAACATACGGTACAATTAAATTAACCAATCAAGGCAAGGATTTTTTAAAAAAACCAACTTCTTTCCTGCTAATCAAAGAAAGAATTTTTACTGGAACTGACGGTGAAGACAATGATATAGTGACGCCAGGAAAAGGTGGTGCTTTTGATGAAGTATTGTACCAACTTCTGGTCGATCTAAGAAAATCAATTTCAAAGCAAAAAAACATTCCTCCTTTCGTTATTTTCCAAGAACCTTCTCTGAAAGACATGTGCTTGCAATATCCGATTAGTTTGGATGAATTGACAAATATTCAAGGAGTTGGTACAGGAAAAGCAGCGAGATATGGAGAGCCATTTTTAGCTTTAATTCAAGCCTACGTTGACGAAAATGACATCGAACGTGCACAAGACATGGTTGTGAAGTCACTGATAAACAAATCTGTTTTGAAAGTACAGTTGATTCAAAATATTGACCGTAAACTTCCGCTTGAAGACATTGGAAAAGCACAAGGAAAAGACATTGACGAAGTAATTGAAGAAATTGAAGGAATTGTTTCGTCTGGAACAAGAGTGAATATCAATTATTACATTGATGACATTTTAGACCAAGACAATCAGGAAGAAATTTATGAATATTTCAAAGATGCTGAAACCGACGATATTATCGAAGCTTACAAGGAATTTGATGGAGATTATACGGAAGAAGAATTGAGATTAATGCGCATTAAATTCATGAGTGAAATGGCGAATTAATCATTTTTAAAAAAAATAAAGAAACCGCTTTTCATTTTGATGTTAAGCGGTTTTTAATTTAAAGGAAATTGAGGGAAAAGACATCTAAGCTAAAGTTGAATTTGAAATTTTATGAAATTATTTATTATCAGTTTATTTTTACTAATCTCAAACGCTCGGCTATTTTCGCAAGAAATGGAGACTTTTGAAATTAACTTTCAACCAACTTTTCTATCAAAACAATTGAACATAAATCAGTTTTACCAAACAAATCAAAATGATAGTATTCAATTTACTACTTTCAAATTTTACATTTCAAACATTGCATTAATCAACCAAAATAAAATCGT
The DNA here is from genome assembly GCA_945897805.1 of Chryseobacterium gleum. Lineage (GTDB taxonomy): Bacteria > Bacteroidota > Bacteroidia > Flavobacteriales_D > Crocinitomicaceae > JAQVCM01. Next base: position 66,262 of record CAMDFX010000005.1, read on the forward strand.
CTGGAAAGTAACTCCTGAATTTTACTTAATTGATTTAGAAGACACCAATTCTTTAAAAATAAAAAGTTTAATTCCTCAAAAGCTCGAATTCGACCAACTATCTTTTGATTTGGGACTAGATAGTTTGACAAATGTTTCAGGCGCAATGGGCGGAGCACTTGATCCTACAAAAGGAATGTACTGGACATGGCAAAATGGCTATATTAACCTAAAACTCGAAGGAAATTGTAAGCTTTCTCCACAAGAAGAGAATGAATTTGTTTTTCATCTTGGTGGTTATCAAAGCCCTTTTAGCACGATTCAAAAAATATCTTTCAAAAGACAAAAAAGCGCCATATATCAAATTGGAGTTGAATTAAATAATTGGATTTCGGAGATTGATTTTCAAAATAGCAAGTCAATCATGTCTCCCAGAAAAGAAGCGATTGAAATGTCGATTAAAGCAACAAAAATGTTTGATTTGAAATGAGATACTTGGCCTTTTTTCTCTCTGTTTGGGTGCTTTTATCATTTTTTGAGAAAGAGAAAAATTTGTTTTATATCCCTAAAAATTGGCCTAAACCTGTTTATAATTTCAAGAATAATCCACTATCAAAAGAAAAAGTTTTTTTGGGAAGAAACCTCTTTTATGACCCGATTTTATCAAGAGATAATTCGATTTCGTGCGCCAGTTGTCATTCTCCATACAATGCTTTTACGCATGTCGACCACAATCTAAGTCATGGAATCGAAGACCGAATTGGAACAAGAAATTCACCAACTTTAATGAATTTGGCTTGGCACAAATCATTTATGTGGGACGGCGCAATCAATCATTTAGACATGCAAGCTTTGTCGCCAATAAGTCATCCAGACGAAATGGATGAAAAAATTGAAAATGTGATTTTAAAAATAAATCATACTAAAAAATACAAAACGTTGTTTTTTAACGCTTTTGGAGACAGCACCGCCACTGGTGAAAAAGCGTTGAAAGCAATTTCTCAATTCATGCTTACTTTAATAAGTGCGAATTCAAAATATGATTTAGTAAAACAGCACAAAGCGCAATTTACTTCCCAAGAGCAAAATGGATATAAATTATTTCAAAAACATTGTGCTAGCTGTCACCAAGAACCGCTTTTTACCAATCTTAAATTTGAAAACAACGGATTGAAAATAGATCCAAAAATCAAAGATTGGGGAAGAATGAAAATAACAAATAATCCACAGGATTCACTGAAATTTAAAGTTCCCACTTTGCGAAATATTGAATTTTCATTTCCATATATGCACGATGGCAGATTCAAAAAACTGAATCAAATGTTGAATCATTATACCAATGAAGTTCAATATTCCCCTACCCTGTCTCAAGCTTTAACAAAATCTATCAAGCTGACTTCCAATGAAAAAGTAGATGTTATTGCCTTTCTGTTGACCTTGTCTGATCGAGAATTTCTTTTCAATCAAGCGTACGGATTTCCTAAGGAAAAATAATTTTGAAGGAAAAGGTAAAATAAAACATCTAACAAAATAACAAAATAGATTAATACTTGAAAAAGAAAAAATGCTTATGAAAAAAAATATCATTACAGCTTCGCTCCTTTTTGTGGGATTTTATGCCCATTCGCAAACAAATCCTGCAATTTTATCTTGGTTAAGAAATACTACGGGAACTTTAGGAAGACATTATGTTTCGGGTAATTCTACCGCAATAAATGATGCTGACTCAGTGAATGTAAAACACGTTTTATATTCTGCTACAAATGTTTACATCAAAACAAACGGAATTCCTTCCTATGTGACTGGACCATTTCTTGACGGAAATCCTTCTTTTGCAACAACTCAAAATGCCATTTTTAAACTTCCTTTAAATCCAACTCAAAATACGGGAACACCAACTGCCACAACAGGCGGAAATATTGGACTTTTTATAAACGGAGTTGCTTTGTTTGATTACCGGGATGGTGTGGCATGGAATACCACTACAGGCGCTTTGTGTGGAGGACCAGGAAATCCGCCTTGTCCAGGTGGACCAACTGCGACAATGTCTTGGAATAGAGATGCAATACCTGCTGAGAAACTTGGTTTTGACTGTTCAAAAGGACATCCTGCAATGGGAAATTACCACCATCACCAAAATCCAAGTGCATTTAATTTAGATTTAAATGTCATTTCAACGATTTGTAACTTATATGCCGCGGAAGGTTTGTATGCCATTGACAGCACACAACATTCTCCATTAATTGGATTTGCATATGATGGATTTCCAATTTACGGTGCCTACGGATACAAAAATGCTGATGGAACAGGTGGTTTAACTAGAATTAAATCTGGATATCAATTAAGAAATATTACAACAAGAACAGTTAATGCTAATGGAACAGATGTCGCAGACGGACCAGCTGTTGGCACAACATACTTTTTGGGATATTTTAGAGAAGATTATGAATTTTTGACACATCCAGGACAAGAAGATTATTTAGATGTACACAATGGTAGATTTTGTGTAACTCCAGAGTATCCAAACGGAATTTATTGCTACTTTACAACTGTTGATGCTGACTGGAATTCCTATTATCCGTATGCCGTTGGACCAACTTTTTACGGAAATGTGACGGCTTCAAAAGTTACAACGATTTCAGAACAAGTAACAGAATACACAGCATCTACTTCTAGCATGAATGAAGTACTAGAAAATAATCAGATTAAAGTTATTCCAAATCCGGCGACTGATTTGGTTGCCATTCAACTTCTTGGATTGGCAAATTCTGATATTTTAATTGAATTATTGGATTTGACAGGACGAAAAATTCAAACTTCAACTATTTTACAAGGAAGTACAATTGCTTATTTTGATACAAGTAAACTTTATAATGGGGAGTACATTGTTAAAATATCAAATGGTGAATCTTTGATTTCAAAGAAATTGATGATTGTAAAATAATAAAAAAGTATAATTTTGTAAATCAAGTATTCATTCAGTTGGGTACTTGATTTTTTTTTGGAGTAAAAATTGGTATCCTCAGTAAAAATAAAGATGACTATTCAAATACGAACGAAATACTTTTTACTGCTGGGATTGCTTATTACTTTTGCAAGTTGCACCGTTGAAAAACGACTGCATTTCGCAGGGAATACAGTTCGATGGAATCATGCAAATAAAGTAAATCCTTCATATGACGATTTAGCCATAAGATCTGAAAAAGAAACAATAAACTCACAAACAGAAGACCAAAATATTTCACCGATTGATAAAATAAAGTCAAAAAATGCAGTTATCCGGCAAAATGGCGCCCAAAAAACCGAAAATAGAATCAATAAATTCATCAAAAAAAGTCATTTTGACCAAAAAATTGAACGCTTCAACAAGCTTAAAAACAAAGTTTCTGAAACTAAAATTATAAAGAAAAATAGATTTTTAAAATCAGAAAAAAGACAAGCCAAACCAGACAATGATATGTGGGGATTTTTTGGATCTATACTGGTATCTGCTTTGGTCGCAATGGCAATAATTATCGTTGTAGCTCTATTGATAGTTTGGATTCTTTCTATGCTCCCGATCGCTACTGCAAAAATAATTGGAGGTATTTTACTGGCGATCTTATTGCTATTTTTCATTTTGTATTAGAAACAAAAAGGTACAAATCAGTTTTTACTTGATTATATTTGACCCAAAATAAATTCCATGAGCAAGATTTTAATCATCGATGACGAAAGAAGTATTCGCCGCGCATTGCGTGAAATTTTAGAATTTGAAAACTTTGAAGTGCACGAAGCAGAAAATGGCAAAGAAGGATTGGAAAAGATTCAATCTACTACTTATGACATCATTTTTTGTGACATTAAAATGCCATTGATGGATGGAATGGAAGTATTGGATGAAATTCAAAAAGCCAAAATTGATGTTCCTGTAATCATGATTTCAGGTCATGGAAATATTGAAACCGCTGTAGATGCAATCAAAAAAGGCGCTTTTGACTTTATCGAAAAACCATTGGATTTAAATCGCATCTTGGTTACCATTCGAAATGCCAAAGACCGATTATTTTTGGTTGAAGAAACAAAATCTTTAAAATCGACTGTCAAAAAATTCAAAGGGTCATCAATAATTGGTGAAACTGAAGGAATTGTAAAAATCAAAGACATGATTGAAAAAGTGGCACCTTCAGACGCGCGCGTTTTGATCACTGGTGGAAATGGTACTGGAAAAGAATTGGTTGCGCGTTCTTTACATGACAATTCAAACCGCAGAAAAATGGCGTTTATAGAAGTTAACTGTGCTGCAATTCCTTCTGAATTAATTGAAAGTGAATTGTTTGGACACGAAAAAGGCGCATTTACATCAGCAATTAAAGACAAAAAAGGAAAATTTGAATTGGCAAGCGGTGGCACTTTATTTCTGGATGAAATTGGGGACATGAGTGCTTCTGCCCAAGCGAAAGTTTTGCGCGCATTACAAGAAAACGTAATTCAAAGAGTTGGAGGCGAAAAAGACATCAAAGTTGATTGCAGAGTTGTGGCAGCAACAAACAAAGATTTGCGCAAAGAAATCGAAGAAGGAAGATTCAGAGAAGATTTATTTCACCGTTTGGCGGTAATTTTGATTCATGTTCCTTCGCTAAATGACCGCAAAGAGGATATTCCATTGTTGGCAGAACATTTTCTAACCATGGTTTGCGCTGAACATGGAGTTAGTAGAAAAGCATTTTCTGATTCCGCTTTAAATCAACTGAAAGTGACTGATTGGTCTGGGAATATTCGTGAACTGCGAAATATTATTGAACGTTTGGTGATACTTTGTGGACAAGAAATCAGTGGTGATGATGTGAAAATGTTTGCCAATCCTAAGGCGTAATTAGATACTTTTCACTAATAGATTAAGCTAAGAATTTGTTGATAACTTTTAACCTAAGAAATACGTTTAGCAAAATATTAGACTTACATTCGTCGCGAATTTTGAGGGTATTAAAATTAGATTTAGCACAAAAACAAAAGTAATTTGGTTAAAAGCTTGACAGTTATCAGTAAGTAAAAGGAGTTAATGAATTAGAATACTACGTACTACAAAGTAGTTTCTCATTATAAACATTATACAAGCACCCAAAACTTTCCTACTGTCTTTCAAGTGCGATTTTTTTTAATTGCTTTAAATGAAAAACTCAATAAAAATGTAGAGCTGAGAAAACTACAATAAAAAACAAGGCGGTACCGAAAAGCCTAATGAGTAAGAAAAATATTATTTGAAATTAGAATGAAAAAACTATTAACATTATTAACTGTTTCTACTTTATTGGCAAGCAGTGCGGTAAAGGCACAAGATGCTAGCAAAGATTTAAAGTACAGAAGAAGTTCATTAAGCATGATTTTGATTGAATCAGACGATTTTCCAAATAAAGCGGCAGTAATGAAATCTTGGGGTAATTATCCTTTTCCTGATAAATACAACCAACACAAAACTGCGCTTAAATCTTTCAATCCCAATTCAATTAAAATTTCTGACCAAGAAATGATTAAGGCTGGATTTCTTAAGGATACCTTAAAGACTTTGGTTCAAATCACAAAAGCAAAAGCGGGATTGAAAACATTGAAGTATTTAAATGCCGACAATTCAATGGCCGTTGTAATGCCTACTGAAAAGGAAGAATACCAAATGAAACTTGATAAATACATCAAAGACAACAAGTTGGCCAACAAAATGGTGGGAACTTGGTTTAACAAGTCAAATGGGAAGTTTGATATGAGTGTCATCCAAGAGCGTGGATTTTACAATGCTTCTGAACTAGAAGCAAGCATTGCTCAAGGACAAACAAGAGGGTTAGCTTCATTGGCTGATGCAGGTGAAGAATTAATCAGAAATACTTTCGCAACTTTCACTAAAATTGAATTTATCGAAAACGAACCAGCAGCAAGATTAGTAAGAGATGTAGCTAAGACACAAGCAGCTGCGCAATTAGCTGGAAAACCAGCTATTCTTGTTGAGAAGGCTTACAAAGGAATCGACGAAGTATATGATCGCACTAAAGAAGGATACACTTTGTTTTCAAAAACGTGGTTATATCGCTTGAATTGGAACGATTCAATTTCTGCTGTATTTTATAATGAGTTGTGGTCAAATCCTGACGCTTTTGACAAATCAGATTTATTTAGTCTTGAATTCGTAGGTGTGCAATACAACCAAAGTCTTGTTACTTTTTCACTCACAGAAAAACGTACTCAAGAGCAATTGATTGATATGGGATTGGTTAGAAATATTGACAATGCATTTGCAGAATTGCAGAGAGAAAATGAAGTTTTCAAATCAAAAACACCTGTAATGACGGCAGATCCTTTAACTGCGCAAATAGGTATGAAAGAAGGATTGAAAGGTGGTGAAAAATTTGACGTTCTTGAAATGACTATGAACCCAAAAACAGGATTGACTGAATACAAAAAAATAGGAAGCGCAACAGCAGACAAAAAAGTAATCTGGGATAACAGATATACTGTAGGAGAAGGAACAGCACCTGTATTGGATGAAAAAGGAAATCCAATCACAAGCACTAAATTTTCAGGCTCGAGCAAGATCCAACCGGGAATGCTATTAAAACAAGCAAAATAAATTAAATACTCAAATACAAAGAATAGATGAAAGCTAAAAACAATAATCTTATCTTTTTATTCATTGCTTTTTTGACTTTGCCATACTTAGGTATGGCTCAGTCGAAAAAAAAGGCTGATAAAGAGACAATGGAGTGGAGATATGAACTCGAAGCTGTAGGGACAGGAACCCAAGGATCATACCAAGTGAAAGTATGGTCTTATTCTAAAAAACCTGAAACAATTCTAGAACAAGCAAAGAAAAATGCAGTGCATGGAATTATATTTAAAGGTTTTGCAAATAAAGACAGAGTACCAGGTCAAAAAGCGCTTGCACCAAGTCCAGGAATTGAATCAGAAAAAGCAGATTTTTTTGATGCATTCTTTGCACAAGGAGGAGATTATCAGAAATACATTACATTAACAAACAATGGCGCCATTGCTCCTGGAGATAGAATCAACATGGGCAAAGAATATAAAATTGGTGTTATAGTTTCTGTAAATGTTGCTGCTCTCAGAAAAGATCTTGAGGCTGCAGGTGTTATCAAATCACTTGACAACGGGTTTTAATTTTATCCGATAGCCATATGAGAAATAATTTATTTATGATATTGCTTGGTTCATCACTGATGCTAAGCGCTTGCGGTTCGAATAAAAGTGTCGCTGGAAACTACAACTTCAAAACGGAGTGTGCAGGCGTAGAACTCGACGGTTCTCAAACCTTAAAAGCATGGGGAAATGGACGGAATCGACTAGATGCAATTGAGCAGGCAAAGAAAAATGCTGTGCGCGATGTACTTTTTATTGGGATTAATGAAGGAAGGCAGGAATGCGATAAAAAACCTGTGGTTCCAGAAGTGAATGCGCAACAAAAGTATGAAGTATATTTCAATAAATTTTTCGCAGATGGTGGCGGATATCTAAACTTTATCACACTGGAAGACGAAAGAATTGGGCAAAAAATATCCAGAGACAGAAAAAAGGCAGCTGCCAGTGTTACTCATGGTATTATTGTTCGCGTTCTTAGAGCAGAATTAAAACAAAAAATGATTAGCGACGGAATTTTAAAAAATTAAGATAATGAAAAATATATTTGTAGGCCTTTTAATGATGTTCAGTACATCGATGGCTTTTTCTCAAGCAAAAAAACCAACCATCATGGTTGTTCCAAGTGACGTATGGTGCAATACCAACGGATACATGATGGAGTTTGACAACCAAGGAAAAAAAGTGAAAGTAGCAGATTATAAAAAAGCACTACAGGAAAATTCTGATTTGCTACTTGTAATTGCTAAAATCAATGAAATGATGGCATCTCGCGGTTTTCCATTAAAAAATCTAGAATCTTGTCTAAAAACACTTGAAGCAGAATCAGCAGAAGATGCAATGATGACAAGTAAAGGCGGTGGAGAAGTAAGCGAAAGCCCAGTTGATAAGTTAAAAAAGACGGCAAAAGCAGATATTGTCATGCAGCTTACTTGGACTGTTAATACAACTGGACCAAAAAAATCAATCACTTTCAACCTTCAAGGCTTGGATGCTTATACTGACAAACAAGTTGCCGGTGCATCTGGAACTGGTGCTCCTTCATTTACAGCGGAACTCCCTGTGCTCCTTGAAGAAGCGGTTTTAGCACACATTGATAATTTCAATGGACAACTACAAGCGCATTTCGAAGATTTGTTCGCAAACGGACGTGAAATAATCTTGAGAATCAAAAAATGGGACACATTTGATGGTGACCTTGAAAGTGATTTCGGTGGAAAAGAATTAGGTGAAATAATTGAAGAGTGGGTTTCTGCTAATACAGTGAAAAATCGTTTCAGTACTACCGATGCAACTGAAAACATGATGCTTTTCGAACAAGTGAGAATTCCCTTGTACGACGAAAAAAACAAAGCTATTGATGCACGAAACTGGGCTAAAGGATTACAGAAATACTTGAAGGACACTCATGCTATCGAGTCTAAATTGATGATGAAAGGTTTGGGTCAAGCTTCTTTGGTGATTGGAGAAAAATAATTCATTAACAATAAGAAAAATGAAAAAGATTTTATTTTTAGCCCTTATATTGGGTGGCTTTAATGCAAAAGCGCAAACAAAAACAGAAGATGCTTCACGCATTGTGCTTACTGCTGTCGTTCCTGAACAAGTGGAAGGACTTACGCCTGCAGCACAAACTAACTTGAAGAACAAACTTAGTCAGATTATTACCAAAAACGGAATGGGAGGAACAGCGGTTAATCCGCGCTTTATAATTACGGCAAATGTAGTTGTTTTGACTAAAGATATTACCGCTACAGCGCCGCCAATGCAGTCCTATACACTTGGAGTGACCTTGTATATCGGGGATGGAATTGAAGGCACTTTATTTTCAAGCACTTCTGTGAACTTGAAAGGAGTCGGGGAAACTGAAACGAAAGCTTACATGGCTGCGTTGAAAAATCTCAAAACGGATGATCCGAAATATCAAGCGTTCATTGAAACAGGAAAATCTAAAATCATAGATTATTACAAATCTAAATGTGATTTCATTCTGAAGGATGCAGAATCTCTTTCTACCAGAGGTGAATTTGAAGCTGCAATTGCGAAATTGGTTAGTATACCAGACGTATGTAAAGAATGCTATGACAAAGCTATGGCCGCTGTAGTTCCAATCTATCAGAAGCAAATTGACAAACAATGTAAAGTTTTATTGGGTGAGGCACAGGCAGCATGGAATGCAGCACAAGACATGACTGCTGCTGAAAGTGCAGGAAGTATTCTTGCCAAAATAGATCCAGGAGCGTCTTGTTTTAGTGATGTAAAAGCACTGTCAAAAAAGATTGAAACGAAGGTTAAAGAAATTGGAGACCGTGAGTGGAAATACATTTTGAAAGAGCAAGCACAAGAAAGTGAAAGAATTGAAGCAACACGAGCTGTTGGAGTTGCCTACGGAAACAATCAGCCTTCAACTGTATATCATTACAGTAGTTGGTGGTAAATTGAATTTACAGTAACAATCAAAAAATAATTTTCAAATTAGCATTTAATAACCGTCTGATTCAGTTCAGGCGGTTATTTTTTTTTGAGAAATTACTAAACAAAATGACAACTGTGTTTCTTTGTATTCGCTTGAAAGTGAAAAATTAGACTCCTAATATTCATGAATTACGCAATATTATCTAACGTTTGGTGATACTATGTGGACAAGAATTTAGTGACGATGATCTGAAAAGGTTTGCAAATCCGAAGGCGTAATTAGGTATCTTTCAATAAATCGGCCAATTCTTTAGCTGTTGCCTTTCTTTCAAATTCGCTTGGACTTCTTAAATCAGTTTTCATGGTCAAATTTCCATTCAAAGCATCTTGAATAAAATTGAAAATTTCTAGCTGATTTTCAGGTAAAAACACTTTTCCTTGCGTGTAGTTTTCTACCAAAAATCCAGCATCACTTTCGGGATTAAAAACGCCTAAAATTGGTTTGTTGCACGCTACATATTCCAATAATTTACCTGAAACAAAAATGGAAGAACCTTCATAAACAGGCAAACAAAGCAAAAGTAAATCTGCGCTTTTCATTAATGATAAAGCTTCATTGTGGGCAATAATTCCGTGGTAATTAATCAAAATACTTTCACTTTCCAAAGCCTTGAAGTCGGCCAAAACATCCGCTTCAATGTTGCCAGCAAGATTTATTTGAAATTTTCTATTTTCAGCCGTTTCTTTGATTTGATTGAATGCTGCAACAATTGATTTGTAAGGATAATTTGCACTTAAAGTACCAATATAAGCGATTGTGAAAATATCATTCGCAATCACTTTAGCTTTTCTAATTTTTGTTTCATCAAATCCATTGAAAATAAATTTGACTTTGTCTTTTTGATTCTCAATTTTCGATTGCAACAATTTTTGCATCGACGGACCAACTGTTAAAACCATGTCAGATTCTTGCAAAACATCCAATTCCATTTTTTGGTCTTTCGCCTCGTTGGATTTCGTGCGTTTGAACAACTCGTTGTAATAGACTTCCGTCCAAGGATCCCGAAAATCTGCAATCCAGCAAATATTTGGCATCATTTTTTTTAATTTTAGTCCAACTAAATGCGTTGATTGAGGCGGACCAGTAGTAATTACAAAGTCGAACTTTTCAGTTTGCAGCAATTGTTTTGTTTTTCTGAAAGCGTAAGGATTCCAGCCAACTCGGGCGTCTGGAATAAAATAATTGGCACGAATAAAACGCGCCATTTTATCAATCATACCGGGTTTTTTGCCTCCAACATTTCCCTGGGGAATACTTTTTTTAGCATTTCCACTTTTCAGGAAAGAATACAAGCGAATTGGCTCTAAAGTACTCGTTTTGAATGTGCGAATGTGTTCGATATCTTGGACTAAACTTTCATCCACACTGCTGTAAGAAGCTTGATTTTCTTTGACAGTAATTACAGTTGGTTCAATTCCAAATTCACCTAAATATTTCGCAAAATACATCCATCTTTGAACTCCCGAACCACCACTTGGCGGCCAATAATAAGAAATGATCAGTACTTTCATGAAAAATCAGAATTAAATCATTCCAACAACTTCTGAAATGGCTTTGTCTAAACCAGCAGGATTTTTTCCACCGGCAGTTGCAAAAAACGCTTGTCCTCCGCCTCCACCTTGAATGTGTTTTGAAACTTCACGAATTATTTTTCCAGCGTCAACATTTTTTTCTGCAACGATTTGATCCGCAAAAATGATTGTTAATGAACATTTATCGCCTTCAATACCGCCGATAACAGCCGCAAAATTTTCAACTTCACCTTTCAATTGGAATAAAATATCTTTAATTGATGCTGCATCCAAATTAATTTTTTCAGCCAATAAATTAACAGCACCGTGGCGCACTACCTTTTGCTTTAATTCAGCTTTTACCAATTTGGCTTTTTCTTTTTGAAAAACTTCAATTTGTTTCGTTAAAACTTGATTTTTTTCTAGTACATCTTCGATTGAAGCTTCTAAATCTTTTGGATTTTTGAAAATCTCTGCAATACGATCTAATTTATGCGCTTTTTCCTCAAAATACAATTCAGCCACTTCACTTGTAATGGCTTCAATTCTTCTTATTCCAGCTGCAACGGCACCTTCTGAAGTGATTTTAAACAAACCAATCGATCCAGTTGAAGAAACATGTGTTCCACCGCACAATTCTTTAGAATCTCCAAATTGAATCATTCGGACAGAATCACCATATTTTTCGCCAAACAACATGATTGCTCCTGCTGCCTCCGCTTCAGCAATTGGAATATTTCGGAATTCGTTGAGTTTGATGTTCTTTTTTATCGCTTCTTTCACCAATTTCTCAATTTGTGCCAATTCTTCTTCTGTTACTTTAGAAAAATGAGCGAAATCAAATCGCAAGTAATTTGAATTTACCAAAGAACCTTTTTGTTCCACGTGCGTTCCCAAAACTGCACGCAATGCATGCTGCAACAAGTGAGTTGCTGAGTGATTTGAAGCAGACAATGCACGTTTTTCAATGTTTACATGTGCATCAAATTCTGTTGTTGGATCGACTGGCAATTTTTCAGTCAAATGAATAATCAAATTGTTCTCTTTTTTTGTGTCAAAAATGAAAGTTTTGCTTCCATTGTGTTCAATAAATCCAGTATCTCCAACTTGTCCACCGCCTTCAGGATAAAAGGGTGTTTGATTGAAAACCAATTGATAAAAAGATTTTTGCTTTTCGCTCACTTTCCTATATTTCACAATTTCAACGCGGGCAACTAAATTGTCATAACCAATAAATTTATCCTCAGAACTCGTCTTTAAAACCACCCAATCATCTGTTGATATTGCTGTTGCAACTCTTGAACGATTTCTTTGTTCATCTAATTTTGCTTCAAATTCTACCTCATCGATGGACAAGTTATTTTCTCTTGCAATCAAAGAAGTCAAATCAACAGGAAATCCAAAAGTATCGTACAATTCGAAAACGGCAGCACCATTTAAAACTGGATTTTTTGTTTCTCTTGCATGCGCCATCAATACATCCATTCTCTTGATACCTTGCTCCAATGTTCTGAAAAAGCTTAATTCTTCTTCAAAAATTACTTTTTCAATAATGTCTTTTTGGTTCAATAATTCTTGAAAAGGATCCCCCATTTCTTCGCCTAAAACAACCGATAGATCTGATAAAAATGGCTCTTTCAAATTCAAAGTTTGGTAGCCGTAACGAACTGCTCTTCTCAAAATTCTTCGAATAACGTATCCAGCACCAGTGTTTGATGGCAATTGTCCATCAGCAATTGAAAAAGCAATCGCACGAACGTGGTCTGCAATTACGCGCAAAGCGATGTCAGTTTCTTCTTTTTCGCCATATTTAACACCTGAAATTTTTTCCATGTGTCGAATCAAAGATTGAAACAAATCGGTATCGTAATTTGAAGTTTTTCCTTGCAAAGCCATCGCCAAACGTTCCAATCCCATTCCTGTATCCACATGTGTTGCAGGCAAAGGTTCAAGGCTTCCATCTGCTTTTCTGTTGAATTGCATGAAAACGTTGTTCCAAATTTCAACCACTTGCGGATGGTCGTTGTTGACCAATGTCAAACCATTCACTTTATGTCGGTCTTCCACCGGACGAATATCTACATGGATTTCTGTGCATGGTCCACACGGGCCAGTTTCACCCATTTCCCAGAAATTGTCTTTCTTAGAAGCCAAAATGATGCGATCTTCTGCGATAAAACGTTTCCAAATGTTGTAACTTTCTAAATCTTGGGGCACGCCATCTTTTTCATCACCTTCAAAAACGGTTACATACAATTGATCTACAGGAATTTTATAAACGTCTGTCAATAATTCCCAAGCCCAAGAAATCGCTTCTTCTTTGAAATAATCTCCAAACGACCAATTCCCCAACATTTCGAACATGGTATGGTGATAAGTATCCACCCCAACCTCTTCTAAATCATTGTGTTTTCCTGAAACGCGCAAGCATTTTTGTGAATTTGCAATTCTTCTGATACTTGGAACACTATTCCCTAAAAAGTAGTCTTTGAATTGGTTCATTCCAGCGTTGGTAAACATCAAAGTTGGATCGTTTTTTACAACCATCGGAGCAGAAGGAACGATTTTATGTCCTTTTTCTTCAAAAAAGCGGAAAAAATGTTGGCGTATTTCGAGAAGTGTCATGAATATAAAGTGTTATTATTCAATCTAATAAATTGAATAAAAAGATAATTTTAAATTTCACGACAAAGTTAGAATTTTTGACTGAATTTCAGGGGAAATCAGGATGCAAAATCAATCAAATGAGTGTAATTCCAAATGACAATTTGAAAAATTTTAATTGATTGGCGAATTTTAAAGTCTCGTTCTTACCAAATCTTCCAAACAATCAATAAATCTTGGATGGTCGTTAGAACTTGGTACTAATTGTACTTTTTCTCCTCCGTGTTCTTCGAAAATTTCTTGGTATTCATCGCCAATTTCAATGATTGTTTCCAAACAATCGGCCACGAATGCTGGACTAAATGCCAACAATTTCTTAGCTCCCTTTTTACCTTGTTCTTCCACAATTACATCTGAAAAAGGCGTCAACCATTTTTTGTCTAAACGCGATTGAAAACAAACAGTATAATCAGATTCTTTGAGTCCTAGTTTTGCCGCAATCAAGCGCGTTGTGGCGTAAGAGGTTGCCTTGTAGCAGAACTTATTTTCCTCATTAAGTGCTGTTTCGCAAGGTTGATCTTCACACAATCCATCGTCATACACTTTATCAACCTGACGTTCAGGCAAACCGTGATATGAAAACAAAATATGGTCGTAATCATCAAAATTGAAAGCTTTTGCTCTTTCCACAATTGAATCAATATACGCTGGATGATCGTAAAACTGATTCACAATTTTGATTTCAGGAATCACCCACCATTTGCGGATCAAATTCATTGCTTTTTCAATCGCAGAGCCTGAAGAAGCACTTGCGTATTGAGGAAAAAGAGGAATAATGATTATTTGATCGTAGTTTGCTTTGTGCATGCGATCCAATACCAAATCCATCGAAGGATTTTTATACCGCATGGCCATTTCAACAGTAATATTTTCATTTTCTAAGCGTTCAGCCAATAAATTCTGAACGGATTGTGTGTAAGTCAATAAAGGAGAAACACCATTTCCATGTTCCCATAACTTTTTATAAATCTTTGCTGATTTCGGCGCTCTGAAAGGAACAATAATTCCATTTACAAGTATTTTTCGCGCTAACCAAGGCAAATCAATGACTCTTGGATCATTTAAAAATTCACTTAAATATGTCCTTACATCTGAGATTGATGGACTATCTGGAGTTCCTAGTTGGAGCAATAAAACGCCTGTTTTTTTCATTATTTAAAAATAAATATCAGACCTCAAAAAGAAATCTGATACTGTAACAAAATTAAATCGAGAAAGTTTTGAAACTTTATTTACACATGTAAAGCTCTTGCAGCAGTTGCATCTAATGCAGCCTCCTTAATCGCTTCAGAATACGTTGGATGAGGATGACAAATACGTGCGATATCCTCAGCCGAAGCTCTGTATTCCATAGCAACAACGGCTTCCATAATTAAATCAGCAGCACGCGGAGCCACCATGTGAACGCCTAAAACTTCGTCTGTATTTTTATCAGCCAAGATTTTCACCAAACCCTGCGTATCCATACTTGCACGCGCCCTTCCCAATGCTTTTATTGGAAAAGAACCCACTTTATATTCAACACCAGCTGCTTTCAATTCTTCTTCAGTTTTACCAACTGCAGCAACTTCTGGCCAAGTATAAACAACGCCAGGAATCAAATTGTAATTGATATGCGGTTTTTGTCCTGCGATTAACTCCGCAACATAAACGCCTTCTTCTTCCGCTTTGTGCGCCAACATTGCTCCACGAACAACGTCGCCAATTGCGTAAATATTTGGAGTCGAAGTTTGTAAATGATCATTTACTTCCACTTGACCACGATTGTTGGCAGTTAAACCAGCAATTTCAAGATTCAATCCAGCGGTGTATGCTTTGCGACCAACTGCAACTAAACAATAATCGGCTTCCAACACAACCTCTTTGTCTTTTTTATTCAAAGCTGTTAATTTCACACCTTTTCCAGTGTTTACAACGCCTTGAACTTTGTGTTCCATGTGAAATTTGAAACCTTCTTTTTTCAAAGCACGCATCAATTCTTTCCCTAACGCTTTGTCCATTGTTGGGATGATAGAATCAGCAAATTCAACCACTTCAACTTCAGTTCCCAATCTAGCATAGACAGAACCTAATTCTAGACCAATAACACCACCACCAATAACCAATAATCTTTTGGGAATTTCTTTCATTTTCAACGCTTCAGTTGAAGTAATGATGCGGTCTTTGTCTGGCTCCATTCCTGGGAAAAAGTTCGGTTTAGAGCCTGTTGCAATGATGATATTTTTTGCTTCAATCGTTTCTTCGCTTTCTTTTCCTTTGATCAAAATTGAATTTTTAGACGCAAACGAACCCCAACCATTGTAAACAGTTATGTTGTTTTTATCCATTAAAAATTTGATTCCATTGCAAGTTTGAGCAACAACTTCCGCTTTGCGCGCAATCATTTGGTTGATGTCCGCTTTTAAGTCAGAAATATTGATTCCGTGCTCCGCAAAATTATGCTTCGCGTTGTGAAAATGTTCAGAAGAATCCAACAAAGCTTTGGAAGGAATACAGCCCACATTCAAGCAAGTTCCGCCCAAAGTATCATATTTTTCAATCAAAGCTGTTTTCATTCCAAGTTGTGCGCATCTAATAGCAGCCACATATCCTCCAGGTCCTGAACCTATAATCGCAACGTCGTAAGTACTCATCGTGTTTAAATTTTTACTCGACAAAGGTAGAATTTCTTTGTGAATTAGATGCTTTTTTGAAAGTTAGGTTTTTGCTAATTTGACATAGTTTGTGAAATACTTAACTCTTTGCAATGTGACTACTAATACAAATGAAACTACTTCCCAGCCCACCCATCTCTATCCAAAGTTCTAAACTGAATCGCTTCTGCCAAATGTCCTACAGTAATTGAGTCAGACTTTTCTATGTCAGCGACCGTTCGTGCCACTTTCAAGATTCGATCGTAAGCGCGCGCAGACAATCCTAAACTATCCATGGCGCGTTTCAAAATCGCATTTCCCGATTCGTCAATTTGACAATAAAGTGTTAAATCTTTCGAACTCATTTGCGCATTGCAGTGAATTCCATCCGCTTTTGCATACCTTTTTCCTTGCAACAAACGTGCTTCAATTACTCTGTTTCTGATCTCAATACTTCCTTCATCTGGCTGATGATGCGCCAATTCATCGTAACTGATTGGCGTAACTTCCACATGCAAATCAATTCGATCTAGCAATGGACCAGAAATTTTATTCAGGTATTTTTGCACAACTCCCGGGCCACAAACACATTCCTTGTCAGGGTGATTGTAGTAGCCACACGGACAAGGATTCATTGCTGCAATCAACATAAAACCCGCTGGATAATCGACCGTAAATTTTGCCCTTGAAATGGTTACTGTTCTGTCTTCCAATGGTTGACGCATGACTTCCAGCACAGTTCTTTTATATTCTGGCAATTCATCCAAAAACAAAACGCCATTGTGCGCCAACGAAATTTCTCCCGGTTGAGGATAACTGCCACCACCGACAAGTGCAACATCAGAAATCGTGTGATGTGGCTTTCTGAATGGTCGTTGCGTAACCAAACCAATTTCTTTCCCCATTTTTCCAGCTACGCTGTGGATTTTTGTTGTTTCCAAAGATTCAGCCATTGTCATTGGTGGAAGAATTGTTGGTAAACGCTTGGCCAACATTGATTTTCCTGCGCCTGGAGGCCCAATCAAAATCACATTGTGCCCGCCAGCAGCAGCGATTTCAAAAGCCCGTTTGATATTGGATTGTCCCTTCACATCCCGAAAATCGACTTCCATTTGATCTAATTTCTTTTGAAATTCAGCTTCAATGTCCACGATAGTTCTTTGAATTTGTGTTTTGTGATTTAAAAAATCAACCACTTGCATCAAACTTTCAACGCCATAAACTTCCAATTCATTCACAATTGCAGCTTCAACCGCGTTGGCTTTCGGTAAAATTATTCCTTTGAAACCTTCTTTTTTGGCTTGAATCGCAATCGGCAAAATTCCTTTCATCGCTTGCACACTTCCATCGAGCGACAATTCGCCCAAAATAATGTATTCTTCTAATCGTTCGGGCACAATTTGTTCGCTTGCAGCTAAAATCCCAATGGCGATGGGCAAGTCGAAGGTCGATCCTTCTTTTCGAATATCGGCTGGAGCCATGTTTACAGTGATTTCTTTTCCTGGAAATTTCAAATCATTGTTTTTAAAAGCCGCTTTGATTCTTTGCTGACTTTCTTTCACCGCGCTGTCTGGCAGGCCGACTAAGAAAAAATTTACTCCTTGGCCAATATTGACTTCGATAGTTATAGTTGTTGCATCAATGCCGAATACGGCACTTCCATAGGTTTTGACTAACATAAAAGGTGTTTTTAAAAAATTAAGTTAATTAAAGATAGTCATAAAAAACCTTGAAATACAAACTCCAAGTAAAAAAAGTAAATTTTAAATTCATTTTCTCATCTTTGTACTCATGAAACAATTGATTATTTTATTAAATCTATTCATACTCTTTGCTTGCACTCAAAATCAGCCAGTAAAGCAAAGTGGAAATGTTTCAAGCGATTTGATAACGTATGCGCAAAATTTCAAACTCATCAAACAGGATGGTTTTGTCGAACTTCAAATTGTGAATCCTGAAACTGGAATTATTGAACGAGATTTCGCTTTGATTCACAGAAATTCTAAAACTAAAATCCCAAGTAATCTCGAACAAATCGAAGTTCCTTTAAAATCAATTATCACACTTTCTGGAACCAATATCGGAATGATTGAAAAAATCAAAGAATCATCGAAAATTGTTGGTGTTTCCAATTCGAAATATATATACAACCAGACAGTTTTGAATGGTCTAAAAAACAAAAAGGTACTTGAATTTGATGATTTCAGCGTTCTCAATCCTGAGCGGGTTTTATTGACAAAGTCGAAAATTTTGTTTCACACAGGATTTGATGGCAATACTGTCGCAAACGAAGACAAGCTTTCAAAATTGGGCATTCTGTGCATTCCAAATTACGATTGGAAAGAAAATCATCCCTTGGGAAAAGCAGAATGGATCAAGGTTTTTGGCTATTTATTTGGAAAAGAAAAAGTGGCAGATGCCTACTTTGAAAAAGTGGTGAAAAATTATCTGCAACTCTCTGAAACTGCCAAATCATTTAAAAAGAAACCAACTGTTTTTTCAGGAATGGTTTATGGCGACACCTGGTATATGCCTGCAGGAGAAAGTTTTGGTGCGCAAATTTTGGCAGATGCGGGAGCGGATTATGTCGCTAAAAATGAAAAAGGAACTGGAAGTATGTATTACAGTTTCGAACAGGTTTTCAAAAAGAACCAAAATACTGACTTTTGGGTAAATGTTGAAGTTCCCACGAAAACAGAAATGCTCAAATCAAATGCCAAATATCAGTATTTCAAGTCCTTTCAAAGCAACAACTTGTATTCTTATGCGCATCAAATGAATTATTTTTGGGAAAATAGCGCCGTTGAACCAGATCGAGTTTTGTCAGATTTGATTCAAATTTTTCACCAAGGTGAATTGAAAGTCAAACCTTTGCATTTTTATCGAAAATTGACCGAATGAAAATAAGCCGAAATATTGTTACTTGGAGTTTAATTATTTTGCTTTTTGCCTTGTTACTATTACATGTAAACGGTGGGATTTTTGGATTTAACTTCGGGAAAATTTTTAGCAGTATTTTTCATTTTGATGCCAATGACCAAAATTTAATCATTTACCGTGAATTGCGAATTCCGCGCACATTTATGGCGATTTTTGCTGGCATGGGACTTTCAATTGCAGGATTGTTGATGCAAACATTATTCAATAATCCATTGGCTGGCCCGTCCGTTTTAGGAATCACATCTGGAGCAAGTTTATGCGTGGCGATTACCATGATGACAGGGATTTCATTCTTCACTTCCGACATTGGAATTGTATTTATTGCATTGATTGGCGCACTGATATTTAGCTTGCTAATTTTGTTCTTCTCCCTGTTTGTGAAATCTCAAATTTCCTTGCTGTTGATTGGAATGATGCTCGGAAGTTTTACAAGCGCCTTGATTCAAGTTTTACAAGTATCGTCGCAAGCCAATGAAATAAAAGCGTTCACTTTGTGGGGATTTGGTTCTATGCAACAAGTAAATTTCAATCAAATTCCATTGATTTTTGCCGTTTTCATTGCGGGTATTTTTGCACTGATTTTTTTGATAAAACCACTAAATTTATTGGTGCTTGGAGAAAAGCCAACACAGCTTTTGGGGATTCAAATGAAATCCTTCCGAATGCTGATTATTGTGGTGACATCTATTTTCGCTGGTCTGATAACGGCTTATTGCGGACCAATTTCTTTCATCGGTTTGGCAGTTCCCAACATGGTGAAATTGCTGTACAAAACCCAAAATCATTTGCAATTAATTATTGGTTCGGCTTTGGTTGGCGCTTGTACTTTGCTTTTTTGTGATTTATTGATTTTATGGATTGAACCTTACTTCGTTTTACCACTAAATGCAGTTACAGCCCTGATTGGTGCGCCGGTTGTTGTTTGGATAATTCTCAAAAAGTTCTAATATGATACAATTACAACATGTTGAAATTGGCTATCGATCAGTACTTTTGACTATCGATAATCTGACACTAGAAACTGGAAAGTTTTATGCAATTATTGGAAAAAATGGCATTGGGAAAACGACATTTATTCACACGATTTTGGGCTTGATTCCAACAATTACAGGGAAAATTGAAATCAGCCAGCAAAATATTCATCAAATTTCAGCCAATCAAAGAGCGCAATTGGTGGCACATGTTCCTTCCAAATTTGAAGGAGTGCAACATTTGACCGCGAGAGACTTTATAGCCATGGGGCGAGCGCCTTATACTAACTTTTTAGGAAAATTGGCTGTGGAAGATTGGCAAATAGTAGCTGAAATCAGTGCTGAATTGGGAATTGAATCATTGCTCAATAAAGATACTTCAGAATTAAGCGATGGAGAAAGACAAATCGCTTCAATTGCCAAAGCATTGGTGCAAAAAACGCCGGTAATTGTGCTAGATGAACCGACAGCATTTTTGGATTATGCCAATCGAATGGCGGTGCAAAAATTATTGCTAAAAGTAGCGAAAAACGCCAATGTTTGCATCATTCAATCTTCCCATGATTTGGAACTTTGTTTGGAATTTGCCGATGAAATGTTGATTGTGGAACCGAATAAGAAAACGATTATTCCAATTGATAGAGCGAATTGTAATAAAGAAAAAGTGATAGAAATTGCTTTCTAAATCTGACAGTTTTACTCAAATTTAAAATTTCCATTCTCTTCAAATTTCACTTTCAATTCTGGTATATCAACTCCTGTCAAAAGTTTTATTTGTCCGAATGCGCCACCAAGTGAATCTAGCACTGGACCGCCATTTCCTAATTGTTTGGTGGAAATCACTTTGCCTGAAACAAAAGAACCATCTCGTTTCATTTTGATTTCAAATAAAGGAGCCATTCCACTAATTCCATTCAAGTTAAATCTTCCATAAGTGCAAAAATTTCCCATGGAATAAGTGATAAATCTTCCTTTGTAATAATCAATGGCGCGCGTCACATGTGGACCATGACCCAACACAATATCTGCTCCAGCATCGATGACTTTTCTGGCAAATTCATACACATTTCCTCTATTTTCTTCGTAAAAGATTTCAGTTTTTCGTGTAACATGCGTTTTGGAAGAACCTTCTGCACCCCCGTGAAAAGAAACAATCACGATGTCGCACATTTTATCCAATTTGGAAACAATTTCTTGCGCTCTTTCATAATCTGTGATTTGCAAACAAGCAGTATTCGGTGCAAAAGCGGTAAACCCGTATTTCACCCCTTTTAAAGTAATTGTATCCCAAGGACAATCGTCCAAACCAGCAAAATGAATACCTTTTTCCTTCAGGATGCGTTGCGTGTTTTTTCTGCCCACATCGCCAAAATCGCCCATGTGATTATTGGCCAAAGAAAGAATGTCAAAACCTGCATTTTTGTATTGATCGACAAAATATTCTGGTTGACGGAAGGCATAACATTTGGATGGATCTCCACATTTTTTAACCTGACCTCCTTCGTTTAATACTGTTCCTTCCAAATTACCAAAAGCGATGTCCGCATTTTGAATGAAAGCGTGCATTGGGGAAAGTAATTCAATATCATTTGAAGGCAAATAAGAAGGATCTGGGAAATTCGTTCCCAACATCATATCTCCAACAGCTATAAGCGTAATGATTGAATCCTCTATTTCTATTTCTGTGTTTTCTACTTTACTTATTTGATTTTTGGCCTTGGCTTTGCTTTCAATCGGATAAAAAAGAATTACACCAGAAATCAAACTTCCAGCAATGATGATTAAGAAAATATTTTTCATGATTTTATTCAAAATTGTTTTGATTCAATGCGTTAAAGATAACTAAGTTTTAAATCAAATTTCCAACTGAGCGCATAAATTACCTCAATAGCGAAACATGTCCGCGCTTGGTGATTTCCTCTCCATCGCCATTTTTGATTCGCAAGACATACATGTATAAGCCTGTTTTTGCGTTTTGCTCTGACAACGTAATTGTACCGTCCCAGCCTTCATTTATGTCATTTGTTTCAAAAATTACATCTCCCCAGCGACTTAAAATAGAAAGTTGATAAGACGTTGGATTTATCAAAGAAACAACTGGTTTGAAAATTGGATTAATTCCGCCAGGAGTGAAAGCGTTTGGAATGTAAATCAGTGGCTCATAAATGGCACAAGCTTCATTCGAACGACTGATTTCTGAATAGGCATAAATATTCATCGATTCAACTGCCTCCACGTAGTAACAAATTTTGCCACTTAAATCAAAGTAGTTGATTAAATCATCTTCAAAATTCAAATGATTGGTTGACAAAACTGCCAGAGGCGTAAAATTGTAAACGCCATCAAAACCTCGATACAAATTATAGCGAATTATACTTCCATTAAATCCAATGTAAGGTGACCAAGTGACATAATTTTTCATGTTGATCTCATCTGCTTGCACTTTCAATAAAATCGTTGTAACTTCATTCGATGTTCCTGCTGCATTCCCACAACTATCAATAATTCTGATGCGGTAAGTGTAACTATATCTATCCGTATTTACATCTTCATCAATGAAAGTGTTGAAGCTATTTGTAGCGGCTATTATTTGAATTGATTCGAAAATTCCCACTTCATTTTTTCTTTCCAATGACAATTCTTTGATTCCTCCAACAAGCTCAATATCGTGCCTAATCGTTATCATTTTATCGATTACGGTGGCAACTCGAATATAGTTGAAAGAAGGAGCGCTTGGAGCAATAGACGTAACATTTATTTTGTTAGAAAAAGATTGATTTCCAGAAGCACTTTTTGAGCGAATAACAAAATCATAGAGTTGCGATCCTGTTACTGCAATAGAAAAATTAGGCGTTGTGGAAGTTCCGAACAAGGTCCACGGTCCACCATTTATTCGTCCATAAATCTCATATTCTAGAAAATCTGGCCAGCCAATGTAAGGTGTCCAAGTCAAAGTTGCCACTTGACCGCAAACATTGTATGAATATTGCACAAAAACAGTTGTGTGCAAGTCACTTTTAGCTGAAGTTTGATATGTTGAAGGTGTTGAAACAGTGAAACAAGAATCAAAAGCCGCAATAGAAAAAGTCAAGGCAGTAATTGAAGTATTTGGACTAAATGTGTAAGAATTACTATTAATTCCCCAAGTTGTATCCAATTCAAACAATACACCATCAGGATCAGCCATATAGACCACATATCCGTAAGTGTCTTCCTGGCCATTTACGTTCCAAACAATGGTAACATCGCCGGTCAAAGTATCGATTGTAACTGATGAAATAACTGGAATATCGGGCGTAATCATGTCTTCAAAATTATCGCCAACAATATTCGATGTAAAATCGCAAATCACCGTTGGCAAAACAATTTGATAATTCAAAAATGCATTACAAATATCAATGGTATCTTTAAAAGTTTGTGTTCCATAGGCCACACTGTCGATTAAAGTCCAAGTTCCTGCCGGATATTCGCGCATGATGTGGTAATACGGATTCAATTCAGAATTATAGGGCGAAACGGGTTCATTCCAATTCAAAACAGCTGTTCCGTTTGAAGGATTGGTCAAAGACAAAACAATGTTTGAAACCGTATCACTTGATAAAACTGTGTTTCCATTGCAGCCAGAAACCACCTGAATATAAAACGATTCTGGCGTTGTGATACCGCCAATTGTATAGGAATTCAAATTGATATTTGTCAAACTTGCAATTGGATTGGCAGAAGAAACTCTTCTAATTACATAAGAAACAAATGTGCCATTTGGATCAGTTGCCGGCGTCCAATTAATTGTTAAATCTCCATTTACAGCAGTTTGAATACAGTCTATTTTTGGTGGTTGAATGATGCCTGGATTTTTGACGTGAATTGTGACCGTTGCATAAGTCACTTTAGGAACTTGGCAAAAATTATCTTGCACTTTAAACACAAAATGATAAGGCACTTCTTCCGCCACAATTCCATATTGATTGACTAGATGATCGCAACTAGTTTGCCAATTGAAATTCGTTGAAACTCCTTGAACACCAGTAATTGTTGGCGTTGAATTCAAAGTTGCACAAGGAATAATTCCACAACCTGTATTGCTTGTAAAATTAGTTCCGAACATCAAACCTGAAGCAGTCAACAAATTATTTTGAGGAGAACCATCTTGCAACAATTCAATATCTGTGGAAGCCAAATTAAAATTCACCAAATCACCCGCATTGATTGTTGTTTCAAACAATCCTCCAAAAGGCCCAGCAATAACAGGCGCATTATTCGTTGGTAGACAATTGATTACTGCCAATTGAATTTCTCTTTCAACTTGGGCAATCAACACGCCATTTCTGTAGGATTTCACAATTACTTTGACCACAAAGTTTCCAATAGTATTGCTTAAAAAAGTCAATTCACCAGTATTATTATTTACCGATGCAGGAATATTGGCTCCGTTGAATGAATTGTCTGGAGTAGGAGAATTGGCATTAAAACCAACTTCAAAAGGCACTTCAATTGGATTTGCCGGAGGATTAAAAACGCCTGAATTAAAATTATTCAGCGGAGTACCAAAACTAATTGCAATTGAATCTAAATCAGCGTCAACGGCATTCATGTTATAAACATATGGCGATCCCGCGCAAGTTACTAAATAAGGTTCTTGCAAAAATTTCGGTGAAGAATCCACACATCCAGTTACCGCATTTGGCAACGCAAACATGTAGGCTGAAATCGTAATTCCATAATTTGACGGATTGATTAAATTGGTAATTGCGTTGCTTCTAGAAAAATTTTGCGCTGTAAAAATCCAACCTCCAAGGGGAGGAATTCCTACCAAAGTGATCGGTAAACTTCTGTATGTAACTTTTTCAATCGCGCCAATTCCGTTTCCTCCGCTTGTTCCAGTTCCACAAGCCAATTGAGGAGGGGAACCAGCAACTGGACTGCAAATAGGAGAAATATCAATTCTTGAAATAAAAGCAACATCGATGGTTGTGATCGTAGGATGATTCCAAACTTGGATAGTTTCGTTAACAGTATTCACCTCAGCGCCATTACAGTCGCGGTAAAAAACCAATTCAAAAACGTAATTTCCGCCCTGACAAGTCCATGTAATTTCTCCGCCCATCACATGAGTGGCACGAGAAAAATTCGAAATCAGCACTAAAAAAAATAAAAAAAGATAACGCATAGAAGTGTTAACGGAAATTCTAGAAATAAAGTATCACAACAAAGATACATTTTTACTAGAAAGGTTGCTTTCAAATGCAGTGAATGTTCAGCAAACTTTCATAGAATTGTAAATTATTCACAAACAAATAAAAAAACTAGGTGTTTAGGAAGAGGATAAATGGAACCTTTGACTTCAAAAACACGGTCAAAACGACTGTAAATGTACACTATTTTTGATTAATTCTTAAAAAATCAAAACGGGTGCAAAAAATATAGATTTTTAGAATATTTATCCAATTAACTATAGTAATTTTAAAACTCATTTAGTAAATATTACAACATGACAGCCGAAGAGAAAATAATTAAAGGGTACATTGAGTTTGAATTGCTCAATGGTCGTGCGCCACATTCAGTTTTTGAATTGACCAAAAAAATCAAGATAGAGGAAACTGTTTTTTACCAAAGTTTTGGAAATTTAGAACAAGTTCAACAATCGATTCCATTGAATCTGCTAAAGAAAACACTTTCAATCATGGATGAAGATCCGCAGTATGGAAGTTTTTCTGCGCGTGAAAAATTGTTGGCATTGTATTTCACACTTTTCGAACAATTTCAAACCCAGAGATCTTACCTATTGCTCAAATACAACGATTTGCGCAAAGCTCCTCAAACGATGAAAGACTGGAAATTGTTTTTTGAAGAAATGGAAACCCGGGTTGAAAACATTCTGAGTGATGGGAAAATTTCAGATGAAATAAAAGACAGACCAATTATTGGCAATCATTTTGCAAAGGGCTTTAAATTGGTCTTCACCTATCTTTTTAGAGTTTGGATGAATGATGATTCAGTTGAATTTACGAACACAGATGCAGCCATTGAAAAAACAGTAAATTTAAGTGTTGATATGCTCGGAACAAGCCCATTAGACTCCATGTTAGACTTTGGGAAATTTGCATTGAAAACTAAAATATTTTAAAAATGAGTGATGCTGGAGAAGGACAAAATAGCATTCCTACTTCCAAAGTGAAACGCGCAGCGAAAATCATTGGAACGGGTGCTAAAGTCGGTGGGAATTATATCAAATATTACGCAAAAAAAGCAATTCATCCTGATTTATCAAGAGATACTTTGCATGAAGACAATGCTACCGATATTTACAACTCTTTGAGCGAAATGAAAGGAAGCGCATTGAAAGTTGCGCAAATGATGAGCATGGACAATCAAATTTTACCCAAAGCTTATCAGGATAAATTTTCGCTTGCTCAATACAACGCTCCTCCTCTTTCTTATCCATTGATTTTAAAAACTTTCCAGCAATATTTTAACCAAAAGCCACTGGATCTTTTTGACACTTTCTCTAAAGATGCGGTGCATGCCGCAAGCATAGGACAAGTGCACAAAGCCACAAAAAACGGCAAAAATTTAGCAGTCAAAATTCAATATCCTGGTGTTGCAGATTCAATCAGTTCAGATTTAAAAATGGTGAAACCTTTGGCGGCTCAAATGATGAAAATGAAGGCGGCTGATTTGAAAGTCTACATGGACGAAGTAGAATCCAAACTTCTGGAAGAAACTGATTACGAGCTCGAATTGCGCCAAGCAACTGAAATCGCCCGAGATTGTGCACCGCTTGAAGGACTGCGTTTTCCAACTTATTATCCTGAATGGTCGAATAAAAGAATCATCACCATGGATTGGATTGAAGGAAAAATGTTACCGGAATTTTTGAAAACAAATCCCTCACAAGAAATTCGCAATAAAGTCGGTCAGGCGATGTGGGATTTTTGTTTGTTTCAAATGAAAGTTTTACGCAGAGTGCACGCTGATCCGCATCCAGGAAATTTCATTGTTGATGCGGAAAACAACCTTTGCGTGATTGATTTTGGTTGCGTAAAAGAAATTCCATCCGACTTTTTTGACTCTTATTTTCAGTTGCTCGATCCAACACTTTTAGACGACAAAGTAAGATTGCTTGCGCTATATAAAACCCTGGATTTATTGAGGGAAGAAGATACCGAGGCGGAGCAAAAAATCTTAATCGCTACTTTTGAAGAGATGATTTTATTGTTAGGTAAACCTTTCAGACAACCAAGTTTTGATTTTGGTGACGATGACTTTTTCAAAAAGATTTACAACATGGGTGAAAATATTGCCAAAGACAAGGAAATCAGAAACATGAATAATGCCCGCGGACCAAAGCACTCCATTTATGTCATGCGGACGATGTTTGGAATTTATGGACTCTTAAATCAGATTAAAGCGGAAGTAAAGTTGAATTACACTTTAAATTAAGTCACTCTTTTGAAAATTCTATTGTAAACTGCAAATAGAAATAAAATCAGCGACACAATCACAAAAGATTTCCCCATCCAATCGCCAAAGCGCGTATAAAATGTTTGCGAAGAATTACGTTTCACCGTTGCTTTTAAACTATCTTCTTTCCACCAAGACGAAGCTTTAATGACATCCCCTTTTTGGTTGATGAAACAAGAAATTCCAGTATTTGCAGAACGTGCAACAGCCCTGCGATTTTCAATGGCCCGCAATCTGGCGAAAGACATGTGCTGTTTATAGCCAGGAGTATCTTTCCACCAACCGTCATTTGTAATCACAAAAATCAATTCCGCGCCTTTGCGGCATTGTTGTGCGATAAATTCACCATAAATTGATTCATAGCAAACCACAGGCGCATAAGTAATTCCGTTGGAAATAAAAACTTGAGATTCATCTTCAATTCCTAAAGTTCCACTTGTTCCGCCATTGTTAATCGCCAATTCCTCCAAGAAAGGAAAAATGTTGGAGAAAGGGATTTTCTCAACGCCCAACACCAATTTCGATTTGTGGATAAATGAAGGTTGATCCAAATGGTCAATCATCATGGAAGAATTGTAAAATTCCTCGTAACCCGGTCCGCCCAAAATTTTGACCGAAGCGCGCGATCTTTTGTTTTTAAAATATTTTCTAGTCGAGGCACCAATCAACAAAGTCGCATTCGGCCATTTTGCTTTGCGTTCGACCAAATAAGGAAAGTAAATGATTCTTTCCACTTCTTCTTCATAAAATGAAAAAGGCAATGCGGTTTCAGGTGCTAAAACAAAAGCAGTTTTTTTACTTGTATTTCGATCTGCTAAATCGCAAACTTTATCTAATTGATCTTTGACACTTCCTGTAAATTTTTCATTGTACGGGTCAATATTCGGCTGTGTAACAACTACTTCAGTATCTTTTCCAACTTCCTTGTAGGTGAAATATTGAACCAACGAAATCGTTACAGGAATAATAATTAAAGCAATCAATTGCATGATTACATTTTTTTGAAATTTCCAATTTTGCTTTTTAAGATAGACTTTGTCAATGATTCTAAAAACCAAAATATTTGCAATCAATAACCAAATTGAACCACCGAGAACACCAGTAATAGAATACCATTGTACTAAAAATGGCAATCTAGAAAATGTATTTCCAAGAGCCAGCCAAGGCCACGAAAGTTCCCATTGAAAATGCAAATATTCAAAAGCTACCCAACAAAAAATGAATGTCCAGAAACCAAATTTAAAACCCAAACCTTTCTTAGTGAAATGAAAAACTTGGAAAACCAATGTCATGATTAAAGAATTGAGCACAAAAGCCATGATTGCTCCGATAGGACTTGCATTCCAAATCCACCACGTAGTGCCAATATTGTAGATGAAAAATACCAAATAAGCGTGTACAAAAACATTGGAAGAGCGCAACCGATTTTCTGCAATTTGATTTTCTACCAGCAATAAAGGAACGAACGCTACAAACATCAATGGCGCAAGACTTCCAGTAAAAGGAAACGAAATCACTAGGAGCAAACCGCTTAACAAACTTGCTAAATAGCGCTGTTTTCTATTGAATTTAATCATTTGAATGAGATAAGTTGAATTGAAACTAATTTCCTGTCGAATCAGTAGATTCGCTCAAGACAGTTTCCTCTTTCGGTTTACTTTTAATTCCAAGATACAAAATTACAAAACCAGCAATGATGAAAGGAATACTCAACATTTGACCTGTGTTCAAAGCCATAAAATTATCTCTTTCAGTTTGCCCAACTTTTACAAATTCAATCAACAATCTTCCTGTCCAAAGCACAATCATGAAAGTACCGAAAATAATTCCCGATTTGTTTGGCGCGTTTGTTTTCCAATACAAATACATAAGCAAGAAAAACGTGCAGAAATAATAAATCGCTTCATACAATTGCGCTGGATGTCTTGCCACTTGCAAGCCTTCTACCAAATACTCATCGCCAGCATTGTTGAAAATAAATCCCCAAGGTAAATCCGTTGGAACGCCAATAATTTCGTGATTTACCAAATTTCCCAATCGGATAAAACAACTGGCAATCGCAATTGGAGCTGCCACGCGATCTAGCACCCAAATCATTGGGCGTTTGGATTCTTTTTTGGAAAAAATATACAAAGCCACCAAAATCAAAATCGCAGCACCATGAGACGCCAATCCGCCTTCCCAAATTTTAAAAATCGCAATTGGATCGGCTTTGTATGCTTCCCAATCATAGAAAAAAACATGTCCTAAACGCGCTCCAATTATTGTCGCAAGAACAATGTAAATCAATAGTTTATCCAATAAAGCGTCAGGAATCCCTTCCTTCTTGAACATTTTTTTGATTACAAAAAATCCAATAACAAGACCTGTTACAAACAGTAATCCATATAAATTGGGTGTTGCCCAACCGGGAATAATTTCTGAACTGACTTTCCAATCGATGGCTAAATTCATTTTATTGATTTTGAGATTCTGAAGCGAAAGATAGTGGTTTTTGGTTGTTTTCCTTGAAAATTAACTTTTCAGAACGACCTTTTTTGAAAATTTTATTGCTGACAACCTTTCCTTTGCGCATGGCTTTTTGTTCTTCCATTGGCAACTGATGGATATCTGTGCATTCTTGAGAACAGCAATTGTCATACTTTTCTTTGCAGTTATCGCATTGAATAAAAAGTAAATGGCAACCATCGTTGGCACAATTTGTATGCTCATCGCACGCGTCACCGCACTGATGACAATTTGAAATCACATCTGGTGTAATTCGTTCACCGCGTCTTTCATCAAAAACGAAATTTTTACCAATAAACTTGTTTTCAACGCCTAATTTATCGCAATCATTCGCATATTTGATAATTCCACCTTCTAATTGATGCACATTTTTAAAACCGCGGTGTTTGTACCACGCAGAAGCTTTTTCGCAGCGTATCCCTCCAGTGCAATACATCACAATATTTTTATCTTCATTCCCTTTGAAAATCGACTCTTCGATAATAGGCAAAGATTCTCTAAAAGTATCAACATCAGGTCTAATAGCCCCTTTGAAATATCCAACTTCACTTTCATAATGATTTCTAAAATCAATTAAAATAGTATTTGGATCATTGGTCAATTCATTAAATTCAGCTGCATTTAGATGAATTCCCCTATTCGTTACATCAAAATTCTCATCATTCAAACCATCAGCCAAAATTTTGTCTCGAACTTTGATTTTTAATTTCAAAAAAGGATGTTCAGTAGCTGATTCATCAACCGCAATATTCAAACGAATTCCTTTTAGAAACTCGATTTCTTGCAGCATATTTCTAAACTTTTCGAAATTGGGAATTGGCACTGAAATTTGCGCGTTTATGCCTTCGTGTGCGACATAAATTCGACCAACGACATCTAATTCAGAACATTTCAAAAATAAATGATCTCTAAACAATGGAGGATTTGCAATTTGCGCATATTGGTAAAAAGAAACAGTTACAAATTGATAACCACTTTCATTTAATTTTTTGACCAAATCCTCTTTACTTAATGTGTTCCACAGTTGCATGCTATGCTTGTATTAATTAAAGAAAAAGCAAAGTTAGGGATTTATTTATTATGGGATTTATTTATTTTGAGGTGCTGACTATCAATTTACGTTAAACATCAAAATGGTCTTTCCATCCAAGATTTTTACTTTTCTTTCCTTGATGAAAGTAAAGTAACAAAAGAAACCACGCAGTCGCACCGCAGGTAATCAAGTCTTCGTGATTGAACTTGCTTCCGTAAACTACAGCATTTTTAAAACTTCTAAAAAGTGACTTTTATCGATGAGCTATCGCTATCTCATTCGTTTACACTTTTTAGTGCCTTTCAAAAACCGTCCAATCACTAGGACGGCTATCTTCTACAATATCTATTTTATTTCAAAACCTTGAATTTAAGACCTCTTACTTCAGGCGATTAATTACAGAACTATAGATTAGCAACTTAAAATTTTCTGAACTAAAAAATAGTCTTAGCAACTCA
The DNA here is from genome assembly GCA_945897805.1 of Chryseobacterium gleum. Classification (GTDB taxonomy): domain Bacteria; phylum Bacteroidota; class Bacteroidia; order Flavobacteriales_D; family Crocinitomicaceae; genus JAQVCM01. The sequence goes on from CAMDFX010000005.1 coordinate 98,018, forward strand.
AAATAAGTTTTACACTTTATTATAGTGAAATATTGAATTGCACTTGAAAAAGAAATAAACGAATCTTCCTGCCTCTAACTCAATTTTTATAATTGATTTTTTATACCTTAGCTGAATGAAAATAATCTTGTATTTTACTCTTTTTTCATCACTTTGGTTGATTTTGTGCGCTTGTCCTTCACCCGATTTAAACACGCACGATTTGAAAGATTTGCGTAAAAACCATTATGATTTTAAAAATTGGAAAAGAAATTATTACAAGGGAATTAACTTTGATTTACCAAAAAACTTCGAAAAAGGAAATACCGATTTCATGTACAAAGCGGATGGACTTTCGAAGGTAAATTATCAATTAGGTGTTTATATTTCTGTGGAACATTTTGATGCTAGTGAAGCTGACAAATATTCATTTTCGTTTGATGAGAAAGTTCCTAAATTAACAGCTGTTCACGAATTTTACATGAATGAGCGCAGAAATTCTTTTCAATATTTAGAAAATTCAATCAAAACCGATTTACCAAAAGGTTCGAAACTTCCTGGTTCGATGGAAGTAATTTTTGGTCGTGTAGATGAATATGATTACGACATGAAATACGTGATTGCGACCGTTGAGAAAAATAATCAATGGTATGTTCTTCAATTTATCACAAGTCAAGATTTAGCGGCATATTTATTCGATGATTTCAAAAAAATCATTCAATCTGTTCGATAAAAATGCATCCTTTTCACCAAAATTTAATTCAATTATTCCAAGCTGAACTTCCGGGTGAGGAAGCGCACAAATCAATGATGCCAGTCAATCGACCTCTTTCTAGCGCTGCTTTGAAAGAAGCAGTAGACGCGAAAGAATCAGCAGTTGCTGTGATGATTTTTGAAGAAAATGAAATTCAACATTGCACTTTAATCCAGCGACCATCGTATGACGGAAGCCATAGTGGACAAGTAAGTTTTCCGGGAGGAAAAAGAGAATCTAGCGATGAAAACTTGGCATTTACAGCCATGCGAGAATGTTGGGAAGAAGTTGGAATTCAGCTTTCAGACAGTCATTTGATTGGGAAATTGACCTCTGTTTACATTCCTGTAAGCAACTTTCACGTCGAACCGTTTTTGTTTTATTATCCTGAAAAACCAGCATTCAAACCAGATGAAAGAGAAGTTGAATCTATCTTCACGATCACGATGAATGAATTGCTTGACGACTCAAATCTGGATCAAATCGAAGTGAAAATCAATGCAAATTTGACCCTTAAAAATATTCCATGTTTTAATATTTCAGAAAAGCAAATTTGGGGTGCAACGGCACTTATTTTGAATGAATTGAAGGAACTTCTAGGAAAAAAATAGATTATGCTTATCCGTTTCTTTACCCAATAACTCCGTAGGAGTGAAATATTTGTAACGACGGATGTAAATCCGTCGTAAAATGAATGGATAGATTCTGTTTTGGCGTGTGTTTTTGTTTAAAAACCATGACAAAACTAATCTTGGGGAAAGTAGCGAATAATCATAAAATAGATTTCTAAAATCTAAATCTCGCAAATCCAAATGCAGCAGACAAACTTTTGGTATTTTTAGAGAAGAATGAAATTGCGTCTCGCGATGAAATCCCTATTTCATATGCACCATCTTTCAAAATAAAATTAATTCCAACAGGAATGTTAGTGGCATAAATTCCGCCACCTAAATATCCAACGCTCAATTGTAACCATTTTACAGGACGAATATCGCCACCAAAAGAAATAATGGCATTTTGAATACTTCCAGGATTTTCTCTATTGAAAGGTGCAACCATGTCAAAACCAAAATTCAAGAATTTAAATGGTTGATAACTTGCTCCGATTCTTACATTTGAAGGATTGCTTAATACATATTTCTCCTTCCCCACCAAGGTCAAAATTCCACCTTCACGCAACATTTGATTCACAGATTCAGTGATATTGTCATTATTCAAACCAGCCAATGAAATATTCGCCATCAAAGTATCTTTCACCGAATATACGTTTCGATTATAAGTCACAGAGCCGACATTATTGACTGCTGCAGCCACTTTCAAACGACCAAAAAAGATGGCACTTGCTGACAAGTCTATTCCGTAACCGTTTCCAACTGATGCTGGCAAACCGCCTTTATTTGTGGTATAAGTTGATAAATTGGTGGCGGCGATAGAACCATAATCCAAATTAAATGCTGGAGAAAGCGAAGAGTATAAACGCAAACCATTTTCATCGGATTCCATATTAAACATCGCCATTGATTGAATAAACCTACCCCCAATTCCGCCATAAAGAGCAAAAACTGAATCTTTTCCAATTATTTTTCTTCCGTAGCCAAAATTGTAAGAACGCGTCCAAAGCATTTTCACGGAAGAGCCATTAGTGATTTCACTCAATCGCAATGGCACAGCCACAGAACCTTGAATTGCCGCTGCTAAAGTATCAGGAGAAATATTTTGCGAGTTTGCAATCATCGAAGTATCGCCATTTAAAACAATTTGCAAAGAATCAAAATAACTTGAAAGTTGACCTTTGAAAATAATATCTGTTGTTTTTTGGCTCAATTTCGAGTACCATTGGTAATTTTCTGAAATGTTGAAAGCGATTCCACCGAATTTTTTTCCTTGAAAAGAAAAACCTGCCCAGTTGTAATCTGCAAAAATAGCGATACCAGACTGCGCATAACTTGCAGCGGATTCTTTTTGTTTGCTCCAATCAAAATTTTCTTTATTCTTACCAAACAATTGACTTTGCAAACTTTTAGATAAATTTTTCAATTTAGCCCTGCTTAATTCATCACTGTACATTCCGAAACCAAATTCGCTAGAACCTGTTGTAAAGCGCTTGTCTTTGTAACCTGTTCCCCAACCTAAGGCAGATGTATTGATTCCTAAACATTGATAATCAGTCAAAAAAGTGGTTGCAACACCTTTCCCAACAGCAGTATAAGCTGACCCTTGCGTTTGGGAAAAAGCAACAAATCCGAAAAACGAAAAAACTATTGAAAGTAAAAATCTAGACATAAAACAAAGTAAATGCGTGAATAACAGTATAATTGAACAAAAATAATAAAAAAGATGAAGGAACTGGAAGAAATAGGTAATAATAAATTTTCTTCGAAGCTTTAAAATTAGTCTCAGACTTTCCTAAACTTATAAAAACCAAAAAGAGGAGTAAACCTATGAAATTCTACTCCTCTTTCCGCTAAACTATGCTAAAACTATAAAACCCAAAAACAACTCCTATGAAAAATTGCTATTGTGGGTCAAAGGTATATCTTTTGTTTTGATGTGTAACATTTGATTGATTAAAAAAATGTTAAATTATTTTAAATTAGTTTATTCCAAAATTCAGAAGACCAAATTTCTCTTTTCGATTGATGATTAAGTAGATCAACATCTCTTTATTTTTATAATCTACTTCAAACAATTTAGGAACAGCCAGCGCATTGGTTTCTGATCTATCAAAAAACGTATTTCTTTTAACTTCGCCATCTCTGAGTCCAATTTCAACTTTGGCAACGGTATTGGTCTTCTTTCTAAAACTTGAAGTGTAAACATTGTTATTCCAAACTCCTTTTTGATCGTAATTATTCAAATTATCATTGAAGAAAATCACCAATTTTTCTTTTGTTACAAACCTTGCAACAGAGCTGTAATAACCGTAATCGTTGACAGAAACTTGACTTTTAGGAATATTTTTGACCCATTCAAAAGTTCCGTTTGGTTGAATTTTGTAGACGATAAGATTGTTATAATAGTAATAGAACGTGGAAGAAGTCATATTTGATCTATAATCGTTGCTGGTAACTTGTCTGACATAATATTGTTCCAACATGCCTATGATACTTCCATCTTCCAGGGTAATTGTCTCCCGAATATCAAAATTAAACAACTGCGGGGATGATTTACCATTTGCTTCCCTCCTATTGGCACGTTCAATATCTTTCTCAGACCAATCTTGCGTAATAAAATCTTTGCTGAAATTTTCAAATCCTTCATCGATAATCTCCTTTTTATCAAAGTCTAATCTAAAATAAAAAATCCCTTTGATACCAGAATTTCCGCGTTCGGCATCGCCATACAAACCCGTGAAAGTCATGATTTTATTATTATCTGAAGAAAATCCCATGTCAAAAATGCGCTTACTGTCTAAATCCAATTCAAACTCATCCAAACCATCTGGCGTCACTTGAATCAAAATTGCTTTTTCCAAAGTTGATCGGTCTTTTACACGTCCTTTATCATTGGTATTGTAAATTTTACATGCAAAAAAGTAATCTCCAGTATTGGATAAATAACGATTTGAAATCTCTGAGATTTCTGGATTATAGGGAGATTCATACTCTCCTTCAGCAACCACTTCTAAACTGTCTGTAAGTACTTTGTATCCAAACTTTTGTTTTTCATTTTTAGAACCTGGGATATCGTATTCAACACACAAAAACTCTTTGTTTTGCGAATTAATGATGTTAAAATAACCTCTTTTATTCCAATTGTTTGGTAGTTCAAAAGATGTCAACTCAATTGCTTGGCCTTCTTGTTTGCAATCTGTACCATACTTCTGCATGTACAAAATGTTTTTTCCTTCAAATTTATCTGAAAGAAAAACGACAACTTTACCATTGATTGTTGAAATACCTTCAAAAGTTGCCAAACTTTTACCAACAACATTTTGTATTTTTCCAGAACTATTTGCAACAAATTGACTGTGATTGGCGAGGTACATAGAACCCAACATTCCACCTTGCCATCTCAACGTGAAAAAATTGGCTCCTGAAACAGGTATAATTTGCGAGGTAGTGCCCTTAGAGTTGGCCAGTTCACTCCATTCAATATTGTATTGTGCATTTAGAAATGTCGTCAAAAACAACAAGCAACAAACAAACCAGATTTTAATCATTTTAATTCTTTTACCTAAAAGTAATGATAAGAATCTATTTGACCAACTGAATACCAGTATAATTTTGAGGTGTAATTTGTTTCAATTCAGTTCTCACAACATCAGCGATTTCCAAAGTGTCGATAAAATCATGAACTATTCTCTGTGTAACAGCCTCGTTTTTACGCGTCAAGCCTTTTAAAGCTTCATATGGTTTTGGGTATCCTTCGCGACGCAAAATAGTTTGAATTGCTTCAGCCACTACCGCCCAATTTGCTTCCAAATCTCTGGCAAAGGCGGCTTCGTTTAACAATAATTTTTCCAATCCACTCAGTGTAGATTTGAAAGAAATTAATGCATGCGCCAAAGGAACGCCAATCATTCTCAACACTGTTGAATCCGTTAAATCTCTCTGCAATCTTGAAACTGGTAATTTTGCTGCTAAATGTTCCAACAAAGCGTTTGCGATTCCAATATTTCCCTCTGAATTTTCAAAATCAATTGGGTTTACTTTGTGCGGCATCGCTGAAGAACCAATTTCACCCTCTTTTAATTTTTGCTTGAAATAATCCATGGAAACATACAACCACATATCTCTGTTCAAATCCAAAATGATGGTATTAATTCTTTTCAAGGCATCAAAAAGTGCCGCTAAATTGTCATAATGTTCAATTTGTGTTGTCGTTTGAGATCGATCTAATCCCAAAACATTATTCACAAAATGATTGGCAAAAGCAACCCAATTGTGCGCAGGGAAAGCGACAAAATGCGCATTCATATTTCCTGTTGCGCCACCAAATTTTGCAGAAAACGGAACAGCCAATGCTTGCTTAAATTGTTTTTCTAAACGCTCAGAAAAAACTTGAACTTCTTTTCCTAAGCGTGTTGGGGAAGCTGGCTGACCATGTGTTTTAGCCAACATCGGAATATCTTTCCAAGTGGATTTCAACTCATCTAATTTATCAATCACTTGCTGCAACATCGGATAATATTCATTTTCCAATGCTTCTTTCAAAGAAAGCGGAATACTTGTATTGTTAATGTCCTGAGATGTCAAACCAAAATGCACAAATTCCAAATATTTCTCTAAACCGAGTGCAATCATTTGCTCCTTCAAGAAATATTCAACCGCTTTTACATCGTGATTCGTTATTTTTTCAGAATTTTTAATCCAAAGCGCATCATTTTCAGTGAAATTCAAATAACAATTGCGCAGAGAATCGAACTTTTCTCTAGGAAAATCTTTCAAAGGTTCAACATTCGATTCTACAAGCGAAATCAAATATTCCACCTCCACTCGCACGCGGTATTTGATCAATCCAAATTCAGAAAAATAAGGTGCCAATTCATTGGTTTTCCCTCTGTATCTTCCGTCAACAGGGGAAATTGCGGTCAACGCATTTAATTCCATAACGTATGTTAAAGTGCAAAGGTAATGATTCGTTTACAAATGTTGATTCATTTTTCATCACCCATTTATCTTTATGTTAAAATTGCTGTGAAAATCAATTAAAAGTCGATTTTCTGATAGATTTTCTGATAATTATTGCTAATAATTGGTTAACAAATTAAACTTTAAACATAAAATCCTTACATTTCGGAAAATTTACTATCAGCATGAAAGCAAAAATTTTATTAGCAGAAGATGACACTAGTTTAGGTTTTGTTATCGCAGATCAATTGCGTTCAGAAGGTTATCATGTAACGCTTTGCACCAACGGAATGGATGCTTATCAACGTTTCAATGACGAAAAATTCCATTTGTGTATATTAGATGTGATGATGCCTAAAAAAGATGGTTTCACCTTGGCTGCAGATATCAGAAAAATTGACAAAGAAACGCCAATTATTTTCTTGACAGCGAAGTCAATGACTGAGGATAAAATTGCTGGTTTTGATGCTGGCGGAGATGATTATTTAACGAAACCATTTAGTTTTGAGGAACTTCAAGTGCGAATCAAAGCTTTATTGAAGCGTATTAATATTTTTGTTACTGAACCTGAAGAATTAATTATTCCCCTAGGAAGTTATCAGTTTGATACTGAAAATTACAAATTGATTCATCCCGATTTCGAAAAAACATTAACTAAAAAAGAAGCACAAATTTTGAAAATCATGTGCAAATTCAAAAACCAAGTCGTTGCGAGGGAAATCGTTCTCAATGCTGTTTGGGGTCAAGATGATTATTTTGTTGGACGAAGTTTAGATGTATTCATCACTAAATTAAGAAAGTATCTAAAAGAAGATCCAAAAGTGAGCATTGCCAATATTCATGGAATCGGATTTAAATTGGAGTTAGCTGATTAATGGATATATACATCTTACACCTAGAAACTGCGACAAAAATTTGCTCCGTTGCGCTCTCTTTGAATGGAAAAATCAAACAATTAAGAGAAATTCAAGAAGATGGTTTTTCTCATGGCGAAAATCTCACTTTATTGATTGAAGACGCACTAAAATCCGAAGGAATTTCAGCCAATCAACTTTCAGCGGTTTCGATTGCTTCTGGCCCAGGTTCATATACTGGTTTGAGAATCGGTGTTTCCACTGCAAAGGGTTTTTGTTTCGCGCTTTCAATTCCATTGATTGCTGTAGATGCGCTAATTTCAATTCAGCAAATTGCGATTGCAAAATATCCAAATCAAAATATTATTCCAATGATTGATGCACGTAGAATGGAAGTTTTTGCTTCTGTTTTTAATCAAAAAAGCGAAATAATTAAACCAATTTCTGCTGATGTTTTGGATGAAAATTACTACGCAGAATTTGAACCATTTGTTGCTTGCGGGGACGGTGCAGAAAAACTAAAAGATTTGTGGAAAGGAAGAGAAATTATCTTCGCTACTGAAATACTTTCAAGCGCCAAAGGACAAGTAAATTTGGCCTATCAAAAATTCGAACAAAAAGCTTTTGAAGACGTTGCTTACTTTGAGCCTTTCTACTTGAAAGATTTTGTGATGAATGTTAAATCCAAAGCGCAATAAAATGAATCTCCAAAAACGCATTCAAGAAACTGAAAGACCATTCTTAATTACGGGTCCATGCAGCGCAGAAACTGAAGAACAAGTTATTTCCGTTTGCAAAGAAATTGCAGCCAATGGAAACGCACAACTTTTGCGTGCTGGAATATGGAAACCCAGAACCAGACCAGATTCATTCGAAGGTGTTGGCGAAATCGGACTTCCTTGGTTAGTCGAAGCGGGAAAAGAAACAAATTTACCAACAACAACCGAAGTAGCCAATCCCAAACATGTGGAAAGTGCGCTCAAAGCGGGTGTTGATGTGCTTTGGATTGGCGCTAGAACCACTGTAAATCCTTTCGCGATTCAAGATTTAGCGGATGCTTTGAAAGGAACAAATACGCCACTGATGATCAAAAATCCTGTCAATCCTGATTTGAGTTTATGGATGGGCGCTTTTGAAAGATTTCAAAAAGTAGGATTAACTGATTTAACGGCTATTCATCGTGGTTTTTCAGTGTACAAACACCCAAAATACCGCAATGTTCCCAATTGGGAATTACCCATCGGATTGAAAGAAAATATGCCCCATATTCCATTGATTTGCGACCCTAGTCATATTTCAGGACGAAGAGATTTGTTGCACGAAATTTCTCAAAAAGCAATGGACTTAAATTTTGATGGATTGATGATTGAAACACATCCAAATCCAGATCAAGCTTGGTCTGATGCAGCGCAACAAATTACACCAGCGGTTCTGAAAAATTTGATCGACAAACTGATACTTCGTTCCAATCAAATCGGAGATTCTTTGTGGTCAGAAATGGAAGATTTTAGAACTAAAATTGGCGATTTAGACGACCGTTTATTCGAAATTCTTGCTGCTAGAATGAAAGTAAGTGAGGAATTGGGGATTTTCAAACGTCAAAATAACATCACGATTTTACAAGAAAATCATTGGAAAAAAATCATTGCTGCAAGACTTGAGAAAGTGGAGGAAATGTATTTAACACCCAAGTTTGTTCGCAGCATCATGGACGATATTCACCAAGAATCAATTCGTCATCAAACCCGCGTGATGAATCCAGATTTACTGAAATGAAAAAAACTATTTCGCCTGGAAAATACGCTGGAATAATTCATATTCCAAGTTCTAAAAGCGATACGCAACGCGCAGTTTTAGCCGCAGCTATTTGCAATGGATCAAGTGTGTTATCCAGCATTGGAAACAGCCATGATGAAGTTGCGATGCTTCAAGCTGTGCAAAAATTGGGAGCGCAAATAATAAATCTTGAATCAAATAAAACTGAAATCAGAGGAATTCAACAATTTCCAACTGATGTAAAAATCGACATGCGCGAAAGCGGTTTGGGATTTCGATTGATTTCCAATGTCTGTGCTGCTCATATTGGAAAATATGAAATCACAGGAACTGGTTCACTTTCGAAAAGGCCGATGCATTTTTTTGAAGAAATTTTGCCGCAATTTGGTGCGAAAGTAAAATCGCAAAATGGCTATATTCCGATTGAAATCGACGGTCCAATGCATGGATGTGAAATTTCACTGGATGGAAGTTTGAGTTCGCAGTATTTATCAGGATTATTGATGGCGCTTCCGCTGTTGGAGACTGAAAGCCGTTTAAGCGTTCAAAATCTTAAAAGCATTCCATACATTCAAATGACGATCAACACTTTGACGCAATTTGGAATCGAAATTCAACACCAAAATTTTGAAGAATTTGTCATTGCTGGAAAACAAAAATACTTGCCTACAAATTATGAAATTGAGGGTGATTGGAGCGCTGCGAGTTATTGGTTGGTTGCTTCAGCGCTTGGACAAGAAATCCAAGTTTCTGGACTTTCATTTACAAGTTTACAAGCGGACAAATCCATTTTAAAAGCTTTTGAAGCCGCAAATTGTACTGTTGTTTTTGGCGAAAAGCAAATTTCTATCGAAGGAAACGAACGGAAATTTTTTCAATTTGATGCCACACATTGTCCAGATTTGTTTCCTGCACTGACAACATTTGCAGCGCTTTGCGATGGAAGAACAGACATCAAAGGAATTTCTAGATTGAAACACAAAGAAAGCGATCGCGGTGAAGTTTTGAAATCGGAATTTGAAAAATTAGGTGTCAATATTGTGTTGAATGAACAAGACGACATGATGCACATTTACGGAAAAAATTCTATTGACGGTGGAATAGTGAGTTCGCACAATGACCATCGAATAGCGATGTGTTTGTCGATTGCTGGCATGTTTGCTGAAGCTGAAATTGAAATTGATGAAGCTGAATCTGTTGGGAAAAGTTATTTGGATTTTTGGGAAGATTTTACTTCGACAATATCAGTGTGATGGAGGGAAATGGGCAATGGGAATTGGGAATTGGGCAATAGTGGTTCGCGTTCTTTAATTTGTTTTGAAAATTGACGACTTTCTTTCGCGAGGAAAATGTAGAACTCTATTTGAGGAAATGCGAAAATCTTGAAAAAAGACCCGCTTCGCTTTAAGATGTTAAGATATTAAGAGGCGTTGCTCTGCAACTTTAAGACTTAATTTTCTTTTTGCCTCGCAATTTTAGATGATCTCAAAATTTTTAAGAAAATTGAAAAGTCTTAACATCATAACATCTTAAAATCCTAATATCTTGAAATTTTCTGTCTATTGTCTCCTGTCTAATGTCTTGAGTCCATTAACTATTGCGAACTTCCTTCTTTCAAAACATCGAAATATTGAACAACGAAACCATTTCCTGAAGTCGTGACAACCAAATTATTATTTCCTTTTTCAGAGAGAATTACTTGCTCTTTTCCTTCCAATGGTTTTGGCGTGCAGTTTCTTCCTGAGCGATCTAGGATGTATAAATTATTCTCGATGGCGTCGATCATGGCAACGAATGTTTTTCCATTTTGAAGCGTGATGACATCGTAAGAAGCCAATTCTTTGAAAGGAATATCGAACTGAAATAATTTGATACCTTGTTGATTCAACACGTGAATTTTGTTGTAGCTGATGAACGAAATATACGTGAAATTCTTGCCTTCGATTAATTTGAATTGCTTCGCATTGGGATAATTCGCCAAAATAATTTCCTTTCCGGTGTAATCCATTTTTTTCAAAGTACCATTTTGTACCGCGAAATAATTTGGACCATTTTCAGAATTGACAGAAATTCTGTCTTGTGAAATTGCTTCATGCATTTTTACAATTTTATGTTTTTGCAAATTCACCGTTTGCGTTTTTGATGAACCAGCGACAACCGCAATTAAATTTCCTTTTTGCATGAAAACATCAACTGGATTTTTGACATTTCCGACATTCATTTTAAGTGAATTAATCAATCGTCCTCTTGAATCGATGTGCAACAATTGCTCACGTTCATCGATCACGACTATATTTCCAGTGTTTTTAGACTTGAAAAAAGTAGCGCCATTGCTTGCGTTGTTTTCCACTAGAAATGGGAAACCTGCGATATTTTGTCCAGATTCATTGATCAAATAAATTTTAGAATCTGTATTAAATAGAATCACATTGGCGACATTTCCTTGCCATTCGATAAATTGCGGATCGCTAATCAATGTTCCTTCCACGTTGATTTTCCAGCGCAATTGTTTGTTTGAAATAGCAATCAATTTTCCTGCGGAAGTCCAAATATATTGTTGATTTCCGCGTCCTAAAAAATGAATGACACGACCATCTATCGTTTGCGCCCAACTCATGTCTTTAGGGATTTCAACTTCTTCCACTTCCTGACTTTCAACCATCAAGCGGAAAATTTGCGTTTTGATTAAAATGTTTTGGTAAGCACTTTGCACAAAAGCTACGTTTCCAGAAATAAATCGTTCCGAAACTTTCTTAGGTAATTTTTGGTAAATAGCATTTTTGATGTTTTCTGTTAACGCGACGGTTTTTCCCAATTCATAATCAGCAACAATCGCTTGACACGTTTCTTTGCTTTCTGAAATCACAATTTTGTCCGCCAAATACATCATGTAAAATCCTTTAGACAAATTACTTGGAAACGATTTTGTCAATTGAATCTGCTGATATTGTCGCGTTGAACCGTTGGTCACTGTATCCGCATTCGACATTTCTTCGCTGATGACCACAAAAGGATCTTGACCGCTCAGATAATCTGCAACGATGCATTTTTTGCCTTGATATTCGAATTGAACATAACCAGATTCTGCCCATTTATAAAGCGGACTTTCGGCTGAAATTACTTCCGAAGAAAGGGCGAATTTCTTTTCATAGAAATGGTAATTTTTCAATTTATTGGGTAAAACTTCGGCGAAAATATCTTGGTCATCAACTTTTTTGCTGTTGATATTTTTACTGAATTTGGTTTGATAAGAAACCGTTCCATCAGTTTTGAAATAAACATCTATCGACAACAATGGCTGATTCAATTGAATGATACTCGCTGTCGCTTTTTTGTCCCAAAGTGGCCAATCTAAGCTTTGTTCTGTCGGTTCAATTTCGGATTTTGAAATCAATAAAAAATTGCGCTGAAAACGAACTTTTGTTCCATTGCCAATGGTAAATTCATCCTCATTTACTTTCGTTAAAGTAATATTTTTGGATTTAAAATATTTATTGGCAACAGTTTCGCTCCAAATAACTGGCAATTCAACCACAATTAATGCTCTTTTTCGAGAAACAAAAAGACGTTCGTTTGGAAAAGGTGTAGCCAACAAAGAATCCATCCAAACTTTGAATTCGCTTTGAATTTTGAAATCCAATTGTTTCAAATCCAGTTCTTTGGTTCTGTTTATAATCAAAATTTCACCGTCGCGAGAATCAAAAATATTTTGAGGAGTGATTTTATCTGATCTGTCCAATAAATCAAATCCAACATAGGTAATCCATGCGATACTGATGATACCAATTACAAATAGAAAGACCCGATTGAACATAATTTTGACTTTATCAATGAGTACAAAATTAAGACATTAATGCAAGCAAAGCTTTTGAAATTCCTCAATTAGTTAACAAGGTAATGTTTAGAAGGCTAGAAAAAGTTAATTATTGTAGTTGAAATTCTAACTCGCCAATAATTTAAAATTTCGATCAAAAAATCTTGGCTGATTATTTAAATTATTTGAATCAAATCGTTAAAAAATCAAAATTGAAAAAGGTATAATTCAGGATATCATTTCATATTCCTTGGGTGAAATGAAATGATTGCTTCGCGGATAAATCGTTGGTCTAAATGCGTATAAATCTCTGTGGTTGTAATAGATTCATGCCCCAGCATTTCTTGAATTGCACGCAAATTGGCGCCGCCTTCGAGTAAATGTGTTGCAAAAGAATGTCGGAAAGTGTGCGGACTGATATTCTTTTGCAATCCAATTTCGTTCGCCAAATTTTTGATGATGGTGAAAATCATCACGCGCGTCAATTTTGCTCCGCGGCGATTGAGAAAAACTACATTTTCATTTCCAGGTTGAATATGCTGGTGGCGGCGGATAAAATCGTTGTAAATCCCGATTTCCTTTTCCACGCTTGGACTCACGGGAACCAATCTTTCTTTGTTTCCTTTTCCGATCACGCGGATAAATCCTTCTTCAAAAAACAAATCCGAAAATCGCAAATTGACTAATTCACTCACACGCAAACCGCAACTGTAAAGCGTTTCCAACATGGCGCGGTTTCGATGTCCTTCGTTTTTGCTCAAATCAATCGCTGCAATCAAGGCGTCAATTTCTTCAATTTCCAATACTTCAGGCAGTTTTTTACCAATTTTCGGCATTTCGAGCAATTCGCTAGGATCATTTTTGATGACATCCTCCAAAATCAAGAAGAGAAAAAATTGTTTGATTCCAGAAATCATTCTTGCCTGACTTCTCGCGCCAATTCCCAATTCATGGATTGAAGTCAAAAATGCTTTCAGATGAAGAACGCGAATCGCTTCAACTTCAATTTGTTGCTTGACCGAAAAATCCATTAAGTTGAGTACATCACGCTGGTAAGCTAGAATAGAATTTTCAGCCAAACCTTTTTCGATTTTCAAATACGAAACAAAATGCTTAATATAGCGTTCCCAAGTCATTGCATGCAAATATGAATACAAATATGAACATTTTAATCATTAACGGGCCCAATTTGAATTTACTTGGTCAGCGAGAAACATCGGTATATGGCGATATTACTTTTGAGGCTTATTTGGAAACCTTGAAAACCAAGACAAAAGCAAATTTAACGTATTTTCAATCGAATGTTGAAGGCGAAATTATCAATCAAATTCAAACTGCGAAAGTGGATGGAATTATTTTGAATGCTGGCGGATATACGCATACCAGTGTGGCGATTCGCGATTGCATTGCAGCAGTTGAAACGCCGGTTGTGGAAGTGCATATTTCGAATATCGCAGCAAGAGAATCTTTTCGACATGCATCTCTGATTTCGCCAGTTTGCAAAGGTTGCATTTTTGGATTTGGGATGGAAAGTTATGAATTGGCTGTGAGGTATTTTCTGATGAGATGAAATCACTCCCCAAAAATCAACTCCCTTAATTCATTTTTCTGCGTTTGCAACTCCAACATCGTTTGCTTATTGTTAATCATCAAAAACACAAATTTCCATTTGAAAGCGATGTGTTTCAGGTATTTGAAAAATGAAAAAGCAAATAATCCGAAAAGCGGTAAACTCCAGAAATAGGCGAATTCTTCCCAGAAAGTGAGGTCAAATAACCATTGTACGCCATAAGCGAAGCCCAAATAAGTCAGAGGATAAAGTATAAGTCCGAGTAAAACGGCTATGGGCGCGAAATATTCGACTTCTTTGGTCATTTTTGGCACCAAAATGTCAATCAATTTAAAAGGTAAAATACTATGTAAAACACCATAGAGAAACAAAGGTAAACCGATGACTAAAAACAGGATAGACATGGCTATTTGTCTCAAAAACATTACTGAACGAAATCTTCTGTCTAAAAAGTCAGCGCGGATTTCAAACTTATTTAATTGCCATTGAAGTTGAATCAAACGTGCTTTGATCTCATCCAATTTCCAAGGTTGTGTGATGGTGATTTCAGAAATCTTGTCTCTGATTTGTTTGATCAATTTCACTTCGCCTTCTACCCCTTTTCCTTCATTTTTGATGTATTTTGAAGTGAAAATTGCACGCAATGATTCAGTCAATTCTTCTTCCTCCTTTGCGGCGGAATTGAAAAGCAATTGTTCTAGGCGAATACGAATTTGTTCAGTCAAACGTTTGGCAGCAGTTCCAGCGCTTTGTTGGTAATCTTCCAAATAGGATTCCACTGACATTGGATTGCCTACTTGCACTAAAATATCACTTCTGAAACGATTTGCTTTCAAATAATTCAATCCCAAAGGAATGATTTGAACATGTAAATTTCCTTGATTTCTGTTTTCAACTTCCAATGCGATGCGCGCAGCACCCGTTTTTAATTCTCGCAAATGCCGTTCGAGGTAACTTGACCCTTCAGGAAAAATAACCAAAGTTTTGCCTTCT
The DNA here is from genome assembly GCA_945897805.1 of Chryseobacterium gleum. GTDB lineage: Bacteria > Bacteroidota > Bacteroidia > Flavobacteriales_D > Crocinitomicaceae > JAQVCM01. The sequence continues at coordinate 113,331 of CAMDFX010000005.1, forward strand.
TCCAATACGCGGTAACAAGCTTCAAATGAATCTTGATTGGCGACACCAGCAATTTTTCCCTCATCACGGCGATTGATTGGAATCATGTTTAAACTGCGTAAAATCTTTTGTTTGAACGGTGAATTAAACAAGGTAGCTTTCGCCATGTAGTGAATCGGTTGCTTGCAAATATTTCCAATCACCCAAGCATCCATCAAAGTATTCGGGTGATTGGCGAGAATAATACAAGGACCATTTACATTCAGTTGTTTGCGATTTTTGACTTTTATTTCCTTGTAATAAAGACGAATTCCGATGGCAACAATTACTTTTAAAATGCGATACAACATTGATTTTACTTTCTTTTTGACATTGTTCAATTTAAAATCTGTCGCTAAAGTATCAAAAATCATCCCAAAAAACACGCTTTAGCTATTGAAACTCTGAAGAACGGACAATCCAATTATCTAATAATCCAACAATCTATCAATCTAAACTAATAAAAAGCTTGATTTTAAAAATAATTCCCTATCTTTGCACCCTTAAATTATTAATTTTATTTATTAACATTATGAATTCTTACGAAACTGTTTTCATCTTAACTCCCGTTTTGTCTGATGATCAGGCAAAGGAAGCAGTGCAAAAATTCGAAAGTGAAATCGCCAATTTTGGTGGTAAACTTAAGCACAGTGAAAAGTGGGGCTTGAAAAAATTAGCTTACCCAATCCAAAAGAAAACAACAGGATTTTATTTCTTGTTGGAATTTGAAGGTGAAGGTGATTTAATCGCAAACCTTGAAGTGTCTTTTAAACGTGACGAACGTGTTATGCGTTTCCTTACAGTAAAAATGGACGTAAATCACCTTGCTTACGCTGAGAAAAGACGCGCTAAAATGGGTGAAGCTAAAACTGCGAAAGCAGAAGCTTAATTGTTTAACACAAAAAATTTAAAGAAATGGCACAAAATGATATTCGCTATTTAACGCCGATTAACATCGACATTAAGAAACAAAAATATTGCCGATTCAAGAAAAGTGGAATTAAATTCATCGATCATAAAGATCCAAACTTTTTGTTGAAATTGGTAAACGAACAAGGAAAAATTCTTCCTCGTCGTATCACTGGTACTTCTCAAAAATACCAAACTAAGGTTAACAAGGCTATCAAAAGAGCACGTCATTTGGCAATTTTGCCTTATGTTGGTGATATGTTGAAATAAGCCACTTGTCAAACAAATAAAACTTGAAGTAAAATGGAAATTATCTTAAAGAAAAACGTAGATAAGTTGGGTTATAAAGACGAAACTGTTTCAGTAAAAAACGGTTACGGACGCAACTTTTTGATCCCTCAGGGATATGCAATTTTGGCTACGCCTTCTAACAAGAAAGCACATGCTGAAACAATGAAACAAAAATCTCACAAAGAATCGAAAGTGATGGCTGAAGCAGAAGCAATTGCTGCTAGATTGGCTGAAGTTACAGTTTCTATCTCTACGAAAGTAGGTGAAAACGGTAAGATTTTTGGTTCTGTTAACACTGTTCAATTGGCTGAAGCACTTCGTGCTGCTGGTTTTGATATCGATAGAAAATCATTGAAAATCAAAGATGAGCCAATCAAAGAAGTTGGAACTTTCCAAGCGGAAGCCAACTTACACAAAGGTGTTAAACCAACATTTACATTTGAAGTTGTAGGAGAATAATCTCAGCAGCTCAAAATATCTGAAAGGGATTGTCTTCATTGATAATCCCTTTTTTTAATTTTACGAAAAATAAAATCCACAAAAATGAAAATTCAAGAAACCATCGGACACGTAGAACAATTTCATGATGCTTTTGGAATAAAAAATCATTACGAGCCAACAGTTAACTTGAGAGAAGCTGAAGTAGAATTGCGCTTCAACTTGATGAAAGAAGAAAACGAAGAATATCTAGAAGCTGCGAAAAATGGCGATTTAGTTGAAGTAGCCGATGCTTTAGGAGATCAACTGTATATTTTGTGCGGAACGATTTTGCGTCACGGTTTACAAGATAAAATCGTGGAAGTTTTTCAAGAAATTCAGCGTTCCAACATGAGTAAATTAGATGCAAATGGAAAACCAATTTACCGCGAAGATGGAAAAGTATTGAAATCTGAATTGTATTTCAGACCAGACATCAAATCGATTTTAGAGAAATAATTGAGATGAAAAGTTTCAATGTGCGGGTTTATGGTTTGTTGAAAAACGATCGCAAAGAAGTTTTAATCACGGATGAATTTCGATTCAACCGCGCATTCACCAAATTTCCCGGTGGCGGTTTGGAATTCGGCGAAGGACTTGCAGACGGTTTGAAACGTGAATTTTTAGAGGAATTATCGCTCGAAATTGAAGTTGGAGAATTGTTTTTTGTCAACGATTTTTACCAAGAATCTGCTTTCAATCCAAATCATCAATTGTTGATTTTTTACTTTTGGGTAAATTGCAAAAACTGGCAAGAAATTTCCGTAAATCGCGAAAAACAAATTTTAACCCAAGATGGAGAAATGCCGCGTTGGATTGCTTTGAAAAATATTTCAGCTGAGGAAATGACTTTTCCAGTTGATAAAATGGTTGCAGAAAAATTAAAATACTTTGTTCCTTTTGCTTGATCAAAAGCATGCGTTCTGCCAGTATGAGCGGAAACAATTCAGAATATTAGACTTTTGGATTTTTAGATTGTTGGACACAACTAATCTTAACGTGCTAAAATTCTAATATCTTAAAATCTTTTCAATTAAATTAACAAGTCTTTCACCCAATCGTTTCCGACTTCAATCTAAAAAACGTATCTTTGCACCCAATTTTAGAAAAAAGAAAATGGCAACAAATAGAACATTTACCATGTTAAAGCCTGATGCACTTGAGAACAAGCACACAGGAAAAATTATCGACATGATTATCGCAGCTGGTTTTGAAATCAAAGCGATGAAATTGACACAATTAACAACAGAACAAGCGCAAAAATTTTACGAAGTTCACGCTGAAAGACCATTTTATGGTGAATTAGTTGAATACATGACTTCTGGGCCAATCGTTGCTGCAATCTTGGAAAAAGAAAACGCAGTAGCTGATTTTCGCACGTTAATTGGTGCTACTGATCCCGCTGAAGCTGCTGAAGGTACGATTCGTAAATATTACGCTGAATCAAAAGGTCGTAACGCTGTTCACGGTTCTGACTCAGACGAAAATGCTGAAATCGAAGGTAAATTTCATTTCGCTGCAAACGAAATTATCTAATTGATTTTTAAATAGAATTTTGAAAAGACTGGCTTTGGCTGGTCTTTTTTTTTGGGTTGAAAATTGTCATTCAAAATGCGAAACTCAATATCTCCCAACATTTCCCTATCTTTATTCCCAAAATCAAAATCACATGAATTATAAATACACCGTTGAAGAACGCTTTTTGAAATACGTGCAAATTGATACAACAGCTGATCCTGTTTCGCCTTCTTTTCCATCGTCGATGAAACAAAAAGATTTGGCGAAAATCTTGGTCGAAGAATTGTTGGAAATGGGCATCAAAGACGCAGAAATGGACGAATGGGGATATGTTTTCGCGACGGTTCCAAGTAATTCAGTAAAGAAAAATGTTCCCACGATTTGCCTTTGTTCTCACATGGACACAGCGCCAGATTGCAGTGGGACGAATGTAAAACCAATTGTTCACAGAAATTGGGACGGTTCGCCGATTATTTTACCCGATGACAACGAACAAATCATTACTTCGGAAAGACATAAATATTTGAAAGAAAAAATTGGTGACGATATCATCACTGCAAGCGGATTGACTTTGTTGGGATCTGACGATAAGGCGGGAATTGCCATCATCATGGATTTTGCGCATTATTTGATTAATCACCCTGAAGTAATTCACGGAGATGTGCGCATTTTGTTTACGCCAGACGAAGAAGTTGGTCGCGGTGTAGAACATTTAGACATGGAAAAATTAAACGCTGACTTCGGTTACACCATGGACAGCGGAGAATTAGGCGCGATTGAAGACGAATCTTTTTCAGCTGATGCGATGAATTTTCACATCACAGGAGTGAGTGCGCATCCCGGTTATGCGAAAGGAAAAATGGTGCACGCGATGAAAGTTGCTTCCGCATTTATCAATTCATTGCCAACAGATTCTTGGACGCCAGAAACAACTTCTGGAAGAGAAGGATTTGTGCATCCAACGTCGTTCAATGGTGGTTTGGAGGAAGCAACAGTCACTTTTATCATTCGCGATCACATTACTTCTAAATTGGCGGAATACGAATCACGTTTGGAAGATTTGATGAAAGCAACAATTGCGCAATTCTCAGGAGCGACTTATACTTGTCAGGTAACTGAGCAATACCGCAACATGAAGGAAATCATTCAAAATGTTCCTTTTGTGACTGATTACGCCATTGAAGCGATGGAAAAAGCTGGAATCACTCCAAAACCAACAATTATTCGCGGAGGAACAGATGGATCGCGCCTTTCATTCATGGGATTGCCTTGTCCAAATATCTTTACAGGAGAAATGGCAATTCATTCCAAACATGAATATGTGAGTGTCCAAGACATGCAAAAAGCGGTTGATACTTTGGCTCAACTGTTGCCAATTTGGGAGCAAAGAGCTGAAAATTAAACTAAAATATAACTCACAAAAAAACGGAAGCGATTGATTTGCTTCCGTTTTTTTGTTTCAGAAATTTGATTATCCTTCAGAATCCTATTTCTTAAATTTCTTTAATCCATTTTCTAAAAAGGATTTGTAAACATCAATATTAGATTCGTATCCCATTGGCTCGGTCAAATCGTTCCCTTCTGGATCTGTCAAGACATATAGTGGTTGCGACAATTGATTGTATTTGCGGATTTGGTAATCGCCCCATTTGTTTCCAACGGTACGCATTTCGCTGTCCAATGCTTTGGAGAATTTCCATTCAGATTTTGGTAATTTCGCTTTATCATCTACATACAAAGAAACAATCACCACATCATTTTTCAAAATTGAGCTGATTTTTGTATCTGTCCAAACAGTTGATTCAGTTCGACGACAATTTGGACAATTGTAACCTGTAAAGTCCAATAAAACTGGTTTATTGACCTTTTTAGCATATTCTTGTGCTTTGTCTAAATCATGGAAAACCAATAAATCTCCATCGATTTCGTGCATGTCTTTTCTGTATTCTTGGAATATTGGATCAGCAATGGCAGTTCCTCCTCCATTCGATTCGCCACGAACGAAACGGAAATTGTCTTCGGAATGAGATCTTGGAGGCGCTACACCGTCAATTAATTTCAGCGGTGCGCCCCACATCCCTGGAACTAAGTAAACTGCGAAAACCAATGCTAATAAAGCAAACATAAAGCGCGTAACGGTCAATCTTTCAACATTTGAATCGTGCGAAAATTTGATTTTCCCGAGCAGATAAAATCCAATAACAAAGAAAATAACAATCCAAATGGCGATAAAAATTTCTCTTGTCAAAACGCCCCAATGGTAAGCCAAATCGATTCCGGATAAGAATTTCAATGCCAATGCTAATTCTAATAATCCTAAAACTACTTTAACAGAGTTTAACCATCCGCCAGATTGTGGCAATGAATTTAACCATCCTGGGAAAATCGCAAACAATGTAAATGGAATTGCCAATGCTGAAGAAAAACCAATCATTCCAATTGCTGGTCCCATCATGCTGCCACTTGTAGAAGATTCAACCAACAAAGTTCCGATAATTGGTCCTGTGCATGAAAATGACACCAAACTCAAAGTGAAAGCCATGAAGAAAATTCCGATTAATCCACCTTTATCAGCATTTCCATCTGCTTTATTCACCCATTTGCTAGGCATTCTGATTTCAAAAGCCCCTAAAAAAGAGAATGCAAAAATCATGAAAATGGAGAAGAATAATAGATTCATCCAAACATTGGTTGACAAATCATTCAATCCGGAAGGTCCCATGATTGCAGTGATTACCAAACCGATAGTTACGTAAATCAAAATGATTGAAACACCATAAAGCAAAACGTTCATTATTCCTTTGCGACGTGAGCCTGATTGTTTGGTGAAAAACGTCACAGTCATTGGAATCATTGGGAAAACGCAAGGCGTCAACAATGCGATTAATCCACCACCAAAGCCTTTTAAGAAAGTGATCCAAAATGAATCGGCTTTCTTTTTATTCAATTTGGATTCATTGATTTCATCCGCAGTTGATTTTTTGTTGTCTTTTTTCGCAGCGTTTTTTGCAACGTTTTTAGTTGTATCAATACTGGAAACTCCTTGATTTAAATTCTCTTCAGGCTCTTCAGTGATTGAACATGGTTTGTAATTTTTGAATTCAATTTTGAAATCTTTATTTACAAAAACGCATCCCATTTCATCGCAAATTTGACCCGTCAGGCGAACATCCATTACAAATACTTTGTCGGTCAAGACTTCCACTTTCTGCAAAAAATCTACTGTGTTTTCGAAATACAAAGAAGTTCCAAATTCATCTTTGTGAACCGTTGGCTTTTTAGACTCAGTCAGTTTGCCAATCAACTTGAAGTTTTTTGAAGGTTCAACTTCAATGGTTGTTGGCGTTCCCGTAAAATCAGCTTTTGCAGGATCGTGCGAAACAGAAAACACATGAAAGCCAGGAATCAATTTCGCTTTGAATTTGATTACCGCGTTACAATCTCCAACTTTGGAAACTGAATAATCTAAAGTCATTTTATCTTTCCAACTAGGTTGCGCAAATGCAACATTCACTAGTAAAAAGATGCTTACGAAAAGCAAAATAATTGGTCTTAATTTGAATTGCATAATTCTATAATTGTTTGTTAATTTTTCGGGATTGAGATTTTAAACTGTTTGTCCACAGGCGGTAAACACATGGTTTCGTTACAAACCATAAAAGTGACAGAACCTTCTAAAACACTTTCTTTTTTGGCTTTAATTTTTTGTATAAAAACTGCTTTGTGTTCAAAAAAGTCTAAAGTTGCTTCAAAATTTTCATCGTATTTTTGAATGGGCTTTGGTTCTGCAACGGCGCCAATTAATTGAAAATCATCGGAAGATTTAAAGGTGATTGAAGTTGGAATCGGTCCTACATCATTTTTAATGTGCTGACTATATAAATGCCAACCATCTTTAATATTTGCAACAATTTCAACTTGACTTGTTTTATCAATGAAATTAAATTCCCATTGAATTGCAGCCTCTTGGGCGGTCAAATTCAACACAAGGAAAAAACATGTTAAAAAAAGAAAAATCCGTTTCATTTATTAAAAGTAATTGAAAACTGCAAAGACTTGCCGTTTTCATCATCAAATCTACAAAATGAAACGGACTTTATTGCTAACGAGTTGGTATTTATTCTTGAATTTCCAAACCAGAAATAAGAATTAATCAGAATAAAAACTCCTTATTCTATTAACTAAAATTTGATTTCTTGGATTCTTGATATTGGAATCCAAACACCGCCTTTGAGGCAAATATAGTTAGCGCCAGTTGCCCATATTGTTGTTTCCACACGTTTCAATCCTTCATCATCGTGAAAATAAATCGAAACCTTCGTTTGATAACCATTTCCAAGCCTTGTTGCTTGCTCAAGTTGATTTCTTATCTCTGGATGTTGTTTAAAAACCTTCTCTCCATGGAAAGAAAGCGTGGAAACCAACTCTTTTTCAATTGTTTGAACTTCTAATACTTGCATGGCTTTTGATTTAGAGTCTCAAATTAAAAAAACTAAATGTAAAATCCAAATTTTTTCAAAGTTAATTTCTGTGAAAATGCGAGTTTATTAATTTATTCCTAGCCAAACCTTAACAATGACTTCACTTTGTGGATTTGGCAACACTTCTCTGGAAACCTTGAAACCAACGCACCAAATGATTTTTTCATCATCAACCAAAACCAAGGAATTTTCTTTTTGCATTGAGGTTAATTTTGCTTCAGTTAAGATGTCGGAAATTAATTTTGAACCTTGCATGCCAATTGGTTTCATTCGGTCACCAATTTGCCATTTCCTCAATCTTAACTCACCTTTGACTTTCGATAAATCAAGGTATATTTCGTTTAAATTAAATTGATTCGGCAACAATTCAACTTTTTGTTGGCAAACTTTCCAAACTTCTTTCCGCTCGAAATTCAATTCAGGTTTCAGGATTATAAAACAATCTGAATCCTGGTAAATATCAAATCCATCAAGCTGCATTTTTTTTCCCTTTTGAGATTTTCTCAATTTTTGCAGTTCAGAAATGGCTGTTTGGCGAATTCCTAAATTTCTCAAAACTTCAACTTGTTCAAATTCTGACAATTGATCAAATTTTTCATGATTCCATTTTTGAGATTCGATAATGTTTACAACAATTGATTTGACTTTTAATTCCAATGCTTTTTGCGTATCTTGGAAGGCGTTCACCAATGTCAATACCGAATCTTTCAAAGTTGGAATTTGATTCATTACTTCTGGCAACAATTTGTTTCTCAATTTATTGCGTGTGTAATCATTCTTTACATTTGATTTGTCTTCTCTCCACAAAATTTCACTCGTTTTTGCAAATTCTAAGATTTCTTCCTTTGAAAAATTCAACAATGGACGAATAATTTGATTGTGATTTTCTAACATTCCTGCCAAACCAATGATTCCTGATTTTCGGGCGATGTGTTGGAAAAAAGTTTCCACTTGATCGTCGTTGTGATGCGCCAACAAAATATAATTGTCTGCATCTTTGTCAGTAATTTCGTGGAACCAATGATAACGAATCTTCCGCGCAACATCTTGTAAATTCCCTCCTTTTTCTTGCAAAATTTGCCTTGTATCGACGCTTTTCAAATAAAAAGGCAAATTCAATTTTTCGCATGTTGATTTTACAAATTGTGCATCTTTATTTGAATCTTCGCCCCGCAAATGATAATTGACATGTAGCACAGAAACTTGAAAATCGGCTTTCACTAAAAGATGCAACAAAACCATTGAATCGACGCCACCGCTACACGCTAGAAAGAGCTTTTTATCTTTCAACCAAGACCAACTTTTTTGAAATTCAGATTCCTTGATCATCGCCGAATAATTGAACCATACGTTTCACTTTCACCAAACATTCCTCATATTCCTTTGCAGCATCGGCTTGAATTGTAATCGCACCTCCGACGGAACAAGTAAGACAACGATTTTCTAAATTATGCAAAAAGGAACGAATTACCACGTTGAAATCAAAATCTCCATTGGGTTTGAAATAACCAATCGAACCAGAATATGCGCCTCGCTTGAAAGATTCGTATTTTTCGATTAATTTCATCGAACTGATTTTTGGCGCGCCAGTCATTGAACCCATGGGGAAAGTTGCTTTGAGTATATCTGAAAATTTTAAATTTTCTTTCAATTCGCAACTGATGGTAGAAATCATGTGATGCAGCGTTTCAAAAGTATGAATACCACACAATTCGTCCACTCTTACGGAGCTTTTTTTGGCAATTTTCGACAAGTCATTTCGAACTAAGTCCGCAATCATGATATTTTCAGCACGTTCTTTTGGGTCAGATTTCAATTGGATTTTCAATTGTTCATCTTCCTCCAAATTACCTCCGCGCTTGATTGTTCCTTTGATTGGTTCTGAAATGATTTTATTTCCTGATTTTTGAATAAATCTCTCTGGACTGCCGCAAAAAACCTGAAATTGATCAAATTCCAGAAAAACTGAAAATGGTGCTTTAGTGAGCTCGATTTGTTGTTTGAACAACTCGACGGCATCAAAATCAGGTACATTTTCAGCGACAAATGTTTGACAAAAATTCAATTCATAGGTATTTCCTTGTTGAATTTCATTTTGCAAAACTTTCACCGTTTTAAGGTAATCCGTTCTAGAAATTTGCGATTTGAAATGGATTTTCGGCAATTCTTTTTTCGGCTGATTCAATTCATTTAACCAATTTTCAATTTCTTTTTCAGCAAAATCGGACTTTTCACCTTGCAGATAGATTGGATCCTTTCCATTCTCCAATGAAATGACAAAAGCGGGATTCCAGCAAAATAAATCAGGAAAATGGAGGAAATCTTTGTTTTCACTTTTTAGATCCTCGATTTCATTCTTTAAATCGTATCCTAAAAAAGTAAATAAAAAACGATTTTGATTCTCTTCTAAAAATTGATCCAATTGAGTTAAAGCGTTTCCTACTTGACATTTCAAAATCGGTCCTTCACCAAAAAAGTACAACGAACGATCTGAATTTGTATAAAAATATGCCCTTGGAAAAGATTTCATTTTAGAATTGATTCATATAAGATTGTAAAATAATGGTCGCACTAATTTCGTCAACTAGTGCTTTATTTTGTCTTTGTTTTTTATTTAAACCGCCATCAATCATCGATTGGAAAGCCATTTTGGAAGTAAATCTTTCGTCCATCAGAACGATTTTCAACGAAGGGAATTTTTTCTCTAAATCTTCTTTTAAAAAACGAACATTTTGGGTAATGTGAGAATCTTCGTTGTTCAATCTTTTCGGTTCACCCAAAACGATGGTATCGACATTTTTTTCCAAGACCGTTTTTTCTAAAAAACCCATCAATTCTCGGCTGTCCACAGTTGTCAAACCAGAGGCAATGATATTCATTTCATCTGTGATGGCAATTCCTGTTCTTTTCAAGCCAAAATCGAGTGCGAGTTTTCTTCCCATGATACAAAGATAGTTTGAATTGAATGAAAATGAATCATTGAATCGGGGAAGGTTTTTAGAGATGAAAAATAAACGCAATGCTTATCTTTGCAAAAATGAAAATCATTCCAACAATTAGGAAAAAAAGATAAATATGAGATCAACAATAGAAGCAGCTTGGGAAAACCGAGAATTATTGAAGGAAAAATCAACGATTGAAGCCATTGAACATGTCATTGAAGACCTTGACAAAGGACTTTTGCGCGTTGCTGAACCAGGCGAAAATGGCGAGTGGATTGTGAACGAATGGGTAAAAAAAGCCGTTGTGATGTATTTTCCAATTCGTCAAATGGAAACAATTGAAGTTGGTCCGTTTGAATTTCATGATAAAATGGCTTTGAAAAGAAACTACAAAGAATTGGGCGTGCGCGTTGTTCCTCATGCCATTGCGCGCTATGGTGCATTCATTGCTCCAGGTGTGATTTTAATGCCTTCTTATACCAATATTGGCGCGTATGTAGATTCAGGAACCATGGTTGACACTTGGGCGACAGTTGGTTCTTGCGCTCAAATTGGGAAAAATGTGCACTTAAGTGGTGGCGTTGGAATTGGGGGTGTTTTGGAGCCATTGCAAGCTGCACCCGTAATCATTGAAGATAACGCATTCATTGGTTCGCGATGTATTGTTGTAGAAGGTGTTCGCGTTGGAAAAGAAGCTGTTTTAGGTGCAAATGTTGTGTTGACAAAATCCACAAAAATAATCGATGTTACTGGAGATTCACCAGTTGAGATGAAAGGATATGTTCCTGAAAGAAGCGTGGTAATTCCTGGTTCTTACACAAAAACCTTTCCTGCAGGAGATTTTCAAGTTCCTTGCGCATTGATCATCGGAAAAAGAAAGGCTTCGACCGATCTTAAAACATCTTTGAATGACGCTTTGAGAGAGCACAATGTGGCTGTATAAATTGAATTATCTAAAAATAAAAAAGGTCAGTTTCACTTAAGAAATCTGACCTTTTTTTTGCTCTAAATAAAATCCTACTCTTCAATAATCATTGGATTGAACATCAAGTCATCCATCACTTTATCTAACTTAGAAGAAACTGAATTTGCGAAAATAATTCGTTGACATTTCGGTAAACTTTCCGAAATTCTTCTCAACTGCGCGATGGTTGATTCTTTCAACATGGTTTCGGCATCATCCAAAACAAAAAGTTTCAATTTCCCCATGTTTATACCATTTTGAATATACAAGTCGTAAATTCTTTTTGCGGTTCCAACCACAATATCAGCGCCCTCAAAAATATGATTTCGCTGTTCAATCATTACTCCTTTGTCGTGCGCCAATTCGACATAAATATCTTTTCTTCTCGAAACTTTGACAATAAAAGCAGCCGTCATTTTTGCTTGTTCAGAAGTAGAACAAATAATTACTGCGCGCGGCGAACCTTCTAACTGTTCTGGAACTTTTTCCAAAGCCGCCATTGCTGCTGCCATCGATTTCCCTGCCGATTTCCCTGCGATTACGAGTAAATCTCCACCTTGTTTTACACGTTGAAGTACTTTTTCTTGCAATTCATTGGGTTTGGCAATGCCGGCAGAAGAAAAGGTATCTTCAAAATGCAGATTTAATTTTTCAAATATTGTCATCAGTTAATTTTTTATTTTCTAGGTGTCTTGTACTATCGCGTTGTGTTTTTTTGTCCAAATTTTTCCTTAATGCAGCTTCTAAATCAACGCCAGTTTGATTTGCTAAACAAATTAAGACAAACATTACATCTGCCATTTCATCGCCTAAATCTTTGTTTTTGTCACTTTCTTTTTCGCTTTGTTCACCGTATCTTCGGGCAATAATGCGCGCTACTTCACCGACTTCTTCGGTCAAAATAGCCATATTGGTCAATTCATTAAAATAACGAACACCAAAAGTTTTGATCCAATCATCGACTATTTTTTGAGCTTCCTTGATTTCCATTATATCTTATTTTTGGAATCTAACCAAATTGTTACTGGTCCATCATTCACCAAACTTACTTTCATATCGGCGCCGAAAATACCAGTTTCAACTTTTAAATTAGTCAATTTTAATTGAGTAATAAAATTTTCATACAAAGGTATTGCAATTTCTGGTCGCGCGGCTTCGATAAAACTTGGGCGATTTCCTTTTTTTGTGGACGCATGCAAAGTAAATTGACTAATGACTAAAAATTCTCCTTGAATGTCTTGAATTGAAAGATTCATTTTCCCGTTTTCATCACTAAAAATGCGCATATTGACGATTTTCTGAATCAACCAATCGATGTCACCCTGAGAATCTTCAGCACAAATTCCAACCAACAACAATAATCCTTGATCGATTTGACCGTTGATTTTTCCTTCAATTTTCACGGAAGCTTCACTTACCCGTTGTAACAAAACTCTCATCCAAAAATTTCTTTTTTTCGGTGAATTTCACTGCCGTCTTCTGTCATCAATTGATAATAAGTCATGTAGCGACTTTCTGAAATTTGCTTTTCCTCAACAGCCTTTTTTACAGCACATTTTGGTTCATTCAAGTGCTGACAATTGTGGTATTTGCACTCGCCAATCAACATGCGCATTTCAGGAAAATAATGTGAAATCACTTCTTTGTCTAAATCAACAATTCCGAAAGCGCGAATTCCCGGCGTATCAATGATATAACCACCCGAAGTAAGTGGATGCATTTCAGCAAAAGTCGTAGTATGCTGACCTTGTTGGTGATACTCAGAAATTTCACCTATTTTTAAATCCAAAATTGGATCAAGCGCATTCACTAACGTGCTTTTCCCTACTCCACTGTGACCAGAAATCATGACTTGTTTGTCTTTAATTTCTTCTCTCAAAAAATCAATATTGGTTTTGTTTTCCGCTGAAATTTTGTAACATGGATAACCAATTGAGCCATACAAATCACACAAAGCATCGATATATTCTAGTTGTTCTGCAGTGTAAGTGTCTATTTTATTGAATAGCAAAGTTGTTGGAATTCGAAAAGATTCAGCAGAAACTAAAAACCTATCTATAAAAGCCAGATGAGTCACAGGAGCTAATGTTGTGACCAACAAATAAGCACGGTCGACATTAGCTGCCAAAATCTGCATTTGTTTACTCAAATTAGTCGATTTGCGGACAATGTAATTTCTTCTTTCTTCAAAACCCAAAATCACACGGTTTCCTTCTTCATCAATTTTTGGATCTATGATAACGATATCGCCAACAGAAATCGGGTTGGTCGTTTTCAAACCGTCTAGCCTGATTTTGCCACGAATGCGACAATTGATTATTTGACCATCTTCTAGTTCGACGATGTACCATTTTCCCGTGGATTTTAAAACTTTTCCTTTCGAAGTCATTACCACAAAATTAAGAAATTAGCTCGAAGTAAAGTTGAATCCCCATTTTATTCCTAAGGATGAACATCTAAATAAACGATTCAACAAAAATAAAAAGGTCAATTCCCAATTTTGAATTAATCCGTATCTTCGCAACAATAAAACGAAACACATGTCTATTGAAGTAAGTCATTTGACGAAATTTTACGGAGAACAAGCAGCAGTAAATGACATTTCTTTTTCAGTTGGAAAAGGAGAAATTGTTGGTTTTTTAGGTCCAAATGGAGCTGGTAAATCTACCACAATGAAAATCATTACTGGCTTCATTCCAAGCACTTCAGGTGAAGTAAAAGTTTGCGGAATTCCTGTGGATATTGATTCTTTGGAAACACGAAGAAAAATAGGATATCTTCCAGAAAACAATCCGCTTTATTTGGACATGTATGTGCGTGAATATTTGGAATTTGTGGGAAAAATTTACCACGTTTCAAATCTTAAAAAACGCGTTGATGAAATGATTCAGCAAGTTGGTTTGGAAGTTGAGCAAAACAAGAAAATTGGCATGCTTTCGAAAGGTTATCGTCAACGTGTTGGCTTGGCACAAGCGATTATTCACGATCCGGAAGTTTTGATTTTAGACGAACCAACATCAGGATTAGATCCAAATCAATTGGTGGAAATTCGTGAATTGATTCGCCAAATTGGAAAATCTAAAACCGTGATGCTTTCAACCCACATCATGCAGGAAGTGGAAGCAATTTGTGACCGTGTGATTATCATCAAAACCGGCAAAATTGTGGCCGACAATACAGCTTCAGAATTGCAATACGAGGAAGATCACCAAGTGGTTTTTGTTGAATTTGAAGGGAATGTGAGCAAAAATCAAATCCTTAAAATAAAAGGAATAAATAAAGTTGAGCAAGTGGGAGAAAACGGCTGGTTAGTTGAATCAAATGGAAATCTTGATTTAAGAAAAATAATCGCTCAATTTGCGCAACAAAACAATGCATTAGTATTAACACTTCGCAAAGAAGAAAGAACATTGGAAGAAGTTTTCAAATCTTTAACGAAATAGAAATAAGAAACTTAAAAGCGTTTCAACAGCACAAAATGTCACAAAATATCATTACAGAATTAGAATGGAGAGGATTGGTGCAAGACATCATGCCTGGAACTGAAGAACAGTTATTGAAAGAAATGACAGCAACTTACATCGGTTTTGATCCAACGGCAGATTCATTGCATATTGGAAGTTTGGTACCAATTATTTTATTGGTTCATCTCGAAAAATTCGGACACAAACCAGTAGCACTTATTGGTGGAGCCACAGGAATGATTGGTGATCCGTCAGGAAAATCAGACGAGCGCAATCTTTTAGACGAAGAAACATTGGCTAAAAATGTAACTGGAATAAAAGCAGTACTATCGAGATTTCTAGATTTTAATTCAACGTCAGTCAACGCGCCAGTTTTGGTCAACAATTACGATTGGATGAAAGATTTTTCATTCATCGATTTTGCCCGTGAAGTAGGGAAACGAATCACTGTCAATTACATGATGGCGAAAGATTCAGTCAAAAAAAGATTATCTGGAGAAGGCGAAGGAATGTCATTTACAGAATTCACTTACCAATTAATTCAAGGCTACGATTTCGTTCATTTATACGACAAGCACAACTGCAAATTGCAAATGGGCGGATCTGATCAATGGGGAAATATTACCACTGGCACAGAATTGATTCGCAGAATGAACGGAGATGGCGCCAAAGCATACGCCATGACTTGTCCCTTAATTACCAAAGCAGATGGTTCTAAATTTGGGAAATCTGAAGGAGGAAATATTTGGTTAACTTCAGATAAAACATCAGTTTACAAATTTTACCAGTTTTGGTTGAATACTGCTGATTCAGATGCCATGAAATACATCAAGATATTTACTTTTTTAAAACAAGAAACAGTAAATAAATTGATTTCAGAACATGAAGCAGAGCCACATTTGCGCACGCTACAAAAAAGACTAGCAGAAGAAATTACGATTTTTGTGCATTCAAAAGAAGAACTAGAAAAAGCAATACAAGCATCAAATATCTTATTCGGAAAATCAACATCTGACGATTTAAAAAAATTATCAAATGAGCAATTTCTTGAAATTTTCGACGGAGTGCCACAAGCAATTATCTCTCAGGAAGATATCGACAATGGATTATCAATCGTAGATGCATTGGCAGGAAAAACCAATTTTCTAGCCTCGAATGGAGAAGCCAAAAGAGAATTAAAAGCAAATGCAATAAGTGTTAATAAAGAAAAAGTAAGCGAAGACTTCAAACTTTCCTCAGCAGATTTAATCAATGGAAAATTTGTTTTGATAGGAAAAGGGAAGAAAAATAATTACATTTTAGTCCTAGCCTAAAACTAGAAGAAAAACAGGAGCGATTTTCGGTGAAAGTCGCTTTAATTTTGCTTTACAAACAAAAAGTCCTTCATAAAAACGTATCATACAAACAAAAAGTCCTTTGATAAAATCTGAAAATTAACAAAAAGTCCTTGATAAAAATGTAAATATAGAAAAAATGATTATCTTTGCAGAAAATAAGAAGACTTCAAGTTGAAAAGAAAAGCAATCATAGAACTAGAGAAATGGAAAAACTCAAAATATCGAAAACCACTAATAATTAGAGGCGCTCGACAAGTTGGTAAAACATGGATCATGCAAGAATTTGGTAGATTAAATTACCAAAAAGTAGCTTATCTCAACTTTGAACAATCAGAAGTTCTCAAAAACACCTTCATTCCAGACTTTGACATACAACGAATAATATCAGTCTTACAAATTGAAACAGGAGTTCAAATCGAAGCGAAAAACACACTCATTATTTTAGACGAAATTCAATCAGTACCAAGAGGCATCACAGCACTTAAATACTTTCATGAAAACGCACCAAAATATCACATAGTTACCGCAGGATCACTATTAGGAGTAACACTGCATCCAAACACATCATTTCCAGTAGGGAAAGTTGATTTCTTAGATTTGTATCCGTTGAGTTTTTTAGAATATTTAGAAAACTCGAATCAGTCAGCGCTCGCACAAATTTTGATAAAAAAAGACATCGTTTTAATCAATACATTTCACAATAAACTAGTAAATCAATTGAGGCTATACTACTATTTAGGAGGCATGCCAGAAGTAATATCAAATTATCTAGAAAATGGAAACCTGGACACAGTTAGAGAAATACAAAACAGAATCCTTTCAGGTTATGAGCAAGACTTTTCAAAGCACGCACCCAATGAAATAGTTCCACGAATTAGATTAGTTTGGAATTCCATATTGAATCAACTTTCTAAAGAAAATAAAAAATTCATTTACAGCTTTTTAAGACAAGGGACAAGAGCCAAAGACTTTGAATTAGCGATCAATTGGCTAGTGGATGCAGGATTAGTTTATAAAGTTCAAAGAGTAAAAACGCCAAAATATCCGCTTGCAGCATATTCCGATTTCGATGTTTTTAAATTATTCATACTAGACGTAGGACTACTTGGAGCCATGAGAGATCTTTCACCCAAAACACTTTTAGACAAAAATAAAATACTAACAGAATTCAAAGGCGCTTTGACAGAACAATTTGTTAAGCAAGAACTTAATGTAAACATTAAAAACAAAACCTACTATTGGTCGGCAGAAAATGGAACATCGGAAATCGATTTTGTCATTCAGCTTGAAGATCAAATTGTACCAATAGAAGTCAAAGCAGAAGAAAATTTACAAGCCAAAAGTCTCAAAGTATTTGTCGAAAAATTCAAAACGCAAACATCAATCAGAACATCCATGAGTCCATATAGAGATGATAATTGGCTTAAAAACATTCCTTTATATGCAATAAATTTGATTGAAATCACCGAAAACAATACATTTAGTAACCAAGTGATTGAAAACTGCAGTAACCAAGAAGAACAAAAAGTAACTAAGAAAGAATATGAAGTAACTAACATTGATATAGAACTAAGAACCTTCAATGACCCAGGAAACTTTTTGGAATACGCCAACAGCAGCAAAATAAAACAATTAACAAAAGAACAAATTCAGATTCTTCAATTCACTGAAAAAGAACCTAAAAGCAGAAAAGAAATCTTGGAAAGTAGCTTAAAAATATCCAATCAAACCAAGAATTTCAAATCTCATTTAGAGCCACTTATAAAATCAGGATATATTGAATATACAATCAAAGACAAACCGAAAAGTCAGTTTCAAAAATATGAAATTACTGCATTAGGTAAATTTAAATTAGAAAAAAGTATAGCTTAGTTACTTTAATAACTAAGTCAAACACTAACTAAATAAAATTTCAACATCTGATTGATTTAATTTCTTTACAAAATTTTCTTGCGCTTGAATCAAATCATCAGAAAGCATCTTTTTCTTTTCCTGTAATTTAATAATTTTCTCTTCGATTGAATTTTCACAAATCAATTTATAAGCGAAAACATGATTTTTTTGACCAATACGGTGTGTTCTATCAATGGCTTGGGCTTCAGCAGCAGGATTCCACCATGGATCAACCAAGAAAACATAATCCGCTGAAGTCAAATTTAAACCAATACCACCCGCTTTTAAGCTAATTAAAAACACTCGATTTGATTCATTTTCATTGAACTCATTCACCAATTCCAATCGTTTATTGGTTTTACCGTCCAGATAGCTAAATTGAATTTGTTCAGCCTCTAACCTAGCTTGAATCAACGCCAGCATAGATGTAAATTGCGAAAAAACAAGCACTTTATTTGTATTTACCAAAGGAATTAATTTTTCCATTAATAAATCAATTTTAGCCGACTCTTGACAATCAAATTCACTGTCCTTTAACAACATCGGACTATTACAAATCTGACGCAACTTCATCATTCCCTGCAAAATATACATTTTGGAATTTTCCAAACCATCTTTTGCAATCACACCTAAAATTTGACTTCTAATTTCCTTCAAATAATGGTTGTAAACCTTTCTTTGCTCAGCATGCATTTCGATGGTCAAAATCTGTTCGGTCTTTTCAGGTAAGTCATTCGCCACTTGTTTCTTCGTTCTTCTCAATAAAAATGGATGAATCAATTTCTTCAATTCTTCCGCTCTTGCAATGTCGTTTTTACCATCAATTTCATTGGCGTATTTTTCTTTAAAATCTTTCTGTGATCCAAAAAATCCAGCATTTAAAAAATTAAATTGTGCGTACAAATCAAAAGTATTGTTTTCTATGGGTGTGCCAGTCATGACAATCCTATTTCGAGCGTGCAACATGCAAACACTTTTATAGCGTTTAGATGTTGGATTTTTGATTGCTTGAGATTCATCCAAAACGATGTAATTGAAAGTAAACGCCTTCAAATCAACCAAATCTAAAGCGACGGTATTGTATGTCGTGATCACCAAATCAACACTTTTAAAATCTTGTTCGCTCAATTTCCTGGAAGTGCCATGGTAATGCAAATACTTCAAACTTGGACAAAACTTATCCAATTCAGCGCTCCAATTATACAACAAAGATTTTGGCAAAACAACCAACGAAGTTCCGTGCTTTAAATCTTTTTGTTGTGCTAAAAAAGTAATCATCTGCAAGGTTTTACCAAGACCCATGTCATCAGCCAAACAACCACCAAAACTAAATTTATCTAAAAAATTGAGCCAATAAAAACCTTCCTTTTGATAATCTCTCAAAGTAGCTTTAATACTTTTGGGAATCGTAACTTTTTCAACTTTAGTGAAATTCTTTAACAGCTCTTTCTTTTCAGCCAATTCATTTATGAGCTGAAAATCATCGATTTCCTCAAAAAGTTCATCTATTAAGTTAAACTTTAACTTTTGAATTTTCAGTTTTTGGTCATCTATATATCCGACTCTTAAAATTGATTCTAATTTTTTAATCCACTTTTCGGGCAAGGCGCCTTTTGTACCATCATTTAATTTGATGAAATTTTCTTTGCGTTCAAGCGCATCCATCCACTTTTTCATCGGAATTAATTCATCCCCAAACTGAATGTTAATATGTGGTTCAAACCAATCAATATTAGAAGAAATACCAATGCTAATTTTGGCAGGAAAAGGACTAAATTTAAGACTTTTAAGATTCTTTAGCCCAAAAACTTCTATCTGGTTTTCACGACAAAAAGCAAAAAAGTGAATCAACCAATTTTGAGATTGAACCTCATCAAAACTCTTGAAAAAATAGGTGAAATTAGTTTCTAAATCAAATGAATCATCAAAGTTTTGAAGTACATTTTTAAAATCATTCTCCGCTTCTAAATTTCTAACAAATGATTGAGCAACATTTTCGTCTTCATCAAAATTAAATCCATTTTCAGTAGTCAATAATGTGAATCGCTCTCCAGATTCATACATCAATTCTGGCTTTAAAATCAGGAAACCATCTTGCTCGAACAAATAAATCTCAAAAGCTGGTTTTGTTAAAAAAACCTCAGAAATTTTAAAGCATTTATTCAAATCAACTTCGTGGTATTTGGATAATTCTTGGATAATTTCAACCAACTCGTGTTTCTCGCTTTGATGCAATATCAACTTCTCTGTTTCAACCAACATGGATGCTGCGTTGAATGAAATATAATTTGGAATGACAAATAGTATGTCATCGTGGACAAAAAAGTGTCCACTACGAATTGAATTATTTTTAGAAAACGGAATCCAATTTTCATCCAATTTAAAAGAGGAAACTAGGTGAAAATCTT
Source organism: Chryseobacterium gleum (assembly GCA_945897805.1). Classification (GTDB taxonomy): domain Bacteria; phylum Bacteroidota; class Bacteroidia; order Flavobacteriales_D; family Crocinitomicaceae; genus JAQVCM01. The sequence continues at coordinate 134,033 of CAMDFX010000005.1, forward strand.
CCTTTTTCATCTGAACTTGAAAACGAATTTCAAGCGGAAATTGATTGATTTTTATTGGCTTTAAAGTTGACCGAGAAACAGAATACGAAGAATCATTTTCATAACAGAGTTGTGAAGCAATCAATTTCGTGTTTTTGGCTAAAAACCCACTAATTTGATTGTATTTAGATTCCGGATAATCAGTATAACCAAACATGCCTTTGAGATAGTCAAAATCATTGATGAAAAGTCTCAAATCTTCTGGAATAAAAGTTGTAACTCTATAATAATCAATTGAATTAATTAATTTAGAATTGTCTTTGCTTAATTTTCCTTCAATGATATTTATCTTAAATTCAAATAATTTCCGTGAATTTTTTTCAAAATTAAAAGCGATTCCGTATCCAAAACCGTTTTCTTGATTGTGCGCAAAAGGTATGGTGATTTTAGTGTGAATTTTACTAATTTCTTGAAAACTTTGAATCAAATTTTGCGCATCTTTCTTACTAAAATAGGCGCTATTAATCGGAATATAGCGAAATTGTGAATCTTCAGTCAACTTTAACTGAAAAAACGAATCAAACGCAACATTTTCATCGACATGATATTCGTTTCTTGCTTCTAATTTCAGTTGATTTAAATTATTTAGTTTTTCAAAAAGATCGAATCCTTTATAATGCTTTTTGATAAAATGAATTATTGCTTTCTGGTGCTTGCATATTGACAGCAAACTTTCTCGACAACAATTTTCCATTACCCATTCATCCTTGATTTTACTAATAGAAACATTCGTTTTTTCTTCTCTCCAAAAATGACCTGATAGCTCAACAAAAAATTCGATTTTGATTTCATCCACAGAAGTGAGATCCACATTCAAACCATTAATTTCAGCAGACTTCTGAAAATTCTTAAAAATGTCTTGGTTCAATACCAAATTGCCTTTCTCATTTTGGCTGGGAATATCCAATGCTTTTTGATTTCTAAAAAATTCATCAAAAGCATACAAAGCAGCAACTTGATGTTTGCAAATATTATCCCAGTCATAAGGACAAGAGCAATAACTTTCTATTTCGCTGGTTCGATCTAATAAAAAGTGAATGGCAACATGGTAAATTTTGCTGCCCTTGACGGCGGCGGCACCTTCATCAATTTCTGCATCATATTCCAATTCAAGTACGGCAGAATTATCAAATAAAACTTGTCCGCGCTTTAACACACCATTGTCGCAGTTTTCTCTTAAATATTTGTCAATTTTGGCCTTCACGTCGGTGTTTTTTTGTTCAGTTTGAAAAAGATATTAAACTAAAGATACATAAAAATCTGAAATCAATATACAATCTCCCACAAAAAAAGTGCGTGACCAGGAACTGACATTTTTGCTGCTTGTCTGTCCTTTTGCAAAAGAATTCTTTCTACTTCGGATGGTTGAATTTTTCCCGTTCCAACTTCTAATAAAGTTCCAACTGTTGCACGAACCATGTTTCGCAAGAATCGATCAGCGGTTATTTCAAAATAAGCTTGATTTTCATTTGTGTTCACCCATCTTGCGCAAGAGACAGCGCAAATATTGGTTTTTACATCCGTATGCAATTTCGAAAGAGAGGTGAAATCTTGTTTCCCAATCAAAAATTGTGCTGCTTGATTCATCGCTTCAAAATCTAGCTTAGCAGGATGAAATAAGCTGAAATCTACATTAAACGGGTCTTTTATTTGGTGAATAAAGTAACGATACGTTCGTGATTTAGCGTCAAATCTGGCATGAAAATCAGCTGAAACGGCTTCAATTTTGTGGATGGAAATACTTTCGGGCAACATACGATTCAATTTGAAATTCAATTCCGCATGATAAAATCCATCTTCAAAATCTACATGCAGAACATAATGATTGGCGTGAACACCAGTATCTGTTCGGCCACAACCAACCACAGCAATAGAAGTATTGTGATTGAGTTTATAAAGCGCTGTTTCAATTTCTTCTTGAACAGAAATTTGATTTGGCTGTCTTTGCCAACCAAAATAGGGTTTTCCATTATATGAAAGTTCAAACTTATAACGCGTCATGAAAACAAAAGTAAGCACTATTTAAAGAACAAAAAAGCGGTTGCTCATTCAAAAGAACTAACAACCGCTTAAATAGTACGACTTAAAATTCTATTCTAAATATAATACATATCCTTTTTGATAATCGACAGAATAATCAAATTTCAGGATTTTATTTTGCGCCGCATCTAGCATAAAGTTCCATGTAATAATTCCTGATTTGTCAGCAATTTTACCTTCAGAAAATTCACCTCTTTTCACTTTAATGTCTTCCACAATTGAAATTGGGAATTGATCTTTGATGAAAATTGGAATGTTTGCACCTCCATTATTTTTCAACTTGATTTCCCAAGCCACATCTACTTTTTGGCGTGTTCCAATCGTTTTAGTTTTGCTATTTTCTTTCACTTTGGTGCGTTCCATTTGGATTTTATTGTCTTTCCCAAGAGAGAATGAAAGCGTGTCTTTCGTTGAATTGACGTCGATATACGTTTTTCCGATGTAAGTTCCATCAAAATACAAATTCGATTCACCATTCAATAAATTCAATTTTTCCCAGCCAGAAACTTGTGCAACCAAATACACTGACGGGTCAAGTTTTGGGGCAGCATGATATTCATAATTGGCAGGCAATTCATACGTCGAAATTTGAACTCTTTGGTCTTGCCCATCCGAAGGAATTGTCATTTTGGTTTGAATTGCATATTCTACGCGCAGTTCTTTTTTAGAAACGACAGTTTGCACATTTTTGGCTTCTTTCAATTTTTCAGCTTCACCAGCCATGTCTCCGCGGTATTCCCAACCATCATTTTCTGATCTTTCTCTGCTACCAAGAAGATTTAATTTTTTGCGTTTTGTAATTTGGACACCTTCAATTTGTGACACATTTTTTCTCATTTCTTGTTGAATCCTCACACTTGATTCTTTGTTTGAAATGATTGCAACTTCTTCCAAACTAACATCTTGAGGCTGAACAAAGAATTTCAAATAGGGCGCGTTGATTGGCAATTGAATGGAATTATAACCGATATAAGAAGCTGTTAAATAACTTTCTCCTTTAGGAACAATCACTTCAAATTTTCCGTCAAAATCTGTAACAGCTCCTACTGCAGGATTATTCGAAAAGGTCACTTTTGCGAAAGCCAATGGTTCACCTGTCGAAGCGTCGATAACTTCGCCACGCAATTTTTGACCTGAATAATTGAAAGTTGGAATATTTCTGCCAGTTACATTTTTCGCTTGTGGATAATTGTTGTAATTCAAATACCATTCCTGTAAAATTGGTTCTTTTGAATTTTCATACGGATCATTGGTCGATAAAACCAAATCCACCTCTTTCCATTCAATTCCTGTACTTTGATTTACGAGCGCTTTTGCTTCCAATCGAACTGGTTTTCCGATTCCATCACTGCGCAAATCGTAATAAGGTGTCCACGATGCACGCGGAGAAATGTAATTGAAATCAAATGTTGAATTGGTTGCATTTGCGACATCCACTTCGACCAAAATTTCGGTAAAATTGATTACGGGTTTGCTTTGGCGCGTCTGAATTTCTTGTTCAACCTTATTGATTTCTTTCTGAAGCGTTTCTAACTCTTTGATTAAAACCGTTTGACGGCCAACAATCTCCAACATTTTAGCATGAATAAACGCATAAGCTTCTTTCAATTCAGAAACTTTCATTCCTACTTCAGAACCTTTTAAATCGCTGTTTAATTGCAATAAATTCTTGTCATTTTGCAAAATCGCATATTCATCGCGCAACAATTGATCTTTGTCGTAAAGCATATTTTTGCGTTTGTTCAACTCTTCGATTTCGGTGATACTCATTTTCAAATCTTCGTAATTTTTACGCGTTGAAACGGATAAAATGGTCAAATCTCCAGTTGCTTTAAATTGCACAGAATTGGGATCCATATAATCAGTCAATTTTTCAAACACCAAAATTTGTCTTCCAGGTTTTAATTCTGTTTTCTTCTGATGTTGCACTTGCGCACCTTGAAAAAAGATTGTCACTTTGTCAATCGATGACGCTAATTTGATTTCTTTCTGACCAAAAGTGAAGCAGGAAATGCTTACAAAAAATAATAGTAATCTCATATTTTCTAAATTTTATTATTCAATGTATAAAACATATCCTTTTTGATAATCAACTGAATAATCAAAATTCAAGATTTTACTTTGAGAAGGATCTAACATGAAATTCCAAGTGATAATTCCTGAATTTTCGGCAATTTTTCCTTCTAAATAATCGCCGCGTTTCACTTTGATATCTTCTAGATTTGAAATTGGGAATTGATCTTTGATGTAGATTGGAATTTTCGCACCACCATTGTTTTTCAATTTAATTTCCCAAGCAACATCCACTCTTTGGCGAGAACCGATGGTTTTATTTTTGCTTTTTTCAGATATTTTCTTTCGCTCCATTTGAATTTTGTTGTCTTTTCCTAAAGAGAAGGAAAGCGTATCTTTGGTCGAATTGACATCGATGTACGTTTTTCCAATATAAGTTCCGTCGAAATATAAATTGGATTCTCCATTCAACAAATTCAATTTCTCCCAACCAGAAACTTGCGCAACCAAATAAACCGATGGATCTAATTTTGGCACCGCATGGTATTCATAATTCGCAGGGAGTGTATAGTTTGAAATTTGAACACGCTGATCTTGCCCATTCGAAGGAATTGTCATTTTAGTTTGAATTGCATATTCAACACGCAAATCTTTTTTGATGGCGGTTGCAGTTACATTTCTTGCTGCTTGTTCCGCCTTCATGTCTGCATCCCAACTGTAAGAAGCTGATTTTTGTTTTGAATTTCTCTTTCTGCTTCCTCGCGTTTGCATTTCGACATCCAAGGTCGCAAGATTCACGGGAGTATTGTAAGTTCCATTTGTAGTAATCGAAGCAGGTGAAGAAGCATTTGACCAAGTGTAATTTTGTGCGCCATATCCAGCAGAAAGTTGTGCTGCACTTCCTGATGCCAATGTTGAATTTGTGTTGATAACAATCGCTTCAGGTTGCAAGAAAAATTTCATATATGGCGCATTGATATATTGCTGAGAAGTGGTGTAACCGACATAAGTTGCATTAATGTAATGCTCGCCTTTGGGCACGATTAATTCAAATTTCCCGTCAAAATCTGTTATTGCGGAAGTTTGAGGAAATGAATTGAAACTAATTTTGGCAAATGACAAAGCCTCTCCGGTTGAAGCATCAATCGCTTCACCTCGAATTTTTTGGCCCGAATAATCGAAAGTTGGAATGGTTCTTCCTGCTACATTTTTTGGTTGGGGATAATTGTTGTAGTTCAAATACCATTCTTTCAAAAGTGGTTCTTTAGAATTTTCATAAGGATCATTCGTTGACAAAACCAAATCGATGTCTTTCCATTCCATTCCTGTGTTTTGATTTACCAAAGCTTTCGCTTCTAGTCGAACTGGTTTTCCGATTCCGTCGCTTCTCAAATCGTAATAAGGCGACCAAGAAGCCCGCGGAGAAATATAATTGAATTCGAAAGATGCAGTGGTTATTTTATCAACGTCAATCTCAACCAAAATTTCAGTGTAATTGGTTACAGGCTTACTTTGGCGTGTATCAATTTCCTGCTCGATTTTATTGATTTCTTTTTGCAATTTTTCCAACTCTTTCACCAAAATTGTTTGACGATTGACGATTTCTTGCATTTTAATGTGAATGAATGCATATGCTTCTTTCAACTCAACTACTTTCAAACCAATTGTAGTGCCTTTCAAATCGCTGTTTCTTTGCAATAGATTTTTGTCATTTTGTAAAATCGCATATTCATCGCGCAACAATTGATCTCGCTCGTACAATTGATTTTTCTTGTTATTTAACTCTGTTATTTCAGAATTGGTCATTTTCAAATCTTCGAAATTTTTTCTTGTCGAAACAGATAAAATAGTTAAATCTCCCATGGCTTTTAATTGCACAGAATTGGGATCCATGAAATCAGTCAATTTCTCAAAAACGATTACTTGTCTTCCCGGCTTTAAATCAGTTTTCTTTTGGCGCTGAATTTGAGCACCTTGAAAAAATACGGTTACTTTTTCGATGCTTGAATTTAGTTTTACTTCCTTTTGCGCAGTCAATGAAAACGCAATGAAAAAAAATGCAAATGTTACTTTCATGAATGTTAAAATATTTCTTGTCAATTATAACTTAAAACTAAGATGCCAAAACGTTCAAAGTTCCACACAAATTTTGACTTTAAAATTAAAATTACTGCTTTTATTCTTAATTCACTTCGAAAATCAGAGTTGAAAATCAGAACTCAATGTTTACTTTTGGAGAAATCATTTCACATGGAAAATTTTGAATATATAAAAAATCAATTCTACATTCGCAGAGATTTGACTTTCTTAAATTTTGGTTCTTTTGGCGCTTGTCCAAAACCGATTTTTGAGGATTATCAGCGCTGGCAGATGGAATTGGAACAAGAACCTGTTCAATTTATCACTGTTTCAGGAATTGAATATCTCAAAAAATCGCGAGAAGCATTGTCCGATTTTCTGACTTGCGATGCAGATGATTTGGTTTACATGGTCAATCCTTCTTATGCGATGAACACCGTGGCAAAAAGTTTAAACCTGCAGGCGGGCGATGAAATTTTAGCAACTGATATAGAATATGGTGCATGCGATAAAACGTGGGATTTTATCTGCGCGGAAACTGGAGCGAAATATGTTCGACAAAAAATTCAATTGCCTTTGGTTTCGAAAGCTCAATTTATCGAAGATTTTTTCGCTGGCCTGACTTCCAAAACAAAGTTGGTTTTTATCAGTCAAATAACTAGTTCTACGGGTTTGATTTTACCCGTCAAAGAAATCTGTGAAATTGCAAAAGCAAAAGGATTGATGACCTTCGTAGATGGCGCGCACGTTCCTGCTCAAATTGATTTGAATTTATCAGAATTGAAAGCTGATTTTTATATCGGTGCTTGCCATAAATGGATGATGACTCCAAAAGGTTGTTCGTTTTTGTACGCAACTAAAGTTGCACAGAAAATGCTAAAACCGTTGGTTGTAAGTTGGGGCTACAAAAGTATTTTTCCAAGCGATTCTGCTTTATTAGACCACCATCAAATGACCGGAACGCGCGATTTTTCAGCTTTTTTAACCGTTCCAAAAGCCATTGAATTTTTAAATAAAAACGATTGGAAATCAGTCAGAAAAGCTTGTCATGAATTGGGATTAAAAAACGTTTCACGATTTTGTGCATTACTAAATTCTAAACCATTGGCACCGTTGACAAATGAATTCTTTGGACAACTTTTCAGTATTCCAATTCGAACCAAAGAACCAGAAAAATTACAAAAATTGCTTTTCAATCAATACAAAATAGAAATCCCTGTGATGCGACAAGATGATGCAGTTTACATTAGATATTCCATTCAAGTTTTCAATTCGCAAGCTGATTTGGATATTCTTTTCGAGGCATTGACAGAGATAAAAAATGAAACGAATCTTATTTCTGAAGTTGATCGTTTTTAATCATTCTTGTTCTATTTTAATATATTTACATTCAATCCAATTTCAGCAGTATGGCATTTTCTTTCAAAAAAGTATTCAAACATTTAACCTTTTACGTTTTAGTTGCCATTGTCGCTGGGATATTATTTGGACATTTCTTTCCAGCACAAGGTTTGAAAATGGAGAAAATTGGGACTTATTTTATTGATATAATCAAGGTTTTCATTGGACCGATAATTTTCTTGACAATAATTTTGGGCATCAGCTCCATGGGAAACATGAAAAAAGTTGGGCGCATTGGATTCAAATCGCTGCTTTATTTTGAAATCGTAACCACCATTTCATTGGCAATCGGTGTATGCGTTGCCCTATTGGCAAAACCGGGAAATATCGACCGTTCAAAATTAACCATTGGCGATGTTAGCAAATACACAAGCAAGGCCCAAGAACCTTTTAGCTGGCTGCATTTTATTGAATCAAATTTTACAATTCAAGTATTAATTGTCGCCATTGTGCTTGGGATTTTGTTGAATTATTATACCAAAAAAGAAAAGGTAATCCATGTATTTGAAAAAGCGTCGCATTATGTCTTCAAAGCGCTGAAATATGTAATGTATTTGGCTCCCGTTGCAGCTTTTGGAGCGATGGCTTTTACCGTTGGGAAATTCGGTTTACACACCTTGGTTCCGTTGGGAAAATTGATGTTGTGCGTTTACATCACCATGGCACTTTTCATTTTCCTTATTTTAGGTGGAATCATGAAATTCTATGGTTTGAACATTTTCAAATTTTTGAGATACATTAAAGAAGAATTGTTGATCGTTTTGGGAACATCTTCTTCCGAGTCTGCTTTACCCACTTTGATGAATAAACTTGAAAAGGTAGGTTGCAGTAAATCTGTTGTCGGATTGGTTGTTCCAACAGGCTATTCCTTTAATTTGGATGGAACTTCCATTTACCTTTCTATGGCAGCCATTTTCTTGGCACAACTATACAATGTGCCGCTGAGTTTCACAGAAATCATGATTTTAATTGGTGTCTTGATGCTCACATCAAAAGGCGCAGCGGGCGTTGCCGGGAGCGGATTTGTGGTTCTCGCTTCTACATTATCCTCCATGCATACCATTCCATTGGAAGGATTGGGGTTTTTATGGGGCGTGGATAAATTTATGAGCGAAGCACGAGCCATCACAAATATCATTGGAAATGGTGTTGCAACAATCGTAATTGCCAAAAGTGAGAAAGAATTCGACGAAGAAACTTACCGCAAAGAAATCAATTAATTTCTTCGTTTATTTGAATAATTTTCAAAGTCTTCTCGCATTTCTTGGTCAAACTGCTGAGTGACGCTGATTGGAATATATTCTGTAATTACATTTGTTTCGTCCAATCCAAAATCTTCAGAAGATTTTAATCCCAATTTCTTGATAAATCTATAGACTTTCACAGTTATAATTTGGAAAGTGGTTAGCTTATTATCGGTCGCAACACGCGAATTCAATATGATAAATTTAAAATCAGACTCATCAAATTTACCTCTCACGCTTTCAAAGACACTTTCACCTGTCAATTCACCTTTTTCGATCATGTGCTGGTGAATCTTTCTGAGCATAAATTCTGTTCTGTGCTCTTCTTTGAAGCCAAGCTGCAAGGAAACGTAGTAACAATGTTTGTCGATTACTTCGTTGACTGAGTAATTGATTCCCCATGGTTCTGTTTTGATATCTAAGTGCAAAAACCAAATTATATTTGCCTTTCTTGGTTTTTTTCTGAAAAGCGAATAGAAAACTGTCGCGTCTAATTTTGTCGCTTTGTCGCTTCTAGTTGGATAAACCAAATTTGTCGCCTCATATGCAACATTTTTATCATTTCTCACAGCATTCAAAAGCGGAATTACTTTGCTCATGTGTACATACTCGGTAATTCTACTTCTCAATTTTCTAGCCATGTAAAATAGATAAAGAAAAATAAAGAAGATGATTGAAAGCACCAAAGTAAACCATCCACCGTGCACAATCTTACCAAAGTTTGAGAAAAGGAAAAGTGACTCGATTGCAACTAAAATCAAAAAAATTGATAAATAGAAGAGTTTTGCTTTTGGATATTTGAAAAACAGCCAATAACATAATAAATAGGATGACATGACCATATTTATTGTGATGGCCATTCCGTAAGCGGCTTCCATATTTTCAGCTTTTCTGAAAACAGCAATAACCAATAGACAACCAACCATCAGAAACCAATTAATGGACGGAATGTATATTTGACCGTGGTGATCCGTTGGATATTTTACTTTGAGATTTGTCCAGATTTTCAATTTAACAGCTTCGTTCATCAAAGTAAAAACTCCTGTTATCAATGCTTGAGAAGCGATAATTGTTGAAGCAGTTGCCAGTCCAATGACATACGGTAACATTTCTTTCGGAACCATGGCATAAAAGATGGTTTGCTTCGGCTCTAAAGCAAAACCAGGTGCTAAAGTCATTGCCGCTTGACCGAAATAGTGAATTACTAAAATGATGCTTATAAACGCCCAACTCATTCTGATATTTGCTTTTCCGCAATGACCTAAATCTGAATACAAGGCTTCTGCCCCAGTGGTACAAAGAAATACTGCACCTAAAACCCAAAATCCTCCAGGAGTATTTACCACCATATTGTAAGCATAATATGGATTTATTGCTTTTAACACAAAAGGATTTTGTCCAATTTGTGATAATCCCAAATACAGAAGCAGCAAAAACCAAATCATCATGATAGGCCCAAAAGCTTTGCCAATGAGAACTGTTCCGAACTGTTGAATGGCAAAAAGTCCGAAAATAATTCCAACAACAATTGGAATTGTTGGTAAATCAGGATAAATTGTATTTAAACCTTCAACAGCTGAGGAAATAGAAATTGCGGGAGTGATAAATCCGTCGGCCATCAATGTCGCGCAGCCAATCAGTGCTGGAATGATAATCCATTTGGCTCGTTTTTGTTTCAAAAGTGCGTACAAAGCAAAAATTCCGCCTTCGCCTTTGTTATCAGCATTGAGCGCAAAATAGATGTATTTCACAGTCGCCAACAGAATCAAAGTCCAAATTACGGATGACAATCCACCCAATATAATATCAGGATTTATATTTTTGCCACTATCCGTGATCGCCTGAAAAACGTACAATGGAGAAGTACCGATATCTCCAAAAACGATTCCTATTGTAATTATAACACCTGCAAAACTCAGAGGCGTTTGATGCAAAGACTTGTTCGATGATTTCATCAAAAAATTATTTTATAAAAACAAAAAAAGCAGACCATTTTAAGTTTTTCCTCTCAAAACGGCGCTGCTTAATTTCGTAGCAAATGTAATATAATAGTATTTGATTAAACAAATGTTTTTTAATAATTTTTATTGATTATTTTAAAAATCGAATTGCAAAAAAAAAGTTGACCAATTAGATCAACTTTTAGACTGTAATAAAATGAAATACCTTATCTAATATAATCTTGAAAAAAGGCATCAACTTCATAATTTTTTCCTGTCATATTGATTTCTTTGATTCCATTTGACACTAAAAAACGAACGATAACATGCTTAGAAACATCATCATTTTTCAGCATGGTGATTTTTGCATCGTGTGATTTGGCATCAAAATCAACTGTGAAAAACTGTGCGTAATAACTTGCTGATTTTTTGATTTGCTCAGAGGTTACTGAACTTGGCATTTGAAAAACATAAATTCCATTGACTTTAGAAGTTGCAAATTTTTCTGCATTTTGAATTTTTGCTACTGAAGGAGCTTCTTGGGCCATCACTGATCCACCTAAAAAAGCGATCAATACTAATGTTAAGATTTTTTTCATCTTTCAAATTTAATTTGGTTGCTACTATGACGACAAATCAGACTAAAAAGTTGTTTCAGTCTTAATTTTTTCGAAATTTACAATTATTTTGCCAAAGATATGAAAACTGAGTTTGAATTAGCTGGATTTTATCAATTAAATCAGTTAGAGGCTGGATGCGATGAAGCTGGAAGAGGTTGTTTGGCTGGGCCTGTCGTAGCTTCAGCAGTGATTTTGCCCCCAGATTTCAATCATCCTTGGCTGAATGATTCCAAGCAATTGACAGAAAAAAAACGCCAAATTTTGCGACCAATCATTGAACAAGAAGCGATTTCTTGGGCTGTATCATACATTGACCATGAAAAAATTGATCAAATAAACATTTTAAATGCCAGTATTTTGGCTATGCACGAAGCAGTAAATCAATTGAAAGTGCAACCAGAATTTTTACTGATTGATGGAAACAGATTTAAAAATCATGCGATTCCTCATCAATGTTTTATCAAAGGCGATGGAAGATTTAAATCCATTGCGGCAGCATCTATTTTAGCCAAAACGCATAGAGATGAATTTATGGAAGTTTTAGACAAAGATTATCCTCAATATCTTTGGTCAAAAAACAAAGGATATCCCACGGCTGATCATCGAAATGCAATCAAAGTTCATGGTTTTTCTCCATTTCATCGATTGACATTTACTGTGAAAGATGTTGGTCAGATGCGTTTGGAGTTGTAGGTTCTGATTTCTTTTTCAACGCCCAGCGCAACACAAAAAAAGCAATAAATGCAAAAAAAGCGCCTGCAAAAAATGGCGTTCCATAAGCTAATGAAGATGTTTCCCACACTATTTTCGATGTCGAATAAATGTACATCATCAATGGCGGACCAATGATTTCAGCCAAACTCATCAAACTTGTGAAAACACCCTGCAATTCGCCTTGTTCATTATTTTCCGTTTGTCCCGAAACAATTGAGCGAATCGCTGGATCTACAATTCCTGAAAGTGCATAAGGCAAAATCATCACGTACATCATCCAACCAGAAGGAATTAAACCTATGCCAATAGTAACTATTACAAGCGTGGCTAAACCTAAAGTCGCCGTTCCTTTTTCTCCTAATTTTGAAACTATCCAGCCCGACAATCCGCCTTGCACAAGACCAAAACAAACGCCGACCACAGCCAAAGAAATCCCAACGTATTTTTCTGTCCAACCGAATTTTTCCATGGTGTAATAATTCCAGACGGTATGAACAGACATGTTTGCCAGCAAAACCAAAAACACCACGACAAAAAGATACTTTGCTTTTTTAAATCTTTGCAATTGTTTGAATGCTCCCAAGGGGTTTGAGCGTCTCCAATCAAAAGCGCGGCGGTCAGACACGGGCAAAGATTCTTTGAGAACAAAAAACCCGAAAATAAAATTCAGCAAAGAGAAAATCGCAGCAACCAAAAATGGCACGCGTGTTCCAAAATCTGCCAACAAACCACCTATTCCAGGACCAAGAACAAAACCTATTCCGAAGGCGGCTCCTATCATTCCAAAGTTTTTCGCTCTGTTTTCAGGAGTAGAAATATCAGCGATATAAGCGGCAGCTGATGTATAACTTGCGCCGAAAATACCGGCAACTGAGCGACCTAAAATCAGCCAAAATAAATCTGGTGCAAAAAACATGAATAAATAATCGATTCCCATTCCAAAAACTGAAACCAACAAAATGGGTCTTCTACCAAAACGATCGCTTAAGCTACCAATCATGGGTGAAAACAGAAATTGCATGAATGCGTATGCCCCCATCACCCAGCCAAAATAAGCAGATGAATGCTTCAAACTAACATGCGCCGTTTCAGCAATTAACCGAGGAAAAGAAGGAATGATAATTCCTAATCCAATTGAATCTAAACAAATGGTAACCAAGATAAATAGCAAGGCATTTTTGGAAAAATTATCGGATTTCATACCTTAAAATTACGTGTTTGGATTTGTTCAACAAAAAAACCCCCCGATAAATCAGAGGGTTTTTTTTCACTTTGTTGGCCCACTAGGGCTCGAACCTAGACTCTTCGGTACCAAAAACCGACGTGTTGCCAGTTACACCATGGGCCATTGACGGGTGCAAATTTAGACAATTGTTTTATTCTGACAAGTGATTTACAAAAAAAAATGACAAAAAGCACTCAATTTTATCAGATTTAAAATTTAAACACATTATTTAAATATTGATTTTGAATAAATTATAAGTTATTTAGGGTGTTTGTCTGCCATTTTTAAAACGTTTGAAGTACAGACAACCATTTAATTATTTAATAAATCATATACCACTTTACTTTATCCAAAAAAAACTCATAAGCGTATTTCCTGTTGATACTTGAGAAAAAGCAAAAGACATCAAATTACTAAGAAAATTTATGATTTTTAAATCGTCAATCATTGAAAGTCTTGATATATTCTTAAATTCGCACGTTAAATTGTGGACAAAACAGCGAGAAAAGACAATAATTTGCTGAAAAAACTGTTAATTCCACCAAAGAAAATCAAATGAACTACAAAAAGCTGAATGTCTATTTAGGTTGGTTGGTATTTTTAATTGCCACCATTGTTTACTTTATCACCATTGAAGATACGGTGAGTTTATGGGACTGTGGTGAGTATATCACCGCTGCGTATAAACTTGAAGTTGGTCACCCTCCAGGTGCTCCATTATTCATGTTGTTGGGAAGATTGTTTTCTTTCTTCGCAGATCCTGAAGGAGTGGCCGTTTGGATAAATCGCATGTCTGCATTGTCAAGTTCTGCGACAATTTTATTCATGTTTTGGTCTATCACAATGTTGGCTAAAAAAATGGTTTACCAAAAATCTAGAACTATCTCCACAGGTGACATGATTGCCGTTTTAGGCAGTGGTTTTATTGGTGCTCTGGCTTACGCATTTACAGATTCTTTCTGGTTTTCAGCTGTTGAGGGCGAGGTTTACGCCATGTCTTCTTTATTTACAGCAATGATTTTCTGGGCAATCTTGAAATGGGACGAGGAAATGGAAGCCATCAAACATGGTGAATTAGATGGTTCTCACAGTCCCATGCGTTGGATGATTTTGATTATGTTCTTGTTCGGTTTGGCAATTGGAGTCCATTTATTAGGCTTGTTGGCTGTTCCTGCAATTGCTTATGTAATTTACTTTAATCAATGGAAAACGATCAATATTAAAGGTTTCTTTTTGACTGGTATCATTTCTATTTTTGCACTTGGATTCATACAAGAAGGAATTATTCCTGGAACAATTTCCTTGGCTTCAAAATTCGAAATCGCTTTCGTAAATAGCATGGGAATGCCTTTCTACTTAGGTGGAATGTTCTTTTTCTTATTGTTAATTGTTGGATGCGTTTTCTTAGTACGTTGGAGTAGAAAAAACAACAAACCACTTATCAATGCAATTGGACTTGGGTTTATCGTGTTTTTGATTGGTTACGGATCTTTTGCAACCATCGTTATTCGTTCAAGTGCAAATACACCTTTGGATGAAAATGACCCAGAAAACTTAGTAACATTGCACGCTTATTTGAAACGTGAGCAATATGGAAGTTGGCCAATTTTGTACGGTCCATATTGGAATTCTGCCATGGATGATGCTGAAAAATTTGGCGATAAATCAAGATTTTACGCACGTCGCTTTGTTGTGACAAGAGCTGACGCAGATCTGAAGGCATTCAAAAGCGAAGAAATTGCGACTAAATACGCAAGAAACTTGGGTAGAAATTATGAAGTTGTAGAGAAATATTACGTTACAAACGAAGAATTTAGAAAACACCAAGAACCTGTTTATCTTCAAAACACCTTCTTCCCTAGGATGTTTTGGAATCAAGAATCAGATGCAGCAAAAATCAATGGATACAAAGATTGGTCAGGCTACAGCGCTAACAACGATGTGGATTTAGCCACAGCAGAAATTGGAACCGATGGAAAAAGGCTTCCCACATTTGGCGAAAACCTAACTTATTTTGCGCGATACCAAGTAAATTGGATGTATTGGAGGTATTTCATGTGGAATTTTGCTGGTCGACAAAATGACATTCAAGGTCACGGCGATCAAATGAGAGGAAACTGGTTATCGGGAATCTCTTCCATTGATGAAACTCGACTTGGTGCACAGGGAGCGAATTCTACCACTTTTACAGCAAATAATGAAGGTCACAATACATTCTTCTTTTTGCCTTTGATTTTAGGATTTATTGGAATGTTCTTCCATTTCTATAGAGCTCCGAAAGATGCATTTATTGTCTTATTGACATTTATCTTTACAGGAATGGCGATTGTGGTTTACCTGAATCAGAAACCATTTGAACCAAGAGAAAGAGATTACGCTTATGCAGCTTCGTTCTATGCTTTTGCCATGTGGATTGGTCTAGGAGTTTTTGCCCTCTACGAAGCTTTCAAGTCATTTGGCAAAAAAGAGTTTGTAGGTTTTGGAATCATTGCAGGAGCTGGAATTCCAGTTTGTTTGATTTTTGATGTCGCAGCAGGCGAAGGCTATCCTGTCGTAATGTCTTGGTTATTTATGGCTTTCGTTGCAACTATTGCACTTGGAATCATGGCTGCTTTGGGCAAAAAATCAAGAAATGAAACAAATGGTGCGTCTTTAGCAGTGATTTTGACATTGGGAATCCCGCTTTTAATGGCTTTCCAAGGTTGGGATGATCACGATAGAAGCGACAAAACTTCAGCAAGAGATTTGGCTTACAATTATTTGCAATCTTGTGCTAAAAATGGAATCCTTTTCACCAACGGTGATAACGATACTTTCCCATTGTGGTACTTGCAAGAAGTTGAAGGAAAACGCACCGATGTTCGTGTTTGCAACCTCTCTTTGATGGGAACAGATTGGTATACAGACCAAATGAAAATGAAAGCTTATGATTCAGATCCGCTTCCTATTAAATTTACGGAAGATCAGATTATGATGTATGCTGGAAGCACAGATCAAGTATACTTCCTGTCGATGTTTGAAATGATGCGTTTTGGAGTTCCCAAAACAAGCATTGAAAACATTTACAATGCTAAAATAAAATTCAATAAAGTTCAATTCAAACAATCTTTTGAAACATTGCGCAAAGGAATGTTGGCTGTAGCAAATTCATTGAAAGCGAAAGATCCTGAAACAGAAGGTAAATTAAATACCATCAAAACAAATTTGGGACTTATGATTGAAAATCCAACAGCAGCAGATATTGAAGTAACAATCAATTATGCCTTAGATATCTTTGCTAGCTATTCTGGTGGAACAATTGAAGGTGAGCAAGAACCATTACAACAATTACAAACTTCACTGGTTGATTGGGAAAAACCATGGGATTTCATGCCTATCAAAGAAGCAATGGAATTTACCAGAAACGACGATAACATGTTTGCTACAAGAGGCAGTAAAATGCGTATTTTCCCAAGTAAAGGTTTCATCTTGCCAATCAACAAAGCAAATGCATTGAAATCAGGAATTATTGAAGCGAATGAAGTTTCATCAGTAGCCAACGAAATCCGATTCAGCATCGACAAGCAATACTTGACTAGGGAGCAAGTAATGATGATGGATATCTTGGCAAACAATGATTGGAAACGAGCCATTTACTTCTCTTCTCCTTATGGATCAAGCGTTTCAATTGCATTGTTCCAAGCGGGATTTGTGAAACAAAATGGAATTGTTTACGAATTGTCACCAGTAAAAGCGAAAGACAATAATCCTGTGAATGTAGAGAAAATGTACAAAAACATCATGGAGGTTTACGATTACGGTAAAATGAACCAAAAAGGTGTTTTAACTGATTACTATTCTCGTCGTCATACAAGTCAATTCAGAACAAATTTTGCGAAATTGGCAGAAACTTATGTTCGTGATGCTGAATTTGAAATCGCAAGAAAAGAAAATTACACTTCTCAAATTGCAAGATTCAAAGCAGCTGGAAACAATAGAATTGCTGATTCATTGAAAAATGTAATCGCTGGTGCTGACGAACGTGTAGCTAAGTACAATAAAAGAGCCATTGCATTGATTAAGAGATCTCTGGAGGTTATGCCAGTAGAAATGGTAATCGATTATGGTGAACCAAATCCTGATGGACGTGAAATGAAAGGTACTGACGGTGCATCATACCAAAGTTTTGCGGATGGAAGCTTACACGATTATGTAAGTATACTATTTAGAGCTGGCGACAAAGTTGGTGGAGAAAAATTAGGTGCTCAAATTGCTAGTGAAATAGAAACAATTTTCAATTATTTCGAAAACAGTTCAGCAGTAATTGTCTCAAGAAACAAAACTGATTTGGTTTCGGCCTTGAGCAACTACATGACCATGGCAATGATTGTTTCTGATCCTGAACTTGGAAATCCTAATGGTGCATTGGCAATTAGAATGAATAAAAAAATCAGCCAATTGTACCAAAATGTTTTTGAAAACAAATACAGAGATTTGAAAGATTTATCCGTTCAAAGTGGCGAAGGTTCGAGAACTGGTTATGGTTCAATGTTAACCGAATTGAAAGGTCATTTGGATGCTGTCGGAATGCAATTTGGCTATATTCAAAGACCAATTGAAACTGCTCCAAATCCTTCGGCAGGAGGAGCAAGCGGTTTGTCACCTGAACAAATCAAGCAATTGATGGAAGCGCAAGGTCAAGCACAAGAATAAATTAGAGAATGAAATTATACAAAACCCCACGTTTTTTGCGTTTGATTTTCAAGCGAAGAACGTGGGGTTTTTCTTTGGATAAAAAAGCCATTTATCTCACATTTGATGATGGCCCACATCCAGATATCACACCTTGGATTTTGGATTTCTTGAAAGAAAAAAACTTGCTTGCGACTTTCTTTTGCGTGGGTGAAAATGTGGTGCGATATCCTGAGATTTATCAACGGATTATTGACGAAGGTCACGCAGTTGGAAATCACACAATGAAGCACCTCAACGCAATAAAAGTAAAACAAAAAGACTATTTGCAATCTATAGAAGATGCGCAAAAAGTGATTCATTCCAAACTTTTCAGACCGCCTTATGGAAGGCTCACTCCTACTTTGGCAAAAAAAATCAGAAGTAAATATGTCATTATTATGTGGTCTTGGCTTTCTTATGATTTTGACCAAGACATTACCATCGAAAAAATTCTTGAAAAAGCGAAAAAACAAGTCAAAGGAGGAGATATTTTGGTGCTTCACGATAATCCGAAAATTACAGAGAAACAAAAAATCCTTTTACCTGCATTAATCGAACAGCTTTCTGAAAAAAAATTCATTTACAAAATTTTGAAAACAGACTAAATTCAGAAATTTCATTTTTTAACGAAAAATCTTTGAATACCAAAATTTCTGGTTTACCTTTGCTGCAGTTCATTTATATATAACTTATTAAGAAAGGTGGAGGGACAGGCCCTACGAAACCTTGGCAACCTATCGCAAGAAATTGAGAAAAGGTGCCAAATCCGATCAGGCAGCTGGCTGAAAAGATAAGTTCATGTTTGTTTTCCAAACTTTCTTAATGTATTTTAATTTTTCATTTTTAGTCTCCGAGATTGAAATTGAATGAATTTACTTTTGAAAGAAACATGAATACAATTCAAGAAATACTCAAAAAGAGAATCCTTGTTCTTGATGGTGCGATGGGCACGATGATTCAACGACACAAGCTCGAAGAAGAAGATTTTCGCAAAGGTTGGTTTGAAAATCATCACAAATCTCTAAAAGGAAACAACGATTTATTGTCATTGACAAGACCAGAAATTATTGAAGAAATTCACCGTCAATACTTTGAAGCCGGGGCAGATATTGCCGAAACAAATACTTTTTCAGGAACAACAGTTGCTCAAGCTGACTATGATTTGCAGGATTTTGTGTATGAAATCAATTATCATTCAGCCAAAATTGCGAGAAAAGTAGCTGCTGAATTTACTGCATTAAATCCAGACAAACCAAGATTTGTAGCAGGATCAATAGGCCCAACAAATCGAACTGCGAGTATTTCTCCAGATGTCAACGACCCTGGATTTAGAGGCATTACATTTGATGAATTGGTAACTGCCTATTACCAGCAAATTGGCGCTTTGATTGATGGCGGAGTTGACATCTTGTTGGTTGAAACAGTTTTTGACACCTTGAATGCAAAAGCCGCATTGTATGCAATAGATTCATACTTTGAGGACAAAAATGTGCAATTACCAATCATGGTTTCAGGCACAATTACCGATCAAAGCGGAAGAACTTTAACAGGTCAAACGACTGAAGCATTTTTAATTTCTGTTTCTCACATGCCTTTGTTGAGCATTGGATTAAACTGTGCGCTTGGAGCTTCAATGATGCGACCCTATTTACAGATTTTGAGTAAACAAGCGCCTTTTGGAGTGAGCGCGCATCCAAATGCAGGTTTGCCGAATGAATTTGGAAAATACGATGAAACAGCAGAATTGATGGGCGAACAAATTAAAACATTTTTAGACGAAAATTTGGTCAATATTATCGGTGGATGTTGCGGTACGACACCTGAACATATTAAAGTGATTGCCGATTTAGCGAAAGGATATGAGCCTAGGAGGATTTTTAGAGAGGACACTTCGACAGGATCATTGTGATGGTAGGGCAATAGTTAGTGGGCAATAGGCAAAAAGGTTGCGCGTTCTTTTATTCGTTTTGAAAATTGACGAACTTCTTTCGCGGGGGAAGAGAGCTCTTCGAAAAGCTCAGTGCAATAAAGTGTTAGATTGGAAAACAAAATTTTTAGTAAAATATGAAATTATCACCATTAAAATTATCGGGACTTGAGCCTTTAATCGTTACGCCAGAATCGAATTTTATCAATATTGGGGAACGAACAAATGTTACAGGTTCTCGTGCTTTTTTGCGCATGATCAAAGAAGGTCAATATGAAGAGGCATTGTCTGTTGCGCTTGAACAGGTGCAAGGTGGCGCGCAGATTATTGATGTGAACATGGACGAAGGAATGATTGATGGAAAAGCAGCAATGATCAAATTTTTGAATTTGATGGCCTCAGAACCAGATATTTCGAGAATTCCAGTAATGATTGACAGTTCTAAATGGGAAATTATTGAAGCTGGATTGAAATGTATTCAAGGAAAAGGAATTGTGAATTCAATTTCTTTGAAAGAAGGGGAAGCCAATTTTACTGAACAAGCTAAAAAAATCAAGCGTTATGGTGCCGCCGTGATTGTGATGGCATTCGACGAAAATGGACAGGCTGATAATTACCAAAAAAGAATCGAAATTTGCGAAAGATCATACAAAATCTTGGTTGATATCGTCAAATTTCCTGCGCAAGATATCATTTTTGATCCCAATATTTTTCCAGTTGCTACTGGAATGGAGGAACACAATAACTATGCTGTAGACTTTTTCAATGCAACCAAATGGATTCGAGAAAATCTTCCTGGAGCGCATGTTAGTGGCGGAGTATCCAATGTTTCTTTCTCATTCCGAGGCAATGACAAAGTGCGTGAAGCCATGCATTCTGTTTTCTTGTATCATGCAATTCAGCATGGAATGGACATGGGAATCGTCAATCCTTCGATGTTGGAAATTTATGACAACATTGACCCTACTCTACTGGAACATGTGGAAGATGTGATTCTGAATCGCAGAAATGACGCAACAGAGAGATTGTTGGAACTAGCGGAAACAGTAAAAGGCGACGGTAAAAAGAAAGAAGTAGATTTAAGTTGGAGAGAAAAATCAGTTCAGGAAAGACTTTCTTATGCCTTAGTGAAAGGAATTGTAGAATTTATTGAAGAAGACACCGAAGCATGTAGATTATTATATGCTAGACCAATTGAGGTAATTGAAGGTCCTTTGATGGACGGAATG
The DNA here is from genome assembly GCA_945897805.1 of Chryseobacterium gleum. Classification (GTDB taxonomy): domain Bacteria; phylum Bacteroidota; class Bacteroidia; order Flavobacteriales_D; family Crocinitomicaceae; genus JAQVCM01. The sequence goes on from CAMDFX010000005.1 coordinate 155,217, forward strand.
AATATCGTTGGCGATTTATTTGGAAGTGGTAAAATGTTTCTTCCCCAAGTTGTAAAATCAGCGCGAGTGATGAAAAAAGCCGTTGCTGTTTTGTTGCCTTACATAGAATTAGAAAAAGCGGGTGCAAGTTCATCAGCGGGAAAAATTTTGATGGCAACAGTCAAAGGCGATGTGCACGACATTGGAAAAAACATTGTAGGCGTTGTTTTGGGCTGTAATAATTATGAAGTGGTAGATTTGGGAGTAATGGTTTCCGCTGAAAAAATTATCCAAACAGCCATTGATGAAAAAGTAGATGTGATTGGTTTGAGTGGATTGATAACGCCTTCATTGGATGAAATGGTTCATTTGGCCAAGGAAATGGAGAAAGCCAATTTGTCAATTCCGTTGATGATTGGAGGCGCGACGACTTCTAAAGTCCATACTGCTGTGAAGATTGAACAAAACTACACCAAAGGTCACACGATTCACGTTTTAGACGCCTCAAGATCTGTGACAGTTGTTGAAAGTTTGTTGGGACAAAAGAAAACTGATTTTGTGGCTGCTATCAAAATTGAATATCAAAAACTGCGCGAACACCACGAAAAACATAGAAATGCGAAGGTTTTACTTTCACTAGAAGAAGCAAGAAAAAACGCATTCAAAATCGACTGGAAAAAAGAAGATATTTGCCAACCAAATCAACTTGGAATCAATAAACTAACTGATTATCCATTAGAAAAATTGGTTGAATACATTGATTGGACGCCATTTTTTCAAACTTGGGAACTTCATGGAAAATTTCCTCAAATTTTAGAAGATAAAATTGTCGGTAAAGAAGCAACTAGCTTGTTTCATGATGCAAAAGAAATGTTGCAATCCATCGTTTCAGAAAAATGGTTGACTGCAAAAGCTGTTTATGGTGTTTTTCCAGCAAATAGTTTAGGAGATGATATTGAAATCAAAAATCCTGCTGGAGAAGTAATTGCAACACAATTTACTTTGCGACAACAAACGCATAAAGCAGCGGGCGTTCCTAATATTGCATTGTCTGATTTTATCGCTCCAAAAAGTACCGAAATTCAAGATTTTATTGGCGCTTTTGTCGTGACAACTGGCATTGGCCTAGATGAAAAAGTAAAACAATTTGAAGCTGATCATGATGATTATAATTCTATCATGCTCAAAGCGTTGGGCGATCGTTTAGCAGAAGCATTTGCTGAAAAATTACATGAAATTGTTCGCAAAGAAACTTGGGGATATGCTCAAAATGAAAATTTAGATAATGTTGATTTAATCAAAGAATCGTATCAAGGAATCAGACCAGCGCCGGGTTATCCAGCATGTCCTGACCACACTGAAAAAGAAACCATTTTTGAATTACTAGATGCCACCGCATTAACTGGAGTGACACTTACGGAAAGTTTAGCAATGTTTCCTACGGCAGCAGTAAGTGGTTGGTATTTCGCTCATCCTCAGGCCAAATATTTTGGCCTAGGGAAAATTACGCTAGAGCAAGTTGCGTCTATTGCTGAGCGAAAAAATCGGACAAAAGAGGAAATGGAACGTTGGCTGGGAAGCGTAATTCATTAAAAAATCAAAAAATATTTGAATGATTTTGATTAATAATCGATCTTTATAGTCGATTATTTCGTCTGTTTTAATAGATTTGATGTAACATTCGTACTAATATGAAATTACTTTTTTTAATTTTACTTGTTTTCCCTTTCGCCATTGGCTATTCTCAAGCACCAAATGCTGATTTTACGGCTTCACCTTTGGCTGTTTGTTTGGGCGCAAGTATAAATTTCACGAATGCATCAACGCCAGGAAATTCAACCATTACCAATTATTCTTGGAATTTTGGAAATGGTCAAACGAGTACAGAAATCAATCCAACGTACACCTATCCTGCACCGGGAACTTATACAATTACACTTGCCGTTCAAACCGCAAACGGTCAAGCCGATGCAGAAGTAAAAGTAGGATATATTGTAATAAATCCGCTTCCATCTGCTTCATTCAACATACAAGGAATTGGTTGTATTGTTCCATTTGGAGTCGATTACACAAATACTTCTACAACGGGTCCTGGAATAACTTATAATTGGAATTTTGGTAATGGACAAACATCAACTTTATTGAGTCCAGATACTGTAATATATAATAATACAGGAAATTTCACCACAACTTTGCTGGTTACAAATCAAAATTCAGGTTGCAATGCTACTTTCAGTGTTCCAATAGCAGTTTCAAATTACACTGCAGCATTTACCGTGCCTTTAACTGGTTGCGCAGGAACGCCAATTCAGTTTTTAAACAACTCAACTGTAGGAACAAATGCATGGAATTGGAACGCTGGCAATACACAAACTTCAAATCAAATAAATCCGGTTTTCATTTATGATACTCCTGGCACTTATACCGTAACATTGGCAACAGCGAATACATCTGCAGGATGTTCCTCAAATATAACTCAACAAATAACCATTCTGCCTTCACCAAGTCCAACATTCACTGCAACTTCTCCCACAACAGGCTGTTCACCATTGCCGGTTAGTTTTAGCAATACTTCAACTGGAGCTGGGACATTTGTTTGGAATTACGGAGATGGATCAACATTCTCAGGTCAAAATTCTCCAACGCATGCCTATCAAGGAAATGGTTCATACTCTGTGACACTTGTAATGACCTCGGCGAATGGCTGTAAAGATTCCGTCACTTTGGTCAATTTAATTAATTTATCAGATCCAGTTGTTCAATTTTCAACCTTAACAACAGATGGTTGCGCGCCTTTAGCAGTTCAATTTACGGAATCTTCAGTGGCGCAAAATCCATCTTCAGACCCAATCACAAGTTGGTCTTGGAACTTTGGAGACAACACAACATTTGTGGGTCAAAATCCACCTGTGCACAATTATCCGAGTGGAAGTTTTGATGTTACATTAACAATTTCAACACTTTCAGGATGTATTTCAACGCTCACAATTCCAGATTATATCGATGTTGGAAATATTAATTTAATTAACTTTTCTGCAAATCCATTGCAACAATGCGTTAAATCTTACATTCAATTTACTAATCTCACAGCTATCACAACGCCTCATACACCTGATGAAGTAACTTACACTTGGGATTTTGGCGATGGCGGCAGCGCTGTTGTGGCTTCACCGTCTCACATGTATGTTTCTGATACAGGCTATTTTGATGTCACATTAATCGTCGAATTTCGTGGCTGTATTGATTCAGTAACGATTCTAAATGCAGTGAAAATTAAAGCCCCAATTTCAAGATTTCAACCGTCCACAAGTTTGTTTTGCAATCCTAGTTCTTTACCTGTGAATTTAACTGTCAATGACATTTCTTTGATTGGAAAAATCTCTGACGATGTGCAAATGATTTGGCGTTGGGGAGACGGAACCCAAATAACCTTAGAAGACCCTGTGCTTGATGATGCCAATTTAGGAACTTCATCTCATACCTACTCAAATTATGGCGCATATGTTGTCAAACAAGTTATTTTTAATTACACGACTGGTTGCGCAGACAGCTCACAAACAACAATTTATGTTTCACAAACGAATGCTGTTTTAAGTTTGGTTAATGATTCAATTTGTAAAAGTTCGAATCTAATTTTAGATGGAAGCGGAAGCACTTCCTCTGGTACAATCACTTCTTGGGTTTACAATATGGGAAATGGCGATTTTGCAAATGGTCAAAATACTTCTTATTCATACACAATTCCAGGAACTTATGCTGTAAGTTTGATTGCCACCAATAATGTTGGATGTAAAGACACTGTAATAATTAATCCTTTGCAAGTTTTGGAATTACCAATAGCGCAAATTAGTTCTGACTTGAATATTGGTTGTGCGCCTTTATTAGTGAATTTTAGTAATTCCTCTTCAACACAAGGCACAAGTTTGCCGCTAGATTATTTCACGTGGAGTTTTCCTGATGATAGTTCTACTCAAACAACAACCAATGTCAATACATCAGTAAACCACACTTTTCAATCTCAAGGAAATTTCAATGTCAGTTTAGTCGCTACTGATATTTTTGGATGTAATTCTGTTCCTGCAACAACGCCTGTTTTGGTAACCAAACCGAATGCAATTTTTTTGATCGATTCTATTATATGTGATTTAGAAACCTATGTCACACAAAATACAAGCACTGGTATTGCTCCACTCTCCTATCAATGGTATTTGGATGGAAATATTGATTCAACAACAACCAACGTAAATGGATTTTTTGATGAAATTCCAAGCAATTCATATACGCATGTCGATCATTTGTTGACACTTGTTGCCACTGATGGCAATGGATGTAAAGACACAAACACTGTTACAATCATTGTGTCCATGCCAGTTGCTGGAATAAGTTACACCATGACAGGAGGTGCCGTTAATTCTCTCGGTGAATACACTTGTCCTCCCGTTTTTGTTGATTTTGAAGACCAAACAGAAAGCCTCGGAAATGTTCTTTTTTGGGAATGGAATTTTGGCGACAACGCCAATTTATCAACCGCTGAAAGTCCAGGGAATATTTATGTTTTCCCGGGGGTTTATAGTACTTCTTTGCATATCATCGATGAATATGGTTGTAATTCTGACACCACACTTTTCAATTATTTGACCATTTTTGGTCCAACAGGAGATCCTTCATTTATTCAATCAGCTGAATTTTGCGGGCAATTTGTTGAGTTTGATATTGATGATGTCACAGATGCTGCTTCGCTGGTTTGGAACATGGGCGACGGACAATCACTTGATGATTCTTTGAATTTTGTATACAATTACACTGATTTTGGCACATTCATCCCGAATGTAACACTGACAGATTCAAATAATTGCGTAGTAACTTACCCGTTAGATACCATCGTTATTCTAGACAATGGATTGAATGCTTATTACACCGCCAATCCTAATCCTGCAAAATTAGGTGAAGGAATTACTTTTACTGATGGCTCAACTTACAGTTCCTCGCCCATTGTCAATTGGTTATGGCAAATCGGAACTGATACAACGATTTCAAACAGTACTAATTCAAATGTGTACCAAGGAATTTATTCTACTGGTTATCAAAACACATCTTTGATTGTCACTGATCAAGACGGGTGTAAATCAAAATATTCGATTCCGATTTTTATCAATGCTGACTTTGATATGCCCAACGTTTTCACGCCCAACGGCGACAATTCTAATGACTTATTTGTTATTTTTGAAGATATTTTCAATTCATTTGATGTTGTCATCCAAAATCGCTGGGGAAATACTGTTTGGAAAAAAACGAACCAAACTGGTGTTCTAATTTGGGATGGAACAGACAATGGAAATGAAAAATGTCACGACGGCGTTTATTTCTATCAAATTGAAGGTGTTTTGAATGATAATATTACAACATTCAAAAAATCAGGTTTCGTTACTTTGTTAGATTCCAAATAGAAAGAACTAAATCCTAGGCTTTTTTTCCTACGCCTCTGAAAGCTAATTTCAATGTTCATAAATTGACAATGAAAAATAGCAAACACTATCCGAAACTTTAGAGATACTGATTAACTTTGTATTTATGGAATATTTGAACGGACTGAATGAAAGTCAGCGCGCTGCTGTGGAACATATCGAAGGGCCCACAATGGTAATTGCTGGCGCTGGTTCAGGGAAAACGAGGGTTTTGACCTACCGAATTGCGCACATGATGCGCTTGGGAATTGATCCGTTCAATATTTTGGCTTTGACATTTACAAACAAAGCCGCCAAAGAAATGACCGAAAGAATCAACAATATCGTTGGTGGTGGTGAATCTAAAAACATCACAATGGGAACATTTCACTCTGTATTTTCTAGAATATTGAGATTCAACGCTGATAAAATTGGTTATCCTCAAAATTTCACAATTTACGATACACAAGATTCTAAAAGTTTGTTGAAAGATGTCATCAAAGAATTGAGTTTAGATGATAAAGTGTACAAGCCAAGCATGGTTTTGGGACGTATTTCTTCAGCCAAAAACAACTTAATTTCTCCAGATGCCTACACGCAAAATGTGGAAATTATGTCCGAAGATGCGTTGAGTAAAAGACCAGAAATGGCACGTATTTATAAAACGTACGCCAATCGCTGTTTCAAAGCTGGTGCGATGGATTTTGATGATTTACTGTATCAAACAAACATATTGTTGCGCGATTTTCCTGAAGCATTGCAATATTATCAGCATAAATTCAAATACATTTTGGTCGATGAGTACCAAGATACAAATTATGCGCAATACTTGATTGTCAAAAAATTAGCTGCTGTTTATGAAAATATTTGTGTAGTTGGTGACGATGCACAAAGCATCTATTCATTCCGTGGCGCGAACATTCAAAATATCTTGAATTTTAAAACAGATTATCCTGATTTTGAACTTTTCAAATTAGAGCAAAATTACCGTTCTACAAAATCCATTGTTGAAGCAGCCAACAGTGTTATCGCAAGAAATAAAGACCAAATTCAAAAAGACGTTTGGACAGACAATGAATTAGGAAAACCGATTACTATCCTCAAAACCATGACCGACAATGAGGAAGGAAAAGTGATTACAAACAAAATTTATGATTTAAAACAAGGTGCTGGTTTAGCTTTCAATGATTTCGCTATTTTATATCGCACAAATAGACAATCGCGTGCTTTTGAGGAAGCATTGAGAAAATTAAACTTACCGTATAAAATTTATGGCGGATTGTCTTTTTATCAGCGGAAAGAAATCAAGGATTTACTGGCGTATTTTCGCCTAACAGCCAATTCAAAGGACGAAGAAGCTTTAAAAAGAGTCATCAATTATCCCAAAAGAGGAATTGGAAAAACGTCGATAGAAAACATCGTCATCGCGGCCAATCAATACGGAGTGAGTATGTGGGATATTATTTCCGATTTTGGAAGATATTCCGTTTCTATAAATGGCCCTACAAAAACAAAATTGTTTGAATTTGTGACGATGATTCGCAGTTTTTCAGCGCAACTGGAAACTTTGCCTGCTTACGAAATGGCGCATCACATTGCCAAAGCATCCGGGATTTTGAAAGACCTATACAACGAAAAAGAAAAAGGTCCGGAGGAAGTAGAAAGATATCAAAACATCGAGGAACTCTTGAGTGGAATTCGTTCCTTTTCAAGCGACCAAGAAGCAACGGAATTGAAAACACTTTCAGAATTCATGATTGATGTTGCACTTTTAACAGATGCTGATTTGACCAAAGATGAAGACAAAAACAAAGTCACTTTGATGACCATACACTCAAGTAAAGGATTGGAATTTAAGCATGTTTATTTGGTTGGTTTAGAAGAAAATCTTTTTCCCTCACAAATGGTTTTACACTCCAGAAGTGAATTGGAAGAAGAGCGTCGACTGTTTTATGTTGCCCTCACAAGAGCCGAACAAACTTGCACAATTTCTTACGCTGTTTCCAGGTTTGTTTTCGGCAATTTACAATCTTCAGAACCAAGTCGATTTATTTCTGAAATAAGCAAAGAATTCATCACTTATGAAAATCCTTATGGAGATAGAGCTGGCGGTAGATCTTTGAACGCCCGACCAGGAATGAATGAAAAACCTTACATCGGAGGATTGAATCGAATGCCCACACAACCTTCAAACTTGCGTTCCATTTCTGATTTAGGCGCATCCAAAGGAAAAGGTTCAAGCGCGTTGGAATTGAAAGTTGGTTACAACGTCGTACACGAGCGATTTGGCAAAGGAAAAGTGATGAAAATTGAAGGAACGGGAGACGATAAAAAAGCAACCATTTTCTTCCCGAAAGAAGGTTCAAAAACGCTTTTAATGAAATTCGCCAAATTAGAAGTCGTTGATTAATTAGTAATTAAACTTTAGTTTTTTATTCATTTTTTTTCAGCAAAAAATATGTTTTTTCGTTCGATTTAATTTGTAATCTTTCTAAAAAAGAAAAAACAGAAAAATGAGTGACCAAAAAGTTTTATTTAATAATTTAATTACTACTTTTACATCGTAAAATAGATTTTAAAAAACGAAGATATGAGTGGTTTAGGTATAACAATATTTCTTTTGATTGGTGGAATGGCGTTTTGGGTGCTTTTATTCCTATTGACTTTCATCGTTCCTTTCTGGATTTCATTGGGAGTTTTCGACAAAATTCGTCCAAAAAGAGTTTTCGAAGACGAGAAAACAAATCACTAAGATTTCGTTCAACATATTTTAAAGACTGTCATTAAACTGGCGGTCTTTTTTTGTTTTATGATTTTATAACCTCTAGATATTAAACCCTAAACTAATTTTAAAAGTCAAATTCTTCTCAAATCTCGGTTGAGCATAAGCACCATAATTGGTAAAAACACCCAAACCAAAGGTTGAAAATCCTGACATGTAGAGTTTATCTAAAATGATGCCGCTTTCGTAATAGCCTTTTTCCATGGTCTTAAAATCTGCTAAATGTTGAACTCTATTTTGCATCGAACCAACGCCCATAGCATGGTGAATTGACAATTGCGGGGCAAACCATTTCAATTTCGTTTTCCAATTTAGGAAAGTCATTCTGGTGAATAAACTCACTTGTTGGTCGTTAAAAAATGCAGATGGTAAAATCGTTTCAAATGAGTTGGGTACTGACAAACGCCAATTTCCACCCGTTCCATTCACTGCTTGCAATAAAAATAAAGGCGTATTTCCAATGGTTTTCGAGCCGCGAATCATCCAAACAAATTTTCCGACACCACGCAAAGAAACATTTTGAGAAATTTCTGCAAACAAACGTGAATAATTGTAGTTTTTTATTGAATTCACCGATTTTCCTTGCGTAAATTTGACTGCCAATTTCGGATATTTGGAACCCATGGAAACGCGATTATCGCCTAATTGCATTACTTTTTCGCCCAATTGCCAAGTGAACTCGCCTCCTATTTCTTTCAAGTCAAAAGATGTTTTAGAAGAAGGAACAGGCGGAATACCATCAAAAAACTGATAACCTTCAGTGAAAGATATTCTTTGATAATTACCAATTAAAGCCACTTTAACCGAAGGGATCGCATAGCCTGACAAAATGATTTCCGCCAAACGCTGATTTTCCATGTTTCTCACATATAATTGCTGGTATAAATCGTTGGTATTAAATGATTTACTATTCAACCTGAATTCATTTCCACCGCGTTGCAATAAATCTTGCTGGTAGACCAAGCGCAATTTAAAATCCTTTTTTGGATACAATTTAAACTCCGAAAATCCGCCATATTTCCATGCTTTATCCTTAGTTGCCCAACCAAAATAGCCTCCAATGGTTGCGCGTTTCATTAATTTTTTGGAAGTTTCCAAACCCAATCCAAATCGATAGCCTTGGTAAAGATTGAAACTCATCAAACGTTTGATATCCAAATTAAAATATCCCAATGGAATTTTTCCTTCTGCCAATGCAGTGGCCATCATCAATTTTTGATCTAATTTATTCTCTTTAGAAATACTATCAATTACCTGGTAAGTCTTTTTTTCCTGTGTATTCAGATCATAAAAACGCGTTGTATCCCAATCTTTCTCCGTCTTTTCACCTGCATCCGATGCTGTTTCAATGGCAATACTTCCAAATTCTCGTTTTTTCAAATCTGGATCTATCAAGATATTATTGATGTACGTATTTCCTTTTCCAACGATTGATGAATTGTCTAAATTGGGATCCAATTTAATAATAGGCATTTGCAGCTCAGAACTCAATTTCACAGGAAACCATTTTTTTCCTTCAATGAAAGCGTATTCTTGAATCACTTTGATGGAAATATTTTCTGAAACTTCATTCGGTTCAGAAATTACTTTTTCAACCGCAAATCCATTTGTATTGATAAACAATTGACCTTTCAAACCATCAAAATTTTTGCCTTTTCGCGGCCGAAATGAAATGGTGAAAGTAGTATCATTTCCAACCACTGTCGTATCTTGCAGCAAAAATAAATACCGACGCGTTCCGCCCAAAGCGATTGGATTGATGTACGTTTTACCCAGCAATTGAAATTGATTTTCGTAAAAACTAAACGACTGCATTTCATTGGCGAAAGTAGAAAACATCGGATTATTGAAACCAGAAACTTTGTAAGCAGTAATCGTTTCTTTATCGCGACTTGGCGGCATAAATTTTCTGGTCGAACTACTTTCCAATAAGAACAAATATTGACTGTCAAAAAAGGTTTTCAGCGAAAGTAGATTGCTATCCTTTGTATCCGCTGGAATTTTCTCCAAGGCTTTGGGATCCATCGTAAAATAAAACTTACTGTAACTATCATATTGAAAAGCATTGTTTTCCGTTGGACTGTTTTTCTTTCTATTGGCAATCACCTGATCCATAATTCGATGTGCAGGATTTTCACCTGGAAGCACAACGACTGCATCCAACAATTCAACTTCTGCTTGAATATAAATCGTGCGTTCATTACCTAAATTGGCGACCAAAAACGTCGTATCCTTGTACCCCAAAAATTTCAGTTGGAAACTTGTAACCGCAGTTACATCCAGCGAAAAATAGCCATCTAAATCTGCTAAAAATGCAGGTTTACCGACAGGAATCACTTTCACAAACGGAACAGATTCTTGCGTTACATTGTCTTTGATTTGGAATTTTTCTTGCGCTGAAATCGGAATAAAAAACGACAAGACAGTAAATATTAATATTAATCTCATAGCTCAAAAATACAATTATTGTTGGTATGACTTGCGCTGAAATAGATTGTTACAGTGAAAAGTGAATTATTGGGTTAAAAATGCACGCAAACAAGAAACTAAAATCATGTTTACAACCTTCGCAAAAAACACCAAAAGTTATCAATACGATTATAACTTTTAACTGAAATTAAAATAATTTAAAGTACATTTGCAAAAAAAAACACCTGAAAGACAAATGTTTACAAACAAAAAGCTACTAATTTGAATCCGTTTCTAGTGATTGTATAGCAATGAAGATTTAGTTTATTCAATCAGCTAACCCCAAATTAAAAGTTCCATCCATTACCAATTTTTTGTCCACTGGCGCAGAACTTCCTGTAATTATAAAGCCTTTGATTTTCGATGTTCTGCCCTTGGAAAGCAATTCAAACACTTGCTTTTCAGTCAATTTTTTACCCGCAATTTCAAATGGAAGTTTGAATCCACAGACAGCAAAGTTAGAACAACCAAAAGCAGAATTTCCTTTTTTCAATAAGTGCTGCTTACACTTTGGACAAGTCATTGCCTCAATATTGATTTCCTCCTTTGGTTTGACTTCTCTAGGTTTGCGTACTTTTTCAACTTCCTGCTCCACTGGATTTTCTGGCGCAATAGAAATGACGCGTTGCGTATTGAAAATCACTTCATTCGTCAAGTCAACCACCATTTGAATCAATTCTTTTTTGAAAGTTTCAGCGGCGTATTCTCCCTTTTCGATTAAGCGCAATTTGCGTTCCCAATCACCAGTCAACTCTGGACTTTTGAGTAATTCATTTTGAATCGTATCAATCAAATCCATTCCCGTTTGCGTGGCATATAAATTCTTCTTTTTCTTCTCAATGTACCTTCTTCGAAACAAGGTTTCAATTATATTTGCTCGGGTTGAAGGTCGACCAATTCCATTGTCTTTCAATAATTCGCGCATTTCCTCATTTTCCACTTGTTTTCCAGCGGTTTCCATCGCACGCAATAAGGTTGCTTCAGTAAATGCTTTCGGAGGCGTTGTTTTTCCTTGGTGAATTTTTGGTTCATGCGGTCCACTTTCTCCTTCTGAAAAATGTGGCATCACTTTTTCTTCTTCGCCTTCTTTTTTAGCAGAAGCATCACCGGTATATACTTCTCGCCAACCCAATTCAATAATCTGTTTACCCGTTGCTTTGAATTCTAAAGTTCCAACTTTTCCCAAAACGGTTGTGTTTGAAACTTTACATTCAGGATAAAAAGCAGCGATGAATCGTTTGGCAATTAAATCATAAATATGTTGTTCTTGTGGCGTAATTCCTGATGGCACAATTCCTGTGGGAATAATCGCATGGTGATCTGTTACTTTTTTGTCGTCGAAAACCGTTTTTGATTTCGGAATTGGTTTTGCCAATAGCGGCGCTGTCAATTGACTGTAATATTTCATCCCACTCAAAATCCCTGGAATCTTTGGATGCAAATCTTCGGAAAGATACGTTGTATCGACACGTGGATAAGTGACTAATTTCCCTTCATATAAGCGCTGAATCAACTTCAAAGTTTCATCCGCTGAATAGCCATATTTTCGGTTCGATTCAACTTGCAAACCTGTCAAATCAAATAACCTTAGATTTCCTTCTTTTCCTTCTTTTTGCTCAAATGAAGTTACTTCAAAAGGATGTTCTTTCAAATAAGCCAATCCTTTTTCTGCTTTTTCTTGGGAAGTCAAGCGGTCAATAGTAGCCAAAAATTCAGTTTCCTTGTAAGTTGTTTTCAACTCCCAATAATCATCTGATTTGAAAGCGTCCATTTCTTTTTGGCGTTGCACAAGCATTGCTAGCGTTGGCGTTTGCACGCGACCAATTGATAAAGTTGCTTTACCTTGACCGAATTTTTTGGTGAACAAGCGCGTTGCATTCATTCCTAGCAACCAATCGCCAATTGCGCGCGCGCTTCCAGCAGCGTATAAATTATTGTAAAGATTTCCATCTCTCAATTTATTAAAACCTTCTCGAATCGCTTCTTCTGTCAAAGATGAAATCCACAATCTTTTGATGGGCGCGGTGCATTTCGCTTTCAATAAAACCCAGCGTTGGATCAATTCTCCCTCTTGGCCGGCATCACCACAGTTGATTACCTCATCAGCGCCTTGAACCAATCTCGAAATCACATGAAACTGCTTCTGTACGCCAGAATCTCCCATTACTTTGATACCAAAACTAGATGGAATCATCGGCAAATCTTCCAAACGCCACGATTTCCATTTTTCGGTATAATCATGTGGTTCTTTGAGCGTACAAAGGTGACCGAAAGTCCAAGTCACTTGATAGCCGTTACCTTCCATATAGCCATCCTTTGTCTGCGTAGCACCGATTACTTTGGCAATATCACGTCCCACACTTGGTTTTTCTGCTATACAAACTATCATACTTTTGACTCGATTTTTGAGAGTGCTAAAGATAGTTAAAATGCGTTAAAAGGGAGATTATTTATTTTGAGGTCTGACTATAAATTTACGTTAAAAATCAAAATAATCTTTACACCTTAGATTTTTACTTTTCTTTCCTTGATGAAAGTAAAGTAACAAAAGAAAAATCAAGTCTTCGTGATTGAACTTGCTTCCGTAAACTACAGCATTTTTAAAACTTCTAAAAAGTGACTTCTGTCGATGAGCTATCGCTATCTTAGTCGTTTACACTTTTCAGTGCGTTTCAAAAACCGTCCAATCACTAGGACGGCTATCTTCTTCAATATCCGTTTTTTTTTTAAATTTTCGATTTAAGATCTGTTACTTCAGGCGATGAATTACAGAACTATCATTCCGCAAATTTGAATTTCCTCAACGAACAAATAATCTCAGCACCTCAAAATACTTGTAATGAGTTTACCGAAGTAAGTTTTACCCAATGATTGCTATAAATTAAAAATCAGTATCCAGTTTGATTACCTTGATTCTTCCCAAAGAAGAGGTTAAATCATAAAATTCAATGTGATAAACTCCCTGAATCAATTGATCTGTAGAAATCTCATTTTTCCCAAAATTCAAATTTCCTTTTAGTACAATTTCCCCCAATGCATTGTAAATTACAAATTTTGTGGCCGTCAATTCATTGTTTTCAACCTGCAGTAATTGATTGACTGGATTTGGATATAATTTCCACATATCATTCTGATTTTCTGCGATATTCACCCCGTTAACTGTGATTGTTTTTGAGATAGAATCTGTTTTTCCACAATGCGTAATTGTTAAAGTAACCTCATAAACACCAGGTTGATTATATTGATGATTCGGATTTGTTTCGATAGAAGTACTTCCATCGCCAAAATCCCATGATAAAGTGTCTGGAGAAGTTGAGTTATTGGTAAAAGAATATTCGTTGCCGGAAATTTGTAAGAAGTTAAAATCCGCATTCAAATCAAATTGACCAATATTCCAATTCATCAAACTGTCGAAAACCTTTAGTTTAACCGCATTTTGAATATTGTTCGCATCAACAGTTGACAATGTTGAATAGAAAGTTATCAAAGTTGGGTCTTTTCTAAAAATAGTAGAATAGAAAGTGCATGCTGCTAAGTAAGTTCCAGCGACAGAAGGATGACTTTCGTCTGACTGATACAACTCAATTTCGGGATGATTTGTTCTCACATAATTCCAAACTTCGCCAACTGGAGAAACAATTGCGCTATTCTGCTGCGCCATGGTTTGGTATCGCAGATTAAGCAGACTGTCCATGCCATTGTATGTGCAAACTGGCGGCCAAGATGCACAATTCGAAGCGTCTCCATTTTTTCTACCCCAAGTCATGTAAAAAACTGTCTCAGCGCAAGGATTATACTGATTTACAATACTGTCTAACTTTTGAGCATACGGAAAAACTTCTGATGCCACTTGTTGATCTGGAAAAGAAGGCATTTGACTTTGCTCTTGTAAAACAACATAATCCCAATCTCCCATCATGATTTTAGACAAGGAAGTAGCATTTGTCGAATGTCCTTGAAAAGTGTATCCTCCTGGAGTATTGCCATCAAAGATAACAGTGTCATTCACTGACAAAGCCGCATCCTTTAGCATCTGCGGAAGGTTATTGACAGCCGTATAACTATTTCCTAGAAAAAGTACTTTTTGGGTAGAAGATTGAGCAAAAGTTAAAAAACTGATCATTGCAAATGAGAAAGACAATTTAAGATTCATAATAAATGTTTTTATAAGTGACGATCCAGATTAAATAGCGTTGCTAATTTATTTTTGTTTCAGAATTCCATAAACGGATTTTTTTATGTTCTCAGCCAATAAATCTGTTGGCAAATCATTGTCGTCATAACCAAATGGATTTTCAATTTCCTCGGCCAAAACTTCCATACTCACCAAAACATAAAACACAAAGGTGGCAATAAATGCTGAGAAGTAACCAAAAATGGTAACAAAAGCAAGTGGCATTGTGACTACATAAATGAAAATGAATTTTTTCAAAAATAGACTGTAGGAAAAAGGAATCGGTGTATTTTTAATTCTTTCACAAGCGCCGCAAGAATCCATGAAAGCATTGAGATTTTTATCCAATATGATGTATTCTCCATCAGAAATAACCCCTGTTTTTTTTAATTCAGAAAGTCTGTTAAACAGCAATGAAACGATACCTATTGGCACATGATTTTGATTTATTAATTGTTGTTTCTCCTCCGGTAAAAGATCCAATTGATCAATATCGACGCCATTTCTTAAATGTTCTTTCACGGCGAAAGCAAAGTTAGATGTCATTCTAGCAAAAAAATCTCTTTCGATTTCATTTTGCAGCATTGCATTGATTTTTATGGCAAAATTTCGCGTATCGTTAACCAACTCGCCCCATTTTCTTCTACCTTCCCACCAGCGATCGTAAGCAGTATTGGTTCTAAAAACGAGCAACAAAGAAATTACAAATCCAATGAGTTGATAGACAGAAACCAATTTTTCTAAATAAACCGCTTCTGGAAAAAAATGAATCTCAATGAAAGCGATGAAAAGTGTCAATAAAATCATGTAAATAATTTCCTTCCAAAGAATTCTGAGCGTATCACTTTTATGAATTGAAAAAATGAGCGTAAGCCAACTTTTAGGGTTGTAATTAATCATATAATTAAATTTTCAAACACAAAAATACACTGAAATTTAATATTTTCAATCTAACAAGCAGCTTGAAATGTCTACAAAAAGTGGATTGTGGGATGAAATAAATGAATAAATCAGAAACGATAAATGGTCTACAACACTGATTATTAGAATTAATTGCAAACAAATAATGAATTAAGTCATTAATAATTTTGTTTTTTAAAGCATATATTCTTTCTTTGCAAGCTGAATTAATCATTAAAAAAATTAGAAATGTCTGATATCAAGTCAAAAGTAATCGCAATTATCGTAGATAAATTGGGTGTTGAAGAAAGCGAAGTTACTCACGAAGCAAGCTTCACAAATGATCTAGGAGCTGACTCTTTAGATACAGTAGAATTGATTATGGAGTTCGAAAAAGAGTTTAACATTGCTATTCCAGATGATCAAGCAGAAACTATCCAAACGGTTGGTGATGCTGTTTCTTACATCGAGAAAAACGTATAATCT
This sequence comes from Chryseobacterium gleum, assembly GCA_945897805.1. GTDB lineage: Bacteria > Bacteroidota > Bacteroidia > Flavobacteriales_D > Crocinitomicaceae > JAQVCM01. The sequence goes on from CAMDFX010000005.1 coordinate 171,451, forward strand.
AGAAAGAAATTAATTGTTGAATTAAGACTTATTCTGTATGGAATTAAAGAGAGTTGTTGTAACTGGTTTAGGAGCGCTTACTCCCATTGGAAATAATATTTCAGAGTTCTGGGATAGTTTAATTTCTGGTAAAAGCGGAGCTGCTGAAATCAAACAATTCGATGCGTCAAAATTCAAAACTCAATTTGCATGTGAGGTCAAAAACTTTAATGTTGAAGACTTCATGGATCGCAAAGAGGCACGCAAATTGGATCAATTTTCTCAATACGCCATGGTTTCTGCTTCAGAAGCCATGGCTGATTCTGGGTTAATGGAGTCAAACCCAAACCAAGATCGCATTGGGGTAATTTGGGGTTCAGGAATTGGAGGTTTAAAAACTTTCCAGGATGAAGCTCAAAATTTCTTTGCTGGTGATGGAACACCAAAATTTAACCCTTTCTTTATTCCTAAAATGATTTCTGATATAGCATCAGGTCATATTTCTATTAAATATGGTTTACGTGGTCCAAACTATGTAACCGTGTCTGCATGTGCATCCGCCACAAATGCAATTATTGATGCTTTTAACTTGATTCGATTAGGAAAAGCTGACGCAATTGTAACGGGTGGTTCTGAAGCTGCAGTGAATGAAATGGGAATGGGAGGCTTCAATGCATTAAGGGCTTTATCTACAAGAAATGAATCTCCAGAAACAGCGTCAAGACCATTCGATGCTGAAAGAGATGGATTTGTTTTAGGCGAAGGCGCAGGAGCATTGATTCTTGAAGAATACCACCATGCAATCAAACGAGGCGCAAAAATCTACGCTGAAGTTTGTGGTGGAGGAATGTCTGGTGATGCATATCACATGACAGCGCCACATCCAGAAGGAATTGGAGCTAGAAATGTGATGATTTCTGCGTTGGAAGATGCTGAAATGAATGCAAATGAAGTTGATTATGTCAATGTGCACGGCACTTCTACTCCACTTGGAGATATCGCTGAAACAAAAGCCATTCTTCAGGTTTTTGGAGAACATGCGTATAATTTGAACATTAGTTCTACTAAATCAATGACTGGACATTTGCTAGGAGCAGCGGGAGCTATTGAGGCAATTGCTTGTATTTTGGCTGTCAAAAACGACATTGTGCCTCCAACAATTAACCATTTTACGGACGATCCTGAGTTGGATAATAAGTTAAACTTTACCTTCCACAAAGCACAAAAGAGAACTGTGAATGTCGCTATTTCCAATACTTTTGGATTTGGAGGTCACAACACTTCTGTTATCGTAAAGAAATTCAAAAGCTAAACTTTGCTTAAGCGGCTATTTACGCGACCCATCAAACGTTCGAACGAAGACCTTCGTGTCATTAGATTTGTGCTCAAACGTTTCGGATACAAACCGAAAAATCTAAGTTATTTTTACGAAGCAATCACACATAAATCATTCAGTAACCTCACTGAAAACGAAATTTCGAATGAGCGCTTAGAATATTTAGGTGATGCGATTTTGGATGCAGTAATTGCTGAATTACTATTCCTGCGATTTCCAGAACAAGACGAAGGTTTTTTGACTAAAATTAAATCGAAAGTTGTAAGCCGAAAAACACTTTCTGAAATTGGAGAAGAAATGCGCTTGAGAGAAATCTTGCGTTACCACAAAGGAAGAGCAATAAATCTTGCAAGTTTGGAGGGAAATGCGTTTGAAGCATTGATGGGTGCTATTTATCTTGACGGTGGATATGAAGCCGTGAAAAAATGTGTCAACCACAATATTTTGCGCAATTATGCTGATTTGAATAAAATCTTAGAGGAAGAAATCGATTTCAAATCTAAACTTTTTATCTGGAGCCAAAAGAAACACTTGAAGTTAGAATTCAACGTAATAACTGAAGAAAGCGTGAACGGAAACTGGAATTATGAAATCATGGTTTTAATCAACGATACAGCTTATGGAAAAGGGAAGGGAAATTCTAAAAAAATGGCGGAACAAGCTGCTTCCAAAGAAACCCTTACTTTGATGGGCGAAATTTAGAGCGAAAAATCAGAATTTCCCGACAAAACGAGACAAAATTTAGCAGAAGCTTAACAACAATATCAGGGCATCTTTTAAAAAATGACTAACTTAGTGCTGTTATTTTTTTTCATGGCCAAACAGCAAAAATACAATCTCACACTAGAAGCAGATTATAACTATAATATGATAGGAATCTGCTCGCATCACAGTGATTATAGATTGGTTTGGGGCTTGAATGAATTGTTGAAATTAAAACTTATAAAGGCAGAAAATCTTTTTGATGTTAACCACAAAAAAAGTGGTTTTTCTCAACACAACTATTTCATTCAGAGAGATGAAGAAGAAATGCTTGATTATTATTTAATCAAAAACAAAGCGGACGGAAAGTATTTGATACCGGAAAAACAACAAATTGATTATTTTCTTTTTTTGGTAAATAATCATATAATTGAAGTGGATGATTTGTTGCAGAAAATCAAGAGTCATCCAAGTGTTTTGACCGCTTTTAACTTTGATCCAACAGAATTCAGTTCAACTGAAAATCTGATTTTTGATGAAAACTACTAACTTTTAATAAGTTAAAATAAATTTGAATATGAAAAAAACAAAAATCGTTGCCACATTAGGGCCCGCGTGCGCTGATAAAGAAATTTTAAGACAAATGTTTTTAGAAGGGTTGAACGTTTGTCGTTTGAATTTTTCTCATGGTGCTTATGAAGATCATGCCGCTGCCATTAAAGTTATCCGTGAACTAAATGACGAAACAGGATTAAATGTGGCTATTTTAGCAGATTTACAAGGTCCAAAAATTCGTGTTTATGAGGTTGAAAATAACGGCGTATTGCTTGAAAATGGCAAAGAAATCATTATCACAACCGAAAAAATGGTGGGTACAGCTGAAAAAATTGCCATTAATTATCCACAACTTCCAGCCGATGTCAATCCAGGAGAAAAAATATTGCTTGATGATGGAAAATTGGCACTTGAAATAATCAGCTCTGATGGTTTCAATATCATCAAAGCGAAAGTAATCCACGGAGGCATTTTATCGTCGAGAAAAGGAGTGAATTTGCCAAATACGAAAATTTCACTTCCTTCTTTGACATCAAAAGATAGGGAGGATTTAGAATTTGCATTGCAACAAAATGTGGATTGGATTGGTTTATCTTTCGTTCGTTCTGCAAGAGATATTATCGAATTAAAACATTTGATTAGCACAGCACACGGAAAAGCGAAAGTGATTGCTAAAATCGAAAAACCTGAAGCTGTCGCTGATATCGATGAAATTATTCAAGAAAGCGATGCCTTAATGGTGGCACGAGGTGATTTAGGAGTTGAAGTTCCTTATCAAAACGTTCCTTTGATTCAAAAAATGTTAATCAACAAATGCTTTGAATATGCAAAACCAATCATTGTGGCTACACAAATGATGGAAAGTATGATTACCAATATTTCTCCAACAAGAGCAGAAGTAAATGATGTTGCAAATGCAGTTTTAGATGGCGCAGATGCGGTGATGCTTTCTGGTGAAACTTCTGTAGGGAAATTTCCAGTGGAAGTAATTCGCACCATGGCAAATATTGTAAAAGAGATGGAAACATTTGATGGCATTTACAACAAAGAAGTGATGCCCGAAAAAAATCAAGAAAGATTTATTTCAGATTCAATTTGTTTCAACGCTTGCCGATTGGCACAAAGAGTGCATGCCGATGCAATTATTGCGATGTCTTTTTCAGGATATACAGCATACAAATTAGCATCACAAAGACCAAAATCTCCTATCTATATTTTTACAAGCAACAAACAAATTCTAACGCAACTGAATTTGGTTTGGGGTGTAAAAGGTATTTATTATGACTCAAGAGTTAGCACTGATCACACGATTGCAGACATCAAATTTCTATTGAAAAAAGATGGTTTGGTTGAAACTGGTGATATGGTTATCAATATCGCGTCCATTCCTTTGGATGAGAATGGAAAGTCAAACATGTTGAAGTTAAGTCAAGTAGAGTAAAATTATACCGATTATGTTTTCAATATAGTCCAATGAACTGGACTATATTACCTGCGGTGCGACTACGTGGTCAAACTATATCGGCATTATACTGGTTTTTGATTGGACTAAAATGAATTGGTGAATTGTATTAAAAACATAAAAAATGCGGATTATTTCATTTAGAGATAATCCGCATTTTTGTTTTCAATCCATTTTCATAAAGTCCAAATGTCTTCTAAATAAAATGCGGTTTTTCAATTAAAAAAGAGAAATACTTAAGCCCAATTCTAAGCCGTTGATTTGTGTGCTTTGCTTGTTCTTAAAATAAGGTTTTAGATTATAAGATGCTGTAATTGCCCAATTTCTAATTCCTATTCTCGCATGCACGCTCATCAAAAGTGGATCTAGATCTTTGAAACCTGAAGTAATTGTTTCAACCTTTAATCCTGCGGTATTTTTAGAAAATAGATGAGATTGCGCTAAAAATTGATAGCCAATTCTACCGCCTAATTGAAATTTAAAATGTTGCCATCCAGCAGTGCGAAAACGCAATTCAATGGGAATGAAAATTTTATTGGCTGTAAAAATGGATTTGTTTATTCCTGCATTCAATGGCATATCATTCAAAATCGTGGTTTGATTGCTATCAATGTGATTTAACCATCGATTAGATTGAATTCTCGTCCGACCATAACCTATGCCTATTCCAAGTCCAACTGTGTTGCTGGAATTAAGTGGAATATCAAAAATTGTTTGCACATTAAAGCCGATAGAAGACCAATGATTTTTAAAAAGTTTATCGCTTTTATTAATCCAATCGTTGTATAAAACATCGACAATCAGTCTGTCATACTTTTTTGCATCTACCAATTTGGAAGGTCTAATTCCTCCATAAAACCACATAAAACCTGGCCTATATCTTGAAACTAAAGTAGAATCAACTTTTTGAGCGCTTGTGTTGAAGCCCAAAATAAAAAGACAGACAAAAACTGAAATTATTCTAAGCATCTTTTGGTCGTTTGTTTTCCCAATTCCAAGCATCTAAAATGGCATCTGCGACAGTAAATTGAGCTTTCCATCCCAAAATACTTTCAATTTTAGCTGGATTCGCAAAAATCTCTTGCACATCGCCTTCTCGTCTCGGACCAAATTCCCAATTCAATTTTTGATTCGTTGCTTTCTCAAAAATATCAATCACTTCCAAAACGCTAGACCCTTTTCCTGTTCCAACATTGAAAATCTCAACAGTTCCTGAACTTTGCTTTTTAAGCCAATCAATCGCTTTCACGTGCGCAACAGCTAAATCTGTGACATGAATGTAATCACGAATGCATGTTCCGTCAGAAGTGGAATAGTTATTTCCGAAAACAGTCAAAGATTTTCTGATTCCAACAGCAGTTTGGGTGATATAGGGCAATAAATTATTCGGAATTCCTTGCGGCAATTCGCCAATTAATCCGGAATTATGTGCCCCAATTGGATTGAAATAGCGCAATAAAGTCGATTTGCAAACTGGATTTGAAGCAGCCCAATCCTGAATGATTTGCTCACAAATTAATTTCGTATTTGCATAAGGAGATTCAGGGTCTAACTCAATTATCGATTCATCCACACCATGAACGCCTTCAGCCAAAATTGGATTTCCATAAACTGAACAGGAGGAAGAAAAAACCAAACTTGGCGTTTTAAATTCTTCCATCATTTTTAAAATGGAAATTAAACCTGATAAATTATTGTCGTAATATTTCAATGGGTTTTTAACCGATTCGCCTACCGCTTTATCTGCAGCAAAATGAATAACCCCCTGAAAATTATATTTTTGGAAAGTTTTTCGCAAAGTGCTTTCATCTTGACAAGCCGCATTTACTACCTCAATATCTCGCCCTAAAATTGTTTGAATATTTTCGATAATAAACGATTTCGCATTTCTAAAATCATCTAAAATTACTGGTTCATATCCAGCATTGACCAATTCAACAACTGTATGCGAACCAATATATCCTGCTCCACCGGTGACTAAAATGTGTTTTGAATTTTCCATATCTGTATCAAAGGTAAATATTTGACTTCATTCTGGTACATGGAAAGCAAATCAAATTCTAATTTTTCTTGTCATTCTCCGACCAAAGTGTGAAAAGGAAATTGGATTAACAATATTATTCCTTTACAAAAATCATCTTATTAAACAATTTTAGACCACTTTTGTTAACTTAAAAAATGATTGAAAAATGCACAAATTAATTTTGCTGATTTTAACTGTCGGTCTTTTGTCAGTTCAAACAGCGCCAAAAAAATCAACATTAACCGTTGAAGTCCGGGGGATCAAAAAATCTGTTGGCAAAATATTCGTTGCAGTTTTCCGCAAAAAAGATGATTTCCCATCCGCTTCTGGTAGATTTAAGTATAGCATTGTTGATGCAAAAGTTGGCAATACGACCGCAAATATTGAACTTCCAAATGATATTTATGCCGTTGCCGTTTTTCACGATGCCAACGATAATACTGTCATGGATAAAAACATGTTTGGTGTACCAACTGAGATTTATGGTTTTGGTAACAATGCCCGCGGGACTTTCAGTGCGCCTTCTTTTGAAGAGGCAGCGATTGAGTTGAAACAGGATAAGAAGGTTGTTGTTTACATCAAATAATATGATTATCCGCTACTTTCCCCAAGATTAGTTTTGTCATGGTCCGTCAGTTGACGGACACACGCCAAAACAGAGTCTATCCGTTCATTTTACGACGGAATTACATCCGCCGTTACAAATATTTCACTCCTAGGGAGTTATTGGGGAAAGAAACGGATTAGCATATCAAATAATCACTTCAATAAATCCGTTGAAATTTTTGCTGAAAGCAAGCACAATGGAATTCCGCCTCCCGGATGAACACTTCCACCGGCGAAATACAAACCGTTGATTTTAGAAAAATTCGGATGTCTGAAAAAGGCTGCCATTCGGTCGTTTGAACTCGCTCCATACAAAGCTCCCGCGAAACTTGAAGTGCGCTGCTCGATGCGAATTGGATCCAAATAATCTTCCTCTTCAATCAAAGATTCAATGTCAGTTTTCAATAAACGATTCAACTTTTGAATCACATTTTGTCTGATTTGATTGCGCATTTCCTCCCAATCTTGCCCCGAATTGCTCGGGACGTTCACCATCACAAACCAATTTTCACCCGTTTCTGGGGCATCATTTGGATTCATTTTAGAGCTGATGTGAATGTAAACGGTCGGGTAGTCACAAACACTTTTGTTTTCAAAAATAGTACTGAATTCCTTTTGATAATCAGCCGAAAAGAAAATGTTGTGTAAATCCAATTGTGAGAATTTTTGCTTAATTCCCCAATAAAAAATCATCGCTGAACTCGAAGGTTCTTGCGCCAACGTTTTGGGATTCAAAGTTTCCTTGGGAAGCAATTTTTTGTATGCTGGTTTGATATCGGAATTGCAAAGTACGATCTCCGAAAAAATCTGCTCGGCTCCGATTCTAATGCCTTTCACAGATTTATTTTCAACCAAAATTTCATCTGCTTTTTGATTGAGGTGAAATTTTACGCCCAGTTCTTCTGCCAAAGTAACCAACGACGTTGTAATCGAGTGCATGCCTTTGGTAGGAAAAAAAGTGCCAATCTCTTGCTCCAAATGCGGAATAATATTCAAAATTCCTGGCGCCAAATAGGGATTTGAACCATTGTAAGTTGCATAACGATCAAATATTTGCACCAATTTGGGGTGATTCAACGCTTTTTCATTCGCTTTATGCATCGTGGTAAAAATATTGAGCCAAGGCATGTAAGCGATGCAACGTAAAATGGCTTTACTGAAATAATTCCCGACTTTATGCAAAGAATTTTCCAAAAACGCTTGGTATGTCGCTCTGTAAATCAGCGCACTGCGGTCGTAATGCAGTTTCATTGGTTTTGAATCGACTTTCAAAGTGCGTTCAATTTCGGCAAAAAGTTCTTCTTTGGAAGCGCTGAAAGGCAAAAAAGTACCATCTTCAAAAAAATAGTGACAAACGGTTTTACAGCGTTCATATTCAAAATAATCACTTGGATTTTTGCCAGAAATAGTAAACAATTCCTCAACCAAATGCGGCATGGTAAACAAAGAAGGCCCAGCATCAAATCGATAATCTCCCAATTGTGTGACGGTCAATTTTCCTCCCAAATAAGCATTTGCTTCATACACATCCACGGCGAATCCTTTGTTTGCCAAGCGAATCGCAGAAGCAATCCCCGCAATTCCAGACCCTATAACAATTGCTTTTCTAGCCACTTTTGTATTTTTTGTAAAGCTATCTTTTTCTAGCTAGTTATGGAACAAAATTAGGGAGGAAAAGTTTGGGGAAGGAAGGATTTATAATACAAATATTGATGACTCATGCACAATTTGGCATTACTCTTTAGTTTGCAGGAAATCTCGATATATTTAAAATTGAATCAAGATAAATTAGGTTTTTTACCCACAAAAAAAAAGGTTGCTATTTTTAGCAACCTTTTAACTTTTGTAGCGAGGACTCGAACGAGCGTCCGTCGACTGACGGATAGGAGCCAAAAAATATTATTCTATCAAAAAAATTTCATCCATATACTTGTTTACTATTTCAGTTCTAAGGTAATTCCTTCCTCTACTCGATTTTAATTGCTTTTCTAGCTTCATCGCTTCTCCTTTGCTTTCAAAAAACTCAACATAAACAACTATCCAAGGTCTGTATAAAACTGTAAACCCTTTTGTTCCTAATTTATTATGTGATTTAAAGCGTTCAAGCAATCCTGACGTATATCCGATATAGATCTTATCAAAACTATTCGAATAAAACATAAGTGACGTACATTAGATTTATTTAGGTGGTAATTGAAATTTCTTTAAAATAAATTTACTCATTTTTTTTGAAATCACAAAATGAAAATTTTAGGAAATTAATTTGAGTCAATTTCTCTAAAGCTTTTACAGCAATATGATTTTTTGCCCACAAAAAAAGGCTGCTAAAACTAGCAACCTTTTAACTTTTGTAGCGAGGACTCGACTCGAACGAGCGACCTTCGGGTTATGAGCCCGACGAGCTACCAACTGCTCCACCTCGCACTCTAAGCACTCTAAACGCTAAAAACAAACAAGTTTAATTTTTATCGTGCCACAAAGATACATCCTTTATTTGGATTTACAAACTTAAATTTCAAATTTTGGGGATTTAACGAATTTTAACTGTCGGAAAAGAAAGGCTTTTTAGTTCAATTTTCATTTTTTTGGGGTTTTTTAGTTTTGAAATTCGATATTGTTTTCATTCTATTTTTATTCGACTTACTTTTGTAGTAGATTTGATTTTCAATGCAAAAAAAATCAATCTAAAACAGCAATTAATAACTCATTTTAAAAGAAGCGGCGCTTTGCGCTCAACAATCGATTCATGAATACAGATGCCAGAAGATACGTAATTCTCATTTTTTTCTTGGTCATTGGTGTGATATATTCTATTCGCTTGTTTTACATGCAAGTAGTGGACGATAGTTGGACACTTCGCGCGCAAGAAATTGCTGAAAAAAGGCATGTTGCAGTGCCGCCTCGGGGGATTGTGAAGGACCGTAATGGAAAAAAAATTGTCATCAACAAAACCTACTACAACCTCATGATGTGCGAAAAAGAAATCAAACATTTTGATACTGTCGCATTTGCAAAATTGATTGGTTGGACACCTGAAAAAGTCAAATATCGATTCAAAGAAATCTACTACGAAGAAGGTTTCGACAAAAATCCAAAAACGAAAGTGAGAAATGTTCCTCGTTACCAAAAAATGAGAAAATATGCATTCGTAAAGGAAATGACCACTGAAGAAATGGCCGTAATTGCACCATATTTAGGAAATTTCCCCGGATTCTTTGAAGAAATCACCAGCATGAGAAGCTATCCTTGTGCAAATGCTGCAAATATTTTAGGATATGTAAGCGAAGTAAACGGTCAAGAAGTGGAAGAAGATCGCTTTTATCGTTCTGGTGACAATATTGGTCGCGCAGGTTTGGAAAGATTTTACGAAACAGATTTACGCGGAAGAAAAGGCGTTCATTACATCGTAACATCCGCTATGAACAACGCCATTGAGCCCTATGCAAATGGAAAATATGATACAACCGCCAAACAAGGCCCTGTGCTAAACTTGAGTGTTGATATTGACTTACAAGCTTATGGCGAATCATTAATGGTCAATAAAAGAGGCTGTATTGTGGCGATTGAACCTTCATCAGGCGAAATTTTAGCCATGGTTTCTGCACCAACTTTTGATCCGAATTTATTTGTTGGAAGGCGCGCGACTTCTCAAAATTATCCGCGGTTGTTGCTCGACAAAGACAAACCACTTTATCCAAGACCTTTGCAAGCTGAATATCCTCCAGGTTCGATTTTTAAGTTATTGCAATCCGTTATTGGTTTACAAGAAGGCGCAATTACTATAAATACTGGTTTTCCTTGCAATAAAAGTTTGGTAGGTTGCCACAACCATCCAAGTGCAGGAAATATCATGGAAGCAGTACAAATGTCTTGTAATCCATATTATTATCAAGCAGTTAGAAGAATTATTCAAGGTGGGCGAAAAAAAGGATTGTATGCAGATGCTGAAGAAGGATTGCGCATTTGGTCGAAATACATGCAAAGTTTTGGTTTGGGACATAAATTAGATTCTGATATTCCAGGAATTCGCGGTGGATTGATTCCTGATCCGAATTATTATGACAATGAATTTCCTTCCAAAAAACGGCCTTACGGCCATCATCAATGGGCATTTTCAACGATTCGATCTATTTCCATCGGACAAGGAGAAGTAAAAGTAACACCGCTTCAAATGGCAAATATCGCCGCTTTGATTGCAAACAGAGGTTGGTTTTATACGCCACATTTTGTAAAATCAATTGGAAGGCAAGGACCAAAACCTATTTACACAAAGAAAAACTTTACGATGGTAAAATCTCAACATTTTGACCCAGTGATTGAAGGAATGCGACGCGTTGTAAATGAAGGCGGTGGAACGGCTAGGAGAGCGAGATTGGAGGACATCGTCATTTGTGGAAAAACAGGTACAGCACAAAATCCGCAAGGGGAAGATCACTCTGTTTTCATTGCATTTGCTCCAATGAATAATCCCAAAATAGCAATTTCTGTTTACGTTGAAAATGCAGGTGCAGGTGGTACTTGGGCAGCGCCAATAGCCAGTTTGATGATTGAAAAATACTTGAAAAATAAAATTTCAGACCCAGAAAAAGAGAAACGCATTTTGGAAGCAAATTTGATGAACGTAGTTAAAAGAGGAAAATGAGTAGAAATCAATCACTAACATCAAACGTTGATTGGGGTTTACTGATCGTCTTTTTCCTAATGCTTGGCATGGGAGTTGCCAATGTTTATTCCGTTGCATACAATGAAGATCATCCTAATTTTTTTGATTTTTCGCAGAAATATGGCAAGCAAATTTTGTGGATTGGATTTTCACTATTCCTGGGAATTGTAGTCTTTTTAATTGATTCTGATATTTACAGAAAATTTGCCATCCCAATCTATTTATTTTGCATAGGCATGTTGGTTCTGGTGCTATTTATGCCTGCCGTAAACGGTGCTCACGCATGGTTAGGCTTCGGTTCCCTGGGAATTCAACCGGCTGAATTTGCTAAAATCGGAACAGCCATAGCGCTCGGAAGATACATTAATAGTTTAAATGTCAACCAACAAAATGTAAAAACAGTGATTCTTGCAAATATAATTTTGCTCGGACCAATGGTTTTAATTCTAATGCAACCTGATGCGGGATCGTTTGTCGTTTTCACTTCTTTCTTGTTTGTTATGTATCGCGAAGGTTTGACTTATGACCCCATTATTTTGAAATTGGTAAACCTAATCCCTGGAATCAAATTCAAAAGCACTTGGGTGGGAAGTCACTTTATTCCGATTTTATTTGCAGTTGTATTTTTATCGCTTGTAACCTTGTTAATGAGCAACAATGTGCTCACTTTTGAATTCTGGCCAGGATTAGAAATTCCAGGATTCTATGGCGTTTTGATTTCACTTTTCCTTTTAGGTTTGTTTTCTTACTTTATTTTACGATGGATTTCTTCAAAAAGAGATCGCGAGAAAGTAACTGTCATCGTGTTGATTGGATTCATCATGGCTGCTGGCATTTCAACATCAGTGAATGTTGGCTTTCAAGGATTGGCAATTCACCAAAAAGAACGCATTGAATTGTTTTTGGGAATGCGTGAAGACCCAAATGGCGACGATTATAACCGAAATCGCGCCATGGCAGCCGTTGGTTCTGGGGGTTTAACTGGAAAAGGATATAAAAATGCCAGTTTAGCAAGCGTGGAATCAAATCATGTTCCTGAAAGTGAAACAGACTTTATTTTTTGTCCTTTGGCAGAAGAATGGGGGTTTGTCGGCAGTTTGGTCATCATGTTTTTATTCATGTTTATGTTGATTCGTATCATCACGATTGCAGAGCGGCAAAAGTCACGATTCAACCGGGTTTATGCATATTCTGTGGCGATGATTATTTTCTACCATTTCGCCATTAATATTGGGATGAATATTGGATTCGCACCGGTTATTGGAATTCCTTTACCATTCTTTAGCTATGGTGGTTCATCAATGATGTCATTTTCAGTAATGATGTTTATCTTGATTAAACTTGACAGCCAAAGAAACGACGTACTAAGTTAAAGTTATTCTTCTGCTTCTAATTCGGGATGTTTTTTCAATTTTTTTTTAGCCTTTGCTTTCGCGCGTTTGGCTTTTTCCTCAGGAGTCAATTTTTCCCAATCATAATTGTAAGTCAAAGAAAAAATATGCTCGGTTTCATTCTTAGGCAAATTGATACTTTGACCAAAAATATATTTGACATCTAAGCTTTTTGGACCTTTTAAATTGTAGGAAGTTCCGAGCGCTAAGCGATATTTGGTAAATCTTTTTCCCAATTCTTTGTTAGCCATACTGTAAAACCACTCGCCAGAAATTACTGGTGTAAATCTGCTGTTTTTATTGAAATGAAAAGTCAATGACGGTTTTAAACGAATAGCTTGATCAAATTCAGGTGAATAATTTCCCACAGTTTGCAATGTGCCAAAAGTAGATTGATATCTAAGTCTGAAAGAAGGGTCAACATGTTTGTATTTCGCTTTAAACTCAATATTGAAATTCAATCTATTATCAAAAACATAATTTCGATATTGATTTTCTTTGAAAAGCATTCTGTAATCAGCAGAAATTTTAACTCCATCAATAATTTTATACGACAAGGAAAGCTGCGGGAAAATTGTACCCGGAGCACTAAAATCGTAAAACCGTAAATCTAATGATGCTGCAGCTGTCAACTTTGAAGTTAATTTTCTATTCACTCCACCACTCAGCCAAGTTTGAGGAACAACTTGTGCAAAAGTGAGTCCACCAAAAAACAAAAAGCCTACCAACAATCTGTTTTTCATCATTAATCTTTGATGGTAATTGTACCAACATCTACAGTTGATTTATTTTTTGTTATTTCAGCTGAAACCAACAAAGTCTCTTGCCCACTTGGACAAGGGTTTTCTAACGAATAGAAACACTGACCATAAACAAAAATTTGATATTTGCCTTTTGCCAAAAATGGAAACTCGAAGCTCCCATCATAGCTTGTTGCAATTTTATCATTGAAATAGGTTCCGTCAGCACCATAAATTATATAAACATCCACATCTTGACCGAAATATTCCGATGTAATTGCGGTGCCTGACACATTGTAATCTTGAATGTAAACTTTTCCCTTGATAGTTGATGTACCACCTTGACCAGCAGATTTATTACAAGATAATAGAAACGATAAAATTGAAATAGTAATTACTAGAGAAAGAACTTGTTTCATGTTGAATTTTAAATTTTAAGTTAATAAAAGTACCTCAAAATTATGAAAATAAGTACATTTATAATCAACCTTCAAGATTATAAATACGTCTGAAGTTAAATTTATGTTTATTTTTTGTTAATATTGGGTCAGTTTTCTATTTCATTTTCAATTCTCCAACTATGATAGTGCGTGTTTTTTTGTCAATTGCCTTTTTAATCTTTACTTCTAATTCATTCGGTCAGGTTGTTATTAATGAATATTCTTGTTCAAATATATCGGGGCCAACTGATGCATTTGGACAAAACGAAGATTGGATTGAATTATTCAATACTTCAGCAGCACCTGTTGATTTGACAGGTTATTTTTTGTCTGATAAGTCAACAAATCTAAGCAAATGGCCCGTTCCTTCTGGCACAATTCCAGCCAATGGTTTTTTGATGGTTTTTTGCACAAGTAGAAATCTAGTTTCTGGAAATGAATTACATCCGAACTTTAAGCTGACCCAAACTAAAAATGACTGGATTATACTTTCGAATCCAAGCTTAGCGGTTCAGGACTCAATAAGAATAGTTAATTTAACCAAAAACGACCATTCTGTTGGAAGACAAACTAATGGTTCGGGAATTTGGAAATTATTTTTAACTCCTACGCCAAATGCTGCCAATGTCGGTGGAATTAATTTTTATACAACAACGCCAACTTTCAGCGTTAATCCAGGTTTTTATCCTGGTGCTCAGAGTGTAACCATCACTTGTCCAGACGCGGGTTCAACCATCCGATATACACTTGATGGATCTGTGCCAACAACAACATCTACACTTTATTCAGGGCCAATAAATATCCCCACAACCAAAGTCCTTCGTGCCAAAGCGTTTTCTACCAACGAACCAAGTTTTACTAAGTCAGGAACTTATTTCATTAATGTAGATCATACGATTCCGGTTTTATCTGTTGCAGGTTTTGGTAACAATAGTATACAAACTCTATTGGACGGAGATGCTGGGATCACGCCACAAGGATTCTTCGAAATGTATGAGTCTGACAATAGTTTTGTCGATGCGGGAGAAGGTGAATTCAATAAGCATGGAAACGACTCTTGGGCATACGATCAAAGAGGATTTGACTTCATTATGAAAGACCAATTTGGTTATAATGATGCAATTGGCCATCAGATTTTTCCCGAGAAATCAAGAACTTCATTTCAAAGATTGATAATTAAAGCTGGGGCGAGTGATAATTACCCTTTTGAAAATGGTGCTACGCACATTCGCGATGCCTTTGTTCATACTCTCTCTCAAAAAGCTGAGTTAAAAATGGATGAACGAACATGGAAGCCTTGCATACTATATGTTAATGGTGTTTATTGGGGCGTCTATGAAATAAGAGAGAAGGCAGATGATTCTGATTTTACTGAATATTACGATAACCAAGATAAATACAACTTACAATATTTAAAAACTTGGGGTGCTACTTGGGAAGAATATGGTGCACCAAATGCATTGAATGATTGGAATGCCCTAAAATCTTATATTCAAACTAATAACATGGGCAACGCGACCAATTTCGCTTATGTTGACAGTCAATTAAATTGGGAATCACTGGTTGATTATTTCTGCATCAATTCTTATACTGTTTGCCAAGATTGGTTAAACTGGAATACGGCGTGGTGGAGAGGAATGGATCCTGCTGGTGAACACAAAAAATGGCGATACACACTTTGGGATATGGACGCAGTATTCGGACATTACATTAACTATACTGGCATCCCGGATGATTCACCAAATGCTGATCCTTGTAATGTGGAAGCTTTGCCTGATCCAGGCGGTCAAGGTCATACGGAGATTCTTCAAAAGTTAATCAATGAGAATCCTGTTGTAGAGCAATATTACATAACGCGTTATGCGGATTTACTAAATACCCATTTTTCGTGCGAGTATATGAATTTTTTACTTGACAGTATGCTCACTCAAATCGCTCCAGAAATGCCCGGACAAATCGCGCGCTGGGGAGGAAGTATGGCTGAATGGCAGGCAAATGTACAAGATTTGTATGATTTTATTGACGCTAGATGTGTCGCTTTAAATCAAGGATTAACAGGTTGCTATAATTTGACAGGTCCTTATGATGTCACTGTAGATGTTAACCCTGCGCTTTCGGGAGAAGTAAAAGTAAATTCCATTTGGGCACCGACTTATCCTTGGTCGGCATCTTATTTTGGAGGTGTTGCCACTAATTTAGTTGCTAGACCAATGTTAGGTTATGCGTTTGACCACTGGGAATATACGGTTGGACCATTAGCAACAGGAATTACTGAAGATACCAGTAGCATGAATATATTGCAACCGGAAAACATTGTGGCGTTTTTCATCATTGATAATCCAGATATAGATGGTGATGGAATTACCAACACAGATGAAGGAACAATTGGCACCGACCCCACAAATCCAGACACAGATGGAGATGGAATTAATGATGGTACGGAGGTAACAAATGGCTCTGATCCATTGAATCCATGTAGTCCAAATTTAAATGCTACAAATTGTGATTCAGATGGCGATGGAATAACAAATCCAAATGAAGGCGTAATTGGAACTAACCCAAACAATCCTGATACTGACGGTGATGGCATCAATGATGGTGTAGAAGTTACAAATGGCTCTGATCCTTTAGACCCTTGTGACCCAGTAAGTACTTCCCCTGATTGCACACTGGATTCCGACGGAGATGGAATCTCCAATGCGCAGGAAGGTATAATCGGTACCGACCCAAACAATCCAGATTCAGATGACGATGGTGTCAACGATGGAATAGAGGTGAATAACAACACCAATCCTCTAGATCCTTGTGATCCAAACAATGTTGGACCGACTTGTAACCCAGGAATTTTAGTGCCAACTGGATTTTCACCAAATGGAGATAATAATAATGATGTATTCAGAGTTTTTGCAGGAAGTGATGTGAAAACATTTAAAATATCTGTCTACGATCGCTGGGGAAATAAAATGTTTGAAACCAGTGAAAGTGGATTTGGTTGGGATGGAAATTACAAAGGAAAAGCGCTGAATCCTGGGATTTATGCCTACATGCTTGAGATCATTTACAAAGATGGAAAAGCGGAATTGAAATCTGGAAACATCACTTTAATCCGCTAAAAATGAAAAAAATATTCGCGCTTTTCGCCATCATCAATGTATTTCAAACAACAGCTCAAGATATACACTTCTCTCAAACTGCAGAAACACCTTTGTTGATCAATCCTGGTGCAACGGGGGTTTATAACGGTTGGGAACGCGTACATGTCAATCAAAGAAATCAATGGGTGGGAGCAAATACACAATTCAGCACATCTTCTTTGGCTTTTGATGTCAATTTCTTCAAAAAGCAACGCAACGATAAAGCACATCTTGGTTTGGGGATGTTTTTTTACAATGACATTGGGGGTGATTCTAAATTTGGAACGCAGTCAGGTGCAATTTCTTTGAGTGGCATTTTACCTGTTGGAGGAGGTCACACATTATCAGTGGGCCTTCAAGGTGGCTTTGCAAATCGTTCTGCGGATTTGAGTCGTGTTTTCTTCGAAAATCAAATTAATGGAAATGTTTTTGATGCATCGCTTGCAAGCGGCGAAAATGCCAATGTGAACAGCTTCAGATATGCAGACATTTCTTCAGGATTATATTATCAATATGATTCCGAACAATCTACATTTAAAAGAAACAATAAAATGAAATTCGAACTGGGTGGCGCAGTTTATCATGTCAATCAACCATCTTTCGAATACAGTGGAGTTTCTTTTGACAGATTGTATTCTAAATTTGTATTTCACACTGCTTATTCTCAAGATATGCAAGGAACAGATTGGTCTTTTGACGCAAGTGCAGTGCAGTTTATTCAAGGACCACATTTAGAGACTATTTTAGGTGGAATGGGAAGATATAGATTCAGTTCTGGATCTAAAATCACTGGTTTTACAAGAGATGCTTATTTTGGACTTGGCATGTATATGCGAATCAAGGACGCAATTATCCCAAGAATGACAGTTGATTGGAAAGGAATCAAATTTGGTATTTCTTATGATTTGACTGTCTCTCAACTCAGAAGAGCATACAAAGGTGGTTCATTGGAATTTTCACTTTCTTATACAAATCTGCAATACGCATTATTGAAACACAGAAGAAGATAGTTTTAATACTTATTTTTCGAAGTTTAAAAGCGAATTTAAACAAAAAGAGCAGACTAATTAATCTGCTCTTTTTCATTTATTTTGTTTCTTCAACTCTAAGTCCAACATCCAAAACCTCATCCAGTTTATTCATCGTCACACCCTGCTCTAGGGTGAAATAATAATTCCCTCTTTTAGGTAATTTCCTCCTGTTAAAATTCAAATTCGTTTCAACCACAGTTCCAGTTTTAACGCCCGCCCAAGTTCCATCTGAATTGGTTATTTTGATTTCAAAAGGCTCTCTAGCAGTCTCTCCGTCTGGTGTTTTTGTATTCAAATAGAACCAAACGTTGTTGTAAGCATAGTCAGTTGTTACCCTAAAAGTGATAGTAAAATTATACGCTTTGGTAGTATCTTCAATGGCTATTTTAAAAGCGGGTTTCACTTTTTGTGACCAAGAATTCCCTTTAAAAGAATACGATTTTTCAAAAACAGGTTGCTCTCCGCAGCTTACCAAAAGCAACGTCAAGACCACCACTATTCCAACATATTTACTCCACATTTCCAGCTAAATTATTTCCGCTACCGTCAGGATTTGGTTTTCTTGGCGGCCTGCGTTTTTTATTTTTCTTTGGCGCAGGATTTGTCCCATCTGCATTCAATTGAACGGCTTTTACTTGTTCATTTTGAACTTGATTGACATTCTTGTTTGGATTTTGGTTTGGATTTGGCCGAGGAGTATTCAATTTCACCTCTTGATTTCCATTTGCAGCATTCGCTTGATTTGGATTACCAGCTTGTCCACCAGGTCTATTTGGTTTCTTCTTTTTCTTCTTTTTGAAGGTACTATCAAATCGATTCAAACTGTCTTGTTCGTCCACATTCTCATAATCAGGTTCTGCGATTACTTCCTCTTTGTGAGAAAAATCCTTCAGATCTTGTGGTTTCACTTTGTTGATGTTTAACTCTCTCACTTCAGCTACTCTTTCTGGCGAAAGCGCAATAAGTCCAGAACCACCTTCATACATATACCACATCAAACGCTTAAAAACATCCGTTTTAACATGAAATGCTGAACCTTTTTCAGTATATAGTTTATTATCAACAGCTGGAAATGATTTGATTGCATCTAAATACATGTCCAATTCATAATTCAAACAGCATTTTAACTTTCCACATTGACCTGCCAATTTTTGAGGGTTTAAAGACAATTGCTGATAGCGCGCTGCTGAGGTCGAAACTGAACGGAAATCGGTTAACCATGTTGAACAGCACAATTCACGTCCGCAAGAGCCAATTCCGCCTAAACGAGAAGCTTCTTGCCTCGAACCAATTTGGCGCATTTCAACTCTGATTTTGAAATTATCCGCCATGTCTTTTATCAATTGACGGAAATCTACGCGATCATCTGAAGTATAATAAAAAGTCGCTTTTGATAAATCACCTTGATATTCTACATCTGAAATTTTCATATTCAGATTTAGATTCAAAGCCAAAGTGCGCGATTGATACATCACTTCTTTTTCGAGTTCTCTAGAACGCGTCCATTTTTCGATATCGTCTTGATTGGCAATTCTAAAAACCTTCTTAGCCTCCATTGGCTTGAAGTTTGGCGTCTTCTTTTTAACTTGTATTCTGGCGAGTTCTCCAACCACAGAAACCACACCAATATCATGGCCTGGACTTGCTTCTACTACAATAACATCTCCAACTTGCAAAGTAAGATCTTTATTGTTTCGGTAAAAAGCTTTTCTACTGTTTTTGAAGCGAACTTCAATTATGTCGTATGGTGCTTGACCATTTGGTAACTGCATGTTTCCCAGCCAATCAAATACACCTAATTTATTACATCCACCAGAACTACAGGTTCCATTATTTTGACAGCCTTTCGGAGTTCCACCTCCAGAGCTACAACTGGTACATCCCATCTTTCCTTATTTTGGCATAAAAATACTATTTTTTTAGGAAAGCTGGTCGATTAGATTTATAACAAACGCATGTGCAAAAAAAAAACGGCAGGAACAATACCTGCCGTTTTTTTTAATTGTTACAATAATTCGCTTAATTCACTTTTACTATTGAAATGAGAAACAACATCTTTTCTTTCGCTATCAAAATAATTTTCCAGTAAATTTTCACATAAATAATCTCGGTATTCTTCCCTAGTTACTTTTGGTGAGTAGATAAAACCTCGAACAACTGTTCTGTGTTTAATAAACTTTTTCCTTTCTAAAATTCTAACAATTGTTGAAGTTGTATTGTATGCCGGCTTTGGATCATCATACAAAGCAACGATTTCTTTGACAGTAGTTTTCTCTAATTTCCAAAGACGAAGCATTACTTGCTCCTCCGCAGGGGTTAATTTCGTCATAAGTATAATATTTGATGACAAATATAACTATTATTTTCTAATCTACTAATATTCAGAGGTAAATTTTAAATAATTATTGTTAAAAAAATATCTAAAATTGCACTTTAGCACGAATTTCTTTTGGAATTCCATCTTTATGCAAGTAAATGTTGATTGTTTTCAAATTAAAATAATTTTCAGAAACATATAAATATCCAGCTGGATAGTTGCTTGTTCCCCACGAATTTTTGACTAAAAAGTAACGTGTTCCTTTTTGGTCTATATATAATCCTGTAATATGCATTCCATGATCGTCAGTAGTTGTTTTGTTGTCATATCCTTCTTGACGAAGAGCTGGCGTCACTTTTAGCTCTTTCACTGGAGTTAAAAATGCATTGGAGGATTTTGCTGCTCCTGGATCCGAGAAGTTTTTATTGTCTCTTCCTTTCACTTCAATTGTTGATGGATCTTCTGGTACAAGTGCAATTCCTTCTCTGAAACTGAATCCTTTTTCTGAAACATCTGCGCCCCACGCGATGGTGTATCCATTTTTTAATGCATATTCAGCAATAGTCATCAAATCTGCCATTCCAACGTTGTAGCTTTTCCCATTTCCCCAATTGTCAGGAATTGCCAATTGACATTCGCTATAAGCGTCGTGATTTGTAAATGAAGTAATTGAAACATAATCATTCATGTTCAAATTCAAAGATGCAGCATAAGATTTTGGCGTATATTTTTTACCCTTGAAATCAAACTCTTGAATGTCTTTCCCTAAATAAGCGTCTAAAATACCACCCAAAGCAGCTCTCCAAGTTGACGAAAGTGCTTTCCCATCTAACTGTTGAACATGTTTCAAAACACCTTCCATCGCACCGTTTAAAACAGTGTACATTTCACTGTGATCGTATGTTTCTGTACCGGGATTATAGCCTTTGTAAACATCTGCAGGAACAATCCCATAATTTTTTATCACGAAAGGAATATCATGAAAAGCACCTCCCTCAGAAAAATTTGATTTTCCATCCATTCGGATATATTTATCTGCTTTGGCTTCGTATGCTTTTCTGGCTACAAACATTTCTGACAAGGGAGCGGGGTTTTTCGTTCCTTTTCTAATCATTTCTGATTCAAAAAATGACAAGGCTGAAAAACTCCAACAAGTTCCTGTATAACCTTGACTTTGAACCGGAGTGGCATCAAGATGAACTTGTTTTGTAAATTCATAAGTACTATTTTCAGAATTCTTGGCTTTATCTTGCGCAATCGTAGCGAAAGAAACCAGGACAAATCCTATTGGCAAAATCCATTTTCTCATAAGTTCTATGTTTTATATAGCTTTTATGTAAAATAATAAAAAGCTAATTTGTTTTCGTAAAGATATACAAAACACAACAAAAAGGAAAACTAGAAAATGATTAAAAGCTATTTAGAATTTTGAACAATTTGAAATAGCTTATTTTTTCAAAATCCAACTTCCTTGGATATCTAATGCTTCCACTTGACTTTGGATAGATTTTAAGTCGGCAGCATTGGCCGATTTTCCTGCGCTTACTCGTTGCAAACCATTTTTCATGTCCACGACTTGCGCATCAAAACCTTTTGATTTTAAATAACTGACAAAATTTTGGGCGTTTGATACACTTCCAAAACAATTAGTTATCAAGTAATACGCCGATTCAGTATTGCTTACTTTTACATCTTCAATCGGAGCTGCAATAATTGGTGCTTCAACAACTTCTGGTGCAATTTCTTGAACAACTTCTTTCGGGGCGCCAGCAATTTTAATTGGAATGAATAATTTCTCACTAAAAGGATAAGACCAAACCTGCACATTGGCATCCAATTTTTGAATTTCGTCTTCTACCGAAATAAAAATTGGATTTTTTTTGTTCAATTTGATTGGCAAGTCTTTCCGCTCATAATTTCCTTTTGAGGCATGATGAAAAGGATTAAAATCTTGTACGGCAAAAATTCCAGATTCCAAAACATTGGTTTTCATGGGAATCCAATAGGAATAAAATGCAATGGGCAGCAATATCGCAACAGCAGCGTACCTCCATAAACTGGTTGTATTAGTTTTGCCTTTTGAAATCGAAATGATCGGAGTTTCTGTTTTTTCTTCTTCTACCTTTTCAATTCCTTCCGGAATCAAAGAGATAATTGGCGTTTCTTTGGATTTTTGTTCTGCAACTGGTTCATGAACAATTTGCGGATTGATCGAAACTGGTTGATTGACCAATTGAATGTCCTCTTCACTCACAAAATGAACTGTGCCTAATCCGAAAGAATGCAGTAACAAATTAAAATATCGATCTTGTTCAAAACCAATATTTTTTTCTTGATCAAGAAATAAGAAACCAACTTTGTCGATAACCACTCTTTCGCCTTCATTCAAAGCTTGACTCCAATTTTCAACTAACGTCTGCACTTTTGCTGCAGCTTCGTCGAAAGTAAATCCCATTTCTTTGGCAAAAGATGCAATCAATAAACCGTCGTTGTTAATCAATTGTCTATTAAATAACAATGATTTTTTAGGTGGTAGCATGATTCCGTTGACTTTATCTATTGAAGCAGGAGTTTGCTTTGCGACGAAACCCCCAAATGAAGGAACCACAACGCAATTGTATCGCAACAATAAATCTCCTATTAATTTTTCAATTGACATAAGTACAAAAATACAATTTTTTACACAGCTTAACAAGTACGAAAAAAATGTTGCAAAGTTTCAAAGATCAAATTTTTAAACACAAAAAAAGCCTTTAAAAAAGACTTTTTTAATGCAATTAGAAATTTTGAATTAATGTCTAACAACCACTCTTCGTGTTTGCATCAAAGCACCACTTGAATAAACAGTTAAGATGTAAACACCATTTTTAAACTCACGCATATCAATTTTCTTTGTTGAAGTAAGTTTATCTTCCAACACTACATTTCCAAGCACATCAACTAGCTTCACTGTGTTTTCTGATGAACCTTGAACGGTTAAAGTTAAAATATCATCCGCAGGATTTGGATATGCATTGAAAGTTACGGAAGGCTTAACGTCTTTAATAGATGCAAAATTTCCGATTTTCACATCTAAAGAATCTAATTTGTTTCCGTTTAAGTCTTCAATGAAGTAACGATTATGAACCATTCCCATAGAACCGTTCGGTGAAATGTGAACTTCGATGTTTGCTTTATTTGCATCGTCGATAATGAAACTGTTTGGCGACAACCAATCAGTGTTTCCCGCAGCAACATCAAAACAATTTCCAATAGCTGTTGGGTCTGGAATTGGACCACTGCATACTTGCTCAGTCACTGCAGCTGGCGGAGTAACTATAGAAACGCGTCTTATTTTCACCTCTATCGGCGTTCCTGTTAAATTTTTCCCAAAGAAAAAACCTTCATAAGTCGAACTCCCAACTTGAACTTGAACAGTTGTACCAGAAATATCGGTTGTTGAATTAAGACCTTCATAAATTGCATAGTTTTGAGCACTGGCTGTAAATCCCAATGTTAAACATGTAGCTAAAGTGAGTATTAATTTGTTCATATTATCTATATTATAGTTTGTTGTTTAAACTCTTGTCAACAAATATAAAGAAAAAATAATGCCATTTTACATTTTCTTGCAAACAAAATATTTCAAGAATACAATTGAAACGCCTAAAAACATGATAAAAATCAAATAAAAATCAGTAAATTCTTACTTAGGATGGCCTTCCAAGCTACTAAACAGTCAAAAAGCAAATTAAAAAAACTATCCTTTTTCGTGCTATTCTTCAATAGGAATACAACAATGAGAATAAAAAATATTGATTCAAGGCATAAAAAATATACTACCTTTGAATTGTGGCAACGTTTTTGAAAACAAGCTACACATATTTTAAACTATCAAACATGAAACGCATTTTATTTATTTTCTCCGTTGTTGCTTTTTGCAATGCTACTTTTGCTCAAGACCATGAAACTGGTAAAAAATTACCTGCTGTTCAATTAAAAGACATGGACGGAAAGTCTATTAACACAGGTGAACTCGGTTTGAAAGGGCCTATTGTAATAAGCTTTTGGGCTACTTGGTGTGCCCCATGCAAAAGAGAATTGAACACAATTAGTGAAAAGTACGCTGACTGGCAAGCAGAAACAGGTGTAACTTTAGTAGCTGTCTCTATTGACGATGAAAAAACAATCAATCAAGTGCCAGTATATGTAAATGGTAAAAGTTGGGATTATATTGTTTTGATGGATCCAAATGGAGATTTCAAAAGAGCCATGGGTGTCAACAATGTTCCTCACACGTTTTTAATTGATACTGAAGGAAATATTGTTTATTCCCACAACAATTATGCACCCGGTGACGAAGATAAATTATATCAAGAAATTCTTTCTTTGAAAGAAAAAAGTAAATAATTCCATTTCGTCAATTTCTTTTGACGCTTTTTTTGAAACTATGAAAATGAAATCGCTTATCAGTTTCGCTTTTTCGACCGCTGCTCTGGCAAGTTTTGGTCAATTAAATAACGGAACATTTACTGGAAATATTGAAAGTACTTTTCAATACTTAAACGCAGATTCGTTAATAGATGCAAAGCAACCTGAATCCAAAAGTTTGTTAAACACTTATGCGAATGTTTTTTATACCAACGGAAATTTCAAAGCGGGAATGAGATTAGAATCTTACCTGCCAAGAATTCAGGGTTATCCAGATCGTTTCGATGGAACAGGACTTGGAATGAGATATGTTGGATACACAAACAGCTACCTAGATGTAACGCTTGGAAATTTTTATGAGCAATTTGGCTCTGGACTTATTTTCAGAGCTTATGAAGATAGAGCTTTGGGTTATGACAACAACATGGACGGTATGAGATTGATTTTCAGACCAGCGAAAGGTGTTGTTTTGAAAGGTGTTTATGGTCGACAAAGACTTTCATTTACAGATGGTAAAGTAGTGAAAGCAAGTGGAATTGTTCGTGGAATCGATGGTGAAATTCATGTCAATGATTTATTAGAGAAATACATGAAGGATTCAAAATTAGACATTGTTTTGGGAGGATCATTTGTTTCAAAATTCCAATCTGATGACAATCCAGACTTGATTTTGCCTCAAAATGTAGGTGCTTATAGTGGAAGACTGGGTGTGAAATACCGTAAATTTTCATTCAATGCTGAATATGCGGTCAAAGAAAATGATCCTTCAGAAGACAATAACAATATCTATAATAAAGGTCACGCAGCTATTGCTAATTTAGGATACTCCCAAAAAGGTTTTGGAATTGTTCTTTCAGCAAAATCTGTCGATAATATGAGTTTTCGATCAGACCGAACAAAGTCGTTGCAAGATGTTTTTATCAATTATCTTCCTGCAATGAATAAAACACACACTTACAATTTGGTTGCAACGCTTTATCCATATGCAACACAACCTTTAGGCGAAGTGGCTTATCAAGCTGAGATTTTATATACCATTAAAAAGGGCTCTAAAATTGGCGGAAAATATGGTTTACCTATAAACATAAATTACTCAACGACCTATGGAACTGTGCATCATACATCTGGATTTAGTCCATCTGATTCAACAGGCATTGCATACAGCGGAAGACTTTTTGATCAAAATGGTTTGGAGTATTGGCAAGACATCAACATCAACATCACCAAAAAATTCAATGCCAATTACAGCATGATTTTCTCTTA
This sequence comes from Chryseobacterium gleum, assembly GCA_945897805.1. Classification (GTDB taxonomy): domain Bacteria; phylum Bacteroidota; class Bacteroidia; order Flavobacteriales_D; family Crocinitomicaceae; genus JAQVCM01. The sequence goes on from CAMDFX010000005.1 coordinate 197,503, forward strand.
TTTCAATATTCGATTGAACAACGATATTTCTAAAGTTGCGGATGATGCTAAAGGAATAATTGAATCACACATCGGCGTGATTGAAGTGAATTGGAAAATCAACAAAACAAATTCCGTTAGAGCTGAATTTCAAGGACTTTTCACGAAAAAAGACAAAGGAAATTGGGCAACAGCGGTGATTGAATACAATGTTTCACCCAACTGGTTTTTCAGTGTAATGGATCAGTACAATTACGGAAATCCCGTGAAAGATTTGCAGTTGCATTATTTGATTGGTTCCTGTGGATACATTCGAGATGCATCTCGTTTCATGGTTTCATACGGACGCCAGAGAGCTGGTTTGTTCTGTGTTGGAGGAGTTTGTAGATTCGTTCCAGCATCCAACGGTTTGACATTGACATTCACTCAAAGTTTTTAATATTCCCAATTATGAAAAAAAGTATTTTCATCGCAAGTCTTTTAACTATCGTTTTCGCTTCTTGCGACAGGGTAGAACATCCTTATATTCCTGCAACTCCAACAGAATTGGACCAAACTTTGTTTCCTGGAGACTGGAGCACTTATCCTTGGCCAACTTTCACAACCAATATAAATGCGAATAGAAATATTTTATTGGAGGATTATACTGGTCACAAATGTGTATTTTGCCCTGCTGCCGGCGCAATCGCTGAACAAATTGAAATTGACAATCCAGGCCGTGTTTTTGTCGCGTCAATTCATTCGTCTCCAGGCGGCGCTGGGCCTTTCCAACTTACGGATGCGGAATTTCCGTACGATTTTACCAATGCTCAAGGAATTGCTTACGGAGTAACTTTCGCTAACGGATTTGGTTTTGATGCCAATCCAAAAGGAACTATCAACAGAAAATATTTCAGTGGAACCATGTTTCAAGGCGCAAACAATTGGACAAGTGCAACCACACAAACTTTGACGGACAATGTGGTTAACGCCAATCTTCAAGCTGTTGTAAATTATTTCCCTGCAACGCGTGGATTGTTTTTACATACAGAAATTGACACGATGAACCAAAATGCTTCAGATTTATCTGTTGTCGTTTACTTGATTGAAGAATTGTATATTTCCAAACAAAAATTCCCTGGTGGAGTGATTGAAGAGGCATACGAACACCACAATGTGCACCGCGGAAGTATTGATGGAAAAGCCTTTGGAAGAACTTTGAAAGCAGATGATTTAAATGCAAACGGTAAATTTTATCAGAATTACAGCTACAAACTTCCTGCGCAATATGATCCAGCAAAATGCCATTTATTGGTTTATGTGATGGACAAAAACACCTACGAAGTGCACCAAGTGGTAAAAGTGGATATTCCTTGATTTTTGAAAGGTTAAAAAATCCCTAAAAATTCTCTCTGCTCAAACATATTGACTAATTTGCTGTTTTTGAAATATGAAAAAGCAAATTATATTGTTGGCTGGTGGTACTGGCATGATTGGAAAACAAATGCAAGCGTTCTTGCTGAAACAAGGTCATGAAGTTCGAATATTATGCAGAAAACCGAGCGATTTAAGCAAAAATATTTTTCATTGGCAACCAACAAAAGATGAAATTGATGCGGCAGCTTTGAACGGTGTCACAACCATTATCAATCTTTCTGGCGCTGGCATTGCCGACAAAAGATGGACTGCTGAACGCAAACGTGAAATGATAGATTCTCGCGTTCAACCAACACAATTTTTAGTATCCTTGGCTCCGCAAATGCCTGAATTGAAACAATACATCTCAGCATCAGGAATCAACTGTTATGGCTACGATAATCACGCAAAAGTTTACCAAGAAAATGATCCTTTTGGAAAAGATTTTTTATCGCAAGTGGTTGAAAAATGGGAACAAGCTGCAGATTCATTTTCAACCTATTGCGTAGTTTCAAAAATCAGAATCAGTGTGGTTCTCACCGCTGAAGGCGGCGCCCTGGAAACTATTGCAAAACCAATTAAAATGGGATTAACTTCCGCTTTGGGAACTGGCAAACAATGGATGCCTTGGATTCACATCGACGATTTGGTTGGCTTGTTCAATTTTGTAATGGAAAATCGCTTAGAAGGAAGTTTCAATGCTACTTCGAAAGTTGTCAACAATAAAGAATTCACAGATGCTTTGGCCAAACAATTAAACAAAAAACGCTGGCTACCAAATGTTCCAGCATTTTTGCTAAAAACCATTTTAGGCGAAATGTCTACCGTGGTGCTTGAAGGTGTAAATGCTTCGAATGAAAAAGTCAAAAAAGCGGGATTTGCGTTTCAGTATGAAAAATTAGGGGATGCTTTGAAGCAGATATACAGCTAATTTTCACTATCCACAAGTTCAATCGCCATCGTCAAATTAATGAAATCATCGACAGACAACTGTTCTGGTCTTTGCGTCAAAAATTCGTGTTCGAAAGGTTTGTCGCCAATCAATGCTTTGACTGAATTGCGGATCATTTTGCGTCTTTGGTTGAAACAAGCTTTCACCACTTGGATGAATCTTTTTTCGTCGCAAGGTAATTTGTCGCGGTCGTTCCTAGTGAGTCGAATTACGCCAGATTTCACTTTAGGCGGTGGATCGAAAACGTGCTCGTCGACCGTGAAACAATATTCAATATCGTAAAACGCTTGCAACAAAACACTGATTATTCCATAAGCTTTTGTACCTGGTTTTTCGGCGATTCTCCAAGCCACTTCGCGCTGAAACATGCCCATTATTTCAGGAATTTGGTTGCGGTATTCCAAGCAACGGAAAAGAATTTGCGAAGAAATATTGTAGGGAAAATTTCCAACAACGGCAAAAGGTTCTGTGCCAAAGTGCAAAGCCAAATTGTCTTTCAAAAAATCCGCTTCTATGATGCGTCCTTTGAGCGCTGGAAAATTTTCGTTTAGATAAACAATTGATTCAGAATCAACGTCCATCGCCCAAACTTGGTGGTCTTTGTTTTCTAATAAAAAAGTAGTCAACGCGCCCATTCCTGGACCAATTTCCAATACTTTGGTACAACCTCTATGCGCTTGAAATTGTTCGGCGATTCTTTTACTGACATTTTTGTCTATCAAGAAATGTTGTCCGAGGTGTTTTTTAGCTTTAACTGTCATGCTTTAAATTCTTCAACTACTTGTAAAACAGTTCTAAAAGCAGCAAATTTTCCAATGTAACGTGTTGTATGATCAGCTTGCAATTTAGGCGCAAAAACTTGCTGATATTCATCGTATTTTTCTTGACTAGGCGCCAAATACATCACTGAAAAAGTGACTCCTCCCTCCTCTTCGCCTTGAATTCGAGACAATCTGCTTTCCAAAAAACAGCCTGTTGCCAATACTTCAGGAATATGTTTTTCGCGCATCCATTGCAACCACTCTTGGTGCACAGATTGATCGATACTTACCGTTACATTATACAAAATCATGGTGCAAAGTTACGGATTATTAAGTATAGGAGGAACGAGAAAATTTGGAATAAATATATCCAGTAAAACTATCTTTTCAGCTCTTCAACCAGAGATTTAAAGCAAGATTTAAATCTTTTAACTTCTGATTTTTCATTTTCTTTACTTAAAATAAAAGGTTCATTATTTTCCACTTTATTGAAAGTGCTGACTTTTTTATTTTCGTACAACACTGAACGATAAGTTTTTGCATTTAAACCGCTGAAATCGCATTCATGGTTAGCGGTTTGGTGTTTTTTACAATATTCATCCAGATTTTCAGGCTCTTCATATTCAAAACCAAATTGCACCGACTTGAATAATTTTCCATTTTCAACGTACCATTTGGTGTCGACAAAACCCATTGGTCCGCTGTAAAGCGTGTGTATAAGAATCAAGTCATTTTTGAAATAATAACCTTTCAGACTTCCGCCACAACGTGACATTTCAGTATACCCTTTTTCCTTTAAAGCGTTGATTTTAAAAAGAGAATCAATTTTTTTGGATTTAGCATCAATGCTTTCAGTTTGACTAAAAGTGGCATTAGATAACAAGAAGAAAAATGAAAGATAAAGCAATTTTAGGAAGTCCATTTTAACCTACAAATTTTCCAATATTTTGAAGAAAACATCTCTTTTTGCGGGACTTAAAGGAACCTCTGAACCATCTTTCATAATTACTGCACCACCATTTCCTTTGTCGTATCTTTCTACAAAGTCAAGATTTATTAAGTGCGATTGTTGCACTCGGAAAAAATTATAACTTGTCAAAAGTGTTTCGTATTCTTTCAGTGTTTTAGAAACCAAGATTTTTTTACCTTCAGTGAAGTAAAATGAAGTGTAATTTCGATCTGCCTCACAGCGCACAATCTTATCTAAATCAACAACATGTACGCTTTCTTGTGTTTTCAAAACCAATCTTCTTTTTTGTGATGGTTGCATGTTTAATTGCAATGCTTCAAATTGACTTTCTTCTCTTTTACTATCGATTGAATTGACAGCTTTCAAAACTGCTTGTCTTAAATCTTCAGGATCAATTGGTTTTAATATGTAATCCAGTGCGCTAAATTTAATTGCTTTGATGGCAAATTCTTCGTGAGCAGTAATGAAAATTACTTCAAAATTTTTCTGTGGAATCATTTTTAGCAGGTCAAAACCAGTACCGTCTGGCATTTGAATATCTAAAAAAACCAAGTCAGGATTAATAGTTTCAATTGCTTTTAAACCCGTTTCAACACTTTCTCCTATTGGAAAAGTCTGAATACCGAGTCCAAAAGATTCGATCATTTTAGCTATTAATTCTCTTGTTCTTTTTTCATCGTCAATTATAACTGCTTTCATATTTATGAAATTTTAATTTTGAGCATTCACACGATACGGTATCGAAATTAACACTTTTGTTCCAGTTTCTTCACTTTTATTATAATCTTCTATCAACATAAATCCATCTGCACGGTATTTTTTGTTCAAATTGTCGATACGGTCGCTTGTAATTTTCATCGCCATACTCTTGTGGTCTGAACTTTTTTTGTTTTGTTCTGCACCTTTTCTTCCCACTCCATTGTCTTCGATGGTAATATAAAGCATTTTGTTTTTTTCAAAGAAATGCACGTGAATAAATCCATCTTCTCTGAGGTGTAATCTCCCATGTTCAATCGCATTTTCCACAAATGGTTGAGTAATCATTGGCGGAATAATCGCACCATCATCTAACAATTTTTTATCTACTTTAATCTCATAATCGAATCGTTCTTCAAATCTTAATTTTTGGATCAAAAGATATTTATCTAAAATTTCCACCTCCGTTTCCATCGGAATAAATTCTTTGGACGAATTTTCCAAAATCAATCGCATCAATTGGGAAAATTTAACCAAAAACCGCGCTGAATTTTGAGTATCGTTGTCATAAATATAACTCTGAATTACCGACATTGCATTAAAAACAAAGTGCGGATTCATCTGCGTTCTCAATAATGTTTGATTCATTTCAGCTTCCAGTTGTTGCTGTTTTATCTTACCTTGATTCCATCGATAAAAACCAATAACACCACCTAAAACCAATAAAATCCCAAACCCTGAAATAATGTAGGCTTGCAAATTATTTTTCAATTGAACATTTTCTAATTTTGTTGAAGTTAACGTTTTTTCTTGTTTTTGGCGTTCAATTGAATCGGCTTGAATTGAAATTAATCTTTCCCTTTGTTCCGAACGGTATAATTCATTCAGCTCTGCAATTTTAGCACTTGACTCTATTGTTTTGGCGCTATCGGAATAATCTGCATATAACTTCAAATAATTTTGAGCCAACTTATAATTATTCGTTTTTTCATACACCTCAGAAATTGCCCTGTACGTGCTGTAAATCGCCCCTTTAAATCCAAATTTAGACCTGATTTCCACCGAACGATTCAAGTATGTCAAGGCATTAGCATGTTTACCTTGTTTCTCAAAAACAATTCCAACATTGTGGTAAACAGTTGCAATGCTTTCTTTGTTTGCGCTAGATTCAAAAAAAACCAAGGCTTTGTTATAATTACTTAATGCTTTGGCGTAATTTTTTTGTTCTCTATAAATATCCCCTAAATTATTGTGGGCAATACCTAAACCATCAAAATCATTCAAGGCACTAAAAATCTTTACAGCTTTACTTTGATTATTAGTCGCTTTCTCGTAATTCTTCTCAATCCGATAAATGACTCCTAAATTCACCAAGGCCAATGCAATTAACCTTTTGTCTTTCAATTTTGAAGCAACCTCCTGCACTTGATTGAAATACAATTCGGCTTCTCTGTAATTTAAAATTGACAATTGCGATTCACCAATGTCGAGTGAATATTGGGCCATTTTAGGTAAATCTTCTACTTCGGAAGCCAATTGCAAGGCAATTAAGTTTTTGGAAACACTTAATTCAACCTGACCAAAATGGTCATAAACCAACGCTTGGGTGTTGAATGCGGCGGCCATTGAGCCTTTATTTGCCGAACGACGACCAAATTGAATCGCTTCTTTCACAAAATACATGGCGCTATCCTTCTGATTACGCTGAATCTCTTTTATGGCAAACATGGAAAAAGTTTCAGAAATTTCTCTATTATCTCTTTGCTTTTTACTTAATTTCAATGCTTGTTTCAAGTAAAAATCTGATTGATCAAAATCACGATAATTGATGTAATATTCACCCAGTTTTTGATTGATTTTTAAATTTATTTTCGGTGAATTTAATTTTTCTTGAAAAGGTTGAAGCTGCAATATTTTTCGAAAATAAACATCTCTATCACCATGAATTTTATCAATGTCAGCATCAAAAACCAAGGCGTAGAATTTTTCGTAATCACCGTGCTTTTCACAAAGTCTCAGCAACACAAACCTCATTGAATCAGCTTTTTGTAGATCTGAAGATTGGTACCTTTTCCCCAAATCATACATTTTCCAAAAATAATCTTTCGAATTTTTATCGTCCGAATACAGTTTTACTTGGGCAAAGGAAACTGTACTCCAAGTGAATACAAAGAGTAAAAATA
>CAMDFX010000006.1 GCA_945897805.1 Chryseobacterium gleum
TGATTGAACTTGCTTCCGTAAACTACAGCATTTTTAAAACTTCTAAAAAGTGACTTCTGTCGATGAGCTATCGCTATCTTAGTCGTTTACACTTTTTAGTGCGTTTCAAAAACCGTCCAATCACTAGGACGGCTATCTTCTTCAATATCTATTTTATTTTAAAAACTTTAGATTTAAGATCTTTTACTTCAGGCAATCAATTACAAAACTATAATTCAGTAAATTTGAATTTACTTAAAAAAATAGTCTCAGTACCCTTTCACAATGAGCTTGTCGAAGTGCACTTTAATTACACTGAGTTTGCCAAAGTAAGTTTTACCCAAATCAAGCATTAAAACCTATTTATACAGCAAAAGCACTATCTTTGTACCAGTTCTTTGGGGTCGTATTGGATTTGACAGCAGATGCGATTGTCAAGTGTAAGCATGTAGAGCGTTGAGGTGGAGCTCTTTAATATCCTGTCTCAAACAATAATTGACAACACGTCATACGCACTTGCTGCTTAATTAACTGAATGTTAATTGGCTTAATCTCGGTGAAGTTTAGTAGCCCTGACAAGTACTCTCTTCAGAACTCTGCCCATTAGTTCTGATTTACGAGGGTTCATCCTTTTGGGCTAGTTGGAGTGACGGTTCTAAGCTCTTGCGAAATCACAGAGCATAAGTTGTGGATTTGGGTGTTCCTGTCCGTTCTACAATCGAAAATCAACCAGGAAATAAACATGTAGAAAGCTTGCTGATTCTTTGTTTGGACGAGGGTTCGATCCCCTCCGACTCCACTTTTTCAAAAGTGGTCATTACGATGATAAAACCAAAAAGACATTGAAACTCCTCAATTTTCTAGATTATTTGTTTGGTGGTTGGGGAGTTTTTTTTTCCCACATTGCATCCACAGGTGCTTAAGTTTTTAATCCCAATTATTTCCAAAATTCTCAAAACATTTCGCTGATTTTACTGTTGATTAAACGAGATTATTTACTTTTATCATTCAATTGACTTTCATTCGAAATGGCGCAACAATACATTCACGTTAAAGGAGCTCGTGTCCACAATCTAAAAAATATTGATGTCAAAATTCCTCACGGAAAAATTACCGTAGTTACAGGACTTTCTGGCTCCGGCAAATCTTCGCTGGCTTTCGATACTTTGTATGCAGAAGGTCAAAGACGATACGTGGAAAGTTTATCATCTTACGCACGTCAATTTTTAGGAAAATTAGACAAACCAGAAACTGATTTTATCAAAGGAATTTCTCCAGCAATTGCGATTGAACAGAAAGTGACATCAAGCAATCCTAGATCCACAGTTGGCACAACAACAGAGATTTACGATTATCTAAAATTGCTTTTTGCCAGGGTTGGAAAAACGATTTCTCCCGTTTCAGGATTGGAAGTCAGAAAACATACGGTTTCAGATGTCATCGATTTTTTGCTAAAACAAACCGAGGGAACCAAAGCTTACATCCTCGCTCCTATTCAATCCTTTCAAAAATATGGCACAGAAAGGCAATTGACTTTATTGAAAGATCAAGGATATGCGAGACTTTTTTTGAATGATGAAATTATTGATTTAGAGAATATTGATTCTTCGATTAAAAATATTGAAAAATCGAGAATTTTGGTCGATAGAATCAAAACTTTTCGTGACGATGAAGAAGCGATGGTCAGAGTGGCAGATTCGATCGCCTTGGCTTTTGCTGAAGGTCAAGGAAATTGCGAAATTCATTTTCCGGACACCCATGAAACTTTCATTTTCAACAATAGATTTGAACTTGACGGGATTGAATTTGTTGAACCGAGCGAACATTTTTTCACATTCAATAATCCTTTCGGCGCTTGTAAAACGTGCGAAGGATTTGGCTCTGTCATTGGCATTGATAGAAATTTGGTAATTCCTGATCCAAGTTTGAGCGTTTTTCAAGGTGGAATTGTAGCATGGAGAGGCGAAACCATGGGCGAATATTTGAATGAATTGGTACTTTCTGCTGCGAAATTCAATTTTCCGATTCATCGACCGATTGAAGAACTTTCAGAAGCAGAATATCAATTACTTTGGGAAGGAAATCAATATTTCTCTGGTCTAAATAAATTTTTCAAATTTTTAGAAAGTCAATCTTATAAAATTCAGTACCGCGTGATGCTTTCTCGCTACCGTGGAAAAACTAATTGTCCTGATTGTAAAGGAACTAGACTGAGAAAAGACACCAATTACGTAACTGTCAATGGGAAAACAATTACTGAAATTGTTCTCACACCAGTAAAAGATATTTACACATTTTTTCAAAATTTGACTTTAGAAAGTCACGAAACGCAAATTGCCAAAAGATTGTTGCCAGAAATCACAAATCGCTTGGGCTTTTTGAACGAAGTTGGCTTGGGATATTTGACCTTAAACCGACAATCAAATTCACTTTCTGGTGGCGAATCGCAACGCATCAATTTGGCGACATCTTTGGGAAGTAGTTTGGTAGGTTCGATGTATATTTTGGATGAACCGAGTATTGGCCTGCATCCACGCGATACACAAAAGTTGATTAAAGTACTGAAAAACCTGCGCGATTTAGGAAATACAGTCATCATTGTTGAACATGAAGAAGACATCATGGAAGCGGCTGATGAGATTTTAGATATCGGTCCGATGGCGGGTGTTTATGGTGGCGAAGTGGTTTTTCAGGGAAATCATGCGGCTTTAATCAACCAAAAAAACAGTTTAACAGCGCAATATTTGACTGGCGAAAGAAAAATTGAAATCCCGTCAAGGCGCAGAAAATCAAACAATAAACTTACTGTTGTTGGTGCCAAAGAAAACAATTTAAAAAATGTAACGGTCGATTTTCCTTTGCACAGTTTGGTTTGTGTGACCGGTGTAAGTGGCTCGGGAAAATCTACTTTGGTAAAAGATATTTTATATCCCGCAATGCGCAAGCACTTGGGACAATTTGGCGATTTTCAAGGAAATTTCAAAGCGCTTGAAGGCGATTTAAAGCTGATCAAAGAAATCGAATTTGTAGATCAAAATCCAATTGGAAAATCGTCTCGAAGCAATCCTGTGACTTATGTCAAAGCGTTTGACGATATCAGAGAATTGTTTGCTCGTTTGCCACTATCAAAAGCAAGAGGTTATAAACCAGGTTTCTTTAGTTTCAATGTCGAAGGCGGAAGATGCGAAATGTGCGAAGGCGAAGGAAGAGTGACTGTTGGCATGCAATTCATGGCGGATGTTCATTTACTTTGCGAGGCCTGCAATGGTTCGCGCTACAAATATGAAACCTTAGAAATTGAATTCAAGGGCAAAAATATTGCAGATATTTTGAATTTAGACATTGAAAATGCCTTGGAATTTTTCAAAAATTCCGGCGATAAATTGGGTGATAAAATTGTGACAAAAATTCAGCCACTTTTTGATGTTGGTTTGGGTTATTTAAAACTTGGTCAATCATCTAGCACGCTAAGTGGCGGTGAAGCACAACGTGTAAAATTGGCATCGTTCTTAGCAAAAGGAGATGCTTCTTTGTCCACGCTTTTCATTTTTGATGAGCCAACAACGGGCTTGCATTTCTATGACATTGAAAAGTTGTTAATCGCATTTCAAAGATTTATTAACAATGGAAATTCGATTATTGTGATTGAGCACAATGCTGACATTATTAAATCTGCTGACTGGGTAATTGATATTGGTCCAGAAGGCGGAAATGAGGGTGGCGAGATTATTTTTACAGGAACTCCAGAAGATTTGATTAAGGATAAAAAAAGCTTTACTGGGAAATTTTTGGCGAAGAAATTTAAGTGATGTTTAAGTGATGTTTAAGTGGAAATTTGAGATTTTGTAATTGAGACTTGCAGTATTTACAAGGGGTTAAATGATTATAACCGATAGAATCGGATACACTTTTTATTAAGACAACGTTTATAAATATGAAAATAACACAATTCCTCCACCCTAAAACTTCACATTTTATATTTCTCCTTTCTTTAGGGTTTTGTCAAATCTCAATTGGTCAAATTTATGGTTGCATGGATCCCCTTTCGCAAAATTTCAATCCAGTGGCTGAAATTAATGACGGAACATGCACTTATTTAAGTACATCAATTTCTAATATTAATTCCATAAATCTAAGTGACAGTTTAAATGAAACTTCTGGATTGATTCAATGGAATGACCAAATTTGGTCGCAAAATGACAATGATGATAATTTATTTTATGCCATTAATACAACAACAGGAACAATCGAGTCCACTATTTCTATTTCAGGGGTTTTAAATAATGATTGGGAGGAAATTTCTCAAGATGAAAACTATATATACATTGGCGATTTTGGAAATAACAATCAAGGAAATAGGATAGATTTACACGTTTTAAGAATATTAAAAAGCAGTTTTCCAGCTAATTTACAAATAGATACTATTAATTTTAATTATCCTCAGCAAATAGATTTTTTGGCACAAACAAACAATACATCCAATTTTGATTGTGAAGCATTTGTTGTTTCGTCAGACAGTATTTTCTTGTTCACCAAACGCTGGGGAGACAAACGAACAATGTTATATGGTTTTCCTAAAATACCGGGAAATTATGGTGCTGCATTGAAAGATTCTTTTGACATTCAAGGATTAATAACTGGTGCGACATTTTTAGAAACGGATAAATTAATATCTATTTGTGGATATAGTTCTACGCTTCAACCTTTTATATGGTTATTGTATGACTATTCAGGAAACAATTTCTTTAAAGGAAATAAGCGGAAATTGAATTTACCTTTGCCATATACTCAAATTGAAGCTATAACAACAAATGATGGTTTGAATTATTTTTTGAGTAACGAATATTTTAGCACAGGTCCGATTATCTCACCGCAGAGATTTCACAATTTAAATTTATCTTTATTTTTAGAAGGTTATTTAACAGGTAATTATGCGTCATTAAATAAAATGGAATCTAATCAGATCGAAATTTTCCCAAACCCAACAAATGGAATTTTTACATTACTTGTTGAAGCAAATTTAATTGGGAAAGAGTTTTCAATTTACAATGTGGAAGGTAAATTTAAGAAAGGAGGGAAAATTTCTGAAAATTGTCAAATTAAATTGCAAGAAAAGGGCATTTATTTCATTAATATTGAAGGTATTAACAAAAAGTTAATTGTTCAATGATTTATTTAATTATAAACTTATAAATCAACACAATACCAAAAATAATCAGCGCTGATCCAGTCACATAATTAATCATATTCATCATCTTAGCAGTCAAAAAATGTTTGATTTTTCCAGCTAAAAATACCTTGCCAAGTTCTAAACAAAGCACAATGACCAGGATAACAAGGAAATATAAAATCATTTTCACCAAAGAGAAATGAACCGTTTTTCCAATTGCGGTGGCGTTTGCTAACCACAAAAACCAAACTGCGGGATTGAAAAGATTCAATAAAAATCCTTTCGAAATCAGAAAAAATGCGGTCGATTGTGTTACAGCTTCTTCTTTGTCATCTGCCTTGAATGATTTTTTGAGAAAATAAGTTAATCCGAAAATCAACAGAATTGCACCACCAACAACAGATGAAATATCTTGTGCTTTAGCAGAATTTAACGCACTCCCAAGTCCAAAGTAAATTAAAATACTGATGAAAACGCTTAAAAACAAGTCACTTAAAACAATCCCAATCGCCAACATAGCGCCATGTTTATATCCTTCACGAATTCCGGCATTGATCAACGCAAAAAACGCTGGACCAAAGGAAAAAGTCAAAATCATGACAATAACAACACCCTGGGAAATTAAATCTAAAATCAAATTTGAAGTATTATTTTTGGAGAAATAGAAAATCTACTTTTTTTAACAAAAATAGTGGTTTAATGTTAAAATTCATCCAAATTTAACCTCAAATTAACTTATTTATAATCGTTTTATCTGTTGAAAAAAAAGTAATTTTAAGCGTTATTAATTCATAATTAACAATGAAATCAGTTCTATTCGTTTCGTTTTTATACATCTTAATTTCTTGCAATGTTGTCAAATGGAAAGATAAACATTCAACTAAAAAACTAGCTAGAAAAGAAATTATATCACAATATTTTGACGAAGATTCTTTGCATATTAAATATTGGAAAGGCGGCTCTGGACCAGCAATCGTGTTTATTCATGGATTTGGCGGAAATGCGCTGTTGTCGTGGGAAAAAGAATTGGAATTATTATCCAAAGAGCATACAGTTATCGCAATGGATATTTTGTGGTTTGGTGAAAGTAGATCTAACATGCCAGCAGTTTTAGCCTCTCAAACGCAGGCTATTGAAAAGTTATTGAAAAAACTGAATGTATCAAAAGCGAGTTTTATTGGACAAAGTTATGGTGGATTTATTTTGGTAGATTTTGCACTAAAACATCCCGAAATGATTGAAAGAATGATTATTGCAAACAGCCCAGGCACAACTTTTGACATCAAAGAATTGGAGGTCATATGCAACAATTACAAAGTGAAAAGCATCGCCGAAATGTTCGTATTTTCTGAACCTGAAAAGATTCAAAGATTGATAAATCTATCTTCCTACAAAAAACCACATTTACCCAAATTTGCTTTGAAACAATCTTTTGACATTCATTTTGCCAAAAATCAAAAAGAGAAAATCAATTTATTGAAATCGCTTCCTGCGGAACAAGATAGAATGAAAGATATCAGCAGTATACAAAAAATCGAAACGCTGGTTCTTTGGGGTGAATTTGACAAAATATTTTCTCTAAAATCAGGACAAACCTTCGCAAATGCAATCGACGCCAAATTCATTACCATCCCAAAATGTGGACATGCCCCACAAATCGACAACCACGAAAGTTTTTTAAAAGTTTTGGAGGAATTTTTCAAATGAAAATAATCTATTAAATTATTTCAATCCAAAATGTTTTTCAGCTTCTTCCGCAATGAAACCGCCAATCGCCAATGATGCCGTTGCAGCTGGAGAAGGCGCATTCAAAACATGGATTGATCGTCCATGATATTCAATTCTGAAATCGTCTTTTGTATCTCCATCTTCGCCCAATAAAAGTGCTCTCACTCCTGCTCTACCTGGTTTGAGATCTTCCATCGCTAAACTTGGTATCATTACTTGCAACGTTTTCAAAAACAATTTTTTGGAAAAAGCACGGCGATATTCGTCAATTCCAAATTTCATATTTCCGAAGAATAATTTCCAAGTTCCCTTGTAAGTTAACGCATCGTAGGTATCTCTCCACGAAAAATCTGTTTTTCCATAACCTTCACGTTTGAAGGTAAATACAGCATTTGGTCCGCATTCAACGTCTCCATTGGTCATTCGTGTGAAATGCACGCCAAGAAATGGAAAATCAGGATTTGGAACTGGATAAATCAAATTACGAACTTTGTGTTTGGCTTCGTCAGTCAATTCAAAATAATCACCACGAAATCCAACAACTTGTTCCTTCAAATTGACACCGTCTTTTCTAGCCAATCTATCCGCTTGTAAACCAGCACAAAAAACCAAATATTTGGCTTCAACTGTCCCTTTATTGGTTATTACTTTTGAAGTTGTTTCACCTTTTTCAACGTTAATTACTTCATGTTCTAATAGCAATTTACTTTCTGGTTGCATGCTCAGCGCAATGTCAACCATTTTCGCAGTAGCACCTCGGAAATCGATAATTCCTGTGCAAGAGACAAAAATACCTGCAATTCCTTTTACATGTGGTTCGTGTTCTTTGATTTGCTCAGCCGTAATTTTTTCAATTCCTTCGATGCCATTCTGGATTCCATTATTGTAAATTTTGTCCATGAAAGGCAATTCACTTTCTTTGGTAGCAACAATTACTTTTCCACAAACATCATGGTCTATTTTATGTTCTTTGGCAAAGGCAACGAGTTCTCTTCTTCCAGATACACAATTGGTAGCTTTCAAAGAACCTGGAGTGTAATACAAACCTGAATGAATCACGCCAGAATTATGTCCTGTTTGATGATCGGCAAGCAATGCTTCTTTCTCTATCAAAACGATTTTTAAGTCAGGATTTTTAGCTTGAAGTTTGTATAAAGTCGCTGCGCCAACGATTCCTCCACCAATGATTGCTACGTCGTAAGTCATTCTTTTTCTAATTTTCTGTAAACTTGTACAAAAGTAATCATTCATCTTCTGAAAAACGTGAATATTTTAAAAAATCAAAGCAGTCATTTTTTCCCAAATCTCAATGGTTTGAGGTTCGTTGGGGCGTTCATGGTTTTTGTTTTTCATACATTTACTTTGGGTAGAGAACATTGGGGAAATTTTAGAGATTCGACGTTTTTTACTGTTTTAACTAAAATTGCTAGCAAAGGACATATAGGCGTTTCTTTGTTTTTTGTTTTGAGTGGATTTTTGATCACATATTTAATGCTAATTGAATTACAAAAAACAGGCAAAATTAAATTATCAAATTTCATTGCTAGACGAATTTTGCGCGTTTGGCCGCTTTATTTTGTCCTGGTCATTTTTGGATTTATTATCTTCCCTTTGCTTCCTTACGGCAAAGTGACTGAGCATGAACTCATCAATTTCACTTTTTTTCTGTCCAATTTAGATGAAATTTGGCGCGGGATGCGCGATTCATTGAACTTCTTGACTGCCACATGGTCTGTAAGCGTCGAGGAGCAATTTTACCTTTGTTGGGCGTTGCTCATCGGAATATTCCGATTTTCCAAAAAGCAACAATTTTGGATTTTCTTCATGGCTATCTTATTGATTTCTATCATATTTAGAATAATTTTCATTCAAAATGAAAGAATATTGTACTACCACACGCTTTCAGTAATTTCAGATTTTGCCATCGGCGGAATTTTAGCGCTTTTGGCATTTGACGATAAAATTCAAGCTTTTTTTCAACGAATTTCTAAATCACAAATCTTGTTAATTTATTGCTTAGGAATGGCTGTTTTATTCCTAGAATATAAAATTTTTATCAACTATTTATTTGTTTTTCAGCGGATTGTTATATCAATTTTCTTTGCTTTTGTAATCGCTGAACAAGTTTATGCGAAAAATTCTCTTGTCAAACTTGACCAAATTCCGGGCTTGAAAAAATCAGGCGAATTGACCTATGGATTCTATCTATTTCATTGCATCGTGATTTATTACATACTAGCGATTTTTGTTGAAAATCAGTGGACTCAAAGCATCTTCCACTTTTGCTTTTATTATATTGTGTGCTTTTTAAGCACCTACATTTCAAGTTGGATCAGTTTTCAATATTTTGAAAGTCCAATTTTGAAACTAAAAAAACACTTTAGATAGATGTTAGAAAGTAATGAGTCAAAAATAAAGCTAGCAAATACTATTCTAAAAATCAGTATTTTGTTCATCTTTGCTTATATCTTTTTACGAAGTATATTAGTCGGTTTTACGCACGATGAAAGTCTGTCGTACGCTATTTTAATAGGGAATGAATCTCAACTTTTTACAGCGAACAATCATTGGTTGAACACCATCTTAATGAAATGTTGTTCGCTCATTTTGGGATATTCAGAATGGTCTTTGAGACTTCCCAATGTACTTGCATTCTTGCTTTACGCTTATTCTATCATTAAAATACTTCAATTATCGAAATTGCATTATTTGACCATTTGGCTGGCGATTTTTGTCTTTTTTCTCAATCCTTTCATGTTGGATTTTTTCGCATTGGCTCGCGGTTACGGCTTGGGAATGGGTTTTCTGACATTTGCTTTTTACCAAGGTTTTCGATTTTTTTACTTGGATCAAAAAACAAGTAACTTAGTTTTATTTCTCTCAAGTTCAATTGCTTGTATTTATGCCAATTACGCTTTTTTCACTCCAATTTTGGCATTGCAAGTGAGTTTTTTCATGATTTTTTTGAATCTGCACAAAGTAAGTTGGAAAAAATTATTTCTTGCTTATTTCATCGAAATTTGTTTTTTAATTCCTGCGGTTCTTAATATTCGATACTTGAGTAAAATGAATGAACTGTATGCTGGAGGTGATAATGGTGTTTTTCAAGATACCCTAAAATCCATTTTTCATTTTAGTTATGAAACAAATTGGTTTGATTTTACTTTTTGGGGAATGTACATTTTTACAGCAATTGCAATTTTTAGCTTTTTCAAATTAAAATCAAATTCAGTCAAATTAATGTTTGTTTGGAGTCTAGTTCTAATTTTGATTCCAACTGTTTTACATTTTACCATTCAAATGGGATTTGCCAAAGATCGAGCGGCACAATATTGGATTTTGGTTGGTGGATTTATTGCTGTTTTTAATTTCAATGAGTTTATTCAATCTAAAGAAAATCAAATAATTAGATTTTTAAATATTTTCATCACTTCAGCTTTGTTAACTATAAATATAATTGTATTTATCAGTCATTTCAATTTACATCACAGCATCATTTGGAAGTCAGACGCTGATGTAAAAACGGCTTTACAAACAATTGAAAGCTTGAACATAAAAAAAGGTTCTAAAACCTTAGGGATTTCCTGGACTTTAGAACCTTCTGTTAATTATTATCGAGAAACCAAGTCGCTG
This sequence comes from Chryseobacterium gleum, assembly GCA_945897805.1. Taxonomy (GTDB): domain Bacteria; phylum Bacteroidota; class Bacteroidia; order Flavobacteriales_D; family Crocinitomicaceae; genus JAQVCM01. Next base: position 10,511 of record CAMDFX010000006.1, read on the forward strand.
TATTGGTTGAAACCAGTAAATCGAGATGGTATTTCAGGAGAATATGATTATTATTTGTTTTTCGATGGTGATTCGAAACAGTTAAAGAAACTAAACACTATTAAAAAAGCGCGCTTTGTTGATTCTAACCTAAATTTAAGACAATCGAATTAACGTTTTATTCAGCCGTTTCTGCTGGGGCTTCTGGTGTTTCGGTCGCTTCAAGAACTGGCGCAGGCGCTACAACTTCTTTCTTAGCGATTTTCACATCCACCGCATTCAAACCTTTCATTCCTTTTTCTGTTCTAAAAGTAACTTTATCACCTTCTTGAATTTGCTCTAAATGACCATTGATGTGAGAGAAAATGCTATCTTGAGAGTCTCTATCCTTGATAAAACCATATCCTTTCGAAGTGTCAAAAAATGTAACTGTTCCAAAACGATTTGGGTCTACTTCTTCTTCAGCGGCTCTTGTTGGCACACCAATTTCAATATCAGCAGCAACAATTTTTCTCTTTTTCAATGGATCTGGAGGAGTTGAAGAAAGATTACCATTTTCATCCACATAAGCAATCATATCATCGAAACTAGCGGTTCCACCATTGGCTTTGCGCTCTTCTTTGCGTTTGTCTTTTTCTTCTTTCTTCTTTTGTCGGATTTTTTCTTTTTCTTTCTTATTCCAGGTTTCTTGAGATTTCGCCATGCTTGAATTTGTTCCTTTAAATGATTAATTTGATAAGACATCAATTAATTCTGACGGAAAAAAACGGCTAATATTTTTGCGCTGGAAAATGTCTTTTTACAAAGTTACTAGAAATATCCGAGGAAAACTAAATTAATTGTGAATTATCAATTCTCCTGCATGACCGAATTCGCAATTAAAATTGTTAAATTCGCGTTTCTTTTAGAGAAAGGAATTTTCTCTTTGAATTTTGAAGACACAACAACATGAAAATAAGTTATAACTGGTTAAAACAATACGTTCAGACCGATCTTCCAGCCGAAGATTTGGGGAAAATCCTGACAGAAACAGGTTTGGAAGTGGACGGAATTGAAAAAGTTGAAAGTATCAAAGGTGGCTTGGAAGGCGTTTTTGTTGGCGAAGTGCTCACTTGCGAAAAACATCCTGATGCTGATAAACTGAAAGTTACAACGGTTTCTGTTGGTGGCGAACCACTTCAAATTGTTTGTGGTGCGCCAAATGTTGCAGCAGGACAAAAAGTAATCGTTGCTACCGTTGGATGTACGCTCTATCCTACTCCAGAAGAGGCTTTTAAAATCAAACTTTCTAAAATCCGCGGTGTTGAATCGCAAGGAATGCTTTGCGCGGAAGATGAACTAGGTCTTGGACATTCGCACGATGGGATTTTAGTTTTAGATCCTTCTACTCCAGTTGGAATGCCCGCTGCTCAATATTTTGAATTGGAAGACGATTTTCAAATTGAAATCGGTTTGACGCCCAATCGCGCAGATGCCATGGGTCATATCGGTGTCGCTAGAGATTTAATCGCCTACTTGAATCTTCATGAAAATGCGAATCTTTCCTTGTATCTTCCCGAAGTTCATGAATTACAAAAAACAACTGATTCAGTAACTATAAAAGTTCAAATTGAAAATCCAGAATATTGTCCACGTTATGCTGGAATCAGTTTGGCCGGCGTTGAAGTGAAAGCTTCTCCTGCTTGGTTGCAAAAACGATTGAGAGCGGTTGGATTAAGTCCCATTAACAATGTTGTTGATTGCACCAATTACGTCATGCGCGAATTGGGAACGCCATTGCATGCTTTCGATGCGCAAAAATTGAACGGGAAAATTGTCGTTAAAAATGCAAAGACAGGCGATGTTTTCAAAACCTTGGATGGTGTTGAAAGAACATTAGATGAATCAAATCTAATGATTACCAATGGAAATGAAAACCTAGCAATTGCGGGTGTTTTTGGTGGCTTGGATTCTGGAATTTCAGACTCAACAACCAATATTTTCATTGAATCAGCTTATTTCAATCCTGTTTCAGTTCGAAAAACTGCCAAATTTCATGGTTTGAATACCGATGCAAGTTTCCGATTTGAACGCGGTGTTGATCCAAATTTGACAATTTATGCTTTGCAAAGAGTGACGCAATTGATACAATCTCTTGCAGGTGGAGAAATTGCGATGGAAATGATCGATGTTTATCCAAATGTTATTAAAAATCAAATTGTTGAATTTAGCATTGAAAGATGCAACCGTTTGATTGGTGCGGAAATATCCGCAGAAAAAATTGAAATTATTTTCTCAAATTTAGATATTAAAATCATTTCGAAATCAGCTGATTGTTGGAAATTAGAGATTCCGGCTTACCGTGTAGATGTTTTTCGTGAAGTGGATGTAATTGAGGAAGTATTGAGAATTTATGGTTTCAATAAGGTCCCTTTGCCAGAAAAATTGAATACGACATTGACTTTGAGTTCAAAACCTGATTTGGAGAAAATTCAAGCTTCCTTGAGCGATTTTTTGGTTGGTCTAGGATTCAGCGAAATGATGAATAATTCATTGACAAGCTCAACTTATGTAGAAAAATTGGGTGGCGAAACGTTGAAAGCAGAAAATAATGTTGCCATGCTCAATCCTTTGAGTAGTGAATTAGATGTGATGCGACAATCTTTGATTTTTAGCTCCTTAGAAGTTGTTGCACACAATCAAAATAGACAAAATCCAGATTTGAAATTGTTTGAATTTGGCAAAATTTACCGCAAAACAGCAAACGGTTATTTTGAAAACAAACGTTTGATCTTGGTTTTGACAGGAAATAAATCCATAGAACAATGGAATTCCTCCAAAGAAAAAACAAATTTCTACACCTTGAAAGGAATGGTGAAATCTCTGCTTTCTCGCATGGGACTAAATTCTTTTTTAGCTGAAAAAGCATTAGAAAACAGCGTATTGACCGACGGTATCTCAATGAATGTTTTAAAACAAGGAATTGGTGAATTGGGTTGGATTTCGTCAGCAACTAAAAAACATTTTGGAATCAAACAAGATGTTTTCATTGCTGATTTCGATTGGGATGCTTTGACTCAATCATTGAAATTGGTCAAAAATATCTACAAAGAAATTCCAAAAACTTTCGAAGTGCGAAGAGATTATTCTTTGTTGTTAGACAAACAAATTACTTTTAGTGCAATTGAACAAGCTGCAAAATCTTGTGACAAAAAAATATTGAAAACCGTTGGATTGTTTGATGTTTATGAAGGTAAAAATTTAGACGAAGGCAAAAAATCGTATGCGGTTTCCTTTCATTTTCAGGACGCTGAGCAAACATTGAAAGACGAGCAAGTGGATGCAGTGATGCAAAAAATCAGAACAGAATTAGAAAGTAAATTGGGTGCTGAATTGAGATAAATCATGAACAAAAAATCATATTTCGTCACAGGAATCGGAACTGATGTTGGCAAAACTGTTGTCAGTGCGATACTTTCAGAAGCTTTATTAGCAACCTATTGGAAACCAGTACAAGCAGGAGATCTAGATTTTTCTGATACATTAAAAATCAAAACTTACTGTTCAGAAAAAGTGAGTTTTCTGCAAGAAAAATACCGTTTAAACACGCCTGCTTCACCCCATTATGCAGCCAAATTAGATGGAATAGAAATTCAACTTTCAGACTTTGAATTACCAAAAGTTGATGGAAATCTGCTTGTTGAAGGTGCAGGCGGTTTGTTGGTTCCAATAAACGAAAAAGGATTGTTGTACATCGATTTAATTCAACATTTCAATCTGCCAATTATTCTCGTTTCACGACACTATTTAGGAAGTATCAATCACACGCTTCTTTCTTTGGAAGCATTGAAAAATAGAAATCTCCAAGTCGAAATCATCGTTTTCGTGGGCGACGAAAATCCAGCAACAGAAAGTATTATTCTAAGTCATTATCAAATTCAAAAAGTAATTCATATTCCTCTCTCAGTTGAAGTTAATGGTGAATTTGTCAGAAATCAAGCGAAGATTATCCAGAATCAATTTTAAGCTAACATAAAAAAACGCACTCCAAATATGAAGTGCGTTTTAAAAGCAATATATCTGTTACTATAAATTCTCAAAGAAGTCGTTTCCTTTGTCATCCGTAATAATGAACGCTGGGAAATTTTTAATCGTAATTTTTCTAACTGCTTCCATTCCCATTTCTTCAAAATCTAATACTTCCACTGAAGTGATATTTTCTTTCGCAAGAATGGCTGCTGGTCCACCAATGGATCCTAAATAGAATCCGCCATATTTGGCGCAAGCGTTGGTTACATCTTTCGAACGATTTCCTTTCGCGAGCATAATCATACTTCCTCCCAAACTTTGGAATTGATCGACATAAGAATCCATTCTTCCTGCTGTCGTTGGTCCAAAACTTCCTGACGGCATTCCTTCTGGCGTTTTGGCTGGTCCGGCGTAGTAAATTGGATGATTTTTGAAATATTCTGGCATCGGCGATCCTCTGTCAATGATTTCTTGGATTTTTGCGTGCGCCATGTCTCTGGCAACAATCAAGGTTCCATTCAATTTTAAACGCGTTTTGATTGGATATTTCGACAATTCAGCTAACACTTCAGCCATTGGTCGATCCAAATCTATTTCTACTGCTGGCTCCAAATGAGGTGGAATTTCTGGCAACAATCTACGAGGATTTTTCTCCAACGCTTCAATGAATAATCCTTCTTTGCTGATTTTCGCTTTGATATTTCTGTCAGCAGAACAAGAAACGCCCAATCCAACCGGACAAGATGCTGCGTGACGAGGTAAACGAATCACGCGGACATCATGCGTAAAATATTTCCCGCCAAATTGCGCACCAATCAAACTTTCTTGACAAATCAGATGAACGCGTTTCTCCCATTCCAAATCACGAAAAGCTTGACCTCCCATATTTCCCTCTGTAGGCAGATTATCGAAATAGCCAGCAGAAGCTTTTTTAACAACAGCTAAATTCGCTTCAGCAGAAGTTCCACCAATCACAAATGCCAGGTGATAAGGCGGACAAGCGGAAGTTCCCAAATCTTTGATTTTTTCTTTGACAAATTGTTCCAAAGAAGCATCATTCAACAAAGATTTCGTTTTTTGGTATAAAAAAGTTTTGTTCGCTGAACCTCCGCCCTTTGCAAGGAATAAAAATTCATAAGTCATCCCTTTTTTTGCATAAATATCAATTTGTGCAGGCAAATTTGTTCCAGAATTTTTCTCTTCAAACATATTCAAAGCTACTACCTGAGAATACCTCAAATTTCGGTCCTGATAAGTATTGAAAATTCCTTTCGAAAGTGCAACAGCATCATCAGCACCAGTGTACACATCCTCCCCTTTTTTGGCCACAACAATCGCTGTTCCAGTATCTTGACAAGAGGGCAATTGACCTTCAGCAGCAATCACTGCATTTTGAAGTAAATTGTAAGCAACAAAACGATCGTTATCTGTCGCTTCAGGATCATTCAAAATGGCTTTTAACTTTTCCAAATGTGAAGTTCGCAAGTAAAAAGAAACGTCTGCTAAAGCAGCTTCTGCCAACACTTCAATTCCCTTGGGATCAATGTGCAGAACTTCTCTGTCTCCATATTTTTCAACTTTCACATATTCAGATGAAATGTGCGTATATTCCGTATCGTCTTTTAAAATTGGATAAGGATCTTGGTAAAAAAAATCTGCCATTTTAGTGTGTTTATTTTGATTACGAAGTTAGTAAATTCTTAGGTTCAAATTTTAAAAGAATTAATATTTTGGCTAAGATTATGATTGAAAACCTAAAATTAGACTAATTTTTATAATTGAAGTAAGCATGCTTTTGAAGATCTCAGAATTCATTTAAAAAGCCATATTAAATGGTAAGAATTTTACAGGAAATATAACTTCCCTTATTTATTTCTTAATATGTTGTTAATAATTATAAAACAAAGAAAATCAGTTAGAAAACATTTTTGCAACTTACGATTTAACTTTAATCTATCTATTTTTTTAAAAAAGTCTTGAAAAGCACTTGTAGATTAAAAATAAGTGCATATCTTTGCACCCGTCTAAGGATAAAGCGATATTCAAAAATAGACAGCAAGATCCGGTAGCTCAGCTGGTAGAGCACCTCACTTTTAATGAGGTGGTCCTGGGTTCGAATCCCAGCCGGATCACAAAAAAAAAATCCTCTCATTCAAAAAGATCGAGAGGATTTTTTGTTTTTAATCAAAATTAAATTCGTCATAATTTTCATTCACTTTCTCAATCCTATTCTGCTTAGGTTCACTCCCACTTTCCCCAAAATTCAGCCTTTTCCGCCCTCAACAAATGTTTCGTCCTCAAAAATGGATGCACAAATTCTAACGATTCTGCATGTAAAAAAAGATGGTCGTTTTGAAATTCGGTGATGAACATGTGGTTGTGGTGTCGATTGCCGTGTTTGGGATCGCCAATAATTGGATGACTAATTTTGTTGGCGTGAATCCTCAATTGGTGCATTCGGCCCGTTTTGGGCGTAAATTCAACGAGCGAATAACGAGAACTGGAATATGGCTCGACGGGAATATCGAGTGCAAAATGTTTCAAACAGCGAAAATGAGTCAATGCTTCTTTGTAATTCCCACGTTCATTTTTAACGGGAGAATCGATGGTTCCACTTTCAATGATGTGACCGCGCAGCAGGGCGTGATAAACTTTTTGCACTTCGTTTTGCACCATCATTTTTTGAAAAGGCGCGACATATTCTTTGCTTTTGGCCAACATCAATACGCCCGATGTTTTGCGGTCTAAACGGTGAATAGGAAAAACATTGTAACCATTTGCTTTCAATATTTCCATCAAAGATTCCTCTTCAATGTTGCGCGCATAATGTGAATGATGCACCAATAAATTATTTGGTTTATTTATGCAAAGGTAATAGTCGTCTTCAAAGATGATTGGGAGCATTTTTTGGTGTTTAATTTGTTCTCTACTCTAGAAAGTAGTGGATATTGGGTCCAATTTAGTTGCACGCGATGAAAATCGACTGAACGAATTGCTTTTCCCCTCGCTTCTTCTATTAAATCAATAATTCTATTTGGCAATTCTTTGTTGTCAATTTCTAGCATTTCGGATCAATTTATTGAATTAGTATTTTTAATATTCATTTAAAAAATCAATCCAATTCCTCCGATTCGCCCGGCAATTCCAGCGCTTTGACAGATTGAATTGCATTTCCAGCAATTCCCCTGATGCTGGCGTGCATATCTATGGTGTTGATAATTACTTTTTCGATTTGCTTTTCTCGTTCTTTCCAAATGCGATTCATGGCGCGTTTTTCGCCTTCAAGTCCATCCTTCATGGCGGTAAATCCTTCCACGATGGCTTCTACCTGCATGTGAAAATTGTTACTCGTTAGATATTCATACAACATGTGCATTTTATCGCCCTTGTTTTCTTGCGAACTCAGCGCATTATTTACTTGAATGATAGATTCTCGCAAAACGCCGCACAAACCTTTGAATTCCTCATAAGTACAAATCCAAATACCATTTCTAAATCCCATGCGATCCATGTCTGAAGGCATTGCTTCTGTTACCAAAACGCCAATATCAACACTTTTTACGCGCATGTCAGCTTTGAATTTTTCAATCCAAGTAGGCTGAAAATCTTTGGTGCGCTTGCTTTCGTAATATATTTTTCCACAATTTTGAACGAAACGCGTATTCACTATTTGTATGCAATCTCCACCACGTGCGCCTTTTTTGATCTCTTCAATCGTATCCAACGGAAATTGCGCCGCGATCCATTCTTCAATGGCCAATTCTTGCACTTCGCCTTGCATTTGCATTGATCCTTGCTCCTGCTTGCGTTTCATTTCTTCAGTCAAGCGTTTTTGATCTTCCAATTGCTTTTGCAATTCTTTGAACTTCAATTCGTTTTTTTCCTCTTCTGCTTTGCGGATTTTGTCTTTTTCGAGAATTAATTGCTCTGTCATGCGTTGCTGTGCTTCCAAGTCCGCTTGACCTTTGAGCCCGTCTTTTTCACGTTTCAACTTCTCGATTTCAATTTTAGTCAAATTGAGCTCTTTCACTTGTTCTGATTTTTCCTTCAATTCTTTGTTCAAGGCTTCAAATTGATCTTGCTGTTCTTCAATGAGTTTGAGTTTTAGTTTTTCTTCAATCGTTTTCTTTTCTTCCCTTATTTTTTTATCAAAGCGCTCTTGAAACATTTCGTTTTCCTGCTTTTTCTTTTCTTCAAAAGCTTCTTTTTGGAGATTCAATTTCTCAATTTCAGTTGAGATCTTTTGCTTTTCAGTAATTAATTCTTGGTTGTACTTCTGCTTGATTTCTTCCTCTAATTGATGTGCTAGAATATCTTGAACATCAATGGAAGTGCCACAATTTGGACATTTGATTTGAGAATTATTTTGCATGAATTGAAATTTATAGGTTTTAAAATTTGTGCTTATACAAAGTTAATTTTTTAGCTGAAATAATTGATTTATAAATTATTTACCAAAAAATAAAAACGGAAAATCTTTGCACGAAAATAGAACTTGTAAAGAAAAACGCAAATTCTTTACATGAAATTCAAAGCCAACGCGCTTTCTTCGCCTTTTTTCTTTTTTTAGATGGCCGAGTTTCTGGTTGCTCAGGTTTTCTAATCTCAGTGCTGTAATGAAGTCTGGTATCTGATTTAGTAATTTCGCCTTTCTCATTTACCCAAATGATATTTTCTTCATTCACAAATTGAATTTCCTTTTTTCTCTGGTCAGGAACGGTGTATCGGTCATAAATTGGGTCAATAAGAATTTTCCCATTCATATCCATCAATCCGACTTTTTTCTCATCGTGCACCCATTTGTGTTTCTGATCAAATCTGTAATTGAAACTTTTATAGAATGGAATCAATCCAAATTCTGGCTTTTCAAAACCTCCAAATAGTGTATCGGCAATCATTTTTCCAGCGTAATTATACAAACCCCAATTTCCTTGATGACGACCCACTTGAATCAATTTATCGTCACCTGGTAAATCGTACAAATATTTATATATCAACGGAATAAGAATATTACCTAAAGTATCAATTAAACCGCCGCCTGTTGTTTCTGAAATTCGAAAAGTATTGTATTTAAAATCACTGATGTACAAAAAGCGACAGGGAATCACATATTGTCCGTCCCAATTTTTAACGCCATAACAAAAATGATTTTCATTCAGATCACAAGGTTCTTTTACAATTTCAAATCCTTTAGCGTAATTGTCAACCGCCTCCATCATATTCTTTTTGTAATCAAAATTGTAAAAATAGCGTTCAACTTTTGTTCTTTTGGTTAATTGCATGAAAGCAAAAAATCCATCGCTACGCTTTTGCGGAATACCAGAAGAATATGGACTAATTTCCGCGCAATAATCAAATTCAAAAGGATAAATCAACTCATTTTGAATATTGATGATTCCATATTTACCACTTCTTTTTGCACCGATGTAATAATTATCTCCGTCGTTAATCACAAATTTGATTTCATCATACACCATAGGAACGGTGAATTGTCCGCGACTATTGATAATTCCGTGTTTTGAATCTTTAACTACTTGCGTATAACCGTTAGAAAGAGCTTTGGAAAGATCAAATTTTTGGGTATTGATATATTTTCCATTTAGGTCAATCATCATCGATTTTCCATCAATTTCAACAGTTGCTATTCCATTTGTGTAACAAGAAACCCGATCAGCAATCAAGGGGAAAATCACATTGTAAGATTCATCGATAAATCCCCACTTTTTGTTATTCGTAACCCCAATTCGATGTTCTTTGACACAGAGCAAATTCTCATAAGCAGCAGAATAATATTGAGGATTGGCTAAATCGATGAAAATGTGTCTATTGTGTCTATTGTCTCTCTTGATTTTATACAAATGTTTATCGTATTTGTACACATCTTCCACTTGGTAGCCCAAAGCGTCTTTTCCCCTATCATCGATGACAGTAATTCTGCCCTTACTGTCATATACCTTCAAATAATTGGAATCTAAAATTTGAATATTGGAATAAATCTCATCGTTCTTGGTTTCTCCATTTGGATAAAGCAATTGCCATTTAGAAGATTTTTTCACTTCTGATGCATCTAAAATTTTCGCATCAAATCCAGCTAGTAAAGTATTCTCATTAACCCGCCATAAATCGTAATATACTCTTTTCGAAACGATTTCGCCCCGATTATTCATGATTGACCGTTGATAGCCCAATTCTCTGTCGTATTTGGTGACGCAAAAAAGTTGTTCTGACAAAACCAAATACATCTCCATGGGAGATTTTAATATTTCTCGACCATTCATGTCCAACACATGCCAAAATTTGCTTTCATCACAATATTGAAAAAAATCATCACGCTCAATGATATTTGGAAAAGGCGAAAAAGGTTTAAGATATCTTGTCAAACTCCAATCCAAAAATCCCCACAATCCATTTTTTTGAAATTCGTAGTTCATGTATTTGTACTTTGAATTGCGGATTACATCATATTCTGTTTGTAAAATATAAGTTCCATCTCTGTGAATCAATCCAAATTTATCTCCTTTTTTAAGCAAAATTTGATCTTTGTAAGTACTGATATATTCAATGGAATCATAATCTTGAAGTAGCAACTGAAAATCAAAGCTATACAACTGAAATTGATTGTTTTTCTCAGTAATAAATACAGAATCAATGTAATGAATTCTATCAAACTCTACTGGAAAAACAAATTTCCCTAAACTGTCCATCAAGCCAACTTTGCCTTTTCCACCTTTGGTATTTTTCACTTCATAAACTGGATATAAAATGTTAAATCCAGAATTATCTGCTCCCACAGTTTGTGCTGAATTTTCGGTTTTAAGTTTGTGAATTTGAGGTTTAATTCCAATAGATTTCTTTACTTGTTTTTTTTGAAAATAGGTTTTCAATGAACCGTCAAAATCATTGTAAATTTCTTCAACATCATCTTTTTCATTCAATATGACATATTTGGAAATGAGGATATTTCTAGCCAGATTTATTTCAGTTTCGTTGAATCCTTTTAAATGATATTTATCCTTATTTGACTTTAACTCAACTAGTTTTTTACCTTGATAATAAGGATGATAAATCGTATCATACTTTTCTATTTGCGAAAATGAAACACCACAAAAAAAAGTAATAAAAACCAATAAAAAGTATTTCATATTTTGCCTTACAACTTGATGGAAAAATAGTTCATGCTACTTTTCACAAATTTCTTTTAAAATATTTTTGTGACCTAAAAATAAGCAAAAAAATGGAAATAAAAAAAAGCTACCTAATATTAGGTAGCTTTTGGTTCTTAATTCAAATTGAACAAAACTTTTTTGTTCTTAATCTTTTTTGAAACAACTGATTTGCTGTAATTTAAAATCGCAAAAATCGTTAATTCCGATGGACTCATTTTCAACTCCGCAGTCCTTGGAGCAGTTTTTTCTGGGTAATTTTTTAACATAGGCAAAGAACTTTTAACAGCGTTTTATTTCATAACGCAGTTTCAACTTACTTAGTATAATCTTATTTGAAAAAATCAAGTGAAATCATAAAATAATTTATTATTTGCAGTAATTAATTATCTTAGTGCAAATATTTACACCGCATGTTTAAAAAATTAAGTAAAATATTAATATTGCTTTTAAGTTTCTCATCTTTGGGCTATTCTCAGTGCAATGTAGGGCAAAAAGAAGTCATTATTGAAATTATCCCTGACAATTATCCGGAAGAAATAAGTTGGAATTTAAAGGAAAATGGATTACAAATTGCCGCAGGAAATTATTTATCTGATACCGTCTGTATTGGCGAAAGTAGCTGTTTACAATTCACAATTATAGATAGTTATGGCGATGGGATTTGTTGTGGATCCGGAAATGGATCATATAATTTAATTATAAACGGTTTAAATGTTCAGACTGGCGGAAATTATACTTTTTCAGAATCTTATCAAGAATCTTGTGCACCTGGCGTTGTTTGTGAAACTGCCATTCCTATGACAGAAGGAATTTATGCAGCACCAAGTTTTAACTATTTTTATTCGTTTACACCAGACACCACAGGAAATTATTACCTAACAACTTGCAATCAATCTTCTTGTGACACCAAACTTTGGATTTATCAAAATTGTGGACCTCAAGTATACAATGGTGATGGAAATGGCGCATTGTTTTACGATGACGATGGCGCAAATTGTGGTTATGCCGCTGGAATTACGGCCTACCTGATAGCTGGCACAAACTATTTAATCAAAGTTGGTTTGTATGACAATGCAAGTTGTCCTGGTACTATAAGTTTTGATTTATCATTTTTAGGTGAAGTTGTGGGTTGCACAGACCCAAATGCATGCAATTACAATCCTTTGGCCACAGTTTCAGGTGGAATTTGTTATGGAAATGAAACCATCGACTGTAACGGAGATTGCAATGGCGGCGCAGTCGTTGGAGATATAAATGGAAATCAAATCGTTGAATTGACCGATGTTGATGCATTCATTACAGGAATTTTAGACCAAAATATTATGAGTTCAAACTGCAAAGATTTAAGCAACGATTCCTTCATTTCTGTTTGGGATGCTGCACTTTCCGCGAATTGTGCCCTAAATGCTTTGAATTGCAATTTCCCCAATGAAAACACAAATTTAGCTCAAACGGTAGAAATTGGTTTCACAACCATCAATACACTTAATCAGTCCATCGATATTTACATCAAAAATCCTCAAACTTCAATAAGTGCCTATGAATTAATTGTTTCAGGAATCACGATTTCAAATGTTGAAAGTTTAATCAATCCAACACAATTTCCTAATAATCCAAGATTTAATGTGAACGGTAATAAAATTATCGGACTTTCAATCAATGATAGCTTAATTGCAACTTCCAATTTAAATACTCCTTTTTTGCGAGTTTATTTTGATAGCATCATAAATCCTTCGATTTGTGTTGAAAGTGTAATTCATTGCCTTGACAATGAATTTAAGCCTATAAAAGTCAATTTGATTGATGCCTGTGTGCAATTTGTAAACCTTGAAGAAAGTCAAACTTCGAATTTTAGCATCTTCCCAAATCCAGCAAACAAAACGGTGGAAATTACTTTTCAAAATGCAACTAATAAAAATCTACCTTTAACCATTTATGATGCACTTGGAAGAATTATCTTTCAAAATCAAATTTCTGACTTTAGCGAGCCATTTAAGATTAACACGACTACTTTCGAAAATGGATTGTATCAGATTTCAATTCAACAAGAAAATTATTCTACTTCAAAAAGAATACTAATTATACATGATTAAATTTATGTAAATAATTGATACAAGTTAATTATTTAGATTAATTTAGAACCGTAAAAAAAATGCTTATGAAAAATTACTACATTTTATTTTTAAGTCTTATTGCCTTAAATTTCAATAGTCAAGCTCAATGTATTACTGGTCAAAAACAAGTCATCGTTGAAATTAATCCCGACAATTATCCACAAGAAATCACTTGGGTTTTAAGAGAAAATGGTATTCAGGTTGGAAATGGCGCATTTACTGGCGATACAATTTGTGTTGCAGAAACAGCATGTATTCAGTTTTCTATTTACGACAGCGCCAATGATGGTATTTGTTGCGGATTTGGTGCCGGTTCGTACAATTTATATGTGGATGGCGCCTTGGTTAATTCCGGCGGAGATTATGGCTCAGGAGAAACTTTCTACACAAATTGTAATCAAGGAACAATATGTGAAGATCCGCTAGTAGCAAGTTTAGGAAACATGACTGCACCTGCTCCGAACACTTTCTACACGTTTACAGCTGCAGAAACTGGAATGTATGACATCACTACATGCGGATTAAGCACTTGTGATACAAAACTTTGGGTTTATTCTAGTTGTAATAATTATGTCTATAATACTGATAATACTGGTACTATTTTTTACGATGACGATGGTGCTAATTGCGGTTTGCAAGCAGGAATTGATGCTTATTTAGAGGCAGGAGTAATGTACATTATTCGTGTTGGTCTATATGCAAATGCCACATGTGCAGATTCTATCGATTTCAGCATCACTTTCAATGGAGCAGTAACGGGTTGCACAGATTCAACTTCCTGTAATTACAATCCTTTAGCAACTGTTTCTGATGGGAATTGCTTTTATTATCCAAATCCAAATTGTCCTGCTGGACCAGATTTAATCATTTTAGAATCTGCCATTGTAAATTCACTTGAAATTCGGCAAGAGGCAGCAACCGCTTGTATGGTCGATGAAGGTTGTATGAACGGTTTCGGTGATAGAACTGTTTTGGCTTTTGATACGCACATCAAAAATATTGGTGATTTAGATTATTATGTTGGAAATCCTACTGATAACCCAGATCAATTTACATTTCAAAATTGCCATGGTCATGCACATTACGAAGGATATGCTGACTATATTTTGCACAAACCAAATGGGGAATCAATTCCAATTGGGCATAAAAATGGATTTTGTGTAATGGATTTAGAATGTTCAGATGGCGGAACAGCTCAATATGGTTGTGGTAATATGGGAATTACCAAACAATGTGGTGACATTTATGCCAAATATTTAGATTGTCAATGGATTGATATTACTGACGTTGATACAGGTGAATATATCTTGGCAATCAAAGTGAATTGGGACCAATCTCCTGACGCATTGGGCAATTATGAAAGTAATTACGATAACAATTGGGCGCAAGTTTGTATCAGAATCACAGAAGATATCAATGGCTTAAAAGGTTTTACACAACTTCCAAATTGCCAACCTTATGTTGATTGTGCTGGAACTCCTTTCGGCAATGCTGTAATTGATTGCGAAGGAAATTGCGCTGGAACTGCTGTAAAAGGTGATTTAGATGCCAATCTGCTGGTTCAAACCCAAGATGCAAATTTATACGTCACTGGAATTTTAGATCAAACAGTAACAACATCGCTTTGTAAAGACATCAGCAACGATGGAATAATTAGCGTTTGGGACGCTGGATTAGCAGTCAATTGTGCTGTTAATTCTGGTGGCACAAACAATTGTGTCTTTCCAAATAGTGTCGAAAATACAGCACAAATTGTAGAAATTGGTTACACAACTATCAACACAGCTGAGGGATACATTGATGTTTACATGAAAAATGCTGACAACAAAGTAAGTGCATACGAGCTCACAGTTTCTGGAATTACCATTTCAGATGCAGAAAATTTGATTAATGTTGCAAATTACCCATCAACACCGCAATTTATCGCTGGCGGAAATAAAGTAATTACTATGTCTTATGTGGATAGCTTAATCCCTAAAAATTTCCAAATAGCACCTTTATTGAGAATTTATTACAGTGAAATCACAAGCCCTGATATTTGCGTTGAAAGCGTTGTACATTTATTAAATGACGAATATCAACCAACAACTGTAAATTTAATTGAAGCATGTGTAAGCGTCGCTGGGATCGAAGAAAGAGGAATGCCTTCATTCAATTTGTTCCCAAATCCTTCAAATCAAAATTTAACTGTTCAATTATCAGTAAAATTAGATGAAAAAGTGACCGTTTCTATTACAGATGCAATGGGAAGAACAGTAACTTCCAAAAGCCTGAATCCTTTAGAAACTGAACTTACTTTCAATACTGAAAAGTTGGCTGACGGTTTTTATAATGTTGTATTGAACACTGGTAATGTGCTAAGTACAAAACCATTTTTAGTTAAACATTGAGGAAATTAAATTGATTTATGAAAACCACTTGAAATTATTTTTAAGTGGTTTTTTATTTTCCTGACTTTCCGTATCCTTTTCTTATTTATTACTCGTTTATTTGTACCCAAAAATGCATTTTGTAATCTGTGATATAGAAACAACTGGTGGCAGTCCAAAAGCGAGTAAAATCACGGAAATTGCTATGTACAAGCACGATGGAAATAATTTCATCGATGAGTTTGTGACATTAATAAATCCAGACATGCCAATTCCTGCGTTTATTGTGCGATTGACTGGAATCAGCGATAAAATGGTGGAAAATGCACCGCGATTTTATGAAGTTGCCAAGAAAATTATCGAATTTTCAGAAAATTGTGTTTTTGTAGCACACAATGTAGGATTTGATTACGGTATTGTAAGACACGAATTCAAGTCCTTGGGTTTCGATTACCGTCATCCGCATTTATGCACTGTACGCGCTTCTAGATACATTTTACCGGGATATGATTCGTACAGTTTAGGAAAATTGACGCGTTCTTTGGGAATAGAATTGAATGGCAGACACAGGGCTGGCGGAGATGCACATGCCACTGCCCTACTTTTTCAAATGCTTTTTGCCCAAAGTGAGAAAAATCTCATGACTTTCATGCAAGATGATTTGAATCCAAAATCGCTGCATCCGAATTTAGATTTAGAAGCTTTGGAAGAAATACCAGATAAAACAGGAATCTATAAATTCTTTGATGATGCCAATCGTTTGATTTACATCGGAAAAAGCAAACATATTCGCAAAAGAATTAACCAACATTTGAAGAATACAAAAACCAAAAAAGGCATCGAAATGATGACCGAAATTTGTAGAATTGAATTTGAATTGACCGGTTCAGAATTGATTGCACTTTTGTATGAATCCAATTTAATTAAAAAACACAAACCGATATACAACAGAACTTTACGGAAAAATTTATTTCCTTATGGATTGTTTGATTTCGAAGACTCCAATGGATATTTGCACTTGTATATAGCCAAAACTGACAAAAAAGGGGAAACAGCATTGACAACATTTACATCCAAAGCTGACGGCGTTAGTTACCTCACTTATCAGTGCGAAAAGTTGAATTTATGTCAAAAGCTTTGTGGTTTATACAAAACAGAAAATGCGTGTTTTGGCTATCAAATCAAAAATTGTGAAGGGGCTTGCATTCAGGAGGAAAAACCTGATACCTATAATTTAAGAGTACAATCTTTAATTGATCAACTTTCTTTTGACGACTCTAATTTTTACATCGTAGAAAATGGCCGTGAAAGAAATGAGAAATGCATCATTTTAATTGAAAATGGAAGTTATCGAGGATATGGATTTGTTCCATTTTATGTCATGAAACACCACAATAAAACTTGGAAAAATCACATCGATTATATGCAAGAAGACCGCGACGCCAGGACTATTTTAAATTATTTCTTAAGAAAAAATCCGGAAATAAATATTGTACATTATTGATCTTCATAAATTAGCGATAATATCTTCTCCCAATTGGTCGTAATCAATTCCGTCAAAATTTCCTGAGCTCATCATCAATAAAACTTGATTTTTCCATGATTGATTTTTGATAAAAGTCAATATTTCAGAAGTTTCAGTCATCACTTTTACAATTCCACCAAAAGCCGCTTGAACCTGTTCTTTGCTAATTGGTTCTAGCTTTTTGTGCTTCACAACTTCAGGACTGAAATAAACAACAGCTTCATCCGCTTCATTCATTGCGCCTTCATATTGGGGTAAAAACTCTTTTTTCAAAGATGAAAATGTATGCAATTCCATGCAAGCAACCACTTTTCTTTGCTGATATTGTTCTTTTACAGCCTTTGTTGTCGCTTTTAATTTTGAAGGCGAATGTGCGAAATCTTTGAACATGACAAATTCCGGAGATTCTGCCACTTTTTGCAATCTTTTTCCTGCACCAGTAAAACTTTCCATGGATTTTAAAAAATCAACAGATTCAATTCCCATCGATTTTGCCAAATACATTGCACCCATCAAATTTTGCAAATTATGTCCGCCAAAAATTTTCAAAGGATAGTGATTTCCTTCAAATTCTAGTAAAGTTCCAGTTTCAGTAACTTGATATTTAGGCGTTTGATATGCAATGGTGTTGATTTTATCAGTATATTTTTCGCCTAAGTTTTTGACTTCCAAATCTTCTTGGTTGTAAATCAAAGTGCCATTTGGAGTGATTTGCTGACAAAAAATATCAAATTGATCCACGTAATTTTCAAAAGTTGGAAAAACATTGATGTGATCCCAGGCAATACCGCTCAAGAGCGCGACATCAGGTTTGTATAAGTGAAATTTTGGGCGTCTATCAATCGGCGAACTCAAATATTCGTCGCCTTCTAAAATCATGAAAGGCGCTTCGGTTGTGAGTTTCACCATGCAATCATATCCGTCTAATTGCGCGCCAACCATATAATCCGCTTGTACACCTAATTTTGAAACAGCATGCAAAAGCATGGAAGTTATCGTTGTTTTTCCGTGACTTCCACCAATTACAATGCGCTTTTTGTCTTTGCTTTGTTCGAATAAATATTCAGGATAAGAATAAACTTGAATTCCTAGTTCTTTCGCTTTCAGCAATTCTGGATTGTCTTCTCTTGCGTGCATTCCCAAAATGATTGCATCTATTCTTGAAGTTATTTTCTCTGGAAACCAACCAATTGATTCAGGTAAAACTCCTTGTTTTTCTAATCTTGTGCGAGAAGGTTCAAAAATTTCATCGTCTGAACCTGTGACATTTGTACCTTTTCTGCTCAATGCGATTGCTAAATTGTGCATAGCACTTCCTCCAATGGCAATAAAATGTACGTTCATAAACTTGAATTTTTGAGTGAATTAAAAATCAAAAGTAAAGGAAATCAAATAGATTAATTCAAAAGTAATGATGAACTTTCTCACATTGAAATGTTAGTCAAAGTCGATTCATGAATAATTTTAAATTTTATTTAGAAAATAACATATAAATCAAGGTTTGCAGCACAATCGATCCATCCAACAAATAAAATTGTAAATATTTGTTTTTAAATTTTTCACACAATTGTATACATATTAAAATGAATCCACCAAACAACAAAAATGGCCATTGAAAAAAGGAGTTTTGCGAAAAGAAAAAAGCTAATCCAACGGCGATAATTATTAGTGTTTTTGAAAATAGAAAAGCGCGCTTCACTCCTACTTTTGAAGGAATTGTGACGATGTTGTCTTCAAGCAATCCCAATACATCAAAAGGAATTGAAATGGCAGCAAAATACAAACTTTGAACGCTTATAAAAACCCAAATTTCACTATTATTAAATTCTAATTCAGGACTTAACAAACTAAAAGTAATTCCTGAAAATATCCAAACGAACACAATGATTGGCAATTTGAGAAAAGGAATTTTGCGTAAATGTGTTTTCCATAGAAAATCAAATTTGTAGCCTAAAGTCAAAAATCCAAGACAAAGAAATAACAGTTTTATACCTGTTTCAAAAAATAAAAAACAAGTGAATGCAATCAACAAACTGAGAATTACAATCCAAAATCGGATACTTTGATTTTCAAGAATAAATGGTTTAATTCCATGGTAATATCTAAAAAGATTGTAAGTCGCTAAAGTAGAGAAAAATCCGAATAAGTAAATCTCAAAAGGATAATAAACACCGAAAAAACAGCTGCAGAAGTAAAAAAACGAAAGAGTACAAAGCGCTATAAAAGAATTATAGTCTAACAATACTTTATGAATCAATTGTACAATCTTCAAATTTCAGTGAATTATTTGATTTTGAATAATTCGCGTTTGAAAAACGATGCTACTAGTGATTTTCCCAATAATCATTCAAATAAGCCTGAATTCTTCTTGAAATCACGTTAAAATATCTTTTGGTTCGGTACCCTCCAACCCAGGAAATGCCACGAATAGCGTTGGTCAAGAAAATTTCATCAGCTGCCAATAAATTTTGAGGCAAAATGTTACATTCATATACTTTTATTCCATGATTAATCGCCAAATTAATGACTTGCATACGCATCGTTCCGGCCAAACAGCCTTCGTCAAGACTTGGGGTATAAAGTACGCCATTACTGACCACAAATAAATTAGAATTCGAACTTTCTAAAATGCCGCCTTTTTCATTGCTCAACAACAAATCATCTAGGTTTTTCTCGCGCGCGGCAATGGCAGTCATCACATAGATTAAACCATTTTTTGTTTTATAATTGGATAAAAAGTTCTTTTGTTTTTTCATGTCCATGTAAATGTCCACTTCTAAACCTTTTGAATTTAATTCAAAATAATTGGCTTCATAAGGATAAACCTCTATGAAATAAGAAACTTCATTTGTGTCAGGAAAATAGGTTCCGCCGGCTGCACGATCTATCGAAACACGGCATTTGCCTCCTTCTTGTAAATTGGATTTTTGTATTAAATCTTTGATTTTCGTTTCAAAAAATTCAGCGGTAAAAAAAGCAGGAATTCGCATTTTCATTGCTTTGGCACCCTCTACAATTCTGTTGAAATGATTGTCAAAATTGATGGGTCTTCCATTCATGATTCTGACACTTTCAAAAAGTCCATCACCATATAAATAAGATCTGTTTCCAGCAGCGATTGTTGCACCAGTATTTGGCAAAACTACACCATTATTGTTTACGTATAAAACACTCATTTTATCTGAAAATGTAATTGACTAATTCTTTTCCTTTGTCAATATTAATAATTAAAATGTAAATAATGCCAAAAATAGCGCCACCAATGTGCGCATCATGGGCAATTTTACTTCCTCCTCTTCTAAAAGCATAATATTCAAAAGCCAAATACAAGGGTCCAAAAATATAACCTGGAATCATTATAGGCAAAAACATCAATCCCATTTTTAAAGGTGGAAACCAAATTACAGAAGCAAAAATGATGGCTGAAACAGCTCCAGAAGCACCAACTGAATAGTAGGTATCAGTATCTTGATTTCGGATGAATGGCCAAAGTGTAGAAAATAAACCACCTAAAATATATAAACTCCCGAAAATAATTTCTCCTTTTGCGACTCCATAGGTTAAAATCAAATCACTTTCCATGAATTCTCCGAACATGTAAAATGAAAACATATTGAAAAACAAATGTCCCCAATCCGAATGGACAAACATGTGCGTAAAAAACCTTTCTTTCTGATTGTAATGTTTTGCTAAATAAGGAGAAAACGACATTTTATGTGCAAAATCGTTTGAACTAAAGCCTTGCATAGAGACGAGAACAGTAATTCCAATGATGATATATGTGATAATGGGCATTTATTGTTAACGTATTGATTTGTATAATGTAAATTTAAAAATGAAGCCTATTCGTATAAAAATAGTTATTTTCACAAAGTTATGATAAAAATTGCATCTTTTATTCCAATATTTTCATGCTTTTTACTGTTTTT
The DNA here is from genome assembly GCA_945897805.1 of Chryseobacterium gleum. Lineage (GTDB taxonomy): Bacteria > Bacteroidota > Bacteroidia > Flavobacteriales_D > Crocinitomicaceae > JAQVCM01. The sequence continues at coordinate 31,601 of CAMDFX010000006.1, forward strand.
ATACAGCTGTCAAAATGAGCCAAAGAAGATTGACTTTCTCGATCAAAAAATTAGCAACGAAAATAAATTAGAGAAATTATTGGATGCCAGCAATCTAGCTGAAATAGGAATTGACGAAGCAGGACAAAAATTGCTATTAGATTTTTATAAAGCGAGAAATTTCAAGCCAATGTGGTGCGAAAAAGAAACTCTTTCTGCAACAGGAAAAATTCTTAAAAATTATTTAAAAACTCCAATCGCATTCGGACTGCCAAGTAAAAGATTTTCGACTTTAAAATGGGACAGTGTTTATGCGCTCAAAAATGAAATTATAATCACTTCGATGCTTGCTCGAATGAAAGTTGATCTACAAATCGGCGTTTTAGATACTGCAACTAAAAGTTTGCGCCCAATTCAATATGCAACTTTAGATTCTCTGCAAATTTTTTTGAATTTCCCCTCAAATAAAAATGAAATTGCAGTCAAAATTATTTCTTGGGGTCCTGCTGATACAAATTATCAAAAATTAGCTTACGGATTGTTTCATTTTGCCTTTTCACATCCGTTGGAAAACATTGATTTAAAAGTTCCAACATTTAAAGAAGATTCAATAAATTCTGTTATTCAAGCAAAAAAGTCGCTTTTCAATAAAGGGTTTTTAAGTTCTGAAAACGTCAATGATTCATTATTTATCGTTGCATTAAAAACTTTTCAGAACGAAAATGGCCAACAAAAAGATGGCGTTGTGGGCACAAGTACAGCGCTTTCACTGGAAGAAACAAATCTTCACCGTTGCAGACGTGCTGCTTTAGCGATGGAAAAGTGGAGATGGAAAAGTGCTTTCCCGAAAAAACACATGTATGTCAACATTCCAGAATTCAAATTGAGATTTTACAATGCTGATACACTTCGAAGCGAAAACAAAGTAATCGTTGGAAAACCAGATCATCAAACGCCAGAATTTAGAGCCAAAGTGAGAACAATCGTTGCATTTCCGTTTTGGAATGTTCCGCATTCAATCACTAGCAAGGAAATTTTGCCAGATGTGAAACGAAATCCAAACTATTTTAAACGCAATCACATGAAAATTTACCGCCGAGGCGAAGAAATTAATCCTTCAACGGTAAATTGGAATAAAATCAAGGAAAATACATTTCCATATTCTGTAATTCAAGATCCTGGCACACACAATTCTTTGGGAATTATCAAATTTGAATTCAGCAGTAAGTTTAGCATTTATGTGCACGACACACCTTCAAAAGGTCTTTTCAATACAACAGTTAGAACTTATTCTCACGGTTGTGTGCGCTGCGAAAACCCTGTTGATTTGGCGAAAATTGTTTTAACACAAGATGAAAACACAATGATTCCAGACAGTTTAGACAGTATTATTTCAAGAAAAGTCAATTTCCCAATTCAGTTAAAAAAATCTTTTCTGATTCAATTTGATTACATCACCGTAATTCCTAATAGCAAAGGAGGTTTGCTTTTCTTAAAAGATGTTTATTTCAAAGATGAAAAATTTCTGAAATGGATGTTTTAATTCAAAGTACTACAAATCAAATATTTACATATTATCCAATTTTCTTTCTTTATCAAAAATTCCATTGTTTCAAGAAAGCTTGATACCTTTGTGCCTGAATTTAAAAGCAAAATATGTCCATAAAATCACTTGTAATTCGCAAAAACAAACAAAATTCAGTTGAACGATTTCATCCTTGGATCTTTTCTGGAGCCATTGAAACTGACACTTCTGATATTTTGGAAGGAGAATTAGTTGATATAGTGGGACATAAAAATCAATTTATTGCCCGAGGACATTTTCAACCAAGTACAATTGCTGTTCGTGTTTTAACGTTTACAGACAGACCAATTGACCAAGATTTTTACAATGAAATGGTTCAAAATGCGGTTCAAATGCGTTTAAATTTGAATTTATTGAATAAAAAAAACAACATCTTTCGATTAATTCATGGCGAAGGCGATTCATTGCCTGGTTTGATTGTCGATTTTTACAATGGCGTTGCAGTTATTCAATGCCACAGTATCGGAATGTATCGTGATTTAAACTACATTTCATTGGCACTTCAAAAAGTTTTAGGTAATAAATTGACTGCGATTTATTCAAAATCAAACGATACTTTGCCTGCACGATTGGAAATAGGAAATGAATATATTTTTGGCGAATGCGAAACACCACATATTGCATTAGAAAATGGCGTAAAGTATAACATTGACTGGGTAAATGGCCAAAAAACTGGATTCTTTATCGACCAACGTGAAAACAGAAATTTAATCGCAAAATACGCAAAAGGAAAAAAAATATTGAACACCTTTTGTTATTCTGGAGGATTCAGTCTTTCAGCCATTGCTGGAGGTGCAACTTTTGCACATTCTCTAGACAGTTCAAAAAAAGCAATTGAATTGACTGAAGAAAATGTTATTTTAAATGAAATGGGCGAAAATCACAAATCAATTGTTGCTGATACCATGGAATATATCAAGGAATTACCTGAGGAATATGACATTATCGTACTTGATCCGCCAGCGTTTGCCAAACACAGAGATAAACGACACAAAGCAATTCAAGGCTACAAAAGATTAAACGCGCATGCAATTAGACAAATTAAACCAGGAGGATTGATTTTTACTTTTTCTTGTTCGCAAGTGGTAGATAAATTTTTGTTCACTAACACAATCATCGCAGCAGCCATTGAAAGTGGACGAAAAGTGAGAATTATTGAACAATTGCACCAACCAGCCGATCATCCGATAAATGCTTTTCATCCTGAAGGTGAATATTTAAAAGGATTGGTAATCCAAGTAGATTGATTTCATGTTAGATTTAAGATACAGAACGATTCTAAGCGTCGCGCTTCCGTTGATGGTTTCCAGTTTTATTCAATCCATTGTATTGCTTACAAACGCTGGTTTTCTCAGTCGATATGATACCTTGGCTTTTGACGCAAGCGGAAATGCTGGACTCATTTACATCACGGTTTTTGCCGCGTTGATGGGAATGAGCGACGGATCTCAAATCTTAATTGCAAGAAGAATTGGCCAAGATAAAAGCGATGCTGTGGGAAGAATTTTTGGCACTTCTGTTTTCACAATGTTTCTTTTTGGAAGCATTATGTTTTGCTTGATCTTTTTTCTAATGCCGATTTTATTGCCCATGTATTCCAAGCACAATGATTTGGCTCAAGCGCAAATTTCATTTTTATCGATTAGAAGCTTTGCCACCTTTTTTGCAGTGATAACGCTTTCAATTCAAGCCTTTTTCTATGCAATTGGCAAAACATGGGTTGTATTAATCAGTGCTTTGATTGTCGCTTTGTCCAATGTTTTGATGGATTATCTTTTTATTTTTGGCTGGAATTTTATTCCAGAAATGGGACTAAAAGGCGCTGCTATTGCTTCCACCTGTGCCGAAGGTTTGGGGATGCTATTTCTTTTACTGTTCTTGATTTTCTCCAAGGAAGTTAAAAAATATGGACTTTTTTCTCATTTCGCTTTTCAATTCAAATCGTTTATTGAATTATTGAAAGTAGGAATCCCCTTATTTTTGCAAAGTTTTATGGCACTCTCAACTTGGACGATTTTCTTTACTTGGATCGAACAAATGGGAAAATCAGATTTGACAATTTCGCAAAATATCCGGGCGATTTACTTTTTAGCATTTGTACCCATTTGGGGATTTGCTGCAACCACAAAAACCTACATATCGCAATATCTAGGTAGAAAAGATTTTGACGCGCTAAAAATCATCCAAAGAAGAATTCAATTTTTAACAATCATATTTCTTCTCATTTTCTTTCACGGCTCATTTCTTTATCCAGAAAAAATGATTCGTTGGATAAATCCTCAGGAAGCCTACGTTCAAAAAAGTGCAGATATTTTGAGATTTGTTTCTGGATCAATTTTTATCTTTGGTCTGATTTCAGTTAAATTTCAAACGGTTCATGGCTCTGGAAATACGATGGTTAGTTTTGGAATTGAATTTTTAAGCGTTTTCACCTACACGTTGGGCGCTTTTATTTTGATTAAAGTATTGCATATAGATATTTTTTGGGTTTGGTCAGTTGAATACATTTATTTTATCACCCTAGGAACCGCATCTATTCTATACTTGAAATTTTTTAATTGGAAAAACACGCAAATATGATAACTAAAGATTTTCGCATTGTTTTTATGGGAACTCCTGATTTCGCTGTAGGGATTTTAGACGGTTTGATTAGTCACAATTTTAAAGTAGTTGCCAGTATCACAGCGCCAGATAAACCAGCAGGAAGAGGTCAAAAAATAGCTGAAAGTGCTGTGAAAATATTTTGTGTGGAAAATAACATTCCTGTTTTGCAGCCAACCAATCTCAAAGATGAAACTTTTGTGCAATCATTGCGAGAACTCCATGCCGATTTATTTGTAGTTGTTGCTTTCAGAATGTTGCCCGAAGTGATTTGGAATATGCCTCCAAAAGGTACAATAAATTTGCATGCTTCTCTCCTACCTCAATACCGTGGGGCTGCGCCTATCAATTGGGCAATTGTAAATGGTGAAAAAGAAACTGGAGTAACCACTTTTTTCATTGAAAAAGAAATTGATACAGGAATGGTCATCGAAAGTGCACAAATTGCCATTGGCGAAAATGAAACGGCTGGCGAATTGCACGACAAACTGATGTTCCTTGGAAGTGGATTAGTAGTGAAGAGCGTGGCGCAAATCGAAAATGGCTCAGTGGTTCGCACTTCTCAAAATAGTTTGATTGAATCAAACTTAAATGCAGCGCCAAAAATCTTTAAACCTATGTGCGAAATAGATTGGAGTCAAAGTGTGCAAGCGGTCCACAATTTTTGTCGAGGTTTCTCACCATATCCAACTGCATGGACAACCATCATCAATGGCGGCAGAAACGAATCAAGAACAGTGAAAGTTTTCAGGACTGAAAAAACGACTATTCCAGTTGAAAATTCAATAGCACTAAAAAAAGATGCAGAAGGATTGCTTTTTCCTTGCAGTGATTTCTATTTAAGAATCACAGAAATTCAGCCAGAAGGAAAAAGAAGAATGAACCACAAAGAATTCGCTGCGGGTTACAATTTCAATGATTGGAGAATCTAGTTTCCCCAAACTACTAGTGTTTAAGGCACTTTTTTTACTGTTTATAAAGATTTTTTTGCAATATTAAAAAATAATTAAAATTTTTAAATAAATGTGAATCGGCTAAAATTAAGGAGTCAAATCACTATAATACAAACGCTTATTCAATGTTTAGGACTTATTATCTTATTAACAAGTATTGACATTTTTCAACAAATCGCTTTTTTTTTACTAAAAAGTCGCGCTACGCATAGATATTCGTTTATATTTGTTTCGATAAATTAATAGAAAAAATTTCTAAAAACCAAAAACTATGAACAAAGCAGAATTAATCGATGCAATGGCAAACGAGTCTGGATTGTCTAAAGCAGATTCAAAAAAAGCATTGGACGCATTTGTAAGCGCTACTTCAGCAGCAATGAAAAACAGCGACAGAATTTCTCTAGTAGGATTCGGTTCTTTTTCAGTAACTGAAAGAGCTGCAAGAACAGGTCGTAACCCACAAACTGGTAAAGAAATTCAAATCGCTGCTAAAAAAGTGATTAAATTCAAAGCTGGATCTGATTTAACTGACGGTATCAACTAGTCAGTTTTTAAAAGAATTAGAGAGGTGTGCTATTGTACACCTCTTTTTTTGCGCTAAAACTTGTGTAAATCGAATATTTTTTTCTTTAGAGCAAAAATTTAGATAATAAAAAACATAAAAAAAGCCTCAACCAATCATTAAGGCAATAATTTATGAATTACATTTTTCTTGATAATTTGAAATTATCAAGAAGTGGAAATTTAAAATCTTTAATTCAGCTTAAAAAATAGTTTTCTTATATCCCAAGCCAAATGTAAAAAGCAATTGACTTCCATGCTCATTGAAAGCATTGGTTGCTAGGTTATTGGTAGGTTGTAGCAAGATGAAATAATCAAAAGAAGCGTCAAAATATAAAGTGCCCCAAGCAAAGTCATTCTTTACTCCGCCTGATAATCCAAAAGCCAAACTGAAAATATTACCTTTTGCTTCAGTGGTATTTAATTGGTATTTTGATTGGTCGTAATCATCTGTAATTAATTTGGCCGTATTGAAAACTGCCATCAAATGTGTTCCACCATAAGGCGCGAATCCATAATCATAACCGTTTCCAAAATAATACCTGCGTCCACCTTCAATACTCGTGTAATTGAAAGAATTGCGAGAATTAATTTCTAGAAAAGAGGGTTGCGTATTAAAATCAATCGCATTTACAGCTACCAAAGTAGAAACGCCTTTGTGCTTTCCATAAAAAGAAATTTTACCATAGTAAGAACTTTGCTCATCAATCGGATACTCACCCATCACTTGAATACCTACATAAGGTTGTTCTACACCAAAAGCTTTCAATAGCGCTGGACCTCCGCCGATTGCAAATTGACTAAAACTTACGTTTGATAACAAACAAGCAGATAGAATTAAAGCTGATATTTTCATTTTTAGAATTTTAATTTTTATTTAATATAACACCAAATCGAACTATATGTTTTCGTATTTCTTCCAATCTGGATTTGACAACAAAACTACACTAAAAATCTTGCATCCTCCGTCATGCGCACCCTTTAAATAGCCTACACTCATTAAAAATTCATTGATAATTTCTCCTCCAACAAATTTAAAGTCCTTTTTAAAAAGTTTGACCCATTCTTCTTTTGTTTTTGGAGAATTAATTTCTAGCCATTTTTTGAATGATCCATGCTCTTTTTGTAACGATATAACTGCTCTAGCATTGTGTATTGCTGCATTTATCTTTAATCTATTTCTAATTATACCTGAATTCTGAAGTAATTCATCCATTTTTTGTTGGTTGTAATTTGCAATTTTTTCTATCGAGAAATCGTCAAATGCATTTCTGAAATTGTCTTGTTTTATTAAAATTGTTTGCCAAGAAAGCCCCGCTTGATTGATTTCTAGGATCAAGCGCCCAAAAAGTTCATCGTCAGAATCAATAGGAAAACCATATTGAGTATCGTGATACAAACGATTTATCTCTTGTGGTTCCTTGGTTTCACAGAATTTACAATAACTCATTTTTTGATTTTGAATAGCTTGTAAATTTACACTATTTTTACATTCATAAATTAGTAAAAAATGTCAATTTACGCTTTTAACGGTTTTATTCCCGTTGTAAAACCAAGCAGTTTTGTGCACCCAAAAGCATCTGTAACAGGAAATGTCATCATCGGTGAAAATGTGTACATTGGTCCTGGTGCTGCAATTCGAGGAGATTGGGGACAAATAATTATTGAAGATGGTTGTAATGTGCAAGAAAATTGCACGATTCACATGTTTCCGGGCACCACAACGATTTTGAGAAAAGGCGCTCACATTGGTCATGGTGCAATAATACATGGCGGAATCATCGGCGAAAATTGCTTGATTGGCATGAATAGCGTCATTATGGATGATGTGACGATTGAAGCTGAATGTATAGTTGGCGCGCTTTGTTTCGTTCCGGCAAAAATGGAAATTCCGAAAAGAAGCTTGGTAGTTGGAAATCCGGCAAAAATAATCAAACAAGTTTCTGACGAAATGATCGCATGGAAAACAAAAGGAACAGCTTTGTATCAAGCACTGCCAAAGGAATGTCAGGAAACACTGATTGAAGTTGAACCTTTGACCGAAATTGAAGCAAATAGACCTTCGCAAGAAAAGATGTTTGAGACGTGGGAGAAAGTGAAAAAGGATTAATTAGATATTAGACTATAGATTTTAGATCAAAGATTCTATACGTAAATTGTTCGTCTTTAAATTTTTGATCTCTAAATTAGTCAATTAAAAATTATGTGATAAGTCGCATAAATCAAGTCTTAAAATCCTACTATCCTAAAATCTTAATATCTATTCGTAAAGCGATTCTGTTCAAATAAGAAAAATAATATGAATGCAATTTTAAAAAAGAATGTGTTTTTTGTGAAAGAACATGTGGGGATTTTCAAAGCAGCGAACAACTTTGATATTTTAGACCCTGAAAATGAAAACCTTTTAATGACTTGCAGGGAAGAGAAATTAGGCTTTTTAACTAAGGTTTTTCGTTTTTCTGCTTATAAAAGAATGACACCTTTTCATGTGGAAGTGAAAGATGCCGAGGGAAATCCAGTTTTAACGGTTAAAAGAGGTTTTTCATTGATTCTCTCCAATGTTGATGTATTCGACGAAAAGGGAATTTTGGTTGGCAAATTCAAACAGAAATTATTTTCAATTGGAGGAAAATTCGATGTACTTGATTCCAATGAAAACATGCTTTGTACATTGAAAGGAAAATGGACAAGTTGGGATTTCAAATTTGCTAATGACACAGAGGAATTTGCGCATGTAAGCAAGAAATGGGCGGGATTAGGAAAGGAATTATTTACAACAGCAGACAATTATATTCTTAATATTTTTGAAAATGTCTCCCCAAATGACCCCAAAAGAATCTTAATTCTAGGAGCCGTTTTATGCATTGATATGGTCTTAAAAGAGTAGTTACAGAGCAATATTTTTTTTTTAACCCATCAAAAAGCGTTAATATTTTTATCTGACTGTTAAAACTTAAAAATTAATGCTAAAAAAACAAAGAATTAATTCGACATAAATATTTAATATACAATGATTTAAATTTAAATTCACTTTTCAACCAAAAATTGTTGATTCTTTTTTGAAACATTTATACCATTAGTGAAGTACATTAGCACCAAACAAAACAAATTTTTATCATTATGAAAAAATTAGCCATTTTAGTAGGTGCAATTGCGTTGACAGGTTCAACGTTCGCACAAAAAGCAACAGCTGAAACACCTTTCTCTTTAGAAGGTCAAGTTGGATTCGATGCTTCAACATTGTCTTTCAGCGCTCCAGCAATTCGTTTCCGTTATTTCGTGAAAGATAACATTGCAGCAAGAGTTACTTTTGGTATGAGTAAGAGCAGTGAAACATTTAATTATTTCGAGAATGAAGATGTTAATACTGGAGCTTCTGGAACCGAAATAAACAAAGATGGTGGATGGGCAGCTTCAATCGGAGGTGAATATCACTTCGCTGGTACTGATCGTTTGTCTCCTTATGGTGGTTTAGACATCGTTTTAGGTGGTGGAAAATCAACGAATGAGTGGTCAAATTATGATGGAGCAGGTTACAATGCTGACTACAAAAGAAGTATTGAAGCTAAATATTCAACTTTCGGAGTTAATTTAGTTGCAGGTACAGATTACTATTTCGCTGAAAATTTTTACTTAGGTCTTGAATTAGGTCTTGGTTTTCAGTCAATGACTGACAAAGCAGGAAGTGATGTAACTACAGCTGGAGGTGCAACAATCAACGCAACTTCTAACGAAGGAAAAGCTTCAATGATGGGAAATAATTTCATTAGCAATTTCCGTTTAGGTTGGAGATTCTAATCAAATCATTATTTGAATTGAAAGGAGAGCGAAAGTTCTCCTTTTTTTGTGCCTAATAGTAGAAAAATATATCCCAAAATCTTTTGAATTGAAATTGATTATGGTAAATTTGATAAAAATTGGATTATGAAATTTTTAGTTTTATTTGCTGCTTTGTTTGTGTTTTTTGCGTGCACAAGTTCCAAAAATATTACTCAAGTAAATCAGTCAAGCAAAAAACAAATATTTACTGCAGAAAGAGTCACTGGAATTGTTCATTTAGATGAAAACTGTGGCGCTACAATTACAACCAAAGTCGGATCTAAAGAAATGAATTTAATTCCAAATAATTTGGACGAAAAATTCAAAAAAGAAGGAATGAAATTGAAATTTTTCTTTGTAAATTATTCAATGTCAATACCAAAAGGTTGTAAAGCGGAATTAAGAGGAGATTTAAAAGATGTGAATGCCATTAGATAATCAAGTCAAACCATTTTCATCTAGTACCTTAACAAAGTGAAATCCTTTTGGTCCGTATCCTTGGTTGTAATAAAATCGATGTGCACCAAAATTGTTTGTATAAGCATCTAAAACTAAAATTGTACACTTCATTTCTAGTGCTTTCTTTTCCAAAAAATCAGACATCAATTTCCCAATTCCTTTTGAACGATAACTCGGATCCACAACCACATTGTCTAATTCAATGTATTTTCCACACCACAATTTTGTTCCACACCAAAAACCACTGATTGCAATGCATTTGTCACCTTCAAAAACGGCCAATTGACCATAGTTTGCGTTGAGCATATCATCCAACATCTCGCTATATTTCTCATAAGTCAACTCAGGATACAAAAACTTCAATACGCTCAAATACTTTAAAATTTCTTCTTTTGATTTTAATTCTTTGACTTCGAATGACATGTTATAATATTAAAATGTTTTACAAAATTAATGAAAAGTTAGTTTACATTAAGATATTTTGAAGTTATCAAAGCGTAAATTGAAGTGCTAAACTTTATAAATACGAAGAATTTGATTTTTTTTGGAAAAAATTTATTTCCACCAATAAATGCGAAATTAAATAACCTGTTGAATCATAATTTTAATTTCTTTTGTAAAAAAAACAAATGTTTAAAATTCATCGATTTCAAAATGCTTCGACAACTAATTGGTCTGGCGGAACAACTTCTCAACTTTTCATATTTCCTGAAGATTCTGTTTTTGCACAAAAAAACTTTGATTTTAGAATCAGTACAGCCACCATTGACGCTGAAGAATCCACTTTTACTCCGTTACCAAATTACAATCGCCTTTTAGCTAATCTGGAAGGAAATCTTGAAATTATTCACCAGGGAAAATATTCTAAAAAGCTGCAAAAATTTGAAAATGATTGTTTCCATGGATCTTGGCAAACCAGTAGCAAGGGAAAAGCGAGGGATTTTAATGTGATTTTCAATGATAATTTTGAGCTAAAATTCAGTTACCGAGAAATATCTGAACCAACATTTTCACCAAAGAAAAGTGATTTTTTATTGCTTTTTATTTTAAATGAATCAATTGAAATTGATGGGATTGAGTTTAATTTATATGACTTGATTGAAGTTGAAAAAGAGCATTTTCTATTGCCAAAAGGATTAAACTTTTTTGAAATCAAATTATCAAGAATCTAAATTCCTATAAACTTAGCAACCCATTTTCTCTCAAAATCAAAATTGGTTTCGAATTCCAAAACAACTCAAAATCTTCTGTTTGAGTTGATTCAAAATTTGATCTTAATTCAGAAAAATTCCAATGTTTAGATTCATAAACCGAAAGTTTACAAAGTATTTCAAACAACCAAATTCCATTTCCTTTCTCAACTTGAATTGAAAAAGTAGCTTTCTTAGAATAAAAATTCAATTGCGCCATTTCCCACTCGTTTCCTTTTTTCTTTTTGATAAAAAAATCAATTGCAGGTTGAATTCCTAACCAAACAATTTTTGCGTTTGGTTTTGTAAAACTCAAAGTATCTTCATTCAATGCATTCCAAATAAAATCTTTCGGAACCTTTGTTTTTGGTAGCCTCACTCCTATTTCACTTTCATCAAACCATTGATTTAATGGTATTTCAAAACCAATTCCGTGCATGAAATTGTACAACGATTTCTTCAATCCAAAACTAAACATCTCGTGATCAATGCCTGTTTTATCAATGTGAATCAAATCATTATTGGCAAAAGTTCCAATTTCGACATTTTCGCGAATCACATCAAATTTTCCTGGATCCAAACCAATAGGACTGTGCACTGTCATGGCAAATTGATGCCAAAAACCAGATTGAAGTACTCCATTTTCAAATAATTGTCGCACCATTTCCAATGAATCAATTGTTTCTTGAACAGTTTGCGTAGGAAATCCATACATTAAATAGGCATGCACCATAATTCCTGATTCAGTGAAATTTCTGGTCACTTGTGCTACTTGAGAAACAGAAACACCTTTATCTATCAACTTTAACAAGCGATCTGAGGCGACTTCCAATCCACCAGAAACGGCGATGCAACCTGAATTTTTCAATAATTTACACAAATCAGCCGTAAAACTTTTCTCAAATCGAATGTTTGTCCACCAAACAACTACCAATTTTCTTCTGATAATTTCCAACGCCAATTCTCGCATCAGAGCCGGTGGTGCCGCTTCATCTACAAAGTGAAAACCATTTTCTCCAGTTTGCAGCATCATTTCTTCCATTCGATCGACCAACAATTTGGCTGTCGCTGGTTCGTAGATTTTAATATAATCCAAAGAAATATCGCAGAATGTACATTTCCCCCAATAGCAGCCGTGCGCCATGGTCAATTTATTCCACCTTCCATCACTCCACATCCGATGCATTGGATTCACAATTTCAATCACTGAAATGTATTTTTCTAAAAATAAATCACTGTAATCTGGTGTTCCTAAATCTTTTTGTTTGTAATCTGCCGTTTCAGAATTATTGATGTATCTGACTTCATTTTCAACACAAACAAATGTTCTTTTTAAATTATTAATCAATCTTTTACCCTTAATTAATTGAAGTAAATTTTGAATAGGCGCTTCGCCATCATCTAAGGTTATAAAATCAAAAAATTCAAAAACACGTGCGTCGGATAAAGACCTTAATTCAGTATTTGGAAAACCACCACCCATGGCAGTTTTAATCTGAGGAAAATACTTCTTAATGAATTGTGCACATCGAAAAGCAGCATATAAATTGCCCGGAAATGGAACCGAAAAAGCGATAAAATTAGGTTGATTTGAAAGAATTTTTTGATTCAATAATTCCAAAGTAATTTCATCAATATAGGTCAATTCAAGTTGCAAAGCTTGATACATTTCATCAAAGCTGCTGGCCGATCTTCCCAATCTTTCAGCGTAGCGACTAAATCCAAAATGAGGATCGACAGTTTCAATAATTAAATCTGACAAATCCTCTAAAAACAAAGTTGCTAAATGTTTGGCTTTATCTTGATTACCCATGATTCCGAAAGCCCAATCTAGTTCGTCAAGTTGTGCAAATCTATTTGCTTCTGGCAAAAATTCATCTTGACAAATGGCATGCGCTAAATTGGCATTTTTCCCCTGAAGAAACAAAATTACAGCATCAATTTTTTGGATATAATCTTGCTGAAGTGCTATTATTCTCGAGGCGTTTTCACTTAAATCAAAAGTTGTATTTTGAATTGTTTCAAACAGTTTTATCAAACCTTTGCTAGAAAACAAGGCTAGAATCACTTCTATTCCTAAATCTGCCTGCGTTGAATCAATGTTTTGCGTATTCAAAAATCCTTTCAAATAAGCTGTTGCAGGATACGGCGTATTTAATTGAGTAAATGGCGGCGTAATTAATAACAATTTATTTTCCAACTGAATTTGCTTTAATGAAATCTGAAACCAAATAAGCCAAAGTTTTACCAGCAATCGTTTCCTCTTTTTCGCCTACGGGAGCAGCCTCAGGTAAATGCAAATATTGAACATTTTTAGATTTTGCCATTTTTAATATATAAGTTCGTGCTGCTTCAATTGACATTCCACTTGGAGAATAAGCGCTACTGGGCATATAAGAAATAGCATCTAAATCTAATTCAATTCCAAATTTATGGACATTTATGTATTCGAAAAATATTTTTAGATCTTCATTAAAATTGGCATTTCCGATCAAATAATCATCAAAAAATGAAAATATAAAATCATGCTTCTTCAATTGATCCAGAATAAACTGAGAATTATATGATTGATGTAAACCTAGCACGGCATATTTTTGCAAATAACCCTGATCGAAAGCATAAGAAAATGGATTTCCGCTGTGACGGCCTTCTAAAGAACGAAAATCAGCATGAGGATCAAAGTTGATCACCGAAATTGGGTTACCAATTATTTTACTAATTGTTTTTATTAACGGAAAAGCATTATTGTGTCCTCCACCAATCACAATAGGAATCAATCCTTTGATTATAAGCGGAGAGAGAATTGATTCAACAAATAGATCCAATTCTTCGACAAGTTTTCTTCCATCATTTATGTTTTGAAATTCAACATTTGATATTATTTCACCTAAGACAAGTATGTTTTCACCAATTAAAAATTGATTGGATTGAATGTTGACAAATCTTTTCAAAAATGCACTAAAAGCGGTTGTTGAACCTCCAAAACCACCATTAGATTGTGGCCCAATATCTTCAGAAACCCCTAGGATAAAGTAATTTGCATTGGCCAATTCATCATTCATCGTGAGCAACTTTTGCCCTAATTTCACTTCCCCATTTCTGATTGAAGTAATTTCAGAAAGTGACGTTTCTGAAAATGCAATAAATTCAAAGTTATCCTTCATGAGCTTCGTGTTTTTTCATTAATTCAACAAAACTTGCAGGAGGTTGAATTGGTCTCATATTTACTTTTGAAACAAAAACCAACGTAGTTGAAGCTTTAGAAATACAGTTTCCTGCTGGATTTAAAACTTCATATTCAAAATAGATTCTTGCACCGACTAGTGATATTATTTTTGTCACAATAGTTAACTCATCATCATAAAAAGCAGGACTTAAATAATTTACATTGAATTCAGCAACAGGCAACATGATTCCTTGAAATTCTAATTCTTTGTAACTAAAACCAAAATCCCTCAATGCTTCTACTCTGCCGACTTCAAAATATTGTGCATAATTGCCATAATAGCAATATCCCATTTGATCGGTTTCACTATATCTAACTCTTATTTTACTGATGCTTTGAATATTAACCTTCATCTTCATTTTTTAAGCTGAAACAAATGTAAGGAAACATGCAAGAAAGAGAAAAATTAACTTTGTTTTATTCAAAATAATGTCTAATTTAGGCAAAAAAAAAATCAATTTATTCCCAAATCTATTATTTCAAGTTGATTAACTGTTTTTTCATTTATTCAATTTTGTGCTGAATTTGTAATTGAAAAAAATATTTTTGGCACAAGTAAAAAAAAGTAGAAAGTCAACCCCTTTTTTATTTTTTTTTTAACTTTTTTTTGTAAATATTTGTACCAAGATAACAAGCATAAACTAATCTTTTTGTTTTAAGCATTTTAAACCAAAAGAAAAGTTTTGAACACAATAAAGTAATAACTACACAATAAAAAATTAAATGAGTAATAACCACGAAGGCATTTGGAATGCATGTTCAAAAGTAATCAAGGATAACATTCCCTTGCAAGCGTATAAAACATGGTTTGAACCAATTATACCAATCAAATTAGAAAATAATATTTTGATGATTCAGGTTCCTTCTCATTTTTTCTATGAATGGTTAGAAGAACATTATATTACTTTACTAAAAAAAGTGATCAAGAAAGAATTAGGAAATGAAGGTCGTTTAGAATACAGTATCGTCATGGAAAATAGCGCAAAAAACTCAACACCGTATACTGTAAAGTTGCCAACGTCTGACCGCAAGGTTTTGAAAAACGCACCAGTTAACATGCCTTTAAATGTAAGTGAAAATCAAATCAGAAATCCATTTATTATTCCTGGCTTGAAAAAAGTGAATGTCGATTCTAATTTGAATCCATCCTATTCATTTGAAAACTTTGTTGAAGGCGATTGCAATAGATTGGCTAGATCAGCTGGTTTTGCTGTTGCTAACAAGCCTGGAGGTACTGCTTTTAATCCGTTGTTGATTTATGGTGGTGTTGGTCTTGGAAAAACACATTTAGCGCATGCAATAGGTATTGGAATCAAAAATCAGTTTCCAAACAAAACAGTCCTTTATGTTGGTTCTGAAAAATTTGCGCACCAATTTATTGACGCAATTAAAAATCAATCAACCAATGATTTCATTCATTTCTATCAAATGATTGATGTTTTAATTATTGATGATGTGCAGTTTTTCTCAGGAAAAGACAAGACACAAGACGTTTTCTTTCATGTTTTCAATCATTTACACCAAAATGGAAAACAAATCATTTTAACTTCTGATAAACCACCAGTAGAAATGCAAGGAATGGAGCAACGCTTACTTTCTCGTTTCAAATGGGGACTTTCAGCTGATTTGGCAGCGCCAGATTTAGAAACAAGAATTGCGATCTTAGAAAAGAAAATGTACGGAAATGGTATCGAGCTTCCGCGTGAAGTTGTTGAATATTTAGCTTACAGCATAAATACCAATATCCGCGAGATGGAAGGCGCTTGGACTTCATTATTAGCTCAAGCTTCTCTGAATAAAAAAGCAATCACTTTAGAACTTGCGAAACAAATGATTGACAAATTTGTCAAAAATACAGCCCGTGAAGTTTCTATCGATTATATCCAAAAAGTAGTTTGTGATTATTTTGATTTGGCAATCGAAATTTTGAAATCGAAAACGAGAAAAAGAGAAGTTGTACAAGCGAGACAAATTTCTATGTATTTCTCCAAGAAAATGACAAAATCTTCGTTGGCAAGTATCGGAGCTCATTGTGGAGGAAAAGACCACGCAACCGTTTTGCATGCTTGCAGAACAGTTTCTAATTTATCTGAAACTGACAAACATTTTAAAGTCTATTTGGAAGATTTAGAGAAAAAATTAACTATTCAATAAATTGATATACTTTTTCTTAAAGCCTCGAATTTCGAGGCTTTTTTTATTCACTTAATTAATTTACTCGAAAACTTCGAATTGCTGTCCATCATAACTTGCAAAAACCATCGAAGGATACGAATCTCTGTGGTAAAAATTTCCTTTCGCATCCAAAACGATTGCACCAGCAAATCCATCAAATTCCGAAAGTTCTTTGAAGGTTTTTTCAACTGCAGCTTCGATTTCAAATCCATCAGCCATTCGAATACCAATTTTAGTTGCAACAGCTCCGCTGACAATATCTTCACCAACTCCTGTGCAACTTACACCACAAAATTCATTGGCATAATTTCCGGCTGTTGTTGCAGAATCTGAAATTCTACCAGCCATTTCGAAACCTTTTCCGCCTGTGGATGTTGCAGCAGCTATTTTTCCATTATTGTCCAATGCCACACAACCAACAGTTCCGGTTCCCAAAGATTTAAGTTTCTCTTCAAATTCACTTTTTCTTTGAGGAATTTCAGGATTAAATTCAGCAAAATGATTGGCTCTTGCGAATTTAATTGCACCTTCTCCACCTAAAACACGGTCATCAAAATTCATTAATTTTTCCGCCACGCGAATTGGATTTTTCACATTTTCAATATTGATGACACCGCTGAATTTTTTCGAAGTTCCATCCATCACAGAAGCACTCATGCGAATTTTACCATCACTTTGAATTTGTGAACCTATTCCAGCGTTAAAAAGTAAATCGTCTTCCAATTGCTCAACTGCATGAATAACTGTTTCAAAAGCCGAATGATTCTTCAAATAGTCATAACTACTTAATAAAATGCGTTTCAAAGACTCTTGTTTGGCAATTTTTGTCTCTGAATTAGTTGAAGATTCGCTGAAAAATCCACCGTGAATTATGAGTTTCATATTCTTTTTTTTTGTTTTTAAACCCCATGAATGATTAAATCATGTGTATTCAAATCATATAAATCACGCTGACTCATTACGTGTACCACCAAATTTTTGATAGAAATTGGTTTTCCAAGTTCCACTTGCGTCAAATTGGTATCGGCAATGTTTCTTCCATCTACTAAAATCACCAATCCAGAACCTAAGGCTTCCATTTTATAACCATCTGTTATCAAAAGTCCTGTGTCCTCTCCAAGACCAATTCCCAAAGTTTTTGGATTTCCCACAACCGCTTGAAAAAGTCTGCCTATTCTGCCTCGCTGCACAAAATGCGTATCAATGACAACATCATCAATTAAACCTAAACCACTGGTGATTTTGATTTCGCCTTTCAACAATGCTTCGCTGCTGGAACCTTGATAAATCATGCTTTGAGAAGCAGCGGCAGCACCTGCTGAAGTTCCAGCATATACGAATTCCTCAGTTTCGTATTTTTTCAAAATCAAATCATGCATTGGTGTACCACCTAAAATAGAAGTCAAACGCAATTGATCGCCGCCTGTAAACATAACAACATCGGCATTTTGAATGCGGTCAAAAGTATTTTGTTGCAAAGCTTGTTCTCTTTTTTCGATGTGTAAAACTTCAACATTTTTTGCACCTAAGTAATTGAAAGCTCTTGCGTATTCTTCACCAACTTCATGTGGAACTTTAGATGCAGTCGTAATTATTTCAATTTGAGAATCTTCTTTAAACTTAGATTCATTGATAATTCTTTTCAAAATTCCAGTTTCGAAGAAATTCAAGTTATTCTCTACTTGTTTTTCAAACCCTGTTTCTGTGAAGCTGCCTTTATCTATTGCACCTCCGATAATCATTAATTTTCCAGTTGGACTCATAGCCGTCAAAATTATTTTAAATAATCATAAGCAGGACATGATTATCCTCTTTGTTGCTAACAAAATTGATATTAAATTAACAATTCATACATTTTCAATGGAGGTATTGAAACAATTCTAATCTCAAATTTTATTTCCTTGATTATCAAAATGAAATTCAAAATGAAAGTTTAATTTAAGCACAAAGTAATCTAAATCATTGTTTTTTTTATGAATTAATTTGCAGAAAATCAATCATTCTGTAAAAAAAGTCAATCAGTTCTAAAATATTTATTTAACTTTCAAAAAACTATGTTCAAACAAACAAAAAAACTTTCGACTAATGAAAATATTGAGCACCCAGGCATTAAGAGGTCCAAATATTTGGAGCGTACAACGCAAAAAATTAATTCAAATGCGTTTAGATTTGGAAGAGTTGGAAGAATTACCAACCAATAAAATCGATGGTTTTGGAAAAAGATTGGAAGCCATGTTTCCTTCTATGATTGAGCACAGATGCTCTGAAGGCGAGCGCGGCGGTTTCTTTTTTAGAGTAGAAAAAGGAACGTGGATGGGGCATGTAATCGAACACATAGCGCTTGAAATTCAAACTTTGGCCGGAATGGATACTGGTTATGGTCGAACAAGAGAAACCAAAACACCGGGTATTTACAATGTAGTTTTTAGTTACGTGGAAGAAAAAGTGGGCATTTACGCTGCTGAATCTTCAGTTAGAATTGCACAAGCGTTGATTGATGGCTCAGATTATGACCTTCTTGCCGACATCAAAGCAATGAGAGAAATTCGCGAAGATGTTCGTTTAGGTCCAAGCACTGGAAGTATTGTTGAGGAAGCTGTTGCAAGAGATATTCCTTGGATTCGACTGGGCACAAATTCATTGGTTCAATTAGGATATGGAGTGAATCAAATGCGATTTCAAGCAACAATCACTTGCAAAACGAGTAACATTGCTGTTGACATTGCTTGCAACAAGGAGGAAACCAAAAAAATGTTGGACAATGCGTCAATTCCTGTTGCCAAAGGTGATATTTGTGCGGATGAAGAAGATTTGGCAAACACCATTCGTAAAATCGGCTATCCCATAGTGATTAAACCTTTAGATGGAAATCATGGAAAAGGTGCATCAATCAATGTAAATATGTGGGAAGATGCAGTTGAAGGTTTAGATTTTGCTAAAAAATATTCCAGAAGAGTCATCGTTGAAAAATTCATCACTGGATTTGATTACAGGGTTTTAGTAATTGATAATAAAGTTGTTGCAGCTGCACAACGCGTTCCTGCGCATGTTGTTGGAGATGGAGAAAATACGATTCAACAATTAATTGATTTGACAAATGAAGATCCAAGACGTGGTTATGGTCATGAAAATGTTTTGACAGAAATCACTGTTGATCGTGATACTTTGGAATTATTGCAAAAATTGAATTATACCGTTGATTCCGTGCCAACCGAAGACGAAATCGTTTACTTAAAATCAACTGCCAATTTAAGTACAGGTGGAACTTCTATTGATATTACTGAAATGATGCATCCAGAAAATATCTTTTTAGCAGAGCGAATTGCCCGTGTTATTGGCTTAGATGTTTGCGGAATTGATATCATGGCTTCCAACTTGACACAATCATTGAAAGAAAATGGTGGCGTCGTTCTTGAAGTAAATGCAGCGCCAGGATTTAGAATGCACTTGGCTCCTTCTGAAGGTTTGCCCAGAAACGTTGCTGCGCCAGTGATTGATATGTTGTATCCTCCAGGAAAGCCTTCGAGAATTCCAATTATTTCAGTAACCGGAACCAATGGAAAAACAACGACAACCAGACTTTTGGCACACATTGTTAAAAATAATGGATTTACAGTTGGTTTCACAACTTCAGACGGGATTTATGTTCAAAATCACATGATGGAAAAGGGCGACACAACGGGTCCAATCAGTGCGGAATATATTCTAAAAGATCCAACAGTTGAATTTGCTATTTTGGAAACAGCCCGTGGTGGAATTTTAAGATCAGGTCTGGGATACAGTCGATCTGACATTGGAATTATCACCAATATTCAAGAAGACCATTTAGGATTAAATGATATTCACGATTTAAAAGATTTAGCGCGTGTAAAATCTGTTGTCGTTAAAAGTATCAAAAAAGACGGCTGGGCAGTATTGAATGCTGAAGATGAAAACTGTGTTGAAATTGCCAAAGATTTGGATTGCAAAGTTGCCTATTTTAGCATGGATGAAGAACATCATGTTATTGTAAATCATTGTAAACAAGGCGGAATTGCTGCAATTTATGAAAATGGATTTATCACCATCAAAAAAGGCGATTGGAAAATGCGCGTTGAAAAAGCAACTCATGTTCCATTAACTTTAAATGGCAAAGCTAAATTTATGATTGCAAACACATTGGCTGCAACTTTAGCGAGTTATTTGTATGGTTTCAAAACCGACGATATCAAAGTTTCTTTGAATACTTTCATTCCCGGAGCGGTTCAAACACCAGGAAGAATGAATATTTTTGATTTCAAGAATTTCAAAGTAATGATTGATTTTGCCCACAATCCTTCTGGATACAGAGGCGTGGAAGAATACCTGGAAAGTGTTGAATCTAAACACAAAATTGGGATCATTGCTGGCGTTGGCGACAGACGTGATGAAGACATCGTTGAATGTGCAGTGATTGCGGCAAGAATGTTTGACCACATTATTATCAGACAAGAAAAACATTTGCGTGGCAGAACTGAACAAGAAATCATTGATTTGATTTTGAAAGGAATCGCTTCAGTTGATAAAAAAGTTACCTATGAAATTATCAAACTAGAAGTCGACGCAATCAAACATGCAATCAGCATCGCCGAAAAAGGAACGTTCATTACTGCATTGAGCGATGTGATAACCAATGCAATTGAAGTAGTTCAACAGCATTTAGACACTGAATTAGAGGAAGAATTAGAGATGAATTAAGCAAATTTCTAACAATATAAAATCCCATTTGAAAATTTTCAGGTGGGATTTTTTTTAATTTGGATTACCGATTCAGCCAATCTTTGAAATTCCCTACACGCTCTCTGCTCACAACAGTATCATCTCCATCAATAAATTGCGTATTCACTTTCAATCGACTATTGAAAAATGAACCTACTTTTTGAATCGAGTCTATGTGAATAATTACCTTTCGATTGATTCTAAAAAAAATAGCTGAATCCAATATCGGTTCCAATTGGTCTAAAGTATAATTCACAGGATAACGCTTTCCTTGTTTATTTGCAAAAAGTACAATCCCATCTTCGGCTTTAAAATGGTCTATTTCTTCCGTCTTGACAGAAATGATGTTCTCACCCAATCTCACCATAAACCGATTTTTGAAAGGCTTCGGTTGGGCGATATTTATCAAGTTTTGAATCAGATTTTGATTCTGACTGATCTTTTGAAACTTTTGCAATGAAACCTGTAAATCGCCCACGCCAATTGGTTTCAATAAATAATCAATGCTATTCGTTTTGAATGCTTGAATGGCATATTGATCAAAAGCTGTTGTAAAAATCACAGGAATTTCAATATTTACTTTTTTGAAAATCTCAAAACTATTTCCGTCTGCTAAATGAATGTCCATGAAAAGCAAGTCTGCCTCCACTCCATTTTTAAAAGCTTCAACACTCTGTTTTACAGATTCAAAACGGTGAACAACTTGAATCGTTGGATCAATTCTCAAAAGCAATAATTCCAAATGTTCTGCAGACAATTGCTCGTCTTCGATAATGATTATTTTCATAAAATGGATAAAATTGGAATGGAAACCTTGAATTGACTTTCTGTTTGTTCGATAATTACCTCTTTGTCAGTGAAAAAAGCATAGCGCGATTGGATGTTTTTCAATCCAGTATTAGAACTAAATTCTGAATCAATTCTTTTTCTTAAATTATTTACAACCAGTAAATTATCATTGACAATATAAATCTCGACAGTAAGTGGGAAATCGGACGAGATTTCGTTGTGTTTGATTGCATTTTCTATCAATAATTGCACTGACATCGGTGGCAAATGTAAATTCAATTTATCTTCTGGAATTTGAACCTTGAAATGTAAATTTGGTGAATATCTGATGTCCAACAAATATAAATAAGATTCAATGAAAGTCAATTCCTCTTTTAAAGTGACCAATTCACTGTTTTTATTGTCCAATAAATAGCGGTAAACTTTCGAAAGTTGATTGATAAAATCCACTGCTTTGTCTTGATCTTTATAAACCAACGATGACAAAACGCTCATGTTATTGAACAAAAAATGAGGATTTAATTGACTTTTAAGATTTTCTAATTGTGCCAATGCGCTTTCAGATTTGTATTTTTCCACTTCAATCAAAGTATTTTTCCAATGTTTAAAGAACTGTGCACCAGTCTCTACGGAGAGTAATACCACTGAAACCAGCAAACCAATGGTAACGGAAATGGCAAAAAAATTAGATTGCTCCGTTTCAGGAAGTCTGCATATAAATTCATTGTACAAAAACATCGTTGAATACAATATTGTACCACTGTACAAAAATTCAGTAGGTAACTGAACAACAATGCGTTTCACGGGATAAAGTTGCCACGGAAATAGTTTATTCATCTGAAAATCAATATTTAAACTTCCTTCCCAAATCAGAAATGTTATAAAAATTGACTGTAAAGTCGAAAGAAAGAAAATCCAACCTGTTTGACTTTTTTGGGGAATTATGCCGTGGAGCAGAAATGAAATCAAAACTCCTACCACTATCATCCATAAAAAGCGTATTTTGTTTTTGTGCATGAGCTAAAGTTAGAAAATATTAATTTAACACTTTTGTAATCAAAACATTTATCTCGTCTTAAAATTGAATTTTGTAAACGAAATTTGGGAAAAATCCGATTTGATAGGCTGTATTGATATTGTTTGTGATTGGATTGTATCTTTCTGCAAACACATTTTTTCTATTCGTAATATTTTGAATATCAAAGAAAATAGATTGGGACAATTTGTATTTCGCACTGTTCAATGTGAAGCCCATTTTAATGTCCAATCTGAAAAAATCAGCATATCTTTCCGAAAACGCATACGAATCACCTTTCAATATTTGTTGATTAGCGATTTGAGAAAGTTGAAAATCAACTGGTGTGTAAGATCTTCCACCCGCTTGCGTCATTTTCATGTCTATTGTCAATGCGTGGCGTTTTGCTTTGCCCACTTTGAATTCTTTTCCGACCAATAAATTGTAGACATATTTCCCGTTGAAAGCCGTATTTCGCTCAACTTTATCACTTCCTGTGTATTTAGAATCGTACAAAGCACCTGTCAACAATCCGTAAAATCCCTTGCTGAAACTTTTTTCAATAGTCAATTCAACGCCATAATTTCTACCTGTTCCTTCATTGACCAAATCACCTGTTTCAATTGGATTGAAAGAAGATCCTGCATTTAACATGGAAAAACTATTGCTTACTGATGAAACTGGAATGTTATTCAACATTTGGTAATAAACTTCCGTTTTAAATCTCCAATCCTTGAAAGGTGTAATTTCATATCCAACCACAAAATGCTTGCTTCTTGTGAAATCTAAATTATTGTTAGTCAAAGAAATATTTCCATTCGTGTCAGTCGTTTGATAATAATACAAATCAATAGGTTGCATTTGACTGTGCATTCCAAAACCAGCACTCAAAGTATGTTTTTCCTTCAATTGATATTTCAAACCAATACGTGGTTCTAAAGATTTTGAATCATTCAAAGCCAAATATTGCGCATGTAAACCTAAATTTAAAGTCAATTTATCCGTGAAATTGTATTTCGCGTGCATATATGGTTGCAACAACAAAGTTTCATTCTTTTGATCCCAGATTTGAATCCAATTTGGACTGTCTTCTCTACTTCTATAGTACAACTTGACAGCCATCAATTCAGCCAAAACGCCAGCTTTGATTGATAATTTAGCACTTATTTTGCTATTGAAAGACGAATTGATTGCATAAGTTATTCTAGTCGTTTTATTGTCAATCGTTCTTGAAGCAATTTTATCAACAGACAAACTATCTTGCAAGTAATTTGAACCACCATAAGTACCGCCAATCACCGTGTTCAGGAAAGATTTTTGTCCAACTCTGATAAAATGTTTCAATCCAACCAAAGCGATATCACTTGTAAAATAGCTGTCTTTAGAAGCGTCAGCGAACAAATCTGTTGAATCAATTTTGTTGTGCAAAAAATCGATATTACTTTTTCCGCCCAAACCAAACAGTATAAATCTTCCAGCTTTGGTATTTCCACTATTTATTTTGAACGATAAATCTTGGTAAAATGGCGTGGCTGCAGTACCAATTGGCAATCCAATCGCCTGCGCAACACCTGTAAATGCATAGCGATAAGCAACCAAATAAGACGAACCGTTTCCTTTTTTAATTGGACCTTCAGTCATAAATTCTAAGCCAGTCAACGCACCGATTTGAAATGTATGTTCTCTTTTTTCTGAATTTCCATTTCTAAAACCCAAGTCAAAAACACCAGCATTCGCATTGCCATACTCAGAAGGAAAAGCAGATGTCATGAAATCAGAATTCCTCAATAAATTAGTATTCAATGCACTTACTGGTCCACCAGTAGTTCCAACTGTTGAAAAGTGATTCGGATTTGGAATGTTCAATCCTTCGATTCTCCACAAAACACCAATTGGTGAATTTCCGCGAATTACAATGTCATTTCGAGAATCATCTGGAGAACTTACACCTGCAAAATTCGAAGCCAAACGCGCAGGATCTGCCCGTCCACCTGCGTAGCGATTCACTTCTTCCATAGAAAAAGAGCGAGCGCTAACCGAAGTCAATTCGTTGTTAATCGTTTTTTTCTGTCCACTCACGGTCAACTCTTTGATTTGCGTTACACTCTCTTCAATCGCAACGTCTAAAACAATTTCTTTTCCAGCCGTAACCAAAACATTTTGAATGGTCGTTTCTCTGTAACCGCTGAATTTTACTTTTAAGTCATACCTTCCAGGCTCAATTTGAGTTAATTTGAAATTCCCTTTTTCATCAGATTCAGCACTTTTGGTTGGATTTGAATTTAAAACATAAATCAAAACGCCTTGCAAAGGAATTTGAGATTGTTTATCGATAACCGTTCCTCTAATCGTTTGTGAACCATTTTGTGCAAATGAATTGAGACTGATAAATGTCAAAATTGCCAAGCTGAATTTTCGTAATCTATTTTTCATGTTGTTTGTTTTCAGTGATTTTACGAAACAAATGTATTTTTTCTTAATTTCTTGTAATCCTATAAATTTATTCACTTGTCAAATTAGATTGCTCAATTGTATAAAAGTGTTTATGAACTGTATTTTCCTATTTCCCCAAACAATTTAGGACTTTTGCGCGAGAATTTTGTGTTATTGACAATGAAATAGTGGAAAAACAGTTTGGTAAGGTTTATGTTAAGCAACAAAGCGTTTAACTTTGCAGTAATTAATTCGAAAATTCATACTTCAAAATAATAGAATGAAAAAGATATATTTCACTTTCGGCGTAGTTGCGATTATTGTGCAAGCATGCGCACAAAACACGCCTGAAAACACTTCTGAAAACAAACTAAAAGAAGAAAAAAAGCCTGCGATTGTCATTCCTAAAATGGAAGTTGAATACAAATTGTCTGATTTCTTGACTGAAAATGAAAATTTAGACAAAGACGTTGAAAAAATCTTTACCAGTTTGGACGATACTGCTATTGTTGCGCAGCTATTGATGCCAGCCGTTGGAAGATTAGGACAAACAGAAGCGACAATCAAAGATTTGATTAACCGCAGAATGATTGGCGGCGTTTTGATGCTAAATGGAACGAAAGATGGTTTCACGAAATGGATCAAAGAATTCAACAAATTGAATATTGCAAAAGGAAATCTGCCATTTTTGTATTCCTCAGATGCTGAACCAAGTTTGGTAAATCGCAAAATTACTGGTTCTCATATCGTGAAAAAAGCAAACGAAATGAAAACAGTTGAAGAAGTTTCCGCCTATGCAGATACCATTTCCATGGATTTAAATGCAATCGGAATCAATTACAATTTCGCGCCAGTTGTGGATATGTCGCCAAACAAAACCGTTGGATTTAGAAGTTTTGGCGCTGTTCCTGCAAACATTATTCCTTGGTCGAATGCATTTATTCAACAAACGCAAAAGAATGGAATTATCGCCACTGCAAAACATTTCCCTGGTCACGGTTTGGTTTCTGGTGACACACACAAAGAATTGCAAGTAATTGATGGTGAATTGAAAGAAATCAAAAATTACCCGAAATTGATTGAAGATGGCGTTTTGTCAGTAATGATTGGACACTTGGCTGTGAAAAACAATCCTAAATACGACACCAAAGGTTTGCCTTCTACCCTTTCAAGCGTTATTGTGACTGATTTGTTGAGAAACGAAATGAAATTCAACGGTTTAATTGTTACAGATGCGATGAATATGGGCGGCGTTACAGCGATTCCAAATTGCGACGTGAAAGCCGTTGAAGCTGGTTGCGACATCGTTTTGATGCCTGTTGATGCGAAAAAAGCATTTGTTCAAATTTTGAAAAAATACCGAACAGACGCAAATTTCAAAAATCAAGTGGACGCTTCAGCGAAGAGAATTATCAGAATGAAATTGGCTGTTGGCGCAATCTAATCCCCATTTTTGAGCTGAAATTTATCAGATGAGAAACTGAAAGTAAAATCATTTCAAATTAGTAAACCTTACATTTGTAAAGTTAATTTTTCAATCATGATCAAAAAAAGACAAACTATTTCAAAGAAAAAAGTCTTGGATTTTTTCCACGAAAATGAGCAGGCAATGAGTCATGACATGATTGAAGAAGCACTTCAAGGTTCGATGGATCGTGTTACCATCTACAGAATATTGAAAAGTTTTGAAGAAGATAAATTGATTCACAAAATCATGGGTGAAAATGGAAAATCGTTTTACGCACTTTGTCATGGCTGTAAATCTTCCCACGCTCACAATCATTTGCATTTTCAATGCACGCAATGTGAAAAAGTAGAATGTATTCACCATGAGGTCATTGTGCCTATTCCTATTGGCTATCAGCTCAAAAATTTGCAATTAACTGCTAGTGGAATTTGTGCTAATTGTGCATCTCAAGGCTGATTTTGAGGAATATCTATCAAACGAAAAGTTTTTTTTAAAAAAAACTAGAAGATTTCTCATTTTTTAGTTTTTAGCGCATCTGTTCTTGATTCCCAAGCAATAAGAATCATTATAGGATGAAAAGGATAAAGGTCAAAAACATGAGTTAGAGTTAAACATGTTTTTGGATTTATAGAACAAAGCATAATTGGTATAGCTTTAAAATCTGTTTGGATAAAAAGACCATCTGGAACATTAGGACTTATAAATTTGAATCCCAATCTATTTCGATTTGAACAAATTACAAGATTGAATATCACATTTTGAAAAAAAATATAAACGACTTTATTTTAATGTTTACTCTCCAATAAATTAATTAGTTAATCAATAATAAATGAAATAATAATTAGATTTTTCAGGAATAAAGTATTAACATTGTTCTAATTTTCTCAGAAGGAATTCAAGTGGGTTCTATTCGTTCAGAGGAAAGTGAAAAAATGAAATTTTAGAAGCCACCTTAATTTTGAAATAATTTTTAAATAGGATGAAAAAGATAATTATAATTCTAGTAGTAGTTTTTTTGAGTTTTGGTGGGTACTTTGCGAAAAAATATATCAACGAGCAAAATGAAAAGGAAGTTTTTTATACAGCTCAAAACAAACTATTTTATATTGAAAATCAGGAGATTAAGGAAATAACAAAAATCGAAAAGCAAATAAATTTGCTTGATAACGTAGGAGTTGAAAATTTTCATCCTAAAAACAATAATGAAAAGAAGAGAAATTACATGAATAAATTGCAAAAGACAATATCTAAATACACCGATAAAAAGTATAAAATTTTGGATTCATTTGGTTCAAAACTAAATGCAACTCATTCGAATGAATTATTAAATTTTATAATAAAATCAACTAACCAATCACAGAAGATTTTCCATAGAAATATGTGATTTAAAGTTTCTCAGTGACAATAGACAATCTTTCTTATTAGTCATAATTTAAACTGTTTTGTTAATTTTAAAAATCAATTTTATGGTATAGTAAAATTGGCGAATTTTAACATCTAACGACAATTTGTCAGCAATTTATCGCTGGTATGCAATTTGACTAAATAAATCGTATTTTTATTAAAAATTTAGAAAGATGAAAAAATCTTATATTATCATTGGATCGATTGTAGCCTTAGTTTTGATCCTCTTTATGACGTACAGAAATTCTTATAATAAAGCAATTTCTTATCAAGAGACAGTTGACGAGCAGTGGTCAAATGTTGGAGCTCAATACCAAAGAAGAGCTGATTTAGTTCCTCAATTGGTTGCCACAGTAAAAGGTGCAGCTGAAAATGAAAAAGGAATTTTGCAAGGTGTTACTGAAGCAAGAGCTGGGATAGAAAAAGGAATTGAGAATGCCAAGACCCCTGAAGACATGGAATTGATGGGTAAAAAAATCAATACAGCAATCAATTTAGCGTTTGAAGCTTATCCGCAAATTCGTTCGACAGAAAATTTCCAAGAATTGCAAGCGCAATTGGAGGGAACGGAAAACAGAATCGTTAAAGCACGCGCTGATTACAACGAATCAATTAAACAATACAATGCGCACATCAGAGGATTCTTTAACTCTATGTTCTTAAACAGTGCAACTTTCCCTAAGAAAGAAGGTTTCAAAGCTGCTGCAGGAACTGAAGTTGCTCCGACTGTTGCATTTTAAATAACATTTAAACTTTCATCCGATTCAATTCATTTGGGTCGGATGATTTAATTTTTTCCAACATGGGAATAAAGAATTTCTTTTCTGAATCGGACAAAAAATCCATCCAAGAAGCCATTGCTGCTGCTGAATTGAATACTTCTGGTGAAATTCGTGTGCACATCGATGCCAAATGTGCTGAAGATGTGAAATCGCAAGCCATTGAAGTTTTCGGTAAACTAAAAATGCATGAAACAGCTTTGAGAAATGGCGTTTTATTTTATTTGGCAGTAGAAGACAGAAAATTTGCGATTATCGGTGATGAAGGAATCAACAATACCGTTCCTGCTGATTTTTGGGACATTATCAAAGAAACGATGACCCAACATTTCAAACAAAATAATTTTGTGAAAGGATTATCAGAAGGAATTAAAATGGCCGGAGAGAAACTGAAAGCCAATTTTCCGCGCCAAGATGATGATTCCAATGAATTGAGCAATGAAATTTCCTTTCAGGAATAAATTTGATAAAAAATATCCCATGTTTAAAAAATACTTTTTCGCACTTTTTGTTTCATTGATTGCTACAATTCAAGTTATTGCACAAAATGGAATTCCCGAAAGACCTAATCCTCCAAAATTGGTCAACAACTTGTCTAAAGAAATGCCCAATTTCATTAGCGCGCCAGAGATTGCTCAATTAGAATCAAAATTAGAGAAATTCGCCAAAGAAACTTCCAATCAAATTGTCATTGTGATTGTAGACGATTTGGCAGATTTTGAGCCAGCGGAATTCGCTTACGAATTAGGAGATAAATGGCAAGTTGGACAAGAAAAACAAGACAATGGAATTGTAATCTTGATCAAACCAACTGGAGGAAAGGGAGAAAGAAAATATTTTATTGCAACTGGAAAAGGTTTGGATGGCGCAATTCCGGATGCTACTTGCCGACAAATTGAAGACAAAGAATTGGTTCCAAGTTTCAAAGCTGGAAATTTTTACGAAGGTTTAGACAAAACAACAAATGTATTGATGTCCTTGGCAAAAGGCGAATACAATTCGAAAACATATAGCGAAAAAGGTAAAACTTTTGAAATAATCAAGGTGATTTTTGTTTTGCTTTTCATTATTGTCTTTGTATTTATCATGTACAAAAGCAACAAAGGTGGCGGCGCAGGTGGTCGCGGAATGACAATGGGTTCGAATGCTATTTGGTTTGGCGCTTTGGGTGGATTCGGCGGCGGACGCTCTAGTGGCGGTTTCGGTGGCGGATCATCAGGTGGTTTCGGTGGCTTTGGCGGCGGAAGTTTCGGCGGCGGTGGTTCTGGAGGAAGCTGGTAAATAAACCTCCGAATATCGAACTCTGCGAAGAAATTTTGGAAAAAATCGATACATATCAAACCATGGATTCCCTTTCTGAAGGAATTTACAAAGAAAAAGGTTCTAAATTTATCGGTTATGCTGTTCCATGCCATTCTGAAGTCGAAGCAAAAATTCACTTGGCTGAATGGAAAAAAATGCACCACCAAGCAAGACATGTTTGTTACGCCTATCGTTTTGGTTTGGACAAAAAAATTTACCGAGCAAATGACGATGGCGAGCCTTCCAATAGCGCTGGAATCCCAATTTTAGGACAAATTCAATCTTTTGATTTAACCAATGTTTTAATTGGTGTCGTGCGCTATTTTGCCGGAACAAAATTAGGCGTTGGTGGTTTAGTTCAAGCGTATAAAAGTGCTGCAAAAGATGCGATTGAGGAAGGGAAAATCATTGAAAAACAAGTTTTTGAACACTTGGAAATTAGATTTTCTTACAACGAAATGCCAGAAATCATGTCTTTGGTTAAAAATCACCACTTAACAATTGAAAAACAAGATTTTGCAGAAAATTGTTTGTTGCAGGTTGCTGTTTCATTTGAAAAAATTGAATATCTAAAAACAGCTTTGACAGAAATTAAACAGATAGAAATAAATCACTTAGGAATTTATTAAAAATATTTATGAAATTATTACAAGAATTAATTGCCATTCGTGGCGCATCCGGCGATGAAGGATTAATCAAAGATTTTATCTTGAATTATGTCCAAGATAATCAATCAAATTGGAAAGTTCAACCAGAAATTTTTCAAGGAAAAGGTTTCCAAGATGCGTTGATTTTAGTATTTGGAAAACCAACAACCGCCATTTTTGCGCATACTGATACAATTGGATTTACAGCTGCTTACGACAATAATTTGTACAAAATCGGCGGACCCAGAACGCAAGATGGATTTCAGTTGGTTGGCGCGGATTCTAAAGGAGAAATTGAAACTGAATTGATGGTAATTGACGATTCTCATGGAGGACAATCTTTTCAATATGTTTTCGAAAGAGACATCGATCGAGGAACAAATTTGACTTTCAAACCAAATTTCAGAGAAACTGACGAATACATTCAATCGCCTTATTTAGACAATCGTTTGGGTGTTTGGAATGCACTTAAAGTGGCTGAAACACTGGAAAATGGTGCCATCGTTTTTTCAACTTACGAAGAACATGGTGGAAATTCAGTTGGTTTTTGTGGAAGATTTTTGTGGGAAAAATATGGCGTTTTGCAAGCCTTGATTTCAGACATCACTTGGGTGACAGATGGCGTGGTGCATGGCGGTGGCGTTGCAATATCCATTAGAGACAGTGGAATTCCACGCAAATCTTTTTTGAATAAAATCATCGATTTGGCCAAAGATTCTGGCGTAAAATATCAATTGGAAGTTGAATCTTCAGGCGGAAGTGACGGCACGATGTTGCAAAAAACTGATCTTCCTTTCGATTGGCTTTTTATTGGTGCACCAGAAGATTTCGTGCATTCACCCGACGAAAAAGTTTTTAAATACGACATCATGTGCATGGTAGAAATGTATCGCTACTTGATGAAAAACCTTTAAAATCAGATATATTGAATCCATAAACAATCTTGAAAATCTGTCGCCATGTGCAAAAGCAAACCAATAGCGACAATTCTCGACTTGGGGGAAAATAGCAAAATGGCATAAAATCCGATTGCCCAATAAGTATGCAAAAAATGGTAATTGATGCTGCACCGATTTGGGTCAAATATTGGGTTGGCGAGTAGATGATCTAAATCAACAAGCATTGTTGAAACCATTATCAAACCTGCTTTGAGCCATTTTTCTCGATAGAAAATCCAAGCAATGAGAAATGGAAAAAGAAAATGTAAGCTGTAATGTAAAATGGGTTGAATTACTGACATTTTACAGAGAATAATGAATTCAATTAACGACCAATCTTAGAAGCCAACAAATAAATCGCCGCCATGCGCACAGCGACGCCATTTTCAACTTGATTCAAGATAATCGATTGTTTGCTATCGGCCACATCTGAAGTAATTTCCACCCCGCGATTGATTGGCCCAGGATGCATCACAATGATTTCTTTGTCCAGCGAATCCAAGATTTCTTTGTTCAAGCCGTATTGCATGGAATATTCTCTCAAAGATGGAAAAAACTTAATTTCTTGTCGTTCTAATTGTATGCGCAACATGTTTGCTACATCACACCATTCCAAAGCTTTGCGTAAATTGAATTCCACCTTTACTCCTAATTCTTGAATGTATTTTGGAATTAAAGTTTTAGGTCCACAAACCATCACTTCTGCGCCCAATTTTTGCAAGCAATAGATGTTTGAAAGTGCCACACGTGAGTGCAAAATATCCCCCACAATGACCACTTTTTTTCCAGCCACATCGCCCAATCTTTCTCTGATTGAAAAAGCATCTAGCAAGGCTTGCGTTGGATGTTCGTGTGTTCCATCGCCAGCATTTACAATTCTTGCATCCACCCTTTTGGATAAAAATAAAGCTGCTCCTGGATTCGGATGACGCATCACAACCATATCCACTTTCATGGAAAGAATATTGTTGACAGTATCAATCAGAGTCTCCCCTTTTTTCACGGAACTACTTGATGCACTAAAGTTAATCACATCGGCAGAAAGTCTTTTTTGCGCCAATTCAAATGAAAGTCTCGTTCTGGTAGAATTTTCGAAAAACAAATTAGCAATTGTAATATCTCGCAAAGAAGGAACTTTCTTTATTGGGCGATTGATTACTTCTTTAAAACTATCGGCCGTTTGAAAAATCAATTGTATGTCTTTCTCTGTCAGGTCTTTGATACCCGTTAAATGTTCAACACTTAAATTATCCATTATTTTCCGGTGTATAAAGTACAACTTTGTCAAATCCTTCAATTTCTTTCCATTCCACAGAAACACGTTCTGTAGCCAAGGTGTCGATGGTTTTGCCCACATAATCCGCTTGAATTGGAAGTTGTCTTTTGAATCGTCTGTCAATAAAAGCAACCAATTCTACATTTCTTGGACGACCGTAAGCCATCAAAGCGTCAATTCCAGATCGAATTGTTCTTCCTGTATAAAGCACGTCATCAATAATAACAACATCCTTATTTTCAATGATAAAATCAATATTTGTGGCACTTGGAATAATAGGTTTTTCTCTTCTTCGAAAATCGTCGCGGTAAAAAGTAATGTCCAAATTTCCACAAGTTACAGAATGACCTAAAATTTGTTCCAATCGGTCTTTTAAACGTTTCAGAACGTGAATTCCTCTAGGTTGAAGACCAATTAAAACTGTTTCAGAAAAGTCGTTGTGATTTTCGATGAGCTGATAGCACAGCCTACTAAGGGTCAATTCAAATTGTTTTTCGTTGAGAATGACTTGTTTTTCCATCGCTCCAAAGATAAATAAAAAAGCTGATTTCAGAATACGTCCGATTGAAAATAAAGATGCAAAGTGGTTCATTTTTCAATAAGTATTTTTGTATTTCAGTAATTTACTGATATTAAAGCATTTTTCCCTCTCAATTCATTTCGAAAATCTTGTGTGCAAACATCAAATTTCAAATTTATTCAAACCAAACAGATTCAATGATTAACTTTGTCTCATGCGAATTGATATTTTAACAATACTTCCAGAATTACTCATAAGTCCGTTCGCGGCTTCTATCATGCAGCGCGCTCAAGACAAAAATTTGGTAGAAATTCATTTCCACAATATCCGTGATTATTCGACCAATAAACACAAAAATGTAGATGATTATCAATATGGTGGTGGCGCTGGAATGGTTATGAGCATTGAGCCAATTGCCGCATTGATCGAAAAATTGCAGGCAGAAAGAAACTACGATGAAATCATTTATATGACGCCTGACGGTGAAATTTTGGAACAAACTCATGCTAATCAATTGTCGCTGAAAGGGAATTTGATGATTCTTTGCGGCCACTACAAAGGTGTAGATGAACGCGTTAGAGAAATGTATATTACCAAAGAAATTTCAATTGGTTCTTACGTACTTTCGGGCGGCGAATTAGCTGCTGCTGTGCTTGTTGACAGTATTGTGAGACTGCTTCCTGGCGTTTTGAATGATGAAACTTCTGCTTTGACTGATAGTTTTCAAGATGATTTACTTTCGCCACCGGTTTATACGCGTCCTCCGGAATTTAAAGGTATGAAAGTGCCAGTAGTTTTGCTATCTGGTGACTTCAATAAAATTGAAAAATTCCGAGAAGAACAAGCGTTAGAGCGCACCAAAGCCAGAAGACCAGATTTATTGAAATAATCCAAAAACATGGAAAAAGCCATTGAAACGCTGAAAAACGGCGGCGTAATTTTATATCCGACAGATACTATTTGGGGAATTGGCTGTGATGCAACCAACGAAAATGCGTGTCAAAAAATTTCACAAATCAAAAATCGTCCTGAAAATAAAAGTTTTATCATTTTGGTTGACAGCGTTCAAATGATCGAAAAATATATTCCTGAATTTCCCGACGTTTGCTATGATTTAATTGATGTTTCAGATAAACCATTGACAATAATTTATCCAAATGCAAAAGGTTTGGCGCCATCTATTTTGGCAGATGACGGTTCTGTTGGAATTCGTGTAACGAAAGATCCAATTTGCTTGAAATTGATTCGTTCGATGAGAAAACCATTGGTTTCAACTTCGGCAAATTTATCAGGTGAAGCCAATCCAAGTTGTTTTGCAGATGTAAATCAACAAATTAAAGATCAAGTGGATGCGATTGTGATGGAAAAACTAGAAGCCAAAAACAATATTGCATCGCAAATAATCAAAATTGGATTGAATTACAGCATTCAAGTGATTAGGAAGTAAGCAATGGAAACGGAAGATTTATACAACAATCGTTTCATTTTCAATGGAATGAATTTTGAAAATCTTTCAGAATTAGACATTACTAAAAACTCAAATCAAACTGCTTTTTTTTCTACAAACGACTGTTTGGTTATTGTTCCCTCCTTTTTGCAACTTAATGAGGGCATTTTTACGCATAAATCTGGCGGATTAAATTTTCCAGCAGTAAGTGTAATTCAGGATGAAAATCTGTTGACTGTTTTTTGTAATTGCAAAGCTTCACACGATAGATTATGCGAAAATCAAGCACTTGTTTTAACAGCCATTCATAGAAATGAAGATTATCTTTTGTTTTTTCAAAAGGCTTCAAGAAGTCGCAAAACTAAAAAAGTAGCAGAACAATTTGGACTCGAAAAAGAACCAAATCTTGAGTCTTTTTTTGAGTTCGAATACTTCAATGGTAAAGTAGAAATTTCTCCCAAAGATAAATCGTTGATTCCAATTACGACAGAAAGAATCAGAGAATTTAATATTTTGCTTTCCAGTAAATTAAATACAGAAACTAAAAGTATTCATTCAGAAGAATTTGCTTTAATTTTCGCCCATCAAAAACATTCAAATGCCCTTCAAATCCATTTAATTGATGGCAAAAAAAGCAATCAGGGAAAGCTAAAAAGTCCCTTGAAATTTATTTCTCCTTTGGATGTTATTTGGAAATTTGAAAGTGCCGATGAATTGAAGTTTTTCGCTGCAATACAACAATTTCAAAATTTCAACACATCAGAATCCATTGAAAGTGAAATGTCAGCCCTTCGATCGATTGCCAAAAATCCATTGGGATGCAATTTCTATTTTCACAATGAAGAAATTTCAGAAACAGTTCAAGTAAAATCGCTTATTCCTTTAAGAATCAAAACTTTTAAAAGTTCGTTGAGTTTGAAAGTTCGATTTTTAAATCCGTTTTATGAAATCACTGGTCAATTGGAAATCGATGGATTGCTGTATGATTCAGAGCAAGTGGAAATAAGATTCAATCGTTTTTTGCATTTAGGCGAAACTTTCTATTTGACAGATAAAATTCAAACCTTGAATGTGCTGGAAATGCTCAAAAAAAGAGACAATAAATGGCAAATTCACCAATCAAAATTCGACACTTTCAAAAGTGAAATCCTTGAAAAACTAGAAGCCAGAATTGAAATTGAATACACGCATCTGCCGAAAGCGAATAAAAAACAAATCCAAAAAGAACAATTCGATGAAATTGAAAAAATAATCTATTTAGTTGATTCAGATAATTTTGTGGATATAATTCCAGTCATTCGCTACGGAGAAATCGAAGTTCCGATTCGTTCCAAAAAAGTAATTTCATTGAGAGACGATAAAGGAAAAGAGTTCATTGTGAAAAGAAATCAAGCGGAAGAAATAAAATTTACTGCACTGATTTACAGGCATAATCCTTATTTTGAAGAACAATTAGAAAATGAATTCAACTATTTTTACTTGCACAAAAAACACTTTTTGGAAGAAGATTGGTTTTTGAAAACTTTCGAATCTTGGCAATCAAATGATATTCAAATTCATGGATTTAATAAATTGCAAAACAATAAGCTGAATCCAAATAATGTAAAAATTGACATCAAGGTTTTGAGCGGAATAAATTGGTTTAATGCTGAAATTCAAGTGAAATTTGGCAATCAAAATGCTTCTTTGAAACAATTGGCGAAATCGATTCGAAACAAAAGTAATTACGTCAAATTGGACGATGGAACGATGGGGATTTTACCTGCTGATTGGATCGAGAAATTCAAGCGCTATTTCAATTCTGGCGAAATCATTGACTTGAAGAACATTCAAATTCCAAAAATCAATTTCTCCACCATCGAAACCATTTTTGAAACTGAACAAATTGATGAAAATGTATCCGCTGAATTGGCTCTTTATCGACAAAGATTCAATGATTTTAGTGCGATTCAAGAAGTACAAATTCCTGTAGATCTGAAAGCTACACTCCGCTCCTATCAAAAATCTGGATTAAATTGGTTGAACTTTTTAGATGATTTCAATTTTGGTGGCATTTTGGCTGATGATATGGGATTGGGAAAATCAATTCAAATCATTGCATTTATTTTACTTCAGAGAAACAAAGTTGATTTCAATGTAAACTTATTAGTCGTTCCTGCAACCTTGATTTTCAATTGGAAAGCTGAATTTCAACAATTTGCACCTTCGCTCAAATTCACAATTCATCATGGAAATCAGCGAATTAAAAAATCAACTTTGTTTGATCAAAATGAAGTAATTTTGACTTCGTATGGTACTTTGATATCTGACATTCATCTGTTTAAAGATTATGTTTTCAATTACATTTTCTTGGATGAATCTCAAAATATTCGAAATCCTGAAACAGAGCGCTATAAAGCTGTAAAATTGTTACAATCGCGCAATAAAATCGCCATTACTGGAACACCAATTGAAAACAGTACCTTCGATTTATTTGCACAATTTTCCTTCGCTTGTCCAGGATTATTAGGGAATAAGCAATATTTTAAAGATGTTTATCTAGCGCCCGTTGATCATTTTAAAAATGACAAACGTACCGCGGAACTACAGCAGAAAATAAAGCCGTTTTTATTGCGCCGAACTAAGGAAGAAGTTGCGCCAGAATTGCCTGCGAAAAAGGAAATTGTCGTTTTTTGCGAAATGGAAAACCAACAGCGAAAAATGTACGACCAATACGAAAAAGATTTCCGCGAATACATCGAAAATTCAAACAAATTTGACTTGAACAAAAATTCGATGTACGTTTTAAAAGGACTCACCAAATTGCGTCAAATCTGCGATGCGCCTGCGTTGGCCGATGAATTATCACAAGGAATTCCGTCTGCAAAATTAGAAATGTTGATTGAACAAATTACCAACAAAGCGCCCGCACACAAGATTTTGGTTTTCTCACAATTTGTCACGATGCTAGATTTGATTCACAAAGAATTGACAGACCGTCAAATTCAAACTGCATATCTAACAGGAAAGACAAAAAATCGGGAAGCTGTTGTTCGCGAATTTCAAGAAAACAAAGAAGTTAAAGTGTTTTTAATCAGCTTGAAAGCTGGTGGAACGGGTTTAAATTTAACTGAAGCAGATTATGTCTATTTGGTCGATCCGTGGTGGAATCCTGCGGTAGAAAATCAAGCAATTGATCGCGTGCACCGCATTGGTCAAACAAAAAACACACTGGCAATTCGCTTGATTTGTCCAAATACAATTGAAGATAAAATAAGGATTTTACAAGAATCAAAGAAAACGATTGCTGAGGAATTAATCACCAATGAATCAGGATTTTTCAAAAATTTAAGCAAAGAAAATTTATTGGATTTGCTCAGCGATTTGAAATGAATTGGAATTTGTGGACTGAATTCAAAGATTGAAATCAAAAATTACTCGTATTTTTGCCTTTTCAAAAAAGCAAACAACGCCAATAAAAAAGAAGTTAAAACAATGAATAATAATGCATTAGGTATTGATATTGGTGGAACAAACATCGCTTTTGGTATTGTAAGCCCGGCAGGCGAAATCTTGTATGAAACGAGTTTTCCAACAAAATCATTCGAAACGCCTGAAATTTTTGTCAATTTCGTTTACAATCATCTTTTTGAAAAGGAACTTTTGTCAGATTTGAAAGGAATTGGTGTTGGTGCGCCGAATGGAAATCATTATACCGGTGAAATTCGATATGCGCCGAATTTACAATGGAAAGGAATTATCCCGCTGGCAAAATTATTCAAAGAAAAGTTCAACATTGAAACAATTTTGACTAACGACGCGAATGCCGCAGCGATTGGAGAAAAATTATTCGGTTGCGCCAAAGACTTGGAAAATTTTGTAACAATTACACTTGGAACTGGCGTTGGAAGTGGCGTTTTTATTGGCGGTGAAATGATTTATGGTGAACATGGAGTTGCTGGTGAATATGGTCATATTCGTGTAATTCCTAACGGTCGTTTATGCGGCTGTGGCAGAAAAGGTTGCTTGGAAACGTATGCTTCTTCAACGGGCGTGGTGCGCAGTATTCATGAATTAGAATCTCCTTTTAAAGCAACTTCAAAACTGTTGAAAATTGAAAATCCAACTGCCAAACAAGTATTTGACTTAGCGCTTGAAGGTGATGATTTTTCAGCAGAAATTGTTGAATTTACCGCTGAAATTTTAGGTTCATCTTTGGCAGATTTTGCTTGTTTTTCAGATCCCAAAGCGTATGTTTTATTTGGTGGAATTTCACAACACGGTGAAGCTTTTGCAGAGAAAGTAAAATCCCATTTGGAAGCAAATATTTTGAACATTTACAAAGAGGATATTCAGATTTTGATTTCTTCTTTAAATAATAAAAATGCAGCTGTGCTAGGCAATGCTGCTTCAATTCTGTGGAAATCTTATCAATAAAATCTCGATGAAAAACAGCATTCTACTTCCTTTGTTTTTTGGAATTTCTACTATCGTTTTTGGCCAATTAAGCGAACTTCAAAAGGCACAAGAAGTCAGAAAAAAATACATTGAACCAAGTGAAAACAATACTTCATCCAAAAAGATTATTCAAAAACCCAGTTTTACAAAATATGTAAATCCTTTCATCGGAACTGGCGGACATGGACACACTTTTCCCGGCGCTGCTGCACCTTTCGGAATGGTTCAGTTGAGTCCAGATACGCGCTATGAAGGTTGGGATGGTTGTTCAGGCTATCATTATTCAGATTCAGTAATTTACGGCTTTAGTTTTACGCATTTAAGTGGAACTGGAGTACCAGATTTGTGTGATTTATTGATTGTTCCGCAGCAAGGAAAAGCAATCACCACTCCAGGATATTTAGCAAAAGATGGCTACGGATCGCTTTTTAAACATGCCGATGAAACAGCAAGTCCTGGACAATATAAAGTAAAATTATTAAATAATAATATTGATGTTCAGTTACTTGCGACGGAGCACGCAGGATTTTTGAGTTTCACCTTCAACGAATCCAAGGGGAAAAAGTACATTTTAATTGATTTAGACCACCGAGACCAAGTTCTGGATGCTAATTTCGACGTTAAATCCAATCAAATTATTTCTGGTTACCGCTATTCAAATGCTTGGGCGAAAAATCAAAAATTCTTTTTTTACCTGGAATTAGATGTTCCTTTCACCCAAAAAACAATCATTTCAAAAGGAAATTCGCACAAATTATTACTTGAATTCCCTGAAGAAACTAAAGTAATTCAATTAAAATCAGGTATTTCAGCAGTAGATTGTCAAGGAGCTGAAAAGAATCTCAAACAAGAAATTCCAGAATGGTCAGGTTCGTTAGTTAATTATTCCACCAATAAAAAATGGGAACATGAATTATCTAAAATCAATTTTCAGAGCAAAGAACCTGAAGTGATGAGCAATTTTTACACGGCGCTTTACCATGCTTACCTCTGCCCGACTTTGTTTACAGATGTTGATGGAAGATTTTTGGGAAATGATGGCAAAATTTACACTTCTGACGGTAAATCGCAATTTTCCGTTTTTTCGCTCTGGGATACCTACCGAGCTGCGCATCCTCTGTATACATTGACACAGACCAAAAGAACCGAAGATTTTATCGAATCATTTTTGAGAATTTACAAGCAAACAAATGACTTGCCAGTTTGGGAATTGGTTGGAAATGAAACTGATTGTATGATTGGCTACCACTCCGTTTCAGTGATTCTGGACGCTTATCGAAAAGGAATCAAAAATTTTGATGTGAATTTGGCTTTGAAATCAATGATTCAAACTTCAACCATCAACGAACTTGGCAAAAAGCAATATGCCGATAATGGTTATTTAGGAACAAATATTGAACCAGAATCAGTGTCAAAAACATTAGAATATGCCTATGATGATTGGTGCATTTCCCAATTTGCAAAAGAGATTGGAAACGACAGCATCGCCAAAATTTATGAAAATCGATCTTATAATTTCTTAAATATTTTTGATCCTGAAACCAAATTTATGCGCGCACGTCGCGGCGGACAATGGTTTGCGCCTTTCAATCCTGCGGAAGTAAATTTCAATTACACGGAAGCCAATAGTTGGCAGTATTCTTTGGCCGCGCCGCAACATATTTCAACTTTGAGATCTGTTTTGGGCGGAAAAGATAGTTTACAAACTTGGTTGGACCGTTTGTTTTCAACTGAAAGTAAATTAGAAGGTCGCCATCAAGTTGATATCACTGGATTGATTGGTCAATACGCGCACGGAAATGAACCTTCGCATCACATGGCATATTTGTATAATTACACCAATAAACCGTTTCAAACGCAAGAAAAAGTCGATCAAATACTTCGTGAAATGTACCACAATGCGCCTGACGGTTTGGCTGGAAATGAAGATTGTGGTCAAATGTCGGCTTGGTATGTTTTGAGCGCCATGGGAATTTATCCCGTTTGTCCGGGAAGTCCAACGTATGCCATCGGAAGACCTTTGCAAAAGTATGCGACCATTCATTTTGAAAATGGAAAATCTTTCACCATCAGAACGGAAGACAACAGTTCTGAGCACAAGTATATTTATTCCATGAAATTGAATGGCGAGCCTTATGAAAAATTGTATCTGGACCATCAAACGATGTTAAACGGCGGTGAATTGGTGATTGTCATGACAGACAAACCAAA
Source organism: Chryseobacterium gleum (assembly GCA_945897805.1). Taxonomy (GTDB): domain Bacteria; phylum Bacteroidota; class Bacteroidia; order Flavobacteriales_D; family Crocinitomicaceae; genus JAQVCM01. The sequence goes on from CAMDFX010000006.1 coordinate 73,552, forward strand.
TCTAGCGTTGGCTGATTACAAAAGAGAAATCGTTGAAAATGAAATAATTCCAACAGATGTAATTCCAGTTCCTTACTTTACGCAAACAAAAAGAACATTTTTAGATTCTATTTCAACGGAAGTTAATTTTGTGCAACTGAATACGAAAACGAATTTCAAAATCGTTTACACAACAGATGGAACTGAACCGAATTTTAGTTCAGCGATTTACTCAAAACCGCTCACTTTCGGCAAAACTACCAATTTGAGAGCGGCTCTTTTTATTACTGAAAAAAGTCAGGAAAATGATATTTTAGATGGAAGTGCATTCTCAGAAAATTCAAATTTGATGGGAAAATCCGTTTCGTCAACTTTCACCAAATCAAACAACAACATTTCCTTGCAATTAGAAACACAATACGCCAATCAATACGCTGCAAGTGGCGAAAATGCATTGATTGACGGTATTCGTTCGGGAAGCACAGATTTCAGGTCTGGCGATTGGCAAGGATTCGAAGGTGTTGACGCAAAAGGAATTTTGAATTTTGAAAAACCACAAACCGTTCGCAAAATCAGCGTAAATTGCTTACAAGACGAGCATTCATGGATTTTCTTTCCCACAGAATTTCAAGTTTTCACTTCCGAATACGGCATCAATTTCAAACCAAACGGCAGCATTCAAAATTCCGTTTCACCCAGCAAAAAAGGCAATTTGACTCAAAATATGACTGTTGAATTCAAAATTTCGACGCCAATCAAAGCGATTAAATTCGTGATCAAAAACCGTCAAACTTGTCCCGAAGGACATATTAGTGCTGGAGAAAAATCGTGGATCTTTTTGGATGAAGTGGTTGTTGAGTGAGTTCCTGACTTTCATCACTCCCCCAAAATTTTACAACTTTGATAATTCAGAAAGCTTTATCTTTGTTCTCAAAAACAAAATATCATGAGAAAAATCAAATTTTGGCTTGCTTCGATTGCTTTTATCAGCTCGTTACAGGCTTCAGCTCAGGCTCCTTACAGTTTACCTAAATTAAATTACGATGTAAAAGCACTGGAACCATATATTGATGCGCAAACAATGGAAATTCACCATGATAAGCACCACCAAACGTATGTCAATAATTTGAATAAAGCCTTGGCTGGAAGTGAATTGGAAAAATTGACAATCGAACAATTGATGTTGAACGCAAGCAGAAGATCTGAAGGAATCAGAAACAATGCAGGCGGACATTATAACCACACACTTTTTTGGGATATTCTAGCGCCAGCAACTGAATCGAAACCAATGGACGAATTGCAAAAAGCCATCGACTTGACTTTCAAATCTATGGATACTTTGAAAAAACTATTGAATCAAGCAGCTATGACGCGTTTTGGTTCTGGTTGGGCTTGGTTGATTGTTACTCCCGAAGGAAAATTGATGGTTACATCTACTGCAAATCAAGATAATCCAATCATGGATGTGGCGAAAGACCGCGGAATTCCAATTTTAGGAATCGACGTTTGGGAACACGCATATTATTTGAAATACCAAAACAAGCGTGGCGATTATTTGGAGTCTATCTGGAAAGTAGTTGATTGGAATAATATTTCAAAACGATACACCGAGGCACTGAAAGATCCATTATTAAAGGTTATCGAGAAAAACGCGTGGAAAGAATTGAACGATTTTCACATGGTAATGGCGCAAACTTTTCATCCGATTGAAGAAAATAATTTCACGCCAATCAAAGAAAGAAGCGGTGAAATGTTGGCAAAAGCAATTGCATTGAAAAATAGTAAAATTCCATATTCTTTCAATACCACAGAAATCAAAAAAGCGATTGATGAATTGGTCGTTGGCGCAACAGAATTGCACAAAATAAATACGAAAAAGACAAAAGATGAAGTGCTGAAGGAAAAAATGGAAAAACTGCACGACAAATTCCACGAAATCCAAGGCCTATGTAGCCATTGAGAGATTTAATTCAAGTTAATACTAAATCCCGTTTTATTGAATTAATTCGGGATTTTTTGCTTCTATCAATTCACCTTATCCAGAATTGATAACAAATTTTTCACAAAATCGCTTAACATTCCTTAACAAAATGTCGATAATAGAAAAATAAAACTGCGTTATTTTTGTACAGTTAACAAGTAAAATTATAATCAAACAGCTATGAATAAAAACATCAAATTTCTAGGATTAGGATTAATAGGTGGAATGTTGCCATTAGGTTTGTCGATGGTTTTGAACGGAAATCCTTACCAATCACTTTCCGATCAAGTAATTGATGGAAATAGAATTGCAAATGCAAAAAATGTAAATTTCGCGGCAAACAGTACTTCAAACGGTCCTGACTTTGTGCAAGCATCACAAAGTTCGATTAATGCAGTTGTTCATGTAACTACAAAAGTTGTTCGCACAGCCGTGCAACGCGACCCTTTCTACGAGTTTTTCTATGGACCAGGAACAGGAAACCGGGAATTTAAGCAATACGGCTCAGGTTCTGGATCTGGAGTGATTGTTTCGTCAGAAGGATACATTGTAACCAATAATCACGTAATCGAAGGTGCAAGCGAAATTGAAGTGATTTTGAACGATAACTCAAAATATACAGCCAAAGTGATTGGCGCAGATCCTTCCACTGACATTGCGGTTTTAAAAATCGAAGCGCAAAATTTGTCTCCAATTTCATTGGGAAACAGCGACAATTTGCAAATTGGTGAATGGGTGCTCGCTGTGGGAAATCCGTTTAATTTGACTTCAACTGTGACTGCGGGCATTGTGAGTGCGAAAGCGAGAAACATCAATATTTTATCTGAAAGAAGAACGCAAGACAACGTTCCAATAGAATCTTTCATTCAGACTGATGCTGCGGTGAATCCTGGAAATAGCGGTGGTGCTTTAGTGAATACCAAAGGTGAATTGGTTGGAATAAATACCGCAATCGCATCTCAAACAGGAAGTTATTCAGGCTATTCATTTGCGATTCCAGTGAATTTGGTTCAAAAAGTAATGCGCGATTTAATTGATTTTGGAATTGTTCAACGTGGATTTTTAGGCGTTCAAATTGCTGATATCACGCAAGAAATCAAAGAAAAATATGAATTGACAAATACCAAAGGTGTTTATATTTCTAAAGTTATCGAAGACGGAGGCGCAGACAAAGCAGGAATCAAAGATGGAGATGTCATTCTAAAAATTGGCACCAAAGAAGTGAATTCAGTTGCTGCCTTGCAAGAAGAAATAGGCAAAAGAAGGCCTGGCGATAAAGTTCCTCTAACAATTAGAAATCACAAAGGCGAAGAAGCTGTGAAGGAAATTTTATTGCGAAATAGCAATGGCGAAACGGCTTTGCTAGACAAAGAAACGATTTCAAAAAACTCGGCATTGGGCGCTACTTTTGTGGCGTTAACTGAAAAAGAGAAAAAAGAACTAAATATTACGAATGGCGTAAAAATTAAATCTATCAACGCAGGAAAACTAATGTCTTTGGGACTTGAAGAAGGCATGATGATTACTAAAATTAACGACAAACCTGTGATTTCAGTAGAATTTTTGACCGCAGAATTGAATAAAAGCAACAAAGGTGTTTTACTAGAAGTTGTATCAAAAACTGGAAAAAGAGATTACGTTGGATTTGGTCTATAAAGCTGTATTTCAAAATAATCAGCTATTAATTAGGAATTTGATTTTGAGAAAGTAAAAAGTCTCCACTTCAAGTTCCTCTTTTATTTATGTAACAAATTCAAAAAGGCATAATTATTGTACGTGCGGAAACTTCGAAAATAATCAAAAATATATTTGAAAATCACTTTTTTCCGTCGTATCTTTGCATTCAATTTCCAGATTTTAAATCTAAAAAGAAGGGTTAGTTAGCATGAGACAACTTAAGATTACAAAATCGATTACCAATCGAGAAAGCCAATCGCTTGACAAATACTTGCAAGACATTGGAAAAGAAGAACTTATTACTGCAGAGGAAGAAGTAGATTTAGCGCGCAAGATCAAACAAGGCGATCAAAAAGCGTTGGAAAAATTGACTCGTGCAAATTTGCGTTTCGTAGTATCTGTTGCAAAACAATATCAAAATCAAGGTCTTACCCTACCCGATTTAATCAATGAAGGTAACTTAGGATTGATTAAAGCAGCGCAAAAATTCGATGAAACAAGAGGTTTTAAATTCATCTCTTACGCAGTATGGTGGATTCGTCAATCAATCTTGCAAGCTTTGGCTGAACAAGCGAGAATCGTGCGTTTGCCTTTGAATCAAGTTGGTTCGTTGAATAAAATCAACAAAGCATTTTCAAAATTAGAACAAGAATTTGAACGTCCACCTTCAGCTGAAGAATTAGCAGAAGCATTGGAAGTTCCAGAAGATAAAATCAAAGAAAGTTTGAATGTTTCTGGTCGGCACGTTTCGATGGATGCACCTTTATCTTCCTCTGAAGATGGTGGAACATTGATGGATGTAATGGCAAATGCAGATTCTCCTAAAGCAGATCACGCCTTGATGGCAGAATCTTTGCAAAAAGAAATCGAACGTTCATTGAGCACATTGACAGACAAGGAAAGAGAAATCATTCGTCTTTTCTTTGGAATCGGAATGAATCATGGTTTAACACTTGAAGAAATTGGTGCAAAATTCAATTTAACAAGAGAACGTGTTCGACAAATTAAAGAAAAAGCAATCCGAAGGTTACGCCATACCTCGAGAAACAAATTGCTCAAATCTTACTTAGGATAAAATTAAAAACGGCTGTTCATTCAAAATGGGCAGCCGTTTTGGCTTTATATATTTTCACTTTAATTCAAAATCAAAACAAGCAAATGGGAACTGCTCAAGGTTACGAAAATGAACTAAACGCGCACATTAAACGTGAGCGTGCTGCTGTAGTATTAGCAAGCAAAACAGGAGAATTACTTTACGACAAAGGAATCGAATTGGTACTTTTCAGAAATCACTTATCTGATGTAACAATCTCTGAAATCTTGAATCTGCATGAATATGCAATCAAAGTTGTAAATAGACCAATTGATATTTTCACGACCTCAGAATTGGCTGAAGAAATCATGAAAATGAATATCGCACCAGCAAAAATCGACATCGGTAAATTAGCGAGTGAATGGTCTTCAGAGCAAACAAATTTCGCCAATAAAGCTGAATTTTTAGCCGCTAAATTGGGAAATTTAGGCTCTCAAAACGTAGAAGAAATTGAACCACGTGATGTTGTATTGTATGGTTTTGGTCGTATCGGTCGTTTGGCTGCCCGCGAATTAATTAAACAAGCCGGAAAAGGACAACAATTGCGTTTAAGAGCAATCGTAACTCGTGGAAATTCTGATAAAGACATCATCAAAAGAGCTTCTTTATTGAGAAATGACTCAGTTCATGGCGCTTTCAAAGGAACAGTTCAGGAAGATTTGGAAAGAAAAGCAATCGTGATTAATGGGCAAATTGTTCAAATGATTGACGCATCAAATCCTGAAGACATCGATTACACTGCTTATGGAATCAATAACGCTTTGATTATCGACAATACAGGTGTTTTTGAAAACCGTGAAGCTTTGAGTCGTCACTTGAAATCAAAAGGCGTTTCAAAAGTACTATTAACTGCACCAGGAAAAGAAATTCCAAACGTAGTTTACGGGATAAACCAAGGAGAATTAGATTTAGAAAATGAAAATATTTTCTCTGCAGCTTCTTGTACCACGAACGCAATTTCTCCAATATTAAAAGTTATCAATGATAAATTTGGAGTTGTAAGAGGACACATTGAAACTGTTCATGCATACACCAATGATCAAAACTTGTTGGACAACATGCACAAAAAACCAAGAAGAGGGCGTTCTGCAGCAATCAATATGGTAATCACTTCAACAGGCGCAGGATCTGCGGTAACCAAAGTAATTCCTGATTTGAAAGATAAATTGACTGCAAATGCGGTACGTGTGCCAACTCCAAATGGTTCATTGGCAATTTTAAGTTTGAATTTACGCAAAGGAACAAATGTTGCAGAAGTAAATGCAGCAATTAAAGATGCAGCTTTGAACGGAGAATTAGTGAATCAAATTTATTATTCTTTTGATCCTGAATTGGTTTCAAGTGATATCATTGGAAATACTTGTTGTTCAGTGTACGATTCTCACGCTACTATCGTTTCAAACGATGGTCAAAATGTAATTTTATACGCTTGGTATGACAATGAATTCGGTTATACAAAACAAGTTGTTCGATTGGCTAAATACATTTCTAAAGTTAGAAGAGCTATTTATTATTAATTGAATTCTTTCTTTAGATAACAATATTTAATATTGAAGCGGAGATCATTTGGTTTCCGCTTTTTTTATTGCAATTAAGTGATTTTAACAATTGGAAACTCATTTCTTTTGAAAAAATTCAATTGATACAATCAAGTTTGACGTATATTTGCAAAAAAAATCATTAAACAAAGAGATTATGGCAATTATGATTACAGACGAATGCATTAATTGCGGTGCATGCGAGCCTGAATGTCCTAACAATGCAATCTATGAAGGTGGTGCTGAATGGCATTATTCTGACGGTACTTCATTGACAGGAATGATTACCACTTTGAATGGAGAAGAAATCGATGCGACAGATTCATTCGAACCAATAGACATGGATGTATATTACATCTCCTCAGATAAATGCACAGAATGCGTAGGATTTCATGACGAACCACAATGTGCGGCCGTTTGTCCTGTAGATTGTTGCGTTGATGATCCGGCACACGAAGAATCTGAAGATGAATTACTTGCAAAAAAAGATTTTATGCACTTGTAATTCAATTTTCTCTATTGAATTACAAAAAGTAACAAATCAATTGATTTAACGTTCTTGTGAATATGAAAGGATTTGTTGTCATTATTTTATCGATTTTTTATTTGGGTGTAAATGCTCAAGTTGATAGTCTGTTTTTAATTCGTGAAAAACAATTGTCAGCCTATTTAGACAATTTAAGAAACTCAAAATCAGATTTAGACAAGGAGTCAGCAAATCAAACATTCAAAAATTATCTTAGAGAAACAATCGTACTGAAGGGAGCTATTGATTATCCTTTTAAAATGCTAAGGTCTGTTGGAACTATCAAGAGCCCAGACAATCATTTTCGTTTTTTTAATTGGAATGTAGAACAAGAAGATGAAACACATAAGTATTATTGTTTTATCTTGAAATTTGATGAAAAGAAAAAAGAATGGAAAACGATTGAATTAGTGGATAATTCAATAATGATAGCAGCTCAACCAGAAGATGTTTTGGATGAAACAATGTGGTATGGAGCATTGTATTACAAAATAATTCCCGTTGAAAAATCGAATAAAACTTATTATACATTGCTTGGATACGATGCCAACAACAACATGAGTCACACAAAACTCATCGATGTATTGTCTTTTTCTGGAAATCATATCAAATTAGGTAGTCCAATTTTCAAAATTAAGGATGAAATTTTGAAGCGTGTATTTTTTGAACATTCAAAAAAATGCGTCATGACTTTAAATTATGATGCTGCAAGAAATAGAATCATTTTTGACCATCTGTCAGCGGAATCTCCCAGTGTAGAAGGCTTTAGAGAGTTCTACGTCCCAGACATGTCCTACGATGAATTGAAATTTGTCAACAATAAATGGATTTTAGAGGAAGATGTTATCGGCATCAATCCAAAATCAACCGCAAAAAATAAATCTGTTGTGCGTTTAGACATTAACAACGAGGGTCAATTGGTTCGTCACAAAGAGAATGGAAAATGGATTGACCCATCTAATCCAAATGTTCCCGCTGGCGAAAACATCCATACTCCTGCCCTTCCTGAAGGAGAAATTATTGAATCGCCCAAGAAAAAGAAATCCAAAAAAGAAGAATCTGAATTTCCACCAGTTAGAAAAAGAAATAAAAAACACAAGTCAGGAATTACCAACAACTAATTTTTCAGTAAAAATTCATTTTTCAAGCTGATTGGTGCGTTTTTAGAAAAATTTCTTCATATTTGTTTTAAGTTAAACGCTAATTAAACAAACTATGGACTACGAAAAGAGAAACGATCGCAATGATGAAGTATATTCAAAAGTGATTAAAGCAGGGAAACGCACCTATTTTTTTGACATCAAATCAACCAGGGGAAATGACTTATTTATTACTGTAACTGAAAGCAAAAAGTCAACCGAAAATGGTACAGAATCTTTTCAAAAGCACAAAATTTTTCTTTACAAAGAAGACTTCGAAAAATTTCAAGAAGGATTAGAAGATGTAATCGTTAAAGTCGCAGAATTAAAAAAAACAGAACAATATTCTGAAATTGATTTTTAATTCTTAAAACAGCTACTTTTTTGTGTCAATTTCTTTTATTTCGAGTCATGGAAATAATTTCAACAAAGTAAAAGTTGATAAATAAGCATAAATAGGTTGGCAAAAAGCCAATTAGTTAACGTATCTTTATGGTCTAAAAATAAATGAATGGGCAAAATAATCGCCATTGCAAATCAAAAAGGAGGAGTTGGAAAAACAACTACAGCCATTAACTTGGGTGGTTGTTTTGGTGTGTTAGAATATAAAACATTACTTGTAGATGCTGACCCTCAAGCAAATGCAACATCTGGTGTTGGATTAGACCCCAAAACCACTCGAAATATTTACGATTGTTTGATCAACGACGTTCATCCTTCAGAATTAATCATCAAAACAGAAAACCCTAATTTAGATATCCTTCCATCTCACATTGATTTAGTTGGCGCAGAATTAGAGATGATTAATATGGAGCAGCGTGAATATCGATTAAAACAAGCTTTAGCAAAAATCAAAGATCAATACGATTTCATCATCATAGATTGTTCTCCTTCTTTGGGACTCATTACCGTGAATTCATTGACAGCAGCTGATTCAGTTTTGATTCCTGTACAATGCGAATATTTTGCTTTGGAAGGTTTAGGTAAATTATTGAACACCATCAAAATTGTGCAAGGACGATTGAATCCCGATTTAGAAATTGAAGGAATTGTTTTGACGATGTATGACACAAGATTGAGATTAGCCAATCAAGTAGTTGACGAAGTAAAAACACACTTTCAAGAATTGGTTTGCGATACAGTAATTCACAGAAATGTCAAATTAGGTGAAGCACCAAGTTTTGGTGAAACAATTGTTATGCATGACGCATCAAGCAAAGGTGCAATCAATTACTTGAATTTTGCGAGAGAAATTTTGCAGAAAAACAACATGACAAAAATTACAAACGACGATAAAAAAATTAATTTAGGAGATGACCTCTAATACAAAAAAACGCGGAGCCCTTGGAAAAGGATTAAGTGCATTACTTGAAAATGCAGCCACTGACATCACTTCAAAATCTCAAGAAAGTGGCGTTGTAGGCTCTATTTCAATGATTCCAATTGGTGACATTGAAGCAAATCCATTTAATCCAAGATCAAATTTTGAGAAAGTAGCTTTAGAAGAATTAAGAGAATCTATTGCCATACACGGAATTATTCAACCGTTAACGGTTAGAAAATTAGGTAGAGATAAATACCAATTAATTTCTGGTGAAAGAAGATTTAGAGCTTCTCAATTAAATGGATTAAAGGAAATTCCTGCTTATATTCGTGTGGCCAACGATCAAGCAATGCTAGAAATGGCTTTAGTCGAAAATATTCAGCGCGAGGATTTAAACTCCATTGAAGTTGCACATTCTTACCAACGATTAATTACAGAATGTAATCTGACGCAAGAACAATTGAGTCAAAAGATTTCAAAAAGCAGATCTAGTATCACCAATCATATCAGACTTCTTAAATTACCTGCAATCATTCAATCAGGAGTAAGAGATGGTTTGGTTTCAATGGGACATGCGAGAGCTCTAGTATCAGCTGGAGAAGAACAATTTCAAGTTTTTCTTTATCAGCGAATTATTGATAACAAATTATCTGTTCGTGAATTAGAAGTTTTAATTAGTGAAGGTTATAAAATTGAAGATTTCAATGAAGAACCCAAAGAAAAAGCACCCTTACCCGCTTTAAATAAATCTCAAGAAACTTTCAAATCATTTTTAGGAGACCGCGTTTCTTCCAAAGTTGAAATCAAAAAGACTAATTTAGGAAGTGGTAAAATCTTGATTACTTTCAATTCTGAGGTTGATTTAAACAGAATAATCGAAATATTGAATAAATAATGAAATGGCTGTTGCTACTTTTTTGCATTGCGGTTTTCATTTCTATTGATGCGCAGGGAAAAATTGAAAATAATTCAGCGGCCATTGATACAAATCACTCCGTAAAAAAAGCAGTTGTTTTTTCAGCTATTATTCCAGGTGCAGGGCAAATTTACAATCACATTGCAATGCCTCCCAAAAAGAAAAAAGCATTTTGGAAAGTTCCTTTAATTTATGCTGGACTTGGAGCGACAGGTTATTTGCTTCTAAAAAACAACACTTTACAGCGTTCTTTGAAAAGAGAATACAATTTAAGAGAAGCAACAGGTTTCACGAAGACTTTTGATGCTCAATGGGAACAATATGATTATCAAGGTGTTTTAACTTTATATGACCAACACTTAAATAGAAGAGATTTATTTATTTTGGCTTTTGGTGCGGTGTATATTATCCAAATAGTAGATGCAGCAGTTGAAGCACACTTTGTGCAATTTGATGTAAGTGAAGATTTATCTTTGAATTTACACCCCACAATGTTGAGTTTGACCAATCCAGGATTGAAGTTAACTCTTAATTTTCGCTAAAAAATTGCCCAGTTCGCTGAGTTTTATATTTTTGTCAAGCTTTAAAAAGTAATATTTTATACATGAAAATAGGATTAATCGGTTACGGGAAAATGGGAAAAGCAATTGAAGAAATTGCAATTGACCGTGGACATGAAATTGTCTTTCGTTCCAATAGTTCTCAACCCATTGATTCTGAAATGCTCACTTCAGCTGATGTTGCAATAGAATTTACAAAACCTTCTCTCGCTGTTGGCCATATTAAAAAAGCAATCGAATCAAAAATTCCAGTTGTTGTTGGCACAACCGGTTGGAACGAACAACTAGAATATGTTTCACATCTTGTAAATCAAAACAATGGAACTCTTTTGCATGCCAGTAATTTCAGCATTGGAGTCAATATTCTTTTTGAAATCAATGAAAGATTGGCAAAATTAATATCTAACTATCCTGAATACCAATCTACTATTGAGGAAATTCATCACCTGCAAAAATTAGATGCTCCAAGTGGAACAGCGATTACTTTGGCTGATGGAATTTTAGCAAACAACAGCAATTATAATTCTTGGATTTGTGGCGTTGGCGAAGAACCCAACATATCAGCAAATCAATTGGGAGTTACAGCATACAGATTACCAGATGTTCCTGGAACACACACAATCAAGTACGCATCTGAAATTGATACGATTACCATTAGTCACGAGGCACACAGTCGCAAAGGTTTTGCCCTTGGCGCCGTTGTAGCCGCTGAATGGATTTTTAATAAACAAGGAATCTTCACAATGAAAGATGTCCTCAAAATCAAAACATTATGAATGCTTTATATTTCTATTTATTTATTTTAGCTCATCCCTATTTTGCACTTTGGTTCACAAGCTTTGAAAAAGCTGGACGAAAATCGTGGGAAGCATTAATTCCAGGCTACAATTATTACGTCGCTTTTAAAATAAGTTGCAACAAACCTTGGTGGGCACTTTTGATGCTTTTTCCTGGTGTTCACATTGTGATGTGGGCAGTTGTCAATTTGAGTTACATCAGAAAATTCGGACATTTTTCATGGCAAGATACCTTGCAAGGGATTTTCTTTCCCTACATTTTGATGGCTAAATTGAAAAATCAAGAAGTTAGACCCGCGACAAACTGGGCAAATCCCAAAGAAATTAATGAAAGAAGCATCGGCGATCACAGCGTCTTGTTTTTGTGCTTTCCCGTTGTTGGACATTTAGTTGCTACAATTTTCGGCTTTTTTAGCTCAGATAAAGCGGGCAAAAAAACCAAAATCAAAGAATGGGGCGATTCAATTGCATTTGCGTTAGTTGCCGCAAGCATCATCAGAACGTATGTTTTTGAGCCATTTAAAATCCCCACTGGATCGATGGAAAAAACGTTGTTAGTTGGTGATTTCTTGTTTGTTAACAAATTAGCTTACGGTCCAAAAGTACCAGTAACTCCTCTTTCATTTCCATTGGTTCACAATTTTATTCCATGGATAAACATCAAATCTTACTCAGATTTCGAAACTTGTAATTACACAAGACTGCCAGGAATGGGAAATGTGGAAAGAAATGATGTTGTCGTTTTCAATTATCCCTCAGGAGATACGGCCGTATACGACCCAAGAATGCCAAATGGATTGATGGGACACGATTATCATGGAATTGTAAACAACGAAGCGATTCGATATTGGATGGAAAGCAATGATTCTAAAATCAGAGAATTAGCCTTGAAAATTGCAAATCCAATCACAGAAGAAGCTTATTACCAAGCAAGAGGAACTGTTTTTAATGATAATGCCAAAGAATTTGTAGACAACATTGAAAAATGGAAATCTGTCGCTAGAAGAAAGTTAGCTATTGAAAAGATTGCTCAAGACAATGAAGGCGTTTTAATCAATCATTATGGCGTTATTTACCGACCTGTTGACAAAAGAGAAAATTACATAAAAAGATGTGTCGCCATTCCGGGAGATGTAATTGAAATTAAAAATGCAAAATTGTTTGTCAATGGAAAACCAGCAATGGTTGCAGAAAATCAAAATTTAAGATACATAGTTCCAAATCCAACAGATTTGAATAATAATTTACCTGACAAAACTTTTTATAATCAAATGTATCAAACGTATGGTTTAGAAAAGGACAGAGATTATGGCGTTTATGGTGGTTCACCTGACTTTAAAATGAATTTAACAGCAAGTGAACTTAAAAAATTGAAACGTGATTTTCCAAAAGTGAAATTTATTTTAGAATTGGAAGAACGTTTTGAAAAAAGAATTGGAAAAGATTCTTTCGCGAAATATGGTTATTCTTATGGAGAAATGATTAATAATTTAAATACTTTTCCGAAAGATATTTACCACGGAAATACAATGACCAACTTTGAGAAAATCACCATTCCAAAAAAGGGAACCACCGTGAAATTGACCAAAGAAAATATTGCGATTTACAGAAGAATTATCACAGCGTATGAAAGTCATAAATTAGTTGAAAAAGCAGAAGGATTCTTCATCGATGGAAAAAAAGTGACTTCTTACAAATTCGCCATGAATTATTATTGGATGATGGGTGATAATCGCTACAATTCAGCAGATTCAAGGGTTTGGGGATTTGTTCCAGAAGATCACATTGTAGGGAAAGCTTCAATTGTTTGGTTCTCTAATAGCGGAATTGAAGAAATTGGAATTCGTTGGAACAGGGTGTTTAAATTCATCAAATAATGACTTCTATTTTTCCGACAGCATACTTCGGAAGCATTTCATATTACAAAAGTTTAGTTCAAATGGAAGCAATTTCATTTGAACTTTACGAGCATTATGTGAAGCAAACTTTGAGAAATAGAATGACTCTTTTGGGTGCCAATGGCATGTTAAACCTCAGTATTCCAGTTGAAAAACCGAATGGAAACAAAACTTTTACCAAAGACATTCAAATTTCTTACGCGGAAAATTGGCAGAAAAATCATTGGAAAGCCATCGAAAGTGCTTATGCGCCTTCACCCTATTTCGAGCATTATGAATCTGAAGTCAAAGATTTGATTTTTAGCGAAAATTCAAACTTGGTGGCTTATAATTTCAAAATTCACCAAAAAATTATTGAATGGCTTTCGTTGCCTATCGAAAATCAATTCACTGAATCTTATATTGAGCAATCAAATGCCATAAATGATTTTAGAAAAACAAACTGGCCAACCATTGAAAATTCAAACTATATCAAGGTCTTCAACGTTGAAAATATTTCAGAAAGTGATTTAAGTATCTTGGATGCCATTTTTAATTTAGGTCCGATGGCGAGAAATTTATTGATTCAGCTTTGAAATTCTTATATTTGATTAAAATTTAAATCCCATGCAAATAGTTCTTACTAAAACGCAAATCGATCAAAAAATCATGCGACTTGCACACCAAATTTTAGAAAACGCGAGCGAAGAAGCAACCATTTATTTGGCTGGTATTTGCGGGAATGGAATGAGAATAGCCAATGAAATAGCAACTATTTTAAAATCAACTTCCGAACAAAACATAGAAGTTTTTGAAATTTCATTGAACAAAGATTTTCCGCTTGAATCTGAAGTTAAAATGAATATTGACGGAGAATTATTAAAAAATGGTTTTATCGTGTTGGTTGATGACGTTTTGAATTCAGGCAAAACCATGCAATATGCGTTAATTAAATTGCTTGAAAAACCAGTTAAAGCAATCAAAACGGTAGCGCTTGTTGATAGAAGGCACCGCAGATATCCGATCAAATGTGACTATGTAGGAATCACATTATCAACAACCTTGAAAGACCGTGTAGAAATCAATTTTGAAGATTCTAATTACAACGCTTACTTAGTTTAAAATTTAAATGAAAAGAATAACTGAATCAGATAGCAATTACAATGCTTTAGAATCAATGTCAACTTTTGATTTATTGAACAACATGAATCAAGAAGATCAAAAAGTGGCTGACGCTGTGCAAAAAGTAATACCAAATATCGAAGCGTTTGTCGATGCTGCATTTGAAAGAATGTCAACCGGCGGAAGATTGTTCTATATCGGCGCCGGAACAAGCGGAAGATTAGGAATTTTAGATGCAAGCGAATGTCCCCCAACTTTTGGTGTTCCGCAAGGCTTAGTCATCGGATTAATTGCCGGTGGAGATTCTGCCATCAGAAAAGCGGTTGAATTTGCTGAAGATCATCAAGAACAAGGCTGGAACGATTTGAAAGATTATTTGATTGACTCTAAAGATGTTGTGGTTGGAATCGCAGCTTCAGGTACGACACCTTATGTCATTGGCGCAATTAAAAAAGCAAACGAAAATGGTATTTTGACTTGCAGCATTTCTTGCAATCCAGATAGTACATTGACTCAATTGGCGCAACATCACATTACGCCAGGAGTTGGACCTGAATTTGTTACAGGAAGCACGCGCATGAAATCAGGAACAGCGCAAAAATTGGTATTGAATATGATTTCAACATCTTTGATGATCAAAATGGGTCATGTGCAAGGAAACAGAATGGTTGATATGCAATTAAGCAATTCTAAATTGGTTGACAGAGGAACTTTAATGGTGCAAGAAAAACTGCAAATTTCTTATGAAGAAGCCAAAGAATTGCTACTAAAATTTGGAAATGTTCGTGAAGCAATCATAGCAGGAAAGCAAAAATAAATCTAAACAATCAATTTATATAACACTATCTTTTTCTTTCTGGTTCAACGTAATAATGATTGTTAACCCTTGAGAAATGTTCAAATTTATCTTTGATAAAAGTAATCAATTCCATTTCTGAAGCTGTTTTCAAAAAGTCTTCGTCGATATTCAAAAACTCAACGAAACTATCAAACTCTTCTTCATCCAGTTTGACAATTTCATAAGCAACATAAACACGCAATAATTCTTTCAATACTTTGCGTTGATCGTCTTTGTATTCCATTTGTGAAATCCATTGCTTATTTTTCTCACGTTTGGAGAATGCTTGATAAAGCGCAGTAATTGGGCTTTGTAAAACTTCGATTCCCGTTACTTGCCTAGTTTCTCTCAAAGATAAAGCTGCTCTTTCCTCCTTGATTTGCTGCAAAGTTTTCAACGGTCTTACCACAACTTCATCAAATTGAACCGCTTTATGATCCAAAATTCCTACGATTTTCATCTGACAATTGGAATCTGATTTTATTCTGAAACCGTACATCGAATATCCTTTTATGGAAAGTGTAATAGAATCATTATTAGAAGTGTAAACATTAAAAGAACCATCGGGCTGACCAAAAACAGCCCTTCCTGTTGTGCTATTTACAACCATCAAATTATAAAAACCTTGATTTTGACTCGTATCAATAACTCTTCCACTTAAAAAAACACGGTCACATTTTTGAGCATAGATATCATTCCGTCCAAAAATGAAAATAGGGAATAGTAAAATTAAAAATACCTTCATACAGAACGAAAATAGTGAATTAGAATGGAATAATTTCTTTCTTGGACAGACTAACATCCAAAAAAATACCTTTTTAGCAATTTTTATCATTCTAGCCCTTAAGAAAGCAGAAGCAAAACAACGCTAAATCACAAAATATAGATCTTTATCGTTAATTTTGCAGTATGAAAAGAGTTGTTGTTGGACTTTCAGGCGGAGTTGATTCAAGTGTAACTGCATACCTACTAAAAGAAGCAGGATATGAAGTTATAGGAATGTTTATGCGCAATTGGCACGACGAAACTGTCACAATATCAAATGATTGCCCATGGATTGATGATTCAAACGACGCACTTTTAATTGCCAATCAACTGGGAATTCCTTTTCAAGTAATTGATTTAAGCAAAGAATACAAGGAGAAAATCGTGGATTACATGTTTTCCGAATACGAAAGAGGAAGAACTCCAAATCCAGATGTACTTTGCAACCGAGAAATCAAATTCGATGTATTCTTAAAAGCTGCTGAAAATTTGGGTGCTGAATTTGTCGCAACAGGACATTATTGCAGAAAAATCGAGCACAGCGATGGAACTTTTGGACTTTTATCAGGAAAAGACGATGGAAAAGACCAATCTTATTTTCTTTGTCAGCTAAACCAAGAGCAATTAAGCAAATCACTTTTCCCTATTGGGGAATATCAAAAGTCAGAAGTCAGAGAAATTGCAAAAAAAGCAGGCTTGATTACCGCTGAAAAGAAAGATTCTCAAGGATTATGTTTTGTAGGCAAAATCAGTTTACCTATTTTCTTGCAACAGCAATTAAAGCCAATTGAAGGGGAAGTAATCGAAATTCCTGAGAATTTATCTGCATTGATTGAATACCATAGAATCAATCCTATTGTCGAAAACGTAGAAAAACTCGCCATTCCATTTCAATTTCAAAAAGAAGAGGGAATCAAAGTTGCAACACATCAAGGAGCACATTATTATACAGTTGGTCAAAGAAAAGGACTGCACATTGGCGGCCGACCTTTACCATCCTTCGTAATTCAAATTGACACAGAAAATAACATCGTTTTTTCGGGGCAATCTGATTCACATTTAGCTTTAAATAAGTGGGCTTTATTTATTGATAATAAAGAGATTCACTCTGTAAATCCAAATTTTGATTTAAAGATTGGCGATGTCAAAGAATTTGCAGTAAGAATTCGCTATAGACAAAAGCTACAGCAAGCTACATTGATAAGAAAATCAGAAGGAATCTATATTTTATTCGAAAAATTACAACGCGGAATTACGCCTGGACAGTTTGCTGCTTGGTATAATGGAGACGAATTGGTTGGATCTGGAGTTATTCAGTAAACTAAATCAATCATTAGAAGGTCGAAATTCATCAAAAGTAAAATCTTCATAAAACGTAATCATTTTCACAATTCTTTTATTTGAAACTTTTGAAGTGAATTCCTTGTTTACATTTGTACTTATTTTTGCATTAACATTTGTAACTACAGTTTCTTTTTCTTCTAACGGATTGATTACATCTGTTTGTTGAATCTGACCAGAAATCAACCAAGAAGCATTTACTTTTGGGAACTGTATAAGCATTTTTTCAATAAAATCTAAACTTGGCTTATTTCTTCCTGTCAATATATGACTAAGATTAGAACGTTGTACACCAATCCTATCAGCAAAAGAAGCTGCATTCAGTTGGTTCGCTTTCATAACCATTTTGATTCTATCCAGAATTTCCATTTGTAATATTTATCAATATACAAATGTAATAAATATTCAATAATAAAATAATATACATTTGTAACAAAAAAAGTCACCTCCAATTGGGATGACTTTTAAAACAAAAAAAACTATGGTGAAAATTTTCAATTATACGAAAACTGTAAAAAGATTGAGTCCTTTTTATCCTCGATGTCACAAGGACCAAAATAGATAATATCCATTAATTTCGCTACTTCCATAATACTCAATTCACTATTTTGACCTTGATCTTGATGAAGTTTTAATTTGTATTGAGCTAAACTAACTTTATTATTAATCATCTTTTTACTTTTTTAAATTTTTAACTTTTTTGACTAACTCCTACCCTTTACGCCAGTACAAATGTTTTTGTTACAAATTTTATTAAAAAATAAATTACACTTCTACATTTTACCTTAATTTTAACTTTATACAAGCTTAACTAATCTTCTATTTTAAATTCTAATATTTAAATAATATCTAGATTACTTTTATACATCTAAGTTAAAATGATAAATTCAAAAATCTATTAAATAAAGTAAAATCACAACTTTCCCCTATCCTATTCCAAAAGCTAAACAAAAAATCAGAGTTCAACATTTGATTTAATTAGATGGATTATTTCTTTAAAAAAATGATCCTTATATTTTTATGTTAAAAGCACATTTCAATTTTATAAATTCGATTTATATCCGCAGTATTTCTTAATTTTGTGTTATAACAAAGCACGATGATTTTATTTTTAAGCGATGTCGCAGGTTCTGAAGTAGTTTTAATCTTACTTTTTATTTTGATGTTTTTTGGTTCCAAAAGTATTCCTGGAATCGCTAAGACCATGGGTAGAACGATGCGACAAATCAAAGATGCATCTCAAGATTTACAAAATGAAATCAAAAAATCTGGCGTTGACATCAAAAATGATTTAAATCTCAATAGAATGATTGAAGAAACTGTCGAAGATTTTGAAAAACCATTCCAAGAGCAAACAAGAGAAATGCATGCATCCATCACTTTTGAAGCACCAAGAAATATTGAAGCACCAATTTCCACTGAATCAATTGAAATAAAACAAATTGAGAAAAAAATAGATAAAGAAACGATTAACTCCGAAGCAGAAAATCAACTATTTGATAGTTTAAAAAAGGAAGAAAAAATCAGTTAAAAGCGGTTTTTGAATCTCATTATCGGTTTCTCCAGAAAATGATAACTTACAACAGCTAAACCCAATGTCAAAATAAAATTTAGAGGAAACTGCTGAAATTTCAACTCGCTTCCTGGTCCAGTAAGTAAAAATAATCCTTGATAAACATAAATTCCGTAGGAGATTTTTCCAAAATAAGAAAAAGGTTTAAACTCCATAAACCCCACAAGGACAGATTCTTGATTGTAAAAAATCCAAAGAATAAAAATGCCAAAACCAAATGCTTGTACAAAGGAAAAAACTTCAATCAAATAAATCGGAAGCAGCAGTGTCGATAAATAGCAGCAGGCGGACAAAAACAATGGGATTTTTTGATTTTGAAATAATTGCGCTAATTTTTCATTGTTTTTAGTCTGAATTATTGCAATAAAAGCACCTATCGCAATAAAACCTCCAGCAGGCATGAACCATCTTTTAGGCCTTAAATGCGCTTTGAAAACAAATTCTGGTAGAAAAATTGTTACTATTATTGACAATAAAATGAAAGTTGAAATCAGAACAATCAATAAGCTGTATTTTTTAAAAACCAAAATTAAAAAAGGCCAAATCAAATAGAATTGTTCCTCCACAGACAAAGACCAAATATGCGCCAATTCACCTCTGTAATATAGCAAAGGAACATAATTGTAGAGATAGAAAAACGCAAATAAAAAGGCTTCTAAATCGTACACAATTATTTTTGAAATCATCAATATAATTAAGAACAAATAAAACACGAATAAGGCTGGCGCTAATCTTAAAATTCTTCGAATAAAAAACTTCTTTAAATCGATTTTTCCTGTTTCCTCAAACTGAGACCAAAGTATTCTGGTAATCAAAAAACCACTTAAAACAAAAAAGAACTTAACGCCAGTTTCACCTGAAAACAAACTAAATAAATTATTATTAAGATACTGATTTTCAAAAAACAAAACATCTACACCTAAATGATTAAGTAAGACAAATCCAATCAATATTGCTCTCAAAGTATCTAAACCTTTTATGTACTTTTCTGTCTGGAGCAAGAGATTGTTTTTTTTGTTGAAATCAAAGATAGTGATTTTTAACTTGGACTTACCTTAAAAAAAACTTGATTATTGATCTAAAAAAGTCCAAACGATATAGTTAAATCAATCGAATTATTTATCTTTAGCATTCATATGCTAATTACAAACAAATGAAAAAAAAGCTACTTCTTATCATTTTTTCTGCACCATTTTTTGCATTTTCGCAATTTGCGGTTGGTCACACAACCATTACATTCAATGACCCCGCTAGAACTGGAGGAACAGGCACTGGTGGCGGACCTGGAAGACAAATTCAAACTGAAATTTATTATCCAAGCGCTACAGCAGGAAATAATTTACCCGTTTCAAACGGAAGTTTTCCGGTCATAACGTTTGGCCATGGTTTTGCCATGACATGGGATGCATATCAAAATATTTGGGAAGATTTGGTTGCTGAAGGTTATATTTTAGCATTTCCGAGAACCGAAGGTGGATTATTTCCTTCTCCTGTTCACGCTGATTTTGGATTGGATTTGGCTCAAGTTTCAAATAAAATATTGGCTTTAAATTCGACCGCTGGTTCTATGTTTGAAAACAAAATCAATGGAAACGCCGCAATCATGGGGCATTCTATGGGTGGCGGAGCAACTTTTTTAGCTGCTGCAAACAATACAAACATCAAAACAATTGTTGGACTTGCGCCTGCTGAAACAACTCCTTCTTCCATCGCAGCCGCAGCCAATGTTTCTGTTCCAACGTTGGTTTTTTCTGGTTCTGAAGATGGCGTCACCCCTCCCGCTAGCAACCACATTCCAATGTATGATGCGGTAGCAGGAAGTTGTAAATATTTCATCAGCATTTTAGGAGGAGCCCATTGTTATTTTGCAAATACCAATTTTAATTGTGATTTTGGAGAAGCGACTTCTTCTCCAGGAATTTCAATTCAACGAGCTCTTCAACAACAAGTTTTGACTGACTATGTTTTACCTTGGTTCGATTATTATTTGAAAGAAGACTGTGCAGCTTGGAACACTTTTATTTCTCTTCAAACGACAGATTCTAGAATTCAGGCAAATAATATTTGTGCAAACACAACTTTCGAAATCCCTATTATAACATTGTTATCTAACACTTTAAATTCATCTATAACAACAAATATCCAATGGTTTTTGAATGGAAATATTTTAGTTGGAGAAACCTTTGCAACTTGTCCTTTGACTTATGGAAACGGAAATTATACAGTTGTCAGCAATGCAAATCCTAGCTGCGATGCTACATCATTGCCATATAATTACCAAAATGGAACTGCTGGAATTGATGAATTTGAAAATATTCAATTTACCATTCAACCAAATCCTGCAAGTAAATACTTTGAAATCAAATCAAACAATGCTGTAGATTTTGAAATAACCATTTTTTCAATTGAAGGAAAATTAATTTCCAAGGACGAAAACGTTGCGAAAATCGAAACAAGCAAATGGAAAAATGGAATTTACATGGTTCAAATCGTTTCTAATGACAAAATATTCACCATGCGTTTATTGATAGAATAAGTTAATAAACAAGTACTTAATTTTGGCGCATCATAATCGGTGCGCCTTTTTTTTTGCAAAAAAAAAGTGACTATCGAAATAGTCACTTAATTAATATTGCCTTTTTTAATTTATGCATGAATTTCTTTTTCTCTATTCTTTACAAAACCAAATAACTCAAAAAACTTAATTGCTTTGACTACTTCTTCTGGAACATCATCTTCCCAACTTGAAACGCCGGCTTTGATTTTAGAAAGAACATCGTCTGACATAATATGCAGTAAATGACTATTATAATCGTGAATTGCTTCCATTTTATTATTGTCTTTCATATATTGCATCAATCCTTTCAAATGTATTGGTATCACAATTTCATCCAAACCATAAAGATCTCCTGTATCGACATCATTGGCTGGATAAACAAACATTTTCATTTTGTGACCAAAACCTCTTCCGAAAGCTTCTAACAATCCGCCTGGCAGATTGTCGTAATATCTTTCGTCGAAAATGGTATGTAAATTATATACGCCGACTATAACCCCCATCATTTGTCCGCGGGCAATAGAAGCCAAATAATCAACCATCTTGTAATGCTTCAAATAGTTAGAAATCATTACTGTATAACCCAAAGAGCCTAAAAGTTCGGCACGATCAACGAAATCTTTGTCAGAAATTTTTCCATCAGCAGTTAAATCTTTCAATGTCAATTCAAAAATGACTAGCAAATTTTCTTTCTTAACTCCCTCTTCTTTCAGAAACTGTTTCGTCCCACTTTCGATCATGTCTAAGTGAACTTTTGTAACCGGACGAAAACGACCGCGCATCAAGAGAATATTTTTTTTGTAAAGTGCTGCTGTTGGTTGTAATACACTTCCACACAAATCAAACATGGTAGCATCTGTCAAACCTCGTTTCACCAAATTCAAAGCAATAATACGATTATCAAAACTTTCAAAATCAGGACCAGAAACACGCATCATATCTAATTCCATTCGCTCTCGTGGCAATCGATTTACCAAAGCTGAGAGAAAAACGTCTAAATTATCGTGATGAAAATAAGCTGCATGTAGTAGATTTACACCTAAAATTCCCAATGCCTCTTGTTGCGCTCTGTTACTGATATCATGCATTTTAACGTGCAAAATTATATCATTTGGCGGACCACCTAGTGTCATTTGAAAACGCAATCCAACCCACCCTTGACCTTGATTGGTTTTGTGATAATTTAAGGATTCAACTGTATTACAAAATGCGAAAAAACGAGCACTTTTAGCCTTTTCAGGCAAACGATAATTCATTGTTTCGAATTCAGTATGCAACATGGTCATCAAGCGCTCTTCACAAACGTATCTCGTTGCAGGTCCGTACATCGAATCAGAAACCTTCATGTCGTAAGCGGATTGTGTGTAAGCAATTGTACCTGAACTTCCTCCAGCTTGGAAAAAATTAGCAGCTACTTCTTGTCCTGCACCAATCTCTGCAAAACAGCCGTAAATATCAGGTGTTAAATTGATTTTTAAAGCCTTTTCTTCTGTTGTTAATCTTGTTTCGTTTTTCATTTTCCTACATCGAATATACAAATTTACGACTTTTTGCGCAAAAAGGTTTCTTTGACTTCGTTTCTTGCTAATTTTATTGAACGAGTTTTATTCTAAAAAACTACAATAATAACCTCGTAAAAATGAATGGTTACAAATAGGAACAACCTCTTTTTAAGAAAACTATGTGCACTTA
This sequence comes from Chryseobacterium gleum, assembly GCA_945897805.1. Taxonomy (GTDB): domain Bacteria; phylum Bacteroidota; class Bacteroidia; order Flavobacteriales_D; family Crocinitomicaceae; genus JAQVCM01. The sequence continues at coordinate 96,847 of CAMDFX010000006.1, forward strand.
AGGTTTTCTAAAAGCGGGATTATTGATAAATTGATAATCTGTAAGTGTTTGCAAAAATTTCTTCAATAAATCTTTTTGCCCCGCATCAAGTTGCACGCCACCCTGACTTGCAAATTCAATCAAAGGATCGATGGTTGGCGATTGAATAATCCCGCTAGAATAATGTTCTATCACTTCATCCAATGTTTTCAATCTACCATCATGCATATAAGGACCTGAAACTTCGATATTTCTCAGTGTTGGAATCTTGAATTTGCCTAAATCATTGATATTGCCGGTGACTCCTTTTCTTCCTTCATCCGAAAAAACAGCATCTAAACCATTGTTGCTAAACTTTTTAACTTGCATCAAAGGTCCGTTATGACAATGAAAACAATCTGCGCCATTCAAACTCTTAAACAAATCGTAACCGCCCCATTCTTCTGGCGAAATTGTTACCGATTGATCCGAATTTGAAAGTTGTAAACCATTTTCAATTTTGTACATGACATCAAATTTCGAATTCCCAGAAATCATTGTTCTCAAAAATTGAGCAATTGCTTTAGCTGCTTTAAATTTATCGATTCCTTCTTCGCCAAAAGCTTTGTAAAAGGCATTTTTGTAGTTGACTTCGGCGTTTAATTTCGCTATTGCTGCCTCCCAACTTTGATGCATTTCCACTGGATTTGGAATAGGTTCTAAAATTTGCTGCTCTAGAGTTACTGCTCTTCCATCCCAAAAGAAAAATTGTTGCCATCCCAAATTAACTAAAGCCATCGACTGTCGATTTCCAAGTGCTCCGTTCACTCCTTTTGAATATTTACTGGAGTCGCTAAATGCTGTTTCGGGAGAATGGCAGCTTCCACAAGAAATTGAATTATCTAAACTCAATTTTGTTTCGTGAAACAACATTCGTCCCAAGGCCACACCTTCTACAGTCATTGGATTATCAGCAGGAATAGGCATTTGAGGAAAATGAGAAGGAATATTTAACTGATAAGGAGTTGCAACATAGCCAACTTGATCTTTTTTACAAGCCCAAAGAATCACAATCGAAACTCCAAAAATAAGCACGAATTTGAACTTTGCAATTTGCTGAATTAAGAGAATAAAATTAGATTTCATCACGGAATAAAACTTAGCGCTGATTTAAAATTTTGAATAGCTTTTAAGGTCAAAACTTCTTGACCTGCAGCAGTATGTGTCATAAATTCATTTTTCACATTAATCGGTTGAACAGCATTAGATAAAAATTGATGTAAATCTAATTTCATGTTTGCGCGATATGATTTTTCTCCTATTAAAGTCCAATTTACAATCGGAAAGTCTAAATTTTGTATAAAATTATCTGTACCGACATGGTAAACAGCGTAATGATCAAAAAGTGGAATTCCATCTTGAATTGTGTCAACTCTTGCCTCAACTTTGATAAAAATATAGCCAGGATTCCAGCTCCAGTGCATATCTCCAGCGTTTGCAATATTCAAAGGATTATCATTTGCAAAAGCCGTAGGATCAAGATGATTCAATGAACTGTCAACACCTAAAAGCCCTTGCAAAGCGCTGAATGAATCAGGTTTTTTGCTTATGCTAGCAAACTTATTTCCGTTGTTTCTGTAGTCAAAAAATGCAGTTTCAAACAAAGTTTCACTTCCATTTTTCCAATTTCCGCCGAAGAATTTGACATCTGTAAATTGAATTTCGAAACCTTCGTCAGTCAAATAAGTAGAATCTAAAAACAAAGTTTGACTGCCAAAAACCGGTAATACTTGAATGGATAGTTGATCATTCACAACCACGACAGGTGGATCTTCAACAGGATCTTTTTTACAACTCGTTAATGAAAATCCAACAATCAGCAACAAAAGCTGAGCGGCAATATATTTTTTTTTGAAAATCATAATCTGCATTTAAGACGAAAATTACTCTAAAAAGTTGTTTAAAACACTTAGCGTATAAAAATATATGTTTTTTTTCATAAACGTACATAGAATACGATTTGTTCAGCTTAACTTAGTAAACTCAATTTCTTTAAGTATGATCAATCAAACAGAAAAACCATTGCAAATTTTAAATGCATCCGCAGGAAGTGGAAAAACCTACAACTTGGTTTTAACATACTTGAGTTTAATTCTGGGTGAAAATCGAAATCCTAGCACTTTTGCACATATTATGGCGATGACTTTTACAAATAAAGCTGCATTGGAGATGAAGACACGGATTATTTCTGCGCTAGATTTATTGAGTAATCCAAATAGAAAAACAACTGAGGAAACAAAAAAGGCATGGAGTTATGTAGAAGATGTTTCCAAAGAATTAAAATGTACCAAACCTGACTTACAATTCAGAGCAAAAAATGCATTGAAACAGATTTTACATCAATATGAAGATTTCAATGTAATGACAATCGACAAGTTTAATTTGCGATTAATTCGTTCATTTTCAAGAGATTTAGACTTGGATAGTGATTTTCAAATCATCTTGAATGAAGATGAAGTATTAGATCAAGTGATTGACCAGCTGATGGACGGCTTGGATCCAATTTTGAGAGCCAAGTTTACCCAATTGGTTTTAAATTATTCACGAGAAAAAATTTCCGATCAAGAAAGTTGGAATTTTCAACGCGATTTGAAAAAATTTGCCAATATTTTAACCAACGAAAAATATTTCACTCTGCTAAAAGAAATGAAGGAAGCAGATTTTTCTGAGTTGGCTTTTCAAAGCTTGAAATATGAAATTGAATCAATTAAATCAAATCTATCTATCAAAGCGAAACGCATTTATGGCCTTTTTCAACCCATTGCAGGAAATCCAAATTTGCCAGGAAAGTCAGCAACAGTAAAGGCATTTGAAAAATTAAATTCTGATGATTTTTTCAGTGGAAATACATCAAACAGTGGTGTTTTTTCACATACGATCATTGCTTTTTTAGATAAGCCAGATTTTAGTCTTGAGTTGAAAAATCTTTGCATTGAATTTCATGAAGAATTTGAGACAAAGATGCAAGAATTCAATTTACTTATCTTGGTAAAGAAGAATTTTTACAACATGGCATTGCTTCAATTTATCGCAGAGGAACTAGAAACAGTGAAACAAACAGAAAAATTAATCCGAATTTCTGAGTTTAACAAATTGATTTCGGAATTGATTGAAAAAGAAGAAGCGCCATTTATTTACGAACGATTAGGAACCAGATTTCATCATTTTCTACTCGATGAATTTCAAGATACTTCTCGCTTGCAATGGATGAATATTGTGCCTTTGGTGCATGAATCTTTGGGGAATGGACATAAAAACTTAATTGTTGGAGATCCAAAACAATCCATTTACCGATTCAAAAATGGTTTGGCGGAGCAATTTGTTGCACTTCCTGCGATTTATAATCCGGAAGGTGATAGCGCAATTCAAATAAAATCAAACTTTTTTGTAGCTCAGGGAAATAAAAAGCCTTTGAAAGACAATTATCGATCATTTAAGGAGATTGTAAAATTTAACAATGAATTTTTTGAGACATTTAAAACTTCAATTCCAAGTTCTTTGGTATCTTTTTATGCCGATGTAATTCAAAATCCAAAGGGCAAAGATGATGGATTCGTTTTCATTCATTCTGAAGGCATCAATAGTGAAGAGAAAAAAGAGGACAAAAGATCTGTTGAAATGATGCTTGGTTGGATCAATCAATGCATCGCTGATGGATTTGATAAAGGCGATATTTGCATTTTGGGAAATACCAAAAAAGACTGCAATGCTTGGGCGATAGAACTCACAAATCAAGGACACAAAGTGGTTTCAGCAGATAGTTTGCTTGTCAATTCTGATCATGGCGTGAAAATGGCAATCGCCTATTTGAAATGGCGAAAAAATCCAGCTGGAGAATTGGAAGCGAGAAGATTTTCAGAATTATTCTTTTCACTTAAATCTCAAAACTCGATATCAAAAATTAAATCATACTGGCAAACCAAGACAAATCCGGCTGGAAAAAGTTTTCAATTTTTTGATACAAGGAAATTCTTCACAGAAAATTTTGGCTCTGAAGATCAATTTTTCTTTCCATTTGAAAATTTATACAACTTATTGCAAGGTTTTTACAATCTAGTCGGTCTTGAAGAAATCCACAATCCTTATTTACATCATCTGTCGGATATGGTTCATGAATTTGACAATCAGCGCGGACCAGAATTGGAATTGTTTTTAGATTTTTATAACGGAAAAGGAAAAGATTCAGCCATTCAAATACCTGAAAATAAAGACGCCATAAAAGTCATGACGGGCCACAAATCAAAAGGTTTGGAATTTAAAGTGGTTTTATTACCCAACATGGATTGGTCAATCACAGGGAAAAGTAGCATGTTTTTAATGAAAGAATCCAACAAATATATTTATGCAGGATTATCCAAAAAAAGCAAAGTAAATAGAATTAAAACGGAACACGAAAAGGAATTCAATCAAAGTTTATTAGACAAAATAAATCTTTGCTATGTGATGTGCACCAGACCTATTGAACGACTTTATATTGCTAATTTTCACCAAGAAAAACCGAGAGACCCGAGATTTGGGAAAATTTTGCACAAAGTGTTTTTAGATCTTTTAGAAAAAAACTTGGACAATATTTCTATCATCGAATTAAATCCTGAAAAAATTGAATTCGAATGTGGAAAAATTGATTCACCGCGAAGTCAGCCAAACAGTGAGTTAGATGAAGAGGAGGAAAAAGAAGAAGAAAATAATTCAGACTCGGGCAATTTTACTCCTATTTCTTTGAAAAATAAATTGTGGTTTCCAGATATTTCACTCAAAGAAAATGCTTTAGATGAAGACACTGGACTTACTGAGCAACAAAGATTTGGAAATCAGCTTCACTTTTTACTTTCAATCACAAGTTCTGTTTCTGAAATTGATTTGAACTTAAAATCTAATTTAGAAAATGGAGTCATTGAAAATGCTTTCGAGCCTAAATTACGTGAAACTTTACAACAAATTTTTGGGATGAAAGAATACCAAGAATTATTGCAAAACACGCGCAAAATTTTAAACGAACAAGGTATTATTATCAGCGCCAACGAAACAAAAAGACCTGATAAAATTATTTTTAAAAAAGACGAAACAATTGTAATTGATTATAAAACAGGAATTCCCAAAGCGCAACATTTAAAACAAGTGCAACTTTATGCTGATACTTTGAGAGAAATGGGATTTCAACATGTGCGAGGAATGGTGTTTTACACTTCTGAATTGCGTTTGGTAAGAGCTGAATCTGTTTAAAGGATGGAATTAATTTATGAAAATAAATCCCTATATTTGGAATCATGAAATTTGAATACCCAGGATTTCTTTTCGCATTTCTGTTATTGGCCATACCAATAATCATTCACCTTTTTAATTTTCGACGTTATAAAGTATTGTATTTCTCAAGTTTACAATTTCTGAAACAAGTTGACGAACAAACAAAATCTACACAAAAACTCAAACATTTACTCGTTTTAATTGCGCGCTTACTCACCTTCTCCGCATTGATTTTGGCTTTTGCACAACCTTATTTACCCGTTGAAAAAAATGGAAAATCAGGGGGAAATCCAGTTTTAGCGATTTATTTAGACAACTCTTTTTCTATGACACTGAAAGGCACAGAAGGAGATTTACTTTCTGAAGCGCGAGAGCAAGCAAGAACATTGATCCAAAAAGCAAGTATTGAAACACGTATAATTTTGGCAACCAACGAACTGAGTGGAATTGAGCAAAGATTAGTCACAAAATTAGAAGCCTTAAATCGCTTGGATAAAATTGAAACATCGCCTTTGGTAAAAAACACTGATGTTGTAATCAATTGGATGCGAGACATTATAGACAAAGAAGAGGCCACGGTTCAAAAACTTGGAAGTCGACAATTTGTGATATTATCAGATTTTCAGAAAAGTTCTTCTTCCTTCAAAAATTTGAAACCTGATTCAACATCTTATTATTTCCCTGTTCAATTGGTTCCTCAAAATCTTTCAAACGTTTATATCGATACGATTTGGTTCAATGATCCAAACTTTAAAGTTGGAATAAACAATGAGGTCAATGTCAGAATCAAAAATACTGGTGAAAAAGATTTAACAAATATTGAACTACAATTAGATGTAAACGGCACAAAAAGAGACGTTTTTGTAGATTTAGCAGCGAATCAAACATTTACAACAACAATTAATTACACTGACTTAAAACCTGGTTTGAAAAAAGGAAAAGTGAAAGTGAATGACAAACAGGTATATTTTGATGATGAATATTTCTTTTCGTATGAAGTAAAATCAAATTCACAAGTATTGATTATCAATGGTAAAAGTGCAGTTTCAAATGTTGAACGTGTTTACAACTTAGACGATTATTACCAAGTAAAAAGTGTTGATGAAACGGCATTTACAGCAGATATGATTAATCAAAAAGATTTCATTGTTGTGAATGGAATGAATGAAATAAGTTCAGGAACAGCCAGTTTACTTTTGTCTTTCATTCAAGAAGGTGGTTCATTGATTTTATTTCCTGGTGAAAACATTGAAAATAATTCTTGGAATTCTTTGCTTCAGAAATTAAAAATGCCCTTGCTTGGAGCGCTTCAAACTGAAGGGGTAAAAGTAAAATCAATCAATTACAATGATTTGTTTTTCAACGGTGTGTTTGAGAAAAAACCAGAAAATTTGAATCTTCCCTTGCAAACCAAAATTTACAAAATCACTTCAGGAAGTTCAAGTAATGCCATGAACTTGATACAATTACAAAACGCATTACCGCTTTTTGTTCGCTCTAATTCAAATTATTCGGTATTTCTTTTCGGAAGTAGTTTATCTCCAAGTTTTGGGAATTTCACCTCAAATGCACTGTTTAGCACCATTTTATTGCGTTCTGCGGAAATGAGTCAACGTAGAATTCCAATCGCTCTGACAATTGGAAGCGACAGTAAATTTCCAGTTTACAATGCGCCAAAGAAAGAATCGCCCTTGCATTTAAAAAGTAGTGAAATTGATTTTATTCCACAAACAGAAAAAATCAATCAAATCACCTATATTTCCATCGCAGGAATTGAAGCAAATGTTTTGAAATCCGGATTATACAGCATTGAAAATGAAACAACTTTAAGTAATTTAGCGTTGAATTATAATCGTTCTGAATCAGATATTTCTACCTTGACAGAAAATGAAATAAGTGCAGAATTTGCTTTGCAAGAAGTTGAAAATGTAAAATTTACAACCATTGATGAAGGTCAAAGTATCTCTAGAATTGAACTAGAAAAACCCAAAGAATATTGGCGAATATTTGTGTGGTTAGCGCTATTGTTTGTGCTAACAGAAATGATATTGATTAAATTTTTGAAAAAATAGATATGAAGTTTTTAATAAAAGAAGGAAAAATAGCTGACTCAAGTTCTTCCCATTTTGGAAAAAAAGTTGATATTTTAATAGTAGATGGCGTTATTCAATCAATTGAATCAGTTATTGAAGACCAAGATGCAAAATTGATTTCGGGTGAAGATTTGCATATTTCTCAAGGCTGGGTTGATTTGAAAGCCCATTTTTGCGATCCAGGAGAAGAACACAAAGAAACGATTGAATCTGGTCTACAAGCAGCCGCTTTTGGTGGATTCACGCATGTGGCGATTTTACCATCCACACATCCAGTGATTGATGGAAAAACGCAAGTTGAATATGTATTGAAACGCGCAGAAAATCAAGTTACATCCTTACATCCAATGGGTGCGATAACCGAAAAAATCAAAGGCGAAAACTTGGCTGAAATGTTTGATATGTCTCAATCAGGCGTAAGATTTTTTACCGATGATTTGGTTCCTGTAAATTCAGGAATAATGTATCGTGCTTTACTTTACAGCAGCAATTTCGATGCAAAAATCATTTGTTTTTCAAGAGATTTCTCTTTGGCAGGAAATGGACAAGTAAATGAAGGCGAAGCATCTTTGAAAACAGGACTAAAATCGGAAGCGACAATGTCTGAAATCATTGAAGTTGAGAGAAATATAAGGTTAGCAGAATATACAGGCGGAAATTTACATTTTACTGGAATTTCCTGTGCAGAATCTGTTCAATTAATCAGAAATGCCAAAACTAGTGGACTAAAAATAACTGCAGATGTTCATGCAGAACAATTGATTTTCAATGAAACTGCAGTTTTAGACTTTGATGTAAACTACAAATTAATGCCAGTTTTGCGCAGAGAATCTGATAGAATTGCACTTTGGAAAGGAATCAAGGATGGAACGATTGACAATATTGTTTCCAATCACCGACCTTTTGATCAGGAAGAAAAAGACGTTGAATTTGACCACGCTTCTTTTGGAAATATTACTTTACAATCTTTGTTTGGATCTTTGCAATCAGTGCCAGAATTTGATTTGAAGACAGTAATTAACATTCTTTCTATCAGAAACAGAAATGTCTTGGGAATTGAAAATAATTCAATTGAAGTCGGACAAAGAGCAGATTTAACGATTTTTTCTCCAAATGAAAAATGGACTTTTGAAAAAAAGGATGTCGTTTCTTCGACTTATAATTCACCGTTTATTGGAAAAGTTTTGACCGGAAATATCCTAGGAATCATAAATAACGGTAAATTAGCAATCAAAGAATAAAGCTCAATGACTAAAAAAACAGCTTTTTTAAAACAATTTTGGCAAGAAAAGAAAATGGTTGGAGCGATGAGCCCCAGCTCTAAATATTTGGCGCATAAAATGCTCAGAAATATCGATTTCAAAAAAGCAAAAGTCATTGTTGAACTTGGACCAGGAACAGGCGTTTTCACGAAGAAACTTTTAGAATTCATGCAACCAGATGCAAAATTGCTGGTTTTTGAATTAAATGATACTTTTTACGAACAATTAAAGGAAGAAATTACCGACGATAGAATGATCCTAATTCACGACAGTGCTGAATTCATTCAAAAATATTTAAGTGACGCTGGTTTTATTCACGTTGATTACATCATTTCCTCTCTTCCTTTGGCAGTTTTTCCAAATAAATTGAAAACGAATATCATCAATGTTTCTTATGAAACCCTAAAAAATCAAGGAAAATACATCCAATTTCAATATTCTCTCAATTCAAAAAGACTTTTGGAAAATAGATTTGACGCTGTTCATTTGGCTTTTACACCTCTAAATTTTCCACCTGCATTCGTCTATACTTGCATCAAAGACAAAGCTTAAATTTTTATTTTGGTTAAATTCAGCTATTTTGTTGTTCACAAACCTTATGGTTACATTTCCCAATTTTCAGGAGAAAAAAATGTTTTGACATTGCAAAATTTAATTGCAGAAAATCAATTAAACAACTTTTCTAAAGATATTTATCCCGTTGGAAGACTTGACAAAGACAGCGAAGGTTTGCTTCTGTTAACAAACGACAATCAACTCAAAACAAATTTATTAGACCCAAAAAATGAACATTTCAAAACTTATTGGGTTCAAGTAGAAGGTGAAATTTCAGAGGAGGCAATTTTCAAATTGAAATCTGGTGGCATTGAAATCAAGCACAATGGGAAATCACATAGTTGTTTGCCTGCAAAAGCTTCAAAATTAGAAAATATCGAAATTCAGGAACGCAATCCACCGATTCGTTTTCGAGCAAATATTCCAACTTCTTGGATTGAAATTCAACTTCGAGAAGGAAAAAATCGACAAATAAGAAAAATGACTGCTGCTGTCGGTTTTCCAACGTTGCGCTTAATTCGAGTTGGAATTCAAAAATTAGAAATTATCCAATTTCCATTAGGAACTGTGACAGAAATCAAATTGAAGGAAATTCAATGATCTATTCAAGAATTAATTTCTTGCTACTTCTCCCCGATTCTGAATTGATATTCAGCATATAAACACCTTTTTCTAAGTTTTGTAAATTTACTTTTATAAAGCTTTCAACTGAAAAAGAATCTATAATTTTCCCTGAAAGATCCAAAATCTGAATATCGCAATATTCCGATGTAGCGATTGAGATTTCAGTTTTTGCAGGATTCGGATAAATACTAAAAATTTGAACGTTTTCATTTATTCCCAAAATCCCCTGGTGTATCACTCCCACTCCATCTAAATCAAAACCGCCTGATTCAAAAGCTGTTGGGAAAGGATCATTGACCATATTTCCAAAACTATCAAAAGTGGCAAAGAGCGAATCAATCGAACCAACAACATCTACAATTCTCACATGTGTGATGTAATCTAAATTTAAAAGAGAATCTTGCGGCAAATCTGATAAATCAAAAGGCGTACCAAATCCTTGTTCATATTTTCCTGCAAAATTATTCAAATAGCGACAATCAATGAATTCAAAACCACCAATTTGATTAGCAAAAGGAACTTCAGTGTGAGCTGGAAAACGCAGGAAATGAATACCGTCTGAACTTACTTCCACAAATGCCAATTCTAAAAAGTTGGCTAAAAAACTATTTTCAAAAACGGCGAAATCAGCACCAATTCCATTTTTTATCGGTGCATCAAAAGTCAATGTTGCGATTCCACCATCACCTAAACTCACAATATCAGCACTATTTCCTTCTGCTTGATACAATGCAGCTTCAGGAAGTCCATAAGTTGCTTTATTTACATCATTTAGCGCAAAATTGGTATCAGAAATATTCAAAAATCCCCGAGTCAATTCTATTCCAGTAGCCCAACTGACAAAGATATTGCTGTCTTTTGAAATAGCATTCGTTCCGCTTTCATTCGCCGCAGGAGCGTAAGATTGGCTATGAATTGAGAAAGAAATCAATCCAACGAAAAAAGTAATTATTCTACTCATAAATCAAGATTGAATTTGGATTTAAACCAACATGAAATTGGCTTAAAAAATCTCCATTAACGTTGTACTTCAAAATATTTCCGGTATTGGTATAACCCTTTGAATCAAACAAATATATCTGTTGACTTGAACTTCTGAAATACGTATTTGAAAGCGTCGTAATTGAAGAATTATTGATAAAATTATCGTTTATCAATACATCAGTTTCTGCGTTGAAAAGCATCAATTTATTATTGTTTAAAATCAATAATCTGTTGTTCATCAATGCAATTTTGGAAGCATCGAAATCGTAACTTTCCAAAACTGTAAAATTATTTTGGTCGATTTTTTTCATGCGAGATGGAATCGTTGAGTAATTTCCTCTGGAAATAACATAAACGTCTCCTTGTCCATCCGTCACAATTGAACCTGGATTTTTTCCAACCACAATTTTTGTCAATTCTGTTTTTGAATTCAAATCAACCACGGAAACGGTAGAATCCAACACTAGCGCGTTCAAACCTCCTGAATTGGAGACAAATAAATATTGACCAGAAATCGTCATTTGATCAGGATTAAGTCCTACGGGAATTCTTGATTCGATTTGAAAAGTGGCAGTATCCATCACATCTACAAAACCGTCAAAACAGGAAATAAATGCTTTTGAGCCAAAAAAACGAATGCTTCGAGGCTGTTTGGCGTTTCCATTTGTCTGCATTGATATTTGTTGGATTGAGTTACCAGAGATCGCATCTAAAACTTCAATCGTACTAGAAACGTTCACAACAACGTAAATTTTATTTCCGTATCTAACCATTTCATTTCCTGTATCACCCAACAATCTTCCTGATTTTTGAGTGAAAAATTGGTCATTTGAAGTTCCTGTTCCAAAATCTACCCAAGTCAAACTAGAATTATTTAGCTGAAACAATCCTTCATTGAGCACCAACATGCCATTTTTAAGTATTGCTGGAGATTCAATTGTTTCTTCTTTTTTACAAGAATAAAATACCACCAACAAACTGATTAATAGTATATATTTAATGAATTTCATAATTCAAGGAAATTAATAAATTAGTGCCCGGCATCACATAATAGCGGACAAATGCATAGGTTTGATTCAGTATATTTTTTACATTCAAACTCAATCTCAAACTTTGTGTATTTGGCAAGGTAAAAGTGTGATAAATCGAAGCATCGAAAACATAAAATCCATCTATTCTATTGGCTTGGATATTTTCATTCAACGCATAACGATTAGAAGTTGCCAAGCCAGAAATTGTAATTCCACTTTTGGATTTATGAGTGACTGTGAAATCAGCATTCAAAGTGTGTTGAGGTAAATAAGGCAACTGATTTTTATAGGTTGGCGAATTTTTATCTGATAAATCTTCCACCTTTTGGAACGAATAATTGACATTGGTTTCTAGTTTCAATTCTGAAAAATTTCGTGTATGATTGAACTGAAAATCAGCACCAAAAACCTGCGCTTTGCCAATATTTTGAATTGACCAAATGAATAAATTTTTGGTTGGAATGGCGACAATTTTATTTTCTACCAAGTTATAATAGGCATCTAATCTAAATTTGATCAGATTTCGGTGAATACTGTAATTATGAAAATTGCCAATATTGAATTGATTTGCAATTTCTGGCTTCAGATTCAAATTCCCCAACGTATTATAATACAATTCATTGAACGTTGGAATTCGAAAAGATCGCTTCGCCCAAAAATTCAATCCACCAATGAAATACCTCCATTTTTCAGTTTGAAATGAGGCAAAAGGCGTAAAAACCAATCGCTTGATATTATTTCCTGTAATTGACTGCTTGTCAACAAAAAACTGTTCTCCAACTTGAAGAACTAAATTAGATCTATTCCAATTTTTTTCGGTACCAAAAACTGCCTTTAATTGATATCTTTCAGGAGCTAAAATTGCAGGTAAATTGCTGTTTAGCAAACTATAGCTCTGTTCAACTCCTCCAAAATAAATCAATTTTAATTTCTTCGATGAAGTAATTTCTATTATTTGGTAGACAGAATCAAGTTCTCTTCTTTTTATGGACAATTTTCTGAATGAAAATCCATTTACAAAATGAGTATTGTAATATCTATTATCCAAGTAACCTGCAGTATTTAAATAAGTTGAATCAATATAAATCAATTGTTCATTGCGCATTGAAGCATAAATTCTGAAAGGAAAAACTTGATCAAATCGGGTAAAATCTGCATTGAATTGATTTGTCACATTTTTTAATCGTTGATTTGCAATATCATTATACAAAATCACAGCACCAGGAAGTCCTTTGTCAGATTGATTGAATTGATTGTTGATTCTAAAAACACTTTTACCCACTCTAAATCCTGATGAAAAACCGCCAAAACCTTCTTTAAAATCATTGTTGAGTCGCTTTCCTTGGTACAATTGATTCCCATTTTCAATTTCGAAGTCATATCTGCCCGCAGCTTCGCGGTATTTGCCCATTAAAGAGAAAAAACTGCGATTATTGTTTACTTTCATTGCTAAATATGAATCAATTTGACCGAAAGAACCAACTTTTAACGCTGATCTAACTTGGTATTTGGGCATCGCAAAACTACTTTCAAAAGTTTCAATGCTAAGGCAACTTCCGCCGATTAATGCAGAGATAGGATTTAAAAATCCCTGTGTGCCACCAATTGAAAGTGTAATTTTTTCTATGCTTTCAGTTTGAATATTACTCAAATCAAGTTGACCAGTTTGGGTATTTTGCAATGAAAAACCATCCACTACAATTCCTGTTTGATTTCCATTTATTCCTCTAACTGAGATGGTTTTCATTCCGCCCAAACCACCGTAACTTTTCAATGAAACACCAACAAAGCGCTGCAACAATTGGCCTACATCTTCTGGTTGCAACGCTCTAATTTGCGATTTATTCAACTTTTGAACCTGAGAGTTTTCTATTTCAACGCGAAAATCAATCACCTCAATAGTGTCCAATTGATGACCCAATCTTTGGGCAAAAGTAGCCAAAGAAAAAAGTATCAAATAAATGAAAATGAGGAATTTGAACATGATTAAAACCAAATGTTATTTTATCAATTTCTGGCAAGAAATAATTCCCTCTTTAGTCATCTGAACAAAATAGGTTCCTGATTCTAGATTGGAAACATCTATTTTAGAAAATTCTTGGTGTTCAAAAGATTGAAAAACTTTTCCTGTTAGGTCAACAATTTGAACTTTTCCGTTTCCGCCTTGAATTGATAGCCAATCATTGATCGGACTTGGATAAATTTTGAATTCTTGTTTTGCATGCTCTGAAATATTTTCCAGTGGAATAAAATCCAAATCATCTAGCGCAAAATAAGCTGGAGTATTCATCCCAAAATCACCAACATCTGATGATTGCAATTCAAAACTCAAACCATAAACATTCTCTAAAGATGTCAAATCAACAGATTTCCAAGTGTTTAAAATGAAATCTTGCGCATTGTCTGCAAATCGAAAATCAGCCAAATAAACATCAACAGAACCTGTAATTTCATCTACTGAATTCAAACCATTGATGGTCAATTTGAAAAAATCTTCGCCGTTAGTGCTATCAGCAATACCTTGCGCATTATTTAGAGATCCAAACTTTTTAGCATAAGCATCACCGTCTCGCATCGAAATTCCTGCAAAGGTTGTGTTGGTAATTTTTGCAGTTTGTGGCATTCCAAGCTGCGGAAATGTAATTTTACCTGTGGGGTAGCAAATCGCATATTTTTCACTTGAATCAGCGCCTGAACCGGCAAAGGCACTGTATTGGTTTGAATAACCAGGAGTTGTTATGTCTGTCATATTGGAATAAACAAAGCCATTCCAATAGCCGCCAGCATCAGTATAATCGTTGGAAAAATAAATTCCCATGGCATTAAAACCGCCAGCGCCATCTGAACCGTTGTAATACGATTCTGCCTGTGGCAAAGTTAAACTCTCAAAATTAACGAATTGTGCGCTTGTGAACATCGCAATTGATGCGAAACAAGCAGTAAATACAATCTTCTTCATACATTATTTATTAAATAAAAAATAATACTAAGAAGAAATCAGGGACAGAAAATGCCCTTAAAAACAGATGAACCGTAAAGTAAATCCGACTTTATTCTGAAGTCTTCATTCAAAGATTATTGGCAGATATTCTGACTTGCTCCAACTCTATTTCGCCTTCCCATCCTTGGCCTTCGGACAGTGACATATTGAAATAGATTTTACAGAACTTACAGCTGCAGATACAGTTCTCGATTTACACGAGATTCCCTTTTAATCCAAAAAGATGGTACCAAAAATCTGAAACAAAGGTATAGAATAAAATATAATAAAATAGATTTATTGCTATTTTTAGGAAAATACTTATATTTGTGCACACTAAAAAATTAAAAGATGAAAAAAAGTTTATTTATTTTGTTAGCAGTTGTTGCTACATTTATTGCTTCTTGTTCTAAGGACGCAAAGATTAACCGTAGAATTGACGGAGAATGGAAAGTTGTATCTATCGGTGGTGCTTCGATTCCAGCAGATGAAAGTTACACTTGGAAGTTCAGTAAAGATGAAAAATTGACAGGAGATGGGACATATACTGAAGTTGATTCTTTTGGAACTTATTCTACTCCATTTACTTATTCTGTTGGAAGCGAAAAAATTACACTAGTAATTGATGGTTTTTCTACCGTTCTTTCGGTTAATAAGTACGAAAAGAAGAAAGTTGAATTAATTGACTCTGATGGAGATGTTTGGGTATTAGATCCTAAATAATATTTAATTTATAATAATTAAAAAAAGCCCAATTAACATTGGGCTTTTTTTTTGTAAAAATGCTTATATTTATTAATAGAATCCAGCAAATCGTTCTTAGAATGAAGATTCTCTCGAGTCTTTTTTAATTTAAACTCTTCCTGGATATACTTTCAACGCCTCTTCCAAACATTTCACCGCCTTGTGCAACGAATCTTGATTCAAAACATACGCAATTCTTGCTTCCTGAAGTCCAGCACCTTCTGTGGCATAAAAACCATTTGCAGGCGCCATCATTACCGTTTGTCCTTCATATTCAAAATCTTCTAGTAACCATTGGCAAAATTTTTCGGCATTGTCCACTGGAAATTTAGCGACACAATAAAAAGCGCCACTTGGCTTTGGACAAAAAACACCCGGAATTGCATTCAATCCGTCAACCATGATATTTCTTCTTGTTACATATTCTGAAACAACATCATCGAAATATTTCTGTGGCGTTTGCAAAGCAGCTTCTGAGGCGATTTGATCAATTGTTGGGGGCGAAAGTCGCGCTTGACCGAATTTCAAAGCCGCTGACATGACTTCTTTATTCTTAGAAATCAATGCACCAATTCTTGCACCGCACATGGAATAACGTTTAGAAACAGAATCAATCATGATTACATTTTCTTCAATTCCTTTCAAATTCATGACAGAGAAAGGAACCGCTCCATCGTAACAAAATTCTCTGTAAACTTCATCTGCAAACAAGAACAAATCGTGTTTTTTAACGATTTCACTCAATTGCTCTAATTCCTCTTTGGTATATAAATATCCTGTTGGATTCCCAGGATTACAAATGACTATTGCGCGGGTTTTAGAAGTTATCTTTTTCTCAAAATCTTCTACCGGAGGAAGTGCAAATCCACTTTCAATGCTAGAACCAACGGGCACAACTTTCAAACCTGCAGTAGTTGCAAATCCGTTGTAATTGGCATAAAATGGTTCAGGAATAATTACTTCATCTCCTGGATCACAAGTAGTCATAAAACCAAAAATCAGTGCTTCAGAACCACCAGTTGTGATAATAATATCTTCAGCATTTACAGGGATTCCAGTTTTCTGATAATACAAAGCCAAATTATTTCTGTAAGACTCAAATCCTGCAGAATGGCTGTATTCAATCACTTTTTGATCAAAATTTCTAATCGCACTCAATGCAACCTCAGGAGTTTCAATATCTGGCTGACCAATATTTAAATGGTAAACGATTTTCCCTTGCTTTTTTGCTTTATCAGCATAAGGTACCAATTTTCTGATTGGAGAAGCTGGCATTTCAAGCGCCTTTTGAGATATTTTTGGCATAATTACTTTTTTTGATTCGCGAATATTAGGCTCAAAGCTACTAATTTTATTCATTTGATTTAATCGTAAACGGTCGAAATTCTTAAATTTGAAGCATGAATTGTAAGCTAAAAAAATCCTTCTTCTTTTTTATGATTCTTTTTTTGGTTTCTTGCGGCAATGGAGAAACAAAATTAGATAACGTTTCATCCAAAAGTACAAGTGAGACAAAAATTAAAATTGATACATTACAAAAAATAACCAACCAAATAAAACCTAGAATTGGTCTTGAACAAATGACAGATATTCAAACAATTAATCCATCGATTCATGTAGATTTAAAGTATGCAACGACCGACAATTTTATGCACCAAATTTTATACAAAGACATTCCACATTTATATCTACAAAATGACGTTGCTGAAAGACTTTCAAAATGTCAAAAATTCTTAAAAAAAATAAATCCTTCACTGAGTCTTTTAATTTATGATGGCGTAAGACCTTTGACTGTGCAAAAAAACATGTGGAAAGCTTTAGATACAATTCCTGTCAAAGAAAGAACAAAATTTGTATCCAATCCCGCAAATGGAAGTTTGCATAATTACGGCGCTGCGGTTGATTTGACTATTTGTAATGAAAAAGGAATTGCTTTGGATATGGGCGCTGGATTTGATGACATCAGAGAAATTGCTTATCCAAAATTTGAAGCTAAATTTTTAGCCAGTGGAGAACTAACAACCGAACAAATTGACAATCGAAAATTACTGCGAAAAGTAATGTCGAGCGAAGGATTTACAAATATTCAAACAGAATGGTGGCATTTCAATGCCTGTTCAAGGAGATTTGCTAAGATCAAATACACCCTTTTGAAATGACTAAAAATCAAAAACCCGGGTGGCCCCGGGTTTTTCTTACCTAACAATTCATACTACTACTGATGATGAACTTCTTATATAATTTTCTTTTTAGTTATCTTTCTTCTACGATGCAATTTTAATATATTTTTTTAAAACTTCCAAATTTTTAACAACTAAAAATTTAATTTATTTTAAACATTACACAAA
The DNA here is from genome assembly GCA_945897805.1 of Chryseobacterium gleum. GTDB lineage: Bacteria > Bacteroidota > Bacteroidia > Flavobacteriales_D > Crocinitomicaceae > JAQVCM01. The sequence goes on from CAMDFX010000006.1 coordinate 114,730, forward strand.
CAGTGAATTACATCAACTAAAATTTTAATCTAAAATTCATTAAAAGTATGAATATTAACTGGTTTCCAAAACAATTACACTATTGAACATTAAATTGAATTGCAATTTAAACTTTTAGAAATTGAATATGTTTGTTAAAATTGACAAGTTATTTACATTAATTTCAATGCTTGAAAATAAAATTTAACATTGCTTTAATCCATTTTTTTACACAAAAATATCAGAGAAAAACTTATTTTTGTATCTTCAATTTTAAAATAAAATATAGAAATGAGTAATGCTTTAGGAAATCATATTCTCGTTGAGTTTATGGGTTGCGATCCACACATCATGAATGATGTTTCTTCAATTGAACGCGACATGGTTGGCGCTGCGCAAAAAGCGGGTGCAACAGTTATAAATTCTACGTTTCACCATTTTTCTCCCTATGGCGTTTCTGGCGTTGTGGTTATCCAAGAAAGCCATTTAGCAATTCATACGTGGCCAGAATATGGTTACGCTGCAGTAGATTTGTTCACTTGTGGCGAAATGGATGCTTGGATTTCTTTTGATTATTTAAAAGAATGTTTCGGTGCTAAACAATATTCTGCTATAGAAATGAAACGTGGCGCAATCCAATTATTGACACGCACAGATTTCGATTTGTCATCTATGCGCGAAAAAGCTACAGAATGGAGAAATCCTGAAATGTACACAAGAAATGTTTGGTTCACCGATAAAGATGAAGATCAAGCGCTTTCTTTGCGTTTTACTGGAGAAGTTTTTTACGACGTTCAATCTCCTTTTCAACGCGTTCGCATCATGGAATCGTACAAATATGGTAAAATGTTGGCGTTGGACGATATGGTTATGACGACAGAAAAAGATGAATTCCATTACCACGAAATGATTTCTCATCCTGCCATGTTTACACACGGAAATGCAAAAAACATTTTGGTCATAGGCGGCGGAGATGGCGGTACAGTGCGCGAAGTTTTGCGCCATGAAGTGGTTCAAAAAGTAACCATGGTCGAAATTGACGAAGAGGTAATCAAATCTTGTAAAGAATTTTTACCAACAATCGCAGCAGCTTTCGACAATCCAAAATTGGAATTATTGGTCGATGATGGAATTGCTTTCGCAAAAAATGCTGCACCAGAATCTTATGATATTATCATTATTGATGGCTCAGATCCTGTGGGTCCTGCAGAAGGATTGTTTTCTGTTTCATTCTACCAAAACTGCTACAATGCATTGAAACCAGGTGGAATCTTAATTGCACAAGGTGAATCTCCAAAATTCAACGAAAAAGCTTTCTCTGAATTAAATTTCACTTTAAGAGGAATTTTTGGTCAAGAAAATGCCCCTGTAAGTTTATTTTTCGTTCCTACATATCCAACAGGAATGTGGAGTTTTCAATATGGTTTGAAAGATTCAGAACATCCTAAGAAAATCAAAAACGTTGAAGAAATTGATGCTTTTGTTGAAGCTAAAGGTTTGCGCTATTATAATTCTGATGTTCACACAGGAAGTTTCGCGACACCAAATTTTGTAAAATCACTTTTAAAATAAATTTCAAATTGACAAATTGCAAATTGTAAATTAAGTCCAACTAATTTGCAATTTGCCATTCTGCCAATTTGCCAAACAAAAAATATGACATTCGATCCAAACGGCGTAGGAATCGCCAACGGCAATATTTTTGGCTTTCCTGTTTCTGCTGACGAAGCACAAATTATCATCACTCCGATTCCATGGGACGCGACAGCTTCCTACGGAAAAGGAACGAGCGATGGACCAAAAGCAATTTTGGAAGCTTCAACGCAATTGGATTTTTACCACCCAAAATTAGACAACGCCTGGAAAACTAAGATTTTTATGTCGCCGATTTCCGAAGAATGGAAAAAAATCAATGCCGATCTTTGTCTCAGAACAATCGAATACATTGCTTTTTTGGAAGATGGAGGAAAGATTGAGGATGCTCTGGAATATCAAATTCTTCTTGCTGAAGTTGCAGAAGCACAAAATGCATTGAAAGAAAATTTGAAAGAAAAATCGCTCAAAATCATGAGTGAAGGAAAAATTCCAGCGGTATTGGGTGGTGAACACAGTACGCCACTTGGCTTGATTGAAGCAATTGATGCACAAGGCTTTCCGTTTGGTATTTTACAAATTGATGCACACGCAGATTTACGTGACGCCTACGAAGGCTTTGACCAATCTCACGCAAGTATCATGTTCAATGTGGTCAAAAATAGTAAAAATTTAGACAAATTAGTGCAAGTTGGAATTCGCGATATTGCGCAAAGTGAAGTAGATTTAATTGATAAAAACAATTTAAAAATCAAAACTTTCTTTGATTGGGAATTGAAAGAAGCGCAATTTAATGGCACAACATGGAAGCAACAAGTAGATCAAATTATTGAACAACTTCCTGAAAATGTTTATATTTCTTTTGATATTGACGGATTAAAACCTTTTCTTTGTCCTAACACAGGCACACCGGTTGTTGGCGGATTTGAATTAGATGAAATCAATTATCTGTTTTTTGAACTTGTAAATGCAGGACGAAAAATCGTTGGTTTTGACCTCAATGAAGTTGCACCAGGAAATGCCGATGATTGGGACGCCAATGTTGGAGCCCGTGCACTGTGGAATTTAGTTTGTGTAACTGAAAAAAGCAGAAGAATTCATGCAAAATCTAACAATCAGTGAGAAAGTAGAAATACTTAAAAAAGGATTTAAATAGAATACCAATTGCTTAAAAGACCAATTACTTTCAACTATAAACTTCCATTTATCAGGTATTTATATTCCTCCAATTTCTTTGTATCTTTGCCTAAAGCCAGAAAATCATGATTATTGAAATAAATCCGCAGAATATCGACGAAAGATTAATTAACCAAGCAGCTGATGTGCTCAAAAAAGGTGGAATTATTATTTTCCCAACAGATTCAGTATATGCCATGGGATGCGATTTATACAATAAAAATGCGTTGGCGAAATTGGCGAAATTAAAAGGCGTTAAATTAAATAAAGCCAGATTTTCAATCATTTGTCACAATTTGAGTGATTTATCGAACTATGTCAAACAAATTGACAGACCAACTTTCAAGTTATTGAAGCAACATTTACCTGGTCCTTTCACTTTTATTTTGACAGCAACCAACGAAATTCCAAAATTATTTGATTCAAACAGAAAAGAAATTGGCGTCAGAATACCTGACAATCAAATCATTCTGAAAGTCACGGAAGCATTAGGAAAACCAATTGCAACAACTTCTTTACACGATGATGAGGATACTTTTTTAGACTATTTCATTGATCCTTATGAAATCTACCAAAGATTTGACAAGGAAGTCGATTTAGTGGTTGACGGCGGATACGGAAAATTGTATGCGTCCACCATCATTGATTGCACATCAGGCGCTCCTGTAATTATTCGTCAAGGAATTGGAAAACTTGATAGTTAAATATTTTTCTTAATTTTCAATCTGTAAAACAGCACTTTCAAATTCAAAAAGTATGATGCTCATTATAGATTGCGGAAGTCAAAAAACGCCATTCATCGAACAAACTGTTGATTTAGAGATGGATTATAAAACTGTCAAACTTTTTGATGCAGATAAAAATGTTGCCAACGATTGCCAAGGAATTATTATTTCCGGCGCGCCGATTTTGATTACAGAAGTTGATAATCAGCCATATTTAGACCAATTATCATGGATTAAAGAGGTTAATATTCCTGTCTTGGGCATTTGTTTTGGACATCAAATATTGGGATTATTGTATGAAGCAAATGCTGCTCGACAAAAAGAAGACCGAGATTGGCAATTGATTGAATCTTTAGAAAATCATTCAATATTGGAAAAATTACCGATAGAATTTGAAATGATGGAAGATCATTGTGAATCGATTTCCGTTCCTCGAGACTTTAAATTACTGGCTGTTTCTGATGCTTGCGTCAACGAAGCAATGTATCACAAATCGAAACCATTTTTTGGCGTACAATTTCATCCAGAAGTTTCTGGAAATCAAGGTTCAATAATTATTGAAAACTTTGTTAATATTTGTAGAAAAACAAACACTGAAATTCAAAAATAAAACGAGATATTCGCACATGCTTTTAAATAGAATTTGGATTGGAATGTTTTTGATTGCCATGTTGATGGCTTTAGGGAAACTCATATTTTGGCAAGATTTAAATATTTTTCAGACAATGATTAATAGTTTGTTCGATGCTGCAAAATCTGGCTTTGAGCTATCATTGGGATTAACGGGAGCACTTTGCCTTTGGATGGGATTTATGAAAGTGGGCGAAGAAGCTGGCGCAATCAGAAAAATGTCAAAAATTGTTTCTCCACTTTTTAGCCGGATTTTTCCTGAAATCCCAAAAAATCATCCAGCAATTGGTTCTATGATGATGAATATTTCCGCCAATATGATCGGTTTAGACAATGCTGCTACGCCAATGGGATTGAAAGCGATGAAGGAGTTGCAGACTTTAAATCCTGAACCAGAAGTTGCTACCAATGCACAAATCATGTTTTTGGTTTTAAATGCTTCAGGACTAACTATCATTCCAGTCAGTATTCTTGCATTGCGGGCCACCAATGGTTCCTCCTCACCTGCAGAAGTTTTTTTACCGATTTTGATTGCAACATTTTTCGCAACATTAGCAGGATTAATTTATGTTTCTATCAAACAAAAAATCAACCTTTTCGATAAGGTCATTTTGGCTTATATTGGTTCTTTGACCGCCTTCATTGTCGGACTAATGATTTTTCTCTACTCAAATCCGTCATGGATTGAACCTGTTTCTTCCGTCGGAAGTAATTTGATTTTATTTGGAATCATCACCATGTTTATTGTGCTTGGAATTAGGGCCAAAGTAAATGTTTACGAGTCATTTATTGACGGCGCAAAAGGTGGTTTTGAAGTTGCAATCAGCATTATTCCTTATTTAGTTGGAATGCTTGCAGCAATTGCCGTTTTCAGAGCCAGCGGCGCTTTGGATGGTTTGATCGATTTAATAAAAATGGGATTGGTGGCAGTTGGCGTCACCACCACAACTTTTGTAGATGCATTGCCAGTTGCTTTCATGAAGCCATTTTCAGGAAGTGGAGCACGCGCGTTGATGGTAGAATCGTGGTCGACTTATGGTGTAGATTCCTTTGTTGGTAAGTTGGCAGCTACATTTCAAGGAAGTACAGAAACTACATTTTATGTTTTGGCTGTTTATTTTGGTTCTGTCAAAGTAAAAAACACCAGATACGCCGCAATGGGCGGAATTATTGCGGATATTGTTGGTGCATTGACTGCCATTTTTGTTGCATATTTATTCTACAGACACAATGTTGAATTGGTTCAAAAATAAGAAGAAAGCTACGGAAACAATAAGCGAAATCGCTGAAATAATTCCAATGAAACCAATGAATTACCAACCGAAAATAATTTTGGCTTGGGCAAAAGCGGTGGAAGGAAATGTGCAAATTGCAAGGTGGCTGACAGACAATGGTTTTCCAGAATTGACAATTGCATGTTCTGCAATAAGGTTGAAAGATGAAGCAAGAACTTGGTTGATGCAAAATGGTTTTCCGCATTTGATGGCAATGATCAACGCTTCCGAAGGAAACAAAAAAGCTTCAAAATGGCTTGAAATTAATAAATTAGATATTTTATTTCACATTTCTCAAGCGGTAGAAGACGATCAAAAATCTTGGGCTTGGCTGAAACACAATGGAACGCAAGATTTATTTATTTTGGCGCAAAGTATCAAAAAAGTGAAGGATAAAATCGAGGAAAGACACAACGACATTCACAGTTTTGGTGGGGATTAATAAGTACTTTGATCAATGTCTGTTTAAAAAATCACAATCAGAAAGTTAAACTACTCTAAATCATGGCATTCATATTTTACAAACGAAAAAAATTTTGGAAAAGACTACTATTTCTTAGTATAATATTACCTGTATTTTTATTTTTTGCAGTAGTAACAGTTGTCTACTTTAAGCAAGATTCAATAGTAAGTCACATTATCAAAACTGCCAATGCGGATTTTACTGGCATGATTAAAATTAAAGGAAGTCATGTTTCTCCTTTCGCTACATTCCCAAATATTTCAATAGACATTGAAGGACTTCAAATTTTTGAAGGTAAAAAAGATATAAAGAATGAACGAATAGTTTATATCAAAGACAGTTACATCGGATTTAATATTTGGGATTTAATTGCAGGCAAATATGATATTAATTCAATTCGAATTTCAGACGGAAGACTTTCCATTGTCCAGCACAAAGATGGATCGTTTAATATTTCAAACGCTTTTAAGAGTAAAATACCAATCGAAAACGTTGAAGATGAATTTAATTTAGACTTAAAATCTATCAGTATGGATAGAATAAATTTGTCAAAATTAAATGAAGAAAATAATGTTTTAGTAAAAACCTTCGTTAGTAAAGCAAAATCAAAATTTAAGACAAGCAGTAAAATTTTGACTTTAGATTTAAATTCAAATTTCGAATTAAGTATACTAAAGAACAATAAAAAAACATTTATTGAAAAGAAACATTTCAAAGTTGATACAAAAATTGAAATAAATGAAGTTACCAAAATTTTAACCGTTTCACCAACTGAGTTAAATCTTGAAAATTCCACCTTCGGCTTTCAAGGAAAGATACATTTAAATAAAGACGCTGACTTAGATTTACAATTTAAAGGAAACAAACCAAACTTTGATCTCATTTTAGCCCTCGCTCCTTCTGAATTACAATCAACTTTGAAAAAATTTGAAAATAATGGACAAATCTATTTCAACATACATGTTTTAGGAAAATCTGCAAATGGTCATAAACCAGCAATAAATGGGATATTTGGATGTAAAAATGGCCAATTCAATAACCTAGAATCAAAGAAAAAATTGTCAAAGATTGGATTTAAAGGAACTTTCACAAATGGTAAAAAACATGACTTAGAAACAATGAAGTTTGTTTTAGAAGAATTTTCAGCAAAACCAGAAGCTGGAATTTTCTCCGGAAAACTGACTGTTGAAAATTTCAAATCTCCCAATATTGACATGAAACTAATTTCGGATTTTGATTTAGATTTCTTAGCTAAATTCTTCAATACTCAAGAATTAAAAGGATTGTCTGGAGGTGTGAAATTAACCATGAATTTCAAAGATATCATCGATCTCAAAAATCCTGAAAAGAGTATAGAACGTCTCAATGAATCCTATTACACTGAATTAGAAATCAACAATCTTAAATTCAAAACTTCAGAATTAGATATCCCTATAAACAATTTAAATCTAAAAACCTCATTAACAGGACATCAAGCAAAAATAGAAAAGTTTGATATTGTGATTGGAAAGTCAGATTTACACATCAATGGATCCATAAATGATTTGCCTGCACTTATTCATCATACAAACATTCCTATCTCATCAGATTTGAAAATTAAATCGAAATTTATTGACCTTGCTGAATTAACAAAACAAAAAGATGGTAAAATTGGCTTAAATGAACAAATCAACAACTTAAGCCTAAAACTTAAATTTTTAGGTACTGCAAAATCAATCGCAGAATCTCCAACTCTTCCAATTGGTGAATTTTTTATCGAGGATCTTTATGCAAAAATGAAGTATTATCCTCATACACTGCATGATTTCCATGCTGATGTTTTGATTGATAAAAAAGATTTTAAAATTGTAGACTTTATGGGCATGATTGACAAATCAGATTTCAACTTTACTGGCAAATTAGGGAATTACGACATTTGGTTCAATGAAGAAATGAAAGGAGATACAAAAATTGAATTTGACCTAAAATCTAACTTATTGCAGTTCGACAATACGTTCAAATATGGCGGCGAAAATTTTGTACCAGAAGAATACAGACACGAAGAAATCAAACAACTCAAAATCCATGGATTTGCAGATTTACATTTCAAAAAAGTACTACACTCTACTGATTTATATTTGACACAATTAGACGGTAAAATGAAGGTTCATCCATTAAAGCTTGAAAATTTTAAAGGTCGAATTCACTTGCAAAACGAACAACTAACTGTAAACAATTTTGGAGGTAAAATAGGAAAATCACAGTTTGAATTGGATATGGATTATTTTCTGGGGAAAGAAAATAAAACCAAAAAAAATAAAATATCCATCCGTGCTCCAAACCTAAATTTTGACGAATTAATGAACTATAATCCACCACCAAAAACTGCAAAAATTACAAATGCTGTTAATCATGACAAAGTTTTTAGCATTTTTGATTTTGACATTCCAGAAATAAATATTCAAATTAATGTCGGACATTTAAATTATCATAAATACATCTTAAATCAGTTTAGTTTGGATTTAGAATCAGAAAAGAATCATATTTTTAAAATAAATAAACTTACTTTTGAGGCCGTTGGCGGTTCTTTTGACCTACAAGGATATTTAAGTGGAAAAGATAAAAAACACCTATATTTAAATCCAATACTTACCATAAAAAACATAGATTTAGATAAATTTTTGATCAAGTTTGACAATTTTGGCCAAGACCACATAGTTTCGGAAAACTTACATGGAAAATTTTCAGGAAAAATTACGGGGAAGATTCACCTTCATGCTGATTTAGTTCCAAAAATTGATGATTCAGAAATAAAAATGGAAATGACAGTTGTAAATGGAAGGCTTGAAAACTTCGCAACTATTATTGCTCTTTCAAATTATTTTCAAGATAAGAATCTATCAAAAATTATGTTTGATACACTTGATAATGTTTTCACACTGAAAAAAAGTGTTTTTGAAATACCTAAAATGACTGTCAATTCCACTTTGGGCTTCATGGAAATCACTGGCAAGCAAAGAATTGAAGGCAATATGGAAATGGACTATTTAATCGGCATTCCATGGAAAATGATTGGTCAAGTAGCATCTAAAAAACTTTTTAAAAGAAAAGAAAATACAACCTCCGAAAATGAAGATGAAATTCAATACCGCCAAAAAAACTCCAAATTTGTTTTTATAAAACTATCTGGTGACTTGGAAAATTATAAAATTGGTTTAGCAAAAAAGGTAAAATAAAATATTTGTGCTCAATTTTTTAAACAAATAGTTGCAAATCTCTTTTGTGATTGGCTCTAATCGATTAAATTTAAGACGCTAGTATTAAAAATAAAAAGTTTCAATTTGAGTTAAAAAACTCCTAGGTTTTAGAATGTTTTAATTTTTATAAAACATTGTATTTTAGTTGTATAAAAACTTATCAACCAAAAAATAGCACTGATAAAACAGGTGGTTAAAAACTTTTGAAATTTTGAACAAAATGATTTGATTTTGTTATATTATTTTACCTACTTTCGACTTGCTAAAATTAAAAACTATGAAAATAAAGAAACTTATTTCTGTTAAGTTAATTGTCATTTTATCTCTTTTCTCTCTTTCAACAAATATTGCTTTTTCTCAAAATGTTGTGCGCTGTTTTACAGACGAAATGGATTCAATTTTAAAAATTAATAACCCTGATATTGAATCAAAACAAGCGTTTGAAAATTGGCTTGGTAATGAAATGCAAACCAATACGGCAGCAAAAATTATTGGCGGTGTTTATTACATCCCTGTCGTTGTGCATGTTATTCATAATGGTGAAACTGTTGGATCTGGAACAAATGTTTCTTTCGCCGCTATTCAATCTCAAATTGATGTGCTAAATGAAGATTTTCGAAGAATGCTAGGTTCAAATGGTTGGAATACTAACGCAGCAGGAGTAGATACAAAAATTGAATTTTGTTTAGCTCAACGAAGACCGGATGGTTCAGCATTTGCCGCTGGCGAGCCAGGAGTTAACAGAATTAATAGAAACACAGCGGGTTTTAGTACACCTCCTTTTTCAACAACATATATTGATGCAACAATCAAACCTTGGACTTATAATAACAACACTCCAACTGCCACAAGAGGTTGGGATCCTACAAAATACATGAATATTTGGTTGTGCAACATTTCAGGAGGAATTTTAGGTTATGCGCAATTTCCTCAATCACCGATTGGTGGAATGGGTTGCGGAACTCCTGTGGCTTCAACTGATGGCGTTGTATTCCTTTATAATTCAATTGGAAAAAGTGCTGTTACTGGTTTTGCTGGCCCCTATAATGAAGGAAGAACTGCGACTCATGAAATTGGTCACTGGCTAGGATTGCGACATATTTGGGGCGATGGAGGATGCACAGTAGATGATTACTGCAACGATACACCAGAAGCGGCGGCTGCAAATTATGGTTGTCCGACAGGAACAAATTCTTGCACTGGAGCGCCAGATGCTGGAGTTGATATGATTGAAAATTACATGGACTACACGGATGATTTGTGTATGAATATTTTTACTGAAGATCAAAAAATGCGCATGAGAACTGTATTGGAAAGCAGTCCTTTGAGAGTAAGTTTGATAAATTCAGATGCATGCACTCCACCGATTGCAAGCGATGCAGCAGTGATAGATGTAATTAATCCAAAAGGTGATAATTGTGCAGGAAGCATCACTCCTACTGTGGTTCTGAAAAATAGAGGTTCAAGTAATTTGACTTCTGCAACAATTTCTTATTCAATTGACAATGGATCTGTTACGACTTTTAATTGGACTGGAAGTTTAACTCCAAATGCAACTGCAAATGTGAATCTTACCGCATTTACAAGTCCCCTAGGAACGCACTTTTTCAAAACATGGTCAACTTTACCAAATGGTGCTGCTGATCAAGCTGTTGTTTACGATACATCTGGAATTTCATTTGTAATATCTAATGGTGAAATGGCACCATTTGTTGCCAATTTTGATGGTTCAGTTTTCCCTCCAGATGTAAGATGGCAACTAACAAATGGAGGTTCAGATTGCTACTACTGGGTGGGCGCATCTGGAGTTTCTAGTACCGGTGTTTTTGCCAACAACATTGCGCAAGTCCCCATGTTTGGAAATTCTACCGCTCAAACAGAATCTTTGATAACTCCAATTTTCATTTTACCTTGTAATGCAACTGCAGCAAATATTGAGTTTGATGTTGCTTATAGAAGAAGAACAAGTTCAACAAATGAGCAACTTTTTGTAGATATTTCAACTGATTGCGGTGCAACGTGGAATTCAACTCCGATTTTCAATAAAAGTGGAGCAACACTTGCCACAAGCACAACATTAGCAACGACTTCCTGGTATCCAACTGCTGCAACGCACTGGAGAAATGAAACAATTAGTTTATTGTCATTTGTTACTGGAACATCATCAAACGTTAAATTCAGATTCAGAGCAATTGCTGCAAATGGCAATAATTTATATATCGATAATTTCAAATTCAATGCCACAACACCAGGTGAAATTAACGTTACTCAAAATGCAAATACTGTTTTAGATGGCGGTTCTTACAATTTTGGATCTGTCAGTCCTGGAAGCTCTTCTACAGCTACTTTTACCATCGCAAACTCAGGAACTTCGAACCTAGTTTTGACAGCTCCAATTACAGTTACTGGAACTGGTTTTACACTTGGTTCAACTTTTGGAACAACAACTGTGGCAGCTGGTGCAACAACTACTTTCACTATTGCTTTCAGTCCAACTGCTGGCGGAACATTCACGGGAAATGTATCTTTTGCAACCAACGATTGTGATGAATCAACTTACAACTTTACTTTAAATGGTACTTCTGTTTCTGCTCCTCCTGTTGCGAATTTTTCTGCAACGCCTTTATCTTCTTGCGCAGGTACGCCAGTCACATTTACTGATTTATCCACAAATACAACAAGTTGGTCATGGAATTTTGGTGCTGGTGCGACTCCAACCACTTCGACATTGCAAAATCCAACGGTGACTTTCAATACTGCTGGAGTTTATACAATCACTTTAATAGCAACAAATTCTAGCGGTTCGGATACACAAACCAACACAAATTACATTACTGCACTCGGAACAACAGCAACTGCATTGCCAATCAATCAAGGTTTTACAGCAACCACATTTGTTCCAGCAAATTGGACCTTAGTCAATGCTAACAATTCACCAACAACTTGGGTGCGCTCTGCAACAATTGGAAATACACCAACAACAGGAAATTCAATGATGTTTGATAATAACAATTACGCCGATGCTGATGACGACCAAATAAGAATGCCAAGTGCAATTTTTACTGGACTTGTTTCCGCGCAATTGCAATTTGATGTCGCTTATGCTCAATACAATGCAACTTACTTCGATGGTTTAGATGTATCTGTTTCTATTGATTGTGGCCAAACATTTACATCGGTTTACAGTAAATCTGGAACAACTCTAGCAACTGCCCCAAATACTACTGCAAATTTCTCCCCAACAACAGCCCAATGGAGAACAGAAACAGTTGATTTAACAAACTATGTTGGAAATCCTGCCGTGATTGTTGCTTTCACTAATCTATCTGGAAATGGAAATAGATTGTTTGTTGACAATATTAATCTAACAGGTGTTGTATCGACAACGCCTCCAGTAGCAAGTTACACAAGTTCAGCAACTGCAGCTTGTGCAGGTACAGCAATTAATTTTACAAATACATCAACCGGAACGCCAACTTCCTACAACTGGACTTTTACAGGTGGAACTCCAGCGACGTCAACTACAGCAAATCCAACAGTGACATATTCAACTCCGGGTGTATATTCCGTTTCATTGGATGCAACAAATGCTTCTGGAACTAATACCGTTACACAGACAAATTCTATAACAATCAATGGAACAACTGCTGCACCGGGTGCAATTTCAGGAACAACAACACTTTGTTCAGGAACAGCTGGAAACGTTTATTCAATAACAGCAGTTTCAGGAGCTACAAGTTATACATGGACAACTCCGGCAGGTTCAACGATAGTATCAGGTCAAGGCACAAATTCAGTAACAATTGCTTTTGGTTCCACTTCGGGAAATGTCTCAGTAGTTGCCAATAATGCTTGTGGCGCTTCAGCACCAAGTAATAAATCGATAACAATAACTCAAACTCCCTCCGCTCCAACATTAAGTGTGGTTAATAACTGTGGAAATTCAGTTATTTCAACTGTATCAACTGCAAACTTGTTGTGGTCAAATGGTTTAACAACTTCATCAATTACTGTCACAACTGCTGGAACATATACCGCAACGCAATCATTGAACGGTTGTACTTCTCCCGTTTCAACAATTCAAGCAGCACCAAACACAATTCCAAGTGCACCAGTTGTCACAGTTTCCAATTTATGTGGTTCGTCAATTTTGACATCTACAACAACAGGAACATTAAATTGGTCAAATAACGCAACAACGACTAGTATTACTGTCACAAATTCAGGGAATTATGATGTCTATCAAACAGTTAATGGATGTTTGAGTACAACAGCAACAGCCACGGCAGCTCCTTTAATTGTGCCAAATGTTGCCTTAAATGAGTTGACATCAGTTTGTGTTAATTCACCAAAATTCACTTTAACTGGTGGTTCTCCCACAGGAGGATCATACTCTGGAACTGGCGTTGTTTCAAATCAATTTGACCCTTCAGTAGCTGGATTGGGAACATTCACAATTACTTATACCTTTACTGATGTAAATGGTTGCAGCGCTCAAGCTCAACAAAGTATCACTGTTGGCTGCGCGAGCATCGAAGATTTGAACAAGAATAATTTCACCATTTATCCAAATCCAAATGACGGAACTTTCACAATTTCAGGAATTAAAAATCCTGTTCAAGCGTTAAAGGTTTTCGACATGTCTGGAAAATTAGTGAAAGAAATGAAAATTGAAAACAATCAAAATCAAGTCAATGTAAATATTCAACATTGTGCAGATGGCATTTATTCAGTTGAAATTTCTAGTAATAAATCTATTTCAAGAGTTAGAATTGTAAAAACAAAATAACAAAAGCTTATTTTCAAACCTAAACAGCAATGAAATTCATTTTTTGAAAATCATTGCTGTTTTTTTCTCTTGAGATTTTAATCAGAATCAAAAGGAAATAATTCACAAACAATAGTTTCCTTTTAAACTAAAAATGCGAGAAATTTCTGATAATTTCTTTACTTTTGATTCAATGAAAAATTTTCGATTGCTTCTTCTTCCATTCGGCCTTATTTATGGAGTAATTACTGCTGTACGAAATTTACTTTTCAATCTCAAAATCAGAGAAATATACGAAATTCCAGTCAAATCAATTTGTGTAGGAAATCTTTCTGTCGGTGGAACAGGAAAAACTCCTCATGTTGCTTACATCGCTGAATTATTAAATGCTGACCATAAAATTCAAATTTTAAGTCGCGGTTATGGCCGAAAAACCAAAGGTTACTTTTTACTTGACGAAAATTCAAGTGCTGAAAACGTAGGCGATGAACCACTTTTTTACTACAAACAATTTAAAGATGCAGATGTTGCAGTTTGTGAATCTCGAAAAAATGGAGTTAAAAATTTATTGCTACTAAAAAAAAATCAGATCATTATACTTGATGATGCATTCCAACATCGTGCGGTTAGAGCTGGTTTGAATATCATAATTACCGACTTCAATCAACCTTATTTCAGCGATTGGATGCTGCCTGCAGGAAATTTAAGAGAATGGATTTCAGGAAGAAAAAGAGCTGATATTGTCATTGTCAGTAAATGTAAATTGAATTTAGATGAAGAGACAAAACTACGTTTCAAGCAAAAATTAAAATTCAATCCAGATTCTATTTACTTTTCTTCTATCAAATATGGCGAATTGCGCGCATTTGGTTCAAATTCAGTTCTTTCCTCAGTAAAAAAAGTCTTACTAGTAACAGGTATTGCCAATCCAATGCCTTTACTTAATCATCTGAAAGAAAATTTTGACGTCGAATTGCTGCAATTTCCAGATCATCATGCCTTCAGTCTGGAAGACATTCACAAAATTCACAAAAAATTTGATACTTTTGCAAGTGATAATAAAGCAATTGTAACCACTGAAAAGGATTTTATGCGTTTACAAAGCCAAAATTACAAATCTTTGATTGATCAAAAACCTTGGTTTTATCAAAAAATCACTGTCGAATTAGATAGAGAACTTGAGTTTACAAAAGAAATAAACAATTATGCTAGAGCAATTTAAAGAATCAGTAGCTTACATCAAAAGTAAAACTGTAGTAGAACCAACAATCGGTATCATTTTAGGTACAGGTTTGGGCGGATTGGTGAACGAAATTGAAATCATCAATGAAATTTCCTACAAAGAAATCCCTCATTTCCCGGTTTCTACAGTAGAAAGTCATTCTGGAAAATTGATTTTTGGAAATTTAGGAGGCAAACAAGTAATCGCTATGCAAGGCCGTTTTCACTTTTATGAAGGTTATGACATGAAACAAGTAACTTATCCTGTTCGTGTTATGAAATTAATGGGCATAGAAAGATTGTTCGTTAGCAACGCTTCTGGAGGTGTAAATCCAGATTTTGAAGTAGGAGAAATTATGATTCAAGACGATCACATCAATTTATTTCCCGCACATCCTTTAATTGGAAAAAATTTCGACGAACTAGGACCACGTTTTCCTGATATGAGCGAGCCTTATGATCCAGAAATGATTGCTTTAGCAAAAACAATTGCTGCTGAAAACAATATCCGAGTGGCCGTTGGAACATATGCTGGTTTGACAGGACCAACATTGGAGACACCTGCTGAATATGCTTACGTTCGTGCAATTGGTGCGGATGCTGTGGGCATGTCGACAGTTCCTGAAGTAATTGTAGCGCGTCACATGGAAATTCCTTGCTTCGCTATTTCAATCATTACTGATTTGGGCGTAAAAGGAAAAATCCAAAAAGTGAGCCTTGATGATGTAATTGAAGTTGCAAGTCGACAAGAGCCCAAAATGACGTTAATCATGAAAGAATTGATTACAAGACTATAAAATAATGTATTGCGAAAATTCAATTTCATTTATTTAATTATTTGAATTTTCGCAATCAATGAAAAGATATGGAAATTAGAGATAAATACGAAGTTGTAATAGGCTTGGAGGTTCACGCGCAAATGCTGACGAAATCCAAAGCTTACTCTAACGATGTCAATGAATATGGATCAAATCCAAACACCAATGTAAGCGTTATTTCTTTGGGTCATCCTGGCACTTTGCCTAAAATGAATAAAAAAACGATAGAATTTGCAATTAAATTGGGTTTGGCTTGCGGAAGTGAAATTGCCAGAGATCAATATTTTGCGCGTAAAAATTATTTCTATCCTGACCTTCCAAAAGGGTACCAAATCACCCAAGACAAAACGCCAATTTGTACTGGTGGTCAAATTATTATCAAAAGAAAAGACGGTACAGAAAAATCAATAGGAATTACCAGAATTCACATGGAGGAAGATGCTGGAAAAAGTATCCATGATGTAGACGTCTTTGATACCTTGGTTGATCTAAATCGTGCAGGTGTTCCTTTGTTAGAAGTTGTTTCTGAGCCAGATATTCGCTCTTCGCAAGAAGCGTATGACTACCTGACAGAAGTTCGCAAATTGGTTCGTTACCTTCATATTTGTGATGGAAACATGGAAGAAGGCTCGATGCGTTGCGATGCAAACGTTTCTGTCAGATTGCACAATGCGCCTGAATTTGGGACCAAAGTGGAAGTAAAAAACATGAACTCCATCAGGAATGTGCAACGTGCGATAGAATTTGAAGTAACTCGTCAAATCGAAATGTGTGAAAAAGGTGAAACGATTTCTCAGGAAACTCGTGGGTTTGATGCATTGAAAGGCATCACAATTTCTATGCGTTCAAAAGAAGCTGCAAATGATTACAGATATTTCCCTGAGCCAGATTTACAACCACTTTTTATTGATCAAAAACAAATTGATATTATCAAAAGCGAAATGCCTGCTTTGCCAAGAGAATTATTTCAAAAATATACTTCTAAACTTGGTTTAACAGCTTATGATGCAGGAATTCTGACCGATAGTAAACCTGTGGCTTTGTACTTTGAAGAAATTATTAAGAACACAAATAATTTCAAAGCAGCTGCCAATTTGGTGATGGGTGATGTCAAATCTTACCTTAATCAAAATGGTTTGGAAATGGAAGAATTTCCCGTTGAAGCAAGAACTTTGGCGCAATTGATTCAGTTGATTGAAGAAGGAAAAATTTCTTCAACTGTTGCTTCTCAAAATGTTTTCCCTGAATTGACCAAAAATCCAGAGAAAAATCCGTTGGAAATTGCAACAGCATTGAACTTGATTCAAGAATCCGATGAAGGAAGTTTGATTGGATATATTCAACAAGTGATCGACGAAAACCCTGTTGAAATTGGACGCTACATCGCAGGTGAAAAGCAATTAACCGGGTTTTTAATGGGGAAATTGATGAAAGTTTCAGGTGGAAAAGCAGATCCAAAACAAGCAAATCAATTGATGCGTAAAATGCTAGACGAATTGTCTGCATAAAAACATATTATTATGAATAAACTATTATTTTTCAGTACTTTATTAATACTTTTTGCCTGTGGTGAACCTGAGCAAAATGCACCTATCGACGGTGCTATCAATGAAGAAGAACAACTGGCAGATTATTCAAAATTGAAGGTTAATTTTTCAATTTCTGGTCAAATTACTGGCGGCGGAAATCAATTACTTTCGCTTGAAGCGCTTAGCAACAAAGGTTCAATCAAATTAGCTGAAACAAAAACTGCTGCCAATGGAAATTTTTTGTTGAAAGGAAATATCCAAGGAATGGGATTGTATCAACTTAAAATTGGAAATACTAATAAAATCATTCCGCTAACTTTGGAACCAAAAGATTCAATCATAGTGAAGGCTGATTTTGCGACTTACGAAAAGTTGCCAAAAATTTCAGGTGCTGTTTGGGCTGAAACCTTGACCAATTACATGCAGAAATTCAATCAATTTGCCGAAAAACAAGCAATTTTGATGACAAAAAAAGGATTATCGCAAGAACAGCAAATTAAGGAATTCATGGAAATGAGAAAACCTTTAGATGCTTTTGCGAAAGCTGAAATGTTGAAAAACCCAGCAAATCCTGCCAATATTGTGCTTTCAACTTCTCTTACTCCCGCCATGGGATTCGATAATTGGGACACAGACAATTTGAAAGTTTTGGAAAAAGTGGCAGCTGCTTTTGAAGTAAAATATGCCGGCTCCCCTATCGCCAATTCTTTGCGCATGCAAATGGAACAAATTTTGGCTGGAATGTCAGAATTTAAAAGTGCCAAAACAAATCCGAGAAATGCATCAGGAATTGCAGCACCTGAAATAGAACTCAAAAATCCAGATGGAAAAACCTTGAAATTGTCTTCCTTAAAAGGAAAAGTGGTTTTGATTGACTTTTGGGCCTCTTGGTGCGGACCATGCAGACAAGAAAATCCAAATGTGGTGAGAGCCTATAATAAATTCAAGGACAAAGGTTTTACCGTTTTCAGTGTTTCGCTGGATGATGATGTAAACGCATGGAAAAGAGCGATAAAAACAGATGGATTAATTTGGCCAAATCATGTAAGCGATCTTAAAAAATGGAATTCTCCACTTCCAGAATTGTATGGTTTTGATGGAATTCCTTACACAGTTTTGATTGACAAACAAGGTAAAATAATTGGTACGAATTTGCGTGGGCAAGCTTTGGAACAAAAATTGAATGAGATATTGAAATAAACTAAATTGAAATTTAAAATTTTTAACTTTCAAACGAAAATTAATTTCTAAAACAAAAGAACAAATGAAAAAATTATTGACAGCTACATTATTATTTTGCTCGGTATTCAGCATAGGTCAAATTCAAGTGTCTGTGAGTGGAAATATTTTCAACTTAAATTCAGATACAATCATTCTTGCGCAATATACGCAGCAGGGTTATGTTGATTACATCAAAGCGCCAGTAAGCAAAAAGGGAGATTTTAAATTGATTGGAAAATTACCGGCGAAAGATTATTATGTTTTGAGAATTTCTCCAAATGAGCATTTGAACTTGATAATGAAAGATGGCGCAGACATAAAGGTTTATGGCGATGGAAAAAACATCAATTATTTTAACAATATTATTGGGTCCGATGAATCTGCACACATGAATGCCTTCATCAATGATTTAAGGGTTTTCAACAGTAAAAAAGATTCAGCAAACGCTTATTTACAAAAATTCCCAGATCAATTAGATGCTGTAAATCAATCATTCAGTCAGATTTTTTATGAATTTAACGCTGTAAGACAACGTTATATTTCAGACAATCCAAATTCGCCAGCATTGATACCAACGTTACAAACAATTGATATTCAAAAGGAATTTGCTATTTATGAGTCTGTAATAAATCAATTAATCGCAGGTTTCGACGGAGCACCAACGATCGAGCAAATAAAAGCGAATTTCTTGCAATTGAAAGCACAAAATGATGCAAATGAATTTTTAGCGGCAGGAAAAATTGCTCCAGATTTTAGCCAAGCAATGGCTGATGGCAAAATGTTGAAATTATCTGACTTGAAAGGAAAAGTAGTATTAATCGACTTTTGGGCTTCTTGGTGCGGACCATGCAGAAAAGAAAATCCAAATGTGGTGAATTTATACAAAAAATACGAAAAAGATGGATTTACAGTTTTAAGTGTTTCTTTAGATCAAAAGAAGGAACCTTGGTTAGCTGCCATCGAAAAAGACGGTTTGGTGTGGCCATATCATGTGAGCGATCTGAAATCTTGGTCAAATGAAGTTGCTCTTATGTACAAAGTAACTGGAATTCCTTTCACGGTTTTGGTGGACAAGGAAGGAAAAATCATTAATACCAAATTAAGAGGTCCTGATTTGGAAAATACATTGAAAAGCATATTCGGTCATTAACTCCACTGATTTCAAAAGATATATGACTGAAAAATCAGGAAAAAACATTTACTTCGCTTCAGATTTTCATTTGGGTGCACCAAATTATCAAAAAAGTTTGGAACGTGAAAAAGCCATTTGTACTTGGCTCGATTCAATCAAACCAAGTTGCGAAGAACTATTTTTAGTTGGAGATATTTTTGATTTTTGGTTCGAATATAAAAATGTCATTCCCAAAGGCTTTGTAAGATTGCAGGGGAAAATTGCTGAATTTACAGACGCTGGAATTCCCGTTCATTTTTTCACTGGAAACCACGATATGTGGATTTTCGATTACATTCCGAAAGAATTGGGCGTTCAATTATACAGAAAACCAATCACGAGAACCTTTGGAAATAAGAAATTTTATATCGGACACGGCGATGGTTTGGGTCCTGGAGATTTTAAGTACAAAACATTAAAGAATTTCTTCGATAGCAAAATTTGTCAATGGCTTTTCGCCCGTTTTCATCCAAACTTTGGAATCGGATTGGCCAATTATTCCTCCAGAAGCAGCCGTGCTAAAACTGGAAAAACAGATGAGAAATTTTTGGGCAAAGAAAAAGAATGGTTAGCAATTTATTGTGAAGAACAAGATGAAATCAATCCTGTCGATTTTTACATATTTGGCCACAGACACCTTCCAATTTCAATTCAAATTGGAGAAAAAGCAAGATATATGAATATCGGTGATTGGCTAAAATACAATACTTTTGCTGTATTTGATGGCGAAAATTTGACACTCAAAAGTTGGAACAACGGAACACCAGAAAAATATATTTTCTAAATCATATTTCGCATTCACATGAAGTACAATCTTTCAGAAATCACAGATTTAATCAAAGACAGACGCACGATTTATCCTGAACAATTTAGCGCTCGAAAAATCCACAAAGAACAAGTTGAACACATTTTGAACAATGCAATTTGGGCGCCCACGCATGGAAATACACAACCTTGGCGTTTTACAGTTTTCATGGAAGAAAGCCGACAAGATTTGGCAGATTTTTTAGGCAAATTGTACTTGGAGGAAACACCTGTTGAAAAGCAAAACGATATGAAATTGGCCAAAATGATTACCCGACCAATGAAATCTTCAGTTGCGATTGCCATCAACATGAAAAGAGATGAAACAGGCAGAATCGCTGAAATTGAAGAGATTGAAGCAATTGCTTGCGCCGTTCAAAACATGCATTTGACATGCACTGCATACGGAATTGGCGGATTTTGGTCGACACCAAAAATCATTTCAAGTCCAAAAATGAATGGGTTTCTGAATTTAGGCGAAGCTGATAAATGTTTGGGGATTTTTTACATGGGATATCCAACTGAACAATGGCCAAAAAGTCAAAGGAAACCGATTGAATATTTAACTGAATGGAGGTAAAACATTTACAACAACATTTAAAATTGTATTGAATACAGATAAATCAATTGATCCCATTTAATCCTTGAAATTGAAATAATTTGATTTAAAAACGTTTTCTTTGCTTAGTATATGCGCAAAAAATCAATCATAAGAATGCTTTTTCTTATTCACTTTTTAAGTGTTTCAGTAGCATCTTTTGCGCAAAACAGCGATATCAAAAAAGAAAAAAAAGACAAATTTCCTTCCTACTTTGGGCTGCAATTCAAACCTTTAATCGCAGGTAATTTTTTAGGGTCTTCACAACTAAAATTGAACAACGAACAATTCTACGCCGTAATCAATCAAAAATTTGGCTATTCATTTGGCGCAAATGTAAGAATCGGATTAACCAAATTAATCAGCTTAGAAACAGGTATTAATCAAGTAGTTAGAAATTATAACATTGATTATTCAATTCCCGATTCAAACTTGTATGTGCAAAATGATATTGGCTTTTTGAATTATGACATTCCACTCAATTCATTGATTTACATTCAGTTAAGTGATAAAATTTTCATGAATGCATCTCTTGGTGGTTCCATGGTTTACAATCCGACAGATGTGGCGACCAAATTAGCACTGCAGGGCGGAAATGTTTTTATTCAAGAAGGAAGAAGATTTTCGAAATTGGCCTTCGAAATGAATGCCAACTTTGGCGCTGAATATCGTACCGAAAAAAATGGGATTTTTTACGTAGGCATTTCGGGTAGAATTCCGGTCAAACCTATTTATGAAATTGCAGCAGTTTACGAGAGACAATCTTATAAAAACAAAGCAACTGGAAATTTAATTGGAACCTATATATCCTTCGATTTTAGGTATTATTTACCCAACATTAAAAACAAAGGCGTTCAATTTATTCCTGGACCAATTGATCAATAAATCAACAATTTTATTCAAATTTTACAGAAAATTTCATGCAAAAATACATTGACTCACTAGGTTTATTGCCGCATCCTGAAGGCGGATTTTACAAAGAAGTTTACCGTTCGCAAGAAACAATTGTGGGCGGTGAAAGAAACTTAATGACTTCTATTTATTTTTTGCTGACATCTGAAAATGTTTCCAAATTTCACCGAATAAAAAGCGATGAATTGTGGTTTCACCATGCAGGAAGTCCATTGATTGTGCATACTTTGGATGAAAACGGCCACCACGAACATTTCGTTAGTTCTGATTTTGAAAAAAATATGCAACCGCAATTCATGGTTCCCAAAAACACCATTTTTGGATCAACTGTTATGTTAGAGAATAGTTTCTCTCTGGTTTCATGCGTGGTAGCACCAGGTTTTGATTTCCGTGATTTTGAACTTTTCTCCACCGAAAGTTTGCTTGAATTGTTTCCCAAGGAATTGGAAATCATCGAAAAATTGAGTTGATAAAATGCAAATCAAATCCCGAATCCATCTCCTTGGATTAATTACCTTACTCGTGTTTCCGATTCCTGCTTTTTGGGCTTTGTGGTATTTTGAGGCGATAAAACCATGGAAAATTCTTGATTTTAACAATTTAATCAATCCGAAAAGTTTGAAAGGTCTTTCTTGGGGAATAATTTATGCTATATTCAGCATGCGCGTTTTTCAGTTAAAAATTTTCGGAAATGAACTCGATCGGCAAGAAAAATTGATTCAGTCCATGAATTTAAATTTGGCAGAGAAAATATTCTTGTCATTTTGCGCCGGATTTGGTGAGGAAATTCTTTTCCGCGCAGGCGTGCAACATTGGTTAGGAATTTGGATTACTTCCATCCTATTCATTGCCATTCACGGATATTTGAATCCGAAAAAATGGCGCCTTTCCCTTTATGGAATTTTGCTACTTCCATTCATCCTCTCGCTCGGGTTTTGGCTTGCACCCATGGGAATTTGGTTTTGCATCGCTGCGCATTTCAGTTATGATTTGGTGCTCTTTATTAGTATTGATAGGGATTGAATTTTAAATAATAAAATTTCACTCGTTGAAATTAGCGCTGTAATTCTTCGAAATAACCAAAAAAACTACAAGCAGAACTAATTATTTCAAAATCTAGATATTCCGAAGGCAAAAACCAATAAATCTGTTCCTCTTTCAAAAACGAAAGTTCTGCCTGATTCAGAAACTAGAATGATGCGAATATTAGTAGTTTGTCGCTTCTCACTTTCGGCAATAACTTGTCTACATGATCCGCAAGGAGAAACACAATCATCTTGTTTGACTAAATCACCTTTGGCAACAACCACCAAAGTTTTGATCGCAGTTTCTGGGAAGTTTGCACCAGCATAAAATAACGCAACACGCTCGGCACACAAACCTGATGGGTAAGCAATATTCTCTTGATTGTTTCCGGCCACTTCCGTCCCATTTTCCATCAACAGCATTGCACCAACCCTAAAATTGCTATAGGGCGCATACGCTTTATCTGCAATTGCATAAGCTTTTTGAACCAATTCCTGCTCCTGAGAATCCAAAGAAATCCAATTTTCAAACTCCTGATATGCAATAGTAAGTGTTTTGTTCATCTTTTAGTATGTCAATATTGAATTATTTAAACCTTTCTTTAGACCAGAGACATTGTATCAGAGACATTAGATAATAGACACTAGACCAGAGACAATAGAATCTAATTTCTAACGCTAAATCGCAAAAATCTGAAATCTAATAATCTGCTAATCTGCAATCTGCTAATCTAATAATTTGCTAATTTGCTAATCTAATAGTACCTTAAACAAGCATCGTCACAGGATTTTCTAAATAACCCTTTAAGGTCTGCAAGAAAGCAGCTCCTGAAGCTCCGTCAACCACTCTGTGATCGCATGAAAGCGTCAATTTCATAACATTTCCTGGTACAACTTGTCCGTTTTTAACTACAGGAATTTGTTTGATTCCGCCTACAGCCAAAATGCAGCTATCTGGTGGGTTGACAATCGCAGTGAAAGACTCAATTCCAAACATTCCTAAATTTGAAATGGTGAATGTATTTCCTTCCCAATCTGATGGTTGCAATTTTTTATCTTTCGCTTTTTGTGCAAAATCTTTCACTTCAGTGCCAATTTGTGCCAATCCTTTTGTATCTGTAAATCTTACGACAGGCACCAATAAACCTTCGTCAACTGCTACTGCAATTCCGATGTGTACATGGTGGTTTCTGCGAATCACATCACCCAGCCAAGAACTATTAATTGCTTGATGTTTTCTCAACGCCATGGCTGATGCTTTGACAACCATATCATTGAACGAAATTTTTACATTTTTATCTGCATTCATCGCATTTCTTGCTGCAATGGCATTATCCATGTCGATGTCCAAAGTCAAATAAAAGTGTGGTGCTGTAAATTTACTTTCAGCCAAACGTCTCGCAATGGTTTTACGCATTTGAGAAACCGTTTCATCTGTGTAAGATTCTTGTCCAGCAGGAGCAGAATATTGAACTGCATTTGCAGCAGGAACATAAGGCGTAAAATGATCTACATCTCTTTTAACAATTCTTCCATGATCCCCAGTTCCAGCAACTTGATTGATGTCAATTCCTTTTTCTTCAGCCACTTTTTTAGCTAAGGGTGAGGCAAAAATACGTCCATTTGATGCAGAATTTGTTGATACGGTTGTTTCTTTTGGAGCAGTCATTGCAGCAGCTTGAATTGGCGCAGGATTCGCTTTTGGCGCCTCCACCGCTTTTTCTTCGACTTTCACTACTTCTTCAGGAGCGCCGGCATTGGCAAGAAGTGCAGAAATATCCTCTCCTTCTTCACCGATGATAGCAAGTACAACATTTACCGGAACTGATTTTCCTTTTTCAACTCCAATGTGCAACAAAACACCATCGAAAAAAGATTCAAATTCCATGGTGGCTTTGTCTGTTTCAATTTCTGCCAACAATTCACCTGATGCAACTTTGTCACCCACTTTTTTATGCCATTCCGCAACAACGCCCTCTGTCATGGTGTCGCTCAATTTGGGCATATAAATTATTTCTGCCATAATTTTTATTTTTACTGTAAACAGTTAAATTTTAGTATTCTTTAATATAAGGATAATCTGTTTGCATGTAAACATCCTCGTATAATTCATGCGCTTCTGGATATGGAGAATTTTCAGCAAATTCAACTGATTCTTCCACCTCTTTTTTCACCCAACTAATGATTCCTTCAATTTCAGCATCTGTCAACCATTTGTTTGCTTTGATTACTTCTAAACAATGATCAATAGGATCTTTCGCTTGCCATTCAGCAACCTCTTCTTTTGATCTGTATTTTTGAGGATCTGACATTGAATGTCCTTTGTATCTGTATGTTCTGATATCCAACAATGTTGGCCCGTCACCTCTTCTTGCTCTGTCACAAGCTTCTTCGATTGCTTCATGCACCGCTTCAGGCGACATTCCGTTCACCGATTTAGAAGGAATATCATAAGACAATCCAATTTTAGATAAATCAGTTACGTTCGTTGTTCTTTCAACAGAAGTTCCCATCGCATAATTGTTATTCTCAATGATATAAATCACTGGTAATTTCCAATTCACAGCCATGTTGAAAGTTTCATGCAGAGCACCTTGTCTTACAGCGCCATCGCCCATTGATACGAAAACAACATTGTCTGTTTCGTTATATTTTT
The DNA here is from genome assembly GCA_945897805.1 of Chryseobacterium gleum. Classification (GTDB taxonomy): domain Bacteria; phylum Bacteroidota; class Bacteroidia; order Flavobacteriales_D; family Crocinitomicaceae; genus JAQVCM01. Next base: position 140,529 of record CAMDFX010000006.1, read on the forward strand.
CAGCGAAAGCAACACCTGTTCCCATTGGAATTTGAGCTCCAACGATTCCGTGTCCACCCATGAAGTTTTTATCTTTATCGAAAAAGTGCATCGAACCGCCTTTTCCTTTAGAACAACCTGTCGTTCTTCCGTAAAGTTCCGCCATCAAAACGCGTGGATCTGTTCCCAAACCAATTGGATGTGCGTGATCTCTGTAGGCAGTCATGTGACTATCAGTTGGACGACTTCCGCTTACGGTGCCTGCAGCAATTGCTTCTTGTCCTATATATAGATGACAAAATCCGCCAAACTTTTGTTGGATATATAATTGTCCAGCTTTTTCTTCAAAACGACGCATTAATAGCATGTCTTTGTACCACTTCACATAAGTCTCTTTGGAAAACTTTGAGTTGGAAGCAACTGAACTTTTTTTAGTTGTTTTGCTTGGTTTTGCAACTGCTTTTGTAGCCATAATTTTGCTATATTTTTTAACGAAAGGCAAATATAACAAGAAGAATTGAAAGATAATAATTTTTCAAATACTCAATTTCGATTAATCCAATTTACCTTAGCGTCTTTTGTACATTAAGACTTGTGTTTTGTACTGAAAAATGAACGAAAATCATTAGCTCTAAATCATTTTCAAAAACCATTTACAAGTTGGTTTAACAAGCTTAAATCTTGAGTAAATTAATCTTTCACTTCCTCTCGACCGTCTGTATAACGAGCAAATCGTCCTAAATTGCGGTCATGCACTTTGTCATATCGTTCAAATGGCCAACCGCCAAATTGTGTTTGTTGATATTCATTGAAGGCTTCAACAATTTCCTCTCTAGTATTCATGACAAATGGACCGTGTTGCACAACTGGCTCATTGATTGGTCTTCCTTGTAAAACCAAAATTTTGATGTTTTCATCTCCGCTTTTAAGTATTAGATCTTCATCAGAAACAACATCAATTGCATGGTAATTTGGTATCAATTGTCCTTCTAAATTTAATTGATTTCCTTTGTAAAAGTAAAATGTTCTGTTAATTCCTTCTGCGGTTTTTGGCATGAGAAAGGTTGAATTAGCTTGCATTTGAATGTTGTAAACACCTACAAAATTTCCAGCATCTGCAGCCCAAGAATTAACCGGAGGAGTTGGAGATTTTCTGCCCAATAATTCACCTGCCAACACTTCGATATTTACGCCAGTTTCAGCTTCAAAACCGGGTATATCTTCATTCCAAAACATTTTGTATTCTGGCTCAACCAATTTGTTTTTCTTGGGTAAATTCAACCAAATCTGAAACAATTCCAATGGATTTTCTGCTTCTTGATTTAATAATGGAAACATTTCTGAATGGAGCAATCCTTTTCCAGCTGTCATCCATTGCACATCTCCATTTCCGTAGCGACCTTTTCCTCCTGCTGAATCTGCATGATCTACCAAACCTTCACGCACTACCGTAATAGTTTCAAATCCTCGGTGAGGATGACCTGGAAAACCTGGTATTTTTTCTCCGTGATACATGCGCCAGCCGTCTTTAATGACAAAATCTTGTCCGAGATTCCTCCCTGCTAAACTTGATGCTGGTCCGAGTTCATCATTTCCTTTTGGAAATTGATCTTCGTGATGCACACAAAATAAAAATGGATCCAATGTTTGCCACTGAAAGCCTAAAGGTCTAATATGTTTGATTTTGCTCATTTTTTCGACTTTTAATTGTAGATTTTTAAAACTTGATCTCGTTTGTAAATTGTGTTTAATTAGAGTAAAGTTAAAGGTTTCTAGTAATTCATTTGTAATTTTGCGACAAATATTCAAACATGTCCCATTTTCTTCAAGACGATCAAAATTACGTTTGGCATCCTTTCACTCAAATGCAAACTGCGCCTGCCCCTTTGGCGGTTGTAAAAGCCAAGGATTCAACACTTTTTACGGAAGATGGCAAACAATTTTTAGACTGCAATTCATCTTGGTGGGTCAATATTCATGGTCATGGAAATGAATATCTTAAAAACGCAATTTCAGCGCAGTTTGACAAAATAGATCATGTCATTTTTGCGGGTGTCACACATCCAAAAGCGGTTGAATTATCGAAAAGAATCTTGAATTTTTTACCTGATAACCTGAGCAAAGTCTTTTTCTCCGATGACGGTTCTACCGCTGTTGAAGTGGCTTTAAAAATGGTTTTTCAATATTGGTTTAATCTTGACAAACCGAAACACAGAATTTTGGCATTAGACGGCGCTTACCATGGTGATACTTTTGGCGCGATGTCGATTGGTCAGCGTGATTATTTTAATAAACCATTTGAACATTTGTTTTTTGATGTCGATTTCCTTCCTTTTCCAACGTTTGAAATGGAGGAAAAATGTATTGCATCAGCAGAAAAACTTTTTCAAACAGGCGAATTTGCTGGATTGATCGTTGAACCATTAATTCAAGGTTCGGCTGGAATGCGCATGTATCGACCTGAATTTTTGGAAGCGCTTTTTCAATTGGCTAAAAAACATGAAGTTTTGATTATTTGCGACGAAATCATGACTGGTTGGGGAAGAACAGGAAAATTATTCGCGCTGGATTACATTGAATCAAAACCTGACATTGTTTGCGTTTCCAAAGGATTAACTGCCGGAATTTTGCCGCTTGGATTGACGGTTGTAACTGAACAAATTTACAATGCATTTTTAGGCCCTGACAAAATAAAAGCCCTGCTACACGGACATTCTTACACCGGAAATCCGCTCGCTTGTGCTGTGGCATGCGCCAATTTTGATTTGATTGAAAAACCAAATTTCTTTGAAAATATAAAGCGAATTGAAGACAGTCATATGTCTTTTGCAACAGCATTGAAAAATCATCCAAAACTGTCAGATGTCCGACAAATGGGAACTATTGTGGCAGTTGAAATCAAAATCCCTGAAGGAAATTCATATTTTTCAGACATTCGCGACCAAGCTTATGATTTCTTTTTGACGCAAGGATTATTGATTCGCCCTTGCGGAAATGTCATTTTTCTGAATCCTCCATATTGCACAACCAACGCCGAATTGGAGAAAATGTATGAAGGAATTAAAGATTTCATTTCACAAATTGCCTAATTTCAATTCAACAACAAAAAACTTCATTTTAAATTTCCAAATCAATGAATTATCTCGGACATCTTTTCTTTTCAAATAATGACACAGAATTGATGTTGAGCAACTAATTTGGAGATTTTGTCAAGGGAAAAGACTTGAGTCAATTTCGTGCTAAAACACAAGAAGGAATTATTTTACATCGTGCGATTGATACATACATTGATACGCATCCAGCTGTAATTGAACTTTTACATGTGCTTTATCCCAAACTGCCCAAGGTTTCTGGAATTGCAGTTGATTTATTTTTTGATCATTTGTTGGCCAAAAATTGGGAAAAATATCATCCTGAAAATTTAAACACATTTTTAACTGCATTTTACGAGAATTTAAATAGCGGAAACGAAGAATTTACAATTGAATTTAAACACATGATTCACCACATGGTGAAAGTCAATTGGATTTCCTACTACCCCCAACTTGATGGACTCGAAAAAGCGTTGAATGGTGTTTCGTCTCGCATTTCATTTGCCAACGAATTGAAAAACGGTTTACCCGTGTTTTTAGAAAATCAATCGCTAGTAGAATCTACGTTTGAAATCTACATGAAAGACGCAATCGTTCATTTCGGTATATCAAATTCAAAATAAATTTGTAAATTGTTCCCATGTTTCTGTCTGGGATAAACTTAAAAATCAATCGAAAAGTGCTAATTATTGGGGTTTTATTTCTTCTAATTGCAATTTACTATATTGGTTGTGAGAGGAATAACGGAAGCCAAGATAAGATCGCTGCCGTACCCGGAATCGATTTACCAGCCATTCTTAAAAAAGGAAAATTAACCATTTTAGCAGAAAATAGTTCTACCTCTTATTTCATTTACAGAGGAAAAAAAATGGGTTTTGAATATGAAATTTTAAAAGAATTTGCAACTGAAATCGGAGTAGATTTGGAAATTGTGAACATCACCAATTTGGACGATGTAAACGCAATGTTAAATCGTGGTGAAGGAGATTTAGTGGCTTGCAATTATACTATTACAAACGAACGGAGCAAAATTATTGATTTCACAGTTCCTTTTTTGAGAACCAATCAAGTTTTGATTCAACGAAAACCTGAGAATTGGGAAACCATGTCTGCAGATCAAATCAACTCAAAATTATTAACTGACCCAACACAACTGGCTGGAAAAACAGTGAATGTTTGGGGTAAATCTACTTATTACCAAAGACTTATAAATCTACAACAAGAAATTGGAGATACGATTATCATTCACAAGGAAACAGGCGATTTTACTTCTGAAGATTTGATTGAAAATGTTTCAGAAGGAATAATCGATTATACGGTAGTTGAAAAAAATGTGGCGCAAATCAACAGTCATTTTTTAGACAATATCGACATCGATTTAGAATTGAGTGTGAAGCAAAAAATTGCTTTTGGGATCAGAAAAACCAGTCCATTATTGAGAGCAAGAATCAATCAATGGTTGAAAAAATTCACCCAGAAAGCATCTTTCAAGTATTTAAAGCACAAATATTTTGAACTGACAGAAATAGCAAACAATGTGCAAGATTCTCAATCCAGCTTGAAAGGTGGCCAATTGTCATTGTTCGACAATTACTTTAAACAATCCGCCGCCAAATACAATTGGGATTGGAGGATTTTGGCATCTGTTTCATATCAAGAATCGAAATTCAATCCAAGTGCCCGTGGCATGGGAGGCGCCTATGGTATGATGCAATTTATGCCTGATACTGGTCCGACATTTGGCGTTTATCCTTCGTCTACGCCGCAAGTTCAAATTGAAGGCGGTATGAAATTGCTTTTTAGAACCTATAAGTTGTGGAACGATATTCCGAATCATGAAGAAAGAATCAAATTTACTTTGGCTTCCTATAATTCGGGGACAAGTCACGTGAAAGATGCACAAAAATTGGCTGAGAAATACGGCATGAATCCAAAAAAATGGGATAATAGCGTGGAAGTGATGCTGAAAAATTTATCTAAAAAAGAATATTATCGTGATCCAATTGTTACTGCAGGAGCAACAAGAGGTGCACATACAGCCAAATATGTGAAATCGGTTTATGCTAGATTTTTGTCTTATAAATCAATGTTTCGCTAGCATTTTGTAATTTCGCAAGAAAACAGAATTATCAAAAATTTAATTGTCATTGAAGGTCCAACTGCTAGTGGAAAAACCACTTTGGCTATTGCCTTGGCAAAAAAAATGAATACGGTAATTTTATCAGCGGATTCCAGACAATTTTACAAAGAAACAAGCATAGGAACCGCAAAACCCTCGCTGGAAGAACAAGCCGGAATCAAACATTATTTCATAGATTCACATTCCATTCATCAGCCGCTAACTGCCGCACACTTTGAGAAAGAAGCCTTGGAAATTTTAAAAACTGAATTTCAACAGCATGAAACAATCATTTTGGTTGGCGGATCTGGACTTTTCATCGATGCACTTTGCCATGGTTTAGACGATGTTCCTCACGATGAAAATATTAAAAACCAATTAAATACTGAATTTGAATCGCAAGGTTTAGCGCCACTTTTGGCTGAATTGGAGACGAAAGATCCAATATTTTATGCCAAAGTTGATTTAAAAAATCCTATGCGAATAATTCGTGCTTTGGAAGTTATACGTATCACCAATAAACCTTTCTCTTCTTTTCATGCTTTTGAATCGAAAAAACGTCCTTTCGAGTTTCAAAAATTTGTGATTGATTTACCCAGAGAACTGCTATACGAAAGAATCAATATTCGCGTTAAAGTCATGGTGGAAAATGGATTGTTGCAGGAAGTTCAAGATTTACTTGCGTGGCAAAATCTATCCGCACTCAATACCGTTGGTTATTCTGAATTATTTGATTATCTCAACAATAAAATCAGTTTAGAAGAAGCGATTGAATTGATTAAAAGAAATTCTAGAAGATACGCCAAACGCCAATTAACCTGGTTTCGCAGGGATGAAAAAGCCATTTGGATCCAAGAATTAACGACAGAAAATCAAGTTCAAAAAATCATTTCTAGCACAGAATAAAAATCTTGGAATGATTATTGAAAATCGTTCTAAAAAACAATAAAATGGACATTACTTTTCAAAATATCATGCCCCAACCTTTGGCTTCCATGCAACATGGCGCTGAAAGTATTTGGGGAAATCACGTTGTTTTAAAGCATGGACAGAAAATCATTTTGAATGCATCTTCTGGCAAAGGAAAATCAACTTTTACCAGTGTTGTTTTTGGTTTGAGAAAAGATTTTGAAGGAAAATTACTTTATGATCAGGTAGATACATCAATATATACACCTGCAGATTGGACAAAAATCAGAAGAAATAAAATTTCAGTTGTATTTCAAGACTTGCAGCTTTTTCCAACGTTAACAGTCAAAGAAAATCTGTTACTAAAAAATGATCTTTGCCAAGTTTTCACTGAAAATGAATTGATTCAAATGCTGGAAGCCTTGGAAATCGATAATAAGTGGGAGCAAAAATGCGGATTACTTTCCATGGGACAACAACAACGGGTTGCGATAATCAGAGCGCTTTGTCAGCCTTTTGAATGGTTGATTTTAGATGAACCTTTTTCGCATTTAGACATCGAAAATACGCAACGAAGTTTGAGATTGATTGACGAAAGATGTAACCATTTGAAAGCAGGATTTGTGCTCACATCTTTGGGCGAAAGACACGGGTATAATTACGATGATGAAATTAAACTTTGAGCCATGTTAAAGAAACTTCTGTTTAGAAATCAAGATATTAAGCAATTGGTGATTGCTGTAATCGGTTCATTTTTAGGAATCACATTTTTAATTACGTCTATTCATTATTTAATCAAAGTGAATGAATTTGGTGAAGGCTCTGATATTTTGGGCCCAAACACGCTGATTGTTCAGAAGGAAGTATCCAATTCAAATACGCTGAATTTGGCAAAAACGGATTTTTCTCCTGCTGAAATTGAGACCTTGAAAAAAGAACCTTTTATTTTGGATGTAAAACCTGTAATTAGCAATAATTTCGACGTTTCTTTTGAAACTGCAGACCCGCTCGTTCCTCGTTTTCGTTCAGATGTTTTCATTCAAACTGTTGATCCAAAATTCCTTGATGTGAAATCTAACAAATGGCATTGGGAAATGGGCGATACTGTTGTTCCCATTATATTGCCTAGAGATTTTCTAGTGATGCTCAATACTTTCATGAGCGCGAGCGGAATTCCTCAGATTTCTGATGATTTGGCAAAAGACATACGATTCCGATTTACGCTTTCAAATGACACGCAGAAAGAATGGATTGACGCAAAAATAATCGGTTTTACCAATGAAGTTCCTTCCATTTTGGTGCCTGAAAGTTTCATGGAATTTGGTAATAAAAAATATGGAATCGCTGCAGATCAAAAAATCACGCAATTGATGATTTCTGGGAAAGAAAGTGAATTTGGCTTGGTCGAAGACATGATAAAATCAAGACATTTGGAATCAAAAAATTCTCAAATTGTTGTCGGACGTTTAAAAAGTATGGTCGGAACGTTGATTTTAGTGGTGTTGGGAATATCGATTATCGCTGTTTTCGTTTCTTGCTTGGTTTTGATTCAATACGCCCAACTTTTAATGTCGCGCAATGCTTATGAAGTGAGAACTTTACTGAGAATTGGTTATGCACCAGACAAAATTATCCGCGCCTTTTTCTTGTATTTTATCCAGATTTTCGGTTTCGTGAGCGCCATTGGATTGGCAATGTTTTTTGTTTTCAAGTATTATTTAGACAAAATATTTGAAGAAGGCGGATTATATCTAGGCAAAGAATTTACTTTCTATAGTATTGCCGCACTCCTATTTGCTTATTTGCTTTTTGGAATTGCCAGTTTTTTCAATGCCAAAAAAGGCATTTACAGAGAATTTTAGGAAAATACATTTTTTCACACTTTTTAATCGTTAAAAACATGTTAATTCCAATGCTTTTCTATTTTTGTATCGTCTAAAAATCATAATTTCAACCAAAAATAAATTAATATGAAACAAATATTATTGCTTGCATTTTTAACTTTGAGTACTTTGGGTTTTTCTCAAAAAATCAAATTGAAAGTCAATGGTCATAAGGACACCACAGTTTTCTTGATCAAATACTATGGTAAAAATTTGCTTTATGCTGATACTGCCCAAATGAAAGGCGGTTTTGTCGAATTTGATGGAAAGAAACAAAAACCTGGAATTGTTGGTTTGTTACTTCCTGGACAAAAATACTTTGAATTCATTTACAACAATGAAGAAATTCAACTGGAAACAACGGGTCCAGATTTCGTGACGAATATGAAAGTCAAAAAATCGGCTGAAAACATGCTTTTTATAGATTATATCAAATTTATAAATTCGGAAAGACAGAAAGCCAATGATCTAGTTTCCAAAAGAGACGCTTTGAAAAAAACAGACGAAGATTACAAAGCGCTTTCTACAGAAATTGATACCATTTCTAAAAAAGTAGTTGCATATCAAAATAAAATTGTCACGGAAAATAGCGGAAAATTAGTTTCTAAAGTGATTAAAATGTCGATGGATGTGAAAGTTCCCGAAGCTCCAAAAAATGCTGATGGCTCTCCAGTGGATTCAAATTTTGCCTACCACTATTTCAGAGATCACTTTTTTGATAATTTAGATATTACAGATGATCGTTTAGTAAATACGCCTATTTTTCACTCAAAATTGGATTATTTCTATTCACAAAGTATGTTGATTCAGCATCCTGATACGATTGTGAAATATGCGTATTGGTTTTGTGATAAATTGAATCCAGCATCTGAAATGTTTAAATATGCTGTCATTCACATAACCTCCACTTTCGAGAAATCGAAAATCATGGGAATGGACAAAGTTTTCGTTAAAATGGGCGAAAAATACTATTGTTCTAAAAACGCAGCGGGAAAATCTCCAGCATATTGGATGGCAGAAGATAAATTGAAAGATTTGTGCGAAAAAGTCACTACAAATAAAGTGCTGGTGCAAGGAGTTCGTCCGCCAAACATCAGTTTGAGAGACACAACCGATGTGACTTGGAGAGATTTCTACAGCATCAAAGCAGATTATACCATTCTATATTTCTGGGAATCAGATTGCGGACATTGTAAAAAATCTACTCCGAAATTGCAAAAATTGTACGAAGAGAAATTGAAGGCAAGAAACGTGGAGATTTTTGGAATTTCTAAAGGAATTGATGACGATTTTGGTAAATGGAAAAAATTCATCAAAGAAAACAAATTAACGTATATCAATGTGGCTTTGACAAATTCACTTTTCAGAGCGGCGCAAGAAAATGCTTTGCAATTTATACCAAAATATACCACGCTAGAGGCGTTGAATTACCAAGAAACGTATGATGTGGTAACGACTCCAAGGGTTTTCATCTTAGACAAGGACAAAAAAATCATCGGTAAAGGTTTGTCCATTGCGCAATTGGAAGATTTCATGGATAAAATTCAAGGATTTAAAGATGCTCCGAAAATTATCGAGCCTGATCCTGAAGATGAAGGACATTAAAAAAAGAATAAAATTTTAAGTAAAAGGTCGTCAGTTTGGCGGCCTTTTTTTGTGGATATATTTTTGATTTCTTTTTATAAACGGTAAATTTCTCAGGTTTACTTGCGTTATCTTTGTAACTAAATTTACTGTAACTTTTTGATTCGAAAATAGTCATACAGCTATTAATAATAATTAAAACTATGAGAAAAAACATACTCCACGCTTCTCTACTTTGTGTTATTTCAACTTTTTCATTTGCCCAAAATTATTGGCAGCAAGAAGTGAATTACAAAATTGATGTAAAATTAGACGATGTAAATCATGTAATTAGAGCTTCTGAATCGTTTGTGTACATCAATAATTCGCCAGACAAATTGGATCAAATTTACATCCACTTGTGGCCAAATGCCTACCGCGATGGAAATTCAGCTTTGGGGAAACAATTGTATAAAAATGGGGACGAATTTTTGACTTTTGCAGATGAAAAAGACAAAGGCAGAATTGATTCTTTGGATTTCAAAGTGAACGGCGAAAAAGTAAAATGGGATTACCTTCCAAAAAACATGGATGTTTGTGTTTTAACGCTAGCAAAACCATTAAATTCAGGTGAAAGTTTGGTGATTTCAACGCCTTTCAAAGTAAAACTTCCATCAGGGAAAATTTCTCGTTTGGGACACATTGATCAATCTTATCAAATCACACAATGGTACCCAAAACCAGCAGTTTATGACAAAAATGGATGGAACTGGATGCCTTATCTAAATCAAGGAGAATTTTATTCAGAATACGGATCGTTTGATGTTTCAATCACTATGCCAAAGAATTACGTAGTTGGATCAACTGGAGATTTACAAACTACCACTGAACTTGAATTTTTGGATGAATTGGCCAGCAAAACTGCAGAAAAGATTAAATCTAGCACTTATCAAACTTCTAGAAAAGAAAAATCGGCTTTCCCTGAATCGTCAAAAGAATGGAAAACCATTAGATACACTCAATCCAAAGTGCATGATTTTGCTTGGTTTGCTGACAAAAGATTTGACGTTCTGAAAGGCGAAGTTGAATTGCCAAACAGCCAAAGAAAAGTAACTTCTTGGGCAATGTTTGTGCCGCAAAATGGAAATTTATGGCAAAAATCTATTGAATACATCAACGATGCAACTTTCTATTATTCTAAGTGGAACGGCGATTATCCCTACAATCAGGTTACAGCAGTTGATGGGACAATCAGCGCTGGTGGTGGAATGGAGTATCCTAATGTGACTGTGATTGGAAACTGCAGCAGTGCGATGGAATTGGAAATTGTGATTGTACATGAAGTTGGTCACAATTGGTTTTATGGAATTTTAGGATCCAATGAGCGCATTCATGGTTGGATGGACGAAGGAATGAATACATTGAACGAAATGCGCTATGTTGCAACTAAATATCCTGACAATAAAAACATGTCTGATATGATTTTGGGTGGAAGATTTCATTTGAATGATTTAGACCACCATGATATGGGAGATCTTTCTTACAGAACCGTTTCGATATTGGGTGAAGAACAGCCAATTGAAACAAAATCTACTGATTTTTCAAGTACTAATTATGGTGTTATCATGTACCAGAAAACAGGATTGATATTTTTCTATTTGAAAGATTATTTGGGAGAAACAGCTTTCAACAAAGCGATGTCAGATTATTTTGAAGCATATAAATTCAAACATCCCCAACCAGAAGACATGCAAAGGGTCTTGGAACAATCTTCAGGGAAAAAATTGGACTGGTTGTTTCACGATTTGATTCAAACGACAAACCACATTGACTACAAGATCAAAAGTGTGAATACGACTGAAGTATCCACGCAAGTAAAAATCAAAAATGTTGGTCAAGTTGACGGACCAATTGGAGTGAGCGCAATCAAGGACGGGAAAATAGTTGAAACAGTTTGGGTGGAGCCAGGTGCAAAAAAGACTTTGGTTTCCATGGCGACAAAGAATGCTGAATTCATTCAAATCGATCCGAATAAAAATATTCCTGAATTAAATCGAAGTAACAATAGCTGGAAAAAAGACCAACTTTTTAACAAAATTGAGCCTCTGAAATTTGAAATTTTGTCGGGAGATTTAGAAGCTACCAAATCAAATAATTTTTTCATGCCTGTGATTGGTGCAAATCGCCATGACAAACTGATGCTCGGTATTGCTATTCACAATATAGGAATTCCATTAAAAACATTCCAATACTTCGTTGCGCCAGTTTATTCATTTGGAAGAAAAAATATATCAGGAACTGGCGAAATTAGTTTTACATTTTTACCGAAATCTTGTATCAAAATGACAAGAGTTGGAATGTCGATGAGAACATTCAAAAATGACTCTTACTTCAGAGGAAATGAATCATATTACGCAGCAGCAATGCCGTATGTTTACATGAAACTGGGCAATCGAAAATCAGCTGGTCCACTTTCACAAACAATTTTATTTCAGACTATTTACAGAAATGACAAATACGGCCCAACGACCAATGATCACGCTGGAGGCTATGCAAAATACACTTTTGACCACAACAAACCTGACCATCAATTTGGAACTATTTTAAGGGCTGATTTTATTGACAATTTGCGAGATAATAGCCAAATGAGTCGTGCAACATTTGAGGCAACTTACCGATACAAATACTTGAAAAACAAAATGAAACGTTGGATTGAAATCAGGGCTTTCATTGGTGGAAATTTGAGCTACAACACCAGCACAATTTATGGAAATCGCTTACAAATGTCGCTGGGTGGAACAAGTGGTTCACAAGATATTTTCTTGGAAGAATATTTCTTTGACAGAACAAACAGTGGAAATTTTGGCAGTAGTAATCAGCGCCTAGAAAACCAAGGTGGATTTAAAATGACGAGTAACTTTGGAACTACCGATAAATGGATGACTTCTGCCAATTTGTATTTTGATTTACCGTTCAAACCTGGAATTTTTGGTGTTTTTGTTGATGCTGGAGGATTCCAAAAAGGAACCATATTTACAGGTGTTTTAAATACTGGTATTGGTTTAAGAATTAGTAAAGTTTTCAACGTTTACTTCCCAGTATATATGAGTAAAAACTTGGTGGATGCTTACAAAGCAACTGATGCAAAATATTTAGAAAAAATCAGATTTACAATTCGTTTAAATGGGATTAATAAACCAATTAAATTGGCAAATTTGCTCTAAAATTAAAAGATGAAAATAGCATCAATCAATCAAATTAGAAAAGAAATTGGCCAACTTCCAGAAGCGGAGTTGGTCGTTTTGCTTTCCGAATTGGCGAAATACAATAAAGAGAACAAAGAATTATTGAATTATTTGTTGTTTGAAGCTGATTTTGAGTCTAATTACATTCAAAAAATCAAAGAAGATTTAGATTTACAATTTCAAGAAATAAACAAATCCAACATTCGATTCATCAAAAAAGGATTACAAAAGATTGCGCGTGAATTGAAGAAAACCGTCAAATATTCAGGCAAGAAAGAAACGGAAATTGAGTTATTGATTCATTTTTGCAAAAATATGATAGCGCTCAAAATCCGATTAGATCGCTTCCCAGTATTATTTAATCTATTAAACCGACAATTCACAAATATTGAAAAAGCGATTTTAAAAATTGATGAAGATTTACATGCAGATTACCGTGAAGAGATTGAATTGATTGAAAATTACCTTTCTAGTTTTACAGCATATTATTGATCAAATATCAACCACAATATTGTGTTTATCAATCATTTTTCTCAAATTCATCAAAGCATAACGCATTCTACCTAAAGCAGTATTGATGCTAATTCCTTCCATTTCGGCAATATCTTTGAAAGATAAATCTTGAAAAATACGCATTCTAATAATTTCTTTTTGAGAGCTTGGCAAATAATCGATTAATTCAACCATTTGATTTTCTAATTCTACTTTGCTCATACATTTAAGCGTATCGTCATCACCAGAACTTAAGACACTAAATATAGAGAAATCTTCATTTTTGGAAGAACTTTCAGAAATCATGCGAACTTTACTCGTTTTACGGAAGTGATCAATCACCAAATTGTGCGCAATTCGCATCGCCCAAGGCAAAAATTTACCTTCTTCATTGTAATTTCCCAACTGAAGTGTATTGATAATTTTCACAAAAGTCTCTTGAAAGATATCTTCTGCCAATTCTTGACTTTTAATTTTCAAATAAATAAAACGATACATTTTATTTTTATGACGCATTAAAAGTGTTTCGAACGCTTTGTGGTTTCCTGCCAAATAAGCAGTAACAAGCTGGTGATCATCCATTAGTTTCATAGACATAACATTTCTCGTTTAAAATGAGCTAGGCTCTGATTTTTAAAATTTTATAGAGTAATGTTTTGCTATAGGCAACTTGTTTTTATAATTATTATTTGGACGAATATACAAATTTTGCTGTAAACAACAATAAATGATGATTATTTATAGCCACTTTGTTATCAATCTTAACGCTTCATCGATAATAAAGGTTGGGAAAAAATTGAATTTCTACGCTTTTTCTACTTCGACTGCAGTTCCATAAGCCAAAACTTCAGTCACTCCCTGCATCACTTCATTGGATTCATAGCGCATATTTATGATTGCATTTGCGCCCAATAATTCTGCGTTCTTGATCATCAATTGATACGCTTCTTCGCGAGCACTTTCGCATAGATTGGTGTAGATTACACTTTTTCCACCAAAAATGGTCATAAAACTGCCTACAAAATTTCCGCCCAAACCGCGTGAGCGAACTGTAATTCCTCTTACTAAACCATGTTGATTGGTGATTTTAAAACCTTCTAAATGTGTACTTGTAGTGATGTGCATGATTTTTTATTTTTAAAATTAATTTATTTGAAACCCTAGTATTTAGTGGTACCTAAATGATTATAACAGATAAAAACGGCTAATTTAAACCTAAAAATCCTCCCGCAAAATCGCTAAATTTCAGTTGGCAATTTATGTATATTAACCTCCGGTGAAAGCGTAAATTCTCCTTCTGATTTAGCAATAATTACAGATGCCAAACAATTTCCAATGACATTCACGCTCGTTCTTGCCATGTCCATCAGAGCATCAACAGCTAAAATAACACTTGCTTTTTGAGGATCAACTCCATCGATTGTTGCGACAGCTCCAGCTAAAATCACAAAGGATGCGCCTCGCACGCCTGCAACACCCTTACTGGTAAGCATCAAAACCAAACAAATTCCAATTTGCTCACCTAAAGACATATCGACACCGCACATTTGTGCAACGAAAACTGTGGCCAACGAAAGATACAAGGTTGTTCCGTCTAAATTGAAACTATAACCAGTTGGAATTACGAAAGCGACCACTTTTTTAGAAACACCTAACTTTTCCATGTTTTCCATCGCTTTTGGCAAAGCTGCTTCACTACTTGCGGTGGCAAAGGCAAGCGAAACAGGCTCTGTAATTGCTTTGATAAATCTGCGAACTGGTACTTTTGCAATCAAAGCAATTGGAAGTAATATGCAAGTCAAAAAGATGATCAATGCGACATAAAGCGTTCCGACCAATTGCAATAAATTTCCTAAAATTTCGACCCCAGATTTTGCAACAGTACTCGCTAAAGCCCCAAAAACGGCTAACGGTGCAATGTACATGACAATGTCAGTAAACTTAAACATCACTTCACTCAGTCCTTCGAAAAAGCTAAGCATGGTATGTTTATGTTGCTCATGTTTCACCATCCCAAGTCCAACGGCAAAAATCACCGAGAAAACCACAATTTGCAATACTTCATTATTGAAAATAGATTTTGCAATGTTTTCAGGAAAAATCTCCACAATGTGATCGCGGTGATTTCCTTCCTTGGTTTGTTCTAAAATTTTCTCAGATTTTGCTTTGTCTTCTGCCCTAGCCTCGACATGGACACCAACACCAGCTTTACTGACATTGATTGCCAGCAAACCAACAAAAAGCGCCATGGTTGTGATAATTTCAAAATACAAAATACTTTTTAAACCAATTCTTCCCAATTGTTTCATATTGGTATGACCGGCAATGCCTACAACCAGCGTAGCGAAAATCAATGGAGCAACCAAAGATTTAATCAAACGAAGGAAAATGACTCCTAAACGTTCCATTTCAAGGGAAAACATAGGAAAATCAATTCCAACACCAACACCAATTATCATAGCAGCAAAAATCCATAAGGCCAATTTCTTTCTTTTGTAGGCAACAAAAAGTAGAAAAGCCATCAATAAATACCTTACTATTTGTGCAATTAAAAGTGCATTTTGCGGTGCAGGCATTCCGTCTATTTTCAAAGCTTGAGATTTGTTTGAAAGCTTGTCGAAGGAAATAGTTGCTTGTTGAATGCTGTCTAATTGATAATTCCCTGAATATAATTTTTGAAGGTTTGTATTTGACAAAACCAATCTTTTGGAATTAGAATCTAGTTTTGCATTATTTTCTACCAAGTAAACTTTATCCTTTTGAATAAAATCAATGACGAAAACATTTTTCTGAATTGATTTTCCAATATTTACTGTTGAAATTTCAATTTTTTGATTGACTTTGAGCCACTCAATTTTCTTGGCGATTTCTTCCTGATGGCTGTTGTGTATTTTACTTTCAATAAAAAACACAAAACCAACTAGCATAAAAGCAGTTATAAAAGCAAAAAGAGAATTGATATACTTCATAAATTGAAATTTCGAATAGTTGCTCAAATATAGGGCAAAATAAGTTTTGGAGCGAAATTCTTAGGAATTAAATGTTTTTAGTGACACAAATTTATTTGCTACTTCTTAAATCTTTATGAGAAAAAATTAATTGACTAAAATTTTCATTTTTTTTTCAATAAAACTTGTCATTAATTAGAATATTGTTAATATTGCACTGTCGAAATAGATCCATTCGAAAAAATCAAACAGCACATTTAATAGTATAGTGTACTTTCCAGTAATTACTAATTCATATTTATGAATATCAAAGATTTAGAGAGCAAAAAACTCCCTGATTTGCGTGAAATTGCCAAAGCAGCCGGAATAAAAAAAGTTGAAACTTTTAAAAAATCTGAACTTGTTGATGCAATCAAAGAACTTTCATCAACCACAAGCGATGAAAATTCAGCTCAAATTCAAAGAAATACAAAGCCCGAAAAAGCAAAAGTTCAAGACGCGGCTTCTGAAATTATTCCAATTGCAGAGACTAAAACAGATGAATCAATTGCTAACAAGCCTGAAGGCGAAAATCCAATCAAGAAAAGAAAAAGATTGGCTCCTGAAAAAGTAATTATTGGTGCTAAACAACCAATGATTCAAAAAACAGAAGAAAACAGCGACCTCTTTACCATCGTTGCTGAAACAAAAGTTGAAATTTCCGCTGCAGATTTAGAAAAGATTACTGAAACAAATTTAGATGTAAAACCAGAAAATAAAGGACGTGATATCCGCAAAGAATTTGCCAACAAAAAACCATTTCAACCCAAAGAAAATAGTCTGGAATCAAAAGAAAAAAGACCTTTCATCGAGGGAAATGAAGAAAAAAACACTCCAGTAGAAGGAGAAATTATACCTGTAGAAAGAAAACCTTTCGTACAAACGCACAAACCAAATCCAAATCAGAATAGACCAAACCCAAGGCCTAATCCCAATCAAAACCCAAATCAGAATCCAAATCAGCAACGCAATCAAAATCCAAATCAATTGGCTCAGCAACAACGTCAAGCTGAAAAAGAAGCGGAAGAAGAATTGTATGATTTAGCTGGAATTGTAAGCGCCGAAGGTGTTTTAGAAGTGATTCAAGACGGTTTCGGTTTCTTGCGTTCTTCAGATTATAACTATTTGGCTTCACCTGATGATATTTATGTTTCTCAAAGTCAAATCAAACTTTTTGGATTGAAAACTGGAGATACAGTCAAAGGTACAATTCGACCGCCTCGTGAAGGTGAGAAATTTTTCCCTTTGGTGAAAGTAGATTCAATCAACGGTCGTCATCCTTCTTACATTCGTGATCGTGTTCCTTTTCAGTACTTAACCCCTTTGTTTCCAAATGAAAAATTCATTTTAACGGGCCACAAGGATGAAAGTATGTCAACAAGAATTATGGACATGTTTGCTCCAATTGGAAAAGGTCAACGTGGAATGATTGTTGCGCAACCAAAAACTGGTAAAACAATGCTATTGAAAGATGTTGCCAATGCAATTGCGGCAAATCATCCGGAAGTCTACTTGATTGTTTTATTGATTGATGAACGTCCTGAAGAGGTTACAGACATGGCTCGAAGCGTAAAAGCAGAAGTTGTTGCTTCAACATTTGACGAGCCTGCTGAAAGACACGTGAAAGTGGCAAATATTGTGCTTGAAAAAGCAAAACGAATGGTTGAATGTGGTCATGATGTTTGCATTTTATTAGATTCAATTACACGTTTAGCACGCGCTTACAATACTGTTTCACCTGCTTCTGGAAAAGTACTTTCTGGTGGTGTAGATGCCAATGCGTTGCACAAACCAAAACGTTTCTTCGGTTCTGCAAGAAAAATCGAAAATGGTGGTTCACTTTCAATTTTAGCGACTGCTTTAGTTGAAACAGGTTCTAAAATGGACGAGGTAATTTTCGAAGAGTTCAAAGGAACTGGAAACATGGAATTACAATTGGATCGTAAAATTTCTAATCGTAGAATTTTCCCAGCTATTGACATTTTAGCTTCTGGAACAAGACGCGACGATTTGTTGGTAAACAAAGACATGTTGCAACGGATTTATGTATTGCGTCGCCACATTGCCGATATGAATCCAGTGGAAGCAATGGAATTTTTGAAATCACAAATGGACCATACCCGCTCAAATGAAGAGTTTTTGGTTTCAATGAACAGATAATTAAATTATTAAAACTGTCAATTTCTACTTTAAAATTGGCAGTTTTTTTTTGAATCAATATGAGAATTACAGTTAAAGTTGGATTTTTATTTGCCATTGGATGGATGCTTGTCAAGATGACTTTTCATTTTGCAGGGATTTCTGCAACTTCAATTGTACCAACTATTTTCATTAATATGTTTTTGCTTTTATCTTCCATTTCTGTGGGATTATATATGCATAAAAAACGAGAAGGTTTTTCACAGGGAAATGCTTTAAGCGATATCAAATCTTGCATGACTGTTGGCATTCCTTACAGCGTTTTGGTTGTGATTTTTGTTTATGTGTATTACAATTACATCAATCCAGATTTTGTAAATCACATGATAGCTGAAAAATTAAACGCTTACAAAATAGGATTAGCAAATCCTGAAGAGTTAAAATTAATTCGCGCCAGTAATGAAGCATTTGAAGTAATGACCAAGGAAGATATTTTCAAGGAAATGGAAAAAAGCACGAGAAGTACAATTTCACCTTTTTCGATAACAACGATTTCTCTACTCGGAATGATTTTACTTTCAACTGTTTACAGTATCTTAGCAACTGTAATATTCAGAAAAGTTTTAATGCGTGGCTTAAGATAAAACTGATTTTTTATCAAATTCAATATTTTTAGCTCCCAAGTAAAAACAAATTGTACATCCCAACATGAAAAGATGACTTAAATCGTCTTTATTCAACCATTTATAAGGATTTATTTTCAAGATAAATATAAATGCTGAAGGCAAACAAACCAACACACCATAAACCATATATTTCATGTAGTTGTGTCCTTGTTTCAAATAAATATATCCATAAACACCACAAAAAAAGATGTATGTCACGATTGCATCAATGGCAATAAAAAGAAAATTTTGCTTCCACAAGGCCAAGAATAAAAATGTACTGGCTTTTACAATGATACCAATCTTAAATATTTTTTTGTTTGACTGATTTTTCATTTTAACTAGCATAGCATTGCTAGCAAAATATCCAGAAATGATACCGGTAATCCAATTTGGAAATTTTCCAGGAATAGATAAATACTGAAAAAACAAATGACCAAAACCAGCAAAAAGAGTGGAGCAAGAAAAAGTAATGAAAAAATACTTCCAATAATTTACCTCTTCACCATTTCTATCTTTCAATTTCAAAAATGCATAAAAACAAAAGGAAGCAATTATCCAATTTGTTACCGCCGCCATAGGTTCTTGAAGTTTTATTCCTTGAAAAGAAAAATGGATGATTTCTGTTTGATTCATGTTGCAAATTTACGGAAAACCAATAAAATAAAGGGAATTTATAATTAATTCTGTATAAATTGTTCTATTTTAACATTCACTTACTTACCTTTACAGACAGAAATAAAATCAAAATTCATCCATTTCAACATGAAAATTCCCTCCAAATATATGGAAGAAGCTGTCGAACAATTGGCAACACTTCCAAGCATTGGAAAACGTTCAGCTTTGCGTTTGGTCATTCATTTACTGAATAGAAAACCTGAAGAAATTGAGCGCTTTGCGCAATCTTTTTTGGAGATGAAAAAACATGTAAAATACTGTAAATCATGTGGAAACATTTCTGATTTAGAAATTTGCGCCATTTGCAGTAATCCGCAAAGAAAGCAAGATGAAATTTGTGTAGTGGAAGATGTTCGCGATGTCATGGCGATTGAAGAAACAGGTTCATTTCATGGAATTTACCACGTTTTAGGTGGAATTATTTCACCCATGGACGGCATCGGACCGGCGGATTTAAATATTCCTTCACTTTTAGAAAAAATCAACACGGGAAATGTCAAAGAAGTCATTTTTGCTCTCAGCGCAACGATGGAAGGCGACACGACCAATTTCTTTTTGTACAAAAAAATCCAACCTTCTGGAATTACTGTCACAACCTTGTCAAGAGGGGTTTCTGTTGGCTCAGAACTGCAATATGCCGACGGTTTGACATTGGGAAGATCGATTATTAATCGGACATTGTTTCGGGTGGATTGAAATTAGTTCAAGTTTTCCAGCCACTTCATCGTATCAATTCCATCTGCATAATCACTCAACATCGGACATTGCGCCTGACCAAAAGGGACATAATTATTCCCAACAATTAATTGGATACTTTCTTGGTGCATTTCTATGTAATTTTCAACTTCCGATTGATTTTCATATCGGTGGTAAAAAAGCATCGCCAAGGGTGAGTGAAGTTCAGCTGATTCCTTGAGCAAAACAAAACCATTATCCAAAATATTTTCTTGGTTCATTAAATGAATCGCTTTGTTGTAATCGTAATTATTGGCGTATTTGTGGTGGTTGACAATTTCAGAATGATTGATTATTCCGCCAAAAAAACGATTGATATCAAAATCTGCTGGAATCAATATTTGTGACACATTGCGACAGCCTAAACCAAAATAAGTAAAAATATCTTTTCCCAATTCGTGGATTTGCGATTCTGTTTCTGTTCCGTCCAAAATGGCTAATGAAGTTCTGTTTTTTCTAAAAATATGCGGATATTTACCAAAATAGTTCTCAAAATAACGCATTGAATTGTTGCTTCCTGTTGCAATCATGGCATCAATCTCACCTATTCTACCTTCGGTCAACGTAATATTAGCCTTAATTTCTGGAGCAAATTTGATTAACAAATCGGTCAAAACTGGCAGTAGCGTTTTATCATCCGAACTCATTTTTGCAACAATATGATGACCAGACAACAATACACAAAGAAAATCGTGAAATCCTACCAAAGGTAAATTTCCAGCCATGATCACTCCTACTCTTTTTGGATTTTCAGTAAAATAATAATTTGATGTCCATGAAGTTAAAGATTCAATCGTCAATTGATTTCCCAACGCCAACAATGATTCACAAACTGATTTTTTTGAAAACCAACCATTGAAATGAATTTGTCGATCAATTACAATTTGCAATTTTTCGTATTCTTCTTCTGTTAATCCAAGGG
Organism: Chryseobacterium gleum; assembly: GCA_945897805.1. Taxonomy (GTDB): domain Bacteria; phylum Bacteroidota; class Bacteroidia; order Flavobacteriales_D; family Crocinitomicaceae; genus JAQVCM01. The sequence goes on from CAMDFX010000006.1 coordinate 161,937, forward strand.
AAAAATCTGTCCAAGGTTCTTGCTTTCCTGCCTGAACCATCACTTTTCCTAACTGGGCAAATGCAGTAATAAATGTCTCTTTATTCACGATGTAAAATTAATTGAAAAAGCCAAGAGTTGTGTCACAAATGAATTATTAATTGTAAAGTTAAGTTCATTATTTCCAAATCGACTCGTTGTAATATTTATTTGACCAATCAAAATCAAATATAAAAAATTACGCCTTAGATTTCGTACATTTGAGCAAAGAAAATGCAATGAAAAAGGAGGTTCCGATTGTTTTTTATGACGGAGATTGTGGTTTTTGCAACAAAACCGTGCAATTCATTCTGAAAAACGGAAAAAACCAAAATCTTCACTTTGCTGCATTACAATCCATCTTCTCAAAAGATTTTTTTGAAAGCAATCAATTTCCCCAACCAGATTTGAGTACTTTTTATTTCTGGAATGGTAAAGATTTGTTTTCGAAATCAACAGCAGTACTTCACTTACTAGATCAACTAAAAATCAGATTTCATTTTTTAAAAATCGGCTACATTTTACCAAAACCACTAAGAGATAAAATGTATGATTTTGTTGCCAAACGAAGACATAAAATATCCAATGGATTTTGCGTTATTCCAAGTATTGAAGATAGCAAAAAGTTTATTTCTTAGTCGATTTTATTGCATTTTCCTCTAGTGCACTTTTTTCTATAATTTCTTTCGGCTCCTCTATGATTTTTAATAAATCCGCCACATTCAAAGGTCGATATTTTGGATTCCAGGAAAAATATTGGATAAACTGTTCATCCTTATTGATTTGATCCATGGGATACATCACGCCATCTGGTTGCCCGAGGTACGTGACACTTTCCACTTCTCCACTATCCAACAAAACTTTCAAATCACTGGCATACAACCTTGTCATTCCTTTTCTTTGTATTTCTACCAGTGTATCATTTTCCTTTGTTTCTTCCGGAAAATAAACTGTTTGCGCATTTCCTTTTACATCCAGTTTTTTTAATTCATTTGCTATAAAATAAGCAATCATCTTTTTACCAGCAACTTGATTGTAAAATTTACCAGAATCCAATTGCATGACTGCTGATGATTTATCAGTAATCTCTACCCTTTCAATGATTGTATCATTCAGAAAAACTTCCATAAATTGTCCCTTCAATTCCGCATTTTTACTCCAAACCATCGGCTTTTCGAACATTTGCAACTTTCCGCCTTGTTGCTGATAGCTGAGACTGTCGCATTTTCCTTGAAAATCTTTGCTGAAAATCCGCACATCGTTGTGTCCCAATATTTTTTCTAATTGATTGAGACTATCTTGAAAACTGAACAATGTATCTGCATGGATGAAAAGTGTATCCTCTTTGAGTTGATATTGGGCAATTGCTTTTCCTGTTAAAAATCCATATTTCTTCAAATCGGAAAAATAGGCTTTCTCCCCATTAAATGAGATTTTATTGGTTGTATCTCGATAGAAAATATTTCCTTTTCCTTGCGAAATTCCTTTTTGGGGATTGACATATAAACTGTCTCCAGAAATAAATTTACTTTCTTTTATGATCGAAGCATTTTTTTGTAAAACGCCTTCTTCGGTTTCCGTTTGAAACCATCCTTTTTCGCAATGAATTGAATATGTTTTCGATGTGATATCTGTTGGGCCAAAGAAATAAACTTTTTTTACCAAATATTTATATCTCAATGTATCTGTTATCATAGATAAGCTATCATTTCGATAATTTACTTTTCCGCTAAAAAAAAGATTTTTGGTATTTGGATAAAAATAACCGACTTTACTTGTCAAGATTTCTTTGCTAAGAATACTTTCAATTCTACCACCATTTCTATAAACGGCTTGCTTCAATTTGGCATCATATTCAAGCGTATCGGTCAATAATTTGTATTCTCGATCTCGCATTCTCACATTTCCCCACAACTTTGCTTTTTTGGTTTTCCCGCTATAATACATGGAATCACAAAACAAATTGAGCGTGTCGTTGCTATTTATATGTACTTTTCCGTAGGCTTTAACCTCGTTCGTTTTATCGTAAAAATAAGCTGAATCACAATATATTACATTTCCTTGGTAAGTAAAATTGACACCACCTCCAGTCAATTTTTGTGCGCCTGTCTTTTCGTTAAATGAAAGTTTGTAAGCCCCTGGTAATAATTCTAAAATATCGTTTTGACTCCACGAATTGGGCGAGAACAAAAAAATTGCGCCTATGACAAGCGCAATTTTAGATATTTTAAACATGTTCTTCAATTTTACTTTTTATTTTGCAAAGTTTGCGTTCGATCTGGACCAACTGAAACCACAGTAATCGGAACCTCTAAAGCATTTTCAAGATAAGATACATAATCTTTCAACGCTTGCGGCGATTCTTCAAATGATTGTAGTTTTGTTAAATCACAATTCCAACCTTGTAATTCTTCATAAATTGGTTCAATTTCAACGTCATTGATATCAAATGGAAGGTAATCAATAACCTCGCCATTAATTTTGTAGTGTGTGCACACTTTGATTTTATCAAAACTGCTCAAAACATCTGCCTTCATCATCGACAATTCAGAAACGCCATTGATCATGATTGCATATTTCATTGCAGGTAAATCAACCCAGCCACATCTTCTTGGACGACCCGTTGTTGAACCAAATTCTCTTCCCTCCTGACGAATATGTTCTCCATCTTCATCCAATAATTCAGTTGGAAAAGGACCGCTCCCCACACGCGTGCAGTATGCTTTGAAAATTCCAATCACATCACCAATTTTTGTTGGCGCAATGCCTAAACCAGTGCAAGTTCCTGCGGTAACCGTATTTGAAGAAGTTACGAATGGATAAGTTCCAAAGTCAATATCTAACATCGTACCTTGTGCACCTTCAGCCAAAATTTTCTTCCCTGATTTGATGGCATTATTGATATATTGCTCACTATCAACGCAATTCAACGATCGCAATAATTCAACTCCTTCGAAAAATGCTGGCTCAAGTTCGGCAATATCAAATTCAAAACCTTCATAACGCTTTAGCATTCCTTTGTGCTTTTCTATTAAAGCATCATATTTCTCCTTAAAATTCGGAGAAAAAATATCTCCAACTCGCAAACCATTTCGACCAGTTTTGTCCATGTAAGTTGGACCGATACCTTTCAAAGTCGAACCAATTTTATCTTTTCCTTTAGAAATCTCAGAAGCAGCATCCAATAGTTTGTGTGTTGGAATAATGATGTGTGCTTTTTTAGAAATCAATAAAGCGTCTTTAATATTCAAATTAAAAGGCGCTAACTTTTCAATTTCTTTTTGAAAAACTACTGGATCAATCACCACTCCATTTCCGATCAGATTTTTTACTTCTTTCCTGAAAATACCAGAAGGAATCGTATGTAAAACATGTTTTACACCTTCAAATTCAAGTGTATGTCCTGCATTTGGTCCACCTTGAAACCTTGCAATAATGTCGTACTTAGGAGTTAAAACATCCACGATTTTTCCTTTTCCTTCGTCGCCCCATTGAAGGCCTAATAATACATCTACACCCATTGCTTAATTTGCGTTTACTTTTTTTAATCCTTCCTCTAAAGTTGGACAAATTGTGAATATTTCGTTTAATTTAGAAATGATAAATAATTTTTCAACAACACCATTCATGCCTGACAAAATCAAATCTTTCCCTGCATTTCTGGTTCTAGTCAAAGCTCTTATGAAAAAATTTAGACCAGAACTATTTATGTATTCAAGTTTTGCAATATCAAAAATGACAAATTTAATTTCTGATTCAATAATCTTATTTAAATCAATCATGATTTGCTCGACCATATCAACTTGACTAATTCTGCCAGAAATAGCAAATACAACCACATTTGGTTGATTAGTTATGTTATAATCAAAATTCACTATTCTTTTTCTTCTTTAGCGTTTGCTCTAACTCCATACAAATAAAGCGAATGATGTTGAATTTTTACTCCAAAAACTTCCTCGATTGTTGCTTTAATTTGCTGAATTCTGGGGTCACAAAACTCTATTACTTCTCCAGTATCAGTAATGATAACATGATCATGTTGTTTTGAACCGTGAGATTTTTCGAACTGTGCGATATTTTTGCCAAACTGATGTTTTCTGACCAAATTACAAGCTAAAAGAAGTTCAATTGTATTATAAAGAGTAGCTCTAGAAACGCGGTAATTTTGGTTTTTCATTTTAATATATAAAGATTCAATATCAAAATGACCTTCATAATTATAAATTTCTAAGAGTATGGCGAAACGTTCAGGTGTTTTCCTGTGACCATTTTTTTCGAGATAAGCCGAAAAAATATTCTTAACCGTTGATTGTAATTCTTCTGTCAACATTCCAAATGGGAAATTACAAAATTAACGCTTTTTTTTGGTCTGAATTGAAATCAAGACTTTTCTTTTCACAATTTATTCACATTATGAAAATTTGCAAAAACTTGCTGAATTAGCAAAAAAAAAGCTGCTTGAATTTCAATCCAAGCAGCTAAAAAATAGTTATAAAAGTTCTATTTTACGATGTTCATTTCATTAATCAAATTGGTTGCTCCATAGCATTTATCAATCAACCAAAGTGTATATCTCACATCCAATGAAATTGTACGCTGAATATTTGGTTCAAAATAAATATCTCCTGACATGGCTTCCCAGTTACCATCAAAGGCAGTTCCAATCAATTCGCCTTTTCCATTGATTACTGGCGAACCTGAATTTCCACCTGTAATATCGTTGTTTGATAAAAAGTTAACTACCAATTGTCCTTTTTCATCTGCATAACGACCGTAATCTTTTTTGCTCCAAAGTTCTTTGATTCTGGCATCAACTACAAACTCAGGATTAGTTGGGTCTTCTTTTGCAATCAATTCATCCATATTTGAAGTGAAATTGTAAGCTTTACCTTCATTTGTAGTGTAAGGCAATACATTTCCGTAAGTCAAACGCATGGTTGAATTTGCATTTGGATAAAATTTCTTTGCTGGTTGCATGTCTTTCACACCTTGAACAAACAATCTATTTGCACGTTGTAATTTTTCATTTGCTGATTTAATGGAAGCTTCAGTAGATGCCTTCAAATAAGCATCGTCCAAATCTTTTATCAAAATATACAATGGATCTGTTTTCAAATCTTTCTCATTAAAATTCGCTGCAAAAGCGTCAAATCTTGCTTTAGAGGTGAAAATTGAAAACGCTTTAACTCTGTTGATATAAGCTTCAACGCTTTGCTCATTCAACATTTTCGCTATTCCAACTCTTTGATTCATTGGGATATCTTTCAAGTACATCTTCAAAACTTCTGAAAGTGTTTCCAATTCTATTTGCATATTTCTATCTGCGAAGAATACATTTCCCTGCTCAAAAGCGGCATCTCTCAATTGTTTTGCTCTTTCTTTGTTGCCTTTAGATTCTTGGTCAGCAGCAGCCTTCAAAGTGTAAACCAATGCATTAATATCTACCTGACGAATGAATTCACTTTGGTAAACTCTCAAATAAATAATGTCATTCAAAGCTTTGAAAGAATTTTCAATGTCTTTCAATACATCGTTATATTGCGATTTTCCCGCACTGTAACCTGTAAAATCTGCTTCAACCTTTCTCTTTTTATCAGCAACATTGTTGTTTTTTAGTTGAGTTGATTGTCCAATAAAATATTTCCAATAATTTGCAACTTGCGCATATTTTGAAGAATATTTTAATCTAACTGAAACATCTTTGTCCATGTATTTTTTCATGATTTCTAATTTCTTAGCACGAACGTCAACAATCTTTGGTTGTTCAATTGAAATTGCTTGTTCAACGCCATAAGAAGTTAAAAATCGATTTGTTCGCCCTGGAAATCCCATTACCATTGCGTAATCATCTTTTTTTACACCTTTGATAGAAATCGGTAAACTATGTCTTGGAGTCAATGGAATATTTGATGCACTGTAAGCTGAAGGTTTATTGTCAGCGCCGGCATAAATCCTAAACATCGAAAAATCGGCAGTATGTCTTGGCCACATCCAATTGTCTGTATCACCTCCGTATTTTCCAGCAGATTGTGGAGGTGTTCCTACCAAACGCACATCTTTATAGGTTTCTTTAACAAAAAGATAAAATTCATTTCCATCAAAAAAATCTCTTACAAAAGCTTCATAGTGAGTTCCTTCAACTGCTTGTTTTTCTAAAATTTTTGAAAGTTCAGCAATCTTTGCAGCTCTTTGCTCTGGCGTCATTGATTCTGTTAATTCTTTTGCAATTGTTTTCGTTACATCTTCCATACGAATAATGAAAGTTGCTGTCAAACCTGGCACTGGTATTTCCTCTGACAAACTTTTCGCCCAAAATCCATTGTCCAAATAATTTTTTTCTGGGGTTGATGCATCTGCAATAGCATCATAACCACAATGGTGATTAGTTAAAACCATCCCTTTTTTTGAAATAATTTCCCCTGTACAAAATCCACCAAAAGAAATTACCGCATCCTTTAGAGATGATTTGTTTATTGAGTAAAGTTGTTCTGGTGTTAATTTCAAGCCATGCTTTTTCATGTCTTCATAGTTTCTTCCTAACATGAAAGGAAGCCACATTCCTTCGTCTGCTTTTGCTAAAACACTCATTGAAAGTACTCCTAGCAAAACAAAAATTTTAATTCTTTTCATTTTTTTGATTTGGTTTTTTATACTGAATTTGACTGATTTGTTTTTCAGTGGTAAAAATAATGAAATATAAATTGATTTTTCATTGAAAAATCAAAAATATAATAAATCGCCTTTTAAAAACGCCTACTATTTCTTAAACTTAATGGTCGTTCTGCGATTCAATCTCAGTTGTTCTTCATTGCAGTTTGCGCATTTAATCAATGGTGCGGATTCACCTTTGTAACTACCTGATATTCTGTCTTTATCAATTCCATGATCGATTAAATAGGCAATTGTTCTTTTCATTCTTCTTTCTGACAACCAATAATTGTAATGATTTGTTCCCCGTTTGTCAGCATAGGCTAACACGAAAACCTTGAGCTCTGGTTTTGATTTCAAAATAGGAATCACATAATCCAATACCTTCTTATTTTCACGATTCAAATAAGAAGAGTTGTCATCAAAATAGATTGTATTATTCTTGTCTAAATCTTTATTCAAATCTTTATCTTTGCTCGCTGTAATTTCCTGCTCATTGGCAAAAACTGGCGCATCGATATTGACTTCTGCGAATGCCTCTTGACCATATTCGTCTGAAACGCGCACTTTGTAAACTCCTGGCTGCAAATTTTGTGGGTCTTCAATCGTATCATTGT
>CAMDFX010000007.1 GCA_945897805.1 Chryseobacterium gleum
CCACCTCTTCCCATTCCGAACAGAGAAGTTAAGCCTGATTGCGCTGATGGTACTGCTCTTTTGAGGGTGGGAGAGTAAGTCGACGCCACTTTTATAAATCCCGTACTGTAATTTGTACGGGATTTTTTTTTTGCCATTTTTTTTAAAAATCGACTGTGTAATTCTAATAGCTGAGTAGCTTTCATACAAATTTCAATCTTGTTTATGTTATCTTTGAGCCATGATAATCATTGCAACACATCAAGTTTTAACAATTACTGAAAAACAACGCCTTTCTGATTATTTGGTAGGTAAATTTGAAGAGATTCCAACTAGAAAGGGAATCAAAAAAGCAATTTTGAATAATCAAGTTATAGTAAACGAAAAACAAGCGATGACCGCCCAATGGGTATCTATAGGTGATGAAATTCAATTGATTGAAAGACAATCAGCTCCACCAAAAGATTGTGAAATTGAACTTGAAGTGCCTTACGAGGATGATTTTCTAGCGATTGTTGTAAAACCATCTGGAATTCCTGTTAGCGGTAATCTTTTCAAAACACTTTATAATGCTTTAGGTGATAATTTGAAAAGTTCATCCCAAATAGATAAATTAAGGTGGCCATTGCCAATTCACCGATTAGATACAGCAACTTCAGGTTTGGTAATTATTGCAAAGACATATTCAGTGCGAGTAGAATTAGGCAAGATGCTTGAAAATAAATCAATCCAAAAAAGATACAGAGCAATTCTGCAAGGTACATTGCGAGAAAAAGGAATCATCGATTCTCCAATTGCAAATAAAAATGCGCTTTCAAAATTTGAAGTGGTTGAAAATATCACTACGTTAAAAAGTACTTCTTTGACCCTAGTGAATTTGTATCCAATAACCGGTAGAACACATCAATTAAGAATTCACACCAGTTCAATTGGACATCCTATAGTTGGTGATAAATTGTATAAAAATGACATTGCTATGAAACTCGATAAAGGACTTTTCTTATCTGCTGTTGAAGTTCAATTTATCCATCCAGTTACAAAAGAATTACTGAAAGTAGAAATAGATCAACCAGCTAAATTTGATAGTTATCTTGAAAGAGAAAAGCGCCGATTATTGAAGTATGATTAATTAAAGAAAAAATTTCTTATCTAATTTTAACCAATCTAATGTTGCGTTGGCGAATAAATCTTCTTTAACTTGAACTGATAAATCACTTTCTTCAATAAATTTTCCGATTTCTAAATCGCCTAGCGGAAACGGATAATCTGTTCCAAAACAAATTTTTGAACTACCTTGCATCTTTAAAAGATATTTGAGCAAATCAATGTCGTGTGTAATGCTATCAACCCAAAATTTGCCGACATAATCTCTTGGATTTATTGGATTGTCTATCGCCACCAAATCTGGACGGCAATTAAAACCATGTTCGACGCGACCTAAAGTTGTCAAAAATGAACCACCAGCATGCGAAAAACAAACACGTAAATTAGGTAATCGCTCTAAAACACCACCAAAAATCATTGAACAAGCAGCCCTAGATGTTTCTGCAGGCATACCTACTAACCAAGGCAACCAATATTTTTTCATGCTTTCTTCACCCATCATTTGCCAAGGATGAACCATCACTGCCATTCCTAATCGCTCGCAAGCTTCAAAAATAGGGAAAAATTCAGGCTCACTTAAGTTTTTATCATTGATGTTACTCCCGATTTGAATTCCAACCAAACCAATTGATTTACATCTCTCCAATTCCTGTATCGCTAATTGTGTGTCTTGCATTGGAATTGTCCCTAAACCAATATAATTTTTCGGATATTTTGCTACCAAATCGGCGATGTGATCATTTAAAAATTCAGAAATCTCTAAGCCGTCTTTCGCTTTTGCCCAATAAGAAAATAAAACAGGTATGGTGCAAACTACTTGCGTTTGCGTTGCGAAATTTTCATATTCTACAACTCGAATATTTTCGTCCCAACAGTTTTCTATGATACGTCTAAAAAACTTGCCGCCTTGCATCATGTCAGCTGATTTATCATCATTGTGATTTAAGAAAATAAAATCACCGTATCCAAATTTTTTTGTCCAATCAGGCAAGTGTTTGGGGATGATGTGAGAGTGCATATCGATTTTAAACATAGCAACTATTTTTTGCACGAAGATAAGCATTTGTTGTTTTAAAGTTCACATTTAATTCGTCATTCATATTGATTCTAAGTCGCTACTTTTCGTATCTTTACAACCTAAAATTTAATTCAAATGGCACAGAAACCATCGATTTCTAAAGGAACTAGAGATTTTTTACCTAAAGAAGTAGCTCGAAGATCTTATATTTTCGATACGATTAGAAATGTGTTTAAAAAATATGGTTTTGCACCCATAGAAACGCCGTCTTTTGAATTGTCTCAAACACTTTTGGGCAAATATGGTGAAGAAGGTGACCGTTTGATTTTTAGAATTCTAAATTCAGGAGAAAAACTAAAAAAAGCAGATTTAGATGCTTTATCAAGCGAAAATTTACCTCGATTTGCAAACTCACTTTCTGAAAAAGCGCTGCGTTATGATTTAACCGTTCCTTTTGCTCGGTTTGTTGTGCAACATCAAAATGAAATTTCTTTTCCTTTCAAAAGATATCAAATTCAACCTGTTTGGAGAGCTGACCGTCCGCAACATGGCAGATATCAGGAGTTTTATCAGTGTGACGCGGATGTCGTAGGCAGTACATCTTTGCTCTATGAAGTTGATTTCGTGCAAATTTTTGATGAAGTATTAACTTCCTTTCAAATTCCAAGTTTTACAATTCTAATCAATAATCGAAAAATTCTTTCTGGAATCGCAGAGGTTTCAGGTCAACAAGATAGATTGATTGATATTACCGTCGCAATTGATAAACTAGATAAAATTGGACAAGATGGTGTTGAAAAAGAATTGCTTGAAAAAGGAATTCCTGAATCAGCGATTAAAATCATTCGTCCTTTGTTTAATTTAACGGGAAATAATGAAGAAAATCTAAATCAAATGTCTCAATTCTTAGCTTCTAGTGAAATTGGATTGAAAGGAATTGAAGAATTGAAATTTGTGTTGGATCAAACTAAAATACTAGGTTTGGATCGTGCTGAATTGAAATTTGATGTCACTTTAGCAAGAGGCTTAAATTATTATACAGGTGCTATTTTTGAAGTCAAAGTGAATGGCATTAAGATGGGAAGTATTTGCGGTGGTGGCAGGTACGACGACTTGACAGGATTGTTTGGAATGCCAGATGTTTCAGGTGTTGGAATTTCTTTCGGAGCCGACCGCATTTATGATGTTTTGACGGAATTACAATTGTTTCCAACTGATACCGATAAAGGCTTGAAATTATTATTCGTTAATTTCGGACAAAAAGAACAACTGCACTGTATGAAATTGGTCAAAGAAATTCGTCAGAATGGGATTGATTGTGAATTGTATCCTTCAGCTGCGAAAATGCAAAAACAGATGAAATACGCGAATGATATTCGGGTACAGTATGTTGCTTTAGTCGGCGAAAATGAAATGAATGAAAATCTGATTCAATTAAAAAACATGGAGTCGGGTGAACAAGAAGAAATGAGTTTAGAAGAGGTGATTTTTCACCTTAGACAAGATTAATACGAGGTCGAAATATATTTTCAACCTTAAAAAAGAAGCGATATGAGCACATTTATAATTACAAGCGAGTGGATTTCATTAGAAACTCTTGAACATATTTTAGAAAAGAACCTAAAATTAGAATTGTCTGAAAATTCAAAAAATCAAATCTTGAAATGTCGCCGATATTTGGATGGTGTCATGCAAAATGAAAACAAAATTATCTATGGAATTAATACTGGATTTGGCTCTTTGTGTGATACTGTTATTCCCAAGTCAGATCTCGAGCAATTGCAGACCAATTTAGTTTTATCTCATGCTTGTGGAGCTGGCGAAGAAGTGCCGTTGCATTTGGTCAAACGAATGATTTTATTGAAAATTTTAGGGCTTTCTCACGGACATTCAGGGGTTCAATTAAAAACGGTTGAACGATTGATTTTCTTTTTTAACAACGAGATTTTGCCAGTGGTTTATCAACAAGGAAGTTTAGGCGCATCAGGCGATTTGGCTCCTTTAGCACATCTTTCTTTGCCGCTAATTGGAGAAGGAGAAGTTTATTTTGAAGGTTCAAAAATGGACGGAAAAGACTTGCAAAAAAAATTCAATATTGAACCAATTGTATTGCAATCTAAGGAAGGGTTGGCTTTGTTGAATGGAACGCAATTCATGAGCAGTTATGGCTCTTATGCTATTGCTGCTTCACGTAAATTATGGAAACAATTTAACCAAGTTGCTGCTATTTCTTTAGAAGGTTACGATGGAAGAATTGAACCTTTTAGTGTTTCTGTGAATGAAATTCGCAAGCAAAAAGGACAAATTTTTACAGCCGAAATCATGCGTGGTTTGCTCGCAGAAAGTGAGATTGTTGCTCAATCTAAAGCGCATGTGCAAGATCCGTATTCTTTCCGTTGTATTCCGCAAGTGCATGGGGCAAGTTATGATGCCATTGAATATTCTGCAGGAATTATTGAAAATGAAATGAATGCGGTAACCGACAATCCAACAGTTTTTCCTGATGAAGATTTAGTTGTTTCAGCAGGTAATTTTCACGGTCAACCTTTAGCTATAACAATGGACTTTCTGGCAATCGCAATGGCTGAAATGGGTTCGATTTCCGAACGAAGAATCTATAAATTGATTTCAGGAACCAGAGGGTTACCAGCGTTCTTGGTCGCTAAACCAGGATTAAATTCTGGTTTCATGATACCGCAATATACCGCTGCTTCTATCGTCAGTCAAAATAAACAATTGTGCATGCCTGCTAGTGTTGATACGATTGATTCGTCAAATGGACAAGAAGATCACGTGAGCATGGGTTCAAACGCCGGGACGAAATTATACCGCGTGCTCGAAAATTGTTTCACCATTCAAGGAATTGAATTAATGAATGCTTGTCAAGCGATTGAATTTAGAAAACCATTGAAAACCAGTAAACAATTACAAGAAATAATTATTGAATACCGAAAAGTTGTTCCTTATTTTGAGCAAGATTGTTACCTTCATCCGCATATCAGCGCTAGTAAATCGTTTGTAAAAAGTAAATCATGGAAATAGAAAATCAAAAAGAACCAATCAAAAGACCTGTGTTTTTAGTTGTTTTATCTGTCTTTAGTTTAATCTCGATTTCTTCTGGTTTATTGAGTAGTATTTTAGGATTAATATCTGGTCCGATGCAAGATTATCAAGTCGATGAAATTATTGGTCAAAATATGGCTGGTGTGACCCAATTGCAGGAAATGGGGGAGGTTTATTGGTCTGAAATTACCTTGAAAATTTTAAACTTAATTAAATACACCAACGAAAATTTCTATATGGATAGATTGATCAATTTGGGTGCCTATGCCATTGGCTTAAACGGCGTAATATTTATGCTTAAAGGCAGAAAATTAGGTTTTCACTTATATATAGTTTACAATTTAATTGCTTTAATTAGCATTTATGCAAGCGCTCCAGCTAGTGAAATTCCAAGTTTTTATTTCATACTTTTTGGAATTATTTCTTCTATTTTCATTTTTATGTTTAGCAGAAATTTGAAATTTATGAAGTGAAATTTATGAAGTAAATATTAGGAATAGTTTTCATCAAATAGTAAATCCATTTTCCGTGCAAGTTCAATATCCAACTCTGTCACAGCAGATTGGTCGTGTGTTTGCAATGAAACATGCAATTTATTGTATGTATTCGTCCATTTCGGGTGGTGATTCATTTTTTCGCAAACTATCGAAATTTTAGTCATAAAATCAAAAGCGCTTTTGAAGTCCTTGAATTGATAATTTTTTTCAATCGAATCCGCTGCATATTTCCAAGCATCCAATTTTTTGGCGATTTCCTCACTACTTATTTTTCTTGCTTCCATATCTTTTTTATTTGAAAGGTACTTTTTTCTCATGTATATTCGACAGAAAAACGAATATTTACTTCCTTTTTCCAATTTTTTAGCGAAAGTTGTTACTTTTAGTTTTTATTGTATTTAACATACAAAAGATTGAAAATTGTTTAACAAAAAGAAACATAAAATCGTCTATTCTGAAAGCGAATTAATTGAACTTTCAAAAAGTAATCATCAATATTTTGGTGCGCTTTATGAAAAGTATTTTGATACTATTTTCCGATTTATTTTCAAACGTTTGGGCGGAGATGAAGCGGTTTCAGGCGATTTAACACAGCAAACTTTTATGAAAGCAATGGTCAATATTCAAAAATATGAAGACCGCGGATTTCCATTCAGTTCGTGGCTTTTTAGAATTGCGCAAAACGAAGTGAATTTGTTTTTTAGAAGCCTGAAAAATAATAAAACCGTTGATGTAAATGAAAATCAACTAAAATCTGTTTTTGAAGATATTGATTCATCTTCCAACATGACCATTGAAAACCAAGAAAAACTCATTGAGTGCATAAATAGTTTGGAGCCAGAACAAATGGATTTAATTGAATTGCGTTTTTTTCAAGCAATGAGTTTTAAAGAAATTGCAGATATTTATGATATTTCTGAAGCCAATGCAAAGATGCGCATCTACCGCTTGTTAGAGAAAATTCAAAAAAATTGGAAATAAAAATGAGGAAGTTTACAATCAATGCAGAAAAATCATATCTTGAGCCGTCTAAGGAGCAAATCTTGCGTTACAAGAATTTCAATGAGCTATCTCAAAATCATAAAAAGATTACAAAAAGACCAAAAAGGACTTTATATCAAGATCCAAAAATGTTTTTGTTTTTGCTCCTTTTAGGATTAATTGCTCTTTTGTTGTTTGCCTAAATTATCTTCAAATAAACTTTTCATCGATTCTTTTAAGATTTTTTTATACCTTCATAATCTAAAAATTGGTCGTGAAGATTTTTTATTTACTTTCATTCTTTTTATTTGGCACTTTCTCTGCAGTGGCACAAGATATACATTGGTCGCAATTTAATGACAATCCTATCTTTCAAAACCCAGCTAACAGCGGCCGTTTCAGTGGAGATTACAGAATTCACGGAAATTATAGAGATCAATGGCGCAGCGTTACAGTTCCTTTTAGTACTTTTTCTTTTTGCGGTGACACCAAGTTTGCAAAAATTCCAAAATTAGGTCTTGGCGCACTTTTTTTTCACGACCAAGCCGGTGATGGGAAATTCAAAACAATAGAATTGCAAATTTCACCTTCTTATCAAATGAATTTAACCAGTGATTCGGTTCATACTCTGCGCGCTGGTTTGCAAATCGGCATCAATCATCGCCAGGTGAATATGGACAAGTTTTCATTTGATGCGCAGTTTGATGGAACCATTTATAATCCGAGTTTACCGACAAATGAAACTTTTCAAAATCAAAAGAATACCAATTTTTCCCTCGGTACAGGTTTTGTTTATGAGTGGTTTCAGGGCGAAAGAAAGCGCATTAGTGGTGGTTTGGCTCTATTCAATTTAAACAAACCAAATCAAGGATTTTATGGTCAAGCAGTTCAACGAGATATGCGCGTAAATCTTTTTGCCAAAGGACAATTTGAAGTCAATTATGATTGGGATATTTTGCCCACTTTTCAATTAAATTTTCAAGGAAAATACAAAGAAATAATATTGGGTGCCAGTGCGCGTTATATTTTGATAGACCGACTTGGTGAATATCGGGCCGTTTATTTTGGCGCTTTTTACCGGAATAAAGATGCTGGATATTTAAGCGTCGGAATGGATTATCAAAACTGGTTTGCAGGGTTGAGTTATGATATAAATTTCTCAAAATTAATGCCTGCTAGCAATATCAGAGGTGGTATTGAACTCAGTGTGCGCTACATTATTACCCGTTTCAATCCGAAAAAAGTTTTACATCGCGTATGTCCAGATTATATATAATTTTTGCCTTTGTTTTTGTTTCGCTTTTTTCATTTGGACAAAATGATTTGTCTAATTATTTGAAATTTGCAGAAGCGCAATATCAAAAAGGAGATTATATATATGCCCTTGAATATTATCAAAAAGCATTGGCTTTAGATTCCCAAACAGTGAATATTTTATGGAAATATGCCGAAACACAAAGGGCTTATAAAGATTACCGCAAAGCAGAATTTTACTATCAAAAAGTATACGAAAAAGAAGAGGCAACACTTTTTCCTTCAAGTTTGATGCAATTGGGTTTGATGCAAAAACAAAATGGAAAGTATGACTTAGCGATTGAAACTTTCAAAAAAGCGAAGAAAAAATATGCCAAAGACAAAAAAGGTTATTTGTATCTGAAATCCAAAAGGGAATTAGAATCTTGTCTTTGGGCCAAAACGGCAATAAAAGATTCTACAGAATATACAATCAGTCAACTTCCAATAACAGTTAATTCTCCTAATTCAGAGTTTGGACACAATATTTTTAATGGTAAATTATTCTTCTCTTCACTCCGAGGTGATTCAATTCATGACAACGAAGAGGTTTATTCAACTGAATATAAAACAAGACTTTACGCTTCGAAGTATGCGAATCAGAATTATGCTAAAAATGAAATAATTAAAGATTTAATTGTCGAAAAATTCAATACTGGAAATGGAACTTTTTCACTTGACGGCAATCGATTTTATTTTAGCTTGTGCAAGGATGAAGGTTATAATTACAAATGTAAAATCATGGTTGCCAACTATAAAAATGGTAAATGGTCATCCATGGACACTTTGGGTGATATAATTAATCAGCCTGGGGCAAACACCAGTATGCCCTTTATCGGGAAAGTTGACAACGAAGAAGTCTTGTTCTTTTCTTCTGATCGAAGCGGTGGAGAAGGAGGCATGGATATTTGCTATAGCTATATCAAAAATGGCAATCAATTTGGAAAAGTTCAAATGTACAAAGTTGGAAATTCTCCTGACAACGAATTGAGCCCATTTTACGATGAAAAAACCAAAAATCTTTATTTTTCATCTTCTTGGCATGATGGTTTTGGTGGATATGATGTTTTTTCAGCCAAATTAGTCAATGGAAAATTTGACAAACCAGTCAATCTCGGATTACCAACAAATAGTCCCGCAAATGACACTTATTATTTTGTTCATGGAGATACAAATTATGTTTCTAGTAATAGATTAGGCGTATTTTACAGTAAAAATCCAACTTGTTGCAGTGATATTTTTTCTTTGAATAAACCATTAAAAGCAAATCCAGTAACGCCTAAGGAAACCATTACAGAATTAAATAAAAGATTGCCTTTAACTTTGTATTTCCACAATGATTGGCCAGATCCAAAAACTTTAGCATCCACTACAAAAATTAATTACATAGATAATTACCATGATTATATTGCACTAATTCCTACTTACAAAAAGGAATATTCCAGCGGTTTATCAGGCGCTAAAATTATTGATGCACAAGAAGATATTGAAAATTTTTTTACAGAATATGTCGATCAAGGGGTGAAAGATTTGGAAATTTTTCGTGATTTAATGCTTGATGAATTGCAAAAAGGAACGTCTTTAGAACTAACGATCAAAGGTTTTGCGAGTCCACTTGCGAAGACAGAATACAACGTAAATTTAACCAAAAGGAGAATTGCATCTTTGGTAAATTATCTGGGTGAATATAATGGTGGTATTTTTAAACCCTATCTTATCGATAAAGCTACAAATGGCGCAAAAATTTTAATCAAAGAAGTGCCTTTCGGAGAATATACAGCAGGTAAATTAGTGAGCGATAATCCAAATGATCAAAAAAATTCTGTCTACTCACGCGCGGCTTCGTTAGAGAGAAAAATTGAAATTCAAAGTATTAGTATTATTTCTTTCGATTCATTAGTTGTGCTAAAAGCCAATATGCAAATTCAAAATTTGGGTAAAATAAATGCAAATGCGACTCAGATTCGTGTTTTCAAAATAACAAATACAAGCGATAAAGTGGTTCATTTTGCAGCAAGCGAAATTCCTTGTACTTGCAATAAAGTAGAAATTGCAAAAAACACCCTAAACCCCGGTGAAACAACCGATGTCAAAGTATCCTTTGATCCAAAAGGATACGTTGGAAATGTTGTGAAATCAATTTATTTGCAAACACAAGAATCGACGCTCAAAACAAGGTTGGTCTTGACTGCCGAAGTAAATTAGTTGATTAGTTTCGAAATAAGCAATTAATTTAACAATCAAGAACAGCCCCGTTTTCAAAATATTGATTCCGTTTTTTTCAAAGCATAAGTCCATTCATTTTGAATTAACAAAAAATAAATTTTAAAAATATTTGTAAGTAAGTATTTGTTTGGGTAAATTTGTTAACTACTATTTTACTAGTAATATTTATTTTGAAAGACATTGATTGTTTAATATTAAAAAATTATGTTAAAGCTTAAATTTTATTCTCGAATTGGATTATTTGTATTTGGACTACTAATTAATAATTATAACGTTGTAGCTCAGTGCACAAATACGGCTGCTTTTGCTTCTGCTACTGCACCAACAACGGTTACAACTCAACAAATTTCAGGTTGTTCTTATCAAAGTGAATATTCTACAATTAATGGTGTACAAGCAGTTACATTATATTCTTGTAATTATCTATTATCTGGTGTTTCTAACGGTTATATTACTATTCATCAAGGAACTTTTAATGGACCTGTTGTTGGTTCTGGCCCTGCACCTTTAACTTGGACTTCAACAATTGCAGGTACTTATTATGCCCATTGGAATGTTGATGCTTCTTGTTTAACTCTCACGTCTTGTGGGGTTTCGTCAATTACATATATTGGTCCAGCAAGTGCTTGCACGAATCCAATTATTGCAGGCTCTACAGTTTCTACTCCAGCAAATGCTTGTCCTTCACAAAATATTAATTTATCGCTAAATGGCGCTACTTTAGCAAGTGGAATTTCTTATCAATGGCAATCTTCAACTGATGGTGTTTCGTTTACAGATATTGCTGGGGCAACAAATTCATCATATTCAACAACACAATCAACGACGGTTTTCTACCAATGTGTCTTAATTTGCAGTGCTGGTTCAACCTCAACTTCCACACCAGTGCAAGTAGATATGAATGCATACTACGATTGTTATTGTACACCTGCACCA
Source organism: Chryseobacterium gleum (assembly GCA_945897805.1). Classification (GTDB taxonomy): domain Bacteria; phylum Bacteroidota; class Bacteroidia; order Flavobacteriales_D; family Crocinitomicaceae; genus JAQVCM01. The sequence continues at coordinate 11,098 of CAMDFX010000007.1, forward strand.
ACAAGTACAGATGGTTCTGGCATTACCAACGTAACTTACGGGACAGTAAATAATACAACTGTAGGAGAGCCCGGAGGATATGCAGATTATTCAAGTTTTTCTTCAGATTACAATCAAAATGATTTAGTAACATTAGACATTACTTATTCTACAGGATATACTTACAATACTAAAATTTGGGTAGACTGGAATGACAATGGTTCCTTTGCTGATGCGGGAGAAGAAATGTACACAGGTGTTTCTTTAGCCCTTAATCCTTCGACATTAAATACAAGTTTCACGATTCCTGCGAACGCGCCTGCTGGACCACATCGAATGAGAATTGGCGGCTGTGATATTTCTACACCGATTCCATGCTACACGGGTTCTTGGGGTTCTTATGAAGATTATTCATTGAATATTTTAGGAAGTTGTAACCCAATCAGTATCGTAAATCCAGGAAGTCAATCAGTGTGTTCATCCTACACTTTGCCTGCAATAGCGGAAGTCACTCCTTCAGGAAACGCCGATTTGACAATGAATTATTACGATGGACCAGGTGGTACAGGAAATGTTGTGGTTGGACCAATCACTTCAACGCAAACAATTTATGCCTATGGATCCTCTTCAGGCGGAGCTTGTTTTGACGATCAAGTTTTTACGATTACAGTAAATCTGCCTAACACAGGAATTGATACTCAGGTTGCTTGCGGTGCTTATACTTGGATAAATGGGGTAACCTATACAGCAAACAACAACACTGCAACTTACACATTAACAAATGTTTTGGGTTGTGACTCGATTGTGACCTTAAATTTAACTTTTACTTCGTCAAATACAGGGATTGATATTCAAAATTCTTGTCTTACATATACTTGGATAAATGGCGTAACATATACAGCAAATAATAACAGTGCAACTTACACATTGACAAATATTTATGGTTGTGATTCGATTGTTACTTTAAATTTAACTATTAATTCGCCCAATACAGGGATTGATATTCAAAGTGCTTGTGTCACATATACTTGGATAAATGGACAAACATATACAACCAACAACAATACCGCAACATTTACATTGCAAAATATTTATGGTTGTGACTCAATCGTTACCTTAAATCTAACTATTTTTTCACCTAATACTGGAGTTGATGTTCAATCATCTTGTGGACCATACACTTGGATAAATGGCGTAACATATTCTACTAACAACAATACGGCAACATACACTTTAACGAATATTTTTGGTTGTGATTCGATTGTGACGTTGAATCTCACAATTGCTTCGGCTGCTATCACTGCAAATGGAAATACAACTTTTTGTCAAAATCAAAATGTAGTTTTGCAATCATCTTCGACAACTGGAAATCTATGGTCAAATGGTGCTACTTCTCCAACAATTACAGTGACTACTCCTGGCAATTACTCAGTTACAATCACCAATACTTTGGGTTGTGTTACTACTTCAAATACTATAAATGTTGTGGTTAATCCATTACCAAATGTTTCTGCAGGTCCAGATCAAACTTTTTGTGCCGGCACGATAACTTCTTTGTCTGGTGCTGGAGCTCAAACATATACATGGAACAATGGTATTACCAACAATCAAACTTTTATACCAAATACAAATCTTAATTGTATTGTTACTGGGACAGATGCAAATGGATGCACCGCTACAGATGCAATGTTTATTACTGTAAATCAGCCTACTTATTACACAATTATTGGATCAGCGATTACGTCTTTCACATTGAACGGTCAAACTTACAACCAAACTGGCGTTTACACGCAAACATTTCAAAATGCCCTTGGCTGTGACTCGATTATTACTTTAGATTTATCTATGAATTATTTGGGATTATCAGAAAGTGAACAAGTTTCATTCAGTGTTTTTCCAAATCCAACAAATGATATTTTAAATATTCAGTTTTTGGGTGATGTGACAAGTACATCATTCGAAATAATTGATTTACAAGGAAGAAAAGTAACCGAAGGAGCTGTTAATTCAACAAATACCAAAATCGATTTAACTGAAATCCAAGCAGGGAATTATTTCCTAAAACTAGGTATTTCAAATAGGAAAATTCAGTTTATGAAATTGTAAAGCATATTCTACAAATTAATTCTTTTAGGAAGAGTGCTAATCATGGCACTCTTTTTTTTTGAGAAAATGTAAGCAATAATCTATAAAATTAATTTTCAAGTGAATTTCTTGTAATTTTACAACGCGATATGGAAAAGCCAAAGAGAATATTATTTTTAGATTTAATGCGTGTTTTGGCACTCTTCATGATGATTCAAGGCCATACAACGTATGATTTTTTAGATTTATCTATCAGAGAGGGAGGAAGCGCGGGCATTAAACTTTGGACAAGTTTTAGAGGTTATACTGCGCCATTTTTTATGCTCGTTTCCGGCGCAGTCTTTACATTTTTGATGCTTTCTCAGGAAAAGTCTGATGGCTCTAATCCGCGAGTAAAAGCTGGAGCTAAAAGAATTGTCACACTCTTATTTTGGGGATATTTTTTGAATTTCCCAATATATGTGATAGGCAAATTTTTCACCAAAGATGGATTAGATCAATTTTTGAATGTGGGAATTGCAGAGACATTGACAACTATTTTTGGTGTTTCTATTGTCCTTTTAATTTACAAAACGCTTACCAATGAAAAAGAAGATTCAAGAAAGAGTTTACTGAAACAAATTTTTAGAGAAGGCGCTTTGAAACATACTAATTTTCGCGAAGCTTTGTTTAACAAAGACTTTTTTCAAGAAGAAGAAAGAAAAAAACGATTATACAGCTCTTTCTTTTACGGTGTTTTAATCAGTATTCCTTTTTTAGTAATCTCAAATTTGTTGACCATTGAAGAAAAACAACGCGCACTAAGAGTGGATGTTTTGCATATCATCGCCATCGGTCTTTTGACTGTAATGTTTGTCTATTTCATTTCTAGGCACATCAAAGGAATAATGGCTTTTTTGTTTTTTGTATTGATGATTGTTATCATTGCTTCATATCCAATGTTGCACAATGTTGATTTATCTGAATTACCGATTTTTGTGGCGCCTTTTTTAAATGATTTTGGTACTAAATCGATGTTTCCGCTCACGCCTTGGTTGGCCTACATTTTTGGTGGCGCTTTGCTAGGAATTTGGCTTTCAATCGAAATTAAAAAAGACAATTTTGAACACGCAATTGGCTTTAAATTGGGAGCCATTGGTTTAAGTTTCTTGCTGCTTTCTCGCTTGGGAAATCAGTTTGAAATATATTTATACGGCAGAAGTTATTTCTGGCATGACAGTCCAAATTTGATTTATCATAGAATTGGTGTCGTTTTGTGCGTCGGCGCGATCATGGCTTTTTTGAGTTTGGTAGTGAAAGATTTGCCTAAATTCATGAAACAAATGAGTAGAAATACGCTTTGGTTGTATGTTGGTCATTTGATTGTAATTTATCAAATCGTCAAACCAATTATTGGCTACAATACACGTTTTAGTTTACCAATCACGATTTTGTGCGTGATAACTATGTTTATTCTAATGTATATTCAAACAAGAATAATTATCTTTTTTCAAGGCAAAGGAGGATATTTTGCTTGGGTGAAAACACTTGCAAAAAAGAAAGAAAAAGCATGATTTTTAGCTTTAATTTCTAGATAATATGAGAATATTGATAATTAAATTTTCAGTGTGAAAAGATTTTTAATAATTCAGACGGCTTTTTTAGGAGATGTAATTTTAGCAACGCCTGTGGTTTCTGAATTAGCCAGGATTTATCCAGGTGCTAAAATAGATGTGCTTGTAAGGAAAGGGAATGAAAGTTTACTTTCTAATAATCTTAAAATTGATGAAGTTTTAATTTTAGACAAGAAAGCACCGAAATTTAAAACGCTAAAAAATCTTCTCAAAATAATTAGATCTAAAAAGTATGATGAAATAATCAACCTCCACCGTTTTGCCAGTTCAGGATTTTTAACTGCTTGTTCAGGAGCTAAATCTAAAATAGGTTTTGATAAAAATCCATTTTCATTTGTCTATTCTCTTAAAATTAAACATTTGATGAATGGCCAACATGAAGTTGAGAGAAATCTGAGTTGTATCGCTCATCATGGAGCAAAATCACTTGTCAAGCCTGAATTGTTTCCGAGTGATTCAGATTACCAAAAAGTTGGTGTATTGCAAAATCAAAAATATTATTGTTTAGCACCCGCATCTATTTGGTTTACAAAGCAATTACCTGTATCAAAATGGATTGAATTAGCTGCATTGCTGTCAAAAGAAGGAAAAGTCTATTTAATCGGTGGACCAAATGATAGAGAATTATTTGAAACGGTAAAATTAAGTGTGAATAATTCAAATTGTGAAAATCTGGCTGGAGATTTCTCCTTTTTAGAATCTGCTGCTCTTATGCAAAAAGCACGAAGAAATTATGTCAATGATTCTGGGCCGATGCATATTTGTTCTGCAATGAATGCACCAACAACGGCATTTTATTGTTCAACTATTCCAAAGTTCGGTTTTGGGCCACTGGCTGATGATGCTGAAACAATAGAAACAGACCTTGATTTAACTTGCAGACCGTGTGGATTGCATGGTTTTAAAGTTTGTCCAAAAAATCATTTTGATTGCGGAAATTCTATTAAGCTAAATGTGAAGCATTAACCAATTTAAATTATTGATTATTAATTTATCGTGTCCATTTACTTTCTCGTTTAAGGAACAAATTATTTTAGTCGGACGATAATTCAAATCAATTCAAATCCAGCTTGATTAAGTCGGATTTTTTTGTTTAATAATTTCACTCAAAATCGCTATCTTTGCACAAAATTTCTAAGAAAAATGATTTCAGTAAATAATCTTTCGCTTCAATTTGGTAAGCGTACGCTTTTTGACGACGTGAATTTAAAATTCGTCAATGGAAACTGTTATGGTGTTATTGGCGCGAATGGTGCTGGTAAATCAACTTTTCTGAAAATTTTAACAGGTGATCAAGATCCAACAAGAGGCAGAATTGAACTTGAGCCCGGAAAAAGAATGGCCGTTTTGAGCCAAAATCACTTTGAATTTGATGAATATCCTGTTTTGCAAACTGTCATCATGGGGCACAAGCGCTTGTTTGAAATCATGAATGAAAAAGATGCTTTGTATGCCAAACCAGATTTTTCAGATGAAGACGGAATGCGTGCTTCAGAGCTTGAAGGCGAATTCGCTGATTTGGAAGGTTGGAATGCTGAAACAGATGCTGCAAGTTTGTTGAGTAACTTAGGAATTGAAGAGGCAAAGCATTATATGTTGATGAAAGATTTGGGAAGCGATATCAAAGTAAGGGTATTGTTAGCTCAAGCGCTTTTTGGAAATCCTGATGTTTTGATTCTCGATGAGCCAACGAATGACCTAGATTTGAAAACAATTTCTTGGTTGGAAGACTTTTTGTTGGATTTCAAAAATACAGTAATTGTTGTTTCGCATGACCGTCACTTTTTAGATACGGTTTGTACACATGTTTGTGATATTGATTTCAGTAAAATCAATTTATTTACTGGAAATTATTCCTTTTGGTATCAATCGTCTCAATTGGCAACGCGTCAACGTTCTGATAAAAACAAAAAAGCGGAGGAAAAAAAGAAAGAATTGCAAGATTTTATTGCACGTTTTTCTGCCAATGCTTCGAAATCCAAACAAGCTACTTCTCGAAGAAAAATGTTGGATAAATTGGATTTGGACGAAATCCAACCATCTTCAAGAAGATATCCTGGAATTAATTTTCACTCGGAAAGAGATGCAGGAAATCAGATTTTAACTGTTACAAATTTATCCAAATCTGTGGATGGAGAAATGCTCATCAAAGATTTGAACTTCACTTTAAATAAAGGAGATAAAGTGGCAATTGTTTCAAAAAATTCAGTGGCAATTACCGCATTTTTTGAGATTTTAAATCAGCATACAAAACCAGATACAGGCGAGTTTTTGTATGGCACAACAATCTCAACGACCTATTTACCTAACGACAATACTTCTTACTTTGCAGATAATATTTCTCTGATGGATTGGTTGCGTCAATATGCGCAAACAGATGAGGAAAAAGAAGAAGTCAATATTCGTGGTTTCTTGGGTCGAATGTTATTCTCTGGAGAGGAAGCTTTCAAAAGTGCGAAAGTACTTTCCGGTGGAGAAAAAGTGCGATGCATGTTGTCTAAAATGATGTTTGCCAAAGCGAATTTATTGATGATGGACGAACCAACAAATCACTTAGACCTCGAATCTATCACCGCTTTAAATAATGGAATGAATGATTTCAATGGAACAATCATTTTCACCTCTCATGACCACGAATTGGTTCAAACGGTTGCAAATCGCATTATTGAAATCACTCCAACAGGTTTTATTGATAAAATGATGCCTTACGACGAATATTTGAAAGACGATAAAATAGCGCAACTTCAAGCTGAATTATACGCGTAAATTGAAATCTAATTAGTGATGAAAGGATTTGAAGAATTTTTAAAACCAACCACTTTTTTAGATTTTAATCATTCAATATTTGATCATTTTTTTGATTCAATGCCAGATTATGATGATTCTAAAAAAGTCGCAATTTGGTTGTATTATCAAGTGAGAGATCGATTTCTTTACGATCCTTATCACTTGAATTTGAATTCGGAAGCATTACTGGCAAGTTCAATTTTTACTAGAAATAGAGCTTGGTGCGTAGAAAAATCAATTGTTTTAGCTGCTTTAGCAAGAAAGAAAAATATTCCTTCGAAACTTGGTTTTGCCATTGTTACAAACCACATCGGAGTTGATAAATTAACAAGCTATTTAAAAAGGCCAGAAATCGTTTTTCATGGCTATGTTTCTCTCTATTTAGAAGGAAATTGGGTGAAATGTACGCCGGCTTTTGACCAAAGGATTTGTCGCATTTCTCAAGTTGTACCCTTAGATTTTGATGGTGAAAATGATTCGCTTTTTCAAGCTTTCCATGGAGATAAAAAATTCATGCAATACAATCATTTTTATGGCGAATTTACAGATTTACCTATTGAACTGATGCATACTGAAATGGAAAATCACTATCCTCATTTGTTCCAATCTGAGTATAATACAAGGGATTTTTCTTTCAAATATGATCCGAAATTCGCAAAATCAGGATTGCTGTAATTGTTTCTTCTTTTTGGCTGTTTGAAGAAAGTAAAATATAATCATCAAGGACACAATTATTAAAAAGGAAATAACAACAATATTGCCTCTGCCTTTTTCAATAGCCACTTTTCTTTGAATTTTATCTTCTCTTTTTTTCTGATTTAAAAGTTGCTCTTCACGATCCATCTCATATACAATCCGCTGCTTATCAGTTTCATTTGATTGATTTCGCTTGTAGTTTTTTGCCTCTGCCTCCTGGAATTTTTTAGCAAATGTTAAGGCAGTTTTGTAATCTTCTTTGGCTTCATAACACATGGATATTTTGTCAAATGCATCAGCAATTTCTCTGTTTTGATTGTTTTTTAGCGCAACATCTAGTGACAATTGATAATTTTTAAGCGCTTCATCATAAAACCCTTGATAATAATTCCAATCTCCAAGATTGTAATAACTTTCAGAAATATCTTTGGGTCTATTTAGCTTAAGTCTTAAATCGAGCGCTTTTTTGAAGTATCTATAGGACAAATCGAGTTTTCCCGTTTCAAAATGTGCAATGGCAATGTTATTGTATGATGTAGCTCTGATCAAATACGAATTGTCTTTCATTGCTAATTTTAAAGCTTTTTCGTAATAATGAATCGCACTGTCTATATTTTCACGTTTCATGTAGATTTTTGCCAAGAAATCATATCCTTTTTTCAATCCATTGCTCGCTTTGATTTTTTTACATTTTTCGATGTAAGCCAATACTTCAATTTCAGCAAGGTCAAGTTTGTCCTCGCGAATGTAAACTTCACTTAAGTTAAGCTGTGCAATAAAAGATTCGTTGTCTTCATCTAATTTAGCTGCGTTTTTGATAGATTTCACAAAATAATTCGCCGCATTATTATAATCTCCAGCAAAGATATAGGCAATTCCAAGTAAATTTTGTGCATCTGCCAATCGCTCAATATCGCCTTTTTGCTTATAGAAAGCGATACATTCTTTCAAGTTTTTGATACTACTTTCAGTTTTTCCAGTCAGATTATAATAACTTGATAATACAAGTTTTCCATACATCATCACAGGTAAATTTTCATCATTAATTCCCTCTTGTATCAAATATGTACCCAATGTGAAAAGTGAATCAGTTGCATAATCAGCATAATATTTCCTCAATTTGGCTGCATTTTGAATTCTTGTTTTTGGATTTTCCTTTAACTCCTTTTGAATCTCTGAAATGTTTTGTCCAAATGAAAAATTGAAAGTAAGGAAGATGATAATTAAAAGTATGATTCTTTGCACGTTGAAAGTTTTTGTCAAAGTAGCAATCATATTTGAATTATGCAAATTTTTGGAATTTAAATACACTGGGAAACGCTTTGAACTTTAAAATTTTAAGATAGCTCCATAGGAGCGACATGTTTGTAACGACGGATGCAATCCGTCGAACAGACAAATGCATGAATTCCCTTTTTGGCGTGCATTTTTGTATAAAAATCATGACAAAAAGACCTTTGTTATTTGAACTTTAGGATTTTAAATTAGGTTTTAAATTAGTTTACTTTGTTGAAATACAGTTCTCTATTGCAATAAATTAAATAAGATTATTTTTATTTGAAGCAGACTAATTTCAATTGCATCATTTAATTTCATTAATTTTACAGCAAAATTTTTAACTATGTCAAATTCGATTTCAACAGTTCCTGTTGCGGTAAATGAGCCTGTAAAAGCATATGCTGCTGGTTCTCCGGAACGTGAATCTTTATTGTCAACTTACAAACAAATGTATAATCAAGCGCCTATTGACATTCCGATGTATATTGGTGCCGAAAAAGTTTTCACCACGAACAAAAAATCATTGACTCCGCCTCATGAGCATTCAAAAGTGCTTGGTACATACAATCAAGGTGAGCAATCACACGTTGAAAAGGCAATTGAAGCAGCTTTAAATGCAAAAGAAGCATGGGCAAACTTGCCTTGGGAAGATAGAGCTGCCGTTTTTTTAAGAGCTGCAGACCTTTTAGCCGGACCTTTCAGGGCAAGAATGAATGCCGCTACCATGTTGGCGCAATCCAAAAATGTTTTTCAAGCTGAAATCGATGCTGCTTGCGAATTGATTGATTTCTTTCGATTCAATGTGCAATACATGACTCAAATCTACAAGGAACAGCCTGAATCTCTGCCGGGAATGTGGAATAGATTGCAATACAGACCTTTGGAAGGTTTTGTTTTTGCATTGACGCCTTTTAATTTTACTTCAATTGCTGCTAATCTTTGCGCTGCACCAGCAATGATGGGAAATGTGGTTGTTTGGAAACCAGCTGAAACACAAATTTATTCTGCGCAAATAATCATGGAATTATTCCAAGCCGCAGGTTTGCCTGATGGAGTGATAAATATGGTTACGGTGAGCGGAAAAGATGCTGGAGATGTAATTTTTAAACACAAAGATTTTGCCGGTTTACACTTCACAGGTTCAACGAATGTTTTCCGTGACTTATGGAAAGGAATTGCAAACAATATCGAAAATTTCAAAAGCTATCCAAGAATTGTCGGGGAAACTGGAGGAAAAGATTTCATAATGGTGCATGAATCAGCGAATGCAGCTGAAGTTGCAACAGCAATGACAAGGGGTGCATTTGAATTTCAAGGACAAAAATGTTCTGCCGCTTCTCGCGCTTATATTCCTTCGAACCTTTGGAATGATGTAAAAAGAATTGCTGTAGATCAAGTGAATTCCATGAAAATGGGCTCGCCTGAAGACACCAGTAATTTTGTAAATGCGGTAATCAGCGAAAGGGCTTTTGATAGAATTGCAAAATATATCGATGATATCAAAGCTTCTTCTGATGCAGAAATTATAGCTGGAGGAAATTACGATAAATCAAAAGGGTATTTTGTCGAACCAACGTTGGTTGTGACTTCAAATCCAAAATTCAAAACCATGTGCGAAGAAATTTTCGGACCAGTTTTGACGATTTATGTTTACGAACCAAAAGATTTTGAAGCAACTTTGACCATTTTAGATCAAACTTCAGATTATGCTTTGACAGGTTCAATTATCGCAAATGACCGTTATGCAATCAACTTGGCCACTAAGAAATTAGAAAATAGCGCTGGAAATTTCTACATCAATGACAAGCCGACTGGTGCTGTTGTAGGGCAACAACCTTTTGGTGGTGCAAGAGGTTCTGGAACGAACGATAAAGCAGGTGCATCAATGAATTTGTTGCGTTGGACTTCTGCCAGAACAATCAAAGAAACTTTTGTTCCAGCAAACGATTATAGATATCCATTTTTAGGTTAATAAAATTGAATTTTCAGAAGCCAAGTTTCATTTTTGAAGCTTGGTTTTTTTTTGTTTTTATTAATTCTCTCAACAAATCAAATTTATATTTCATACATTTGTACCATCTCTAAGGGGTGCCTCAAAAAGGCTGAGATTATACCCATTGAACCTGTCAGGATAATGCCTGCGTAGGGAAGATGATACTTTATTATTAATTGCTAATTATTCACATTCAGAGAATTAGCCCCTTATTCTTGTTAAATTTTTAAAAAAATGAAAACAAGGATTACCAAAATCACCACGTTACTCGCACTGGTAACATCTTTCAGTGCTTTTGCTCAACACAAGATTAAAGGAAAAGTCACCAACCAGGATGGAATTCCAATTGTAGGCGCAACTGTAAGTATTGAGAAATCTTACAATCGAACTCAAACTGAAAAAGATGGAATTTATCTTTTAAAGGGACTTAAAAATGATTCGATTAGGATAACAATTTCCTTTTTTGGTTATGAAACGCAAAGCGAAAAACTATTTATTCAGAACAAAGATATAGAGAAAAATTGGGTTTTAAATCAATCCGCTTTCATGATTGAAGAAGTTCAAATTGCGGCAGTGCGCGCTGATTCAAAAACACCTACAACTTACACAAATCTGACTGAAAAAGAAATCCAACAAAACAATTTTGGTCAAGATTTGCCTTATTTATTGCAATCTACGCCCTCAACTGTTGTGACTTCAGATGCAGGCGCAGGAGTGGGATATACTGGAATAAGAATTCGAGGTGTTGATCCCACAAGAACGAATGTTACAGTGAATGGAATTCCATTAAACGACGCTGAATCTCATGGCGTTTTTTGGGTGAATATGCCAGATTTTGCTTCTTCTACAGATAACATTCAAGTGCAACGAGGCGTTGGAACATCTTCAAACGGTGCAGCTGCATTTGGTTCAAGCATCAATATCAAATCTGATAATATTCGCAAAGAAGCTTATGTAGAGTTGGATAATTCCGCAGGTTCGTTCAATACATTGCGGAATACTGTAAAAGTTGGGACCGGCTTGATAAACAATCATTTTGTGGTTGATGCAAGACTTTCTCGCATTGTTTCTGATGGATTTGTTGATCGTTCAAATTCCAATTTGAAATCATTTTACCTTTCAGGTGCTTGGGTAGGGAAAAAGTCCATTCTGAAAGCCATTGTTTTTGGTGGAAAAGAATCAACTTATCAAGCTTGGTATGGGATTCCAGAAGCGAAGTTGAAAGGAAATAAAGACAGTTTGTTAACTCATTTTTACAACAATTATTATCCAGGGGGAACATATCAAACAGCCCAAGATTCTTTGAATTTATTCAATTCAGATCCTAGAAAATATAATTATTACACTTACCAGAATGAAACTGATAATTACCAACAAGATCATTATCAATTGCATTTTTCGCATGTTTTTAATCCTAATTTAGTATTGAATACTGCCGCACATTTTACACATGGTGCAGGTTATTATGAGCAATACAGATTGAATCAAAATTTTTCAACTTATGGCTTAACGCCAGTTATTTACGGAAATGACACAATCTCGAAAACAGATTTGATTCGCAGAAGATGGCTAGATAATAATTTTTACGGGGCTATTTTTTCATTGACCTACAACAATTTAAAGAATTTTAAATTGATTGTTGGAGGTGGAGCCAATCAATATGATGGTAAACATTTTGGGGAAATTATTTGGGCAAGAACTGCCTCTCAAAGTGAAATTAACCAGCATTATTATGATAACAAGGCAAATAAATTTGAGGCGAGTGCCTACGCAAAAGCGAATTATCAAATAAAAAGAGTCAACTTTTTTGTTGATCTTCAAATCCGCCATATCGGGTATAAATACAATGGAAATGACCAGTATTATGCCGATTTAATTCCTTTGACTCAAAATGTAGCGTTTACTTTTTTCAATCCAAAACTCGGATTATCTTTTGATTTAAATAGTAAAAATAATTTTTACGCATCCTTCAGCGTTGCCAATCGCGAGCCAGTTAGAGATGATTTTGTGCAAAGTTCAATTTACAGTAGACCAAAACCTGAGCAATTGCAAAATCTTGAAGTTGGTTATAGATTTCATGCAAGAAAATTATTTGTGAACGCGAATTATTATTTGATGAATTACAAAGACCAATTGATTTTAACTGGACAAATCAATGATGTTGGTGCTTATAATCGTGCAAACGTGGCTAAAAGTTACCGCTCTGGAATCGAAATTGAATCGGGATATTTGATAACTAGCAAAATTAGTTTGACAGGAAATTTCACTTTGAGTGCAAATAAAATCCAAAATTTCACTGAATTTATTGACAATTACGACAATTATGATGTGAATGGAAATATGATTCAAACAGTGATACAACATTCAAATATTGACATTGCATTTTCACCCAATGTGATTGCAGCGCTTGGCATTCAATACGAACCAATTAAAAATTTGACGCTTACTTGGCAATCAAAATATGTCGGAAAGCAATATTTGGACAATACTTCCAATGACAGAAAAAGCATTGACGCTTATTTTACCAATAATTTGATGGTGAATTACAGCATTAAAATCAAAGGTATTCGGGAAATGAATGTTGGGATTTTAGCCAATAATATTTTGAATGCACTATATGAAAATAATGGCTACACTTTCGGATATATCTCAGGAGGAAAGCGCATCAATGAAAATTATTATTTCCCTCAAGCAGGAAGAAATTTCTTGTTGAGATTGACAATTAAAATTTAAAACAAGTGTAATTTCAACAGCCGGAGATTTTATACTTCGGCTTTTCACTTTCCATAAAAAGTTGTTAAAACAAAAAAGCCGACTCGTAAGAATCGGCTTTTTTTAAATTTGCTTGAAATTATTTTTTCTCTTTTTCATCCACTTCTTCGAAGTCAACATCCGTAACTTCATCCGCTGGATTACTTTCTGCTTGCTGACCTGCACCTGCGTCACCTCCTTGCGGATTTGCAGCATTGTACATTTCTTGAGAAGCAGCTTGGAAAACATTGTTTAATTTGTCCATTGCAGCATCCATGTTAGCCATGTCTCTCGCTTCAAAAACAACTGTCAATTCAGCCAAAGCGTCTTCAATTGGTTGTTTTTTGTCTGCAGGAATTTTGTCTCCGTATTCTTTCAATTGACGTTCAGTTTGGAAAATCAAAGAATCTGCTTTGTTGATTTTTTCAACTTCTTCCATTTTCTTTTTGTCTTCGTCTGCATTTGCTTCAGCTTCTGCACGCATTCTTTTGATATCTTCATCACTCAATCCTGAAGAAGCTTCAATTTTGATTGATTGCTCTCTGCCAGTTCCTTTGTCTTTTGCAGAAATGTGCATGATACCATTTGCATCGATGTCAAAAGTAACTTCGATTTGTGGAACACCTCTTTGCGCTGGTGGAATGTCTGTCAATTGGAAACGCCCCAAAGATTTGTTGTCATTTGCCATTGGACGTTCACCTTGAATAACGTGAATATCAACTGATGGTTGATTGTCTGAAGCAGTAGAAAAAGTTTCAGATTTTTTAGTTGGAATTGTTGTATTTGATTCAATTAATTTAGTCATTACACCGCCCATCGTTTCAATACCAACTGATAATGGAATAACATCTAATAATAAAACATCTTTTACTTCACCTGTCAAAACACCACCTTGAATTGCTGCACCAACTGCAACTACTTCGTCAGGATTTACTCCTTTAGAAGGCGCTTTTCCGAAGAAACGCTCAACAGCATCTTGAACAACTGGGATTCTTGTAGAACCACCAACCAAAATCACTTCGTCGATATCACTTGTAGATAAACCAGCATTTTTCAAAGCTGAACGACAAGGAGCGATAGTTCTTTCAACAATAGAAGAAATTAATTGCTCAAATTTTGAACGCTGTAAAGTTCTTACTAAGTGTTTTGGAATACCATTTACCGGCATGATGTATGGCAAATTGATTTCAGAAGATGTTGTTGAAGAAAGTTCAATTTTCGCTTTCTCAGCAGCTTCTTTCAAACGTTGCAATGCCATTGGATCTAAACGTAAATCAATTCCTTCATCATTTTTGAATTCGTCAGCCAACCAGTCAATGATTGTATTATCAACATCATCACCACCTAAATGTGTGTCTCCGTCTGTTGACAATACTTCAAAAACGCCGTCACCTAATTCTAAGATAGAAACGTCATGCGTTCCACCACCGAAGTCAAAAACGACAATTTTTTGGTCAATTCCTTTTTTATCCAAACCATAAGCTAACGCTGCAGCTGTCGGTTCATTGATAATTCTTTTGATTGTTAAACCTGCAATTTCACCAGCTTCTTTAGTCGCTTGACGTTGAGAATCATTGAAATATGCTGGAACAGTTACAACAGCTTCTGTTACTTCATGACCTAAATAATCTTCAGCAGTTTTCTTCATTTTTTGAAGAATCATAGCAGAGATTTCTTGCGGCGTATATGTTCTGTCGTCAATTTTTACACGTGGTGTATTATTGTCGCCCTTCACTATATCATAAGGAACTCTTTTTATTTCTGCTTTCATATCATCAAAAGATGCGCCCATGAAACGTTTGATAGAGTTGATTGTTTTTGTTGGGTTGGTGATCGCTTGTCTTTTAGCTGGATCTCCAACTTTGCGCTCACCTCCTTCAATAAATGCTACGATAGATGGTGTTGTTCTTTTCCCTTCTGAGTTAGCAATTACAACTGGTTCGTTTCCTTCCATTACTGAAACACAAGAGTTTGTAGTTCCTAAGTCGATACCGATAATCTTTCCCATTTTGTTTATTATTTAATTTTCAATTTGATTTCCCTCTCAAAGTCAATTTTTGTGCCGATGAAAAAAAATCCTGTTTTTATGACAAAATGGAAAAATGAAGACATTTTTATTCTCAAATAAATGACGGAATGTCAGTTTTTGTATGACAAAACGATATTGAATGGATTAAAATTAATTTTCCAGCTTAAAAATTCAGATTCTATCTGCAAATTTTGAATATACTTTCTAATTTTACAGCATGAATGTTTTCGATGTAGCGGTAATTGGCAGTGGTCCTTCTGGTGGCATGGCCGCTTATGCCTTGGCGAAACATGGATTTTCGGTGGCAATTTTAGACAAAGAAACCTTGCCAAGATATAAAACTTGCGGCGGCGGTTTGGTTGAACGTGGAAGAAAATTGATTCCTTTTGATATTTCAAGTGCCATCGAAGCTGAGTTTTATTCCGTCGATACATTCTTTCAAAAAAAGAACATTAAACTTACCACAAAACGAGAAACGCCAATTATCTCAATGGTTATGCGTGATACTTTTGACTTTTTAATTGTAGAAAAAGCAGTAGAAAAAGGCGCGAAATTGTTACAAAATCACAAAGTTATTGCCATTGAATTGGGCGAAATCAATCAAATCAAAACAGAGAGTGGCACCGTTCAAGCGAAATTCATTATTGCTGCAGATGGTGCTTTGAGTGCGACGGCAAAGATGGTCGGCTGGAAAGAAACACGCAACGTAATTCCTGCTTTGGAATATGAAGTGGAAGTTTCACCTGCCGATTTTGAAAGACTTTCAAAAGATGTGAGATTTGATATCGATGCTGTGCCGGGTGGTTATGGCTGGTGTTTTCCCAAGAAAAATCATTTGTCAATTGGAGTAGGGGTTTTGAGAAAATCCAAAGACAATTTGAATTTAAAAGCATTTTATCAAGCCTACTTAAAAACGTTGGGCATTGAAAGTGTCATTTCTGAAGATGCGCACGGTTTTGTGATTCCAGTTTCTCCAAGAACAGATTGTTTTGTCAAAAATAAAGTTTTCTTGACTGGCGATACTGCTGGTTTCGCCGATCCAATTGTTGCTGAAGGTTTATCAAATGCCATTTTAAGCGGCACGCTTTGCGCTGAAGCATTGATCGAAAGTAATTTGGATGAAGCAAAATCCGCAGAACTTTATGTCGAAAAGTTGAATAAAAACCTGCTGCCTGAATTGAAAACGGGGGTGATGGTTGCGAAGATGTTTTACGAAAGTCAAACAATTCGAAATATGCTTCTCTCAAAATATGGTCAACTTTTTGCAGAAGCAATGACAGATGTCTTCACCGGAAAAAGAACTTATCCAGCGGATTACAAAAAAGCATTGCGACAAAAATTCAAGAAAATGATTTTTTAATCAAGCCACAAACCAATGGAAAAGCGGTTTTGAAAGCGGCAATTTTTTCAAGTCGATTTTAAAAGTTTCCAATTTAAAATAAAGTTTAATCGGCTTTTTATCGACTAATCGAATTTCTTCCCAAGTAAAAAAATAGTTGTGATTGGTCGCATGCATGTGAACTTCCACTTGTTTGTTTTTGAAGTTCAACATCCAAGAATTCTTGTTTTCGTTAAAAGAAATGGGGAAATCTCTAAAATGTTCATCCTGAAATTGCAAAATCAAATATCCCCTGCGATGAATGAAAATTCTTTTGATGGAATCTATTTTACCAAAATATTGCGAATCGGTTTGCGAATTGATGGAAGTCAAACTAAAATTTGATAGAACTTGATATGCACCATGAAATTTTGGTCTTGGCGCTAAATCATCGTTATACATGTTGTTTTCTGCGAAAAAATACAAGGATTCAAAAAGCATGGCTGTAATCAATATCGCTTTGAATAATTTCTGAAAACGATTTTTTATTGGATTGATATTCTCAAATGTTGGACGAATAAATTGATTTTTCTGATTGATAAAAATCGCCGTCAGACTTTTTGCATAAGGTGAAATCAGAATCAGCGATAAAATCATTAGATAGGAGCTTAAGATTTTCACCGAAATATCAAAACTAAAATTGACAATCAACACATGCAACATCACACCAAAAGCGAAAAATGCACCTAATAATCTTGTCTTTCTGTGGAGTAACAAAATCGCCGCTATGACTTCTAAAATCCCTGATATCAAAGAATAACTATAGGATGAACCAACAGTTGACCAAAATAAGATATCTTTTGATAAATATCCCAAAGGTGTGAAAAGTGTGTTTGGTTCAGGGAAATAAAATTGAACTTTAAAAATTTTGTCAACGCCATATTTCAACAGGAAAAATGCTAGGATATAACTTGCAGAAACTTGCAGAAAGTACAAAATTTGATTGTCAGAAAAGCGCAAAAACCATTTTGACCAACAAAATCCAAGGAAGATTGAAAACAACAATAAATGAAAGCAATGAATGTAAAGTCCTAGTGAATCGGATTCTATGTTTGAAATAAATTTAAAATCGACGCCAAAAATGTGTGTTGCTGAAAATTCATTGATAGATTGGAAAAAGTCACTTACTAAAAATCCAACTGAAGGAAAAAAATGCAAGGGAAAAGGAAGTGTAATTGCAAACAAAACAATGAACACTAACAAACTTCGATTGACAATTTTTTGAAACATTTCAATTAATTTTTAGCTTCAGGTCTTTTGAAAAATTTAAAGACAAATGGCGTCAAACTTCCACCGAGAATTAAATACAGAAGCCACAAATTATTGGTTTTCGTTTTACTTTGTTTTTTTACTTTCTTTTTTGCTTCATAATGCTTAAAAACAGTGGCTGAAGGGTAGTTTTTTTTGATGATTTTTGTATCTATTCTGTATTGTGGCGAAATCAAATTGGTATCTCTGTTATAATAGTATTCTCTTGTCGTATCCTCGATAGTGCCCAAATACTGGTGATGCCAAACTTCCACAAATTGACTGTCAGAGATCACTTTCACTGTATCAAAAATTTTAATCATGCGCATCTCGGGGAAGTCTCCAAAATTGTCATTTTCTAGAGTGGCATCAAATTTATCTGCGTTTCCAGAATGACTTTTAAACGCGATGATTTTGGTTTGAGAGAAAATATTATTAAAAAGTAGTGTCAATAAAATAAAAATAGTTAAGTATTTCATATTGATTGTTTTAAATTAATATTAGTTTTTCAATATTGGATTTTTGCTCCATTGCGAGATTAAAAACCCACAAATTAGAATGCCAAACAAGTATAAACTTCCCTTGCGTGGTTTGGTTTTTAGTCCGTTTGATTCCTTCCATTCTTTTTCAAAACCAACAAATTTGATTCTTGGATATTGTTTTTGAAGTTCTTGAATTGTAATGTTTGGATTCAAAAAAGAAGGATGTTCAAAAACTGTATCACGACCGCCTCTATTATCGATTTCAACAATGCAATTTGGACCAATTTTCACAACAGAATCAAGTCTAACTGGTGAAATTCCGAAATTACCATCTCTTTCGTTTTCCACAGTTTCTGAATTGCCACTGTGACTTTTCAGTGCGATAATTTTCGTTTGACCAAAAATGGACAAATTCAGAGCGATGAATGTGACTAAAATAATATTTTTCATTTGAATTGATTTTTGCTGAATCTGAATACAGCCAAGTTTTGGATTCGTTCAAAAAGATTTTGGAAACTTTGTAATTAACATCCAAACAATGATAAAATAACCAGTTGCGCCAAAAAGAAGCGCTTATTGAAAGTAATTTTATAAAATTAGAATTGATTGGAATGAAATTAACAAAGCCACACACAGTTTCAGAAATAGCCAAGTTGCTTGGTGTATCATTTATTGGCAATGGAAATCAATTGGTTACAGGTATTAATGAAATTCACAGAGTAGAAGTTGGTGATTTAGTTTTTGTAGATCATCCAAAATATTACCAAAAAGCGCTCAAAAGTGCTGCAACTATCATATTGATTGACCAAGAAGTTGACTGTCCAGAAGGAAAATCTTTGCTTATTTCCAAAAATCCGTTTGATGATTACAATCGTTTGACCAAATATTTTTCACCTTTCAAACCACAATCAGAAATGATTGGCGAAGATTGTAAAATTGATCATTCAGCATTGATTTATCCAAACGTTTTTATCGGTCATCGGGTGAAAATTGGTGCCAATGTAACCATTCATCCTGGCTGCTATATCGGCGATGACACCATAATTGAAGAAAATGCGATTATCGGACCAAACTCAGTTTTGGGACATTACGCATTCTACTACAAGCAAAAACCAGAGGGAAGAGAGAGAATGCATTCTTGCGGCAATGTTTGGATTGAACGCGATGTGGAAATTGGCGCATTGTGCTCCATTGATGCCGGCGTTTCATCCACGACAAGGATTGGCGCAGGAACAAAAATTGACAATCAAGTGCACATCGGCCACGATTCAATTACGGGTAAAAACTGCTTAATAGCTGGACATACTGGCGTCGCAGGTTGCGTGACAATGGAAGACAATGTGATTTTGTGGGGACAAGTTGGCGTTGCGAGTAACATAATTCTGGGCGAAGGCGCTGTTGTTTTGGCTCAATCTGGTATTTCCAAAGATTTAAAACCAGGCGTAACCTATTTCGGAAGTCCAGCTGGTGAAGTGAAGGAAAAATTCAAAGAAATGGTCGCGATTCGTCAATTGGCTAAGAAATAAAAGATGCAAGAAAAATTGATTGAACATTTAGAGCATCAAATTTCGCTGCAAGAGTTTAAATTAAATTCCTTGTTGGAAATCACGAACGCCATAAATACGAATCAGCCAGTAGATCAACTGACAAGGATTTTAGGATTTATTCTCAAAGAGCAATTGGGATTCGATAAATTTGTGTTGTTTCACAAGCAAGACGAATGGCTGAGTTTGTTGAAAGTTGGATTCAAAGGCAAGGTCAAAGACATCAACGTGAAAGAAGATTTAGCTCGATTCAAAGAAATTACCGTGATTGAATCTTCGCCGTCCAAAATAATTGATGAATTTGATGTCGTGGTGCCCGTTTTTCATAAAAATGAACCCTTGGCTTATTTGCTTGTCGCAGGTTTGGAGCATGAAAAATTAAGGCTGACGGAAACCTTGACCAACATGACTTTTATTCAAACACTGGCCAATATTATTGTTGTTGCGGTGGAGAATAAACGAATGACCAAGTTGGGAATCATTCAAGAACGGATTAAAAAAGAGTTGGAAGTAGCCTCTGAGATGCAGAAATTGCTTTTTCCTTCAGATTTGCCTTCGAATCGAAAAATGGACATTTCTGCCAAATACACACCGCGACATGAAGTTGGCGGAGATTATTACGATTTTATTCCCTTGGGCGAAGATGAATACATCATTTGCATTGCTGATGTTTCTGGCAAAGGAATCAGTGCTGCGATGTTGATGGCCAATTTTCAAGCAACGATTCGGACCTTATTCAGTTATCAGCGATTTGAGCTTGATTTTTTGGTGGAGGAGTTGAATAAAAAAGTAATTAAAAGTGCCAAAGGGGAAAAATTTATCACTTTTTTTGTGGCGCATTACAATGCTTCGACACGCAAATTGGATTACATCAATGCAGGTCACAACCATCCGTTTATCACCAATGGCAAGAAAGTGCAGATGTTGGATCAAGGTTCTATCGGTTTAGGAATGTTGGAAGAAATGCCTTTCATCAACCAAGGAAGTTTGGAATTGGGACCAAATACAACGTTGGTCATGTACACCGATGGAATAATAGAATTAGAAAACGAAAAAAATGAATTTTTCGAGTTAGAGCGATTGATTAAATTGGTTCACAGTTATTACCCACTAAAAATGGAAGACATGAACAATTTGATTTTCTCAAAACTCGACGAATGGCGGGCAGCAAGAAATCTGGTTGACGACACCGCGATTTTTTCATGCAGGTTCTTTTGATAGCACTGTCATTAGAATAAAAAGATAAATCAATAGTTTTATTAACTTTGAAAATTGACAATTTAAAATAGCATGGATAGAATATCCTTTTCCTTTTTTGTATTTAATGACACAGCCAAAAGGTTGACTTTCTTTACAATTATCGATTTTGCTGTTTTGTTTATTTGGTTGATATTGATTGTAGCTTATGGCTTATACAAAGTGTCAAAAAATAGTGATAAATTATACTACAAAGATTATTTTAAGCACCTAATGTACAAAATAGGTTTCGCTATTGTCTTTTCTTTGTACTACATTTTTATAGTAAATGGCGGCGATTCTATTGCTTTTTATGATATGGGAGGATGCATGACTAAGTTGTTCATGAAATCGCCCGATTTATATTTGAATAATCTACTCAATGATTTCAATTCCCCAAATTTCATTAATGCTTATGACCTCACAACGGGATTACCACCAAGATGGATTATGACAGAGAAGGAATCTTTTTTTGTGGGTAAGATAGCTTCTTTATTTTCATTGATTACTGCAAATAGTTATTTAGCAATTTCAATTGTTTTTGCAACAATCACCGCCAATGTTACTTGGCGGTTTTACGAGTTGGTTTTAAAGATTTTTCCTGACTCTAATAGATGGGTTACTTATGCGATTCTTTTTATTCCTTCATTGAGTTTTTGGTGTACCGGGGTTTCTAAAGATACTTTAGTGGTTATTTCAATTTTTTCAATAGTTACCCATGTATTTGGTCTAATTTTGGGGCATCAAAAATCAAAATTGACCAGCTATCTTTTGATAATCTTTCACGTATGGATGATGTATCATTTGAGAACAGTAGTTTTAATTTCATTAATGATTCCTATTTTTATTGCATTAAGTTCTAGGATTTCCAATCGATTTAGAGAATTTGCATTTTTTAGAAGATTTGTACAATTTTTGATTGGTTTGGTAAGTATCGGTGGGTTTTTTATAGGAGTTCAATCGTATGGAGATGAGGTTTCTGTGGAGAAATACATCAAAGAAGCGGAGGTTCAAACCAAGGATTTTACCGAAAATAAATTATATACAGGAAAGAAATATACGATAGAGGTAACAGATTATTCTCCAGTCGGTTTAATTAAGGTTTTTCCTCAAGCTATTATGGCAGGTTTATTTAGACCTTATATATGGGAAGCACTGTCAATTTCCTTGCTTTTAAATGGCATTGAAAGTACAATTTTGATTTATCTGCTAATTAAATTTTTAACAAATAACCGAAAGCGAAGGATTAAAATGATCCGAGAAAACGAGTTTTTGCTTTTTAGTTTCTTTTTCATTTTAATTTTCGGCTTTATTACAGGTTTTTCCTCAGTTATTTTTGGAGTACTAGTGCGATTGCGAGCTCCATTGTTGCCTTTTCTCGCACTATTACTAGTGATAGATTCTAGTGACAATAAAACAGAAATTGAGGATGTTTCAAAAGCTGAATTGGATGAAATTCATGTTTTGGGAACCCTAGTGCGCGGGAAATAGCATAAGTTCAAGGGTAATTTCTATTTTTTTAGATTGTTGATGCAGGTTTTTTTTAGTACTTGTGTTAAAAAAAACTATTTTTGTTAAATGTGCAAGAATTTAGATTTTTATTCCATTTGTATTTGTTAAAAAGTACAATCTACGATTAGGTTGATTGATTAAAGGAATTTGGAAATATTATGAGTAAAGATGAAAATTGGTCAGAAATTATTAGGCCCAAAAGAAATTGGTTAGATATAAATTTAAGAGAACTTTGGAGATATAGGGATTTAATCATGCTTTTTGTTAAGAGAGACTTTGTTTCCGTATACAAACAGACTGTTTTAGGTCCTCTGTGGTTATTTATTCAGCCACTTTTTACCACCATTACATTTTATTTTGTGTTCAGTAAAATTGCTAAAATTCCAACAGACAATGTAGATCCTATTTTATTTTATCTGTCAGGAATTACACTTTGGAATTACTTTTCTGACTGTTTTAGTAAAACATCTAATACCTTTGTTGCCAATGCAGGGATTTTTGGGAAAGTTTACTTTCCGCGTTTGGCTAGTCCTATTTCGATAGTGATATCAAATTTAATCAAACTTGGTATCCAAATTCTGCTTTTTGTCGGTATAGCAATTTATCGTGTTTATTTCCATGGAGCAGTCATCAGTATTAACGAAACCATTCTATTATTACCGATTTTAATTTTATTAATGGCAATAATGGGATTAGGTTTGGGAATTATTTTTTCTGCCTTGACTACAAAATACCGAGATTTAAGTTTCTTGTTGACTTTTGGAATTCAATTGTTAATGTACGCTACTCCAATTATTTATCCTTTGAGTTTTACTTCTGGAAAATTACATCAAATCTTATCTTACAATCCAATTACGCCGATTATTGAAAATTTTAGATATGCATTTTTTGGAATAGGATATTTTGATTGTGATGGTTTAATTTATGCGACAGTATTTTCATTTGTCGTGCTTGTTTTTGGCGTTTTGATTTTCAATCGAGTTGAAAAAAGCTTCATGGATACTGTTTAATTTAATATTTACAACAATAAAAAAGACAATAAATGTCAGTTATCAAAGTAGAAAATTTATATAAACAGTACCAATTAGGTCAGGTTAGTACTGGCACAGTTGCAAATGACTTTAATCGTTGGTTGCATAAAATCAGAGGGAAAGAAGATCCATATGAAAAAATCACAATATTAAATTCAAGAGAAGAAAAAGGTAATTCAAAATACGTTTGGGCACTTGAAGATATTAATTTTGAAGTTAAACAAGGTCAAGTATTGGGTATCATTGGCAGAAATGGTGCTGGAAAAAGTACTCTGTTGAAAATTTTATCCAAAGTTACTGCTCCAACTAAAGGACAAATTAAAATTAAAGGAAGAATCGCTTCTTTGTTAGAAGTAGGGACTGGATTCCATCCTGAGTTGACAGGTCGAGAAAATATTTTTTTGAATGGTGCCATTCTTGGAATGACCAAAACCGAAATTAAATCTAAATTTGACGAAATTGTTGCCTTTTCGGGCGTTGAAAAATACATTGATACACCAGTTAAAAGGTATTCCTCAGGAATGTATGTGAGGTTGGCTTTTGCCGTTGCTGCTCATCTTGAGCCCGAAATATTGGTTATTGATGAGGTTCTAGCTGTTGGAGATGCAGAATTTCAAAAGAAGTGTTTAGGTAAAATGAAAGATGTTAGCAATCAGGGAAGAACAGTTCTTTTTGTTAGTCATAATATGGGTGCAATTGAAGACCTTTGTAATGTGGGTCTCTATATTGAAAGGGGAAGAGTCGTGTCTTCTGGTGCTTGTAAAGATGTAGTAACTACATATTTAAATTCTTCTTTGAATAAAATAAATTCAGATTTATCACTTGTAAACATCGATAGAAATGGAAATGGAGTGATAAAATTTGAATCTTGGTGTTTGCTAGATAATTTTTCAAATCCAATAAAGTGTGTTGTATCAGGGCAGGATTTTAAAATTAAATTAGATTTAAAGAAATACGAAAAAATACAGATTGACACCGTTCATTTTTCCATTGCCATAACAGATTATCGTGAAAATATTCTTCTACATTTGAGTAATTCTGTGGCAAATGGATCTGAGTTTAAATTTAGTCAAGATTTTGAAATTGGTTCAGTGACTTGTGAAGTATTCAACTTTCCGCTGCAACCTGGGAGCTATATTATTCATTTGTTTTGCAGTGATTTAAATCAAGTATATGATGAAATAAGTTTTGCTGGAGAAATTTCAGTTGAGGCAGGAAGTTTTTTCTATTCTGGTAAGCTTCCTCCAAAGGGAACATTTCTAGTTCAAAATAATTGGAAGTTAAAATAATATTAAAGCATGAATGTTTTATTTGTCATCAATAAATTGGAGCTAGGGGGGGCTGAAACTTTTTTACTAAGATTAGTTAATTCTCTAAAAAAGGAGTTTGGGGTTACTCCTTTTTTATATTGTGTTGAACCAACTTCGAGTAACTTGAATTTTGAGCAATATTTTTTAGATGAAACTGGTATTTTAAAAATAAGTACATATCAAAATCCAACAGGAATTTTTGATTGGATGGGCTGGAAGGTAAATGCATTATTTTCTAACTTTTTTAAAGTTGCTAGATATGAAAATTATCTCGTAAACAGAAAAAAAAACTATTTTAAGTCAATAATATTAAAAAGTAAAATTGATATAATTAATAGTCATCTTTTGGGGGCAGATTTTTTTGTATTAGAAAATATTTTCCCTCATGTTAAAATCCCATGGGTGGCTACAAGTCAAGGGTGCTATAACGATTTAGATGATGTTGATTTTGCAAATAAACTAATGTCAGCATTAAATGGACTAACTTTTGTTGCCGAGAAAAACCTGGGTTTTTTCAGGAAAAACGAGATTCAAATTATTGAAAACTCAAGACTTATTTATAACGGTATACCAAAACCGACAAAAGAAAGTACAATTACAAGAAGCGAACTTGGTTTTGCTGAAGATGACATTGTTTTGATACATGTTAGCCGATCAATTCCTTCAAAAGGAATGGAGGAGTCTATTTTAGCGACAATTCTAGCAGTAAAATCTTTAAATACATCGAAACTCAAGTTATTGATGGTAGGTCCAGAGAATGAATATTTTAATGAACTAAAATCAAGGTACAATGATTTGGAATTTGTGAATTTTTATGGTGAACATCTGAATCCACTTGAATTAGTTCAATGTGCTGACATAGGAATTCTCCCAAGTTTTTTTCCAGGTGAAAGTTGTCCAAGTACCATAATAGAATATTTGGCTTCTGGCAAGCCAGTTGTTTCAACCGTTTTAGGTGAGATTCCAAATATGATTAAATTTAATGATGAGACTGCTGGTATTTTAATCGATTTAGATGAGGAAACAAAAGCACCAAAAATTGAGTCACTTTCTGAAGCTATTTTATTACTAGTAAATGATACAGATTTTTATTTGAGAAAAAGCCAAATAGCATTAAAAGCATTTGAAAAATTTGAAATAGCCAAATCGAGTAATTTGTATTTTGATATATACCAGAATGCAATATTGAATTATGAAAGAAAAAATTAAGGTTTTTTTTAAGTTTATCCAATTGTATAGATTATTAACGAAAATATATGATTATTTTAATCACATATTAGGATTTATCAAAATTTTAAAATTGATTATTAAAATCGATCCAAATGTTGAAGTCTTTTTCTTTTTTCCATTTTATCATACTGGGGGCGCAGAAAGGGTACATTTGGATATTGTGAGTTCAATGAAAAAAAAGAGTGTTGTTTTTTTTACACTTCCTTCTGCAAACGAGCATTTTAAATCTAAATTTAACAGTGTTTCTACTTGTGTAGAGTTAGAAAAATTTATCAGAAAACCCTTTCAAAGATACATTGTCAAATATATCCTTCTTAAGAAAATAAATTTTGGTAAAAACAAAGTAGTTTTTGGCTGTCATTCAATGCTGTTTTACGAGCTTTTAAGTAGCATGAATTCTAATGTCAAAAGAATTGATTTAATACATGCATTTACAGGGCCTTGCGAACCTGGTTTTGAAAAAACAAGTCTGCCTTACATTCCTCTTATTGAAAAGAGAGTTGTCATAAACTTAAAAGCTAAAAATGATATTTTAAATTTGTATGAAGAGAAAAAGATAGATTCAAATTTCAATGAAAGAATTCAAGTTATTCCAAATTCAACTGATTTTACATGTGAGGTTTGCCCAATAAAAACCGAAAATGAATTTAAAGTTTTGTATGTCGGAAGAAATAGTCCTGAGAAAAGAATTAATTTACTTGGAAAAATAGCATCAGATTTAAAAAAAGTAAATGATAAAATAGAAATTATCTTAATCGGTGAAAATTTGATTGACGCTATTGATTTGGCAGATCAAAAGGCTTGTGTTTTTTTAGCTAATGTTGACGACAGAGATTTTTTAGCTGAATTATATAGTAGCGCTCATTGTGTTATTATTACATCAAGTAGAGAGGGTTTTCCAATGGTCTTTATGGAGGGAATGACTTTTGGTTGTATACCTGTTTCAACTGATGTTGGGGGTATACAAGAGCATGTTTTGAATGAAGAAACTGGTTTTCTTGTTGAGAATACGAATGATGATGTAATTTTGATCGATTGTTTTGTAAAACTTCTTTTAAAAATTGAACAAGATAGAATGAAATTTGAAAAAATAAGTTTAAATTCACATCGTCACGCTCAACATAATTTTGGAAAAGCCAAATTTAATTTTAGCTATGAACAATTAATTCAAAATAAGTGAATAAGTTTGATTCGTTGGTATCATTTATCATACCATACTATAATTCAGGGTCCACAATTCAAGAAACCGTTGATTCAATTTTCAATCAATCGTATGAAAACTTTGATGTTTGGATTATTAATGATGGGAGCACAGATTTATTTTCTATCGAAAAGTTGAAGGAGTTCGAAAATCATCCAAAAATTAATCTTTTACATCAAGAAAATGCGGGGCCAAGTGTAGCAAGAAATTTGGCATTAAGCTTTGCAAAAGGTCAATATATAGTTTCTCTTGATGCGGATGATAAAATTGAGTACACAACACTTATTGACTCGATCAAGATTTTTACTCTAAACCAAAAAGTTGGTGTGGTATATGGTAATTTGCAGTTTTTCGGTGAAAATCACAAGATTAAAATACAAGAAGAATTTTCACTTGAAAAACAATTACTTTGGAATCAAATAGCTGTCTGTTGTGTAATTCGTAAAAAAGTATTTGAGGAAGTCGGATCATATGACTTTCATCTTAGTTTATTAGGACTTGAGGATTGGGAGTTTTGGTTAAGAGTAGGACAAACGAGTTGGGAATTTAAAAAAGTTGAAAAAGTACATTTTAATATTCGGGTCGAATCAAATTCAAGAACTTTCCAAGTTGCTAACAAAAACATTCATGAAATAAAAAAATATGTTTGTCAAAAGCATGCTCTTTTATGGGTAGAAATGTATGATAATATGTACTACCAAAATAAAATGACCGCAGAAATGCCAGACTTTAAGATAGGAAGAATTATTCTGGCGCCATACAGATTTTTTAAGCATAAAATTTTTAATCGATGAACGAATATCGAATAATAAGGCTTTCTGCAGCCAGCATAGAGGATCTTTCAATCATATATAAAAATGCTTTTGGATATGATTTAGATCTGAAAGCATTTTTAAAGAAACAAAATACTTTACAGTTTGGTGATGCTCTTGTTGGTTTCATAGCTTATGACCAAGAAAACAATCCTGCAGCTTTTTATGGAGTCTATCCCTGCAAAATTGAATTTAACGGTAAATTGTTTTTAGCAGCCCAATCAGGAGACACGATGACGCACAGTGATCACACAGGAAAAGGCTTGTTCACTAAATTGGCTTTGGAAACTTATCAATATTGTAGAGAAAATGGTTTTCATTGTGTATTTGGTTTCCCCAATGAAAATTCATTTCCAGGATTTATAAAACGCTTAGGTTGGTCTCATTTCGATGACATGGTGCCTTATTTAATTCGAGTAAAATGTTTACCTTGGATAAGATTGAAAAATACCTTCAAATTACCTCAGAAAATGCATAATAGTTGGTGTAGATTAATACTGAAAACTAAAAGTAAAGGTGTTCCATTTCAAAGTTCATGTTTGAATTCCAATGTTCCAGTTGTTGATCATTCTGCTGATTTTTTCAAATATAAAACTTATGGAGAAAATTATTTAATCAAAGTTTTTGGAATAAATGTTTGGATAAAATTTGATGATACTTTTTTATTCATTGGCGATATTGAGAAATGTGAAGAACATCAATTTGTGAAAGTAAGTAAAGGATTAAAAAGACTTGCGTTCAAGATGGGATTACCACATTTGAGATTTCATGCTAGTTCTCAAACCTGGGGAAGTGCAATATTTGAAAAATATGGTGTTGCAATGGAAGTAAAATATCCAGTTGGAGGAATTAATTTTACAAACGAAATCCCGTTGGAACAACTTAAGTTTACTGGGGCGGATAATGATACATTTTGAATTTTGAATTGGATAAAAAGCAAAATACTAGGTTTTTTTGTTAAAACAAAAGGAGTTTTTTCCTCGCCAATTTTGGGAGGGAAAGGAATAATCTTTATGTTGCATCGTGTTTTACCTGAAGTGCAGCGAAATGCTTATTCTTTGAACAAAGACTTAGCAATTACACCTGAAAAGTTAGAAGAATTTATACTTTTTTTTCAAAAAAAAGGGTTTGTATTTATATCGCTTGATGAATTAACAAATTGGTTGGATAGAAAGCACAAAATCAATCATAAATTTATTTGCCTAACTTTTGATGATGGTTATAAAGACAATTTACTTTTTGGATTGCCAGTGTTGAAAAAGCACAATGTTCCTGCAGCAATATATGTAACCAATTGCTTTCCAAGCGGCAGTGGGGTTTTGTGGTGGTACTTGTTTGAGGAGTACGTAAAAAGTAATAAGCAATTGCAATTAACCTCTTCCATTGGCAACTATAAATTCTTTTGGAATAATGATGATGAAGCTCATGCCCAATTTGGATCAATCAGTAATGCAATAAAATCAATTCCATTCATTGAACTAAATGAAGTGTTGAAAATGGCATTTAATATTGATGACATTGAATTGACTGCTCAGGTCAAAAGTGAGTCTTTAAGTTGGGAAGAATTGAAGATGATTGCAGAGGAACCACTTATTACTATTGGCGCGCACACCATGAATCATATCGCTTTAAAACAACAAAATAAAGTTTTAGTGGAACAAGAATTGAGAAATTCTAAATTAGAGCTTGAAAGTAAAATTGGAAGAAAGGTAACTCATTTTGCATATCCTTATGGAGGGAAATTTGATGTTTCCAAAGTAGATATTGAACTGACTCAAAAAGTCGGATTTAAAACAGCAACTTTAAATCAACCCGGTAATATTTTTAAAAGCAATAGGCATAGTAAGTTTGCCTTGGCAAGAATGCCGCTGGGAAATAGGATAGATGACGAAAGAATGAATTATTACCTGAATGGAATTTATCATTTTTCGGTAAATGGATTTTCTAAAAATCTTTATTAAATGGAAATCTCAATAATAATAGTTAGCTATAAAACGCCTGAATTAATTTTGGGATGTATTCGTTCAATTTATGAAAATACATCTTCGATTAACTTAGAAATAATTGTTGTTGATAATGCTTCTGGGGACGGCAGTAAAGAACTTGTTTTGAAAAACTTTGTCGATGTAATTTGGATTGACTCTGGGTACAATGCAGGGTTTTCAAGGGCCAATAATATCGGTATTGAAAGATCTTCAGGAGATTATCTTTTAATTCTTAATCCTGACACTTTTATTAAAGGTGATTTTTTGACTAAAATCCTTGCATTTTACAAAAATCAAAATTTAGTATTTAAGGATAAATTAGGTCTATTGACTACCCGAATTATTTCATCAGTAGATGAATCATTACTTGTTGGAACTGGAAGGAAATTTACAGGTTTTCAAAAAGAAATAAAAAAGAATCCCTTTTCAATACTTATGAATCGGATTTTGGGTGGCAAAAAAGTAGCGTACGAACCAAAGAAATTCCACTATCAAAATCATGAGGTGGACTTTGTTAGTGGAGCATGTTTTATGTTTCAAAAGTCAAAACTAAGTGCTAGTAACTTATTTTTCGACGAAGACTTTTTTCTATACTTTGAAGATTTGGAATTTTGTTTTCGAGCAAGAAAGTCAGGATTAAGAAATTATTTTTGTTCCGACATTGAAATTTATCATGTAAATTCGGCAAGTACTTCCAAAACAAATAATTTGAATGCTCAAATTAAAATTTCTGAATATCTTTTTTATTTCAAGAGATTTAATTCTGTGCAATATTTTTTGTTGGGAAATTTAATAAAGTTTAATTTTTATATAAATAAACTTTTATTAAGAAGAAAAAATGAAGTTCAGTTATTGAAAGAATTAAATGATGAAAATCAACTATTTAAAGAATATTTTTTTCAGATACCAAAAAAATATGGTAAGAAAAGAGAAGGAAAAGTAGAATTTTTAAAATATGATTAGAAGGATAAAAAATAGTATTTTTCCTAAAAGCAACAAAAAGATTGTTGAAGATCTTATTCGTAATATTTCATTAATACGAGAAGAGCACGAGGTGATTGTATTATATGGCTCTCCAACGGGAGGTAATTGGAAAGGAATAGCTAATGCTACTATCGGTTTGTTTCCAAATAATTCACTGCAAATTCCTCAATGGTATTCAAATTCTGTATTAAACGAGCAAGAAACAAACAAGGTTTGTGAGCACATTAAAGAATCAAAATTTGAAAAGGTAATTATTAGCGGTTTTGCAAATTATTTTTTTAGTTGGATCAAATTATTAAAAGCAAACACTAAAATTGAAGTTCTATTTCATGGAACCATTAGTGAATTTCACGAAAAAGAAAAACAGCATTTCGTTCGAGATTTAATAAAGTTGGGGGAATCTGGAGATATAAAAAGATTTGGTTTTGTAAAGGAGGGTTTAGAACATGTATTTAGAACATTATATGGTTTTGATTGCTTTCATCAACCCCTTTCCAATCCTATTATACCACCAGGACTTGCGTTTTTGAAGTTGGATAAAACGAAAATACATGTAGGTGTTTTTGGCGCTGATACATTTAATAAGAATTTACACAATCAGGTAATTCATGCTTTGATGATAGAAAATGTGATTGTGCATGTCTTGGATAAATCTATTTTTGAGTATTTAAATTTGTCTGAAAGGATAGTTGAGCATGGAAAAAATTTAGATAAAGTACATTTTTTGTCTATTTTAGGTTCAATGGATTTGAATTTATATATGTCGTTCAACGAATCTTGGGGTCTGGTTTCACATGAAAGTTTAGAAATAGGAGTACCATGTATTGAAATAATTAAGTTTGATTACTTTAAACTAATACGAAATCAAATTGAAAGTATCAGATAGAGTTTATTTTAAGGGAATTGACGGTTTACGCGCTATTGGTGCGCTTTCTGTTGTATTGGGCCATATTGAGTTATCCAAAAAGTCAGTTGGCATTGAAAATTTGATGGAATATTCATTTTATAAGAATACTTCCGGTCATTTAGGTGTTCTTTTGTTTTTTGTATTGAGTGGTTTTTTGATAAGTTATCTCCTATTTAAAGAAAAAGCAGAAACAAACGATATTAATATTCTTAGTTTTTACAAAAGACGAGCTCTAAGAATTTGGCCTATTTACTATTTGATTGTTATTTTACTTTTTTTTGTTTTTCCCTTCATAATTGAGTTTGATTATTTCGGTAAACCAAACTGGGAATTCCCAATGTCTAACCTAAATACATTACTCATTTATTTTTTGATAGTTCCAAACTTAGTAAGTTTTGGCTTTGGTGGGCTTGGTGGAGGATTTCAATTAGGCTCGATTGGAACAGAGGAACAATTTTATCTATTTTGGCCTTGGTTAATTAAGAAATTTAAATGTGTACTCTATCCAATTTTAGGAATAATGATTTTTATTCCTTTAGTTCCTCATTTATGTGATTTTCTTTCGGTTCATTATTTCGGAAAAGATGAATCTGCAAAATTGTTTTTGCGTCAACTTGGAGATTTTTTTAGTTATTTTAAGATTAATTGCATGGCTACTGGAGGTCTAATTGCTTGGATTTATTTTAAGAAAATTGAAAAACTCTTAAATTTATTTTATTCTAAAGTTTTCCAAATTATTGTTTTAATTTTCGCTTTTGGCGGTTGGTTGAGTGGTTTCCATTTAAATTATTTTTCTGATGAATACTATTCTGTATTATTTGCTATCATCATTTTAAATACTGCAACTAATCCAAAATCAATGGTTTCCTTTGATACTAAATTATTAAATTATTTAGGGAAAATTTCTTACGGCATATATGTTTATCATTGGATAGTAATTTATTTTTTTATGGATCTCTTCATGCCACTCAAGACTGACTTTTGGATATATAACTTATTGTTGTATTTTTGTTCAATATCAGTGACTTTAGTAGTTTCCCATTTTTCTTATTTTTATTTTGAAATTATGTTTTTGAAACTTAAAGAAAAATTTGCGGTTATTAAATCTAATAAGAAAATATGATTGAAAAAGTAAAATTGATTTGTATCACTCCAATAAAAAATGAGTCTTGGATATTAGAAAAATTTTTAAGAGCAACATCTTTGTGGGCTGATTTTATAATTCTTGCTGATCAAAATTCATCAGATAATTCTCTTGAAATTGCATCGAAATTTGAAAAGACCATTGTAGTCAAAAACGAAACCTCTTACAATGAATTCGAAAGAACGAAGATACTTTTAAATGAGGCAAGGAAGATAGAGGGTAAGAAAATTATTTTTGCTCTTGACGCTGATGAAATTTTTTCAGCTAATTTTTTGGATTCATGTGAGTGGGAAACTATTTTAAATCTTGATCCAGGAACCATGATTTTGATGGATAGAATTAATCTTGATCCTGAACAAGATAATTATTTTGGTAAATTAAAAATGGTTTTTGGCCTAGTAGATGATGGTTTTTCTACCATTGAAGATACATCGCAAGCAATAATTCATAATATTCGTTTGCCTTGGCCCAAAAATGCAAATTCTTATCATTTTAAGGATATTAAAGTTTTACATTTTGATTATTTAATACCTGAAAGGACGATAAGTAAGTTGATATGGTATCAGTGCTTTGAAAAGTTAAAATTCAATCATGATGATCAATATTTACTTAATAAATATAGAACTTTCCAAAGTATAGAATCCTTTTTAAGTTCTGTAAAATTATTTAAAATAAAAAGAAAATGGCTAGAAAGATATGCCACCTTAGGTATTGATATCACTAGTCTCAAGTCTCCTTTTTTATGGTGGACAGATGAAGTAATTGGTATGATAGATGAAAATGGAATTGATAGGTTTAAGAATTTAGATATAAACAAAATAGACTTGACTACTCGAGCCAAAGAGTTGGGCTTTAGTGATGTTTCGAAATTTCGAGTTAAGCGGACTTTTCTTCAAAAATTAAAGGGTAGGATTAAATTTTAATAACAACTAATAAACTAATATGAAAAGGTCACTACTTAAATTTTTGCTCACATTTAATACTTTTTTAAGTTATTTAATTAATTGCGGTCTAAGAGACGGTTTAAAACTATTTTTTTTGAAGGCAAATAAAAATAGAGATTATAAAGTTAAATTGAAAACACTTAAATATCCTTTTTTTATAAGAGGGAATTCTTCTGATAGATTGGTTGCAAGTCAAGTTTTTTACACCAAAGATTATGATATTTCAACTAATTTCAAACCAAAAGTAATCATAGATTGCGGCGCAAACATTGGACTTGCATCATTATATTTCAAGTCTAAATATCCTGAAAGTACAGTTATTGCCATAGAACCAGAAATTAACAATTTTAATCTTTTAGTTAAGAACATGGCAAATTACAGCAATTTTACTGCTGTTAATAAAGGGATTTGGTCAGAAAGTTGCCATCTAGAAATCATAAGTGGTGAAGACAATTTGCCTTGGAGTTTTCAAGTTAAGCAGATTGAAGAACAAACAGAATCAAGCGTGGAAGCAATTAGTTTGTTCGATATTATTACAAAATATGACTTGAAAGAAATTGACATTTTAAAAATTGATATTGAAGGTGCTGAAGAGAATTTATTTGAAAAAAATGCGGAAAAATGGCTTCCATTTGTGAAAGTTATAATCATTGAATTACATGATAGGTTTTTACCATTGAGTAGTCGTCCTTTCTATAAAGTTTTAAGCGAGTACAAGTTTGATACCTATTTTAAAGGTGAAAATATTATAGCCACAAAGCTTAATGACTAATTTTGAGAATTATTCACGTCATACCCAATCTTAAAAAAGGTGGAGCTGAGCGCTTAGTGCTGAATATTGTTCAGGAACTTTCTAAACTTCCAAACATTGATGTTGTATTGGTAACTTTTTCTGATCAAAATGATTATCCATTTTTATCAAAATCAATCACTTGGAAAGTAATTCCATCTAAATTTCTTCCATCATTGAAAAGTAAAGGTACTATTGATGTCGAAAACTTACAAAATTTCATCGATGATTTCAATCCGGATATCGTTCACAGCCATTTATTTGAATCAGAAATTGTGCTTACAAAAATTAATTTTTCAGCCAAAGTGAAACGTGTTTTTCATTTTCATGATAAAATGAGACAATTTCGAAAATTTACTTGGAAAACAATTGTAAAGAAGCAACTATTTACAGAATATTATGAAAGAAGATTAGCCTTAAGCTCCTATTGCAAGGGTAGTTATGCAATATGTGTTTCTGAGGACGTTTTAGAATTTGCTTTGAATGTTTTACCAAAAAAAAATGAGAAGGAATTACTTTACAATGCAATTGATTTAAAGCGATTTACACCTTCAATTCTTTCCTATGAAGAATCTATAGAAATTACTACAATAGGAAGCCTTGTTGATAATAAAGCACAAGAATTGGCTATCGAAACAATTTATGTATTAAAAAAAAGAGGAGAAAATGTGATATTAAACATATTGGGTGACGGGCCAAATATGGAATTACTAAAAGCTTGTGCACATAAATTAAATGTCGAGGATAACATCGTTTTTCATGGAAAACAAGACTTTCCAGAGAGTTTTTTGAAAAAATCTTTCATCTATTTGCACACTGCCAAATCAGAATCTTTCGGATTGGTTTTAATTGAGGCGATGGCTTGTGGTTTACCAATAGTTACAGCAGATGCTTTTGGCAATCGATCTTTGATTAAAGAGGGCGAAAATGGATTTATGATTTGGGAACGAGATGCTGGTTTGATTGCAGATAAAATTCAATTTTTGATTAAAAATGAGTTGGTAAGAAATAAAATGGGTGAGTCAGCAATAGAATTTGCATCTAATTTTGGCTTGGAAAGCTATGTTGCTAAACTAGTGAGTGTCTATCAAATTTCCTGAATTAGTTTAACAAAATCAGCGTAGTTTTTGTCGGCATTGTATTTTTCTTTCCATGTCTGATATGCCCTATTTCTTTTTTCAACATGGTAGATTACATTTTCTATTGCAATTTTAATGTCATTTACTGATGGATTTTCGGGTAATAAAAAACCATTTTCGGGATTAACTATTTCTGCAGTACCACCAACATTTGTAGCAACAACAGGTATGCCGAATGAAAATGCTTCCATAATTGAAACAGGAATTCCCTCAGTTGTACTCAAATTTAAAAACAGGTCGATCTTATTTTTAGAATAATATTCAAGTACGATTTTATTTTCAACTCTCCCAAAAAAGATAGTTTCATGATTTTGATTGTTTACCAATATATTTTGCACTCGTTTCAATTCTGGACCATCACCAAAATGCACCCACCTAGTTGGTGTATTCATTTGGTTTATGGTTTCTGCAATTAAATGCACTCTTTTGAGAGGAATCAAATTCGAGCAACTTACGATTGTTAATTTGCCGTTATCGTTCGTTTTAATATTATTTTTAGCACCAAGGGATGAATCTGCAACACCTAGTCTACTTACTTTTAAGTTGACATTTTTCACTTTCCAAATTTCTTCAATTATATTCATACCTTTGTTAGAAATAGGCAAAAGCAAATTCATTTTTGATGCGATTAAATCCCTAAATGGGAGGTATTCAATGTTATGAATATTGAAATATAAATCCCATCCATGAACCCTAGAAATGATTTTTAAAAGGGGGGTT
Source organism: Chryseobacterium gleum (assembly GCA_945897805.1). Lineage (GTDB taxonomy): Bacteria > Bacteroidota > Bacteroidia > Flavobacteriales_D > Crocinitomicaceae > JAQVCM01. Next base: position 47,906 of record CAMDFX010000007.1, read on the forward strand.
TTATTCTTAAGAAGAGATAACGCAATAGCGCTATCATCACACCAATAGCTATATAAAATCGTATTGGGTGCTTTTAGTATATCGGAGCACGAAGTTTGGATTGTTTTACATAATCTCTTAGCTTGGAATAGAGATATCAAAGTAATTTTTCGCAATTCAAACGAAGCTTTAACAGCATAATTATTTTTGATGTAATTCATTTCAGCTTTATAATTGGTCGAAAATATACCAAAAATAGCCTTGAGTTTATCTTTTAACTTTAAATCGATATCGTATGTAATAACGCGACAATTATCTGGAATCTCTCGTCTTATCTTTTCTGTTGGAATTGGACAAAAAATTATTACTTCAACAAATGAATCCGCTAAATATGGCATTTCACCTTCAAGAAATGTTTCACTTTTACCATAGGGGAAACCTGCTGTAATTAATATTATTGAATGATTCATGAGAATGAAATTTTTTAAAAAAATACAAAGTTGCAGAAATAGATCGCAATATTCATAAAACTATCCTATATTTCGGTTTTGTTTGCCATTGAGAAATCAATTATTATTTTAATCTTTAAATAAATAAAAAAAACTTTAAATTTGGAGAAATTGTTAGAGTATCTACTTTTTTATTATTTCTTACAGTAAGTAAATTGGCAACGAGGTGTTTATTTTATTAAAAAAAACTGTAACAAGAACGTAAATTAAAGGGTAATAAATTGGAAACTAAAAAAATACTAATACTGGCATACGATTTTCCTCCTTACGTTTCTGTAGGTGGTTTGAGGCCTTTTAATTGGTTCAAGTATTTAAATGAATTTGGAGTTTATCCAATTGTAGTTACCCGTCAATGGAACAATGATTTTGGTAATGAGTTGGATTATGTTTCAGCAAGCCATAAAACCACACCTATTTCTGAAAGAAACGATTTAGGTAAAATAATAAGAACCCCATACAAGCCTAATTTTAGTAATCGGCTATTAATGAAATATGGCCATGAAAGATTTGTTTTTTTAAGAAAGTCAATCACCGCTTTTTATGAATTAACACAGTTTTTCTTTCCCATCGGCCCTAAAGTTCAATTATATAGGGAGGCACAACGTTTTTTGCGAGAAAACAAAGTTGATGTGATAATCGCTACAGGTGATCCTTTTATACTATTTGAATATGCGTCAAAGTTGAGTAAAGAGTTTGATACTCCTTGGATTGCAGATTACAGAGATCCTTGGTCTCAAAACAAATCAAATAAGTTAAATCATGGCTTTAGTTTTTTAAATAAATTTCTTGAAAAACGGTCACTTAAAAATGTTAATTGTATTTCTACTGTTGATCAAATTTTCAAAACAAAAATTTCTAGTCTCTTGCCAAATAAGCAGTTTCATATTTTGCCAAATGGATTTGACCCTGAAGCATTAGATGAGGTGAAACATATTGATCAAAGTAGTGAAATTTTACAAATTGCTTTTGTGGGAACAATTTATGAATGGCATCCAATACGAAGTTTTCTTCATACATTGTGCAGATATGTAGTGCAATTTCCTGATGCTAAGATTAAATTAAATTTTTACGGGATTAATAATTCCTCTGAAATTGCTTTATTAATTTCTAACGATTACCCATTATTGAAAAATTATGTATCAATTACATCTAAATTGGCAAATAATTTATTGCTAGAGGCTTTAGCGAAAAACAATGTAATGTTATTGTTCAATTATTATGCATATACAGGTACAAAAATTTATGATTATATCGGAATCAGACGAAAGATAATAATGTGTTATTCAAACGATGAGGAAGCAAAAGTATTAAAGAAAAAACATTACAACATTGATTCGAATTCAGATGCAGATGAGCGCCTGCAGGAAAGAATAATATTAGATTCGCAATCGGGAGTTGTATTGGAAAATGCAGATAGTTTATTTGATGAATTAGTCAAATTGCAAGAAGAATTTGCAAGGAACAAAAAAATCGAATGTAATTCTATCAACGTAGAAAACTATTCGCGAAAAATTCAGGTAAAAAAATTAGCTGAAATAATTAAATCACTTTAGCAGAATTCGGATAAAATATGTCGCAAAAAATCGTCATTGTAGATTATTCCATGGGAAATTTGAATTCAGTGTTGAAGAAGCTGATTCAATTGAATGCGGATGCGGTTATTTCTGCTGACCCTAAAGTTATATCTAAAGCTGATAAATTGATTTTACCTGGTGTGGGACATTTTGAAAAAGCAGTTGAAATAATGCATCAAAAAGGACTCTGGGAAGTTCTTAATCAAGCTGTGTTGATTGATAAAAAACCTATTTTAGGAATCTGCCTGGGTATGCAATTGATGACAAAATCTAGCGAAGAGGGTCAGGCAAAAGGATTTGGTTGGGTTGATGCAACGGTAAATCGTTTTCAAGTAAAAGACAGTTTAAAATTTAAAGTTCCTCATACTGGTTGGAATCAAATTACCATTAAAAAAGAAAGTAAATTGATGCTTGGATTGACAGATGAATCTGAATTTTATTTTGTGCATTCATTTCATGTTAAAACAAATGACAGTTCAATTGTGTTAAATGAAACAGAATATGAAGCTTCTTTTGTCTCCGCTTTTGAGAAGGAAAACATTTATGGCGTGCAATTTCATCCTGAAAAAAGCCATGATTCTGGTAAATTGTTGTTACAAAATTTTTTAAAGATTTAATTATACGATGTTCAGGCCGAGAATTATCCCCGTTTTGTTATTGAAAGACTTGGCATTAGTTAAATCTATTGGTTTCAAGAATTTTAAATATATCGGTGATCCAATCAATGCTGTAAAAATCTTCAACGATTTAAAAGCGGATGAATTGGTTTTTTTAGATATTACTGCGAGCAAAGAAAATAGATTGATTTCCTTAGATTTTGTAAAAGATGTAGGTGAAGAAGCGAATATGCCTTTTGCTGTTGGCGGAGGAATTCGTTCAATTGAGGATATTCGAAAAATTATTAGTGCTGGAGCAGAAAAAGTAGTAATCAACAGTTATGCTGCAGAAAACCCAGATTTTATAAAAGAAGCCTCTGATACTTTTGGATCTTCCACTATTGTGGTTTGCATTGATGTGAAGAAAAAGTTATTTGGAGGGCTTCAAACGTGGACATTAAACGGTTCTAAATCAACTAAATTTTCACCAGTCGAATTTGCAAGATTGATGGAGGAAAAGGGTGCGGGCGAGGTTATCATACAATCTATTGAAAAAGATGGAACTATGGAAGGATATGATTTAAATTTGATAAAATCAATTAGTAAATCGGTAAATATTCCCGTTGTTGCGCTTGGAGGAGCTGGTAAATTAATACATTTAGAGGAAGGTTATCAAAAAGGTTTTGCAAACGGTTTAGCAGCAGGTAGTCTGTTCGTTTACCAAGGCTCAAAGAGGGGTGTGTTAATTAACTACCCAAGCAAAAGTGAAATTAATTTTTAACAAAATAAAACTATTTTGCGATATTAATTTTAAAATGAAGTACTTTTGAACTATAATTTAAAAAGTTAGTTCGAGCTATAATATTTTTATGGATAAACACAATTATAAACAATGTTCAAGATGTGTCATGGATACCACTGATCCGGATATTATTTTCAATGAACTTGGACATTGTAATCATTGTGAAGAATTTATTCAAAAAAGAGCCAATCACAATTATAGAGGTCAAGAAAGTGACGAAGAACTTGAAAGCTTAATTCAGAGAATTAAAAAATCTGGTCAAGGCAAGGAATACGATTGTGTAATTGGTTTGAGTGGGGGAATAGACAGTAGTTATGCTGCGCACATATGCAAACAAAAAGGTTTGCGCGTTTTGGCTGTGCACATGGATAATGGTTGGAATTCAGAAGAAGCAGTGTTAAATATCAAAAATATTGCAAAAACTTTAGAAGTAGAGTATGAAAGTTATGTGCTAGATTGGGAAGAGTTTAAAGATTTACAATTGGCATTTTTAAAAGCATCGGTTCCGGAGGCTGATACACCGACAGACATCGCTATTTTAGCATCGCTGCACAAAGTAGCATCAAAGTATGGGATAAAATATATTATCAGTGGTGGAAATTTTGCAACAGAAGGGATTTTGCCTAAATGTTGGCATTACAACGCAAAGGATTTAACTTATTTTAATCATATTCAGAAGAGATTTGGATCAGTTAAACTGAAAAAATTTCCAACTTTTGGTTTTCAAAAGGAAATGTATTACAAATTGGTTCGGAGAATCAAAATGATGTACCTCCTAAATTATGTTCCTTTCGTGAAAGAGGAAGCGATGGAATTGTTGAAAAAGGAATTGGATTGGAAATATTATGGCGGTAAACATTACGAATCAAAATATACAGGTTTTATACAATCCTATTATTTGTTCGAAAAGTTTGGAATTGATTATAGAAGAGCAACACTTTCATCTCAAATTTGCACCGGTGAAGTATCGCGTGAAGATGCTCTAGAAATTCTTCAGACTAAACCTTTCAATGATGAAAAAGTTTTAGAAGAAAAGAAATATATCGCCAAAAAGTTAGGCATTTCCTTTGATGAGTTTGAAAAAATAATTCATCTTCCAGGTAAATTATACAGAGACTATCCGAACGATGAGAAAAAATTAAGTTTTATTTACGATACCTATCGAAAGCTTTTTAAAAAGGATAAATTAGGAAGTTTCTAAGTTTATATTTTTCTTTCTGATTCATTTTTTCCTACTTATTTAAATTATCTTTGTTGCATGTGTGCAATTACAGGTTTTGTTGATTTTAATCAATTGACTTCCAAATCCGTTTTGGATAAGATGCGTGATACAATGATTCACAGAGGTCCAGATGGTGGAAGTTCTCAGTTTTTTGAAGAGAGTAATTATTCGTTGGGTTTTGGGCACAGAAGATTAGCAATCATTGATTTGACCGACAATGGCACGCAACCGATGCAATTTGAAAATTATTGGATTTGTTTCAACGGAGAAATTTATAATTACCAAGAAATTAAGGCAGAATTAAGTTTGTTGGGACACACTTTTAAAAGTGATTCTGATACAGAAATGATTTTGCATGCTTTTGCTGAATGGGGAAAAGAATGTATCCGAAAGTTTGTTGGAATGTTTGCCTTTGTAATTTATGATGTCAAACAGCAAACTGTTTTTTGTTTCAGAGACCGGGCGGGAGTGAAGCCATTTTTCTATTACTACAAAGACGGATTGTTTCTGTTTTCCTCAGAATTGAAAGCTTTTCATCAACACCCGGATTTTGTTAAAGAAATTAATTTACCTGCAGTCGCGGCGTTCATGCAATATGGAAATGTTCCAACACCACATTGTATTTTTAATTATACTCAAAAATTAGAGCCAGGACACACATTGATTTTTTCGCTAGAAGAAAAATTAGACAAAATGCCTGCACCAGAGAAATATTGGTCTGTTTATGACGCTTACAATCAGCCAAAAATGGATTTAAGTTTTCAGGAAGCGAAATTCGAAACTGAAAAAGTGATTGCCAAAGCAGCTGAATATCGCATGGTTGCTGATGTTCCTGTTGGTGTTTTTTTAAGCGGCGGATATGACAGTGCTGCAATCACAGCTTTATTGCAAAAAGACCGAACAGAAAAATTAAAAACCTATACAATTGCCGTTCCAGATATTGGACTAAATGAGGCACCTTATGCCAAAGATGTCGCGAAATTGCTAGGAACAGATCACCACGAATTTGAATGTACGCAGAAAGAAGCGATTGATTTTATAGCCAATATTCCTTTTTTCTACGATGAACCTTTCGGTGACAGCAGCGCTATTCCAACGAGTTTAGTTTGTCAAATGGCGAGAAAAGAGGTAACTGTTGCACTCAGTGCAGATGCAGGAGATGAGGTTTTTGCGGGGTACAATCGCTACGATTATTTGATGAAATTTGGAGGAAAAATCAATTCAATGCCTAGTTTCGTAAGAAATTCGGTTGCAGGGATGATGAATTTGATTCCGGCGAATTCAATTCCTGTATTGAAAAACAAGTACAATTTTGCAAATCGATACGAAAAGTTGAAAGGAATATTGAGAAATCCTTCGCCAGAACAAATTATGTTGAGTTTGAGTCAGCAGTTTGATGAAGTGCAGATACAAGAAGTGATGAAAAATCCAATTCATTCTTTTTCAACTGCTTATTACAGTAAAGAATTGAAAAGCGAATTTCATTCACCCTTGGCTTTCATGATGGCGATTGACTATCAAACTTACTTGTTAGACGATATTCTGCAAAAGGTCGATCGGGCATCTATGACTTCAAGTTTGGAAGGTCGCGAACCGTTTTTGGATCATAATGTGATTGAATGGGCCGCAAAATTACCTGATAATTTTAAATACCACAATGGAATAAAAAAGCATATTCTTCGTGAAATTGTGTATCAATATATTCCGAAGGAGATGATGGATCGTCCCAAAATGGGATTTGCTATTCCATTTGAAAATTGGATGACGAATGATTTGAAGGAGCAAGTAATGTATTTCTTAGATGAAAAAAGAATTGCCGAACAGGATATTTTCAATACCAAATATGTTATCAATATAAGAGATCAGTTTTTTGCAGGAAAAAAAGAATTTGGACTCAAAGTATGGTATTTATTGATGTTTCAGATGTGGTATGAGAAATGGATGAATTGAAAATCAATTGAAAAACATGACAAAAACAGTTCTTTACATTTCTTACGATGGAATGACAGATCCCTTGGGTCAATCTCAGGTTTTGCCCTATTTAAAAGGCTTAACAGCAGAAGGATTTAAATTCCACATTATCAGTTTTGAGAAGGAGGAAAGATTTGAGACGCATCGTGCACACATTCAGTCGATTTGCGATGAATCAGAAATTGTTTGGCATCCATTGAATTATACCAAAAAACCACCACTTTTATCTACGATTTACGATGTTGTTAGAATGCATAGATTGGCTTACAAACTGCACAAGCAAAATAATTTTTCAATTGCACATTGTCGCAGCTATCTATCCGCAATGGTTGGAATGGCGATGAAAAGAAAATTTGGTGTAAAATTTATTTTCGATATGCGCGGCTTTTGGGCTGATGAGCGTATTGAAGGCGGAATTTGGAGTTTAAAAAATCCAGTTTTGAAAGTGGTTTATAATTATTTCAAAAGAAAAGAAATTCAATATTTCCAGCAAGCAGATCATATTATTTCGTTGACATACAATGGAAAGGAAGAGATTGAAAGTTGGGATTCTTTGAAATCATCAGAATTGAAGATTGAAGTGATACCTTGTTGTGTAGATTTAGATTTGTTTGACACTGAAAGTATTGATTTTGAAGACGTAAAGTTATTGAGGGGAATATTGGGATATTCCGATGAAGATTTCATCTTGGGTTACGTCGGCTCAATAGGAACTTGGTATATGTTGTCTGAAATGTTAGACTACTTTCAGGTTTTAACCCAAAATAATCAACTAGCCAAAATGCTTTTTGTTTCGGGTGAAAATCCCGAAACAATTTTAGAGCTTGCTAGGCAAAAAAAGATAGAAACATCCAAAATTAAAGTTGTTTCTTGTCTGCATAAAGAAGTGCCTTTGTATGTTTCGCTCTTTAGTAAATCAATATTTTTTATCAGACCTACATTTTCCAAAAAAGCTTCTTCACCCACTAAACAGGGAGAAATCATGGCGATGGGCATTCCTCTCGTGTGCAATGCGGGAGTCGGTGACACAGATTTTATTGTGAAAAAATATCGTTCTGGTTCTGTGATTGAGCATTTAAATAGTGAAAACTATTCATCAAATGTTCATTCTGAAATTGTTTATTCAATCGCTGATATTCAATTTGGCGCTAAAGATTTTTTCTCTTTAAAACAAGGAATTAGTCGTTATCTAAAAGTCTATCAAACTGTTCTGCAATAAGAGGATTAAAATCTTATTTTTGTAAAGCATTATTCGATTATGAGCAAAAAGATTTATTTCATCGTTCCCTATCCGCATCAAGAAGCGCCTTCTCAACGGTTTCGTTTTGAGCAATATTTTGATTTTTTAGAAGCGAATGGTTTTGAAGTTGAAATTTATCCTTTTATCAATCAATTGACGTGGAAAACCCTTTATGGAGAAGGCAAAGTTTTCAAAAAAACTTGGGGAATTTTGATGAGTTTTTTCCGACGTTTTACCTTGTTATTCAAACTTCATAAAGCTGATTATATTTTCATTCATCGCGAAGCTGCGCATATTGGACCACCTATTTTTGAATGGATTATCGCAAAAGTATTGCAAAGAAAATATATTTATGATTTTGATGATGCTATTTGGTTACCGAATTACAGTGAATCAAATGCGAAATTTCACCGTTTAAAGGCTTATTGGAAAGTTCGATATTGTATGAAATGGGCGAGCCAAATCACGGCAGGAAATGCTTATTTGGCCGATTATGCTCGACAATATAATCAAAATGTGCAAATAATTCCAACAACAATAGATACTGAGAATCACCACAATATTATGACGAATCAAGAATCCGCGGAATTGACAATTGGTTGGACAGGAACACATACCACAATGCATTATTTAGATGAATTAATTCCTGTGTTGAAAAAGTTAGAACAAAAATACACTTTTACTTTCCTGGTGATTTCAAATCAATCAAATGAATTCGATTTGAAATCTTTGAAATTTGTAAAGTGGAATAAACAGAGTGAAATAGAAGATTTAGCGAGTATTAACATTGGAGTAATGCCTCTAAAAAAAGACATTTGGTCAGAGGGTAAATGTGGATTTAAAGGATTGCAATATATGGCTTTGGAGATTCCAACAGTCATGTCTCCTGTCGGCGTCAATTCAACAATAGTTCAAAGTGGGATCAATGGATTTTTGGCTGAAAGTCATGAAGAATGGTATGCGGTATTAGAAAAATTAATAATGGATAAGCAATTGCGTTTTAAAATTGGAAAATCTGGTAAATTACGAATTGAAGAAGCTTATTCAGTACTAGCAAATCAAGAGAAATATCTAGAATTATTTATTTGATGTATGATTTCAGCGAAATTTTTTTTCTGAAGGTTATATTTTTGAGGAAAAAATTATGTTCGGTGGCTAGTTTTTGACTAGAATAGTATTTATTGATTTCAAATCAGAATACTTCTGTAAATGGCTGGAGGTAGTGTTTGGAGATTAAGTATGTTGATCGATATGATGAAAATACAACTGCTTATCGCAATATTGCGATATTCCTTTTTTAGGTTGAACTACTTTTCGCAATATTGCGAAATTGCATTATTACGAAAAGTTTTTCAAATTATTGTAAAATTGAATAATTTGTATTACCTTAGATTATCATCTTTAACTATTAGACCCATGGGCAGCACTAAAAACCACATCCACACGCGTGAACACATTGAACTCGCAAAACTCTTCAAAGCGCTTGCACATCCTGCAAGAATAGCAATTGTCGAAAATCTATTAAAGCATAAAAGATTAAATGGGACTGATTTAAAATTCTACGTTCAATTAGCACAGTCAACCATATCTGAACATGTCCGAATTCTGGAAGATGCAGGAATTTTACAAGTCAATGTTGAAGGAAACAAAACTTACTATCACGTAAAGAAAATCGCTTTAGATCAAATAACTTGTTATATTCAGTATCTTGTAGAGCAGGTTGATGAAAAGTTTCAGCTTGGCTTTAACTTATTTCAGAAAAGAGATCCTTATATATCGAAATTATATGGTAGGACATATCAAACTTAATTAAGTTGCTTGTATGAAAATTATTCAATTAGCTTATTTTTCTAAGTAGGTTTCTAAAGCGTTGTCATAAATATCTTTTGCTTCAGCGCAAAAACCATAATGATCTTCATCGATCATGAATTTACCTTTTGTAACATGGCCAAGTAGCGTGTATGTAACATTTGATGACATCATATATTCGATGAAATCTTCCTCTTGCTCTTCACTTACAGTAACAACCACTCGACTTTGTGCTTCGCCAAACAAGAATGCATCTTCTCGCACTTCTGAATCAGTTACAATATCAAATCCTAAACCTCTAGGGAATGACATTTCAGCTAATGTAATGAATAATCCACCATCTGCACAATCGTGGGCGGCATTAATCATTTGATTATAAATCAAACCTTTCAATATATCTTGCAATTCAAATTCTTTCTCTAAATCAAAATAGGGTGCAGGTGAAGCTTGAACATTGTGGTATGATGCCAAATATTCTGAAGAACTAATGCAATCTACATTATCTCCCAAAATGAAAATCAAATCACCTTTTTGTTTAAAATCAAAGGTCATGATTTTCTCTTTGTCATCTACCAAGCCAATCATGCCAATTGTTGGAGTAGGAAAAACAGGCGTTTCAATCCCATTGACCACAGATTGATTGTAGAAAGAAACATTTCCGCCAGTTACGGGCGTTTCAAACTTCAAACAAGCTTTTGACATACCTTTAATTGCACCAACAAATTGCCAATAAGATTCAGGATTGTATGGATTTCCAAAATTTAAACAGTTTGTAATTGCGCTTGGATTTCCTCCAGCACAAACGATATTTCTTGCTGCTTCTGAAACGGCAATCATGGTTCCGATTTCAGGGTCTGCGTTAACGTATCGTGAGTTGCAGTCAACAGTCATGGCTAATGCGCGGTTCGAACCTTTGATGTTCACAACGGCAGCATCAGAAGGACGATTGGTTGTCATTGTTTTTGTTCCAACCATAGAATCATATTGTTCATAGACCCATTTTTTGGATGCAATATTTGGATTTTGTAATAAATATAAAGCAACTTCCTTCAGATCTTCTGGCTGTTCAATTTGATCAATATTAAATTTTTTATATTCCTGGTAATAAGCAGGTTCTTTATATTCTCTTTCGTTTTGAGGCGCTCCTCCACCGAGAACTAGTGATTCAGCTGGTACATCACCAACAATTTCACCATTCATGAAATATCGCACTCTACCGCCTTCTGTTACAACACCAATCTCTTCAGCGTGTAAATCCCATTTATCAAAAATCGATTTTACAACACTTTCTTCTCCTTTTTTGACAACAACCAACATTCGCTCTTGAGATTCAGATAATAAAATCTCGTAGGGCAACATGTTTTCTTGTCTTGTAGGTACACGATCTAGGTGAATGTCCATTCCAACACCACCGCCGGCGCTCATTTCGTTGGTAGAACAAGTAATTCCAGCTGCTCCCATGTCTTGCATGCCGACAATCGCATTTGTTTCAGATAATTCCATTGTTGCTTCCAATAATAGTTTTTCCAAAAATGGATCACCGACTTGAACAGAGGGTAAATCAGACACAGAATCTTCTGTAATATCTTTAGAAGCAAATGCAGCTCCCGCAATTCCGTCTTTGCCAGTAGCCGCGCCTACTATATATACAGGATTCCCTGGACCTTTCGCTTTCGCTGAAATAACTTTTTTTGTATCAATAATTCCTGCTGAAAAAGCATTCACGAGCGGGTTTTGATTGTAAGATTTGTCAAAGAACACTTCACCCCCAACCGTTGGAATTCCAAAAGCATTCCCATAGTGAGAAATACCTTTAACAACTCCTTTGACCAACCATTTTGTTCTGTCTTGAGAAATGTCTCCAAAACGCAATGAATTCAATTGAGCAATCGGGCGAGCACCCATCGTGAAAATATCCCGGTTGATTCCTCCAACTCCTGTTGCTGCTCCTTGATATGGTTCCAAAGCACTTGGATGATTGTGAGATTCGATTTTAAAAACACAACCAATTCCATCACCCAAATCAACTAAACCAGCATTTTCCTCACCGGCTTTAACCAACATGTGAGGGCCATCTTTAGGTAATTGTTTTAACCAAAAAATTGAATTTTTGTAAGAGCAATGCTCTGACCACATCACAGAATATACGCTCGTTTCGGTAAAGTTTGGAGTTCGACCAAGGATTTCCTTAATCATTTCAAATTCTTCAGGACGTAATCCCAATTCAACAGCTTGTTCCAACGTGGCTTCTTGATGTAATGCACTTTCCATAAAATTCCAAAATAGTTCTACAAAAGTAGCAATAAGGAATGAAAAGGAATTGCAAAATTTGAGATTTACACGGTTAAAATTTTCAACAAGTTGTCAAACATTCCCAATTCTCTAGTTCGTTATTCAATAATTTGTAATTTTGCACTTCAATATTTTAAAATGATTTTACCTATTGTTGCATACGGGGATCCAGTTCTCAAAAAAGAGGCAGAGGAGATAGTCAAAGATTATCCTGGCTTGGATCAGTTGATTGAAGACATGTTTGAGACGATGTACAATGCTTCTGGTGTTGGTATAGCTGCGCCTCAAATTGGTCGTTCGATTCGATTATTTGTTGTTGATGGAAGTCCTTTTGCAGAAGATGATGAAGATGAACCAGACCCAAAGTCTACAGGGATGAATGGATTTAAGAAGGTTTTCATCAATCCAATTATCACAGAGGAAAAAGGGGACGAATGGGGTTTCAATGAAGGCTGTTTGAGTATACCTAAAATTAGAGAAGAGGTATATCGCCATGATACGATTCAGATTTCATATTTTGATGAAAATTGGAAATATCATGAAGAGAATTTTGAAGGTTACAAAGCGAGAATTATTCAACACGAATATGACCACATTGAAGGAATTTTGTTTACTGATCACTTATCTGTGCTTAAAAGAAAATTGTTGACGAAAAAGTTGTCAAATATTTCAAAAGGCGAAATTGTAGTTGATTATAAGATGAAATTTCCAGCAATCAAAAAAGGACGATAATATTTTCAAAATTTTCAATATGTTTAAATTCATTATTTTATCTGTTTTAATAATTGGTTTAGTAAGTTGCGCAGGCACAAAAACTGAAAATGCTGACGGTTCGCCAACGATTGAAAAATTGAAGTCTGATATTCAACTAATCGACGATAGCTTGAAGGTTTATTATCAGCAGGTAATGAACAATCAAATTGAAAGTGTTCCAAATGATGCAATTCAAAAAACTATTGATGCGCATTTGACATTTTACCATTATTATCCCAAAGATGAATTTTCAGCTGAATGTTTAGATAAAGTTCATCAGTTGTATCTTCAACAAAAACTGTATGTGAAATCAGTTGAAATTGCTGATACTTTATTGATTGAATTTCCAAATTATAAAGGTAAAAAAGATGTTTTATACAGCATCGCAACAACCTATGATTTCATGTTGAATGATATAGCAAAGGCTAGGGAATACTACGAAAAGTTGTTAGAAATTCCCAAATTAGACAAGGAAACCAGAGAGAATATTTCGTCAAGAGTCAAATTAATGGGAATGTCGTTGGAAGAAATGATTGAATTTCAGAATAAAAAGAAATCAAAGTAGTAATTCAGTTAACATTTTGTTAAATACAAACAACTAATTCAAAGTTTTTACATCTTTGATAAATAATTAGAAACTTAATAAAATAAATAAGATGAAAAGTGTAATGTTATCAATCATGTTTGTTGCTGTTGCAATGATTTCAAATGAAGCGAAAGCGCAAGCAAAAATGGATTTCAAAAAAGAAGTGCATGATTATGGGAATATTAAAAATGGAGCAAATGGTACTTGTACTTTTGAGTTTACAAATACAGGAAATGCACCATTAATCATTTCAAATGCTGCAGGTTCTTGCGGCTGCACTGTGCCAACTTGGCCAAAAGAGCCAATTGCTCCAGGGGCAAAAGGTGAAATCATAGTAAAATACGATACAAAAAGAACAGGTGAATTTACTAAAACTGTTACTTTAACATCAAATGGTACTGAAGCCTCAAAAGTTTTGACAATCAAAGGAAATGTTGCTGCTCCTGTTGAAGGATCTTCCCCGGTAAATACTTCTGGCGCCCCAAGTCACTAAGAAATAATTAGATTTTTAAATCCGCTTCATTTTTTGAAGCGGATTTTTTTTGCTCGAAATTTCATATCGTTAACGATGTGTTAAATACATTTTACATTCACAAAAGAGTTTTATCTTTGATTCAAAGAAATTTTAAATAGACTTAAAAATAAAAAAGATGAAGAGTTTAGTTTTATCAATTATGTTTGTTGCTACGGCAATGATTTCAAACAAAGTGGCTGCGCAAATCGAAAACGGAGCAAAAATTGACTTTAGCAAAGAAGTTCATGACTATGGTAACATTAAAAATGGTGCAAATGGTACTTGTACTTTTGAATTCACAAATACTGGAAATGCTCCATTGATTATTTCTAAAGCACAAGGTTCTTGCGGTTGTACTGTACCATCTTGGCCAAAAGAGCCAATTGCTCCAGGTGCAAAAGGTGTGATTTCTGTCAAATACGATACTAAAAGAGCAGGTGCAATTAATAAAAATGTAACAATTACTTCCAACGCTGTAAATGAGCCTAATAAAGTGATTCGTATCAAAGGAAATGTTGCTCCAGCTCCAGAAGGTGCTTCTCCAGTGAACAATGCTGGTGCGCCAAATAACAACTAGAATGAAGTCTTTACTGACAATCATAATAACTTTAAGTTCCGCCCTTGGCTTTTGTCAGGAGGCGGAATTTTTTTTTAAGCAAAAGACATATAAATTTCCTAAAACCAAAGAAGGTCAGCATTTGAGTCATTACTTTGTGTTTACAAATACAGGCAATGCACCTTTGAAAATTAATTCCTATGTGGTCGAGTGCCATTGCACCGAATTGATTTTTCCACCCTACGAAATACAACCTGGCAAAACAGATTCGGTACTTCTGAAATTTGATACCAACGGAAAATACTTCGCCCAAGATAGAAATGTGATTATTTCTTCCAACGCCAAGAAAAAAGAAACAATTCTCAGATTCAAAGTTTTCGTAGAACCAAAAGGGTAGTTTTAGACCAATTCTGTCAACTCTATTTAGGGAAGTACAGATATCCTCTGTCTAATGTCTTTTGTTTAATGTCTTTTGTGTAATGTCTTCTGTCCTAAAAGCAAAATAACTATCTTCGCAAAAAAAAATAATATGCATTTTATTTCGGTAACAGATTTGAAGCAGCAATTAGATAACAAAACGAATCTTTTTTTACTCGATATTAGAGAAAATTATGAGCGTGATGCAGCTTCTATTCCTTCCAAACACATTCCAATGGATGAGGTTTGCGGACATCTAAACAATTTTCCTTCTGATCAACAAATTATTTTAATGTGCAACAGCGGCAAACGAGCTGAAGCATTGGCTAATTTATTGGAAACCGAATTTAATCAACCGAACTTAGTTGTGCTTGAAGGCGGAATAGCGGCTTGGATAGAACAATTTGGACAAAACTAATCTCAAATTAATTCAATTTTTATGGTAGAATTATTTCAACATCTGTTTCATTTAGACTTTGATTGGATTGTCGAAAATTATTCCAATTCAATTTATGTCGTGCTTTTTCTGGTGATTTTTATCGAAACAGGATTGGTTGTAATGCCTTTTTTACCAGGTGATTCATTGCTTTTTACAGCTGGACTTTTCGCTGCCCCAACTGCAACTGGTGCCCCAGGACAGTTGAGCATTTTTTTACTTTTGGGATTATTAGTCGTCGCTGCTATTTTAGGTGACAATGTCAATTACTGGATCGGAAGAAAATTAGGATTAGGCGTTTTTAGCTGGAAGATAAAAGGTCGTCAGTTGGTGAAAAAAGAATACTTGGAGAAAACGGAAGCATTTTTCGATAAAAATGGCACCAAAGCAATCATTATGGCACGTTTCGTTCCTTTAGTGAGAACATTTACACCCTTTGCAGCTGGAGTCGGAAAAATGAATTACAAAAGGTTTTTAGCGTTTGATGTAGTTGGCGGTTTTTTGTGGATTTTTAGTTTGACTTTGGCAGGATATTTTTTAGGAAATGTAGCTTGGATCAAAGAAAACATAGAGAAAGTTTGCTTAGGAATCATCTTTATTTCAGTTTTACCAATGTTAATAAGCCTAATTAAGACTAAAATAAATTCCAAAAATGCTTAAGTTTGGCTTGCTTGGTAAGAAATTAGATTATTCTTTTTCGAAAACGTTTTTCACAGATTTATTTGCCAAAAATGAGATTGATGCAAGCTATGAAAATATTGAAGTAGCCAATCTTTCTGAATGGTTTGAAGCCAAATGTTTTACAGATTTTTCTGGATTTAATGTTACGATTCCCTACAAAAGTGAAATCATTCCTTTTTTGGATGAATTGTCTGATGAAGCGAAAGTTATAGGCGCTGTCAACACTGTGAAAAATGTAAATGGTAAATTGATTGGATACAATACCGATGCTTTTGGATTTGGTCAATCAATCAAACCGTTTTTGAATAACAACCACGAGCGCGCAATGATTCTTGGAACTGGTGGTGCTTCAAAAGCAATTGCCTATGTTATAAAAAAAATCGGATTAGATGTGATTTTTATTTCTAGAAATCCAAAAAGCAGCAATGAATTTGGCTATGATTCAATCAATGAAAACATGGTGAATGCTTGTAAAATGATTGTCAATTGCACTCCGATAGGTACGTTTCCTGATGTTGATTCAAAACCAAATTTTCCAACAGTTTTGATTTCCGATAAACATTTGGTGGTCGATTTGATTTACAATCCTGAAAAATCACTTCTATTGAAAGAATCTGAAAAACAAGGTGCAATCATTTTAAACGGTTTTTCCATGTTACAAGAACAAGCAAAAAAAGCTTGGGGAATCTGGAATCAAACTATTTAAGCATGTAATGAATTCCAATTCCTAAATCTAAATAACTTCTTTTGCGCTTAACATTTTCCCAAGATTGAACGGGTTTAAAATCATAGCCGAAATTGGTATTCAAACTCACGCCCCAATTGGAAAATTGATATCTCAGTTGCGATCTCAAACATGCTTTTACACCAAATTTATTCACTGTTCGATTTGAAGTATTCAGATTTTCGTAATTCGATTTACTCCCTTGGAGATTTAAAATTGCACCAGCGCTCAAATCTAAAAATAATTTCGGATTGAATTCGAAAGAATATTGAAACATAATTGGCAAACCAATGGCGTACACTTGATAACTATTTGCAAAATTGATTGTGGTTGAATCTTGCCCGTAAACTGGAATGGCTATTGAATCGACTACAGGTTGCATTGAATCTAAAACATAGGTGTAATTGTAACTCACAATCACTGAATCACCCAAAACTGTTTGGTCTTGTGAGATATTTTCAAAATTATTTTGGTAATTTACACCAGATGAAAGTGCCATTTTTGAATTTAGATAGTAGGCAAATTCTGTTTGAATGAAAAAACTGCTTTTTTCTTTGAGAGCAAGCGCTGGAGTAGCATTCAACTGATTAAAACCAAGTGAAGTGCCTGTTTTCAAACTAAAAAGCCACGGTCTTTTGACTTTTGAAACATCCGCCATTCGGTAGTTTTCTTCCAACGAATCATTTAATATTCTATCCAATGAATCAATATTTGCAATAGCATTTGAGTCGAGAGCTGTTTTTTGTTCATCGTAGTTTTTTTCAACAGTTTCAACAATAGTTTCTCGTCCATCAATATCGTCTATTCTCAATTTGTATGGATTTTCAAAGACTACAGGTTTTATTTCGTCAGGTTTGATTTTTTTATTGGGGTATTTATTTCGATTCCTTTTGCTTTTCTTATTTTTGGTATTTGAAATTTTGGTCTTTGATTTTGTCGTAACATCAGAGTTTGAGTTTGCAGAAGTGTTTTTTATTTTCTTCTGATTACCATTTTTATGTTGCTTGTTCGTTTTGTCAAGCTTCTTTGAAGTTTTTAAACTTGTTTTTTCAATAGATTTTTTGCTGTTTTCTGAAGCGTTAGAATTGTTATCAATAGCTTGATTTTCTTTTGAGGCTGAATTCAATTTGCTTTCAATTTCGCTTGTCTCAGTAGCTTTCGTCTTATCGCCATATTCCGATATTCCGTTTGACGACTTATCGCCATATTGCGATATTCCGTTCGATGCCAAATTGATTTTCGAATCTTTAGACCCTTCTCGATTGAAAAGTAAAACCGTCAATACCAAAATCAAAACAGAAATCCCTACAAAAAAGAACCATTTCAATTTCCCTTTCGATTGAATCTGGCTAATTTTTTGATCAATATTGATCTTAACACTTGTTGGAGGTGTCACTTCAAAGCCGTCGAAACTGTCTTTGAATAAATCTTTTATTTCGTCTTGCTCTTTCATCCTGCAATTTTTTCTGATTCAAGAATCTTTTGAATAAACTTTTTCGCTTTGAAGTATTGGGTTTTGGAAGTGTTTTCACTGATTCCCAAATACTCCGCAATTTCTTTGTGGGATAAGTTTTCAATAGCAAATAAATTGAAAACCAAACGATAACCTTCCGGTAGCTTGTTCAAAATTTGCATTAATTTCGCTCGTAGCTCTTCCATTTCAACTGTCGGTTCTTCTTCCCAAACCAATTCATCGAAAACTTTTTCATCTTCGTGCAATTGATATTTATACATTTTTTGAATATACGTCAGCGCAGTGTTGATAGTGATTGATTTAATCCAAGCGCCAATTGGCGAAGTGAGTTGATATTGCGATTGATTTTTGTAAACCTTGATAAATGCTTCTTGAACCACATCTTGGGCATCGTCCTCACATCTGGTGTATCGCAAACAAATGGCGTACATTCCAGCAGAATATGATGAATAGATTACATCAAATGCATACTTTTTACCTTTTGTAAAATCTACAAGTACTTGCTCCGTGATCACCAAATTGGTTTTATTCCATTCTTAAATTATTTCCATTCATTAAGTTTTAATTTTCCCTTGCGAGTTAATTACTCGCCAGAAAAACTAAAGTTGCCTGAAATAAGATTTAAAACTAAGAAAAAATGCCTTCTATTGAAATATCGGTATATCGGCATATCGGGATATTGCGATATTCCGTTGTTTGATAAAATCGATTGTAAATTTCTTTATCACTCTCCTTAGACCAGTTTACCATACAAATCATAGTGATCTGCGGAAGTAATTTCAACAGCAGCAAAATCACCAATTCTTACAAAACCTTCAGATTTTTTAACCAACACTTCATTATCAACCTCTGGGGAATCAAATTCGGATCTTCCGATGAAATAATCGCCTTCGATTCGGTCAAACAATACGCGGTAAATTTTACCAATTTTTTGTTGATTCAACTCAAAACTGATACCCGATTGTAATTCCATTATTTGGTCAGCGCGGTCTTTTTTGGTCTTTTCATCCACATCGTCCTCCAACAAGTAAGCGTGTGTATTTTCTTCGTGCGAATAGGTGAAAATTCCCAATCGTTCGAAACGCATTCTTTCCACAAAATCATACATTTCTTGGAAATCGGCTTCCGTTTCTCCCGGATAACCAGCGATTAAAGTTGTACGAATCGCAATTCCTGGCACTTTCGCTCGAATTTCGTTCACCAATGCTTCCGTTTTTTCACGGTCGATGCCGCGTCGCATGGATTTCAAAATTTTCGAGGAACCGTGTTGCAATGGCATGTCTAAGTAATTCACGACTTTCGAATTGTTATTCATTAGGTCCAAAACATCCATCGGAAATCCTGCTGGAAAAGCGTAATGCAAACGAATCCATTCAATTCCTTCCACTTCAGCCAATTTTTCGATCAATTCGGCCAAATTTCTTTTTTTGTAAATATCTAAACCGTAATAGGTTAAATCTTGCGCAATCAACATCAATTCTTTCACACCTTGTGCGGCTAAACTTTTTGCTGACTTAACTAAATCTTCCATCGGTGTAGAAACGTGTTTTCCACGCATCAAAGGAATCGCGCAAAATGAACATGGACGATCACAACCTTCTGCAATTTTGAAATAGGCGTAGTGTGAAGGTGTTGTTAAAAGTCGTTCTCCAACCAATTCATGTTTGTAATCGGCTTTCAAAGTTTTCAAAAGTCTTGGTAAATCACGTGTACCAAAAAACGCGTCTACTTCTGGAATTTCGGCTTCTAAATCGTCTTTGTAACGTTCTGATAAACAACCTGTAACATATACTTTGTCGACTGCGCCTTCTTTTTTTGCTTGCGCGTATCGTAAAATGGTGTCGATAGATTCTTGTTTGGCATTGTCAATAAATCCGCAGGTATTGATAATCACAATTTCTGCGTCATCGCTCATAGATTCGTGCTCCACATCAAATTTATTCGCTTTCAGTTGAGCCATTAAGACTTCTGAATCAAATAAATTTTTGGAACAACCTAAAGTCACAACGTTGACTTTATTTTTCTTAAGCGTTTTTGTTTTCATGCTGCAAAATTACGGAAAACGGCAGGAACAAGCAAGAATTGATTTTTGCAATACTAGATTTATGTTATCAATAATGATTTCAATTTCAAAATTGGCGCTATATTTGAACAAACAGAAAAAACAAAAACCATGAAATCAATCGTTATTTTACTTGCAGTTGGATTATTTTTTAGTTGTGGTACTAAAAAAAATGCCGGAGATGGAACAGGTCAAACTTTAAAAACAAAACCAATGACAGCGAGTTCAGCAATTGGTGAATTTCCAGAAAAAAATGACCAGATCAATATTCAATCTGCAAAAATTGAAGGAAATAACTTGATTTTAGAAGTTTCTTACGGCGGTGGTTGCGAGGAACATGATTTTAGTTTGGTAGGAAGTGAAATGATTTCAAAATCTTTGCCTCCAATTCGTGCTGTCAAATTAGTTCACAATGCACACGAAGATAAATGCAAAGCGTTAATCATGAAGACCTTGACTTTCGATATTTCTAATTTGGCTTACAAACAAGAAGTTGGAAGTGAAATATTCTTGAAAATAGAGGGTGTTTCGGAGAATTTGAAATATACTTTTGCGAAGTAGAGTATTTAATTAGAGATTTTTCTCCATTACAAAATCCTCCATCAAATAACCATTTCCGATCTCAATATCTTCAACTTTGCAGATATTCATTCCAATCCTTTCATAGAAACTTTTCGCTTTGTTGAAACGATTTACATTCAAAAAGATCCTATTCAAATTCATCGCTTTAGTTAGATTTTCTGCGCACTGAAATAGTTTCAATCCAATGTTTTTGCCCTGATTTTTTGGTAAAACATACAACTTGTGAATTTTCAAAGAATCAGTTTCTAATCCTGCTTGAACGCCCAAAAAACCGAGTGGAATGTCGTTTTCAAAATATATAAAATAGCGATGACCATCATCAATCGTTGCTTCCAAGGATTCGATATTGTAGAATTTATCCAACATATAAGTCAATTGCCTCTGACTCAAAATTTCGCCATACGAAACAGGCCATGTTTCGAACACAATTTTTCGAACGATTTTCAAGTCTTTTTTGCCGATTTCAAGAATGTTTTCCATTTTTATTCTTTGATCACTTGGACAGATTTATCTCCACTATTTGAGTGAATTTTCAAAATGTACATGCCTGGTTCAAAAGCTGATAAATCTAATTTACTGATTTCAAGTTGACTATTTAACAAGATTTTCCCATCCAAACCAATCAATTGGATCGTTTCATTACCTTTCAAATTTCCTTGAATATATAACAATCCTGTCGTTGGATTTGGGAAAACTTTGACAAAAGATTTTTCATCAATTTGGTCTATTGAAACGGTGTTTAAAGCCAATTTAATCGCTTCATAAGCATCCAATTTCCCCATTCCCCAACGTAAACTTCCTCCTGCTGGAATCACTCCTGTGTATGAATCTGTACGCGCACTTTCACGAATGATGTCTTTCACTTGCCAAGGCATCAAATATGGATTTGCTTCTAAAATCAGCGCTACAACACCCGTTACCATCGGTGATGACATCGAAGTTCCAGAAATTCTTGTGAATTTATAGTCTGTTCCGTTGAAAGAAACAATTTGCGCACTCGTAAAAGAATTGTCGGTGAACGATGAAACGGAGGAGCAAACACTCACGCCTGGTGCAGAAATATCTGGTTTTGAACGTTCATCTAATGTTGGTCCATAGCTAGAAAAAGATGCAATTGCGCCGCCAGTCAATGTTCCACTTGGCAAAGCATATCGAGATGAATGTGCCGCAACTGAAATCACACTTTCCGTACAAGAAGGTTCTCCAATTCCATAATTTGCATCGCCAAATATCGTTCCTGCACCACCCAATGAAAATGGCATTCCCCAATTTCCAACGCCGTTTGTTAATTCTGTCACATTCCAAGCATGAACAGTTCCGTCTACTGCTGAAACATTTAAGATAATTCGATACGCTGTATTCGTATTTTTGATTCTGAATCGCGCATGTGGACGATTATTCAGCGGATTGACATTTTCCATTGTCAAATTGTAAAAAACAGTATCGTTTCCAATGACCAAAAAAGTGTCGATGTAATTACCGGTAGTGGCAGAATTGTAGTAAATACTCTCGTTCAACAAAACGTTGGAAGTATTGGTAACACTCACGGCAACTGAAAAGTTTTTGGACGGCTCGCCCCAAAGTGTAATCGATTGACCCCACATATTTGGATTTGCTGAGTAAGAATAAAAATCAACTTTGGATTTCAAAACGTCGTTATTGAACGTTTTTTTGAGGTGAAAATTCACATCGCCATTGTTTCCGCCTGATGAAGCAAAAACGACTCCTTGGTCTGAGAGATTATCAATTGCTTGACTAATCAAAGAAGTTCCGTCTAAGTTTCCGATGTAATGCAAGCCCCAACTTTGGTTGATTACCAATCTTTTGTTTGCTGCAACCGCTTTTTGGTGCATCCAATCATAAGCATCAATTACTGCGCCTGCATCGACTAAAAACGTGGTAAAAAGAAATTCAGCTTCGTAAGCAACACCGCGATATGCTGTTCCTGCTCCAGAACCGCCAGCAATTCCTGCAACATGACCACCGTGATAAGAATAACTATAGATATTGGCTGTGTCAGAACCAGCAACAATCAAATCTGCTTGCGAAGTATATTCTGTTCCGTAATTAAAACCAGTCGGATTTGGACCACTTTGTTTGTATTGATCCCAAGCAGCAGCGATTCTTGTAAATGACAAAGTAGTGTCGTAATACATTGGATGCGTGTAATCAAAGCCCCAATCTGTCACGCCGATGTAGACATTTTTTCCGGTGTATGCCTGCGGAAGATTAATTCCCAAATGAACGCTGTCAACGCGCGCATCTTTCAACGCTCTATTTAAATGTGGTTGCACTTTCGCAGCAATTTCGAGGTAAGAAATTCCAGGAATCGAAGAAATTTGTTGAATAGCACTTAGTGGAACTTTTAAAGTCACAATATTTCCGATTCTTGAACCTTGACTAATTTCATATTGTTGCAAATTGGAAATATTGTAATTTGAATTGACTTTGGCTATCAATGAAATAATTTGTTTGCCGTTGATTTTGTAAATCGGGTATAAATTTTCCAGTTTTTGAAAAGATTTGATGCCTTCTTTATCCCAAGTTTCTTGAATGATTTTTAAATCATGCTTTGAAGTTGCTGGCATTTGGATTTGCGCATTCAAGCCATTCAAAGCAATGAATAACAATATCAAGGAAAAGTATTTTTTCATTTTTAGAATTTATTGGTAGTTTAAAATTAAACAAATTAATTGAATTTCAATTTGAGTTGAATTTTGCGCAAAAAAAAGACTTCATTTCTGAAGTCTCTAATTTGATTATCTGGTTTTAAATTTTATTTCTTCGGCATCACAAAATTCGTCATGTCTATTTGGTATAAATCCAAACTTGCTTTTTGACCTTGGATGGTGAAACCTGCAAAAACTGCTTTTTTCAATTCTGGGTAATATTGGAAATGTGTATCGTTGTTTACGGTGTTGATTCCACTTCCTAAATTGATTGGTTTTGACCAAGTTGACCCCAAGTTTTCAGAAACAAAAATATCGTAACCGCCCATTCCTAAATGTCCGTTGGAACTAAAAAATAAATATCTTCCGTCTGCAGTGATGTAAGGTGTTGTTTCACTTCTAACTGTGTTTATACTGTCTGAAACTGGTTTTGGTTCGCCCCATGTTTTTCCAGTTTTTTGAGCAACATAAATATCAAATTGTTTGCGTTCACCATTTCTTGTAGAAACAAAATACATGGTATTTCCATCGCCAGTCACCGTTGCTGCGCCATCAAAGAATGAAGAGTTTACCGCAACGATTTTTTTTGGATTCGACCATTTTCCTTTCGTTGTGAATTGAATTTCAAAAATATCAGAACTTTGTGTTTGGATTTTTTCGTCAGCAGCTTCGTTGTTGATTGTCATGTAAGCTGTCAAACCATCTTTAGAAATCCATGACATCGCTTCAAAACCTGATGCATTGATTCTGTCAATTTCGTTGGTGATGCTGTCCCATTTTTGCTCTTCTTCGTTCCATTGAGCATAATAAATATCTTCAAAATATTGCTCATCTTCTGGATTCATCAATCCGCCAGTCGTATTGTTTCTTCTTGAAGCAAAAAACATTCCTTTTCCACCTTTCACGATGATTGGTGCATATTCATTGTATCCTGAATTCACTTCACCAACCATTTTTACTTTGGTTGCAAAAGGAGTTTTTGCCATTTCTGCTTGAGCGAATTTACAATTTTCAATTTTCTCTTTGATTTGCAAATCTTTCGCCTGCATTTTTGAGAGTTTTTCCAACGCAATTTCGTAGAACATGATGGCAGAATCCAATTTCCCAGTACTGTGGTAGCTTTTTGCAATCACATCGTAAACATCTTTGTCAACTCCATCTGCATCTAATTTCACCGCTTTGGTTGCATATTGTAGCGCAAAACCGTAGTTATCCAAATTGTAGTGACACAAACTGATCCAATAAGGCGCTCTCCAGGTATTTGGGTCTTTTTGTGCAGCTTCTCTGAATAAAATCAACGCCTCGCGATTTTTTCTTTCGCTAAACATTTTTTTACCATCTTCAATCATAATCAATGCAGCAGATTTATCAACCAAATTGGTCGTACTGTCTGGTGGTGTGATTGAATTATTTACAGCAAAAACTTTTCCGTTTGAAATAGAAACTAGTAGGCTTAAAGCGCAAAAAATAATTTTAAAATTCTTCATAAAGTTTGATTTTGTTGATTTTATCTTAGCAATTGTAATGCCAAGTAATGATTTCCAATTTATCAACAAATATAATTGAATGAAATTTTATTTAAGAATTGAAATTGGGCAAAATTCGATTTTTTTTACAGTGGAATTGTTTAAAAGTCAAAGTCCTGCGTTTTGCTGATTCAAATCGCTGCGCTTGACGAATTTATTTCCACTTAAATCAACTAAATCGTGCATTGCAATTGTAGAAGCGACACTGGCTAAAATAGGCGCAAAAGCAGCGCAAAACCACAAGAAAAAATGTACACAAAATTGACTGACAACTTCAATAGGCGCAAATGAAAATCTATGCCAATCGAAAAGCGCATTCAAATTCACAGGCACCAAAATTAACAATGAAAAGACCATTCCAATCGCCATGGTCAAACCGCGGTGCTTGCGCATGAGCAAAATACTTGCGTCGACGCTTAATTTTCGGCGTTCATTCACATAATCCAAAAAACTGAATCCATAATAATAGAAACTGATTAAATAGGTGATATAGAAAACTGGACTTTCGTGAATATTATCCCAAAAAATGGCGCAAAATGCAAAAATCAGCAGGAAGAAAAAATATTGCCACATGATGTTTCTGACCACAATCCGCAAACCGCGTTTGATGTCGAGCCAAAATTGTTTCATGTTGAACGGATATTTATTTCCAGTGATAATATTCTCAGTTTTCTGCGATAAATAGGCGAGAAGTGGTGATAAAATCGTGACGACCATGTATTTCGAAAATTGCATAAACAACAATGCAATCGAAATTTCAAGCATTAATTGAATTAGATACCAAACAATTCCATTCATAGTGCGCGTGTCGGTATCGAACTGTCGATACTGAACCCAACTGCCAAATTGGTAAATTCCCAACATCAAAAAAGCAGGAATCAACGCATACCAATACATTTTCCTTTCCCGAATGAAAAGAAATGCTTTCCAATAAGCGCGCATTCCAAGTGCAAAATCCTTGATGAAATTCATTGCTCAAAGGTAGGGAAAAATGGATTATTAGAGTATCGGATGGTTGGATTATTAGAACGTTAGATTATTGGACAAAATAAAAGTCTAAAAATCCAATAATCTAAAAATCCAACAATCTAAAAATTTAAACAGAAAAAGTTTCCTTATAAATCTCCAAAACCTCCTTCGCGCAAGTTTCCCAGCTGAATTTTTGGATGTAGTTTTGACAATCGGCTAAATCTAATTCTGCTTCAGATTGAATCATGAATTTCGACATTTTTGCGGCGATGTCATTTTCGTCTTTTGGGTCGACTCCAATCAAGAATCCATTTCCAATTTCTGCAATGGCGCCGTAATTCGTGCCGATGATTGGTTTTCCAAACGACAATGATTCCAAAACTGGGAAGCCGAAACCCTCGATGAATGAAGGGAAAATGAATGCTTTGGAATGATAATACAGTCCTTTCAATTCATTTTCTGAAACGACAGATAAATAGCGCACGTTTTTCGGATATTTTGAAAAGTCGATTTTCATGTAGTTGTGTCCAACTAAAATAAATTCCCAATCCGAATTGATTTTCAAGAATGATTGAACCATTCGTCGGATATTTTTGTGACTTCTAATTTGTCCAACGTACAATAAAAAAGGTTTTTCTAAATGAAATTTGCTTTTTACATCGATGATTGTTTGTTCGCTAATTTCTCCAAATTTACTATCGAAACCATTGTATACCAATTTGAATTTTTCATCCGAAGCATCTGCGTAGTCATTTAAAATTTCATTTTTCGAAGCATTTGAAATAAAAATCACAGAAGCTGCTTTTTTCAGCGTATTTGCCAAGGCTTTTTTGAAATACCAAGTTTTAATTCCAAGCGGATCGTCAAACTTTTTAATATTTCCTGACAAATTTGAATCATGAATAGTTGAAATTGTTTTGATTCCTTTAACAATTGGCGCATCCAAATGTGGATAATGATAAATGTCTGGCTTCAAACCGCGAATGATTGCGGGCATCTTTGTATAATTCACAATTCCCATGTGATGCAAAGCAATTTTCTTGAAAGTGACATTGGGATATTTTTGGAGCAAAAACAATTCATCACTTGCTGGCAATTGTCCATTTACGAGAATAATGTATTGATTTTCATTGTCAATAGCCAATAAATGGTTCAATAAGTTTACGATATAGCGCGACATTCCAGATACAGCTGGAAAATGTAATCTTGCATCAAAGACAATTCTCATTGGGGGCTAAAGGTAAGGTATTTACTTGTTTAAATTGCTGTTTCGACGTCTGAAATGTAATTTTTTAAAACTAAATTCTTGTTTTTTAAGCTTTTGAAATCAATTTAGCATAGCCTGAGAATTGTATTTTAGTTGTAAATTCAGCCAAGCATTTTTGTCTGGCATTCCCACCAAGTTCATTAGCAAATATTGCATTTTGAATCAAGGATTCGATGGAAATTTTTAATTCATTTACATTTTTCACAGCAACCAAAATACCGGTTTGTTGATTGATAACTAATTCTCTATTCCCTGGGATATTTGTAGCAATAATTGGTAATCCAACGGCCATTGCTTGTAAAATCGCGGTGCTTTGCGTTTCTGCTAAACTGCTGTGAATGTAAAGTTGCAAAGATTGATAAAAAGTCAATATTTCTGCTTGATTCAAATTTCCGAGCAGTATTATTTTGTCTGTTACTTTCGATTGATTAACAAGACTTTGTAAATTTTCAAAACCTTCTCCAGCTCCTGCGATATGCAACTCAAGATTTAGCGTTTCATGATTCAGTTTTTCAAACGCTTGAATCAATGTTTGGTGATCGCGCAACGAATTGATTCTGCTTGCCATTCCGATTTTGAAAGCAGATTTTTTTTCAGTTCCTATTGCAGGCTTAAAATATTCGGTATCGATGCCATTCGCAATAACCATCGCTTTTTCGTAATATCGCAATATTCCGATATTACGTATAACCTCAGTTTGATAGTTTTCAGTCAAATAAACAATTCTGCTGCAAAAAATCACTGCCAAAAAAGACCAAATCCATTCGCTCTTGCGCTTGGCTTGATTACTCTGGTGTTCTACTGCGATGCATTTTGTCTTGTGAAACCAACAATACCAAATCGTTGGCAAAATCAAGGTCATGGAATGCAGGAAAATAAAATCAGGGTTTTGTCGCTTCAGGATTTTTAAATACAATTTCCAACTTGAAAAGTGTTTTCCTTTTTGCTTTAAAATGTTTTCAAATGGAATTTGATTTGTTTCGCAAAATGCTTTGTAATCGGAATCCAAGGTTTCAATGCCAAAATAAATGAATTGCTGTTGAAATTGTTTTTCAGTATCACCTTCGATCAATGATTGCACAACGCTTCCATGTCCGCCCTTTCCGGAATAGAGCACTTGTGTTATTTTGGGTTTATTTTGAGATTCCATGTCGAATGTTTTTTTGAAAATGTTTCCATAGGAAGAAAATCAAAGCCAATGAAATCAATATTTTGAAAACCAAAAGCATGTGAAAATCTACTTTTAGATGAGCAATCATACTGACGAATCCGATAATGGTTGTAATTGCCAACAAATAAAAAGCGACGGTTGAAAAGGCGATGAATTTATAAAATTGTGTGCTGAAAAAGGACAGCAAAATGACATTAAATGAAATCGCAATCAAAGTTGAAATCGCAGCGCCTAAAATCCCGTAGATTGGAACAAACCAAAGATTGAGTAGCAAATTCAAAACTGCCGCCAGCATATTTATTATCGATTGAATGTAAGTTTTATTACTTAAGAAAATACCTAATGAAAACATTGAAATTCCATTGATGAATGCCACTAAATAAAGCAAAGGCATTATTTTATAGGCTTCAAGATAATTTGAGTTGGTGAAGACGAGTATTGTTTCCTGCGAAAAAAGTGCAAGGATTAAAACGAAGATTCCGCCGATGATGAAATAATTTCGAATCAGTTTTTGTAGTTTGATTTTGGTGGATTCAAGTTTATAATTTTCAATCACAATTGGAGCCAAGGCCATGCTAAAACTAGCAATTAATAAAGTTAAAATTGTCGGAAATTTAGCGCCTACACTGTAAACGCCAAGTTCGTTCAGTGACATTTTTTGTGCAATCACAAATCGATCTGTGATATCCAAAGCCAACATTGCCAAGGCAGCAGGAATCAATGGAATCGAAAATTGCAAAATCATTTTTAGCTCTTTCCTCCCAAGGTAAAAAAGGTATTCTTTCCGCAGTAAATACAGTTGAAAAGCGACAATAAAAGGCGCAATAAATGTTGAAGCCCAATAAATCGCTTCAATTCCCAACTGACCATAACTGACCAAAGTCAATATCAATGAGATATTTGCCAAAGATTGAATGAAACTCAACCAAGCAAAAGCGATCGTTTTTCGTCTGAAACGCAAATGAATTCCCAATTGAAAAAAAAGTGCGTTGATGCAAGTATTTACAATCATCAATTGAAAAATGTTATCAGTGAATTCATTGTTTGAAGTTTCGCTGATTGATTTCCAGAAATTCTGGGTCAACAAAAGAAAAGCCGCCGTGGCAAAATAGACTATAAAAATTGCATTGATTCCCGTTGCGCCCAATTTTCTTTTTTCCAATTTCGAGAGAGAATTATCTCCCAAATAACGTGAAACGCCTTGGGCAATTTGCAAGCTAAAAATCGCATTGATTACGCCTGATAAAACCGATAAATAATCCAAAACTCCATAATCAGCTGGGGAGAAATAAGCAGTATAAAATGGAATCAGCAAAAGAGAAATGCCTTTTGTCGCGAAATTCGACAAAGTGTAGATACCTCCTTCCTTTAAAAACTGCTGAATCATGCGTAAAAATACGAATTATTCAATATCTGTTTTTTTTTTCAATTTTTTGATTTCAATCTTAATTTTCTCTTTACTTTTGTCTCACAATTGAAAAATTTGATGAAATCCTTTTTTTCCATAGTTTTGATGCTGTTGATTTTCTTACAAATCTCCACCAAACCTATTACTTTTTTCAATTGGAAAATCAATCAAGAAATCATTACCCAAAAGTATTGTGTAAATAAGGACAAACCGATGCTTCATTGTGATGGGAAATGTTACTTGATGAAAAAAATGAATCAATTGGATTTAGAAGGAAAGCAAGAACGCCAAAAATTTCCTTTTCCTACGCAAAAATTAGAACAGGTTGAAACGCCATTCATTTCTGCAGAATTTGGATTGGATATTTTTTCAACCAAAGTTGCTTCTTCCAAATTAAAAATTTCATTTGCGTATTGGTCTAATCTATATCATTTTGATTTCAATGAAAATTGTTTTCAACCACCCCAAAAAGAATTGATTGTTTGATTCGATTTGTAATTTTGTATTACAAATCCTTTATTTCACTTGTCTTTCATTAATATAATTGCGTTAAGTAGATTAAATTTATTTGCTTGAAATGTAGTTTTGTGAATAATAAGTGTGTTATTTTACAAATGATTAATTTAAAAAAAAATGAAAACTTTATCTCAATATAAAAAAATCTCAATGATTGCATTGGCAATCACAGGCCTAACTTTTACATCATGTAAAAAAGAAGATCCTATTGTTGATGCACCAGCAACTACAGGTAGTGTAAGTGTAAATTTTGAACACAAATGGGTAGATGAAACTGCGAATTTCACATTAAATGCTGCATACATTCATCCTGTTACAAACGATACATTGAATTTCACAACGATGAAATATTACATTTCAAACTTGAAATTGAAAAAGTCCGATGGAACTTGGTGGACGCAGCCTGAAAGTTATTTTTTAGTTGACTTAGAAAATCCAAGTTCTACTAATTTGATGATGTCTAATGTACCTGTAGGTACTTATACTGAATTGTCTTACACTTTCGGTGTTGACAGTACAAGAAATGTTTCTGGTGCTCAAACTGGCGCATTGTCAATTGCAAACAACATGTTTTGGAGTTGGAATTCAGGTTACATTTTCTTAAAGGCGGAAGGAACATCAGTTAATTCATCTGCGGGTTCTTATTCTTTTCACTTAGGAGGTTTTATGGGAACAAATAGTGCATTATCCACTAAAAACGTAGTTTTCTTGAGCAACTCTACCGATGTAGTTGTAACAGGAAACCATCAAAGTGAAATTCATATGATTACATTCCCAGATAAACTTTGGAATACTTCTGGAAGTGTAAGTAATACAAATACAATCCACATGCCAGGAGCAATGGCAAAAACAATGGCGAATGATTTTTTCAATGGAATTGTTTTTGAGCACGTTCACAATTAATTTTTAAGAATTCAAGTAACCACAAAGATTTAGGAATAGGTCTTTGTGGTTTTTTCACTAATTTCGACGCCTCTTAAACTTTTCAATTAATGATATTGTTTCGAAATATGAGATTGTTTTTTTCTTTCATTTTGGTTTTATTGGTTTTTTCTTGCAAGAAAGACAATGAAATAGTTCCAATAGATAATTTTGCTTTCAGAAAACCGAGTTATTTTCCTGAGCCTCACTATACTTTTGTAAACAATACATTGACTAGATTGCGTTTTGAATTAGGTCGTGATTTATTTTACGACACAATTCTATCGCTAGATAATTCCATTTCTTGTGCTTCATGCCATTCTCAAACACATGGATTTTCCGATCACAATGTGGCGCTGAGTGTTGGAGTAAATGGAACTTTGGGTGTTAGGAATTCACCTTCTTTTGCTAATTTGGCATGGTATCCTTCTTTCATGTGGGATGGTGGTGTGAATAATATTGAAACTTTATCCGTTGCACCAATCACCAATCCTCTTGAAATGCACGAAACTATTTTCCAAGTAATTGGGAAATTAAATGCAAATTCTACTTACCGTTCCAAATTTAAATTGGCGTATGCAGTAGACAGCATAACCGATCAAAAAATGTTGCAAGCCCTAGGGCAATACATGGCGATGTTGATTTCCGATGATTCAAAATACGATAAATATAAAAAGGGAACTTACACATTTGCATCAGATGAAAATGAAGGGTATACTTTGTTTAAGTCTAAATGTGCGGGTTGTCATACAGAACCACTTTTTACAGATTTTAGTTTCAGAAACAATGGTTTAGATGCCACTTTTACAGATATCGGTCGCGGATTAATCACACAAAATACGGCGGATAACGGAAAATTCAAGGTGCCTTCTCTGAGAAATGTGCAGTTGACTTATCCATATATGCACGATGGAAGGTATTTTACTTTGTCACAGGTTTTGGATCATTATGCCAATGGAGTTCAAAGTTCGTCTACTTTAGATCCTTCACTTTCTGCTGGAATTCCTTTGACTGCTGATGAAAAATTGAAAATCATCGCTTTTTTGAAAACGCTGACAGATTATACTTTTATGGCTAATCCAATTTTTTCGGAACCAGTTCATTAATCATTCGTTGGTGCAAACAGTCTATCAACAAATTTTAAGAGCAATCATTCAAACTTCTATTTGGGAATGGTTTGCTGTTGCGACAGCTATTTTTTATGTGATTTTAGCCGCTAAAAGATTGATTTTATGTTGGCTTTTTGCGTTGATCAGCTCTGCATTATACGTCTACATCTGTTTCATTTCTAAACTCTACATTGAAACTTTTCTTCAAGTTTTCTACTTCGGAATGGGCGTTTTAGGTTGGATTTTATGGAATAAAAGTTCAGCAGAAAACAACGAAATCAAAACATGGGGAATTCGTTTGAATTTGATCAACATCATTTTAAGCGGAATTCTAACTTTTGGCTTGGGATATTATTTCAAATTAAATACGAATCAAGCTTCTCCTTTTTTGGACGCTTTTGTGACTTCTTTTGCGCTTTCTGCTACTTTGATGATCACCAAAAAAGTCCACGAAGGCTGGGCTTATTTTATAGCTGTTGATCTTGTTTCAATTTATTTATACGCTTCAAGAGAATTGTATTTATCGTCATTCTTATCAATTGTTTACACTATTTTAGCCATTTTTGGTTGGTTAGCGTGGTTGAAAGCAATGAAAAAGGAAAGTATGTTGTGAGTGAAACAAAAAAGCGATTCAGATCTGTTGTCCAAATCGCTTTTGATTATAAAATGCTTTTACATTACTTTTCTTTCACAACTTCCACCCATTTTCCGGGCGTTTTGGCACTGATTAAATGATCATACATCGCTTCTGAATAGCAAGTTGGCAAATAGAATTTCCCTAAATATGTTGCATTCAACTGAATCAAGAATTTCTTGCTTTTGTTTGGCGCTAATTCGTAATAAGTGTAAACACGATCATCTCGAATGTCTTGATATCTTGCCTGATTCGTTTCATTTTCGCCATCCATTCTCGCATTGTGAATTTCCCAACCGCTGGGGAAAATTTGCATCAAAGCCATTTCTTTATACAAGCCTTTTTTACCAGGATTGTAAACCGTTACTTCTGCTTTAAATTCCATTCCTTGGGTCAATTTATCAGGTTTGATATATCTTCCAGCCATGTCGCGGTATTTAACAGTCAATTTCAAATTATTCGCTGCAGCTGATTGATCTCCAACAAAGGGAATTCCTTCAATCATCACTTTGACATATAAGGTTGATTTACCAGTATTTTTAACTTTGAACGGCGCTTTCGATGCAAAATCACTTTCTGTAAATTTCAATTGTTGGATTGCTTTGGCACTTGCCATCGGGATTTCCGCTCCATTTTTCACTTGGAAAGAAAATTTAATCGCTGAACCAGCTCCTTTCACTCCAGCGTATTCACACATCGCCAATAAACTGTATGCTGTTTCCTGCGTACTCATCCATCCATCACCACTCAATTCTGCTGAAATTTCTTTCGCAATTTGAGATGCTTTTGTTTTTTGTCCAAGCAATGCCAACGTTTCCAGCATCATTGCCCTGTCACGAGAATCTGAACCATAAGTGTAAGACAATTCCTTGTACGCAGCAACGGTAACTGGCAATTTTGAAATCATTTGAACCGCCACTTCATCTTGTCCAATCAATTGATAAGTAGCAGCCAAACGCCATTTTGCTGAGCTAGTCAAATTTCGTTCTTCACGCAGTCTGTTCATCGCACCCAATTCTGGTGTTGAATTCAAAGCCAAGACAAACAAACGATACGCTTGAGTCATTTGATTCGCTTCATTTCCGCGAGATGAAACATTCATATTGTTTTGACTCGACCAATTTTTCGCTTCCATTTGCGTGTATTTCACCCATCTGCGTTTCATGTCGGCAGGTAAATTGTATCCAGCTTTTTCTGCTTCGACCATAAAATGACCGGCGTAATTGCTTCCCCATTCGCTTTCAGAACCTTCGCCCGGCCAATAAGAGAATCCGCCATTGGAAGTTTGGAACAATTGATATCGTTTCAGCGCATTTTTGATATTTTTAGCAATTTTGTTTTGTTGCGCTTCATTCAAATCTGTCAGTTTCCCTAAAAACAATTGAGGAAAAACGGCAGAAGTTGTTTGCTCGATGCATCCGTGCGGATATTGTATCAAATAATTCAATCTGCGCTCAAGTCCCATGGATGGAACATTCGATAATTCTACCGTCGCTTTGTTTGTTCCTAAAATACCCTTGAATTTCAAATCAGTATTCCAATCTTGCCCCGGTTCGATGGTCAAAGATGTTCCTTCCGTCACCACAGGATTTGGCGCTCGGACATCTAATTCTATTTCTTCGGTCGATTTTTCATTTCCACTTGTTGCCGTTATTTTAATTTTTGCAATTCCCGTTTTCAGTGCAACTTTCAATTTGAAATTCAACACTTCGTCACCGATTTGAGCAAATTTCATGGACTGCGTTTTTTCTCCTTGAAGTACCACCAAATCATTCACTTCAACCGTCACTTTGACATCTTTGATGAATTTTTCCATCGCAAAAACATTGACTGGTAAAGCCACTTCTTCGCCCGGACCTAAAACCCTTGGTAAAGTCGCTAAAATCATCAACGGCTTCTTCACTGGAACCGTTTTTTCAGTTTGTCCATAAGCGCCATCGTTGTGCGCAATTACCATGACGCGCACTGAACCAACGTAATTTGGAATGTCAATCGCATGAGATCTTGTTTGTCCTGCTTCCACTGTGAAAGGGCCGATATATCTCACCATAGGTTTGAAACGATTCGCTTTTGGATTTTTTCCAGCATTGCCTGAACCGTCGCCACCGATACTTAATAATTTATCCAATTTCCCTGCGTAGGCGCCAATTACTTGGTCATACATGTCCCAAGTTTTCACACCCAAAGCTTCTTTGGCGTAGAAAGTACTCCATGGTTCTGGCGTTTTGAAAGACGTCAAATCTAACAATCCTTCGTCCACGATTGCCAATGTATAAGTCATTTTTTTGCCCTTTGCTTCTTTGATTTTCACATTCGCAGTCGTTTCAGGCTTCAATTCATCAGCCATCACAATTTGTGGGTAAATATGTGTATCTGGATCTTCGACCATCACAGGAACCACGCCATACATGCGAATCGGTAAATCGTTTTTTGTATTCGCATGCGGTTGAATGAGCGTTACATGCACATAAGCATTTGGCGACATCGCAGCAGTAGCTTGAAATTCGTGCGTTGTTTCACCTTTTTGCGTTTCAATCCAGAACTTTTGAAGCACTTTTGTTCTTGTTTCGATGCTAATCAAAGCACGGCCAACATTCAGGGAAGGAAAAGAAACTTTAATCATTTCGCCCACATTGTATTTTTCTTTGTCACAAGAGAAATTCAACATGTTCGCATTTTCATTGTTTTTTCGATTTGCTCTGCTCCAATATGGCCAATCGACAGTAATAATCGTTCCAGTTTGGTGCTGACCTTCTAAATCGGTTACAGTCATCAAATATCTTCCATATTCAGGATATTTGATTTTGAAATTGAAGGAACTTTTCCCGTTTGGAGCGCTAATTAATGTGTCTTGAACGACAATTGTTCCTGATCGACCAATGTAATTTGCAACATCTTCTTCGCCTTGTTCATACCACCAACGCCATTGAATTTTGTAGATTTTCACCTGCAATTTTTTGCAACTGGTAAGGTTGCCATTTTCTGCAACAGTTACGACGTCAAACTTGTAATTATTTCCAGTTTCTAGTGAATTGTCGTAACTTTTTGTAGCTGGCGCTTGAATTCCAACATACGTTTTAAAAGGCGAGTAAGGAATTGAAGTTCGATCGATGCTAAAATCGCCGCCTTTTTCAAAAACTTTGGTGATGTATGTTGCGCGCATCATTCCTGGAGCATTGTTTCCAATGTTCAATTTGGTACTAACCATGGCTTCACCGTTTGAATTTAAATTTCCTTCAAACACAAATTCATCATTGGAATTGTATTGGCGAATTGGTGAATCAAACTCGTACTTTTTGAATTGATCAAAAGTGGTATTTGTTTGACTGATTTTGGCGTTCACGAGTACTTTTAGATTCTTCGCAACTGCGCCGTGTAACCATTTTACTGAAAGCAAAGAACTGTCTTTGTGTTTGATATGTTTTTCGTCCAAATAAATTTTCAAACGATTTGGTTTGATTGTTTCAACCTTGAGATTTTTCGAAAACGTGATATTTCCAACACGGACGTAAGCGGTATAATTTCCTGTTGGAGATTCAGTGCTCGTTTGCGCCCTAAAATCATACATTCCATTGACGTGTTTCGTTTTAGTCACCTGATAAATGATTTGTCCATTTGGATCTTGCAACTCAAATTTAACAGGGTGATTTTCTGGAATTTTATGCAGTTTATTTTCCAGAATGAAAGTCAAGTACAAAGAATCTCCCGGACGCCAAACGCCTCTTTCCGCATAAATAAAACCTTTAATTCCTTTTTGAACCAATTCACCTTCAACATCAAATTTACTCAAGGAATTGGTGTAACCATCGAGCAATTTCAAATAGCCACGTTGTTTTCCCAATTTGGCAATCATCAAGAAAGGTTTTTCGCTCAATTTGATATCCAACATTCCACTTGCATCGGTCATTCCTGAAGCAATAAGTTGTTTTGAATAATCAAAATATTGAATTTCAGCATTTTGAATCGGTTTCGTTGTGATTAAATCATTCACAAATGCATGAGAAGTTTTGTCTTGATCGAGTTTAAAAATCATTCCTAAATCTGACGCCAAAATGTTTCTACTGACCGCTTTTCCGTTGTAGTAACTATTGTCACACGCAGAATAATCTTCTGAGTAATAATTCCAAGTATCGTATCCGCCGTCAAAACCGTAACTGTTCCATAAATTCTCATTCCAATTAGGATCTTCTTCCTCTTGAGAACTTTCATAGTCTTCGTTTTCATAAGATGTTTCTTCAGCGTCTTCGTCGGATTCGCAATCACAAATCGCATCGCTTTTATTGAATTTGATACTTACTCGGTAAATTGCTCCTGGATCTGGCTTGATTAATTTTTCCAAGTCAATTACATGTTGCGACCATTCTTTTAGATTTGTTTTTTTGTTGTAGTCCAACCTGATTTTTTTCTCAGCAACTACTTTTCCAAAACGCGTCAATTCATCGTTTCCATCCAGATTATTTACTTGCAGAAAGTGGTGAACATTGGTTTCGTAAATTTTGATGACGCGCACATCTACAGATTTCAAACTGATTGATTCGAAAGGAAAAATTAGTCCATTGGAACTTGGTAAAATACTTCCGTTTCCTTTCAGTCGCACTAGGGGTTTTGGTTCTTCAAAAGTGATATCGGAGGAAAAATCTTCCAGTTTCTTATATCCTTTCGCATTGCGAATTCCGTTGCTAATGAATAATTTCTTCGTTCCTAAATAACGTTTTGTGAAGTAAATATTTACAGTATTATAATCCACGCTGTAAGTCAATTTTTCAATTCCTTCAATGGTGATAATTCCATTCAAATTTTGATTTGGATCTATTGGTTCACTGAATCTCACTTCAACAAATTGTTCTTCATTATCAATGACTTTAGAACTTACAACTTGAAAATCACCTAATGCAGGAACATCAATTTCCCTTTTGCCACGGCTGATAGATTCGACAGGCGTTCCATCCCAAGTTACAATTACTTTGCTTGGTTTTTCAGTTCTAACGATACTATCGAAAGTGAAATAATATTTATTTTCATCGTAATAACTTTCACTTAAAGTCAATTTTAACGGTTTTCCGTCTTGCGTTGCATGAATCGATTGCTTCAATTTCGTAGTATCTTCAAAATCCGAAGTCATGATACTTCCTTCCAATTTTTGCCATTCAGAATAGTAATCATCGTAGCTTGTAAGTCCATTTGTTTCAACAAAAAGTGTCTGTTGGAAAGTTGAAAATTGAAATTTAAAATTCTCGTAATTATCTTTCACTTTCGCTACGCGTTCCAAATCAAAATCAACTGTATAAAATTGATTTGCCGGCAAAGTTTCAAAAGGAATAAATTCAATTACTCGGTCGCTAATCCAAACGGCTTTTCCTTCCACTGCTGGCTCAAAAGAAAAGATATCCTCTAGTAAAGTCGAGTCTGGTAAAGCACCCTCTTCATCTGAAACAGTTGGGACATTTTCTGCTAATTCGATTCTAATATTCGATTTACGGGTAATCATTCCAGAAGAATAACCAGAAATATATTCACCATAAGCTGGATCGATTTTGATAATTTCAGGACTTGAGCTGCAACCCCAAAATGTGAGTCCAAGAACCAATAAAAGTGAATGAAGAATAATGCGTTGAATTTTCATGATTTCAATATTTATAATAAAGATGATTTTTAATTTTAAATAATAGGAATTAAAGATTGTATATTTTATTGAATTATTAGTCAATGTGATCTAGAAATTAGTCACTGTCTGATACTCCCGATTTTTGATTTAAAAGCAATTGAACAAACATCGGATTATGTTGATCACGATTTAAGACATGATGAGATTTAAGGTAAAAAAGTTCTCTTTTTGGTAATAATTCTTCAATGAATTCTGTCAATTCTGATTGATTTTTGCCTTGAATTAATGGTCTCGGCCGTTTGGCATTAATCAATCGATTGACCAATTCAGGAATAGGTCTTTGTAAATAAAATGTGATGCCTAATTGATTCAACAATTTCATGTTTTTTCCAAAACAAGGCATTCCACCGCCAGTTGCTAAAACGATATTTTGTTCTTTATCCAATTCCAAAATAAATTTCTCTTCTAATTTTCGAAAATGAGCTTCACCAAATTGACTAAAAATATCTTTGATTTTCAACCTATATTTGGCTTCTATGGCGTCGTCGGCATCCATGAATTCATAATTCAATTGTTTGGCAAGTTTTTTACCAAAAGTGGATTTTCCACAGCCCATAAAACCGATTAAAATGATTACTGACATTGAAAGTAAAAGTAAGTATTTTGGATTAAGAATTTTACAAGAAAAGCTTAAAAAAAACAGAATTATTAACAAACTAAAAATAGGGAGCTTTGGCCTTTGATTTTTGGAAAATCGTCATATCGCCATATTCCGATATTGCGATGAAGGACTTCGCCGGGAACTCAATTTTTGTATAGGCTATTTTTGTATTGAAATATCAAAATCTTTTGTGATTTGGGTTAAATCGTCATATCGTCATATTCCGATATTGCGATATTGGGAAATTACAGCAAATATCAAAATAGGCTCTACAAATATTACTTTATACCTATCAAAAAAACCGTAAACTATTTACCAATTACCTCAAATTCAATCTCCTGCATAATTCCATTTTCATCCACTAGCATTAATTTATGTAAACCAACACTTGGATTCAAAGACAATTGATGAATTTCTTTGGTCTCTCCAATATAATTATCGTCTAGGTGCCAATAGATTTTGGTGTTCATATTTCGATGCGTCGCTTCAAAAATTGTTCGACCTTGTTTTCCATCAATCTCAATCGGAACGTAGATTTTGCTTCTGTTTTTCGGATAAATAATTCCTATTGCTTTGTCTGAAATTTTAGATAAACATTCTGGTTTGTATTCTGGCAAGGTTCTGTAATTCGGATGATTAAATTTGTAGTATTTCTCTATGATTGAAGGCAAAACAAACCATTTTTCGTGTTTCATATTGAACACACTTTCACAGTCGCTGTCTACGCGTTGATTGGTTGTTTTGCTCAGGTGAATCAATTGATGATAGGGACAAGCTTTCGAATCTAAACTCGTTTTTGGAATCCAACGCCAATCTTTTTGAACGCATAAACTAGAAGCTCGGTGACCACTTTCATGACAAATTGGAACCATCACCAAAGAATTCTTTGGTGCTTTAAACCATTTTTCAGAAGTTGGCAATTGTCTAAAAAGATCAAACATCAAAGGAGCTGCAGCGCTGATTCCTGTCAAGCCTGGTCTTCCTTCGCCATCGGCATTTCCAACCCAAACTGCAACCACATAATCAGGCGTGATTCCTATCGCCCAAGCGTCGCGAAAACCAAAACTTGTACCTGTTTTCCATGCGATTTTTTGAGAAGAACTAAAGGTGCGCCAATTGTTGTCTTCATCAGGTCGATTGACTTCTACCATCGCTTCGAATGTGCTGAAAATACAACCTCTATTGGTTATTTTTTTGGTCTTTTTGGGATAATTTTTGATTTCTTCGTCCAATTTTTTGGTCAATACACAAGGCATAGTGTAGCCAAATTTCAATTCTTGCGCCATTTGTGTGTAAGCAGAATTCAATTCAAATAATTTCGCTTCAGCACCGCCAAGAATGAGTGATAATCCATAATGGCGAGAAGGCTTCGTCAATGTTGTTAAGCCATAATTTTTCAAATTTTCGTAGAATTTGGTCAAGCCGTATTGATTCAATAAATGCACCATTGGAATGTTCAAACTACGCGAAAGTGCTTTACTTGCGGGAAGCGCGCCATCATATTGTCCAGAAAAATTTTTAGGCGTAAAACTTCCAAATTGGGAAGGAATATCAGTTACCAGCATATCAGGCGTTAAAATTCCATCTTCCAAACTTTTTGCGAATAAAAATGGTTTCAAAATACTCCCAGTGCTGCGGGGCGCTTGAATGCAATTTACATCGCTTGAATTTTCAACGTCTTCTGTTTTTGTATTTCCAACGTAAGCCAAAACTTCACCTGTTTTTACAGAAGTGATCATAATTGCGCCATTCATAATCTGATTTTCAGACAATAATTCATGGTGAATTTGCAATTGCAACATGGCTTTTTCTTGCAGATTTTGGTCGATGGAGCATTCTATCAGTTGTCCTTTTTTTCCTTCTTGGATAAATTTCTCCAATAAATGCGGAGCTAATTGGGGCAATCGCAAAGGTTTTTCTGGCAAAGGTTCAGAAATCGACAATTCAAAAGTGGTGGCATCGATCACCTTTTTATCGTACAATTGTTTGAGCAAGCGATTGCGTTTATCGAGCAATAAATCATGATTTCTTCCGGGATAAATTAGTCCAGGCGCATTTGGAAGTACCGCCAAAGTTGCATTTTCAGCCCAACTTAAATTGGCTGCTGAACGACCAAAAAATCGCCAAGAAGCAGTTTCTAAACCAACAACATTACTTCCGAAAGGCGCATGAGAAGCGTATAATCCAAGAATTTCGTCTTTCGAATAGCGAATTTCAATGCGCAATGCTAGAAACATTTCAATGATTTTTTCACCGTATGTTCTTGCTGGATTTTTGCGCATCACTCGTGCCAATTGCATTGTAATTGTACTTCCACCGCTCACTACTTTTTTGCTTTTGAAGTTTTGTACCAATGCGCGACCAATTCCTTTGGCGCTGATTCCAATGTGCGTGAAGAAATTTTTATCTTCAAACTCAACCAAACAAGCTGCAAATTTGGGTGGAACGTCTAGTTTTTCTGGGAATCTCCATTGACCATCATCGGCTATTTTAGCGCCTAATAAGTTGCCATTTCTATCTAAAAGCACCGTTGAAGTGCTGTCTTCAAATAAATTAGTGGGTAAACAAAAGATAAACCACAACAAGAAAATCGGAAATCCGAAGACAAACAATCGTTTTTTGAACTTTCGAGTCCAAATCTTAAATGTGTGAAAACCTCTTTTGATCATGATTCCAAAAGTAAAAGTTTAGTTTGGTTTTGAAGGTATTGTTTTATTATTCGCTGGGAATTTGTTTTTAAATGTGAGAAGTTAAGAGCGAAAAGTTTAATTGGAGTTCAAACTTGGGATTAAGCGTTGAATATCTGTTTTTAAATTGATTGAGATAATGACGGTAAATCACATTTTTAACTTTTGTTTAGAGCTTATAAAAGTCCGCCTTCTTTTAATGAACATGGAGAAACGAAAACGCGCTTTACTTCAAGGTTTTTCATTACCCAGCGGGTTTTGATTGCTGCAATCGGCGCCATTTTTCTTCTTATGGGAATAATGAACGGATGTTCGTCGCGCTCTTGCTGATTTGATTCCAAAATCCAATCTAAAATTCGGTTCAAATCTTCCATTTGGATTTCTTGCGAAGCGATTCCTATTGGAAAAGGTGCGTCGTGAATCATTTCGTGGAAAGTTTCAAAACTTCCTGAAGCGCCGATGAGAATGTCACATTGTTTGTTTTTGAAGAAATCTTTAGAACGTGCTTGCAACCAATTTTCGACCTTCAAAATATCGTCTGTCGTCAATGGATCGTGCAATGTCAAATCTTGAAAAATTCTTGAAACGCCAATGTCGAGACTCACTTTGTCTTCGATTCCATCGATATTTGCAATGATAAATTCCGTACTTCCGCCGCCGATGTCCATGATTGCCGCGCGTTCGTTGAAATCGTAAGACCATTTTACACCACGGTAAATCAAAGTCGCTTCGTCTTCTCCTGAAATAATTTGAATATCAATTTGCGTTTGATTTTTGATTTCGCGCAAAAAATCGTCACTATTTTTCGCTCCGCGCAAGGCAGAAGTGCCAAAAGCACGAATTTCTTCCACTTGAAAAGAAGCACATTTT
Organism: Chryseobacterium gleum; assembly: GCA_945897805.1. Classification (GTDB taxonomy): domain Bacteria; phylum Bacteroidota; class Bacteroidia; order Flavobacteriales_D; family Crocinitomicaceae; genus JAQVCM01. The sequence goes on from CAMDFX010000007.1 coordinate 90,698, forward strand.
TGAGCAAATCGCTTGATTGCCAATAAGCCGCGCTGAAATGCATCTGAAGCAATAATTCCTTGATTGATTCCGCCCATGCCCAGCGCAACGCCTTCTTTTTCAGAATGAATGACGTCGAATGTAGCAGCAAAAACATCTGCAATCAATAAATTAAAGGTGTTTGTGCCCAAATCAATGACCGCAACACGTGTGGAATAATCGCTATGTAAGGAATCTGTTTTCATTTGAATGTTAAGGTACGAAAATAAAGTTCTTAATCCAAAAGTTTTCCTTAAGCCCGTGAAATCCATTTAAAAAGTTGCTTAAATCCCAAGCGATGGCCGAATTGTAAAATTCCGTTTTTATACAATCTTCCCGCAGCCCAAAGTACAAGCATCGCACTGATAAGCAAAATCAAGAAAGAAACGTAAATCAAATAACCTTGCCCTTCGGGATAACCTTGCGCCAATTTGACCATGCACACCACTGGCGATGTAAATGGAATGTAAGAAAACCAACTCGTCAGTTCAGCCGTTGGATTGTTCAACGCATAATGTCCTGCATACAAGGCCAAAAACAGCAATGCAATCAATGGAATTACAAATTGTTGTCCATCGCTTTCTGAACCTGAAACAGCGCCCAAAGCAGCGAAAAATGTTCCGTAAAACAAATATCCAACAGCCAAGAACAGCGCAAAATAACCCAACATATTTCCGAAACGAATGCGCTCGTAAATCAACTCAACAAATTGGTTGTATTCTTTGGCAGAAAGCATTTGTTCTTGCAACGTTTGGTTTTTCATCGCTTCAGTCATTTGCATGACATCCATTTTAGAAGCGTCCAATAAATCGGGGAATAAAGTTTCGTGCATTACATACAATCCAATTCCGACGAATAAAATCCACAATGCAAATTGTAAAAACGCGGCAATTCCTATGCCCATTATTTTTCCCAGCATCAATTGTCTCGGTTTCACTGAAGCCAATAATACTTCCACAATGCGGTTTGATTTTTCTTTGGAAATACTGCGCAAAATCGTCATTCCGAATAAGAAAATAAACAACAAAATCACGCCACCGAAGAAGAATCCAACCCAGCCGCTCATGTCTGATGCTTCATCTCGTGGGTCATACACATTGCGCATCGCCACGTTGATTGGTTGTTTGATTTTTCTGAAATCTGAAACTGAAATCGATGTAAATTGTGTAATCATCAATTCTTCCAAACGTCTTTCAAATTGATATTGCACGCGCGTTGCCATTTGCATGGAAGGTTTTTCCCGGTAAAAAAGAAAAGCTGTTTTGTTGTTCAAGATTTTTTCGTTGACTTCCAACATCGCATCGTATTTCTGAAAACGCGGATTGTTGGCAAAATCTTCTATTTCGATGTAATCATTTGCAAAATCATAGGAAACGGAAGCATCTTCTCGCGCCATGATTTTGGCTTGCATGATTGCATTTGGATCCGTGATTAATACATTCCAATGCGTTTTATTTTTTCCACCCAAGGCAAAAAGCATGTAAGTAATTCCCAAAACCAACAACGGGCCAATAATGGCCATAGCGATAAATGATTTTGAACGCATGCGCTCTTTCAATTCACGCAGGGCAATGATCCAACTATTTTTCATCTTGTGTTTGGTTTGAGTGATTGATTTCTTGAATGAAAACTTCTTGCATGCTCGGCAAAACTTCCCAAGCTGCTTCAATTTGAATTTGTCCGAGTAGTACCTGCAATAAATCTTGGAAATTGTTCTCTCCGCGCATTTTGATATAAGCCACAAAACGATTGTCTCCCAAAATTTCTTTGTCCACCAATTCAAAACCGGTCCATAAAGCAGTGACAAAGGCAATCATACTACCAGAAAAACGAACTGCGAAATTTCCGTCTTTTCTCGATTCGCGAATTTGTGAAACGCGTCCTTCTAAAATCTTTTTTGATTGATGAATGAGCGCCACTCGGTCACAAATTTCTTCCACACTTTTCATGTTGTGGCTTGAAAGCATGATGGTTTTTCCCTGCGCTTTCATTTCTATCAATTCTTGTTGAATCAATTCCACATTGATCGGATCAAATCCGCTGAAAGGTTCGTCTAAAATCAACAATTGTGGTTGGTGTAAAACGGTACAAATAAATTGCACTTTTTGCGCCATTCCTTTGGATAATTCCTCAATGCGTTTTTTGCGCCAATCGCCAATTTCGAATTTATCGACCCAATAATTGAAATTGGTATTCACATCATTTTTGCTCATTCCGCGCAACCTGCCTAGAAACAATGCATGATCATAAACGGTCATTGTGCGATACAAACCGCGCTCTTCTGGTAAATAACCAATTTGCGCCAAATGTTTGTCGTTCATCAATTCATTTTTGAAACGAACGACGCCTTTGTCTTGTTCCACAATGCGATTGATGATGCGAATGAGCGTTGTTTTTCCAGCACCGTTGGGCCCTAAAAGTCCAAAAATTTCGCCTTCTTCCAAGTTCAATGAAACCTCGTCGAGTGCTAATTTTTGATAAAATGATTTAGAAATAGCTTCTAATTTCAGCATATTTAAAAGAATTTGGATAAAAGTAAATCTTTTTTTGATAGTTGTTCTTTACAAAGTAAAAAATGGATTAACAAGAGAAAGTTAAGATACGACAGGCTCGGTGTGAAAGAGCGAAAAGTTGTATTTGGTAATTATTTTGAGTCGTTGGTATAATTGTTAGCTAAAATTCTAGCTCAATTTTCGACTTTTCTGACTAAAACACTACCTTTAGGCCATGCAAAAAATCACCATACATCGGGAAAAAAGTGGGTTGTTCTCTGATTTATCTAATGAACTGGCATACAATCAAGAGAAATTTTCGGTTTTGCTTAATTCAACATTCTCCAAAGAAGCATTTTCAGCGCAAATTCAATTAAAATCAGCTTATTTTTCCGCCAATAAAAGGTCAGTATTGGTAGAAACTTTAAAAACGCAATATGCCGATTTTCCAATCCAAGTAGAAGTAAATCAGAATATTGATTCGTTGTTGAATGAACAGACTTTTACCATTACAACAGGTCATCAATTGAATTTATTGACAGGGCCAATATATTTCATTTACAAGATTCTACATGTGATTCGTTTGGCTGAGGAATTAAAAAAAATGCATCCAAAAAATCATTTTGTTCCAGTTTATTGGATGGCTTCTGAAGACCATGATTTTGAGGAAATCAACCACACGCGCCTTTTTGGAAAAGAAATTCGTTGGGAAAATGCGCAAGGCGGGCCAGTAGGCGAATATGATTTGACTGATTGGCACTTGATGAAAGAAACCGTGGAAGCTTTTTTTCAAAATAATCCAGAATCGGAGGTGAACGATGTTTTGAAATCATACAACGGAAAAGATTTAGCTTCAGCAACAAAATCATTGGTTCACAAACTTTTTGGGGAATATGGTTTGGTGATTATTGAGCCGAATGATAAATCCTTAAAGAATGAATTTGTTAAAATTATGCAGCAAGAAGTTCAATCTTCTTTTGCTGAAAAAGCTGTTTTGAAAGCCAATCAAGTCATTGAAGATTTAGGATTTAAGACACAAGTTTTTCCGCGTGAAATCAATTTGTTTTACATTCAAAAAGGAATTAGAGAAAGATTGGTTATTGAAAATGGAAATATTGTAATTCCATCTTCGGGCACTTTTTCAAAAGAAGAAATTTGCAATCAAATTGCTGAAAACCCGCAGAATTTTTCTCCAAACGTGGTGCTTCGTCCCCTGTATCAAGAATGCATTTTGCCGAATTTGGTTTACGTCGGAGGAGGAGGAGAAATGGCTTATTGGTTGCAATTTAAAGGTGTTTTTGATACTTGTGGCGTTCCGTTTCCTTTGATCCAAGTTCGAAATTCAATTCAATTGATTGATGCGAACACGCAGAAAAAATTAGCTAAATTAAATTTAGAAAGTTTGTCCATTTTCAGAGATTTGAACGATTTGAAAAAAGATTTCATCTTCGAAAATTCTGGTGATTCATTGAATTTTGACGTTTTGGATCAATTGACAAATCAAATGATTGCCTTGTTTCATGATCAAATCACAGAAGTGGATGCATCCTTGAAACCCTTTGCTGCTGCTGAAGAAGTCAAATTGCAGAAGCAAATGGAGGGAATCAAAGCAAAATTGGTGAAACAGCAAAAATCGAAATTTGACAATACGATGAAGCAATTGGAAGACATCCATGAAAAGATGTTTCCCATGAATAGTGTGCAAGAAAGAGTGGATAATTTTTTCTCATTCTGTGCGCAAGGAGAAGTTTATTCTGTGTTGGAAAATTTGAAAAAAGCCATTGATCCTTGGGAGAAAGATTTAATTGTCTTGAATTTGGATTAAATTTGTGAACCGAAAAAAATGGTGTCAAAATATAAAGGTAAATCCTGCGTTTTGGAGCTAACAAAATATTTATGAGATTAATCATTCTGTTTATTACTTTAATTTTTACCCAAGTCACTTGGTCACAGTCTGCTACTGTTTCAGGGAATTGCGTTAGTAAAAACGGACGTGGAATTGAATTTATCAGAATTACGTCATCTCACGATTCAACTTTTTCAGATCTTACTGGAAAAAATGGCTTTTTTAAATTCACTATTCCTGCAAACCAATCGATTATAATTACTTTTTCTTACAATGATTTGACTATTGAGAAAGCGGTAGATCTTTCAGTGAAAGAAATGAAATCATTCGGCGATATCGTTTTCAATGTTACCTTGGAAGAGTTAACTGTTCGAGTAATTGAAAATGATCCTTTCGTGCTTCCTCCGATGAAAAACAGGGGTGTGATTACAGCCGATCGTGTTAAAACGTTGGCATACACAACCGTCGCTAGTTCAAACAATGAATTGACTTCCAATTACAATGTCCGTGGAGGGAATTACGATGAAAATTTAGTTTATGTCAATGATTTTCAAGTCAACAGACCGTTTTTGACACGTTCAGGTCAGCAGGAAGGTTTGAATTTTGTAAATTCTGCTTTGGTGGAAGATGTGAAATTTAGCGGTGGTGGATTTGATGCTAAATATGGCGATAAATTGAGTTCAGTGTTGGATATCAAATACAAAAAGCCTGATTCTTTAAATGCTTCCTTAATGGCTTCTTTACTCGGAGTTGAGGCACATGTTGCGCACGCTGTGAATGCCAGATTGAATTATGTTGTCGGCGCGCGCTACCGTGCAAATGGTTATTTATTGAATTCTTTGCCGACCAAAGGCGCTTATAATCCAGTGTTTTGGGATGCGCAAACCTTGATTAATTTCAATATTACTGAAAATTTGGTTTGGAGCACCTTGGGACATTTTTCTTCTAACGATTATCGATTTTCTCCTCAAACGTCTGAAACCGATTTCGGAACAGTCAATGAAGCCTACCGTTTCAAGATTTATTTTGACGGTCAAGAGCAATCTCGTTTTCAGACAATAACTAGCGGAACGGCTTTAAAATGGGCGAAAAGTAAGAAAACGCAATTAGATTTTTACGCCAGTATTTTCAATACCAATGAGCGAGAATATTTTGACATTCAAGGTCAATATTTCATCAATTTGTTAGAAACTGATCCCGGCAAGGAAAATGTTGGTGATTCCATTGCTACGGTGGGCGTGGGTACTTTTTTGAATCATGCGAGAAACAATTTGAAAGCAACAATCATCAATATTTATCACAATGGTTCTTTTCAATTTACTCAAAAAGAGAAAGTTGTCAATGCACAAGAAGTTGTTTTGAAGCAAAAAGTGCTTTGGGGCGTCAATCTTCAAAAAGACCATTTCAATGATGTTTTGAGCGAATGGCGCATGATTGATTCTGCAGGTTACAGTTTGCCGCAATCAACCAATCAAGATGAAATTCAATTGCAGGAAGTCATTAAGGGAAAATTGACTTTAAAGACGGAACGTGTCAGCGGTTTTGCGCAGTATACTTTTGATAAAAGCAGATTCAAGAAAAAATATCCGGTGAAAGTGAGTCGCTTGCAACGTGATGAAAACGGCAAGAAAACACGTTTGTATTACAACGATACTTTGCCAAAATCTCAGCAAAGGTTTGTTGCAAATATTGGGTTACGTTCTGGATACACGGCTGTAAACGATGAGTTTTACTTGACGCCAAGAGTGGCTTTTACTTATCATCCAAGGTCTTACATGTATAAAAACGGTCAAATTCGAAGAAGAAATGCACAGATTCGTTTGGCTACTGGAATGTATTATCAACCGCCTTTTTACAGGGAAATGAGAACCTTCGAAGGGCAATTGAATACCGCTGTGAAATCTCAAAAATCTTTGCATATTGTCGGTGGTGGCGATTTCAATTTCGACATGTGGGAAAGAGATGTTCCCTTTAAATTTACGGCTGAAGCTTATTACAAATATTTGTGGGATGTAAATCCTTATGAGGTTGACAATGTGCGCACAAGATATTATGCAAACAATGATGCCGTTGCGTATGCCTACGGATTGGATTTGAATTTACATGGAGAATTTGTTCCCGGAGTTCAATCTTTCTTCAAAGTAGGATTTTTATCCACTAAAGAGGATATTAAAAATGATTCATACAAAGAATATTATAATGCTGCAGGCGAAAAAATTATTTTTGGATACAGCGAAGACCAGGTGGCTATTGACAGCGCAGTGATTAAACCCGGATATATTCCAAGACCGACGGATCAATTAATGAATTTCGCGATTTTATTTCAAGATCGGATGCCTGGATTTGAGAGTTTAAGTGCTGAAATGGGTTTGCTTTTTGGCACAAGATTACCTTATGGTCCGCCAGATTTTGATCGCTATAAAGATACTTTGCGTCAAAAATCTTATTTTAGAGTTGATTTGGGAATTTCTTACGATTTCTTGTACAAAAAGAAAAAAGTACAATCAAAATTTATTCAAAAATTCTCTGATGCAGTGATTTCTTTAGAAGTTTTTAATTTGCTTGGAATTAACAACGTTTTATCGAAACAATGGATTCAAGACGTATCAGGAAAATATTATTCGATACCTAATTATTTGACGCAACGAAGGTTTAATTTGAAATTGATGTTGCGGATTTAATTTTGTAATAAGGATTGTTGATTTTGAATAAAATTAGAATTTTGTTGTAGTTTTGATAAATCAAAATTTACAATGTAAGAAAATAGAATCTCTTCCTCAAGGGCATAAATATCTTGCACCCAAAATATAAATGACAAAAAAATAATTTGGAACAATATTTGTTTCAAACAGATAACTTAAAAATTAAGAAAATATGAAATTCAAAATAGTCACATTAGTAGCGAGTGCTTTTTTAGTTGCTAACGCAAACGCACAATTATTAAAAGATGCCTTGAATAAGGGCAAAGAAGTAATTTCAAATCAAAAAGGAACGCCTGGTTTGACAAACGATGAAGTTATCAGTGGATTAAAAGAAGCGTTGGTAATTGGTGCAAGAAAATCGGCGCAAGCGGCTTCTTTGGCTGATGGATTCAACAAAAACCCATTGATTTTTATTCCTTTTCCAGAGGAAGCGCAAAAAATGAAAGACAGATTGGTTTCCATGGGCATGGAGCAAAAGGTTAAAGATTTTGAAACATCTTTGAATCGCGCGGCTGAAGAGGCATCGAAAGAAGCTTATAATATTTTTGCGGATGCCGTAAAAGGAATGAGTGTAGGTGACGGTTTTGCTATTTTGAAAGGCGGAGATACTGCTGCAACACATTATTTGAGAGAGAAAACGTATAATCCATTAAGTGAAAAGTTTACGCCAATCGTAAGCGCAGCCATTGAAAAAGTACAAGTGACAGCATATTGGACGCCATTGGTAACTGCTTACAACAGAATTCCGGGCGTAGCGAAACAAAATCCAGATTTAGAAGCTTATGTTACTGCCAAAGCAATTAATGGTTTGATGTACTTAATTAGCGAGCAAGAAGCAAAAATCAGAAGAGATCCAGCGGCGCAAGCTACTGAATTGTTGCGCAAAGTTTTTGGTAAATAGTATTTAATATTTTACTCTTTTGAAACGGAATTTAGTAATAAATTCCGTTTTTTTTTGTCTCAAAATTAGGTTGTCAAGTAAAATCAGGACAATAACCTAAAGTCAATATCAAATTTTTTCAATTCCTTAATTAAATCATTATTTGGATCAATTTTGATATTCTTGGAAGGCATCACAATTTTCATTTCTTCATCCAAAGGATCAAAAATAGTGAATTGAAGTTCGCATCTTCCAGCATTGGCCATAAAAATATTGGATAAATCTGCAATCAACATTGGACTCAGATTTTTATTGGAAATATTGATATTGAGTGTTTTTGCTTTTATTTCTTTCAAATCATGTAATCTTTCAATCGCATGCACTACAAATTCTGGTTCTTTTCTATACTTTGGAATTTCAAATTTTCCTCTCACTGCGATAAAAGTCCCTTTTTTCATGTACTGACCGAATTTCAAAAAATTATCTTTGAATAAAAAGAGTTTAAATGAATCTGAATAATCTTCAATTGTCATCGTGCCAAAAGGATCATTGTTTTTAGTCATGCGTTCTTCAGAATCTGTTACAACCGCTGCAATCAAAACGTCTTTTCCATGATGTTCAATTGGACTTGCTAGCATGCCAATATTTCCTTTGCAGAAAGATTCAATTTCTAATCTGAAATCGTCCAATGGATGACCAGAAATAAAAATCCCAACGACTTCTTTTTCTTTGTTCAATTTATACATAGAAGGCCATTCTTCCGCTCTTGGAATTTCTGGTTCGGGCATTTCAATACCACTGGCATCTCCAAAGATTGTAGTTTGAGAAGAATTGGCATTTTCCTGAAAATTTGCCCCAAATCTCATGGCATTATCCAAGAATGTTTTGCCACTGCCATCTTCTTTGAAATATTGCGCCCTATGCACATTTTTAAAGGAGTCAAATCCGCCAGCGTAAGCCAAACTTTCAAATGCTCTTTTTGTGCAAACCCTTAAATTTACTCTTTTCGAGAAATCAAAAATAGTATTGTAGTTTCCATTTTCTTTCCTTTCTGAAATAATTGTATCTACCGGAGCACTACCTAACCCTTTGATTGCCCCCAAACCAAATCGAATTGCTCCAGCTTTGTTTACTGTAAATAAATAAGATGATTCGTTTACATCGGGTCCCAAAACTTCAACACCCATTCGCTTGCATTCTTCCATGAAAAAGGATACTTGCTTGATGTCGCTCATGTTGTTGCTCAACACAGAAGCCATGTATTCAGCAGGATAATTTGCTTTTAAATAGGCTGTTTGATAAGCAATCCAAGCATAACAAGTTGAGTGAGATTTGTTGAAAGCATAAGATGCAAATGCTTCCCAATCTTTCCAGATTTTTTCTAAAGGACCAGCGCCATGACCTCTTTCAGCGCCTTGTTGGATAAATTGAGGTTTCATTTTGTCCAATAAATAGATCTGCTTTTTCCCCATCGCTTTTCGCAAAGTATCAGCTTCACCTTTGGAAAATCCTGCTAACTTTTGAGAAAGTAACATTACTTGCTCTTGATAGACAGTAATTCCATAAGTTTCGCTCAAATATTCTTCGCAAGCGTCGATGTCATATTTGATCTCTTCAACGCCATGTTTACGTTTGATAAAGGAAGGAATATATTCTAGCGGACCTGGACGATACAATGCATTCATGGCAATTAAATCTGCAAAAACTGTTGGTTTCAGTTCGCGCATGTATTTTTGCATTCCAGCGGATTCATATTGGAAAATCCCAACGGTTTCTCCTTTTTGAAATAATTCATACGTTTTAGTGTCTTCAATGTCAAATGCCTCTGGATCTAAATCAATTCCATGTCGTTCTTTGACATTTCTAACCGCATGTTTAATTAAAGTCAAGGTTTTTAATCCCAAAAAGTCCATTTTCAACAATCCTGCTTCTTCAGCAACTGAGTTATCGAATTGGGTGCACCACATTTCTGAATCTTTGGCGGTTGCAACGGGAACATAATTGGTGATATCATCTGGTGTGATGATTACGCCGCAAGCATGAATTCCGGTATTTCTCACAGAACCTTCCAATTTTCTGGCTTGCTGAATTACTTGTGCCTGCAAATCGATTCCATCAGACAATCTTTTCAATTCATGTGCAGCTTGGATATCTTCCGTTCTATTTTTTAGTTTTTCAGCCAGTTCCAAATCTGGAAGTGAAAAGAGTTTTTTGAGTGAAATATCTGGAACCAATTTGGCGATTCTATCTGCTTCATACAAAGGTAAATCTAACGCTCGGGCAGTGTCACGAATAGAAGATTTCGCTGCCATGGTGCCATAAGTAATAATTTGCGCTACTTGATTGGAACCATATTTATTGATTACCCAATCAATAACTTTTCCGCGGCCTTCATCGTCAAAATCGATGTCGATATCTGGCATTGAAACACGATCTGGATTCAAGAAACGCTCAAAAAGCAGGTCGTATCTTATCGGATCAACATTGGTGATTTGAATGGAGTAAGCGACAACGGATCCAGCTGCAGAACCACGGCCTGGTCCTACGGAAACGCCCATGTCGCGCGCTGCATGACAGAAATCTTGCACAATCAAGAAATATCCCGGATAACCAGTTCTTTCAATGGTCGCTAATTCAAAATCAATTCTTTCTCTGATTTCGTCAGTGATTTCAGGATATCTTTTTTCAGCACCGACGTATGTTAAATGGCGCAAATAATTGTTTTCACCTCTTTTTCCTCCATCAATTGCATCTTCTGCAGATTGAAATTCTTCAGGAATGTCGAAAGCGGGGAGAAGTACTTCTCTGGCCAGTCCATAGGGTTCAATTTTTTTGATGATTTCTCCAATCGATTCAATTGCTTCAGGTAAATCGGCAAAAAGTGCTTTCATTTCTTCGGCAGATTTGTAATAATATTGGTCGTTATCTAAACCATATCTAAATCCGCGACCTCTACCTTTGGGCGTTGCAAACAATTCATTGTCCTTTACGCAAAGCAATATATCGTGAGAAGTGGAATCTTTTTTGTCGAGGTAATACGTGTTATTTGTTGCAACAAGTTTGACGTTGTATTTTTGTCCAAGTCGAATTAAAACTTCGTTTACACGGTCTTCATTTTCTTGTCCATGGCGCATGATTTCGAGATAAAAATCATCTTGAAAAAGATTTTTCCACCAAGAAAGTGCTTCTTCCGCTTGATTTTCTCCTACATTTAAAATCAAGCTAGAAATTTCGCCATATAAGTTTCCTGAAAGTACAATAATGTCTTCGCAGTATTTTTCAATCAGTTTTTTATCAATTCGTGGAACGTAATACATTCCAGTTGTATAAGCAATGGAAGCTAATTTGATTAGATTTTGGTAACCATTTTTATTTTTAGCCAATAAAACTACTTGATAACCATTGTCTTTTTGTGTCTTGTCTTCGTGATTTCTGCAAATACTGAATTCACATCCAATGATTGGCAAAATTTCTTTCTTTGTATATAATTCTCCCGCTAACTCTGCAGCTTCGCGTTCTTCTTTTACTTTTTTATTGTATCCGCTAACTGCTTTTTCAAAATGAAATGCGGCCATCATGTTTCCTGTATCCGTCAGTGCGACAGCAGGTAATTCTAATTCAGCCGTTTTTGCCACTAAACCAGCGATATTGATGGTTGATTGCAGAATCGAATATTGAGAATGATTGTGTAAATGCGCAAATGGAGCATCTTCCAAACGTTCAAGATCTGTATCTCTAATTGTTGTAATTGGCTGATTTGCTTTTTTAAGTTCAAGACTTGCTTCCTTTAAATTCAGGTGTTTTAAACCAATTGGTTGAATTTTGTTTGGAAATTTTTGTCTGAATTCATGCAAGTAGATTTGTTCTCTTTGTAATTCAATTGGCGTAAAAATTTCAGCCCTGATTAATTCGAAAAAACACCTTGTGGTTGCTTCAACATCGGCAGTTGCATTGTGCGCCTCAGCAAAAGCTTGGTCAAATAATGCATTATGTAACTCTGAAAGTGTTGGGAATTTTTGTTTACGCATTGCCGACAAAGCAATTTCTCGTTGGTCTGCAGGAACATCAATCCAGCTGTTACCAATATTTCTAAGCGTTAAAATTTCATCTGATAAAGGAAAATCTTTGAAATATTTACTTTCTGTTTCTTCTCTTCCATTTACTAATATAGGTTTGTCGTAACGATCTGTTTTGATTCTTCCTGGATCGCCGTTTTTATAAAAATCAACAAAAGCGACAGTTCTAGCTGAAATTTCTGTGCAAGTATCCAAAGTCGGCATTTCTTGCAGTGCATTTGAGACGTTCAATCTGTGAAATTCACAACCCATGATGTTTTTGTCAAAACCAATATTTTGCCCAACTACAAATTTGGCTTTTCCCAAGGCCTCATTGAATAATTGTAGAACGGTTTCGAGCGATTCTCCTCCAAGCATGGCCAATTCAGTTGATATTCCATGGATTTTTTCTGCATCAAAAGGAATGTCAAAACCTTCTGGTTTAATCAAAAAATCTTTGGCTTCAATCAATTCTCCCATTTCATCATGCAACTGCCATGCAATTTGAACTGCGCGAGGCCAATTATCTGTATCTGTGTATGGTAAATTCCAGTTTTTTGGTAAACCTGTTGTTTCAGTATCAAATATGATGTACATTTTTGGGAAAATTTTGGACTATAAAGATAAGTAATTAAGTTTTATAAAATCTAAAATTAATGAGCGATTTTACGAAAGTTATTAAGTTTTTTTTGTTTTTCAATAAATTTGAATTTTCTACTGGGAAATATATTTACCACGGTATATAAGGTAAAATTTATTTGTATCTTTGTCTTGTAAAACAGTAAAAATTCAATTGTATGAATCGCAAAACATTTGTAAAAAGTACTATTTTAGGTGTTGCAGCAGCAGCTACAGGTTCCAATATTGCATTTGGGAAAGAAGAAAAAAAATCTACTTACGATGAATTAATGCAACAAGTTGGATTCAATCATTTACCAAACATAGAAGAAAAAACAATGAAGACAATATTACACAAAGCCAGTTCAAGAGGCTACGCAAATCATGGTTGGTTAGAGACTTCTCACAGCTTTAGTTTTGCGAATTATTACAATCCTGAGCGTGTTCATTTTGGTGCTTTGCGCGTTTTAAATGACGATAGCGTTGCAGGTGGAATGGGTTTTGGAACGCATCCACATGACAATATGGAAATCATCACGATTCCTTTGGTGGGAGATTTAGCGCACAAAGATTCAATGGGAAATGGAACCACCATTAAATCTGGAGATATTCAAGTAATGAGCGCCGGAACAGGAATCAAACACAGTGAATTCAACGCAAATCAGGATAAGAAAGTCGAATTATTGCAAATTTGGCTGTTTCCAAATAAAAGAGATGTGACGCCTCGTTATGATCAAATTACGTTGGATGAGGCAAAAATGAAAAATCAATTGCATCAAATTCTTTCACCAACCATGGATGACGAGGGTGTATGGATTCATCAAAACGCTTGGTTTCATTTGGGTGAATTTGAATCGGGAAAAACTTTTGAATATGATTTAAAAGATAAAAACAATGGTATTTATGTGTTTTTAATTGACGGTCAGCTGATTGCAAACAATCAACTTTTGGATAGAAGAGATGGTTTTGGAATATGGGAAACTGAAAATGTTTGCTTTGAAACAAAAACTGCTTCCAAATTGTTGATTATAGAAGTACCGATGGTAGTTTGAAGCTAACTTTCGTTAAAAAAGGTACTTTTGTGAAATAGAAACACAATTCAAATTTATTCAAAGAATGAGTCAAATTATTGAAGATTTAAATTGGCGTTATGCCACCAAAAAATACGATTCCACAAAAAAAATCAATGCATCAGATTTTGATATTTTGAAAAATGTATTGGCTTTGGTACCAACTTCTAATGGACTTCAGCCTTTTAAATTTCTCATCATTGACGATGCTGAAATAAGAGAAAAATTGAAGGAGAAATCTTTTGGTCAATCTCAAATTACAGATGCTTCACATTTGATTGTCATGTGCGCGGTAAAAAATATTGATGAAGAATTTTTAGAAAGCTATATAAATCTAAATGCTACACGTAGAAATATGCCCTTAGAAAATTTAGCTGGTTTTAGAAATCATCTTCACAACTCAGTCGTTTCTAAAGAAGAACAAGAAAATTTGACTTCCAATTCTAAGCAAGTGTACATTGCTTTGGGACATTTATTGCATGCTGCAGCGCAATTGAGAATTGATGCTACGCCGATGGAAGGTTTTGTGGCTGATGCTTATGATGAAATTTTAGCATTATCTGAAAAGAATCTTCACGCTACAGTAGTTTGTGCGTTAGGATATAGGTCAACAGAAGATGGAAATCAACATTTGAAAAAAGTCAGAAAAAGTCAGGAAGATTTGTTCGATGTGATTTGATTTATTTCAAACATTTAAAATAGTCAAACGGCTCCAAGCATTCATTACATTGATAGTGCGCCTTGCAAGCAGTGCTTCCAAATAAGCTCACCATTTTAGTGTTTTTAGATCTGCACAAAGGACAAGGAACGACAGTTGCTTCGGCAAAGAGCACACTTTTATCTACTTCATTTTCAGGAGGAGCGATGCCGTATTCTCTGAGTTTATTTCTTCCGTTTTCAGAAATCCAATCGGTGGTCCAAGCAGGGGAGAGCGTGGATTCAATTTCAATTTCAATTTGATGCTGTTGAAACAATTTTTGAATGTCTTCTTCAATTGTTTTCATCGCTGGACAACCGCTGTAAGTAGGCGTGATGGTTACTTTGCAGCTTTTATCGTTTACAGTAACATTGCGAATAATTCCTAAGTCAACGACACTTAAAACAGGAACTTCTGGATCAAAAACCTGTTCTAAAAGTTCCCAAATTTTGTCTTTTGTTACCATTGCATGTTTGGATAAGCGCGCTGCATGTATTGCAATTCAGCCAAGGCATAGCCCATGTGCTCAGAATGTAAACCTTTTCTTCCGCCAGCTTGTTTCCAGCCATTGGTAGGAATTGTCAAAGTTGCTTCTTGAAAGATTTCATTGATGTAGCCATTCCATGCTGATTTCAATGCTTCCAAATCAACGGCGATATTTTCTTTGATAAGCAATTCGTCCACTTGATCCATGAAGAACAATTCATCTGTAAATTTCCATAAGTGATTTACTGATTCTTGAATTTTATCATGAGATTCTTGCGTTCCGTCGCCCAATCTTATCATCCATTCCGAAGAATGTTTCAAGTGATATTTCGTTTCTTTCAAAGATTTTTCAGCAATTCCAGCTAAATCTTTGTCAGCACTTTTTGACAATGCTTCGAAGTATAATTTTCTAAAAACATCGAAGAAAAATTGGCGTGCCAAGGTGTCGCCAAAATGTCCATTTTTTTGTTCAACTAAAAGTACATTTTTGTATTCTCTTTCGAGTCTCAAAAAAGCCAAATCATCACAAGTTTTTCCTTGATCTTGTACTTTCGCTGCGTAATCAAAAAAGTTTGTTGCTTGTCCGATTAGGTCTAAAGCAATGTTTGTCAAAGCGATATCTTCCTCTAGGATTGGTCCGTGACCACACCATTCAGAAACTCTATGTCCTAAAATCAAACTATCGTCAGCAATACGCAAAGTATATTCTAAAATTGCTTCTTGTTTATTCATTTTGAATTGAATGTAATATTTAATTTTTTCATAAAGAAAATATCAAACATTGATTTTGAAATTATTTACATGTGCATGATGCCATCTGGCACATCGTAAAAAGTGGGATGTCTGTAAATTTTAGTATCTGCGGGATCAAAAAGGGAATCTGCTTCTTTCGGATCTGATGCCGCAACTAATTTTGATTCAACTACCCAAATGCTAACTCCTTCGCTTCTTCTTGTATAAACATCTCTAGCGTTATTAATCGCATTTTCAGCATCTGCGGCGCGTAAACTTCCAACATGTTTGTGACTTAATCCTTGTTTGCTTCGGATAAAAACCTCCCACAATGGCCATTCATTTGAACTCATAATATCTGTTTTAAAATGTAAAAATCAATTTTAGGAAGCCATTTTTTTAGCTTTGCGTTTTTCTGCATGCGCCAATGCAGCTTCTCTCACCCACATGCCGTTTTCTTTGGCTTTTCTTCGAGCATCTAATCTTTCTTTGTTACAAGGTCCATTTCCCTGAACTACTTGATTAAATTCTTCCCAATTGATTGTTCCAAAGTCGTATCCTTGTTTTTCTTCATTCCATTTCAAATCTGGATCTGGAATGGTTAGACCGATTAATGTGGCTTGCGGAACAGTTACATTTACAAACTGCTGACGAAGTTCATCATTAGAAACGCGTTTTATTTTCCATTTCATGGACAATGCGGAATGTTTGGAGGCAGCATCTGTAGGACCAAACATCATCAAAGCTGGCCACCACCACCTGTTGAAAGATTCTTGCGCCATGGCTTTTTGTTCTGGTGTTCCATTTGCCAAAGTTGAAGCAATTTCAAAACCTTGTCTTTGGTGAAAAGATTCTTCTTTACAAACGCGAACCATTGCTCTTGCATATGGGCCATAAGAACATCTGCAAAGTGGAACTTGATTGCTGATAGCTGCGCCATCAACAAGCCAACCAACCATTCCCATGTCTGCCCAAGAAAGTGTTGGATAGTTGAAAATCGATGAATATTTTGCAATTCCTGCATGCATATCGTCTATAGATGCTTCGCGATCAGAACCCAATGTTTCTGCGGCACTGTATAAATATAAACCATGACCAGCTTCATCTTGCACTTTCGCTAATAAAACTGCTTTTCTTCTTAAATTAGGAGCTCTTGTAATCCAATTTCCTTCAGGCAACATTCCAACAATTTCAGAATGTGCATGTTGAGAAATCTGGCGAATCAACGTTTTACGATATTCAGCAGGCATCCAATCGTTTGGTTCAATCTTGATATCAGCATCAATTTTCGCTTGAAATTCACGCTCTTTTTCTTCAATATTAATATCTTTCATGTGATAATAATTTGTTTGTATTTTTTTCGAAATTAGCTAATCTTAAATTTATTACAGTGAGTGAAATTAGACTGAAATAAATTCAAAATCTTCACTCAACAAATTTAACATTTATTCGGTCAAGTTGTTCACTGAAGCTGAAAAAAGAAAGATTGATTCTTGTCATTTTTTTCAGCTTTATTTCTGCTATCAATGATTGAAACCATATCATTTTTAAATTACCAATTAAAAGTAGGAAAAATTATTTTAAAAATAGCGAAAATCAAGCTTTGTTTAAAATCTTACAGAGAAATAAAAAGCGTGTAAAATTTAACAAAGATTGCAAAATAATAATGATTCTGTCTTTTTTAACACATTCTTCTCAAAAAAACGTGTAAATTATTGAAATAAAAAGTTATACAAATTAAATAATTCATTTACTGTAGCGAATTATTCCTTTTTATTTTTAAGTTTGTATTGAATTTACTCTATGTTTCGGTTTCGCATTTTATGAAAAAAACAATTTTACAACACAAAAAAATCAAATTATTTACAACTATAATTTTTTTCTTTTTCTTTCAGAATTTAATTGCTCAATGTAATGTTTCAATTAATCCTTCTAATGCCATTATTTGTAATGGAGTTTCATCAACACTTGTGGCTTCTGGTGGAGGGGGTACATGGACTTGGAGCCCTTCAAGTGGATTAAATGTTACAACTGGAGCTACAGTTCTAGCTTCACCGACCTCTACGACCACCTATACTGTAACTAGAACATGTGAAGATGGTTCCACTTCAAGTGCAAACGTTACAATTTCTGTTATTTCACTTGCTGTCAATGCAGGAGGTGATATTTTGGTTTGCACCGGAAATACAATTAATCTAATATCGACAATTTCTGGCAATGCAGGCAATAGTGTATCTTATTCTTGGACAGGTCCTAATGGGTTTACTAGTACTTCTGTTTCTCCAACAATAACTAATTCGACTGCTTCAATGTCGGGCAACTATACAGTTACAGCAACTGTTGGAGGTTGTCAGACTCAGGATGTTGTAAATGTGCAGGTTACTAATGTATCACTTGCTGTCAATGCAGGGGCAAACATTTTGGTTTGTAGTGGAAATACAATTAATTTGACAACGATAATTTCTGGTAATGCAGGTAACAGTGTATCTTATTCTTGGACAGGTCCTAATGGGTTTACTAGTAGTTCTGCTTCCCCAACAATAACTAATTCGACTGCTTCAATGTCGGGCAACTATACAGTTACAGCAACTGTTGGAGGTTGCCAAACACAGGACGTTGTAAATGTGCAGATTGCTGATGTATCGATTACTAGTGGTCAATTTGTTGGAAGTCAATTAGTATATTGCTTGTTGCAAGGTGAAACAATAGGAGAAATATTTTTTTATTTAACAATTCCTTCCTACAGTTCTTCCATATCTAATTTTTCAATTGATTGGGATAACAATGGCAGTGCAGATGCTTTGTACGACAATAGTTTCTGGTCAAATCCAATTATTCAGAATTTTCCAATTGGCGTTAGTCAATTTTCAATTACAATGAATTTATCTAACGGCTGTTCAGTTGTTAAAACTTATTCTGTTTTTGTTGGAAGTTCGCCCTCTCCAGCAACATTATCCTTGTTTATAAATCAAGCGACTGGATGTGTACCTCATACTACAAATTGGAATTTAACAATACCCACTACAAATGTGGAGGGTACTACGTATATTTTTACTTGGGGAGACGGCACAAGTTTTACCTACACTGATGGTGATCCAATACCATCCGATTGGGTTCTAACTGCAACGATTGGAAATTATGTGTTGACGCACATATATAATCTATCTTCTTGTGGTTCCAATGTTACGTTAAATAGTATTACTTATACTAATGTTTATCAGCCAACTGTTGTAACTCAAAATCCATGTTCACAAACACCTCAACCATCAGGAACAGGTCTAGTTAGTGTTGGGCAAGGACCTACTGCTAGTTTTACTCCAAACAACAATAATGTATCTCCGATAATTCATTGTTTAGAGCTTCCTTTACAACTTTCCAATACCTCTATTTTCGGACAAACATTACCAACGGTAGGTGGCGCTAGTTGCAGCAATACATCACCATTTTATTGGACGATTACCCCTTCAAACGCAGGGTTGTGGACAGCGTCTGGGTTAGGATCTAATAACGGTTCTTTAAATCAAAATAATTGGACTGTTGGATCTATGACACCCTCGATTAATTTTAATACACCGGGAACTTACACTGTAACACTTAGGGTTAAAAATCCATGTGGAGACAGTTATTTTTCACAAACTTTTTGCGTTCAGTCAAAGGTTACGCCTTTATTTACGCTTAGTAGTCCATTGATTGGTTGCAGTCCATTAACTGTGACTGCTAACTCCAATAGCACTAATACTTCGGTTTCATGTTCACCTGTCACTTATCTTTGGAATGTTAACTATACAAGCAATTATTGTGGAAACTCACCCTCAGTAACTTATCTTAATTCTACAAGTCTTAATTCTCCAAATCCTACTTTTCAGTTTAATGATGCGGGCGCTTATTCCATTACTCTGACCACCACAAATTCATGTGGTTCATTAACATCTGCCGCTCAAACGGTCACTGTAAAAAAACCACCAACTGTATCTATCTCACCTATTCCAAGTCTTTGTTTGGGTGCAACGGTAACACCCATAATTGCCGTAAATGCGTGCTCTAATTTATCTTTACCCACTAATCCTTCTGCATATTTATGGACAGCAAATGGTGCTAGTCCAAGTTCATCAACTTCATCCACTCCTCCCACATTTTCTTATGCTACACCAGGTACTTATACGATTTCTTTGTCTGTTACCAATGAATGTGGAACAACAACTGCCAGTGTAACTTTCACAATAAATACTGTTCCAACCACAACTGCAGAATCAAATTTAACTTTTTGTCCAGGAGATATTGTTCCTATTAATAATTTTATAAGTACTCCCTCTGGTGCTACTTTCATTTGGAATAATTCAAATACAGCAATTGGTTTAGCAGCAAGCGGCATTTCAAGTGTTCCCTCATTTACAGCAACTAATAATACTGCAGCACCAATAACATCGACGATTTCAATAGCTCCCACTTTGGGGTCGTGCGTTGGCTCAACTATTAGTTATACAATTACAGTTAATCCAAGACCGGTAATCCTTCCAGAACCCAGTTTAATTTATTGTTCAGGGGCTATTGTTCCGCTAAATTCTTTTATATCTTCGCCATCTGGAGCTGCATTTACATGGACAAATTCAAATACTTCAATTGGTTTAGCCTTAACAAGTGGCACCGCAGATATTCCTTCATTTACTGCTACCAATGCATCTAGTTCTGCTATTAGTTCAACTATTTCAGTTAGTCCTATTTTAGCTGGTTGTCCCGGGGCAACTATAAGTTATTTGATTACAATTAACCCTTTGCCAATTGTTTTGACAGAACCGGATTTAACCTATTGTCCTGGAGTTTTGGCACCATCAAATGTTTTAGCATCAACTCCTTCAGGAGCAACTTACACCTGGACAAATTCGAATACTGCAATTGGTTTAGCAGCCAGTGGGACGGCAAATATTCCATCATTTAATACAACTAATGCAAGTGCAAATTCAATCAGCTCTATAATTTCAATTACTCCAACTTTATCTGGTTGTAGTGGTACTCCATTAAATTATTCAATTGCAATATCACCCTTCAATACAATTTCAGCAGGTACTAGTCAAACTGTTTGTATCAATTCAGCCATAAATAATATTTCATTAACAACAACAGGAGCAACGGGAGCAACTGTGACAGGTTTGCCAACAGGTGTAATTGGATCATGGTTGAATAATGTATTTACAATAAGTGGAACACCAACAGTAAGTGGAACTTTCAATTATACGGTGACAACCACTGGCGGTTGTCCTCCTGCAACTGCAACTGGAACAATAATAGTAAATATAAATACCATTGCACCAGGCATCAGTCAAACTATTTGTCAAAATGTACCTATTTCAAATATTTCATTGACAACCACAGGAGCAACAGGAGCAACATTTGCTGGTTTACCTGCTGGGCTTACTGGTGCTTGGTCTGGAAATGTTGCTTTAATAAGTGGAACACCTTCTGTAAGTGGTGTGTTTAATTATACTGTTACAACAACTGGTGGCTGTCCTCCGGCAATTACGACGGGATCGGTTACCGTGATTTCATTGAATACGATAGCAACCGGTTCAAATCAAACTATTTGTCAAAATGTACCTATTTTAAATATTTCACTCGCAACGACGGGAGCAACGGGAGCAACATTTTTTGGTTTACCAACAGGAGTAACTGGTCAATGGTCTGGAAATGCCGTGGCAATAAGCGGAACACCAACTCAAAGTGGAACATTTAACTATACTGCAACAACGACAGGTGGTTGTCCTCCAGCAATAGCGACAGGAACAATTACAGTTACTCCATCAAATACAATATCAGCAGGAACAAATCAAACTGTTTGCATCAACGCTGCAATTACAAATGTTATATTGACAACGACAGGAGCAACTGGAGCCACTTTTTCTGGTTTACCTGCAGGAGTTGCAGGTTCTTGGATAGGAAACGTTGCAACTATTAGCGGAACACCAACCCAAAGTGGAACATTTAATTATACCGTGACAACAACTGGTGGTTGTCCTGCTTCGGTAGCAACAGGTTCAATTACAGTTATTCCATCAAATACAATTACAGTTGGATTAAATAGAGCTGTTTGCATTAATTCTCCTATTTCAAATATAGGATTAACAACAACTGTTGCTTCAGGAGCAAGTTTCACGGGCTTACCTTTGGGAGTTACAGGGTCTTGGGCTGGAAATATTGCAACCATAAGTGGAACACCAACTCAAAGTGGAACATTTAATTATACAGTAACAACCACCGGTGGCTGCCCATCTGCATCAACTTTTGGAACAATTACGGTATCACCATTAAATACAATTACTGCAGGCACAAATCAAACAGTTTGTCAAAACACTGCCATTTCCAATATTTCATTAACAACGACAGGAGCAACGGGAGCAACAGTAACAGGTTTGCCGACAGGCGTAATTGGATCATGGTTAAATAATATATTTACAATAAGTGGAACACCAACTCAAAGTGGAACTTATAACTATATAGTCACAACAACTGGCGGTTGTCCTCCTGCAACTGCAACAGGAACAATTATAGTAAATATAAATACCATTGCACCAGGAATCAGTCAAAGTGTTTGCGTAAATAATGCTATTACAAATATTAATTTACCTACAACGTTGGCAACTGGAGCTACTTTTTCTGGTTTACCTTTAGGAGTTACTGGGCAGTGGAATGCAGATTTAGCCACTATCAGTGGTACACCAACAGAAAGTGGAATATTCAACTATTCAGTCACAACAACTGGTGGTTGTCTTCCTGTATCAGCAGCAGGTACTATAACTGTAAATTCAACTAATACGATCGCTGCTGGAACAAATCAAACAATCTGTATTAATTCACTGCTTTCACCGATTTCACTGGCAACGACAAGTGGAACAGGAGCAACATTTTCCAATTTACCAGCGGGTGTAACGGGTCAATGGTTTGGAAACATTGCAACCATCAGCGGAACACCAACTCAAAGTGGGACATTTAATTATACTGTTACGACAACAGGAGGTTGTCCAACAGCAACAACTTTTGGTGCAATAACAGTTACTCCTGCAAATATCATTTCAGCAGGAACAAATCAAACGGTTTGTATCAATACTGCGCTTACCAATATTTCACTCTCTACTACAGGAGCCACAGGAGCCACAGTAACAGGATTACCTGCAGGTTTAAGTGGAGTATGGTCAAATAATATTTTTACAATCAGTGGAATACCAACCCAAAGTGGAACATTTACTTACATAGTCACAACAACGGGAGGTTGTCCACCGGCCGCCACAACAGGAACTATAATTGTAAATTTAAACACAATTTTAGCAGGCTCAAATCAAACAGTTTGCACAAATTCTGCAATAGCTAGTATCATATTACCAACCACTATAGCAACAGGAGCCACATTTTTTGGTTTACCAACAGGTGTAACGGGTCAATGGTCAGGAAATAATGTAACAATAAGTGGAACACCAATTCAAAGTGGAACGTATAATTACTCAGTTACAACTACTGGAGGATGTCCAACAGCGATCGCATCGGGCACAATAATTGTGAATGCATACAATACAATTTCACAAGGAGTAAATGAAACTATTTGCATTAATTCAGCCATTCCAACCATCTCCTTATCCACCACAGGTGCAACAGGCGCCACTTTTTCTGGTTTACCAGCTGGTGTATCAGGTCAATGGTCAGGAAATACAGTAACAATAAGTGGAGCGCCAATAGTCAGTGGATCATATAGTTATGTGGTGACAACCAACGGGGGATGTCCTCCTGCATTAACTTCTGGTTTGATTACAGTTACTCCATCAAATACTATCTCAGTGGGAGTAAATCAATCAGTTTGTATCAATTCTGCGATTACTAATATTTCATTGTCAACCACTGGTGCAACTGGTGCAACAGTAACTGGCTTGCCTA
The DNA here is from genome assembly GCA_945897805.1 of Chryseobacterium gleum. Taxonomy (GTDB): domain Bacteria; phylum Bacteroidota; class Bacteroidia; order Flavobacteriales_D; family Crocinitomicaceae; genus JAQVCM01. The sequence goes on from CAMDFX010000007.1 coordinate 114,211, forward strand.
CAGGAGTGATTGGGGCATGGTCCAATAATGTATTCTTAATAAGCGGAACTCCGACAGTGAGTGGAACATTTAATTATACAGTAACAACCACAGGAGGTTGCCCAGCTTCAGTTTCATCAGGTATTCTAACGGTAAATCAACTTCCTTTTGTAAATGCAGGAATAGATTTGGTTTTATGTAACCAGCCGATAGGAGCAATTTTGACAGGTTCACCATCAGGTGGAATTTGGACAGGAAGCGGAATAACAAACTCAGTGGGTGAATTCACGCCAACAACAGTAGGTATATTTCCAATTATTTACACAGTAACCAATCAATTTGGTTGTATTAATAGTGACACATTAAATGTAAGTGTTATTCCTGCCACGCTAGCAAATGCTGGCCCAAATCAAGAAATTTGCATTAATTCGCCGTCAGTTCAGGTTGTTGGAGGTCCTATAGCAGGAACTTGGTCAGGAACAGGAATCACAGCTGCTGGACTTTTTACTCCAAATACTGCTGGTAACTTTACATTGGTTTACACTGTTGGAAGTGGAACTTGTTTGACTAGAGACACCATGATTTTCACCGTTCATCCTTTACCCATCGTTAATGCTGGTCCAGATTTTTCTATTTGTCAAAATGGTTCTTCTGTTTCTTTAAATGGTTTTCCAGTTGGTGGAACGTGGTCAGGCAATGGCTTGACAGGATCAGTTTTTAGTCCAATTGGATTAGCTATCGGTACTCATACATTAACGTATAGTTATACTAATCCAGTTACAAATTGTTCGTCTTCTGATCAATTAGTTATTACTATTTTATTGCCACCAACGGTAAATGCTGGGGTTGATCAAACTTTATGTAATCAACCAATTGCAGTTTCACTTTCAGGAACCCCTTTGCTAGGATCGTGGTCAGGAACAGGAATCACAGCTGCTGGGATTTTTACTCCAAATGGAAATGGAGTGTTTACTTTGACATATTCATTTCTGGCTTCAAATGGTTGTTCAAATTTTGATAACATTGATATAACCGTAATTAGTCCAACTTTAGCAAATGCTGGCCCAAATCAAGAAATTTGCATTAATTCACCTTCACTTCAGGTTGTTGGAGGTCCTATAGCAGGAACTTGGTCAGGAACAGGAATCACAGCTGCTGGAATTTTTACGCCAAATACTGCTGGTAACTTTACATTGGTTTACACTGTTGGAAGTGGAACTTGTTTGACGAGAGACACCATGATTTTCACTGTTCATCCTTTACCCATAGTTGATGCTGGTCCGGATGTTTCAATTTGTATTTCCGCTGCTCCAATAGATTTCACAGGAACTCCGGCAGGTGGATCATGGTCTGGCCCTGGAATTACGAATGTCATTGCAGGAACATTTAATCCTACTTTGCTTGCTGCGGGAACATATCCTATTGTTTATACCTACATTAATCCAACTACAACTTGCTTAAATACCAATACATTAATTGTAACAGTAAGACCACTTCCAGTGCCTAACTTTATATTTAATCCAATTGTTTGTACAAATGTTTCAGAATCGTTTACAAATACATCACTTTTAGGCAATACTTATTCTTGGGATTTTGATGATGGCGGAACGTCAATTTTGCCTTCTCCTTCTCATACATTTGCAACTACTGGTTTTCCTGAAGTTCAATTAATTGTTACTTCCGACTTTGGATGTGTTGATTCAATTTCTTACATTGTAGAAGTTCAAGAACCTCCTCTGGCAAATTTTACCTTGACGCCCGACTCTAGTTGTGCGCCTGCCATTGTAAATTTCACAAATCTATCCTCAATAATTGCTCCTGTTTATAGCTGGGATTTTGGAAATGGTCAGACAAGTACACTTGAAAATCCTGCAAGTCAGACATATTTTCAAAGTGTTTATTCAGATACAACCTATTACATTGAACTCGTGGTAACTAATTTCTGTGGTTCATCTACATATACTGAAAACGTAGTAGTTACACCTAGTCCAACGGCTGTGTTTGGAACCAACCTAGATTTTGGCTGTTCTCCATTTACACTTCAAATTGCGAATGTCAGTCTCGGTTTACCAGATAGTTTTTATTGGGATTTTGGCGATGGAACTACTTCAACTGATCCATCACCATTTTTAAGTCACGTATTTACTACTGGACTTAATGACACTGTATATACAATTATGCTTGTCGCAACCAACGAATGTGGGGTTGATACTTCGTATTACGATATTACAGTTTATCCAAATGTTGTAACTGCTTTTTTCAACACAGATTATATCTCAGGTTGTGCGCCGTTGTCAGTAGAATTTACACAATATTCAGTTGGTGCAAATGTTTACAATTGGGATTTTGGTGATTTCAATTCATCTAATACTTACAATACTTCACACGTTTATACACAAGCTGGAACTTACACCGTTTCGCTCGTCGTTACCGACGGATGCAGCTATGATACAGCGACAATTGAAATCGTTGTGATTGAACCACCGTTCGTAGATTTTGTAAGTGCCCCAGATTCAGTTTGTATCAATCAACCATTTATTTTCACTAATCTTTCAACTGGAAGTTTGTCTTCAACTGATTGGGATTTTGGCGATGGTGCTACTTCTGTTACTACCAATACGCAGCATGCTTACACTACTAGTGGAACATATATGGTAACTTTGACAGGGACAAGTACAATTAATAGTTGTACAGCTTCAGTTACCAAACCAGTTGTCGTCAGGGTCAATCCTGTCGCCGCATTTGCACCTAATCCGCTCAGTGGTTGCGTGCCTATGACAGTTTCATTTGCGAATTTAAGTACAAACTCAAATTTCCAAACATGGGATTTTGGTGATGGAAATTTCTCCACACAATTCAGTCCCACACACACGTTTACCAGTGTTGGTGCGTTTGTAGTGAAGTTATTGGTTCAAAATACAAATGGTTGTTTAGATTCGATTTCAAAAGTAATCAATGTTTATCCCGTTCCAACGGCAAATTTCACAGTAAACTCAGCTTCATTTTGTACAGTGCCTATCGATATAGCAACAACTAATTTAAGTATTGGTGCGGTAAATTACAATTGGAATTTTGGAAACGGAAATTTTTCAAACTTAACAAATCCAGTAATTACCTATAGCAATGCAGGAACTTACACGATTCAATTGACAGCTTCAAATGCTTATGGATGTTCAGATTCGCATTCATTTACGGTGAACATCTATGAAAGTCCAGTAGCTGATTTTATCATTTCGAAAGATACAATTTGTTTGGGTGAAACCATAAATTTCATTTCTCAAAGTACCAATGCTGATTCCGTGGTTTGGTATGTTGGCGATGGAAATACTTTTACTGGAAATACTTTTCCTTACCAATATGTTGTAGCGGGAATTTATGATATTACTGCCATAGCATTTGGGCCTGGAGGTTGCAGTGATACATTGACATTGATTAGTGGAGTTGTTGTTAATCCTAAGCCGATTGCAGGTTTTGATTATTTAAACCAACAAGATCCAGAGCCATTGAGTGGTACGATAGAATTTACAAATACTTCAATCGGTGCCACAGATTATTTATGGCATTTTGGCAATGCACAAAGTAGCACGGAATTTAATCCCATTTATCGTTACAATACTTATGGAGATTTCCTTGCGGAGTTGATTGTTACTAATCAATTTGGCTGTAAAGACACGATCGAGCAAATTATAATCGTTCAATTTTTTAGTGGATTGTTTGTTCCAAATGCAATTTATCCAGATCATCCAGCTTTTGGTGTGGCAAATTTCTTACCAGTGGGAATCGGATTGGCAACTTATGAAGTGTTGATTTATGATGATTGGGGAAATTTAATCTGGGAATCTCGCGCGCTCGATGCACAAGGACGTCCAATTGAATATTGGGATGGTAGATTCAATGGTGAAAGGGTCCAACAAGATGCGTATGTGTGGAAAATTACTGCCACTTTTATCAACACAAAGGCCTGGAGAGGAAAAGAATATGAAGGTGGTATATTCCGAAAGTCGGGAACTGTAACAGTTATTAGATAATCATGGGTAATTTTAAATCAATTTTAAATAATTTACTGATTGTTTTACCAATCTTTGCTTGCTTTGTAACTTCTTACGCGCAAGATCCTAACTTTACACAGTTTTATAACAATCCCGTGTACTACAATCCTGGAATGACTGCCATTGGAAATGGCTTTACTTTTCGGTCTAATTACAGAAGTTTATGGACGCCAATCATTAGCAAATTCGACACTTATTCCGTTACTTTTGAGGCGGAAGCAATCAATAAAGTGGGTGTTGGTGTGCTTGCTTTTAGTGACGTTGCTGGTGAAGGATTATTGCGGACTACTGCAGCAAATCTTTATTATTCATACCGTGCGGTAGACACTCGAAATTTAATTTTTCAAGTTGGATTTTCTGGTGGAATTGTGAATAAATATGTCGATTGGAGCAAATTTACTTTTACAGACCAACTAGATGAAATATTTGGAAAAGTATCTAATTCAGCATTCATTAATCCCAATTTTAATTCTGTTACTTACGCCGATTTTGGTTCTGGATTTGCATTTAGATTTAATAGAAAATCCAGAAAGTCAGGAACAGCTTACAAAAGATCAACCATCACTTTAGGCGGCGCTGTGCATCATTTGTCGCGTCCAAATGATGCTTTAATCGGCGAAAAAGATAAATTGCCAATGAAATTTAACGTTCATGGAAATGCCAATTTATTAATCAATAAGATGATTTATTCGCCTGCTTTTATTTTTGAAAGACAAAATCAATTTCAAACAGTTACCATCGGCATGAGCGTCGTTAACAAACCATTTATTTTGGGTTTTTGGTTAAGAAATAGAAATTATCTGTTTACTGGAAATCGATATGATTCCTTCATTACTTCGTTGGGGATGAATATTCCCATGAATCGCGTCTCAACAATGCGCATAACTTATAGTTTTGATCTCACTGTTTCTCGTTTGAGAACTGCCTCAATTGGTTCACATGAGGTGAGTTTGATTTTAGATTTTGACAATCAAAAACTCTTCAAAAACGTGCAAACAAGACGGAACAATAAGCGCAAATACCGCTGCCCAACTGATTTTAAAGGATACGATTAGTCTGATCATTTTCCTTTTTCAAGGGTAAAACTTACTTCGGTAAACTCATTACAGGTATTTTGAGGTGCTGAGATTATTTGTTCGTTGAGGAAATTCAAATTTGCGGAATGATAGTTCTGTAATTCATCGCCTGAAGTAACAGATCTTAAATCTAAGGTTTTTAAAATAAAATGGAGATTTAAGAAAATAGCCGTCCTAGTGATTGGACGGTTTTTGAAACGCGCTAAAAAGTGTAAACGATTGAGATAGCGATAGCTCATCGATAGAAGTCACTTTTTAGAAGTTTTAAAAATGCTGTAGTTTACGGAAGCAAGTTCAATCACGGAGACTTGATTACCTGCGGTGCTACTGCGTGGTTTCTTTTGTTACTTTACTTTCATCAAGGAAAGAAAAGTAAAAATCTAAGGTGTAAAGATTATTTTGATGTTTAACGTAAATTGATAGTCAGCACCTCAAAATAAACCAATCGCTTTTTCAATTCAGAAATTGTGCATTCGTTTCAAAATCCTACTTTTGAACTATGAAATTTATTCAAATTGGATTTTCTGGTAAAAATGGTTTTCTAAATTATTTTGCAACTTTCGCTTTAACTGCATCCACGCTTTTGGGCGTGGGTTTGATTCCCTATACTTTTGCTTTAAAAAAGGCAGGTTTGGTTTTGACTAAAGGAGTTACAACCCAAGATGCCATCAATGCATTGGGTGAAAATACTTTTTTAGCCTTGCAGTTATTTCCATTTGTCATTTCACTTTTTGTATTGATGCTTTGCAATAAATTCATTCACAAGCGTACCGTTTTGTCCTTGTTTACCTCCCGAGATTCATTCGATTGGAAACGTTTTTTTATCAGTTTTGGCGCTTGGGGAATTTTGATGTTTGCGATGCTTGGAATCAACGCATTCGTCTTGAAAAATCCTTATGAATGGAACTTTCAGTCGCAAACATTTTGGATGCTTTTAGCAATTTCCATTTTTGTGATTCCGCTGCAAACGACTTTTGAGGAAGCTTTTTTTCGCGGAAATTTATTCCAAGGAATGGGATCGTTCTTCCGAAAAGGTTGGATTACAGTCTTCTTTACAGGGTCACTTTTTGCTTTGATTCATGGTTCCAATCCAGAAGTGGAAATGCTCGGTTTTGGAATTTTAATCTATTTTTTAGTCACAGGAATCTTCCTCGGAATTCTGACTTTAATGGACGACGGTTTAGAGCTTTCCATGGGATTTCACGCTTGGAATAATATTTTTGGCGCTTTGTTTGTCACCAATAATTGGCAAGTTTTTCAATCTGATGCCATTTGGATAGACACCGCAAAACCTAATTTTGGTTGGGACGCCATTGCTTCCATGGCAGTTTGTTTTCCCTTGTTGATTTTACTTTTTTCAAAACTTTTCAAATGGAAAGATTGGAAAAAACGCTTTTTTGGAGAAATCGAGAAACCTGACGAGTCAAAATAAGGAAAAGGATTTGCTGTTTTTAGCGTACAATTAGATTTTGTCTATTAAAAGCAAGGAAGATTCATTTTAAAAATTAAATAGCCTTTAAATGGTCTTTTTAATCGAAGTTTTTTCAATTTATTGGCGAAATACAACAACCGCTACTGGGCAGGAATTATCTACAGAATGGCTGATGCCGTTGGTTTCACCGCTGGTTGGGACATCAAGGAAAGATATAGAATTGGGTATAGTTATGATCACACAATCAACAAGTTGACCATGATTTCAAGAGGAACACATGAGGTTGTTTTGGGATTTTTGTTGAAATAGGCTTGGGTTTGGTGGTAATTTGTTTTACGAAGCCCGTTATGTTTAAACCCTAATAAATATTTCTGTTGATATATTTTAATTGTAGATTAGGCTCAATTTTACAATTTCCTTGATAAAGAAAACTTTAATCTTCATCCGTAAAGCTAGAATCTTCAAAGCCCTTAAAAAGTGTTGAAAGCTTTATTTCAAAAGCATCAGCAAATTTTTGAGCTGAGTATATGGTAATTGTGAATTCTCCTCTTTCAATGGCAGAGATATTTTGAAAGTTATTACCCAATTTATCTGCTAATTCAGGTTGCGTCATTTTATTTTCTTGCCTCAATTTCTTGATGTAAGTTCCAAACAATAAACTAAACTCTGCTTTTTCCATAAGGTGCAAAGTCTTAATTTCTTCCTTTTAAGAGCTAACAGTATATTGTTATATTAAAAAAAATAATTAGTTTTGGCTAATTAAAAAATACTTTATATGTTTTTATTAGTCATTTTATGCATAATTGCGGTTGGTTATTGGTTGTTTAGAGCAAAACTTGTAATCAAGCTTGAAAAAAAAGAGATAAAAACAAATTTAGAAACCTTAGTACTTGTAACTTTTGTGAAAAGATTAGGATTGACAATTTTACTTTTGGCAATTTGTGCACTTATTACTGGACTAATTGTTCAGGGTATGGGAAATAAGGTTTCTTCTGCAGGGTTTCTTCCTTTTATTATTATACCAATCTTTCTTTTTATTTCAAGACAGATTTGGAGGATTAAATAGGCTATATTTTTGCTAAATATCTTTGTAAAAATTTTAAAAACAACTAAATATGACACTATGAAAAATTCACTTAAATTAATTTTGACAGGTATTATAATTATTTACCTTTTAATAGGCTTAGGAATTGATCAATATTCTGATTATAAACTAAGCCAAAGTGAAAGCCTTTTAGAGGGGGTAGCAAGAGATCTTGATAAGTATGGTCCTGGCCATATAATATCAATTGTGTTTTGGCCATTCTACTTGTAAACTATTTTCATCTGTTAAATTTATCTAAATGAGATTAGTAAGATATATCAGTGTTTCTTTATCAGTATTTGCAGTAATCTGTCTTTTGTCAACGAAAATATGCTACATCAATCCTGATGAAACTTATTCTTGGTATTCAGGTATTTGGCATGGAATTTTCATTTTACCGCATTGGGTTGTAAGTTGGTTCACAGATGGAGTTTACTGTAAAGCACCAAATGCTTCAACTGCTTATAGTATTTGGTGGTGGATATTTTTGGTATCTACTGTATTTGCTATTCTTTCTCCAGCAAAAAATCGTTGATACAAGCAATTATTAGTTTTTGAATAATAGACTATAAAAACAGAATACTTATTTTTATTTCATGAGTAATACTTTGGAAGAAACTAATGCGAAAGCATCAATTTGGCAACAATTAAGGTCAAATAAGATTGCAGTTATTTCATCTTATACAATAGCAAAATCAGTTGTTGGAGCTTTTTTTATGGTTTTAGTTAGTTATGAACCATTTAGATTTATTATAAAAAAGTGGTCACTATATTTTCCAATCGTAAATCTGCAAAATTTCCTAGAAGATTTTGTGTTTATTTTACTCATTTCAATTGACACGATTTTATTTTGCTTTTTGATCAAAAATCTGATTAAAGAGACCAATAAAAAAACAAATTGGTTTCTTGCTTTTGGTTTTTTAATTACTCCATTTCTATTCAAAACATTTATTTTTATTTTAACTGGAATGATGTTCTCAATTGGAATTAAAGAGTTTCAAAATGAGATTAATTATATTTTTAGTGATTCAATTGTATTAATACCAACATTATTTGTTTTAATTTTTAAAGTGTCACTTTGTTATGTCTTATTAAATTGGTTTGAACAAAAAAAGGATCTTATTCACTATTTAAAATCGATGTAAGACATTTTCTTTGGTTTTTTATACCTACCTCAGGATATGTTTATTTCATTTTAAAATACCTTATTTATTTTGTTACAAATTATTCAGATCACATTGCAAATCTAAAATATTTGAGCAGGGCTTGGTGGGGTTCAATTTTTTCAATGCCAATTTTTGCTTTTGGTTTGTTTTTTTTGCTTTTAACACTTATGTCTAGACTCAAGGTCAACCTGGAGTTGGTGAAAAAGAGTAATATAAATTATTTAGCCATATTTACTTTTGGTATTATTTCACCTCTCTTACTATTCTTTTTCGAAAATCAAGTGTTTCAGTTTATTACATTTATTCTAAATTTTTTGATTTATTATTGTGATAAAATTTAGAATTACAGGTACATATCTTTCCTACAGCATTATTGAATTAAATCAAGCTGATGCTTTATATCTTCAAAATATTATGGAAAGTGAGCTTGTCAACTATGATAAGATATTTTTTGAGCGTAAAGACTTCAAGAAGCTTGGTTTTAAATCTATAGAAGAACTAACTATGAAATCTCAAATAAATGGCTTTTTATCTTCATTTCACTCATTACAGTATCCTGATGTTTTTACGTTCTTTAAGAACAAGAAGAAAGTATTTGTTTGTGCTGTAGATCGTTTAGAAACTAAATATCATTCAGGCTTATATGAGGAGTATTGTAATGTTAAATCATCTATTAATCCTCATGATTTTAGCTTTAGAATAAAGAAAGGATGTAAATACTTCTTATGGAAGAAACAGCAAATTGGTACTTTCACATTTGCTCTTAAAGATGATATTGATTTGAACCAACTTTTATTTGAGCACAAGGTACATCACTTTAAGTTTAAGGGATTTTATTACAATCCTGTTCAACTGCTAGAAATTTATTTAGATGATAGTATATTGAATTTTTCTGTAGGAAAAAAGTCTGAGGAAAGACAAACTATAGTTGTGTTGAAGAACTAAGATTTGACTGAACGTTTCAATGCTAAAAAGGTCTTGCACACTATTTGACACACTCACACTTTAAATTAAGTTAAATTCAACTATTGAAATATTTAGAGTGTTTAGTTTTGTCAGGAACAATTGTTATTAGAGCTTATCAAACACAGTAGAAACAAAAAAAAGCCTCACATTTCTGTGAAGCTTTCTGAGTGGGGAATGACGGATTCGAACCGCCGACATCCTGCTTGTAAGGCAGGCGCTCTGAACCAACTGAGCTAATCCCCCATTTTAACGCTAGAAACACCACTGTATTTCGTAATTGCGTGTGCAAAGATACGGCACTTTTTTGAATTAGCAAGGATTTTTCTGAAAAAAAATTAAAAAAGATCGCTGATTAAAAAGAAACTTCCTGTAATTAAAATGGTATCTGTTTTATTTGCTGATTGTTGAGCGCTTTGTACTGCATCTTTCATTTTTGAATAGTACGATGCTTTTAAATCTAATGATTCAGCAGTTGACTTTAAGTCATGAACTTTTGCGCTGCGTTCACTGCTGAATTCAGTTAAATAAAACGTAGCGTCTTTTGGAAACAATGCAAGAATACTTTGTAAATCTTTGTCTGAACTGGTTCCATAAACAATGTGCAATTGTCCAGAAACCTGTGATTTTATCGAATGCAACAATTGTTTTATGCCGTCTACATTGTGCGCCGCGTCTACAATTGTCAATGGATTTTGAGAGATTATTTCAAACCTTCCTCTAAAACCTGTGTTTTTTTTGGTGTTTTCAATTCCAAGCGTAATTTGAGATTCAGAAAAATCAAATCCGAGTTCGTTCAAGGCTTGAATAGCGGTTCGAACCGTTCTTTCATTTTTCCATTGATAGCTATCAGCAGGGAAATGAAAAGGTATTTTGAATGTTTGTTTTTCGGCCCAATATATTTTCGCCTGCTGTTTATGAGCCATTTTTTCGAATACTGCAATTGTTTCCGGCAAAGTTTCACCTATCACAATCGGAATATTCACTTTGATAATTCCTGCTTTCTCAAAGGCAATTTTCTCTAATGTGTCTCCTAAAATCGCTACATGATCCATGCCAATATTGGTAATAACTGATAGGATAGGGGAGATGATGTTCGTTGAATCCAATCTTCCGCCTAAACCAGTTTCGATGATGCAAATTTCACATTTCGATTCAATAAAATGAGTCAAAGTCAGCGCCCAAGTAATTTCAAAAAAGGAAGGTTTGACCTCTAAAGTCAAATGTCTAATTTGTTGACAAAATGAAACAACTCTTTCTTGAGAAATTTGTATTCCGTTCACTAAAATTCGTTCTCTGAAATCCTGGATGTGTGGCGAAGTAAAAAGCCCAGTTTTTAACCCCTTTTCCATGCAAATAGATGCAAGCATATTGGCTGTCGAACCTTTGCCATTGGTTCCTGCAACGTGAATGTATTGAAGTTGATTGAAATCTATATTCAACTGTTTGCACAAACTCAACGTGTTGCTTAAATCAGGTTTGTAAGCAACCGCTCCAATTTTTTGATACGCTGGAAATTGCTCAAATAGCCAATCAATTGCTTCTTCGTAAGTGGTCAATTTGGTTGAACTGAAATGACAAGTAATTGTTTTTGAACAGCAGTATTTGGTCTTGCATCGTATCTAATTTGCCTTTTAATTAGATCTATTAGACGTGAAATCAACGTGCCATTTTTGGTGGTCGTTTGAGCACTCACATTTTCCGCCTTGATTACTGTTCCTTCAGCATTGATAAAAACATTGACGTAAATGGTGCATTTTTCGCTTGATTGAATATCGTCAGGATTCAGACTAGAAAGTTTTCTTCTAGCTCCGCCGCCTCCAGTTCCAGTTCCGCGTCCATTCACTCCATTTCCATCACCTGTTCCAGAACCTGGGCCAAGATCTTTTCCGAAAAGTCCAGAACCAGTTCCTTTCTCAGCGGCACCTCCACCAAAAGGATTTTTCCCTTTTTCCATCGTGGTTGCTTTGTTCGTTTTATTGCTTTTATCCGTGTTTGTATTGTCGCTTTTCCCTGAATTAACACTTACGTTAGATTCATTTTGGGTATCTTGTTTTTTATTTTGTTCTTCAGGTGTTTTGTCAATAGGCGCTTGAGATTTACCTCCAGCACTTCCGCCACCGCCACCGCCTACAACTTTGTATGGAGTTTGAATCGTTTCAATTTCTTCCAACGGAGGTGCCTCCAAAGACATCAAAGTAGTGTCTGCGTAAATTACGGGAATATCCGCTGCTGTGGTTCTGAATGTAAATCCGAGTAAGGCAATGATGAAAATGGAAATGCAAAAGATTAACAAGATAAAAGTCAGCGTATTGTTGTAATCTGTGCGGATATTGTAAGCACCATATCTTTTATTCCGATTTTCAAAAATAAGTTTATTCCGCAACGAAGATGTTGCGCTTTGCCAATTTTTGCTATCCATGAAATCATAGATTGAAAATATACTAACAAGAGATATTATGATAAAAATAACGCTCATAATTTTTTCTATGTGAAAATTAGATAATGACCTTTAAATTATAAAACGACAGAATTAAAAATTAGTTACGAAACCCAAAGATTTGCTAAAATGCTATGTTAAGCTGGCCCGTAAAGCGCATTCATGAACTCTAAGGTTGTTTCTTCCAATGACAATTGGATTTTCAAAATATTCGCATTTAAGAACGTGTATGTCGAAAACGATAGTATTCCAACGATAAAACCAAAAGCTGTCGTGAAAAGTAAAGGACTTAAATCTTTTGTAAGTGTTTTTAAATCCAATGTTTGTAGTTCTTGAAATTGATTGCAAACAATTATAATTGAAAGACTTGAAGCTAATAAACCTAAAAAAGGTGCTATAAATGAAGTCAGTTTAAGTAAATGATTTTGCTTTTGCATTTGAAGAATTTCCAAACGACTTGCATTTTCTAGCGTATTGTAGATTCCTTCGTTAGGCTTTCCTAGTCTTTCTATTCCTTTTTCAACGATTCTTGCCGCTGGATTGTCTGAATTTGAGCAATATTTTTTTGCTGCGTCAATATTTCCATCCATCAAGTGATTTTTAACTTTTTGCAGAAAATCGTCCTCTTCACTTGAGTTTCTTCTTAAAGCAATAAATCTTTCCGTGAAAGTATAAATCACATACCCTAATAATAGTACCAGTATCAAATTTACCAACCAACCAATTCCTGTATTAGATTGACTGATAATATCCCAAACCGAGGTGCCTTTAACTTCACTAGGAACTGTTTGAATCTGTAAAAGAAAATTAAAAACCATCTTTTTGTATTTTATTTATTTAAATAATGTATTAAACTGGCTATAAAATTAAGTTTATCAGATGCGTTTAATCGGAGCAAATTGAAAAGTTATACAGTTGGATTTTTAATAACCTTGGCTTTTTCCCAAATAAAAAGGGAAAAGATACGGTTATCTTTTCCCTTTGATGTCCTATTTATAAATTTGATTCTTGCTAAAAATGCCTGCTTTTATTCAGAATTACACCAATTGTTTCAGCGCAATTTCAAAAGCTGTTTTTGCAATTTCTGTTCTCTTTTGGCTGATAGCAAAAGTTTTTTCCAAGGCATTTTTGATTGTTTCACTTGTGTCTGCAAAAATACCATTGTCTGTGATTGTATCTAAATCGCTGCTCATTAAATAGGCAAAAACGCGCGCCATTCCGCAATTAGAGATAAAATCGGGAACGATTGAAATATTTTTATCCGCATGCTCTGCAATCGGTCCGAAGAAAATTTGCGGATCGGCAAAAGGAACATTCGCACCGGAAGAAATAACTTCAACGCCTGACTTAATCATTCTGTCAAGTTGGTCTTGCGTAATCATTCTTGAACCTGCACATGGGATAAAAACTTCCGCTTGCAAATCCCAAATTTGCGCATTCATCGCCTCGTAACTTAATAGATTTTCATGATTTAATTCATTTCCTTTTTTATTCAGATAAAGCGATTTGATTTCTTCAAAAGTAAAACCTTCAGCGTTAATTAAACCGCCAACTCTGTCAATAATTCCAACGATTAATGCACCTTCCTGTGCTAAGTAATAAGCACCTGCTGACGCTACATTTCCCCAACCTTGTACGATTACTTTTTTACCTTTCAAAGTACCACCCCAAATATTGTAATAATGTTGAATTGATTGTGCAACGCCATAACCTGTAATCATGTCAGCAACCACATATTTTCGATCTACGGCAGGAGATAAAAGTGGATTTTCAATTACTTTTAGTACGCCAGATTTTAATTGCTCAATTCTATTTTTTCTTTGTTCATCAGACGGCTTAAAGTGTCCGTTCAAAACACCTTCTTGTGGGTGAAGTACGCCACAATTTTCAGTCATCGGAATGACTTCGTGAATTTCATCAACATTCAAATCGCCGCCAGTTCCGTAGTAATTTTTCAATAATGGAGTGACAGCAGCGTACCATCTTTTCAAAACACCTTCTTTGCGAGGATCTTTTGGATCGAAATTGATTCCAGATTTTGCACCACCAATTGCAGGACCAGCGACAGTGAATTTCACCTCCATGGTTTTTGCAAGAGATTCAACCTCTCGTTTGTCAAGCCCAGCGCGCATTCTTGTTCCTCCACCTGCAGCACCGCCGCGCAATGAGTTGATCACTACCCAACCTTCAGCTTCTGTTTCTGCATCTTTCCATTCAAAAACAATTTCTGGCCTTTTGTTCTCGAATTTTTCGAGTAAATCTTTCATCTTTTTTCGATTTTCATGTGGTACAAATTTAGCAAACTATCCGGAAGAAAGCACAAAATGAGGCCTTGTTTAATTGGTTTTTAAATTCGATATTTTAAACTCAATTTACGGAAGATGTAAAACTCCTCCGCAAACATTTTTGTCTGCACCGGTAACATCTTTGAGGCAATTTGGCAACTTTTCAGCATATAAAGCACCAAGAAACGCAAATACAATGGCTTCCTTGAATTCGATGATATTTCTTTCTGGTAAAATGATTTCACCTTCGAAATAATGATCAATTCTTTCAATTAAAAAGTGATTCAATGCACCGCCTCCTGTAATGAAAACTGATTTTATTTCGTTTTCATTCAATATGTTAGTTATTTGAATCGCTTCATGTTCAATGACTGTTCTCAGATTGTTTTCAATGTCTCTGTCAAACTTGATCAATGGGTAAAATTCACTTTCCAGCCATTCTGTACCCAATGATTTTGGTCCAATTTGATTGTAATATTCTAGATTATTAAGCAGGTCTAAGAGGAAAAAATTGATTTCACCTGATTTTGCTAGAGCACCATCTTTATCAAAAGTTAAACCTTTGTTTTGTGCCAGTTTATTCAAAGGTAAATTTCCAGGACAACAGTCAAAAGCTTGTATTTTTCCATCTTTTTTAAAAGAAATATTTGTTATTCCTCCAATATTCAAATAAGATTCTGCTGCTGTACTAAATAATTCGAAATCACCGATTGGAACTAATGGAGCACCTTGTCCGCCATGAATAACATCTTTCGTGCGAAAATCATCGATTACTTTGATTCCAGTAATTGCAGCAATGGTTGTGCCGCATCCAATTTGTACAGTAAAACCATTTTCAGGCTGGTGATAAACCGTGTGACCATGTGATGCAATGTAATCAATATTATTTTTATCAAATTTGTTTTTTTGAATGAAAATATTGACAAATTCACCCATTTTTTTCGCTAGTTCTTTGTCAAGTTTAAATATCTGCAAAGCTGTTAGTTGTGTTGAAATAGATAATTTGTCGATAATTTCTGTTGGATAAGAAAATGTCTTTGCTTGAACTAATTCGAAAGTCCAGGTGTTATTAGGATGGTAATTTAGTTTCACCAATGCAATGTCTAATCCATCTAATGAGGTGCCAGACATCAATCCGATAATATTATATGTTATCATAAGTGCTTTAGAAAGTGGAAAAATAAAATATTAAGTTTAAATTTACAACCGATTATAATAAGAATTAAAATAAACTACAAAATAATATGAATTTTGAACTGACAGAAGAACAAATTGCTGTTCGTACAGCGGCAAGAGATTTTGCTCAAAATGTTTTAAAACAGGGTGTTATCGATCGTGACAACCAACAAAGATTCCCTGCTGAAGAAATTAAGCAATTAGGTGAATTGGGTTTCATGGGAATGATGGTTGACCCAAAATACGGCGGTGGCGGCATGGATACTGTTTCTTATGCAATCGCAATTGAAGAAATCTCAAAAGTAGATGCATCTGTTTCTGTTTGCATGTCAGTAAATAATTCGCTTGTTTGTTGGGGATTAGAGCATTTCGCCAATGAGGAGCAAAAACAAAAATATTTAATTCCTTTAGCAACCGGTGAAAAAATTGGTGCTTTTTGTTTGTCTGAGCCTGAAGCTGGTTCTGATGCTACATCTCAAAGTACTACCGCGATTGACATGGGAGATTACTATTTGTTGAACGGAACTAAAAACTGGATTACAAATGGTTCTTCTGCTTCTACTTATTTGGTGATTGCTCAAACAAATGTTGAGGCTGGTCACAGAGGAATTAATGCTTTCATCATCGAAAGAGGAATGGAAGGATTTATCGTCGGTGCCAAGGAAGATAAATTAGGAATTAGAGGAAGTGATACGCACACATTATTGTTTAACGACGTGAAAGTGCCTAAAGAAAATAGAATTGGTGAAGATGGATTTGGTTTCAAATTTGCCATGAAAACATTATCTGGTGGACGCATTGGTATTGCTGCACAGGCTTTAGGTATCGCTGCAGGTGCGATGGAATTAGCATTGGCTTATTCTAAGCAAAGAAAAGCTTTTGGTAAAGAAATTTATCACCACCAAGCGATAGCATTCAAATTGGCTGATATGGCTACTGAGATTGAAGCTGCAAGAATGCTAGTTATGAAATCCGCATGGGATAAAGATGCAGGAAGAAATTACGATCAATCTGGCGCAATGGCCAAACTATATGCTTCAAAAGTAGCTATGGAACAAACAGTAGAGGCTGTTCAGATTCACGGAGGTTATGGTTTTGTAAAAGAATACCATGTTGAAAGAATGATGCGTGATGCAAAAATCACTCAAATTTATGAAGGCACATCTGAGATTCAGAAAATTGTAATTTCACGAAATTTATTGGCTGAATAAATTTAGCTGTTATATTTTTAAGCTCCAAGTTCTTGTGAATTTGGAGCTTTTTTTATTCTATGGATTTCATGATACTTTCATATTCATGAATTTGAACTGTTTTATTTTCATCAATTTTGTCTAATGCAATCATCGATTTTGATAAATTATCAATTTGCATCGTTTTGTATTTCCATAATCTCCCAAACATCAAAGGATTGAAAATCGGCATTAAAAGCATAAATATTTTTTCAACTAATCTATGCTCTTTTCTTGGACCAATAAGTAATGAAGGCCTGTAAATGTGCAAAAATGGGATATTTAAAGTAGCTAGTTTTTCTTCCGCTTCGCCTTTTATTTTGAGGTAAAAGTTGGAAGATTTTGAATCAGCACCAACACTTGAGATAAGGTGCAGCGATCTTAATCCTTTTTGTAAAGCCAAAACGCCAATTTTAAAAGGAATTTCAATTTCAATGGTTCGATACTGATTTAAATCTGGCGTTTTTTTTCTAGTTGTTCCTAAACAAGAAAAAATGGAATCAATTTTTTCTATTGAATCAAGATTTAATTCATTTTGAAAGTCTGTAATAATCTCTTCAATTTTTGAATTTTCAATGCCTGATTTTTTGCGATTAAATAGAATTATCTTTTCATATTCATTGTTTTCTATCATTCTTTCAAGAATAGAACTTCCTGTCAAACCAGAACTGCCCAGAATTATTGCTGTTTTCATATTTTATAAAAATGGAACGATGCTTTCCAAGCCAATTCCTCTTGAACCTTTAAGTAAAATCAGTTTGTTCTCAAAATGGAGGTTTTGAATATAAGTTGAAGCTGACTCTTTGGTTTCAAAGCCTTTTATTTTGTATTCATTCCGCATTATAATTGAATTAAAATTGTGGCCAATACAGATTGCTTCCAGATTTAAGTTTGAGATTAAATCAATGATTTTTTGGTGTTCATTTAAAGATTCATTGCCCAATTCAAACATATCACCTAAAATGACAATTTTATCAGAATTTTCAACAATTGCAAAACTTTCCAATGCAGATTTCATGCTGGTTGGATTTGCATTGTAAGCATCTAAAATAAGCGTATTTTTTGCTGTTTTTTGAACTTGAGAGCGATTGTTTGAGGGAGAATATTCAGCGATAGCTGCTGAGATTTTTGTTTCTTCAACACCAAAATAGTTTCCGATACATACAGCTGCTAAAAAATTATAGAAGTTATATTTTCCAATCATTTGCGTTTCTATAGAATTGGATTCAAAATTTTCTTTTTGCCAATTCATCTGAACAAATGGTGATAAAGAAATTAATTTCCCTGTAATTGTTGCATTTTTTTCTGATGCATAGGAAGCTATTTCAACATTCTTCGGCAGGTTTTGAGTTAAAATAGGATCATCATTATTCACAAAAATGCAACCTTTGTGAAGAGAGATCGAATCATAAAGTTCAAGTTTTGTTTTTAAAACACCTTCAAAATTGATAAATCCTTCCAGATGTGCCATACCAATATTGGTGATAATACCATGAGTTGGCTCTACAATTTCACATAATTCTTGAATGTCATGAAACTTATTTGCACCCATTTCTATTACTGCAATTTCATGTGTTTGTTCTAGTTGGAGTAGGGTAAGAGGCACTCCAATATGGTTATTTAAATTCCCAAGCGTATAATGAACGTTGTATTTTTTGGATAAAACTGCTGCAATTAGCTCTTTGCTTGTTGTTTTACCATTGCTTCCTGTAATTCCTATGATTGGAATATTAATTTTCTTTCTGTGGAAATTTGCTAATTTTTGTAGATATTCGAGCGTATTTTCAACTAAAAATATTCTTTCGTTGTTTTGAAATATTTTTTCATCAGCAATTACATATTTTGCTCCGGCTTGAATTGCTTTTTCTGCAAATTCATTTCCATTGAAATTGGCTCCTTTTAGACAAATAAATAAACTGTCTTTTTGTATGTTTCTCGTATCTGTACAAATGCCAGATGTTTCGTAAAATAATTCAAAGTTCATATTTATCGCATAAAAAAACCCACCTTGAAGATGGGTTTTAAAATTATAATGAAGTTATTTTTTCTTCTTTTTCTTGTCTTTTTTCTCATAGTTTAATCCGGTTGGACTTCCTACTCTGTCCATCGCACATCTAAATCCGATAGTTGCAGTAGATTGATCTTCATCTAAGAATCTTCTATTAGATCCAACTAACCAATAAGCTCTGTCTTTCCATGAACCACCTTTGTAAACTCTCGACTTGTCAGAAACCAAAGTTGTTGGCCAAGAAGTTCTGTCACCAGGCTTGATTTGGTTTCCTTGTAAACTGTAAGTTTCATATTCACTTTGGTACATCACTAAATTTGGATCTCTTTCAGCTTGATTGATGGCATTTTTACGATCATCATTATCAAAATAGATTGAACTTTCAATATCACCATCTAAATGATCGATGTAATCGTCTTTTCTATAATTTAATCTTCCGATATTTTCTTCTTCAACTACATTTCTGTATTTTAATTTACCAGGAGTGTTTGTGATGAAAGAAGCAAAACCTTGTCTGATAATAGTAATTATTTCATAAGCATATTCGTCACCATTAGCACCCTCACGCAATCTGTCAACGAAAATTTCATCGATAATCAATTCTTGAACAAGCAATGAAGAAGATACTTCATCTTTGTCATTTTTCAAAGAAATTGCAGAATCTAATATTACATTCAATTCTTTCAACAACTTCAATTCCATTGAGTCTTTCGTGTTATTATGAGATGTATAGTATGGATCTGGCGCCATTCCTCTTTTTTCTGGATTTCTTGATGCATTTCTCATCATTATCCCAGCCGGTATCACTGTGTCATCAATATCATGTTTTGTTGCAGAAACACGTTGATAACGAACACGCTCAAATTCATTCAGATATTCTTTCATGCCGTGAACGTCATACAAAACTTGTGCATTCTTAGTATCTGTAATACCTTGATTGTTCAATTGTTTTGTTTTGAATACATTTCCACGGAAAGGTCTAAATTCATCAAAATCTTCAGATGACATTGGACGGTAAACATCCATTACCCATTCGGAAACATTTCCAGCCATATTGTATAGCCCGTAATCATTTGGCCAGTATGATTCAACAGGCGCAGTAACATCTGCTTTGTCATTCAATTGACCAGCAACTCCCATATAATCTCCACGACCTCTTACGAAATTTGCACGAATTTGACCTTGAAATGTGGCATCATCTTGTCTTACCCAGTGACCATCCCAAGGATATATTTTTCTGTCTGTGATTACTTCTGATCCTGGCTCTAAATTTCCAATTAAGCCATAAGATGCAAATTCCCATTCAGCTTCGGTTGGTAGCCTGTATCTTGGAAGCAAAATTCCGTCTTCCATTTTGATAATACGCGTAGACAATTGTTTACCATTTGCTTTTGAAGGGTCTAAATTTTGTGTGTTTCTAATTACACCGTCTTTTCCTTCTTCGTTGGCATATTGACCTGCTAAATAAGCTTCAGAATCAAAATTGTTTTCGTTTTGTTGCTCCGTGTTGAAATCCATGATTCCTTCGCGTATCAAGATGTATTCGTTTACTCGGTCAGTTCTCCATTTACAATAGTCATTCGCTTGTAACCAAGAAACACCTACTACTGGATAATCTCTGTATGCAGGGTGACGCAAGTAGTATTCTACATATTTTTCATTGAAAGAAAGAGGAGATCTCCAGCAAAGTGTATCTGGCAATGCGTTTTTGTAGACCATTGAATAAGTTTCTCCATAAGCGCGATTTATCCAATACAAATATTCCAACCAGTAAAAGTTAGTAACCTCTGTTTGATCCATGTAGAATGAAGAAATAGTTACACGAGCAGGTCTATTGTTGTGGTCAAACATTACATCTTGTTCGGCACGACCCATTGTGAAAGTTCCACCTTCAACTAATAATAAACCTGGACCAGTTTCTTGATCCATGAAAGGAAATTTTTGGAATCCTCCAACATTTGGATTATTGTACTCCCATCCAGTTGAACCTGAACTTTCGCGAGAACATGCAGTGACCAAAGCGATTGCTAATATAGCCAGAGCTGAAATTCGAAGCATTTTCATATTTATTGGTTGTTTTTTCATTGTTCTAATTTTGCAAAGTTACTTGCATAAACGTAAATTAAAATAAAAGTTACGTTTTTATTAAAATGAAGGACATGAGATTGTTCTCCATGTTTGTCCTTTTTTCTTACAATTCACATTATATCCAAGTGAAACTTCATGTGATCCACCTGAAATTCCATTATTTAATGTAGATACAGTTACATCATAACTATATCCTATTTTGAATGTACCAGTATTTACGCCTAATGCTAATATAAATGCATCTCTATTTCTGAACCAAGCGCCAGCGGTGAAAGATCCATATTTCACATAAGTACCAATATTAAGTTCCATGAATCCTTGTTGATATTGGAAAATAACGTTTGGCATAATCGACGTTGTATTCATGTATTTAGATTTCCCTCCTAATTTTATTTCTGCTCCCATGTGACCGGTTAGTCTGATAGGTAGCGGAGAGTTTGTGCCTAAAATCATCGATTCGTCAGGCATATTTAAGTGATGAGCAGCAGCGCCAAAAAAGAAATTTTTGGAAAATCCTGCAATTCCTGCAGAAGCATCAAAAAATCCTCTTTGTCCACCTCTTTGCACATCTCCTGTTTTGTAAATAAATCCTCTTCTTGGGTCAATCATATCGCCAAACTTTAATTTATCCCAGTCTAAGAACTTTTGGTACCATGCAGCTCTAGCGCCGAAAAGCATAGTAAATTTATTTGTTACTTTTAAATGGTAAGAATAAACCAAACCAAGCATTGTGGTGTTAATTGTTCCTTGCCCTTGTTGGTCGTGTGTTGCTAATACACCAAATCCTCCAGATATATTTTTAAAATATTGGTCGTATGAGGCACTGTACGTGACATAATTTGCTGATAGTCGTGGCCACTCATTTCTGTAGTTTAGTCCAAACCTTGCACATCTATTTGTTCCAGCAAATGCCGGATTTAAATAAATGGGGTTGGCATAAAACTGTGTGAAGGTTGGGTCTTGTCCATAAACCTCGTTTTTACAGCTTAAGCCAATCAATATGATTACTAAGTATTTAAGTTTTTCCATTCAATTCTGAATAATAGCAAATTAGTACTACAACGCAATTTTCACGACAATGTTACAAAAAAAAAACAAATTGATGCTACTAAAATGATAATTCAGTAGCAATAAATGAATATTGTACGCGTTTTTAGTGATTATGTAATCCTTTTTTTAGACATTTGTACCATGAGATTGAATTTCAAAATATCCATTTTTAAGTTGTTTTTTTACTCGCTTTTTACGTTATGTTCTCTTCTTTTCAGTACAAAAGTATTTGCGCAAAACAATTCTTATGATATTGTTATTCCATGGAATGCCTCAAAAAAAGTGATTATTAACGAGCAAGAATTTTTCATGCCTTCTATACAACACCAAGGCTATGATGGTAAAAATCCCTTTTTCGCTTGGCAAACTAAAATTAATCAATATTCCGACTATAATATAAATGTTGAAAATTTAACATTTTATGATGCAAGCAATGAAGATTTAACATTTCTCAGTTTTAATAGAATAGAAATCCCTAAAGAACCACAGATTTACACTACTTGTAGTAAATCTAGAGCAGATAAGTTCCTGCACGTGTCAATGAATCCTTTTGTTATGATAAATGGAGTTGCAAAAAGAATTGCGACTTTTAAAGTTGTTGTCACTTCAAAAACTCTTCCTGCTTCAAGTAAAGATTTTGTTGGTTCTTCTGTATTGGGAGATATAGAGAGTGACTGGTATAAAATTTCTGTTAATAAAGATGGTATTTATAAATTAGATAAAGCCTTCTTGAGTTCAGTCGGAATAGATGTTGAAAACTTAGATCCTTCGCATATTAATATATACGGTAATGGTAATGGAAAGCTTCCTGAGTTAAATAGTGTTTTCCGCCCAGATGATTTAGTGAAAAATGATATTTTAGTTGTTGGTGAAGGAGATGGATCTTTTGATGACAATGACTATATATTGTTTCACGCATGGGGACCAAACAGAATCAATCAAGTGGGTTTTGAATTTCAGAGAGAAATGAATCCTTACAGTACTTTTTCATGTTACTTTATTAGAATTTCTGCTAATGACTCACCTGCTAGAATTCAAAGTGAAGCATCTATTGAAACGCCAAATCAGAATGTGAACACATTCGATTATTTCGCAGTTTATGAGCAAGAATTGAAATCGCTAGTTGGCGGTGGTCAAAGATGGTATGGTGATTTATTTGATGAAGAATTAACTAAATCTTATAATTTTTATATACCACATTTGGATTTAGCTTCTCCTCCTAAATTTAGAGTTTCATTAGCAGCAAATCCAAGTTCAGGTTCAAATACTGTTCAAGTTGCCATAGGTTCTGAAATTTTAAGCAATTTTTCTTTACCAACTGTTTCTGCCGATTATGCAAGGGTTGAAAAGACATTTGAAGACGCAACACCACAAATTGCTATGCCTTTAACATTGACGATGACAGTCAATCGAAGCAGTCCATCTGTGATGACATATTTAGATAAAATTGAGATAAATGCCAGAAAAAAGTTACGTTTGACAGAAGAGCAAATGTATGTAAGAGATTTAGCATCCGTTGGCGCTGGAAAGATTAGCTCTTTTTCGGTTGATGATTTTGTCAATAATTGTTTTGTTTGGGATGTTACAAACAGGCAAAAGCCCAAGGCAGAAATTGGCACCTTGAACGGAAGTACATATAATTTTACAACTAGGACAGATTCCTTGAAAACATTTATCGTTTCAAATGGCACCAATTTTTTAGCTGCTAGTTTTGTTGGTAAAGTAGCGCCCCAAAATTTACATGCGTTGGATTATGCAGATTTATTGATTGTAACCCCTGATGTTTTCAAGAATCAAGCAGAAAGATTGGCGAATTTGCACCGTGGAGAAGGATTATTGGTGCATGTTGTTACTCCCGAGCAAATTTACAATGAATTCTCGTCTGGAAGTCTGGATGTGACTGCCATTAAATGGTTTGCTAAAATGTTTTATGATAGAGCCAATGGAAATCCTGATTTAATGCCCAAAAATTTATTGCTGTTTGGCGATGGAACGTATGATCCAAAAAGCATCGTTTCAAATGTAAATTATATTCCTACTTATCAAGTTGTAAGTTCTGAAAATCATATTGACGCCTTGGTTACTGATGATTATTTTGGTATGATGGACGACAATGAATCGCTTGGTAATGCAGACGCGATGGATATTGGTGTGGGTAGAATGTTGATTTCATCAGCACAAAATGCAAAAGAGCAAGTTGACAAAGTCGAGATTTATTTGAAAAATGGATCAAATTTAATTAACTCAAATCAAGACTGTTGTTCGGGAAATTCAAATTCTGATGGAACATTCGGAGATTGGAGATTGAATTATGTTCAAATCGCTGATGATGAAGAGGGTGGGTATTTTGTAAGAGAAGATTGTGAACCACAATATGAAGAGGTAAATACCAATCATCCTGAAATGAATGCAGACAAATTATATACTGATGCATTTGTGCAAGTTTCTGGGGCTGGTGGACAAAGGTATCCCGCCGTTTATGATGCGATTACAGAAAGGGTGCAACGAGGCGCATTAGTTGTAAATTATGTAGGTCACGGAGGCGAAGCGGGAGCAGCATTGGAGCGCATTATTACGATTCCTCAGATTTTGTCATGGAATAATTTGGATAAATTGAATTTGTTTGTTTCTGCCACTTGTGAATTTACAAAGTACGATGATCCTAATAGAGTTTCAGCTGGAGAATGGGTTTCATTGAATCCATCTGGGGGCGCAATTGCCTTGATGACAACTACTAGATCTGTTTATTTCGATGTCAATTCGACTACTGGTGAAAGGTTTTATGAAAATGTTTTTCAAAGAGATAATTTGTTTCAGCCTTTGACTTTTGGTGAAATTATGAGAAGAACAAAAAATGCTACCAATGAAGGTGTCAATAAAAGAAGTTTTACCTTAATTGGAGATCCTGCGCTTAAAATTGCATTGCCGAAATATAGAATTGTAACTGACAGTATCAACCATTTGAGCCCAAATCTGGCCAATGATACAATTGAAGCTTTGAGCAAAATGAATATCAAAGGTCATTTAGAAGATT
Organism: Chryseobacterium gleum; assembly: GCA_945897805.1. Taxonomy (GTDB): domain Bacteria; phylum Bacteroidota; class Bacteroidia; order Flavobacteriales_D; family Crocinitomicaceae; genus JAQVCM01. The sequence goes on from CAMDFX010000007.1 coordinate 139,270, forward strand.
TTAATGGAAATATTTTGACAAATTATGAAGGCATACTATCACCTTCGATATTTGATAAACCGAAAATTGGTAAAACTTTAGGCCAAGATCCTTCCTCACCAATCATTGAATTTTCTACCCAAAGAAATTCTATGTACAAAGGAAAAGCATCTATTAAAAATGGCTATTTTGATTTTACTTTTGTCGTCCCGAAGGATATTAATTATGCATACGGAAACGGAAAGATTTCTTACTATGCCAATAATACTGCAACTGATGCATTTGGTGAAGACAAACGATTTGTGGTTGGTGGACTAAATTCCGCAGGATTAAATGACCTTGTGCCACCCACTGTTGAATTGTATTTAAATGATATAAACTTCGTAAGTGGAGGATTAACTGATGAAAATCCAAAGTTGATTGCAGAAGTTTATGATGAAAATGGGGTGAACACAGTTGGAAACGGAATTGGCCATGATATCGTGGCTATTTTAGATAATAATACTTCAAATCCAATTGTCTTGAATGAATATTATATCGCAAATTTGGATTCATACCAAAGCGGAAAAATTTCCTATGATTTTTCAGGACTTTCGGTCGGAAATCATACGCTGACTTTAAAGGTTTGGGATGTGAATAATAATTCGTCTGAAACTTCTGTCAATTTTTTAGTTGTAGAAAAACAAGCGATATCTTTAGACCATGTGTTGAATTATCCAAATCCATTTACTACTAAAACCCGATTTTTCTTTGAGCACAATCAGGTTTGTGAAAGTTTAGAAGCTCAAATTCAAATTTTTACTGTGTCAGGAAGACTAGTGAAAGCAATCAATCAGTCTGTCAGAACAGCAGGATTTAGAACTGAGGGTATTGATTGGGATGGCCGAGACGATTTCGGAGATCAAATTGGCAAAGGCGTCTATGTTTACAAGATTTTAGTTAAAAATCCGAATGGAGATGTGGCAGAAAAAACCCAAAAATTAGTTTTATTAAAGTAAATACCACAATAAAAGTATTGGTTTTGCGTATATTTGTTTTCTGATTCGTTTTATATCATATTTATGTTAAAAAAAATAAGCTTTATCTTTTTAGTTTCTGCACCATTGGTTTTGATGGCGCAACCGAATAGTTCAGGCGCTTCAAATACAGATTTGCAGTTGAATACCATAACTACTGCAATGCCATTTATGAGTATCACGCCAGATTCTAGAGCAGGTGCGATGGGAGATGCGGGCACAGCTTTGAGTGCTAATTCTCATTCAATATTTTGGAATACAGCCATGTTGAACTTCTCAAAAGAAGATGCTGAAATTAGTGTTTCATATACGCCGTGGTTGAGACAATTGACTAACGATATGTCTTTGTCATACGTTTCTGGCTACAAGAGAATTGGAACAAGACATGCTGTTACTGGTGCTTTGCGCTTTTTCAGTTTAGGGGAAATTACTTTTACAGATAATTCAGGAACTAAAATTAGAGACGACAAGCCTTCAGAATTTGAAGTTGCTGGAGGTTATGCATTCAAATTGGCTGACAAATTTAGTATTGGAATTAATGGAAAATTTGCTTATTCAAATTTGACAGGTGGTTTAGTTACAGCAGGTAATACAAGTAAAGCAGGAGTTGCAGGAGCTTCTGATATTTCTTTTGTTTATTACAATGATGAAGCTGAATTAGGAGGAAAGTCAGGTGTTTTTTCCATGGGAGCAACAATCAATAACATCGGAAATAAAATTGCATATTCTGAAGTTAGCACAGATCAGAGAGACTTTTTACCAATGAATTTGAAATTGGGTACTGCATATACAAGGAATTTTGATAAATTCAATAGCCTTACTTTGGCATTGGATTTTCAAAAGTTATTGGTTCCAACTCCACCAATAAGAGACGCAGTGACAGGGGAAATTGTTTCAGGAAAAAACAACAATATTGGTGTAATTTCAGGAATGCTGCAATCATTTGGTGATGCGCCAGGGCAGCTTGAGGTAGATGATCAAGGAGATTTTATCCAAGATGCCAGTGGTAAATTCCAAGTCAAGAAAGGTTCTAAACTGAAAGAAGAATTGAGAGAAATCAATATAGCAACAGGTTTAGAATATTGGTACAACAATATGTTTGCAATCAGAGGTGGTTTCTTCTATGAGCATTACACAAAAGGTTCTCGTCAATATTTCAACGCAGGAATTGGTTTGAAATATAAAATTATTGGAATTGATATTTCGTATTTGGCTGCATTGAGACAAGGAAATCCTTTGGCGAATACAGTTCGATTTACTTTGCGTTTTCAAATTGGAAATACTGCAAAATCAAATGAAAGTGCTCCTGAATAAATGAATATACGCATAGGTTTTGGTGTTGATGTTCACCGTTTGGCTGATGGATTGACTTTGATGATTGGAGGAAAAGAAATTCCTTCCACTTTTGGAGCAGTTGGTCATTCGGATGCAGACGTTTTGCTTCATGCAATCAGCGATGCGCTTTTAGGAGCAGCAAATTTGAGAGATATTGGATACCATTTTTCAGATACAGATCCACAATTCAAAGGAATTGATAGCAAATTATTACTTGCTAAAGTATATGATTTGATTGCCGCTAAGGGCTTCTATGTGGTTAATATTGATTGTACAGTTATTCTTGAAAAGCCTAAATTGAATCCGCATATACCAGATATGATGGAGATTATTGCAAATATTTTAAAGGTAACCACCGAAGAAGTTTCTTTGAAAGCAACAACGCATGAGAAAGTAGATTCTTTTGGCGAAGGAAAAGCAATCAAAGCGTATGCTGTTTGTTTGCTAGATAAAAAATTAGATTAAAAAAGGAATCAATTTCTTGATTCCTTCTAGCTAAAAATAAAAACCCCAACATACTCCACGAAAATCAAGGTTTCTATTTTTGATTGCATTCTTCTAGTAGATAGTATAAAATATGATCATTATTAAATCAATAATTACGCATATACTTGCCGAATTTATTATCCATTTCATTGGTGAAACCGAGAGCAATAAGCTCAATGTTATCATGGTCGGAATTAAAATTAGAGTGAGTGAAAACACACTTTCAATCGCTCCTAAACCCACAGCAATTCCTCCCAAGCAACCAATCATTAAAATTATCAAACTGATTATTCCGAAACGGTTAAATTCGGTTCCTTTGTATATTCCCTCCGGATTTTCTGAAGATTGACTCATATAATATCGTTTTTTTGTTTAGAACAAATTTCCGTTCAAATCTTGAAGAAGGAAATGACGATTGTTAGGTTTTAAATTGATATTAATCAGTTTTTCGCTTTAAGCAGAATTTATTCTTTAATTTTGAAGTCTATAAATGAAATTTCTATGAGTTATTTTCAAGGGAAAATTGCATGGGTTACAGGTGCATCATCAGGAATTGGTAAAGCAATATGTGAAGCTTTAGCCAAAAATGGTGCAATTGTGGTTTTGTCTGCGAGGAACGAAAAAATGTTATTTGAAGTTCGGGAACAACTAGAAAATCCAGCTCAACATTTTGTACTTCCGCTGGATTTAGAAAACATGGAAAGTTTCTCATCGAAAGTGGATCAAATCATTGAGAGATTCGGAAAAATTGATTTTCTTTTCAATAATGGAGGTTTGAGTCAGCGTTCAACTGTTGCTGAAACACCGATTGAAGTTGATCGCAGAATTATGGAAATCAACTATTTTGGAAATATAGCATTGGCAAAAGCCGTCTTACCTCATTTTATTGAGCAACAATCAGGACATTTTGTAATTACTTCAAGTATTGCAGGGAAATTTGGGTTTTATTTGAGATCTGCCTACAGCGCTTCTAAACATGCGTTGCAAGGTTTTTATGAAAGTTTAGCCCTTGAAGAAGCCCAAAATAATATTTTTGTGACCATTTCTTGTCCTGGAAAAATTAATACACCTATTTCTACTAATGCACTTACGGCTTCGGGTGAAAAGCATGGAATAATGGATCACAATCAAGCAACAGGAATGTCAGCTGAAGAGTGTGTGTCGATTTTATTGAATGCTGTTTCGAAGAAAAAAAGAGAAATATTAATTGGTAACAAAGAAACTTTGGCAGTCATTTTGAGACGATTCTTGCCTCAAAAACTGTTTTGGAATATTATAAAAAAACAAAAGGCAACTTAATAAGTTGCCTCTGTTGAAGTCTTAATTTTGTGATTAAATCAAGTTTTTCTCTTTTAAAAATTGAACAACATTTTTTTCAATTCTTGCTTCGATATTTGAATTATCCGCTTTCTCGAATGGTTTTCCAATGATTTTTTCATAAAGTTCAATGTATCTTTCAGTGATTACATCAACAAATTCATCAGGCATATCAGGCATAATTTGACCTTCTAATCCTTGGAAATCGTTTTCAATTAACCATTGTCGCACAAATTCTTTCGATAATTGCTTTTGTTCTTCACCTTTTTCCTGTCTTTCGGCATAACCATCAGCATAAAAATAGCGTGAAGAATCAGGAGTATGAATTTCATCAATCAAGTAAACTTTGCCATCTTTTATTCCAAATTCATATTTCGTATCAACCAGAATTAAACCTCTGGCAGCAGCCATTTCAGTTCCTCTTTGAAACAAAGCACGCGTGTAATTTTCTAATTGAACGTAAATTTCTTCAGCAACAATATTTTGCCCAATTATTTCTTCCCTTGAAATGTCTTCATCATGTCCCTCTTCTGCTTTTGAAGCAGGCGTAATAATTGGCGTTGGAAATTTGTCATTTTCTTTCATTCCTTCTGGCAATGGAACACCGCATAAAATACGTTTTCCTGACTTGTATTCTCTTGCACTGTGTCCCGCTAAGTAACCACGAATCACCATTTCAACTCGAATAGGTTCGCATTTTAATCCGATAGCCACGCAAGGATCAGGAGTACCAATCAACCAATTTGGAACAATGTCTCTCGTCGCTTCCAAAAACATCGTTGCAACTTGGTTTAAAACTTGCCCTTTGTAAGGAATTCCTTTGGGTAGAATGTGATCAAAAGCAGAAATTCGGTCAGAAGCTATCATCACTAAAACATCATTTTTAAGTGAGTAAACTTCGCGTACTTTGCCTTTGTAAATCGCTTCCTGATTTGGAAAATTGTAATTTGTATCTGTAATTGTTTGATTCATTTTTTTGAATTTATGCTTTGTCTTTTTCGTCTTTCAATTTTTGTTCGGCAATTTCAGCTTTTTCAAAAGCATCAATTATTTTCTTCACCAATGGATGTCTAATTACATCACTTTGATTCAATCTGATAATTTCAATTCCATCGATATCTTTCAGCGCATCAAGCGCATAAGAAAGACCTGATCTTTGTTTTCTTGGTAAATCTATTTGAGACATATCGCCTGTAATGACGAAGTTTGCAGTTTGTCCCATGCGTGTTAAAAACATTTTCATTTGCATGACAGTTGCGTTTTGAGCTTCGTCAAGAATTACAAATGCTTTGTCTAGCGTTCTTCCTCTCATGAATGCCAGTGGCGCAATTTCAATGATTCCAATGTCAATCAAATCCGCTAATTTTTCTGGTGGAATCATATCGCGCAGCGCATCGTAAAGCGGCATCATGTATGGATCTAATTTTTCCTTCATATCGCCTGGCAGAAAACCTAAATTTTCACCAGCTTCTACGGCAGGACGGGTAAGAATAATTCTTTTAATTTCCTTGGCTTTTAGCGCACGAACGGCCAGCGCAACTGCTGTGTATGTTTTTCCTGTGCCAGCCGGTCCAACCGCGAAAACCATGTCATTTTCATTGACCGCTTTGACCAATTTTCTTTGGTTGATCGTTTTCGCTTTTATTTTTACACCACCATTTCCATGAACAAGCGTTTCTGAGCCATCGTTAGTTTCGGGCTTTGTTCCATCGTCAAACATGATTTGTTCAATGGCATTTTCAGTAATTTGATTGAATTTATTAAAATACTTTAAAATCATCTGAAATTTAATCTCGAAAATCGCCATTACTTCTGCGTCACCGACAATGGTAATCACATTTCCACGAGATACAATCTTTAGTTTTGGAAAAAAACTTTTGATTTTTGACAAGTTAATATTGTTGACACCAAATAATTCAACGGGATTTATTCCTTCAATTTCTATATTTTTCTCCAAGTTCAATGTTAATTTATGATGCGTTAAACTTTATATTTGTGGAAATAAACCTTATTTTTGAAACAAATTTAGGAATAATTTCTCCAAAATAATAGGAAGATGCAAATCATTACACTTACGACAGACATGGGATTATTGGATCATTATGTTGCTGCTCTGAAAGGTTCTATTTTCAGTCTTGATGCAAGTGTGCAAATAGTTGATATTTGTCATCAGGTTCATGCGTTTGATGTAATACAAGAAGCTTATTTTGTGAGAAGTTGTTTCAGAGATTTCCCTGCAGGAACGGTTCATATTTGTGCCGTTGATAGTGAGCCTGTTATCAATTTCGGTTCAAGTTCAAGCGGAAGTTTTCCTTCCATTATGTTGTTTGAAGGACATTATTTTATTTCCAATGACAATGGTTTTTTTGGTTTATTGTTGGATGGAAATCAGCCTGAGAAATTTTGGCGCTTGGAAGATGTAATGTCAAATCCAAACATGCTAAAATTTCCTATCAAAAATATACTTGTTCCTGCTGCTATTAAAATCTGTCAGAAGGTGGAAATTGAAACTTTTGCAATAGAAAATGAATTCAAACGTGCATTCTCAATCAATGCGGTAACTGAAGAAAATTTAATCAGAGGAAATGTCGTCCACATTGATCATTTTGGCAATATAATTACCAATATTAGCAAAGAATTATTTCAAAGAATCGGACAAAATGCACCATTCACCATCTTTTTCCGAAAGAAAGAATATTACATTGAAGAAATTTCAAATACCTACAGTGATGCAGTGGAAGGCGAAAAAGTGGCAGTTTTTAATAGCAATGATATGCTTGAAATAGCCATCAATAAAGGTGCAAATGGAAGAAATGGTGGTGCCAGTTCACTTTTTGGCATCAATCTGCAAGATATCGTTAGAATTGAGTTTACACCTCGAGGTTCCAAAGAAACATTAGAGTCACTTTTTATTTAATTATGATTACGCGCATTGTCAAATTAAATTTTCAACCTGAAAAAATCGATGCTTTTTTGTCCTTTTTTGAAACCATCAAATGGCAAGTAGCGAGCCAGCCAAATTGCTTTGGAATGAAGTTGTTGAGAGATAAAAATCAACCAAATATTGTTTTTACTTACAGCAAATGGAAAGATGAAAAAGCACTCAATATTTACCGCGATTCTGAACTTTTTGGAATTGTTTGGCCAACAATTAAACCGTGGTTTCAGGAAAAAGCGGAAGCTTGGACGATTGAAGAATGGTTTGACGGAATGCCTAAATAGATATCAAACTTTGGTGTTGAAGAATTAATTTGCAAAGTTTTTCGATTTCTTCCTCTGTATTAAACGCATGCAAGCAAATGCGCAAGCGTTCTTGTCCTTCAGGAACCGTGGGACTTAAAATCGCTTTGACAGCAATTTTTTCATTCTGAATAACTTGCGCTAGATTTTGCGCGTTTTCAATTCCTGGAATTAGTATGATTTGAATCGGTGAATTTTCATCGCTTAGGCTAACTTTATTGGAAACTAAACTTCTAAAAAACCGAATATTTTGATTCAATTTTAAGCGATTGTCGTCATCAATACTTTTCGTTATTTGCTTTTGAATGTGATCGTATTGATAGGGTGGAAGCGCTGTTGTGTAGATAAAAGACCGTGCAAAATTGACTAAGAAATTTTTCAATTCTGACGAACCTAAAACCGCTGCACCGTGCGTTCCATAAGCTTTTCCGAAAGTGATAATTCTAGCAAAAATTTGGTCTAAATTTCCATTTTGATGACAAATTCCCTTGCCTTGCTCTCCAAATATTCCACAAGCGTGGGCTTCGTCTACAATTAGTAACGCATTTGTGTTTTGGCAGATTTCCGCAATTTCTTTCAGCGGAGCAATGTCTCCATCCATGGAATAAAGCGATTCAATAGCAACAAAAACAGTTCCTTCAATGCGTTCGAGTTTTTGTTTTAAATCAGTTGTGTCATTGTGTTTGAATGAAAATGCTTTGGCGTTGCTCAATCTTATTCCATCTCTGATTGAAGCATGAATCAATTCATCGTACAAAATAAAATCGCCTCGTTGTGGAACAGAAGAGAAAAATCCGATATTGGCGTCATAGCCCGAATTAAATATCAAAGCGTCTTCCGATATGAAAAATTCAGCAATCATTTTTTCTGTGTTTTCTGCTTCCACAGAATTTCCAGAAATCAATCGTGAGCCGCCGCCTCCTGAAGGATTGACATTTTGAAATTCGGTTGCTGCGCCAAGACCCAAATAATCATTTGAAAAAAAATCAGAAAAGCCAATAAACAAAGAAAGGGAGCGTTCACTCCCCATCTTTTTGCGTTCTATTAGTTTCTGTTGAAATTTCAACATCTTATTTCTTTTTGTGTTTTGAATTAAGAAACAGTTACTTTCCTTGGTTCAAATCCTTTTGTTTTCGCATCTTCCAATTGTTGCGCTCTTACTGCTTCTTTTGCTTTGCGCGCGTCAATGATTGCATCTGGTAAAGTTTCAGGTTTTTCACCTTCAGTAAATGCAGCTTTCGGTATCAAGCCCAAAATTTCAAACATTTCTTTGTCTTCATTGAACTCTGGATTTGGAGTCGTTAGCAATTTATCTCCAGCGAAAATAGATCCTGCACCAGCCATAAAACAAAGTGCTTGTCCTTCTAAATTCATTTTTGTTCTACCTGCTGAAAGTCTGACAACCGATTCAGGAAAAGCAATTCTTGTGGTAGCAACCATGCGAATCATTTCCCATTGCTCAATTGGTTTTTGACTTTCCAAAGGTGTTCCCTCTACAGCAACCAATGCGTTGATTGGAATAGAGTTTGGAGGCGTTTCCATTTGCATATAGCTCATCAACATTCCCATTCTGTCTTCAACAGCTTCACCCATGCCGATAATTCCACCGGAGCAAACTGTGATTCCAGCTTTTCTGGCATTATCAATCGTATTTAATCGATCTTCGTATTCTCTAGTTAAAATTACATCACCATAAAATTCTGGCGAAGTATCCAAGTTGTGGTTGTAAGCAAAAAGTCCAGCGTTTTTCAATCTTTTCGCTTGATTTTCATTCATCATTCCTAATGTACAACAAACTTCCATGTCCAAATTATTCACTGCTCGAACCATTTCAATTACATTGTCAAAATCTTTATTGTCGCGAACTTCTCTCCAAGCCGCGCCCATGCAAAGTCTAGAAGAACCATTTGCCTTGGCATTTTTTGCTTGCTCAATTACAGAATCAACGGTCATCAATTTTTGCGCTTCTACATCGGTATGGTATCGCGCAGCTTGCGGACAATAGCCACAATCTTCAGCGCAACCACCAGTTTTAATGCTCAACAAAGAAGACATTTGCACTTCTCGTGGATTGTGAAATTGACGATGAATGGTTGCCGCTTCAAAAACCAATTCTAATAATGGTTTATTATACAAAGCAATTAATGCTTCTTTGGAGGAATATGCTGGATTTACTTTCATTTAAAATGCTTTCTATTTGAAATGCAAATATAATCAATCAGAATCAAGTCAATAATCATTTTGGACAAAATATCATTTAGTTGGAAAGATTGTTTCAATCCCCTGAAGCATTTCAAAAAAAACAATGATTCACAAATAAAACTCAACTAAAATTTGAAGACCGTTTTACTTCAGAGGTTGAAAACAAACTAACGTTAAGACTTTTTTTGGTTATAAAAGTTACAGAAAAAGTTAAAATAAAATTGAATTTTGACTGAAAAAGGTAAAGTTTTCAATTTTCAATTTTTCAATATTTTTTTCGATTTCATATCTAATTTCCCAATATTTCCTCAAATTATTCTTAATTTCGCACATGTCTTTTTTGGCATTTGCAAATCAAAAATATGGAAAAAGTAGAACCTTATAAGCCAATAAATAAAGTTAGAATTGTTACTGCAGCATCACTTTTTGATGGTCATGATGCAGCAATCAATATCATGCGTAGAATAATTCAAGCGACTGGTTGTGAAGTGATTCATTTAGGTCATGACCGTTCGGTGGAAGAAGTAGTTGATTGTGCGATTCAAGAGGATGCACAAGCGATTGCGATGACTTCTTATCAAGGCGGACATACTGAATATTTCAAATACATGTATGATTTATTGCGTGAAAAAGGCGCGCCACACATCAAAATTTTTGGCGGTGGAGGAGGAACAATTCTTCCAGCAGAAATCGAAGAATTAGAAGCTTACGGAATTACACGTTTGTATCACCCAGATCATGGGCGTGCGATGGGATTGCAAGGGATGATTAATGACATGATTCAAAGATGTGATTTTGCCGTTGGAACTGGTTTGACGAATGAGGTAAGTTTACTTGCTGATAAAAATGTTCCAGCGATTGCAAGAGTGATTTCAGCGGCAGAAAATTATCCAGTTGAATCTCAAAAATTATTAGAAGAAGTTCATGCTATTGCTCAAAAAAATGACGTTCCTGTTTTAGGAATTACTGGAACTGGGGGTTCAGGAAAATCTTCTTTGGTGGATGAATTGGTTCGCAGATTTTTGGTCGATTTTCCAACAAAAGAAATTGCAGTTGTTTCTGTAGATCCTTCGAAAAGAAAAACTGGTGGTGCATTGTTGGGAGACAGAATCCGCATGAATTCCATCAAAAGCGACCGTGTTTACATGCGTTCATTGGCAACAAGACAATCCAATTTGGCTTTATCTAAACACGTGGCTGAAGCGATTTTAGTCCTGAAAGCAGCAAACTACGATTTGATCATTTTGGAAACTTCTGGAATTGGTCAATCGGATACTGAAATATTAGATCATTCAGATGTTTCACTGTATGTAATGACACCAGAATATGGCGCTGCTACTCAATTAGAGAAAATCGATATGTTGGATTTTGCAGATGTAATCTCATTGAATAAATTCGATAAAAGAGGGGCGTTAGATGCATTGAGAGATGTTAGAAAACAATATCAAAGAAATCATAATTTATGGGATGAATCAGTTGATTCTATGCCTGTTCATGGAACGATTGCGTCACAATTCAATGATCCAGGAATGAATTCTTTGTACAAAGTTATCATTGATAAAGTCAAAGAAAGAACTGGCGCAAAATTGGATTCTTCTTTCGAAATCACGAAAGAGATGTCTGAGAAAATTTATGTGATTCCGCCAGAAAGAACAAGGTATTTATCCGAAATTTCAGAAAGTAATCGCGCTTATGACAAATGGGTAAACCAACAAGCGGAAGTTGCTGAGAAATTATATGGATTGACAAAATCTATCGAAATATTGCAAGATTCGGCTTTTGATGACAAAGACAGATTGCTCAAAGGATTACAAGAATCGTTTGAAAATGTAAAATTAGATTTCGATCCAAAAAACTGGGCGATTTTAGAAAATTGGGAAGCTAAAAAAGCGACTTATAAAAATCCAGTCTTTGAGTTTAAAGTAAGAGATAAAATACTTAAGTTAGATACGCACACAGAATCACTTTCGCATTCTCAAATCCCAAAAGTTGTGCTTCCAAAGTACCAATCTTGGGGAGATATTTTGAGATGGAATTTACAAGAAAATGTGCCTGGTGAATTCCCTTACACAGCAGGATTGTTTCCTTTCAAAAGAGAAGGAGAAGATCCAACAAGAATGTTTGCTGGAGAAGGCGGACCAGAAAGAACCAATAAACGTTTTCATTACGTAAGTTTGGGAATGCCAGCAAAACGTTTGTCAACGGCTTTTGATTCTGTGACTTTATACGGAAATGATCCAGATTTGCGTCCAGATATTTATGGAAAAATTGGTAATTCAGGCGTTTCAATTTGCTGTTTAGACGATGCTAAAAAATTGTACTCAGGTTTCGATTTGAGTCATGCAATGACATCTGTTTCAATGACAATAAACGGCCCTGCACCCATGTTGTTGGGATTCTTTATGAATGCAGCAATTGATCAAAATTGTGAAAAGTACATAAAGGCAAATGATTTAGAAGCTGAAATTGAGGTGAAAATCAAAGCCATTTACGATGCCAAAGGAACGCCTCGTCCAAAATACCAAGGTGATTTGCCTCAAGGAAATGACGGTTTAGGATTGATGTTACTCGGAGTGACAGGCGATCAAGTTTTACCAGCTGATACCTACGAAAAAATCAAAGCAGAAACCTTGATGCAAGTGCGGGGAACGGTGCAAGCAGATATTTTGAAAGAAGATCAAGCGCAAAATACTTGTATTTTCTCAACTGAATTTGCCCTTCGTTTGATGGGTGATGTGCAACAATATTTTATCGACAAAGGAGTAAGAAATTTCTATTCTGTATCGATTTCAGGTTACCACATTGCTGAAGCAGGAGCAAATCCGATTACACAGTTGGCATTTACGTTGGCAAATGGTTTTACTTATGTGGAGTATTATTTGAGTCGTGGAATGAGCATCAACGATTTTGGACCGAATTTATCGTTCTTTTTCTCCAATGGTATCGATCCAGAATATGCAGTGATTGGTCGCGTAGCTCGTAAAGTATGGGCGAAAGCAATGGCGAAGAAATACGGCGCCAATTCACGTGCGCAAATGTTGAAATACCACATTCAAACTTCTGGAAGATCATTGCACGCGCAAGAAATTGATTTCAATGATATTCGTACGACTTTGCAAGCTTTGTATGCGATTTACGACAATTGTAATTCATTGCATACGAATGCTTATGACGAAGCAATTACAACGCCAACTGAAGAATCTGTGAGAAGAGCGATGGCGATTCAATTGATTATCAATAGAGAATTAGGATTGGCGAAAAACGAAAATCCATTGCAAGGTTCTTTTATTATTGATGAATTGACAGAATTGGTGGAAGAAGCGGTGTTGCTAGAATTTGACCGAATTACCGAAAGAGGAGGCGTATTGGGTGCGATGGAAACGATGTACCAACGTTCAAAAATTCAAGAAGAATCTTTGTACTATGAAACATTGAAACATACTGGAGAGTTTCCAATTATTGGTGTAAATACTTTCCTGAGTTCTAAAGGTTCACCAACAGTTGAGCCAAAAGAAGTAATTCGAGCGACGGAAGAGGAAAAGCAATATCAAATAGCCATGTTGGCCGCGTTGCAAAGTGGAAATAAAGAGTTGACTTTGAGCAATATTGAAAAAGTGCAAGATGCAGCTGTTCAAAATAAGAACATGTTTGAGCAATTAATGGAAACTTGTAAAACCGCATCTTTAGGTCAGATAACACAAGCTTTGTTTGAGGTCGGCGGACAGTATCGACGCAATATGTAGAAAATTGGATTTCCGCCGATATTGAGCTTGTCGACTTACGGCGGACAATATCGACGCAATATGTAGAAAAAAAACTATTCCCGCAGACATTGAGATTGTCGAAGTGTCTGCGGAATATGCAGAACAAGTTGAAAAGTATGTTTTAATGAGCGATCAGAAATGATTGATTTATTTGTCGTTTTTCATTTTTTTTGATTAGAAATAAATTGTTCAAAAATAAGTTAGAATAGCAGCTTGGTCTATAAATAAATAATCAATTTGTTGAAAA
>CAMDFX010000008.1 GCA_945897805.1 Chryseobacterium gleum
AAATGCTGTAGTTTACGGAAGCAAGTTCAATCACGAAGACTTGATTTTCTTTTGTTACTTTACTTTCATCAAGGAAAGAAAAGTAAAAATCTAAGGTGTAAAGATTATTTTGATGTTTAACGTAAATTGATAGTCAGCACCTCAAAATACTTGTGGTGAGTTTACCGAAGTAAAATAACCACCGAAGGTAGCCACGAAGTGAGCGCGAAGCACCGACGTAGTCAATCCCAATTTCACTCACCCAACCACAACTTGCGGTATTCCTTCTTCCCATCATAATCCTTGGCTTGCTTCTGAGTATCAAACACACGCTTTCCTCGTGGGTCATTTCCAACGCCAGCTTGATAAGCCCAATTTCCCCAATTGCTAGAAACATCGTAATCGACAAGTTGTTGCTCAAAATACCGTGCGCCAATGCGCCAATCTTGTTTGAGTTGGTCGATGAAATAACTCGCTACATTCTGTCTTCCGCGGTTACTCATAAATCCTGTTAGTTTCAATTCGCGCATGTTGGCATCCACAAAATCATCGCCCGTTTTGCCATCAATCCAGGCTTGAATCACTGTTTCATCGTGCCCAGTGTAAGCGGTTTCACGCTGATTAAAACCATGTAATTTGAAAAATTTAGCGCCATGTTTTTTGAACATAAACCTGAAAAAATCACGCCATAGTAATTCAAAAATTAACCAATAAGTCGATTCATTTGCTTGATTTTCAGTTTCAAATCTCTTGATTTCGTGGTAAATGTATCTCGGGGAAATGCTTCCCGTAGCCAACCAGGGAGAAAATTTCGAAGAATAGTCACCGCCAATTAATCCGTTGCGCGTTTCTTTGTATTTTAACAATAATTTGGATTCAAAAAGGTAATAATTCAATCTTTTCAACGCTTCTGTTTCGCCACCTTTGAACTGTACTGCGGCCCTTTCGTCCATTTTTTCAATCGGAAGTTCTGGGAAATCCAAATGTTGCACTTTCAAAAGCGGAATGACGGGCGATTGAATTTTTTCAGGTGTCGCAACAATTGGTCGAATGCTTGATTCATGTTCGGTGCGTTTGCGAAATTGAGAGAACAGGTCTGGAATTTGAGAAATGGCGAATGGCAAATCAACCGCATGGTATAAAGTGCTCGTGCTGAACGTTTCTAAGACACATTTGTGTTTCCATAAAGCTTCTTCCACTTCCAAAAGCGTTTGCTTTTCTTCAGACGAAATTTCCTTTTTTGTGTACACTTTATGTACTTCATTCAAAGCTGCAAATTTGGGGATTTCGACACTCGGATTTCCCCTCAAAATCCATAAACCACTTCCTTTTTTGCGCAAATTTTCATCTAAATCAATCAAGGATTCGATGATAAATTGTTTCCTGAAATTCCCAGTTTTCTGAAATTTACCAACTTCCTTGTCCCAGTTTTCATCCAGGCAATAAATGGGGATTACTTCGTCGCTGTGCGCAATGGCTTCCACCAAAGTTTCGTTGTCGTGAAGGCGTAAGTCTGATTTAAACCAAATGATTGAACGTTTCATTTACAAAGAGTTAATGTTGTCTAAATAATATTGTGCTTGTACTAAAATTGCTTCTTTCTTGGAAATTTCCATCTTGTTCCAAACATTGTACATCATGCCAATGCGTGGATTTTTGCCTAATTTATTTTCGTGTCGTTCATAAAAATGCCAGTACAAACTGTTGAATGGACAAGCTTTTTCACCTACTTTCTCTTTCTTGGAGTAAAAGCAGTTTTCGCAATAGTTGCTCATTTTGTCAATGTAAGTCGCGGATGAAACATACGGTTTGGTACCAATAATTCCGCCATCTGCAAATTGGCTCATACCGCGGGTATTGGTGATTTCCACCCAATCCAAAGCGTCAATGTAAATCCCTAAATACCATTGGTCTAATTCATCTGGATGTACGCCCGCCAAAAGCGCAAAATTCCCTGTAATCATCAACCTTTGAATGTGATGCGCATACGCATAATCCAAGGATTGATTTATTGATGATTGCAAACATTTCATTTTTGTTTCGCCTGTCCAAAACCAATTGGGCAAAGGATTGGAGTGATTTAAGAAATTCAAAGTCGCAAACTCAGGCATTTTTGCCCAATAAATTCCACGCATGAATTCTCTCCAACCAACTATTTGTCGCACAAATCCTTCGACTTGATTGTAGGTGATTTCATCTTGTCGTGATTCCCAAGCTTGAATGACTTTTTCAATCACTTCTTTGGGGGATAAGATCTTCAAATTCATCGAAAATGACAAGCGAGAATGGTAAACTGACCAAGATTGCGTTGTCATTGCGTCTTCAAAAGTTCCGAAAAAGGGCAAGCATTTTTCTATAAAAGCGTCTAATAATTCCAACGCTTGATTGCGATTGACGGGCCAAATAAATCGCTTTGCGTCAATATTGCCAATGGTTTTAATGCCAGTAGTTTGAATTTCTTCGTAAATATCTGTAACATCATTCTCAAACAAAAACGGCGCGCTGACAACATGATTTTTGGGTAATTTTTTTCGATTGTCACCATCATAATTCCATTGTCCGGTGGCAGGTTTGTCGCCATCCATTAAAATCATTTCCTTCTTGCGAATTTGGCGGTAAAACGTTTCCATCAAATACGTTTTTTTCCCTTCGAAGATTTTTTCTAATGTATCTCTTTCAGTATAAAAATGTTCGCTAGAGCATATTTTGCTAGGAATTGATAGCGATGTTACCAAGGATTTTAAATGCGCATCAACACGGTATTCATCCGGTTCTTGGTATTCAAATCGATCAAAATTTTCAGTTGCAATCAATTCTTTAATTCCGGCTTCGAAAGTTGAAAAGTGCGTTGTTTCGCTGATTTTAAAATAACGAACAGTATGCCCTTGCGAAATCAATTGGGCAGAAAAGGCCCGCATGGATGCAAAAAATCCGGCTACTTTTTGAATATGATGTGCCACATAATCTGTTTCAGAACGCACTTCAAATAATACATAGGTGTGATTTTCGTTCACTTCTTGAAACCAAGAATGATTGTAATTGAGTTGATCGCCTAAAATGAGGCGGAGCGTTTTGGAGTCGTTCATTGATTTGATTTCTCTTTTAAAAACAACTAGAAGCCCTATTTTGTTGTAAGAATTTCATATTCTGCCTTTTTTTGATTAATATTTATCTCTATACAAAAGTTTACTTTTATCATTTAGAAGAATTTTTTGCGAGTGACTGTCCCATGTAAATATGTTACCCTTTCAGGGCTCTGTTCACGTTGGAGAATTTCTATTTCCGATGGACTTTGCCCATCGCTAATAGAAAACTCCCTTTCAGGGCTATAACGCTCTCAATTCTAAAGCTATGAGCCTGGCTAAGTTCACTTTTAACTCTTAATTCTTAACTTTGTCCTGCGAAAGAAATTTGCCACTTTTCAAAACAAATAAAAGAACGCGCAACCCTTTTGCCCAATTCCTATTGCCCATTGCCCAATTTCACTCTGAACTCTTCCCCTTTTCAAAATTTTTCAAAATCAATTAAATGTATTGCGACTTAAAGGGGGTAACCCTAAAATTTAATTTAATCAAAACTGAAGTAATTTTAGATTTTTAAATCGTTAATTTGTAGATATTTTTGATATTCTATTATTACGTGTCACATCAAAAAAACATTAATCATTTTATTATTACCTCGCTGATTTGTTTTTTTACAAACGGATTGCTGCTTGCAAGAAATCAAAACCAGCCTAATACACCAGCGCAAATAATTCAAATTGAAACGAATATTGAAAATGCCAATTTATTAATCGCCGAACAACAACTTTTCAAACTTCAAAAATCAAACATTTCAATCAAACAAAAATATCATTGTGTCAAGTTGTTGGAAAAGATTTATTTAACCCAACAAAATTTCAATAAATACAGTGTTTGCAATGAACAATTAGTTAAAATTGCCAAACAACTTCATCCTATTTATTTGTCAGAGGCATATGCCTATAAAGCTTATTATTGGCATACGATGATGTGGGGAGATAGCGCCTTGATTTATTCAAATGAATCGTTTCAATTGGCTCAAAAAAACAGACAATTTTTAAGAAAAATAGAGTCTTCATTTGTCTATGAAGTTTATGCAATAACCTATTTGTATCGGAGAACAAATTTAAAAACAAATTGCTACCAAATTGAAGGCTTGTCTGATAATAAACCAATTCAGTTTCAGTATTTTGATTCAGCAATTTACTACCAAGAAAAGTATCCTTCGAAATTTAGTTCAGATAAAGCAATGATTTATCGATCTTATGCCAATCGATGGTTAGATTTAGTGAATAGCTACCGGGTTTTTTCCGCTGAGGAAGCCAAACAACTAAAACCGATTAGTTGGTATGCTTTCAAAAAGGCGGATGAATTGTATGACAAAGGTTTAGCTTGCTTGAAAACACAACATGCAAATGATTATTTTGCCATAGTTGCATTGAAGTCATTGAATTACACAGATGTTGGAAAGTGGGGGAAAGGATCTCAAATTTTGGATAATGCAATTCACAAATATCCCATCAAATTTTTGCTTGATCGTGCGAAAGTAGCCTACCAACCTTTCATGAATTTTATGTCATATAAAGTACGGAATGAAATGTTGCTTGCTTACGATGCCAAAAAAGTGGACTTTGATTTATTTTTACTCAATAACTTCAAGAAAAGTTTTTGGCAAAGTTTTATCGAAAGTTCAGATTTGCCCTACGATCAGTATAGAACCTCACCTTATATCGGTTTGTTTACGCTTTATCGTTTTAAAAGTTTACATGAACCAAATCCAAAAAAATCATTAGCAAAAGGAGTTTCACATCTATTGACCATGAAAAGTTATTTTCATTTTATAAAAGATAAAAATTTTTTATATCAAAAAGCCCTACCTTACTTCGATGTTAAAGCTGTTCAGCAAAGATTAGAAAAGGATGCTTGTTTTCTTTTCTTTCAAAATGACATGGATTATTTAGCAGGAAGTAAAATTTTAATTACTAAAAACAATATTTACTTCGTAAAATCAAAATTTAGATCTAAATTATCGGATATTTCAACTTATACATTGACTTTTTCTGAATTCAAGAAGATAAGTTGTTTGGATTTTGAAGAAAATTTCAAAGATGTATTGAAAAAAATACCACATGTTAAAAAAGTATATCTTACCTATGATGATTTGGTGCCTTATGAAATATTGATAGATGATACGGTCCAAACCAATTTTGCTTCATTGCCTTATTTAGGACAACGAATAAATTTTGTACGCATTTATGATCCAATTGCCTATTTTAGTTCAAAAGAATACACCATTCCTGCAGGGCGATTTGATATTCGGGTTTTGAAGCAACAGAATGAATCGAAGCTACTTTTTATGAATGATTTTTTTGAAAATTTTCAATCTAATAATGAATTTACAAACCAACAATATTCTGGTAATTTGAAAGCACTTTTAATTCAAAAAGGGATATTGCATTTTTACGGTCATGGTGAATTAGCAATAAATAAAGATACTAAATCCAAGAGTTTTCAATTTTCATATCAAAAGACTGGCGATTTAAAATCCGAGAATCAACTTGTTGGAGATTTTAAAGTGAATCGGGATTTGGTGGTTTTAAATAACTGTTTTTCAGGTCATCCTAATTTCCTTATCAATGAATTCAATAGAACAATCCCATTGCGTATCTTGAACAATGGCGCTAAAGCAGTGATCAGTTCTCCAAGCAAAGTAGATGATTTTTCTTCCGCTGCGTTTTTTACTTTATTTTATGAAAATATCGAAAAGGGAATGTTGTACGAAGATGCTTTTTTTGAGGCCAAGAGAACCTTTTTTATTGAACATCCTGAACTACGTCAACCGCATTACTGGAATGCTTTTCAATTGATTCAAAGTTATAAAATGAAAAATGAAGTGAAAAACTCTCAAGACTCAAAATGGCTTCTTTTCAGTGTTTTTTGTTTGCTAGATATGTTTTTATTTCTTG
The DNA here is from genome assembly GCA_945897805.1 of Chryseobacterium gleum. Taxonomy (GTDB): domain Bacteria; phylum Bacteroidota; class Bacteroidia; order Flavobacteriales_D; family Crocinitomicaceae; genus JAQVCM01. The sequence goes on from CAMDFX010000008.1 coordinate 5,966, forward strand.
CTTATTTTTCAAAGCAAAAGCACGCAATGATTCGTCATTCAGCTTAATTACTTTTTCTAATTCAGTCAATGCTTTTTCATGTTTTCCTTGATTCAAGTAACACATGGCCAAAAAATAAGATGATTTTGCGGTAAACGTATTTTCTTTTGAAGTCAAACGCTGAAACAATTTTGTCGCTGCTTTTTCCTCTTGATTCAAGTGATTGATTAACGCAGCATAATAAACAATCGTGTCATTATTTGGGTTTTGTTTGCATAAAGGTTGAATCAACGTATGGGCATTATTGAATTCATTTCTTCGAAAGTAAAACATCACCGTTTCTAATTTATTTTCAGATGAAGTACCCATGAAGGTAGGAATGCCAGGATCTTTGTAAACGCTTGTCAGTTCCAGTTTATCAGTTTTCAAATAAAGAAAACTCAAAACACTGCAAGAAATTAGTACAATTAAAACGGCTGCATAGCGCATCAATTTTGGAAAATGATTTGCTTGTTTTGGCTCTGGTTTTAAGGTAGAAAGAATGTGTGTTCTATTCGATGCAATTTGTGCACGGATTTTAAGAAAATCTCCTTCACACAAATCATACAATTGAATAAATCCTTTTATTTCCGCAGCAAGATGTTCTTCATTGCGCAACCCTTGGATATTCTCTTCCAATTGAGAAGTATTCTCATTTAATTGTTCGATTAAATCCTTTAAAGTGGGCTGTTTCATACAAAAATAAATAAAAATGATTTGAGTACTTTTTCCATTTTTTTGCGAGAGATACTGAGTTTATTTCTCACTGTTTTTTCTGTCAATTTTTGTTTTTCTGCAATTTCTTCATTTTTATACCCATCTAAGTGCAATTGAAAGATTTCCTGCTCTTTGGGCGATAAAATGGATAAAATTTCCTCTTCGGATTCAGTTAAACTCACAGTTAAATTCACTGGAATTTGCTCCGAAATGGCCGCTTGATTTTTCACTTTTCGCAGATAGTCAATCGACTTATTTTTCACAGCAATGGTCAAATATGCTCTACAAGAATTAACAGATGACCATTTTCTATTTCTTTCATCCAAAGATGTCGTTATCAGATTGACGAATAACTCACTCACAATGTCCCGAGCGGTTTCATTGTTTTTTACATAAAATATTGAAATGAAAACCAACGGCTCAAAAAGTTCTGCATACAATTCTCCCAAGGCTTCATTGTTACCTTTCAAAAATTTACTCCAATGCTGTTGCTCTTTTTTCATTTCGTTCTCAAATGTAAACTAAATTTTGAGTTTTTTATTTTTTTAATCGGGACAACGTCTCTTTTCATTCGACTTTTATAAAAAAGACTGCTTCTATGAATATCAAAAAAATCAAATATTTCATTCATTTAGTGGAGAAAGAAAGGACTGGTGCACCGAAAGATGTCGCAGTAATTTTAGAAGTTTCGGAGCGGACAATCTATCATTTTGTGCAAATCTTGAAAACAGATTTCAATGCGCCTATTGTTTACAATCAATATCGGAAATCTTATCTTTTTGAGCGAAAAGGGAAATTAAATTGGTCATGGATGAAATCTTTAAGTCATAAAAATTAAACTGAAGTCTCATTTCAGTAGCCCTTTGTTTCTTTGTGTTCATTAAATTAGTTTGTGGAAAATGAATCTGAAAAAGATTAAAATTTTAGTAGAATTAATAGAAAAGAAAGCCACTGGAAACCCGGCTCAAATTGCATTAAAGTTAGAGGTTTCAGAAAGAATGGTTTATTCATATCTCGAGGTTTTAAAAACAGAATTCAACGCTCCAATTAAATATAGTAGGGCATCTCAGACGTATGTTTTTACTGAAGAGGGGAAATTGGATTTGAATTGGCAGGAGGAATTTGGGAAGATTGTTGAGGAGTAAAAAATAAAGATCTAGAATAAAAAAATGGAGTTCAGAAACCATTAAAAAAAACGGCGTGAAACTGAAAAACGAGAAGAGTAGGGTGTATATAAAATTTTTAAAATGAATAATGTAGTAGGTATTTATCAAGATTTAGAAGATGATGAAAAAGTAATTGAATCGTATCAGGAAACTGCAGAATTTGTGTTTGGCAAAGGTGCAGGAGGAACAGATAAAGAAACAAGAGTGCAGGGCAGATTATTCCTTACTAATCAACGTATACTAATTTTGAAATTTGTAAGTTATGGCGAGGAAAAATCGTCTTACGATTTTTCAGAAATGGGAAATTGGTATGATGTTCCATTAACTTGGGTAAAACAAATTGGCCACGGCACTCAAACAAAAAAATCTTGGTTTAACGATGGTTCGAAGGACGGAGATAAAAAAGGTTTGGCAATTACAATAGAATCACCTCTTGAAAGAACAGTTATTCAAAAAAGCGGTTTTTTTGGAAACAAAACAGAGGAAGTAAAAGTGAAAGATACATATTCTCTTGAAATTGTCTTATCAAATGTTAGTGCATTAGAAATGAAAATTCAGGGAATTTTAGCAAAACTACCAAGATAGTTTAGACTTCCCGATTAACTAAAAGTTAAAGATAATTGGTTTTACATTAAAATTTTCAGTAATACTTTGTAGGCTATGATTTCATAGCCTACAATTTAATTAATCTATCATTATGTACAACGAAAAAATTGAAAATCTTATCAATCTTGCATTAGCCGATGGCGAGTTGACAGAAAAAGAAAAACAAATTCTTTTCAAAAACGCAGAATCAGAGGGTTTGGACCTTGACGAATTCGAAATGGTGCTTGATGCCAAGCTATTTGAAAAACAACAGACTTTAAAAGCAGCTACGGAAGCCGTCGCAGCTCCAAAATCTGACAAATTTGGTGATGTTAAAAAATGCCCTGCTTGTGGAGCTATTGCACAATCATTTCAAACAAAATGTTCTGATTGTGAACATGAGTTTAGTAATATAGGTGCAAATGTTTCAATAGGTAAACTATTTGAAATGCTTAATGCTTGCGAAAATGATAGGAAAGAGTCAAGTAATTCAATCACTGGGGCATTTGGTAGTCTCATGGCACAGGGATTAGGACAAGGAGATAAGGTTACAGAAAAAAAGAAATCAATTATTTCAGGTTTCCCAATTCCCAACACAAAAGATGACATATTAGAATTCCTATCAATTGCAATTCCTAACGCAAAACAAAAAGGCAATATGTTCACAAAACAACAACCAGAGAATAAATCACACAATGATTTAGTTCCTACTTGGAAATCGAAATGTGAGCAAATAATAATGAAGGCCAAATTTTCAATGAAAGAAGATAAAAAAACTCTTGAGGAAATAATGGCCTATGCAAATGAACTAGGTATTAAATAATAATTCAGATAAATATGGGACTATTTGGAAATAAATCAGAAGGCGGAATGATGGATGTAATCCGCTGTGATGAGCAAGAATATCTTGTTTGGAAGTGGCGTCCTGCGGGAGAAGCTAATTCGACCAAAAGAGAAAATGCGATACGCTATGGAAGCAGCTTGCGTGTGAAAGATGGAGAACTTGCCGTTTTTGTTTACCAACAAAAAGACGGTTCAATGCAAGATTTTATAGTCGGTCCTTATGACCAAACTATAAAAACAGCAAACTTTCCAGTTTTATCAAGTATTGTAGGTTTAGCTTTTGGAGGTGCATCACCTTTTCAAGCAGAAATCTATTTCATTAATCTTTCGGGAAACATTCAAGTAAAATTTGGAATTCCTTATTTTGATGTATTTGACCCACGATTTATGGATTTTGCAGTTCCGATGTCAGCAAGAGGAACAATAACTTTCAATGTAACAGACTATAAAGGGTTTATTAAATTAAATCGACTAATCAATTTTGAATTAGATGATTTCAACAAGCAAATAAAAGATGCCTTAACAAAGTACATAAAAGCAATTATTACCAATATTCCGTCCGACAAAGGTATTCCTGTACTTCAAATGGAGAAGAAGATATTAGAGATAAACGATCTTATTGCAGCACATTTAAAACCAAGAATAGAGAATGATTTTGGCGTTAATGTGAAAGGTTTTGATTTAGCAAATATTGAAGTTGACAAGGAGAGTGAGGGATATGCCGAATTAAGAAAAGTTACTGCTGAGCAAACAACTAAAACTACTGTTGCTCAGACAGATGTTAATATCAAGAACATGTCAGACATGCAAAGTATTAACGCCTTGAATATGGAGGATACTTTATTAATTCAAAGAGAAGAAGCACAAAGGGCGCAAAAACTTCAAACAGAAACTAATTTCATTGGAGCTCATGCCTTAAACCAACAAACAGATGTTTTAAAAACTGGCGCAGAAAGTTTAGGTAATATGGGCAATATGGATGCAGGCGGAGGTGGCGGTGGAATGAACCCTGCGGGTATGATGACAGGAATGATGATGGGAGGAGCAATGGGTAATCAAATGGCAGGAATGATGAATAATATGGGACAAAATATGCAACAACAGCAAAATACACCCCCACCAGCTATTGCTTATAGTGTTTCCGTAAACGGTCAAACAGCTGGACCTTTTAATTGGCAACAATTACAACAAATGGTTCAAAACGGTCAACTTACACAAAATACGCACGTTTGGAAACAAGGAATGACAGCTTGGGAAATAGCAGGAAACGTTCAAGAACTTTCAAATTTGTTTGGTGCAGTTCCTCCACCACCACCACCAGTTGTTTAATTTTTTAAAATCTACATGATGGATGATGATAGCTTTTTTTCAATAAACAGATTGGTGGAATTCGGAATGGGTATGGCTGTTGCACAGCAAATGGTTAACACGATGAATAACGCAATTACTAATATGCATGTGCCCGGTTCTATGAATCCGATTCAAACAGGAGCACCTTCATTTTATTACGCAGTGATAGATGGCAATCAAGCAGGTCCATTTTCTGAGCAGGAATTATCTCGTTTAATTGCCGAAAAAAAAGTTACTAAAGAAACTTACATTTGGAAACCAGGTTTGCCAAAGTGGGAAATTGCTGAAAAATTGCCTGAGATTTTAAAGTTGGTTGCATTAGCGCCCCCGCCATTTCAACAGAATACATGAGATTATGAGAATGAGTTTTGTACAAACCAGTATTGCCATAGCGGTAAGTTTACTTATCGCTTATGGCTTGTATAGTTTTCACAGTAGTGAGAATAAATTACTTTTAAGTGCAGGGAGCTTTTTGTTTCTTTCTGTACCATTAATATTTGCAATCGGAACAACTTTTGAGCAACCAAAGACAACAACAAACATTAAAGTTGTTTCTGGGATTTTCTTTACAATAGCCTTAATTATCAATATGGTTTTTGCCATTATTGATTTTTCAATTCCAAGTTTTATAATAACCAATGGAATTTTATTATTAGTTTTTATCCTGATTGCCTTTTCGATCTATAATGCTAAGCAATAGTTAAAATTCATTTTCGCATAAATAAAGTTCATTTTGAAAAAAGAGGTTAATTACAAGATATTATTTTTATTAATAATATTTACGGTGTCATGTTTAGAGTTGTCTGCCAAAAATAAGCTTCGCGTTGCGACGCGGAATTTAGAACCATTTTCCTTCGAATCTCTCAATGAAAGAACCGGTTATTCAGTTGATTTATGGAATGAGATTTGTGATAATTTAAACATTGAGTGCGAATGGGTAATTGTAAATTCAGGAGATGAAATTATTGAGGCTGTTAAAAATGGAAAAGCAGATATTGGAGTGGGGGCATGCAGTGTTACTTTTGACAGAGAGAAGTCAGTAGATTTTACACATCCATTTTATGAATCAGGGCTACAAATCCTTGTTAATAAGAATGACAGCGGATCTAGTTCTTTTATTGACATATTGAAAAATATTTTCTCATTTAATGTTTTAATACTCCTTATTGTTTTATTGGGAATTATTTTTATTGTATCTAATTTAATTTGGTTTTTTGAAAGAAAGATAAATTCTGAACAATGGCCAAAAGAGTACAAATCCGGTATTTTTGAATCCATTTGGTTTACATTGACCACAATGATAGTTGGCGGTACGGACAATAAAGGTCCAATTGGAATGGGAGGTAGGATAGTTTCATTGTTTTGGATGCTAATAAGTACAATTTTTATTTCATTCATTACTGCTTCAATTACAACAACAATGACCATAAATCAATTAAACAGCAAAATTAAAGGCCCCGAAGATTTACCTGGATTGAAGGTTGCTACGATTACGGGAAGTAGCACAGTTGAATGGTTGCGAAAAAAAGAGATTCAAACTGTAAATTTTAAAAATCTTTCAGAATGTATCAAGGAAATGCAAAAAAATAAAGTTGATGCGGTTGTTTATGATGCTCCTATCTTGCAGTTTGAGATTTCCAAGCAAGGAAATGACAAGGTTCAATTAGTAGGTCCAGTTTTTAATAGACAATATTATGCATTTCCAGTAAAAGAAAATGATAAGATTACAAAGGATATTAATGAGATATTATTGAAATTATATGAGAACGACTATATACCTGATCTTAAGAGGAAATATTTTGATGATCGGTATTAAAATCAGATAGGAATTTAGGTCGAGCAAAAAAAATACTAATAGTCCCTAATTATTATTTGTATTATTTTGGAAGGAAACTTCAAACGCCTTAAATTTTTGATGTTTCATAATTGTTTCAAATGACAATACTATTTGTTAATCGACATATTCATAAACATAAAAATCTTTTGACAATTCTTTCATTATAAATGGCTGGTAAAATAATTTTTGGATTGGAAGATAGTTTTAGGTTCTTAATATTTCTTTGCTAGCGAAAAGATACAATGCCTATATTCAGAAAGAGCGAAACAAGAAAAGCTAGAAGTTAAATATTAATGCAAAACAAAAAAAACAATAAATTATAATCAATTAAAGAAAACAAAAAATGAAAAAAACAATTACAATCCTTGGCGCGTTGATGCTACTTTCCATTTCAATGGTAGGTTGCAGCGAAGAGAACTCAGCTGAAAAGACTGACAAAGGTGCCGTTGATGAAAAAAAGGATACAACATCTATCAAGGAAACAACTTTTGATGTTGAAGATAAGATTGAGCCAGGGAAAATACAAAAAGTCACACTGACTTATTCTGAATCAACGCTAGACAATGAACATTTAGGCAATTTAACAGAAACACTTAAAAATGGTTCCGAATTATCTTTGAATGGATGCAATTCTCAAAAAATTAAAAATTTAAAGATTGAAGGGGTAGGTAATCATTTGACACTGTCTATTAAATCATCTGATGGTAAAGTGATTTTTGAGAAAAAGGATTTTGCAATCGACAAATCTATCACATTAACAGAAAAGGATAAAGTTGGTTTTGGTTCTATTACAATCACTCAAGAAAACAAAAACTTATTCAAAAATGCAATTTTAATTAGTGGGTGTAATTAAGCATTCACAGAATAAATTTAATTCAACTCTTAGCAAAAACACAACATGAAGAAAATAATTATTTCAATATCAATAATTTATTTTAGTTTTTTGGCATTTGGTCAAAGCAATATTGATAAAACTTCAACTGAAAATAATTCGGTTACAAGTCAATTATTACAAGGAAAGTGGCAAGCAGTCGACGACAAAAAGAACTTCCTAGTATTTGATAAAAATGAAAGAAAAGAAACTGGAGATGGATCTACTTGGGATTCTGAAACGTACGTTTTGTCAAATAAATGCATGAACGAAAGCGATTTGGAAAACGGGATTGAACCTGAACAAGATAAATATATTTCTTGTACTAAGTCAGATTTGTGCTGGTATATTGTCTCAATAAATAAGGATTTTTTGGCGCTCAGTTACATGGGAAGGGGAAATTCATTGAAATACAAAAGAGTAAAATAATATAGGTCAGCAAGTTTTACAAAGCTTAAGCAACCAAGCGCAATTCTATTTGGCTTGAAGCATTTGGTAGGGAAATGAATTGTATTTTGCTCATTTTTCAGATGCACAAGGAAATACTATGGCTGTTAGAAAAATCATATTACAATAACTCGTTTTTTTACAAGGTTAGTTGAATCTTGTTATTGCGAAGTGGCAGGACTTTTTTCTCAAATTTAAAGGCATTAGATTAGTTCATTTTGAAATCAATGCTGAACTGAAGTGTCATTTCAGTGGCGCTTAGTTTCTTTGCATGTGTTGTGAATGAATTGCTAAGATAAGTTTGAAAAGATTGTTGAGGAGTAAAAAATAAAGTTCTAGAATAAAAAAATGGAGTTCAGAAACCATAAAAAAAAACGGCGTGAAACTGAAAAACGAGAAGAGTAGGAAAATAAAATGATATATTATGAAAAAAACACTAATTGGTGCTATTATGTTGAACTCTCTACTTTTAGTGAGTTGTGGTGGTGGAGATGAAAATGAAAAAATTACTTTACCAGATCCGCCCAAAAATCTTAAATATGAAGGTGTAACTCTAATTGATGGACCATTAGCTGGTTACGTTGAGGTTGTAGCTGGATCATATACTTTAGATCTTAAAAAAAATGAAGATGAATTTCTATTAGGATATGATGGTACAATGAAAGTAAAGCTAAAGTTTCTAAAATCAATTGATGTTAAAGCCGGCCAAGGATATAATAATTTTGGTCCTAGTCTTAATGGAAAGGCGCTTGACTCTCAAGGTATTCCTCTAGGGTTTGACCTTTCCGTCACGGCTGATACAGATTTAGCAACTTATTTAAAAAGAGGCTCAGGAGAAGAGTGGGTTACTTTAACTATTAGCGGTCAAGGAAGTTGTAAGAGTTTAGCTGAGGCTGAAAATCAATTAGAAATGTATAAGAAAGGAAAAAAGATTCGTCTTACCTCAGAAATAGTAGAGGAAGAATTTGATACAGAAAGTTCAGAAGCTATTTCCGAAAGTGGAGAAAGCAGCGGTGATTCTGGGGATTGTGACGAATTTTTAGATGGTTATGAGAGTTTTATGGATGATTATATTTCAATTATGAAAAAATATAAAGATGATCCAAGTGATGCATCTATTTTATCTGAGTATTCATCTGTAATGTCTGAGGCCACTGAGTGGAGCGCAAAAACAGCTGATTGTGCTGCAAATCCTGAGTTTGCCTCAAAATTTATGGCTATTCAGATGAAAATATCAAAAGCCGCTTCTAATTTGTAAATAATACTATTGAACCAGACCAATGGTCTAAGTATTTAAGTTTTGGCGGTGTTGTTAGTGCATTGTTGGCAATAACGTTTATAGTGTTAGTTTTTAGAAATAAAAATAAAGCAAAATAATTTTTTTAGCTTGTTAAGAGGCTGTTCAATTTAATTGTAGCAGCCTCTTTTTTTTCAATTAATCTGTCATTTCCCTCACAGCATACCGCGTCCAATGCTTATACTCTTCACCCTTTTTCAAAACATTCCTGGGGTAAACCCAATTATTGACACAATCTGGAAATCCCTGTGTTTCGAAGCAAATGGCCGGGAATTGAGTTTCAAAATTTACGTCATTTACATATTGAGGAGTGTAAACAATACAAACAGGTTGATTGCTGAAAACTTCAAGTGAAATGCGCGCTTCTGCAGAGGCAAGTTTGACAATTGGCCCTGCTGTTTGCTCCATCAAATACACGGTATCTAAAGGCGTAAAATTCGATTGGATTTGTCTTTCGATTAGATAATCTTCTGAGCTAGCTGAAATCATTTTTGTCTCGCCAGTGGGCAGCAAATTTTCGTCCAGCAGTAGTTTTTCTTTCGCGTTTATCTGAAGCGAATGCGCTAGAATCGAAGATTTTTGCCCGAGATTGAAATAAGCGTGATTAGTTAAATTAACAAGTGTTTCGGTTTGCGTTGTAGCTTTGTAAGTAATTTCTAATCCTCGGTCAAGCGTTAATTCAAATTTAGCCTCGATGTTTAAATCTCCTTTAAATGCGTCTTCATTTGACTTTAAATCGCAACGCAAGGTTAAAAAAGAACTTTCAGCGTCGTTTTGGTAGGCAAGGCATTCCCAGTTTTTAAAACTAATTCCATTTTTCCCGCTGTGCAGCAGAATTTCGTTTTCAGGAATCGATTTATCAATGAAAGGATGTCCTGAATTTCGAATTCTTCCTGCAAATCTTCCAATCGTTTTCCCGAGATATTGTTCGTCACTTTGAGTTGCGTCCAAATATTTTTCACGATCTGCATAACTCAAAATCAGCGGTGTTATTTCACCAGATTGCTTGGTAAGCGAAAATGAAACGAGCGTTGCTCCAAACGATGAAATCTCACAGCGCAAGCCATTTTGATTGGTTAACTCAAATATTTCAGGCATTTGCAAAAAAAAATTAAAGCGAGTCGAATGTACTAAAATAATAACCTTTTGTCAAAAAAAATCCCAACGCCTCAACATCGGGATTTTCACTATTTATTTCGTCTGATCTATCTTCCTAACCATAGTCAAAATCGTCGCCAACGCAACTGTTTCGCCGGTTTCATCATAAACATCCACCAAAAATTTCACAATTCCTTTGGCGATATCGTCTTCCGTTTTTTTCTCCTGATCAATTTTTTCTTTCACGGTAAATCGCACACCCAGTGTTGCTCCCGGATAAACAGGTTTTGTGAAACGTGCTTCATCCAATCCGTAGTTCAATAAAACCGGACCTTTTTTCGGGTCAACAAACAAACCTGCCGCTTTGGATAATACAAAATATCCGTGGGCAACTCTGCGTTCGAAAATCGTTCCTTCCAAAGAAGTAGCGTCCATGTGTGCATAGAAATTGTCACCCGAAACATTCGCGAAATTCACAATATCTGCATCGGTAACTGTGTGTTTGTGCGTGAAAACTGTTTCACCAATAACCAATTCTTCAAAGTGTTTTCTAAATACATGCGGATTCGCTTCTGGCATTTCCGCACCCACTTGAAATTGTTGTGTTATTTTGGTAATTGTCGTTGGATGTCCTTGAATGGCTGTGCGTTGCATGTAGTGCAAAACACCGCGTTTTCCGCCCATTTCTTCTCCACCTCCAGCGCGACCTGGTCCACCGTGCGTCAGCAATGGCATTGGAGAACCATGACCTGTACTTTCTTTCGCACAGTCTTTGTTCAAGACCAAAATTCGTCCGTGCATACTTGCTGCGCCTACAACATATTCGGTTGCTTCTTGGTCATTTGGCGTAACGATTGATGAAACCAAAGAACCTTTCCCCATGCGAGAAAGTTCGATTGCATCGTCCATCGTTTTATAAGGCATGATGGTCGAAACGGGACCAAAAGCCTCAATTTCGTGTACATCTGTATTTTTGAAAGGATCATTATTGACAAACAAAATAGGGGAGAAGAACGCTCCTTTTTCAGAATCACCGCCTGTAACATTTACATGATTTACATTTCCAAAAACGATTTCTTGCGTTTGTGCCAAGCGATTCACATTTGCCCTAACTCGTTCAACTTGAGTCATCGTTGCCAAAGCACCCATGCGAACGCCTTCCATACTTGGATCTCCCACTTTTGTCGAAGCCAAGCGCGCTGAAATGGCTTTTTGCACTTCGTCAAGTAAATTGTCTGGCACGATGATTCTTCTCACCGCGGTACATTTTTGACCAGCTTTTACTGTGATTTCTTTGGTCGTTTCTTTGATAAATAAGTCAAATTCTATGGTTCCGGGAACAGCGTGTTTTCCTAAAATTGTGGCATTCAATGAATCTGCTTCTAAATTGAAAGGAACACTTCGTTCTGAAAATTGGGGCAATGCTTTCAACATTTTCCCAGTGTGTGCACTTCCAGTGAAAGTCACAACATCTTCGCTGTCAACATGGTCAAGGATTCCTCGTCCCAATCCGCAAACCAATTGCAAACTTCCCTCAGGAAGAATTTTACTGTCGATGATGTCTTTCACCATCAATTCAGTCAAAAAGCAAGTGAATTCAGACGGTTTAACAATTGCAGGAACGCCGGCCATTAAATTGACTGCAATTTTTTCCAGCATTCCCCAAATCGGGAAATTAAAAGCATTGATGTGAATCGCAACACCTTGTTTAGGCACCATAATGTGATGTCCGATGAAACTTCCATTTTTAGAAAGCGGAGCCGCAACGCCGTCAACATAATATGGTAAATCAGGAAATTGTCTTCTCAAAGAAGCATTCGCAAAAATATTTCCAATTCCTCCTTCAATATCAATCCAAGAATCTACTCTTGTTGCACCAGTCAAGGCACTCAACGCATAATAAGATTCTTTTTTGTCCATCAAATGCAAAGCCAACGCTTTGAGCATTCTGCCACGCTCTTGAAAAGTCATTTTTCGCAAAGCACGCCCGCCTTTCTCGCGTCCGTAAACCAATATTTCTTGGTAGTTCAAACCTGCGCTTGAAGTATTGCCAATTTTTTCGCCAGTTAACGCGTTGTATAAATTTGTTTCAGAACCTTCTCCTGAAACCCACTGTCCAAGGACATAGTTTTGCACTTGTATCATTATTGCTGTATTGCTTTTCGATTTATGAATCAAAGATAACTTCAAAATTTGAGAGAACGACAATTCTTTTCAAATTTCCAAATTTCAATAGTGTTTCTAATTTTTCACTCTGTAGCATAATTTTGACTTTGAGAGAAATAAATTTAACAAAACCTTAATATGTTGTGGTAAACAAAAATCAATTTTGCTAATCACATTCATTAAATTGCTTATAAAGATATGATTTTAAATATTTTAAAGATAATATTCACGCATTAAATCCGCTAATTAACTTCAATCAGTGAAAGTCCTATTTAAAATCAAATATTGCATAGGTGAATAAAAAATTACCACTTAATAATTGATATTTTTTAATAATCCAATTCCTTTTACTATGTTTGGGGTCTTAAACAAAACGTAAAGTATAAAAAAAAGTAATTATGAGTAATAAGCAAAAGACAGCTGGAGGTTTTTCGGCATTAATCGCAGCAATCGCTATTGTAATAGCGCTGGTTATTGGTATTGTAATCTATATGTTTATTTTTGGAAATCCTACTAACTTCGTGGGTAACGATCCTACAAAAGAAGCATTGCAAGGAAATTACATGGGAATTATCTACAAAGGAGGTTTTATTGTACCTATTCTTTTGGCGGTAAACTTTATCATCATTATTTTCTCTATCGAGCGTTTTGTAACGTTGGCTAAAGGAAAAGGAAAAGGAAATGTAGATGTTTTCGTTTCTAAAGTTAAAACACTTTTGGCAAACAAAGAAATCGAGCAAGCAGTTGTTGAGTGCGACAAACAAAGAGGTTCTTTGGCAAATGTTGTGCGTGCAGGTTTAGAAAAATACGATCACTTGAGCAAAGATTCTACCATGGAAAAAGAGCAAAAAGTGGAGTCTATGAAAAAAGAATTGGAAGAAGCTACTGCTTTAGAATTGCCTATGCTTTCTAAAAACTTGGTTATTCTTTCAACTTGTGCATCTATCGCAACGTTGATTGGTTTGATTGGAACTGTACTTGGTATGATTCGTTCATTTGGTGCAATGAGTTCTGGTTCTCCTGATACTGCTGCATTGGCTGCTGGTATTTCTGAAGCTTTGATTAATACAGCTTTGGGTATTACAGGTTCTGCTATCGCAATCATCATGTACAACTTCTTTTCAACTAAAATTGACCAGATGACTTACAGCATGGATGAAGCTAGTTTCACAATTGTACAAGATTTCGCAACTACTACAAAATAAGGTTCGGCCTTACGTTTATAGTAATTATAGTATTTACAAAATATTTTAGAACGAAATGCCTAAAATTAATATGCCCAAAAGCTCCCCGTCCATAGACATGACTCCTATGGTGGATTTGGCTTTCTTGTTGGTTACATTCTTTATGCTTTCGTCAAGTTTCCGTTCTGATGAAGCGGCTATAATTGATACGCCTTCTAGTATCAGTGACATGATTATTCCTGAAAATGTGATAATTGTTTCTATTGACAAAGATGGCCGTAAATTTTTCGGAATGTCTGGTAAAGATGAAGTGAAAACAAGACTTCTTGGCAGCATGGCGAAAAAGTACAATTTGCAGTTTACCAACGAGCAAGTAAAAGAATTTGTGAAAATGACCAACTTTGGTTGTGACATGAAAGAAATGCCTGCTTATTTGAATTTGAGTTCTGCGGAACGTAAAAATTTCAAAACAACTGGTATTCCAGCTGACTCATTGAATAACCAATTGAAAGATTGGATTTGGTACGGAAACCTCGAAGCATTGTCTGCAGGGGAAGAAGCTTTCTTGGAAGCAACTGACAAAGGTTTGGAACCTGAAGCAAACGATTTTAAACCAAAATTCATCCTGAAAGTGGACGGAAAAGCGGTTTACGTTCGCGCGAAACAAGTGATCGACGTATTTAGAGATTTGAATTTAAACAACTTGAATTTTGTTACTTCATTGGAACAAGATCCAAGAAAAAAAGAATAAGACATGGCAGAAATTGCAGAAAGTGGCGGTGGTGGTCACGACAAAGGCAAGAAAAGAGCCAAAAAGCAATCGACGAAAGTCGACATGACACCAATGGTGGATTTGGCTTTCCTTTTGTTGACGTTTTTCGTATTGACTGCTACCTTTAGCAAGCCTAAAGTGATGAGCTTGGTCTATCCAGCGAAGCCAAAGGATAGTGTTCCGATAAAAGATGTAGAAGTGAATAATGCCATTACATTTTTGTTGGCCGAAGATCGTATTTTCTATTATGAAGGTGCTTTTTATCCTGAGGGAAATGCCAAAGGAAAACCAGCAACTATATTAGAAGAAGCAAATTTTGGAGCAGGTGAAGGAAGTGTTCGTGAACTTTTGTCTAAATTGAATCGATTCGTTTTAGAGAAAAAAGTGACTTTGGATGCTGATTTGACCAGCAAAAAAATTGCAGATACAACTTATACAAGAAAAATTAGAGAAGCAAAAAGTGCAAATGAAGCGTTGAAAGTTTTGATTAAAACAGACAATGATGCAACTTGTAAAAACTTCATTGATTTAATTGATGAGTTAAAAATTGCTGATATTGGGGTGATTGCACCAGTTGATATCATGCAAAGCGAGCTAGAATTAATTAAAGCTAAAACAGTAAAATAATATGGGAATCATTTTCAGTATTGTATTGCTCGTAGCGCTTGTTTCATTGTACGACTATTTTGCTGCCCGTCGTTGGCAACAAGTTACGTCTGCAAATAGAAATGAACTTGTTTTCGAACACCGCAACAAGGCCTACGGCGCATACGTAATTAGAAGAGATTATGACAAGCGGATGATCATAATCTTATCAAGTGTAGTTCTTGGTTTAGGATTGATTTATGGTACATACATGATTATCAAATCACTTCCTGAAGAAGTAATTGAAGAGCCACCAGTGGATATGTCTCAATTCAGTGTTGCTGCGCCTCCTGTAGAGGAAGTTGAGCCACCACCAGTTGAGGAAGAAATTCCACCAATGGAGCAAACAATTGCTTTCTTGCCGCCAATCGTTACGGATGATGTTGTGGACAATCAAATTCCACCGCAAGACGCGATGGTTGATGTGAATGCTTCTACTGTAACTAATGAAGACGATAACAACTCTTTTGCTCCACCACCGACGGACAATACGCCGCCGCCAGTAGAGAAAAAAGATGATGAAGTTTTCTTGGATGTAGAGGAATCTGCTGAGTATCCAGGAGGTAGAGGTGCCATGATGAAATTCTTGGCTGATAACATGAAATACCCAGAAACTGCTATTGAAGCAGGTATCGAAGGAAAATGTTATTTGAGGTTCATCGTTGGAACAGATGGTAAAATCACAGAAGTGAAAGTTACGCGTCCAGTGCCAGATTGTCCAGAATGTGACTCTGAAGCAAAACGAGTAGTGAGATTAATGCCACGCTGGAAACCAGGGAAAATTGGCGGAAAAGGGGTAAGAAGTTACTTCGATTTACCAGTGAACTTTAAATTGAATTAAGAAAGTTTTAGAATTTATATTCATCCCCGTTATCCATTGGATTTCGGGGATTTTTTGAAATATTATGAACACAAATTTCATCAGCAACACTTTTTCTGCTTTTATCATTGTTATGTGTCTAACCCTTTGTGGTTTCATGTTGTTCACAGAATTGTTCAATGATAAAATGACAGAATCTAGAAGATTGATTTTTGTCATAGTGATGCTTACATACGCAACTTTTAGAGGTTTCCGATTGTTTCAAAGTATCAAGGCATCCAAAAAATAATTATTCACGGTATGAAAAATTCATTTAAATTAGTTCTAGGCTGTTTAGTGCTGGTCGCAAGTTGCAATAATCCGATGAAAGTGACAGAAGCACACGGAATAGGCAAAGCAAAAATTTACATTGAAGAATCATTCAAACCTTTGTTTGATACAAGTATTTATACTTTCGAAAGTCAAAATCCATTGGCGGATATTATTCCTGTTTATAAAACAGAGGAAGAAATATTGCAAGATTTTTTCGCTAAAAAAGTAGAGACAATGTGCATCACGCGCAATCTAACTGAATCTGAACTGGCGAAATTGAAAAAAGCCAATATTGAAGTTCGAAGCGAGATTCTAGCCAAAGATGCGGTAGCGCTAATTATCAATCCTGAAAATCCAGATTCTACTATCTCAATTGATGAATTGAAAGACATTTTAACTGGAAAAACGAAAACTTGGTCTAGCTTGAAAACAGGAATTAATGTGGTTTTTGATCATGAAAATTCTGCCAATTTCAATTATTTGAAAAATTTGTCGGGTGTGACGAAAGTGCCAGAAAATGTTTTTGCAGTAAAATCAAATGCGGAAGTAATCAAATATGTCAAAAATAATAAAAGTGCCATTGGTGTAATTGGCGTGAATTGGATAAGTGACGAAGACGATCCGCAAACGCTGGATTTTTTAAACGGAATCAAAGTGATGGCAGTTTCTAAAACCGCAACAAGTGAATCTTTCAAGCCTTATCAATCCTACATTTACGACAAAAAATACCCAATGACAAGAGATTTATGGGTAGTAAATTACGCGGCACGTTCTGGCGTTAGTTCTGGTTTTTTATTATTCATGACAGGTGAAAAAGGACAATTATTAATTCAAAAATCATCTCTGATTCCAGCCAATATGGTGGCAAGGGTGATACAGTTAAAATCAGAATAATCACATTTAACTATAAATTTTAATCAATTTATTACTTTTGTCCTTTTTTTGGCAAGACTATTGATTACTTTCATCACAAGAATAAAGCATAAACTAGAAATAAACAAAATGAAAAATTTTAAGATTTTAGCTGTTTCAATGTTCGTAGGAACAATGCTAAATGCACAAACTTTAGAAAGTGCAATTAAGAAGACAGACAATGAAATGTTTGATGCGGCGCGCACTGAATTCAAAGCGTTGGTTGCGAAAGAGCCGATCAAGGCTGACAACTATTTTTATTTCGGTGAAAATTATTTTCAAGCGGATAATTTAGATTCTGCGAACATCATGTGGAAACAAGGTTTGGCTATTGATGCAGTGAATCCTCTAAATTTAGTTGGTACTGGAAAATACCTTTGGTTCAAAGGCGATACCTTGGAAGGAAAAAAATTGTTTATTCAAGCATTGACTTTGACCAAAAATAAAAATGCTGAAGTGATGCGTCAAATTGGTTCTGTTTATACAAATGCACCAATCAAAGCGTTGAATGCAGCAGTTGCGATTTTGACAACAGCAATCAAATTAGATCCAAAAAATATTGAAGGACATTTATTGTTAGGAGACGCTCTATTGGAATTGACTCCAACAAATGGCACTGAGGCGATGAAAAGCTACAACAATGCGTTGGATCTTGCGAAACAATCTAAAATTGTAGTTCGCAAAGCGAAAGTTTATCAACGCGCTCAAAACTATCAATTGGCAAATGATTTATACATTGAAGCACAAGATTTAGATCCAACTTATGCACCAGCTTATAGAGAAAACGCGGAGTTAAACATGAAATTCAATCAAACTTCAAAAGCGGTTGAAAACTGGTTGTTTTACCTTGAATTGAATAACAATGATTATTCAAGATACCGTTATGCTACTTCATTGTTCTCTGGAAAAAAATACTGCGAATCTGTAACGCAATTTGAAACTATTCACGCGAATGGATTTGAGAATTTTTACAGTCAACGTTTATTGGGTTATTCAATTTACGAGTGCAATGCGAAAGACCCAAAAGCAGATACTGCAAATTACAGAAAAGGGATGAACGCAATGAACAGATTTTTCCAAATTGCACCTGAAGACAAAGTAATTGCGATGGATTACAAATACAAAGGTTTGTTGCTGTCTAAATTAGGAAGTGATTCTTCTGCGATTTTAGAATTGAACAGAGCGATTGAAAAAGATCCTGCAAATGGCAATGAGTTGTATGGCGAATTGTCGAAATTGTATATGAAATCCAAAAAGTATGATTTGGTAATCTCTTCCTTAAATTTGAAAATGGGAACAGACTCTACAAAATTGACTGTTACTGAATTCAACGACATAGGCAGGGCTTATTATTTTGGTGCTAAAAACTTTGTATTGGCAGACGCAGCTTATGCGCAAGTAGCGAAATTATCTCCAACATTTGCAATGGCTTCTTTGTGGAGAGCGCGTGCCAATGTGCAATTAGATTTGAAAAAAGTAACTTGGGGCGCAAGACCATATTACGAAAAATTCATTGAGTTGGTTCCAGAAGCTGAAAGAGCCGGAGCTTATAAAAACTTCATGATGGAAGCTGCAAAATACATGGGCGATTACTACGTAAATTCCCCAGCAAAAGACATTGTCAAAGCAAAAGAAGCTTGGAACATCGTCAAAACGTTAGATCCTGCAGATGCGCAAGCAAAAACTTTCTTTGCGACAGTAGGGAAATAATTGATTGATTTGAAAGATTTTAAATATTTGAAAGGTGTTCGAAAGGACACCTTTTTTTGTTTTATACCATTGATAATTTGCCCAACAGTCTAATTTCTTAAAGTATTTTCAAAAATATTTTTTATTTTATGATGGTCGTAAATAGCTTACGTTCTGCCACCGTAGTTTTGTATCATAAAATTAAAAGATATGAGAGCAATATTTGACAAAATCAACATCGAATCAATTGAGTTTGAATCAGGAAGTCTTGAAGTACATGTGAATTGTAAAATTTCTCAGGGAAACCAAACTTTTAGAAGTGAATTATTGGTTGACCACACAGATTTAAATAAATTGATGGGAAGAATTCAGCAGTTGTCTGAACAAACGGATGTAATGAATGCTTTTGATAAATTCGACATGCAAAACGGAAACGAGTATTATTCTTTGGAATTTCAAAAAACTGATTTGGCCGACTTGTGGATAGACAATGTTGAATTTGGAAATGCATTTAGACAAATTCGCGCATAAAAAAAATGCATTTTTTGCCAACCTTCTATAAATATTTACGTTCTTATTGAAAAATGAGGTGCAAATGATAAAAATTTGTACATTTGGGAAGAATTATTTCCTTCGGGAAAAATTTGTAAATAAATATAGAAAATATGAAATTTAAAGCTATTCTTGCTTCTGCGTTAGTTATTGCTGCGTTAGCTAGTTGTGTAAAACACGAAATTATTCCGGCTCCAGAGCCAAAAGTTGAATTGGTTTGTCAATTTATAGGCTCCATTGATAACACTAATGTTGAATGGAATCAAAATGTAAGTGGTTTTTACTTGGAATCAAGTAAGTCTAAAGTTGTTCCACCTTCAGGATTATCAACAGCGGTTTATTATTCAGAAATTAAATCTTCTGAAAATTTAAGTGCGATGCGTTTAAATATTGGTCAAATGAAATGGGATGCCAACGTAACATCTGATCCAGATTTAAATGTTTTTAATTCGTTTTTCGCTTCAAATATGATTCCTACTTACACGCTTGGTGCAGTTTTAACCCCAACAAATACCGCTGGCTTTGAGGTTGCGTTTAGAGATGGAAACGGAGATATTTGGACGACTAAAGATACCGATCCTAACACAATTGAATTCACAAATATCGTTCAAGAATCTGATAAAACTGGAGACTACTCGAAATTTGTGGCAAATTTTGATTGTACAGTGTACCACACTTTCATGTACATAGACAATATTATTTCGCCTCCAGATACAACTTATGTAGAGGAATCTCTTCCTATCGTTAACGGAGTGTTCAAAGGTTGGTACAAAAGATAAATGATATTCTTTCAAAATATATTAATGCTGTTCATTTTTTTGGGCAGCATTTTTTGTATTCTAAAGTCATAGAAAAATAGTTTCAATGAGTCACGTTTTAAAAATAGCCGTTATTGGAGATTTTAATTTCACTTACAATGCGCATCATGCTACCAATCTGGCATTGGATCATGCGGGAAGATTTTTGGAAATTGAAGTCAATTACTATTGGATAAAACTGGCTGAAGCGACGCAATTTAAAACACATCAATTTCAAGAATATGATGGGATTTGGATAAGTCCAGGTCCATTCAAAAATATCTTTTTTCTTTCAGGAATTATTGATCAAGTTTTGCAATCAAAATTACCCACTTTTATCACGGGAGAAGGTTTTAAATCTTTGATTGAAGTGCTCATAAATCGCTTTAATCTCAATCCTAATGGCGAAAAATTGATTTCAGACAATCTGGTTGAAGGCGATCAATTTGAACGTGTGGAAATTGTTCCAAATTCTGATGCGCTCATTAAAATTTATGAAAATCATTCAGCTGTAGAATTGTCTTCCGCAAGATACAGTTTGTATCCGCAATTAATACATCATTTATTAGATGAATTAATTGATATTGAAGGTTATAATCAATTTGAAGAAGCTGAAATTGTCAGTCTGAAAAAACACCCTTTCTTTGTTGCTTGCGGTTTTTGTCCCCAGATTTCCTCGACGCGTGAAATTCCGCATCCTTTGGTTTATACTTTTGTCAAAGCGTGTGCTGAAAAACAAAATATTACAGTAGATTAATCAGAATAATTCGTTTTTTTGCTCGGATTCTTCAAAAAAAGTATCGACAATTAAATTTTGAGATTCAGCAGCATTTACAGCCAAAACATCGCACCTTTCATTTTCTGAGTGACCATTGTGTCCTTTGATCCAAAAGATTTCTATTTTCTTGAATTTTGCGTGTAATTTTAAATATCGCAACCACAAATCAGGATTCTTTTTGTCTTTAAATCCTTTCTTTTGCCAACCAAAAACCCATCCTTGCGCAATGGAATCTACCACATATTTAGAATCTGAATAGATTTTTATAGGATATTGATCTGATGTCAAGGCTTCAAGTCCAACAATAAGTGCCAACAATTCCATTCTGTTGTTGGTAGTGCGTTTAAATCCTTGCGAAAATTCTTTTTCTTTACCTTTGTATCTTAATATTGTACCAAAACCGCCAGGTCCTGGATTTCCTTTGGCGGCGCCATCAGTAAAAATTTCAATGCAATCTTGCTCAATCATTTTTTGCGTTTAATCTTTGATCTACTTTTTTCTTTCATTTAGCAATTGCATAATTTCATCCAATTTTGGAGAAAGTATGATTTCCGTTCGGCGATTTTTGGCTTTTCCTTCCGCTGTTTCATTGCTTGCTTTGGGAGAAAACTCCCCTTTTCCTGACGCAGTTACTCTTTTTGGAAGCACTTTGTATTCTTCTGATAAAATGCGCACAATCGAAGTCGCTCGGCCCACGCTTAAATCCCAATTATCCTTGTAAATCGCCGTTTTTATTGGGTCGTTGTCTGTATGTCCTTCTATTAGAATATCGATGTCTGTATTTTTTTGCAATACATCGGCCAATAATTTCAGTGCTTGTTTTCCTTTGTCTTCAACAGCAGCGCTGCCAGATTTGAAAAGTAATTTATCAGACAATGAAACGTACACTTTCCCATTTTTGATTTCAACAGAAAGTTCATCAGATTTGAAACCCAAAAGGGCTTTTCTCAATACATCATTTAATCTATTGGTTATTGAATCTTGTCGAGAAATAATGTTTTTCATCTCCTTCAAAGATTTCTCTCTTTCTGAAAGTAATTTTTCTTTGTTGTTCAATTCATCCGACTTCATTTTCAAAGTAGCGCTGTACTTTTCTGATTGAGATACATTTTCATTAAACAATTCATTGTATTTTCCTTGAAGGTCAGATTTTTGGTTTTCCAGTTCTTTGGTTTTTATATCTAAAGTTGAAATTTGCATCAATAAAGTATCCTTGTGCGCATCTTTCAAAGCATTCATCCTGCAAAGGGAATCTCTCTCCAAAGTCAACGATTTCATTCTTTTGCTGCCTTTCAGTTTACCTGGAGGCGTTTCACCACATTTGTAAATTGGCGCGCAAGCAAAAAGCAAAACGAGTGAACTTAAGACAGTGGAGTATCGAATAAATTTTTTCATATTTTCTAATTTAATTTAATATGTTCTGCAAGAATTTCTTGATTTAAAAACAAAGAGGCATTTTGACTAAAAATTGCTTCATTCTCAGTCGTTAAGTATCTTGTTGTTCCAGTTTTTGAACATTTTTGGTCAATTTCTGGATGGCGCGTTAAGTAATTTTCCAATTTTTCAGCGATGATTGCGCCTTGAGCAACGATTTGCACATTTTCAGGAACTATCGATTGGATGTAATCTTTTAAAATAGGGTAGTGGGTGCAAGCCAAAATAATCGTATCTATTTGGTTGTCTTTTTCTAGCAATTTTTCTACATCTTCTTTAATGAGCATTTTTCCTGCTTCAGAAAAGTGTTTGTTGTTTTCAATCAATGGTACCCAAATCGGGCAAGCGTGTTGACTTACAATTGTATTTGGTGAAAACTTCCCTATTTCAATCACGTAAGATTCCGATTTTACTGTTCCCTCAGTCGCTAAAATTCCCACATGATTTGTAATGCTGTATTCACCAATGGCCTCTGTGCTTGGTCTGATTACACCTAAAACTCTTTTTGTTGGAAATAAATTTGGTAAATCTTTCTGCTGAATGGTTCTCAGCGCCTTTGCAGAAGCCGTGTTGCAAGCTAAAACCACTAATTCACATCCTTGATTGAAAAGATATTCCACCGCTTCGAGTGTAAATTCATACACTACATCAAATGAACGAGGTCCATAAGGCGCGCGCGCATTGTCACCGAGGTATAAAAAATCGTATGCAGGAAGTTTTTGTTGCAATTCAGCCAATATCGTCAAACCTCCATAACCAGAGTCAAAAACACCTATAGGATTGAGTTTATTCATTTGCCAATTTCTTGGTTAAAATTAATAAAAAAAGGCGATCAAAATGACCGCCTTCAAATTATGAATTCAATGTTTTATTTAGTTTTTGTTTCTTCAGCATCCAAACGAAGTAATTCAATTAATACTTCAGCTGTTAAATCCATTCCACCTTTGAAGTAAATTGCTTGAGATTCATCAATGATGTAATTCATTTTCTTTCTTTCAGCAACAATGTCAACCGCTTTTTGCATTCTTTTCAAAATTGGCGCATTCAAGTCATTGCTCATGATTGACATTCTTTGTTGCAAATCCTGCTCCAAAGTTTGCAATTCTTGTTGTTTCTTTTGCAATCTTTCTTCCTCATACTGACGCATTACTGGGCTCAATTTTTCTCTTTCAGCCAAGTATTTATTATACGACTTTTGAAACTCTGCTTCTTTGTCTACCAATTCTTTTTCACCAGCAGCACCAAACTCTTCTAAAGTTTTAATTGCTCCCTTTCTTGAAGGTAATGTATCCAACAATTTAGATGAATTAATATGTCCCATTTTCACTTGTGCATTCAATGCCCCGGCAGACATTATAACCATCAACGCAACTAATAACTTTCTCATGTTTCTTTTTTTATTTTTCTAATTTTTCTTTAACACTGGGTTTCACGCCCATTTCTTTCAATACATCGTCACTTAAATCAAATTTATCGTCGGCATAGACCAAATTGCTTTGGTTTGCTTTGTCGAAGATGAAACTGAAATTTTTATTTGATGCCACTTTTTGCATCGCTTCAAACACTTTATCTTGAATTGGTTTTATCAACTCTTGTCTTTTTTGAAAATAATCTCCAGAAACACCAAATCTCATTTTTTGCATTTCCATCGTTTCTGTTTCTAATTTTTCAATTTCTTCAGAACGCTTCTTTTTTTCTTCGGCAGGAAGCAGAACTTCTTCACGAGCAAAAGCTTCTTTTTTCTTTTTCAATACATCGTATCGGTCTTCAATTTCCTTCGTCCATCTTTCAGCCAATTTATCCAATTTGGCCTTGGCTTCAGAATATTCCGGCACCTTACTTAAGATGTAGTCGGAATCAATGTAGCCATATTTCTGAGCAGAACTGACAAATGATGTGCCAAAAATTAAAAGTAAACCGAAAATGTATGTTTTCATAATTTTATTTTGCAACAAAAACGCCAAATATAAGGATTTTATTGTGATTGAAAAAACGACTGATTAATTATAATTCACCTAAGTTCATCCCGATAGTGAAATTTAACTTTCCGTAGTACCCTTTTTGAGTGATTCCTATATCTGAGGCTTTTCCATAACCTGATGCATTTGGATCCAATTTATCAAAGCCCCAACCGTAATCTAATCCAAGCATTCCGAACATAGGTAAGAAAACGCGGATACCAACGCCCGCAGACCTTTTCACATTGAAAGGGTTGAATTTGGCTAATGTTGGAAATGTATTTCCCGCTTCTCCGAATCCAAGCACATAGAAAGTAGCTTGAGGGTTTAATGAAATAGGATAACGCAATTCAAGCGTATATTTGGCAACAATAGGATCTCCTGAAGTATTAGAAAGTGAATTATCTTCATATCCTCTCAATGCAATGATTTCACGACCACCAAATTGATTTACACCAGTTAATCCGCTTCCTCCCATGTTGTATCTTTCGAACGGAGAAAGTCCTTTTGCTTGCTTGTAAGCGCCCATGAAACCAAAACCAATTCTTGGCATCAAGACTAATTTTTTGTCGTTTGTCAAAGGGAAAAACCATTCTCCTGTAAACTTAAGTTTGTAATATTCTAAGTATTTGTAACGCTCTTGTGCTGTTTGCGTTGAATAGTCTACCCCTTTTTCAAAAGCAGAATATGGAAGCGAACCCTTAGCAGTGAAAGTCAAATGTGAACCTTCAGTTGGATAAATTGGTACGTTTACAGAATTTCTTTGCAACACATATTTCAAACTGATGTCATTGGCATATCCAGTGCTTAGATTAGCGAAAATGGCATAATTGCTCACATCGTAATATTGGTATGCCAATTCATAGTAGGCACTGAAATAATCATCTGGAATTTTCTTACGACGCCCCAATCCAACACCTACACCGGAAATCCCTACTCCACTGTAATTTTCATTTGATCTTGCCAATCCAGTAGATGAAAACGCAGTATGGTTTACCCAAAAAGAAAATGAGTTTGGTTTTTTACCTCCCAACCATGGCTCGGTGAATGAAAAATTGTAACCTTGATAAAATCTACCATTTGTTTGACCACGAATAGAAAGTCTTTGTCCATCACCTGAAGGAAGTGGCGACCATGAACCTTTTTTATTTACGTTTTTCAAAGAAAAATTATTGAAAGTCAATCCCAAAGTTCCAATCACACGACCTGCTCCATAACCTCCTGAAAGTTCAATTTGGTCAGAAGATTTTTCTTCTACTGTTACTTCTAAATCCACAGTTCCATCTTGCGGATTTGGAATGGGTACAAATTGAAGCGCTTGGTCATTGAAATAGCCTAATTGTGACAATTCTCGTTGTGAACGAATAATATCATTTCTGTTAAATAAATCGCCAGGCTTGAATCTCAATTCTCTTCTGATAACGTGCTCGTTTGTTTTTGTATTTCCTTTGATAATGATATTTTTATTTCTTGCTTCTTTTCCTTCAATAAGTCTCATTTGGTAAGAAATGTGATTGTCTTTCACGTTTTTCTCTACCGCATTGATTTGAAAGAAAAGATATCCTCTATCCATGTACAAAGATGAAATATCTCTTCCATCTTGGCTCATGTTTAGTCTTTGATCTAGTAATGTTTTGTTGTAAACATCGCCATATTTAATACCAAGAATTGTATCTAAATAGCCCGTTCTAAATTTGGTATTTCCAATCCATTCAATGTCGCCAAAGAGATATTTATTTCCTTCCTGAATCACCATTTTGATGGCTAGGTTTTTTTCATCTTTTTGGTAAACAGTATCAAATGAAATGGTTGCGTCTCTCAATCCGATAGCGTTGAATTTTGCAAGCAAAGCCAATTGGTCTCTTTCATAAGCTGATTGAGAGAATTTCGATTTTTTGAATACATGCCAAGGCGCTTTCTTTTTAGTGTCTTTCATCGCCATTTTCAATTTCCAAGTAGGAATGGATTCATTGCCTTCAATCACTAGTTCGCCAATTTTAACTTTTTTCCCCTTGGTGATATTGATTAAAAAGATTTCAGAATTGTTCATCAAACTGTCTGCTTGTCTCTTGATTTCAACGTTGGCAGCATAAAATCCTTTTTCTCTAAAATATCCTTTGATTCTATTTTGAGTAGTGAAAACCAAGTTTTCTGTAATTGTTTTTCCAGAATAAAGTGAGATTTCTTCTCTGATTTTATCTGCTTCTCTT
This sequence comes from Chryseobacterium gleum, assembly GCA_945897805.1. Taxonomy (GTDB): domain Bacteria; phylum Bacteroidota; class Bacteroidia; order Flavobacteriales_D; family Crocinitomicaceae; genus JAQVCM01. Next base: position 32,424 of record CAMDFX010000008.1, read on the forward strand.
TTGTTTACACCTTTAAATTTGAATCTTGAAAGTTTTGGTCTTGGTGAAACTGCAATTACAAGGTAAATGATACCTGCAACTTCTTTGTCAGCATAAATTTCTACATCTGAAAATATGCCTTCATTCCACAAGTTTTGAATGGCTTTAGAAATTTTTTCACCAGGAATATTTATGCTTTGTCCTTGACGCAAACCTGCGATTAATTTAATTGCTTGGTGGTCATAATTGTCTGCTCCCTCGATTCTGATTGGACCGATTTCATATTCTTTTGGTTCTTGAAAGTTGATTGCAGTACCACCGCCAATTGAAGTAGGTCCGGTTACTGTTTTTAATGTGTCTGTTTGACCAATTGCATTGAATTGAAATAGACAGTAAAAACAGCATATAGAAAGCTTAAAAAAATTATTCATGCAAGTTAAATTAGTTGTTCGGATACTTGGCCGAATCTTCTTTCTCGGTTTTGATATTCAATAACTGCTTTGAAAAGATCTTCTTCTCTGAAGTCTGGCCAAAGCACGTCTGTGAAGTAAAATTCTGTATAAGCCATTTGCCAAAGCAGAAAATTGCTCAATCTTTGTTCACCGCTTGTTCTGATGAGTAATTCTGGATCAGGGAAATGTTGTGTATTCATTTCCTCGTTGATTAACTTCTCATTGATTTCAGAAGATTTCAGAATTCCATTTTCTACTTTCACGGCTAGGTTTTTTATCGCCTCTGTGATTTCCCATCTTGAACTGTAGTTCAAAGCAAGAATCATATTGATGGTGGAGTTTTGCGCCGTTTTTTCCTTAGCAATTCTCAATTCGTCTTGGCAATCTTGCGGCAATCCGGCAATATCTCCTATGCTCCACAGTTTTGCGCCATTTTCATTCATGGCGGGCACTTCGTTGGAAATAGTTTTAACCATCAAATCCATCAGTCCTTCCACTTCATCTTGCGGTCTGCCCCAGTTTTCAGTTGAAAAAGCATAAAAAGTTACATATTTCACACCAATTTTTTTGGCTGCGCTCAGCGTTTCTCTCACAGAATCTACACCAATAGAATGACCGAACAAGCGCTCTTGACCTTGTTTTTTTGCCCATCTTCCGTTGCCATCCATAATAATGGCAATGTGTTTTGGCGATTTTGTTAAATCAATTTGAGAAAATATATCCATGCACATAAGAACTCTTGAGAGAACGAATTTAATGAAAGAATAGTATGTCTGACAAAAAAAATGAGTTTTTAAGACCTACTTTAATAAAAAAGAGGGAAACGGTTACCCAAATCCCTCTTTATATCTGTTATGTTCTGCTTATTCAGCAAGCACAATTACTTTATTATTTAGCATTTCAACAACGCCACCTTTGATACCAACTCTGATAATTTTAGGATTTTTATCTTCTTCGATCAATGAACTTGACTTTTCAGTTCTTTCGAAAGCTTCGTTCAAATCAATTTTGATAATTCCTTTTCCTAAAGCAGAAATAATAGGAGCATGGTTATTCAATACCTGAAATAACCCATCAATCCCTGGAAATTGAACTGCTTCAACATCTCCAGAAAAAATTTTTGTTTCAGGTGTTACTATTTCTAAATGCATTTTAAATTATTTTAATTTACAGAAACAAAATCCAAAGATTATGCAACAGTGTCAGCTAACATTTTTTCTCCAGCTTCAATTACATCTTCGATATTTCCTTTCAAGTTGAAAGCAGCTTCAGGATATCTATCCATTTCACCATCCAAAATCATGTTGAAACCTTTGATAGTTTCCTGAATATCAACTAATACACCTTTTAATCCTGTAAATTGCTCAGCAACGTGGAATGGTTGAGAAAGGAAACGCTGAACTCGTCTCGCTCTATGCACGATTAATTTGTCTTCTTCAGACAATTCGTCCATTCCTAAGATTGCGATAATGTCTTGCAACTCTTTATAACGTTGAAGCGTAATTTTAACTCTTTCAGCACAGTTATAGTGCGCATCACCTAAAATCTTGGCACTTAAAATTCTTGAAGTAGAATCCAATGGATCAACCGCTGGATAAATTCCTAATTCAGAAATTTTACGAGACAATACCGTCGTAGCATCTAAGTGAGCAAATGTATTTGCTGGTGCTGGATCTGTTAAGTCATCCGCGGGCACATAAACCGCTTGTACTGAAGTAATAGAACCATTTTTAGTAGAAGTAATGCGCTCTTGCATCGCGCCCATTTCAGTTGCCAATGTTGGTTGGTAACCTACTGCAGAAGGCATACGACCTAAAAGTGCAGATACTTCTGAACCAGCTTGCGTGAATCGGAAGATATTATCAACGAAGAAAAGGATATCTTTTCCTTGACCTTCGCCATCTCCATCACGGAAATATTCAGCCATAGTCAAACCTGATAATGCAACACGCGCACGTGCTCCAGGAGGCTCGTTCATTTGACCGAAAACGAAAGTAGCTTTCGATTCTTTCATTTCATCTAAATCAACTTTAGATAAATCCCAGCCTCCTTCTTCCATGGAGTGCATGAATGCCTCACCATATTTGATAATTCCAGACTCTAACATCTCACGTAAAAGGTCATTTCCCTCACGTGTACGCTCACCAACTCCTGCAAATACAGAAAGTCCACCGTGACCTTTGGCGATGTTATTAATTAATTCTTGAATCAATACTGTTTTTCCTACACCGGCACCACCAAACAAACCGATTTTTCCTCCCTTTGCGTAAGGCTCAATCAAGTCAATTACTTTAATTCCTGTAAACAAAACTTCAGTTGCAGTAGTCAATTGATCAAATTTTGGAGCTTCGCGGTGAATTGGTAAACCATCGCTATTGTCCATTTCGTTGATTCCATCAATGGCTTCACCAACAACGTTGAATAAACGTCCTTTGATTTTGTCACCAATAGGCATTTTGATTGCGCTACCTGTTGAAGTTACTGCCATTCCTCTCATGAATCCATCAGTTGAATCCATGGAGATTGTTCTAACAGAACTTTCACCAACATGAGATTGTACTTCAAGTACTACTCTTGTACCATCTTGTTTTCTTACTTCTAATGCATCAAAAATGCTTGGAAGTTCAACTCCTTTTTCGAAGCTTACATCAACCACAGGACCGATTACCTGGGATACTTTACCATGAATATGCGACATTTGGGTGTCTTTTAAGTGTAATTCTCAATTTGGGCGCAAAGATAATCGTTTTATTTTTATAGCGCAATCTAAAAGAGAATATTTAATTCAATTATTCACATTTTTTCCACTAAAAAACAAAAATCCCCGACTTTTCAAAAAGTCAGGGATTTTGAGTTATTAAAATTAATTTTATTGAATCACAAAGTTGATTGGCATTTGGAAATAACTGTCTACATTTTTACCATTTTTCTTTGCTGGTTTCCAAATTGGCATTTTGCTAATTACTCTTTTGGCTTCGGCATCGCATTCTGGACATTCATCAAATTTTCTGATGACTTTGATTCTTGAAATCTCTCCTTTTTTATCGACCACGAATTGGAAATAACTTTTCCCTTGTATTCCGAGTTCCAATGGCAAAGAAGGATATTGTAGATTTCTACCTAAAAATTCCATCAGTTTTGATCTTCCTCCAGGAAATTGCGCTTCCTCATCCACATCTTCGAATGGGCCTTCGTGTGTCTCGATTATTTCAATCGGACCTTTCTCTTTTTTGTCCAAGTTCACAATTGGATCAAATGGATCTTTTTCGTCCCCAATTATTTTTTCATTCCCTGATTTGATATCTGGGTCAACCACAATTTTTGGATCAATGATTTCATCATCCGTGACTTTTAATTCATTGAATTCATTTTGCGGTTGGGGAGATGCTTTTGCTACTTCAATTTTCTCAACTTCGACCTCTGGTTTTTTTGGGTCAATTTGAACTGGAATTGTATCCCATTCTGTCGTGGGAGGAATTTCAATGGCCACCTTTGGGGTTGATTTTACCAACATAAATGTTCCATAAGCTGCGCCCATACTTCCAACCATTCCAACAAGAATTAACAACATTCTTTTATTGTAATCTCTTCTCATGATGTATGCACCATAATTTTTGTTGCGGTTTTTGAAAACAACATCATTTCTAACATCAGAGGTTACTTGTTGCCAGTTTTTAGCAGAGAAATAATCATACAATGACACAAGTAATACAATTGCGATAATACTGAAAATAATTACCATGACTTTTAGTTTTAGTGATTAATAAATAATTTTGAATTGAACTTTCTACCTAATATTTCAATTCCAGCATTGTTTTCAACTTAATTATCTTTTGGCGCCTTCAGATAGAAAATGAATTTTTTGTTTCATTTTTAAGTTTTCATTTGATGCTTACTCAAACATATAAAAATAATGTGTTGAAAATCGTAAAAAAGCCTATTGTGTTTTGTTGCTTTATTGAATGGTAGAAAATTTCATTTTAAGTGAATATCAAAAGGATAAAATTTGTTTGAAAATAGCTTGAAATATAGCTTTTTGGTTGAAGATGGCAATTTTTTAAATGTATTTATGGTTGATTGTGAGGTTTTGAATCCCGAGTTTATAGCGGTCTTTTTCCAATGTAATCTCAAATTAAAGGAACATTTTATTGTGACGAGACTCTTTAATCTAATTGTTTCGACATTATTCAACATTAAGGGTGGATTAAAATCACATTTTACTTGACATTATCTATAATTTAAAATCTGTAATTCAAAGTTGTTTTGTGGTTTTTAAAAATTGAGGGGGTAGCCCTCTAGTGGGAGGTTAATGTAGGAAGTACCTTTACCATATTATTATTTAGCAAAATGATAATGGATTGTTAAGGTTGATTTTATTTTTTGTTTAAAACCAAATAAAGATTTTTATCTACTACTACTACTAAGTGACAATCAAATTCAAAATTTTTTCAGGAGTTCGTGCAACGTACAGACTCCTGAAATCTTTTTGAAATATTCAAAAAAATCACCGCAATAAGTTTACATGCCCCGAAATAATTTTGCGGTCTTCACTATTCATTGCATTGAATGAGATTTTCCAACTGTAGATTCCATCTGGAGCCATTAATCCTGCAAAATTTGTTCCGTCCCACCCAATAGCTGAATCTTTGCTTTCATAGATAATTTCTCCCCATCGATTAAAAATCAACATTTCAAATCTTGTGGGATCAAATCCAGTGGTAAAAACTGGCTGAAAAGTTTGATTAAATTCATTTCCATCTGGCGTAAATGCATTTGGAACATAATAAATAACATTTTCAATTAGCGGTAAAAGTTGCGTCATAGAATCAACACAGCCCTGCGCTGAATAAGCATATAGAGTGATCCAATAGCCATCAATTGAGTTTTGGTTATATTGATGTTCTGGCGCTGTTTCTGTGGAATTTGTCAAATCTCCAAAATCCCACAAATAGGTAGTGGCATTTTCTGAGAGGTTTAAAAAATGTGCTAATAAATTTGATTCACTTAAAACACTTGGATTGATTTTAAAATTGGCAGTTGGATTTAAATCTGAGCAAATGTAGTCTGGTAACATTAACGATGCAGTGCAACCGTTATTTGAAGTCACAGTCAAAGACACATCGTTACAACCATTGACGAAGTAAGTATGTGAAGGATTTGGTTCTTGACTATTATTTCCATCACCAAAATCCCAGAAATAACTTTGGATGTCAATTAAATTGGTTAAAAATTGTGTTTGAATTGGCGCACATCCATTCAATGTGGATGCTTGAAATTGAACTGCTGGTTTTGGAAAAACGGTCACTAAAACGCTGTCAATTCCTGTGCAGCCAGTCAAATTTGTGACAGTGACATAATAAATTTGGGTACTTTGTGGTTGAAAAGTAACTCCATTTTGGATGTTTTGTGTCCAAATATAATTTCCACCACCTGCTGCGTTTAAAGTTACAAAATCACCCTCACAGAGATTTACATTATTCCCAGCTGCAACAATCGGTAGCGGATTTACAGTAATTGTGATGCTGCCAGTTGCTTGACAATTACCCGAATTACCTGAAACATTGTAGGTAGTTGTTGCTGCTGGAGTGACCATTACAGAAGCATTTGAATTTGAAGGCAAACCAATCGCATTTTGCCACAAATAATTATTCATTCCGGTTGCTAGAAGTAGAACTGAATCACCCAAACAAATCGATTGTGAAGATGCAATGATGGTAATATTTGTTGAATTTACAACGGTTACAGTGACAGTATTTGTTGCAAAACAATTGCCAATTGATCCAGAAACTTGATAAGTGGTGGTAACTATTGGTGAAACTACAAATTGATTTCCATTGCCCAAACCATTGTCCCAAATATATGTATCTGCGCCGGTAGCTACTATAGTAGCATTTTCGCCAGGACAAATTGTGGTTGTGCCTTGGACAATAATAGTTGGATTATTTGCGAGCGTGATATCGATAGTTGCAGTATTTCCATCTGTCAAAACGCCACAAATATCCATAGAAGGAATTACTTGAATTGAATATGTTCCTGCTGGCGTTAAACCCCAATCAATGGAGATTTGATTGGATGTGGAAGTATTATTTGGCGTTGTAAATTGCGCTGTTGAAGGCAATCCGCTCCAATTATATATGGTGTTGGGAACGGAAAAAACGCTTAAATTTTGAGTGTTTCCAATACAAATTTGATTGGTTCCTGTAATAGGAGAAGTCGCTGGAATTGGTTGGTTCAAATCAGGCGTCTGCAAACTTACGTCATCGATAAAAAGCAGCTCATCGCGTCTATTTGTAGTTATTGATAAAGTGAAATAGAAATCAGTTACACAGTTAGGAATAAGCCAAGAAAATTGATTATTTGCGATGTTAAAATTGGCGTTGTTACTTCCTGTTGCTATCGTAACTGAAGGTTGAGTAATTCCGTTGTGGTAAGCTGTGAAAATTAAATTTTCGCCAGTATCCCAGCCTGTGCCTATGCAAACCGGAAAACGATTTCCCCATTGGAAAGCCAAAGTTCTATTGTAGTTGCTACTTCCTGAAATATCTACATTTGAGAAAGTAAAAGTGTTCACAATATTATTTCCATTCCCTGTTCCACCATCAAAACAGCTTCCACCGCCAGTAATTCCTCCAACAACAATTGAACTTGTTCCGCTGGTATAATTCGAAGAAATGAAAGATTCAGTTATAGCAACATTGTCTGCGCCTGTTGATGAAAAGTTCCAATTATCGCCTACCTCTCCACCTTGAAATGAGATAGTGATTTGAGCAAAAAGTAAATGATCTAGCAGAAAAAAAAATGAAATAATTAAATAAATTTTTCGCACAATAAGTTCCAAACTTTTCTCAATTTTAAATGGTTTTGGTAAAGGTTTACCTCAAGGATCTCATTCAAATTTGTACAAAGGTAAAACCATTGATTCAATCTTTTGATAAAAGTATCTTATCAAAATGTTAACAAATTTATAGATTTGAACTTAAAGTATTTACTCTAAATTTATTCAACAATCACCTCAATGGCAACTTCATTTTTTCGGTCAATTACATCCCACGGGGCGTTATAACCCATAAACATAAAATCGCCTTTAGTTTTGATTTCGTTTTTAGTTAAAATTGTTGCCAATTTAGTGCGGTAATTTTCTATTTCTTTATCCGAAGAAAACCCACCATAAGATATAACAGCAAGTGTTTTCGCTGATTCTTCAATGATTTTCACTTGAGGCGAACTTGGAGTTGGCAAATCGGATTGCTTGTAACTTTTAGGCATCACAAAGTACATTGTGGCACTGTCTCCGATGCTCATCACTACTGGAGAAGTCATGGCTATTTTTTGATTTTTGTCATTTCCACCAAAAATATATCCTGCAATCGTTCTAAAGCCATTACTTCCTTGTTTGTCAAAAGAATTACCCTGTAAAGCTGTTTTAGCAACAATCATGTTTGGATAAAGTCTGATTTCTACGTCTTCAATGTTTTTCAATACTTTATACTCTGGGGTTTCTATTCCTTTACTGGTAAATGACATAGCTAAAATGATTAAAGCAATCAAGCCAATAACTGCCGTTGGTATCCAAATAATTTTGTTCATGGTCGTTTTTTGTATTTAAAACAAATGAAAATCGATAAAGTTTAAGGTTTTGAAAACAGAGCTTCTAGAAATTGAAGATTTATTCCCTTTTGATTTTGTTAGAAGTTTATTTGGCGCGCTGAATAATTAATAAAGATTTAATAACTTTTGTGAGATTTTCTTTTTTTCTTTCTAATCTTTATCGTAATATTGCAATATTAAAATATAAAAATGGGAGCATCAAAGTCGGAACATTTTTCAGATAAGCAAAATCAAGTTGCTTCTTTGGCAAAAGCATTGGGACATCCTGCGCGTGTTGCTATTATCGAGTATTTATTAAAAGTGGACAGTTGTATTTGTGGTGATATTGTCAATGAATTACCCTTGTCTCAACCAACAGTTTCTCAACATTTGCGAGAATTGAAATCAGCCGGTTTGATTAAGGGAAATATTGAAGGAAATGCCATTTGCTATTGTATTGAAGAGTCATCATTAGATATTTTCAAGCAATTTTTTGCCCAGCTTACGAATGGCTTAGATGAAAAGAGAAAAAGATGTTGTTAAATATTATTATTGGAAATTATGAAATTATCAGAATTAAAATCAGCACTGAATAAAATGGACTTATTGGTTTTTCAATTGCCAAACCACAGTTTCGTTCCAGCACATTTTCACATTACAGAAGTTGGATTGATTACCAAAAACTTTATAGATTGCGGAGGCGTTGTTAGAGAAGAAAAAGTTGTTAATTTTCAATTGTGGGAAGCAAATGATTTTGAACATCGCTTGGCACCGGGCAAGTTAATAGGAATTATCGAAAAGTCAGAAACGATTTTCAATCTTAATGATTTGGAAATTGAAGTCGAATACCAAGCGGAAACCATAGGTAAATTTGGATTGGATTTTGATGGGATTTCTTTTCAGTTGACCAACAAACAAACCGCTTGTTTGGCAGAAGATGCTTGCGGAATTCCTCCGTCTAAGCAAAAAATTAAATTGGTTGAATTGGTTTCAAATACTGCTGCTTCTTGTTCTCCAGGGGGTAAATGTTGTTAATAATTCAGAATGGAAAACACGAGCAAAAATCACTGGGAAAAGGTGTACGAAACTAAAAGTCCGAGTGAAGTAAGTTGGACGCAAAAAATGCCGAAAACTTCTTTAGATTATATTGAATCTTTTGGTTTACCAAAATCTGTTGCAATCATTGATATTGGGGGAGGAGATAGCAATTTAGTTGACCATCTTTTAGCTTTGGGATATGAAAATGTTACCGTATTAGATATTTCAGCAAAAGCCATTGAGCGTGCAAAAGAAAGATTGGGAACTTTGGCTGAAAAAGTAACCTGGATTGTGAGCGATATTTCAGATTTTCAGCCAAAAATGAAATATTCAATTTGGCATGATCGTGCTGCTTTTCACTTTTTAACGCAGGATTCTCAAAAGGAAAAGTACTTGGATTTGGTAAATCAAGCTGTTGAAGGCTATTTCATTATCGCAACATTTTCAGAAAATGGGCCTGTAAAATGCAGTGGCTTAGAAATTCAGCAATATTCTGAAAAATCTTTGGAACAACAATTTGGTCAAGAATTTGATTTAGTAGAATCTCGAATGGAAGATCATCAAACTCCTTTCGAGACGATTCAGAATTTTGTGTTTGGTGTCTTTAAAAGAAAATAATATGTTCCAACAGTTACAAAATAAATGTGATGAAATGGTTCAACAGTTTGAATCCATTTCAGCTGAAAGAAAAATCGTTTTACTTAAGCTTTCCGATTACATTCAGTCTAAATTAAAGGATAGTCTCCCAATTCAACTCATGTATGTGTGCACACACAATTCGCGCCGGAGTCATTTTGGACAAATTTGGTCGGCGATAGCGGCTGAATATTTTGTTATTCCAAATGTGCAAACTTTTTCAGGTGGAACGGAATCTACAGCATTTCATCCTAATGCGATAAAAGCTTTGCAAACTGATGGTTTTGAAATTTCTTCCGCTGATGCAGATCAAATAAATCCGAGATACAATGTCAAATTTGGAGAGGCCCAGCAAACGATTTGCTTTTCGAAGATTTACAATGATTCTGAAAATCCATCCGTCGCTTTTGCAGCAATTATGACCTGTTCAGATGCTGAAGAAAATTGTCCTTTTATTCCAGGAGTAGAATTTCGTATTGCAGCAACTTACAACGACCCAAAGGAATTTGATGGCACACCAATCCAAGGCGAAAAATATTTGGAACGCTCCAATCAAATAGCTTTGGAAACATTATTTGTATTTTCAACCTTAAATAAATAGCAATGACAGAAAATAGTGTAGTTCCGAATTTGGGAAGAAAAAAATTAGGTTTCTTAGATCGTTTTTTAACTCTTTGGATTTTTTTGGCGATGGGAATAGGCATTTTGATCGGCTATTTTATTCCAACTGCAGATGATTTTATCAATTCATTTTCTAACGGTTCAACGAATATTCCGTTGGCAGTTGGATTGATATTGATGATGTATCCGCCACTGACGAAAGTGAAATTTTCGAAAATCCCAGCTGTTTTAGCGAAACCAAAATTATTAGGTGTTTCATTTTTTATAACCTGGATTGTTGGTCCTTTTTTGATGTTCTCCTTGTCGATTTTATTTTTGAAGGATTATCCTGAGTACATGACGGGTTTGATTATCATTGGTTTGGCGCCATGTATTGCGATGGTAATTGTATGGAACGAACTGGCTGAAGGTAGCCGAGAATTGGTTGCAGGTTTGGTGGGAATCAATAGTTTATTGCAAGTTTTCTTTTTCAGTTTGTATGCATATTTTTATTTGGAAATCATGTTGCCGCTTTTCGGTATCAAGGCATTGAATATCGATATTACAGTTTTTGAAATTGCCAAAACTGTGGGAATTTACTTGGGGATTCCATTTTTTTTAGCGGTTGTGAGTCGTTTTATCTTGATTGAAATCAAGGGAGAAAATTGGTTTGAAAATAAATATTTGCCATTCATTTCTCCAATCACTTTGATAGCATTATTGTTTACCATCATTGTGATGTTTAGTCTAAAAGGTGCGATGATTGTATCAATTCCTGGAGATGTTTTGAAAATTGCCTTGCCATTGGTCATCTTTTTTGGAATCATGTTTTTGCTGATGTTTTTCGTGGCAAAACGCACGGGCGCGACTTATGCTGAAAATGCCGCGCTTTCATTTACTGCTTCTGGTAATAATTTTGAATTGGCGATTGCAGTTTCTATTGGTGTTTTTGGTATTAACTCAGGTCAGGCTTTCGCTGGCGTAATCGGTCCGTTGGTAGAAGTTCCAGCGCTGATTCTTATGGTTAAATTGGCTTTTTGGCTGAAGAAGAAAATGTATAAATCTGGAAATAGTTAGTTTTCGACAGAATATTTTTCGAAGCAATCAGCGTAATTCAATTCATTTTTTAATCATCATTTTCATATTCTTGTCACTTCATTTGGGGTGACTTTTTTATTTAGTCGATATTTTTTCTCCAAATTTCAATATTTTTTCAAAAGTTTTTTATTTCTTAAATATCTTATTTTCAAGCATAAAAACGTTTTAATTCATTTATAAACGAATAACAGTCGAATACAAATGGTTAATAACCGAATGTTATTTTGATGTCACAGCAACTTTGCACTGTCGAAACAATCAACGACGTTTAGTTCAATTTTTATTTACAAATTTTTTAAAACACACAATTATGAACTCAATGAGAAACAAAGTCAACTTGATCGGTCGCTTAGGAGCGAAACCAGAAATCCAAACTGTAAAAGGCGGATTCATGATCACCCGTTTTTCTATCGCTACAAACGAGTCTTACAAAGAAAAAAATGGCGAATGGAAAGAAGTAACACAATGGCACAATGCTACAATGTGGGGCAAAAATGCAGAGCGTTTTGTGAAGAATGCAGACAAAGGAATAGAGGTTGCTATTGAAGGGCGATTGGCAAATAGCAGCTACGAAGCAAAAAATGGTGAAAAGAGATATCAAACTGAAGTAGAAGTTCACGATTTTTTATTGCTAGTGCCTAGAGAGGTAAAAGCACAGGTTTAGGTTAGGTTTAGTTGTAAAAAGACGCCGCAGTTAAAAAGGGCTGTGGCGTCTACAACAAACTTTAAACTTTAAAATCAAACAAATTTCAATTTTTTAATTTCTATCAATCATTTAATATATTCACCATGAATCACGTAAATTTAATAGGTAAAATCACATCTGAACCAAAGGTGGTAATCCTAAATAACGGAAGAAAAATCGCACAATTTTCAATGTCAACGCAAGAATCCTATTTGGATGCTGAGGGAAACATGAAAAACAGAAAACAATGGCACCGAATCAGTGCTTGGGGAAATTGGGTGCAAGTACTGGAAGAACTTGGACAAAAAGGCATCAGTTTGGCCATTGAAGGAAAATTGGTTTCTCGCTTTTATCAAACTCAAGCAGGCGGAAAAAAATTAATCACCGAGGTAGAAATAAACGATTTAGTAGTTCTTTAATAAAAATCTAAAAGTCATGAGAAATCAAATTACATTGATCGGAAATATGGGCGAAAATGCCAAAGTAACTAATTTTGAAAATGGCGGAAAAGTAGCCAGATTCAATTTGGCGACACCTTCAGCTGTGAAAGGAAAAGACACAGCAGAATGGCACAGACTATTCGCTTTCGGAAACTTAGCACAATTTATTGAAAATTTTGGCGGAAAAGGCAAACAAATTGCCATTACTGGAAAAATTGTAAATCGAACTTATCTTGGTAAGGACGGAACACCAAGAAAAGTCACAGAGGTAGAAGTTCGAAATATTATTGGACTCTAATCACTTTCTTCTAAATCAAAACCCAAAAATACTTTTACAAACCGTTAGCGATATGCGGTAAACTTGATCCTGTGGTTAACCTGCCACAGGATTTTTATTTACTCGAATATTTCAATTGAATTAATTCCTGAAAAGGAACATTTTTCATTTTAGCTTCAGACCAAAGCATAAAGTCAAAGTATTCAAGCGCCAAAGCTTGCAAATGGTCTTCTTTCAGAAGTGCGAGTTCGCCGTATAATTCCTCAAAAAGCGTTTCTTGCTTGAAAAAATCTTTTGTTTTATTGACGCGATTTAGAAATTTCAAAAAGATGGTTTCAAATTCGTATAATCGATTTCTTGATTTTAAAAATCTTTGTGTGCTTTTCAATGAATACGGAATGAGGTTTTTATTTTTCATTTCAAAATGAATCAACAAACTCATAATTTGAGAAAAAGAAACGATGTCTTCTTGTTTGTCTAGCATTGAATCATTTAAAATCCGATTAATCCAGTGCAAAGCAGCGTGCATGTCATTCGAGATAAAATAGACAGTCGCAATTTTAAAATTTAGAAACGCTTTGCGATTGGGCGTGATTTTTTCATTATACAATCTCAAACCTTCTTCAATCAAGGGCACCAATTTAAGTGCACTTTTGAAATCTCCTTTCAAAGTGAGAATACTTATTTCAATGCTGTTGGTACTTGAAAAAAGTTTGATATCCAAATCTTCGTTGGTTTTGAAGGTGTAATTTTGAGGTAATTCCTTTAGTTTTTTAAGTAGTTCTTGGGATTTCTGATTCATTTTTAATCTTGAAGCAACAAAAATGGCATTGGTTAATACCGAGAAATAGCGATTTGGTTGTTCTTCAACAACTTCTTTTTTAGATTCAAAAAGTTCAATATTCTGGACTAAATATTGGTAACATGCTTCAAAATCGCCAATGGCAAAAAAGTAAGCGCTGTAAATGTGATTGTATAAATATTGAGTATCAAAATAAAGTTCTTTTTGTTGTTGCGTTTTTAGCAAGTCATCAATGATTGACTTAAATTGTGTTAAATCATCTTGTGTGCGAGAAATTCCCTTTGAAGCGAGAATGGTAAATAGGCGACTTTTCAGATTCCAAAATTTATCGTAGGTCAAACTTTTTTCATGAAAATCTAAGTCATTTTTAAGTATTTCTTCAATTTCTTTTTGGTCGACATTTCCTGAACTTTCGATTAATCTTTTTTTGTGTAAGCTTATTTCTGCTAACAAATTGTATTTATCGTGTTTCATTGCTAGTTTTTCAGCACTTCGCAATTGGCGTTTGCATTGCTCATACAACGATTTGTTGTATAAAATTTCAGCGCTGTGGATCAATTTGAAAATCTGAGCATCTACTGATGAAGAAGCATAAAAAGTATCAAGCGCGTTTAAAATATGGTCGTATAATCTTTTTTTTGTAACTGAAAATTTATTCAAAAAGGCTTCTCCTTTGAAGTATTCAAATAGTTTTTCTTCATCATAAATTTCTTGTCTTTCTAAATAGTCGAATAGGAGAATGTAATTATTTTCTTCTCCAATTGTGTGTCGAGAGGAAACAATTTTAAAGTATCTTTTTTCAGATTTAGACAAGTATTTTATTAACTCGTGAAGAGATTCATTTACTTTGGTTGACATCTTATTATTCAGCTAATTATTATTTTACAAGATATTTAAAACCATTGAAATGAATGAAATTTAAATCTTAAATGTGTATAAAATTGATTCAAATGTATCGTTTTAGACTTGTATAAAAAACGCTTTTAATTAAAGACTTCTTTGAGATAGATTAACTTAGTTTTAAGGCAAAAAAAAATCCTACTAAAAGCAGGATTCAATATTTGAGTAGAAATAAAACTATTGTTTATTTCCTTTTTTATTCATGTCAGGATCATTGTTAGGATCAGTAATACCAGTTCCAGTTGAAGTTGTCCCAGAATTTACTTCTGCATCAGGAGCAGAACCACTTTTCCAAGTTGGGGCTGTGGACACTGTCCCAAACTCCATTCTTGTTTTATTCAGATCTTCTTTCTGGCAAGAAACAGCCATAAGAGCGATTGAAAACAAAGAAATACCGATTAACTTTTTCATAACTTAATGTATTACACACAAAGCTATGGATTTAATTCTAATAATCCAAATTTTCACACGGTATTTTGAGTAAAACACGTGTTCCATTGATTGAATGGTTTTCATCCTCGATTTGAAAGGGACCTTCCATTTCAAAATTACGGTGTGAAAGCTTCTTCAAAAGTTCAATTCTTTTGCTCGTGATTTCCATTCCTTGTGAGCGATGATCGCCTTCCGACTGCCGTTTTTTATTCAAGCTGAAATCGATACCAATTCCATTGTCTTCCAAAATCACTTCTAAATAATCAACCTTGGCTTCGATTTTTAAGGTAATTAAACCTTTTTTATTTTCATCAGGTAAAATCCCATGAATGATACTATTTTCTACAAATGGTTGAAAAAGCATTGCCGGAACCATGATGTTTTCAGTGTCAATATCAGAAATTTCAATTTTATATTCAAAACGATCTCTAAAACGCATTGATTCCAAAGAGATATACAATTCCAATCTTTCAATTTCTTGACTTAATGAAACCATGTTATTGTCTTCAGTGGAAGAATCTAAATTTTTTCGAATCAATTTCGCAAAATTTGTTAAATAACGATTGGCTGAAATTTTATCTTGCGTATTGATAAAATATTGAATAGAATTCAACGAATTGAAAATAAAATGTCGATTCATACTTGCATTCAATGATTGCTGTTCAAGCGATGAAAGTCTGGCTTTGTACTCCAATGATTCTTGGTAACTTATGGCTCTCTCTCTTCTAACTCTCAGTTGAATTATTAAAATTACGAAACCGATTAAGAAAACGAAAACAAGGATAGAAAACCACCAAGTTGCATAAAAAGCAGGCGTAATTTTGATAAATAATACATACTCTTTTGAAAATTCTCCAGTGCCATTTTTTACCCTCACGTGAAGATTATAAGTTCCTGAAGGTAAATTAGATAAAGTAACTTGTGGGTTTGAAAATTCTGGCGACCAACCTTCATCTAAACCTTCAAGCCAATATTGGTATCTCGAATCTTTCGAGTTTTTGAGTGTCACACCATCCAATTCAATCAGCAAGTTGTTTTTGGATCTTGGCAAAATTAAATTCAGGGGAATTCCATCTGGCGTAAATCGACTAGAATAATCGGTGTAATTGAAATTTTGAAAGTTTAATTTAATCGATTTAATATTCAAATTCGGTAAAATATTTTGAAAATCAAAAATTTCTATGTCGGGATCAAAAGCGGTAAGGCCCTGCGCTGTTCCGAACCACAGCCGTCCTTTTTTGTCCACAAAACTCGAATTGATATTTGATTCTAGATTTACCAAGCCTTCCTCAAGTCCGTAATGTTTTTGCTGAACATTGTATTTTAACTTCAAATTTGAAAGCACATAAAGACCATTATTTGTACCTACAAAAACTTGATTTTCATTTGTGTTTATAAAATTGATAAAGTTTGATGCTGGTTGGTCAGACAATGAAATCTGTTTTAAATCCAAACCATCACTCCAGAAAAAACCTTCATCTGTTCCTATCCAAAGATTGTCATGTTGGTCAATTTTAAGGGAAAAAGTCTTTTTCTGAATATTTTTAAATCTGCTATATTTTCCATTTTTGAAAATAAATAATCCGCCATCTGCTGCGCAAAAAAGTTGATTTTTATATTTTACAATATTTCGAATTGTACCAATGTTTTTATTTGTCTCTGAATGAATTATTTTGATTGGTTTTCCATTCACTATTTTTGAAATTCCATTTGATCCTCCAATCCAAATTTCACCTAAATTATTCTTATAGAAGGAAGTGATTTTATCACCCGGAGCGCCTGATTTTTCATCAAATATTTCGACTTTTTGATTCAATTGGTACCTGAATAAACCAGCTTCTGAACCCATCCAAATGAACTCGTTTTGATCCTTTTCAATTGCCCAAATTGTATTATTCGGTAATTCTTTCAGTTGAAAATTTTCATTTTTCTTGTACTCTATTAAGCCTTTGTCATAAGTTCCAAAAAGAAAAGAACCGGGTAATATTTCAATTCCTGCGGTTATTAACTCACTTTGAATTCCGCTATTTACGTTAAAGTAAACAAATTGATCCCCAGGAAAACGAAACAGACCTTTTCCTTCAGAACCTATCCAAATTGTACCATTTCTATCTTCAAAAATATTGCTGACAGCATCTAGTGGTAAACCTTTGCTTTGGTCAATGATGCGGCTTTTATCGTTTTTGTCAATAATAATTATTCCTTGTTTGCTGGGAATCCAAATGTTTCCTTTGCTGTCAAAAATACAGTTGCGAATTCCACTTTGTGTTGGTGTTTCGCTTATTGATTTGACGGTTTGATTAGTTATATTAAACTTAAAAATACCTGTATCAAAAGTAGTTAGAATAATTTCTTCATTACGCTGTGTGATACCTGAAATATTCAAGGTGTCACTGCCTTTTACAGATTTGAAGTTGTATAAATCTCTGGTTCGTAAAAGCCCACCTCTTGTTGCTACAAATAATTCTTTGTCAACAACCAATAATCCTCGAACGCGATTTTGGTCTTCACTTTTTAATTCAATATTGCGGATTTGAAATTTAGCATTAATAAAATAAATCCCGCCGCCATTGGTTGCAATTGCATATCCGTCATGAAACTTGCGGATTGCTAGAACATTGACATTCTTGTTTTTTGTGGGAAAAGCCCATTTTCTTATCTTGTTGTTTTGCAGCAAACTTACACCACCTTCATGACCAATCCAAAGTTTTTGGTCAAAACAATTCAAGCTCGTTATTCTATTATTTAGTAAGCCGTCTTTGGTTGAATAGTTCACAAAAGTAGAACCATTAAATTTTCCCAAACCGCCCAAAGTTCCAACCCACAAATAGCCTTTTTCATCTTCAGCGATGGAAGAAACCTGAGATTGTGGTAAACCTTCAGCGATTGAATAAGACAGAAAAGAATAGCTCTGTGCGCTTGTTAAAAGCGCGGTTAGACAACAAAAAAATAAAAATATCGAGCGAAATATCATCTTATTCTTTCAGCATTTTAACAAAATCACTTACTCGATTTCTTGCAACTGGTATTCGAAGTCCGCCTTTTAAAACAGCAAAATGACCATCGTCATTGATGTATTCAACCAATCTTTTTAAATTTATAATGTGCGATTTATGCACCCTGAAAAACTTTGCAGGATCTAATATGTGTTCGTAGATTTTCAAGGTTCTTGTATCCAAATACCTTGTTCCATCTTCGAAGTAAATCGTAGTACAATTTCCACTTGCTTCTAAATGTGTAATTGTGTCGTCTTCAATAATTTTTAATCCTCTTGTATGACTGATGGCAATTCTGTTGTTTGGTCGATTTGACAATAAACTGTGAGACAAATTTTTCAGAGATTTAAAGTATGTCACAAAATTTTGAGGGTCATCAGAAAATATTTTTTTAGCCTCAACTAGCTTATCAACTGCCAATCTTAAATCGTCTATATCTATTGGTTTAAGCACATAATATACTGCACTTGCATTGAAAGCTCTCAGTGCATAATCTTTGAAAGCAGTTACGAAAACTACTAGAAAGTCTTTATTTTCAACTTCTTCTAATAATTCAAATCCTTCAGCGCCGCTCGGCATTCTGATATCTAAAAAAACAACATCAGGCTTAGAGGCTTCAATAATCGCTTTGGCTTGGTCCTTTCCTGTTGCTTCACCGATTACCTCTATTTCTGGACAAAATTCTTCCAGCATAAGTTGCAAATTTTTTCTTGCAAACTCTTCATCGTCAATAATTAAAGCCCTCATTTTCATAGTCTGGATTTTTAATTTTATTTGCATAGTTGATGAACAAAGAAAAGCATTTAAAATTAATTTCTTGCTTCCTGTTGTGCATTTGATCGAATTTACTACTTAATTTTAACTTGTTTTGAAATCAACTACCAGTTAAATTTTCTCCAATACACTTAACAGAAAATTAACAACCCTTAAATCAATGATCAAAACAGTTCAGGTTTTATTTATTTTCTCTCCAACAAAAGAAACTATTTTCGTTAGTATAAAACTCAACTTATGGAAATATATTTACAAAAGTCAGTTCAATTAATTTGGATTTTTAACGATAACGGAAATTAAAAGTTTCCGTTTTTTTTTGCGCTATAAATCTTAAAATTTCAAGCAACTCAGGTGCTGTTTTTGCGTCTTTTAAATCCCAGAAATAGCACTAAAATTGCTGGTTCAAAAATTTATTGTAATTTCGGTTCGATGAGAATATTGGTATTCATTTACTTACTCCTTTTTACTTTTGTTGGATTATCCCAGCAAGAGCAAATTTGGTTGCATCCAAATCGAGGTCAATGGCATTCAAATATTCGCTACAAAGTTGAATTAAATGGAGGTGAAATGTATCTCGAAAATCAAGGTTTCACCTACGCTTTTCACAATGCTTCTGAGATTTATCACGCAAGTCATGAGGTAAAATCTGACAATCATTTAGCTGAGAAACTTGTTGGACAAGCCATAAAATCAAGCTTTTTAGGGGCCAATGTTTCGGCTCAAAAAATCGAAAGTGAACCATCTACAAATTACAGAAATTATTTTTTAGGAAATAATCAGTCGAAATGGAAGTCGATGATTTACAGCTTAAAGAAAGTTGTTTACAAAGACTTTTATCCAGCAATTGACATGGAAGTTGAAGGGAATGCTTCAAATTTAGAATATAGTTTTATTGTTGCGCCAGGTAAAGAAGTTTCGCAAATTCAAATGAAAATAGAAGGAGCAAATTCAGTATTTATCGATAGCGATGGAAATTTGCATTCAACCCATTCTTTTGGTGAAATTATTGAAAGCGCTCCTAAAGCTTGGAATATAGACGAAAACGGGAAGAAAAACTTTGTGAAAGTTGCTTTTGAATTGAAAGAAAACGTGGTCGTATATATCTTTCCAAAAGATTATAATCACAACCAAACGTTGGTGATTGATCCCGAATTGACTTTTTCGACTTTTACTGGTTCAACTTCGGACAATTGGGGTTTTAGTGCCACACCAGATCAGTCTGCGCGCGTTTTTGCTGCCGGTATCGTTTTTGGAACTGGTTATCCAATTATTGCAGGTTCTTTTGACCCTTCCTTTAATGGCGGAAGTTTTGATATTGGAATTTCAAAATTCAATGCACTTGGCACACAATTGCTTTTTTCTTCCTACATCGGAGGATTAGGAGTGGAAACGCCACACAGTATTGTTTGCAATGCCAACAATGAATTGTACATCATGGGTGCAACTTCCTCAGCAGATTTTCCTATGCCAGGAACGCCTTTTGATGGCAGTTTTAATGGGGGAGGTTCTTTTACTGAAAACGGATTGACTTTCAATGGTTCAGATATTTATGTAACAAGATTAAGTGCGAATGGCGCTAGTCTTTTGTCTTCTACTTTTATGGGCGGAAGTGGCAATGATGGCATCAATTTAGGAGTTTTGCATTACAATTATGGTGACCAATTTAGAGGTTCAGTAGAAGTTGACGGCGTTGGAAATGTGTTTGTTGCATCTTCTACGGCCTCGAGTAATTTCCCTACAGCAAACGCATTTCAATCTTTCCTAAATGGTCCACAAGATGCGGTCGTTTTTAAGCTTTCTCCGAATTTGAATACGCTAATTTGGTCATCACTTTTTGGCGGTGGTGGCGTGGAAACTGGGAATTCATTAGAAGTAGCCACAAACGGTGATGTGTATTTAGTTGGTGGAACAACATCTTCCAGTTTGGGTTTTGCTGTTGGTCACACGTTGAATAACGTGGGCGGATTGGCTGATGGCTATTTGATTAAAATTAATGGTACAACTCCATTTGTTCAATCGGGCACTTACATGGGAACCAATGAATATGACCAAACTTATTTTGTGCAATTGGATTTGAACAATCAAGTTTATGTTTATGGGCAAACGGAAGGAAATTTACCGATAAGTCCTGGCGTTTATGGTACACCAAATTCTGGTCAATTTGTGCGGAAATATTCTACAAATTTAGTCACTTTAAATTGGTCAACTTGCATAGGTGCTGGCACTGGGC
This sequence comes from Chryseobacterium gleum, assembly GCA_945897805.1. GTDB lineage: Bacteria > Bacteroidota > Bacteroidia > Flavobacteriales_D > Crocinitomicaceae > JAQVCM01. The sequence continues at coordinate 53,350 of CAMDFX010000008.1, forward strand.
ATGTTGAAATTTCTCCTACTGCTTTCTTGATTTCAGATTGTTTTGAAATTTACATTTCTGGCTGGGGAGGTTCAGTAAATAGTTCAAATAGTTCTGCGACTTTCAGCTCTAGCAATGGTTTTCAGGTAACGCCTGATGCCTATCAATCTTCAACGAATGGCAACAACTTTTATATTGCAGTTTTGCGGCAAGATGCAATCAGCCTGAAATATGCCACTTACATGGGAAGTTTGACCGCAAGTTCGAATCATGTGGATGGCGGCACGAGTCGATTTGATAAATCTGGGAGGATATATCATGCTGTTTGCGGCGCGTGTGGAGGAAACGATTTTGGATTCACGACAACTGCTGGAGTTTGGTCGTCCAATAATCCCAGTCCAAATTGTAACTTGGCTGTATTCAAGTTCGAATTGAATCAAATTGAAGCAGTTGTAAGTGAGCCTGCACCTTTAATTTGTATGCCTGCACCTGTTTTATTTACAAATAACAGTTCAAACGGAAACACTTTCTTTTGGGATTTCGGTGACAATACGACTTCGGCTCAAGTAAATCCATCTCATTCATATTCAGGGGCTGGAACTTATGATGTGGTTTTGATTGTTTCAGATTCCAGTGGATGTTTTTCTTCAGATACGACCACTTTTCAAATCAATATTGGAGATTTTAATGGACAAGTAGCATCGCCAAACGCAGCCATTTGTCCCGGTTCAACCTATCAGTTTGATGCTTCAGGAGGTTCATTATATCAATGGTCACCAGCTGAATTTTTAAATGATGCAAATATTCCAAATCCGATTGCGACAATCAACCAAACAACTGTTTTTACAGTAATAATTTCTGATAGTTGTGGTTCTGATACTTTAAATGTGACTTTACAAGTGTTGGAGGGCGGATCAAATGCTTCTGCAGACACAACGATTTGTTTGGGGAATAGTGCGCCTCTTTTTGCAAGCGGCGGTTCAACTTATCTCTGGTCACCAAGTGCAGGATTAAATAATCCAACGATTGTCAATCCAATTGCTACGCCAACGCAAACCACTATTTACAATTGCGTAATCACTTCTGGGGCAGGATGTACATTCAATGAAAATGTGGAAATTGCAGTGATTTTAACTCCACCTAATCCTCAAATTTTAGATTCGGTCAAAATTTGCGAAGGAGAAGCAACCGTGCTGAATGTTGCTGGTGCAGATATTTTTGAATGGTCACCAAATATCAATATTTCAGCAGTCAATGGCCCTACAGTTACTGTAAACCCTGCGGTTGACATGTATTATTACTGTGATTTTATAAATGCTTGCGGCTCGCTGAAAGACAGCGTTTATGTTGACATTGTAGCACCTAATATTACCGCAGGATTTGATACAATTATTTGTCCAGGAAAAAGCGCCACTTTATTTGCCTTTGGAGGAAATTCCTATGTTTGGACTCCTGCAAACACCTTGAGTGATAATATGGGAGATCAAGTTTTTGCAACTCCGATGCAGAACACAACTTATATTGTAACAGGAACAGATATAAATGGTTGTAGCGATACAGCTTCGGTTCATGTGAACTTATTTCCCCAAGCTTTTATTCAAACTTCTCCAGATGTTTATGCTTTCTTTGGTGATGTAATTCAATTAAGTGCATCGAGCACAACAACAGGAACGATGGTTTGGTCCCCCTCAGAATATTTGAGCTGCGCGGTTTGCAACAGTCCTGTGGCAAATCCTGATAAAAATTTCCAATATGTGGTTACCTATACTGATCAAAATGGTTGCAGGGCATCAGATAGTTTAAAGATATTTTATGATGCAATCATTTATGTTCCTAACACATTTACACCGCAAGGAAACAATTTTAATGAAGTTTTTAAAGCGGTAGGAGGGAATGTGAAATCATTTGAAATGAGTATTTACAACCGTTGGGGAGAATTGATTTTTACAATGCACAGCATGGATGAATCTTGGGATGGAAGCTACAAAGGTTTTCCTTGCCAAGATGGCACTTATGTTTGGAAAATTGTTTATACTGATCTCAATAGTAAAAAAGAAAAGAAAATGTCTGGTCACATTAATTTATTGAGGTAAATTATTTCCTAAATGCGGAGATTCTTATTTCTTGAATTAAGTTCTTTTGCGCATCAGCCAGTTTGAAAATCGGAACGTATCTTCCATTGCCAATTTTGGCCGCTTCTTTCATCTTGGATTCATCTTGGATTAAATTTTTTATTCCGACTACGGACAAATTAATTCCAAGGTTTTTATGTTCTTCGATGGATTTTTGATAATCGTCTGAATTTTTATTGAAAGCACCGTCAGTAATTACGACTACCAAATTCGCCCCCTCTTTCATGTATCCAATTACTGCTTGTTCAAATCCAAGTTTGATTCCATCTCCTCCCGCTGTTCCGCCGGCTGGTCTGATTTTTTCAATTGGTTTTTTGATAAAATCTTTTTCATTTCCAGCAGTTGGAGGCACCAAAACTTTTGCCGTTGATGCGTAAGTTACTATGGACATTTTATCTTCTGCACGCAAATAATTGGTGAGTTGAAACAATGAATATTTCATTAATTCCAACTTATCTCCTTGCAGCATCGAAGATGATTTATCCAAAACAAAAACCACATTGATCGGTTTGAAGTATTTTGAATCAAAATTTTCAAAAGGAATTTTATTGAAGTCAACAGAAACAATTTCGGCGGTTGGTGTCGTTGGTTCTTGCGCTACTATAGTTTCAATTGTTAGCGGAATTTCTTCCAAAACAACGACTTGTGAATCGATTTTCTCCATTGGTTTTTCTGAAACAATCGGCGGATTTGGTTTTGTTGGATTTTGAATTTCAACTGGAATTGGCGCTTCAATTTTAGGATTTTTACTTAATTCGAGTACTATGTAGTTGCGCTGAAAATTCACATAACTTCCCTGCTCAGTGGGCAAATATCCGATGTGTGTGCTGTAAAAATAAGTGTAACCGAGTGGGATTTTTTCTACAATTTGTCCATTTTTGTTCGTTTTCCAGTTTCCAATCGGCATTCCATTTTGAATCATAGAGACAGTAGAATTGGACAATATCTCTTTCGTTTCTTTGTCTATCGTAACGACAGTAATTTTAAAATTAGTCGCATAAACTGAAGGTTTAGAACCAAAATCAGGACAAGCTTGCATGGCGCTCGTGCTATTTTCCTCAAATTCCTTGATGTTTCCGTTGATTTTTAGGATTGTTGGTGTGAGTTTATCACTGGTATAAACTTCTATTTCATAATTAAATTTACCCAACTTTTTGGAATTCGGTTTTAATCTGATTATCAATGAACTATCTGGATCTAAATATTCACCATTCACTAAGTAGGTGACTTCATTGGGTTTTCTAACACTCAACAAAAAAGCTTTCTTTTTGCCATTATTGGTGATTTTGAAATCAACAAATCTTTCCGAAGATGCAAAAAGCTCCTCAAAATCATAATTTGTTTTATCGAAAATGATTTGAGAATTTGCTGAAAAACTCCACGCAAAAAAGAGGACGAAAAGAAGTGAAAATTTAAATTTCATAAAACCAAGTTAGCAATTATTTTGCCAAAATGGAATTTGATTTAATTCCTATCCCCAGCAATTGCAGTATTTCTTCCCTTAAATTTAATTTTCTTTAGATAAATACAACCGTTCTAGTTCTTTTTTATCCGACTTTCCATTTTGATTTAAAGGTATAATATCAACTTGTTTAAAATCTGACGGAATCATGTATTGAGGAAGATTTTTGGATAAATGTGAAATAATTGTTTTTTTGAAATCAGCAATGTCTTCTATTTTTGAAGCATCTAGTTGCACCAAGCTCACAACTTTTTTTACTTCATCATTTCTGCGCAAAGCGATGGTTTCTGCTTGAAAAATAAAATCAATTTCATTCAATTTAGCGGTTATTTCATTTAATTCAATGCGATATCCATGAAGTTTAATTTGATCGTCATTTCGCCCCTTGCAAAAAAGCATTCCATCTAAAAAATAGCCTAAATCACCCGTTCTGAAAGCGCGTTTTCCATTGGAGTTAAAAAATTTTTGCTCATTTAAATCGGGTCTATTTACATAGCCTAAAGAAACATTGTCACCCACAATCACTATTTCCTCGTCTTCCAATAATAATTCAGATTCAGGTTTTGAAAAACCGACAGGAAGCGGGTTGTATGTATCAATTATTTTTTCATCGATTTCTATAAACGTGCTAGCAACGGTGGCTTCTGTAGGTCCATACGTATTGAAAATGGTTGCTTTATCATAAAGTTTTTTAAGTGTTTTTGCCAATTGATGAGGTAACACTTCGCCACAAAAAAGAAAATATGCGAGCGGAGATTTTTTTGCTTCCGCTTCCATTCGAATCAACCTAATGGCATAAGATGGTGTGGCGACTAAAATTGTTCCCGCAAACTCTTCAATGCGGTTTAATAATTTACTTGGATCTTCAACTACAGCATTTTCGTTTAGTAAAAGTGTTGCGCCCAAAGAAGAAAATGTCATTACTTCAAATACGGATAAATCAAAACTAAAAACAGCAACATTCGTAAAAACGGCGTCTGTGGTAAAGCCAAAATCATGAGACATCCATCGCACAAAAGTTTGGATTGCAGAACGAGAAATTTGAACTCCTTTTGGCTCTCCTGTGCTTCCCGAAGTGAAAATTAAATAAACCAGCGGATCAGAAAGCGGTGCAACTGAAATCAATTCATTGGTGTTTTTGGAAATATTCCATTGGTCAGCTTCCCAATTGATTTCTGCCATTGAATTCCATTCCAACGTTTCTGTTGTGCAATTAATTAATCGTTGAGATTTTGAAGCGTCTATTACTTTTAAAATGCGGTCTTTAGGATATGCTATGTCAATGGGAACGTATGGGATTCCTAGTTTCATACATGCATAAAATGCAATGATCATTTCAGTTTGTTTATGACCATAAATGATAATTGGACTGGTAGTTTTATGCCAGTTTTGTTTTTCTAGAAAGACGATTAAATCAGTTACTTTTTTGGAAAATTCAAGCCAAGTAATGTTTGAATTAGAGCCAATAATTGCCATTTTTTCTGGTAAAGTAGAATGGGCTACAAAATCGAAATTATCAAAACAAAAGCGCATAATTAAAAGAGTTTACCACTAAAAATATAAATTGCAAATGCAACATAATTGAATAACATAAAAATAGAAATGTATCGGATGAAAATGGGTTTTAAATTTCCAAAGAGAACGTCTTTTTTTGATTTTTTGCACAAATAAACATAATAGTTGTGGATCACTGATAATAAGCCAAAAAGCATACCGCTGACAATATAATGTAATTCAAAGCCGTTCCAAAATCCCATCAAAGTGAATGTGAGAAAGAGCGCTACATTTTGTCTTTGAATGGGTTTAAAAATTTGGCGGGTTGTCAAATCTTTGAAAATAGGCTTGAAGAAAAAATCATTCAACCAATCTCCTAAACTTTTATGCCAACGTGTCCAAAACACCTTTGGATTTTCTGAAAGAAAAGGTTTGTTGAAATTGTATGGCACTTCAATTCCGATAAAATATCCATAACTCATAGCCAATAAACTGTAGCCTGCAAAGTCAAAAAAGAGGTAGAATAAGTAGACATACATGTATTGTAGATGATACAAAAATTGCCCGTCATCAACCAATTTTGAGAGGAAGAAAATTTGAATAAATGCAGCAATAACAAATTTGTACAACAAACCTAAAATCAAATATTCCCATCCTTTTGCCAGCGAAGTAGCATTCATTTGTTGAAGACCAACGGCAACATTTTTAGAGAATCGCTGAAAACGGTCAATTGGTCCGATGAGCAAAGTAGGGGTGAAAGCTGAAAAGTTGAAATAGTCCATCCAATTGGGTTGTTTGGCCGAATTGCGCTCATCAATATAAACTTGTATCACTCTGAAAGTGACATAAGATAAACCCGCAACTTGAAACACAATTTGCATGAAATTCTCATTTGTTTTGGCGGGGAAAATTCCAGCCAGTTTCATGAAAATCATCGGCAATGAAAGTAAAATCACAGGAAGTAGTAATTTCGGATATTTTAGTTTTACAGCAAAAAGCCAATGTATAAAAAAACTGTAAGCAATAAGACCTATAAATTGAATTGGTTTTGGAAAAAGAAGAATTAAATAGATCAGTGACATGCTGAAAATAGCAATTCTATATATTTTTGCGTTAGAAGAAATGCTTTTTAAGATCCAAAATACAAGGATGGAGAGCAACACAAACAAAAAGAATGTTTGGGAAGAAAAGGGCAATATTTTACTAAATTCAAACATCAGAATTGTTGATATACAAAATCAATTTTCGACTTTGAATTCTCGTTTTTTGGCTCGTAAAACCAGGTTTCAACTTCAAATAGGTACAAGAAAACATAACCCAAAATCAAAAGGGTATATATCATTGTTGTTTTTATAAACTTATTGAGCATATTTTTCGACTAAAAAATGGTTAACTTTCATCCAACCGTAATTTCCTAAATGCATGATATCATTTAAAACTGCTGGTTCAAACTGCGCTTTAGAATAGGCGAATAAATTCAAATAAGGAATTTTTTTAGATTTCAACTCTTTTTCAATAGATTGAATTGCAGGGTTTAAATTTTCGATTCCACTGTAATGGTAGTTGTTAAGCGGTTGAATGATGATCGAAACATCAGCTTGATAATATTTTAAAATTTGAATTAGCATCAAAAAATCTTTCATTTCTTGACTCTTCAAATAATCCATTTTACTGACATTCCCGTTTACAATCTTTCCTGTTTTTTTATCTAAAACATATTCTGTGAAATATTCATCACTTACAAAAATCTTATTCGTTTTAACCGATTTAATAAATTTATCTTTAGTGCTTTGCATTTGTTTCTTGTAGCCTAATGGCAGGCTTTTTTTGGATAATTTAGACACTAAAGGTTTTACTTTGTAACTAACCGACGATATATTGTTTTTAAACTGTTCAAATTTTTCCTTTAGAAATGGTATATCCTTCTTTAAATAGGCATTTTTGTATAGTTTTAAAACTTGATTTGGATTCTCAATTAAATCATCGTTTCGATAAATATATTCTCCAATTATATTTTTAAATGTGTTTGAAATTTTATCGTCATGTAATATTTTCCTTAAAAAATTAGTTGGAACAAATTCTAAAAAAGCTTCAACATTTGTTCCTTCTGTTTCCAACCAACCTGGACTAAAAATGACACAAATTTTTGCATCTTTCAGATATTCTCTTCCCGCAAGAGCTTGGCAGTACATGCTAAAACTTTGATGAAATGCATGACCAAAACCAACGCATGGAATGTTTAAACTATCAGGTAATTCGAGGTAAGAACTTCTTGGGAATGTTCCAAATTCAGAAGAGCCTAAAAGTATAATGTTTTCTTTGTTTTTTAAAGCAGATATCCATTCCACTTCTGCTTGAATACCATTTGCATAATTGGCTTGTGTTCCTCTTGAAAGCGTTTGATTTCCAGTGATTAATTTTGTTTTAAAATTTTGTTTTCCATATAATTCAAAAAAAATATCAACGATGCACATCGATAAAATGATTGCCAATGCAATTGCAAGCGCATGAAATTGTATTTTTTTGAAGGTTGACAAATGCTTACTTTTTTAAAAGTATAAATTTTTCAATCAATTCAACTGTTTCAAAATTTTCAACAACTATTTCGTTGAATGGTATTTGAATGTTGTAATTGCGTTCTATTTCAACAACCAATTCGATTATACTAATAGAGTCTAAAACACGCTCTTCCCAAAGTGAATCAGTAATATTTACGGTCGAAAAAGAAATTTCTTCGATCTTATCTATTAAAAAACGTGTAATTTCAGTCATGTTTTTATTGTCCAATTAGTAGGTAAATGTACTGTTTTTTTCGCAAGGAATATTAGTGAGATTTAAAAATCATTTTTTGTAGTCAAGTTGAAAATGGGGTTTTTTAGTAATAAGTTCAAAGTGCACAAAGAAAGAGTCGAAGTATTTGTCTGCTTGTTTTATCCCAAATTGCTTCACGCCGTAATGAGGATTCTGATCAAATCTTCCTTTGCAACATTGCTTAATTTGTATTTACCCATCAAGCAAACTTTTAGAATGCTTCAAAATTTCTGATTTGGAATCGGCGGTAAATCCAGATTTTTCAGCTCTATCTAATTTTAATCTAATTAAATCGATTTGATTATTTTGATTTCTCGATGCGTTTAGCATTGATTTGCTAGCTGAACTCCCTGAAAATTGGAACCAATACCCATACAATGAGTTAACAACAGGATTCTTTACAAAACTTACCAAGAGTCGTGATTTTTTCGCCCTCAAAGTGCCTTCTACGATTGTGGGAGTTGAATCAAATTTCATTCTAAATCCACTTTTTAAGAATTTTGGAAATGTCGAAATTGTTGAATTTATTACCTTACCAATTGATCATCGATTAAAGCAGAAAAGGCAATAATTCTTATTCACCATTCAAATACTTTTTGTATGTTTCTACTGCCAACACGCGGGCAATTTTGTGGTCTACAATTGGTTTTGGATAAGCTTCTGTGCCCAATTCTGGAACCCATTTTTTAGTGTATATCAATTGTTTGTCGAATTTTTCGAGTTGTAAATCTGGACTAAATACGCGGAAATAGGGTGCTGCATCACAACCGCAACCTGCCGCCCATTGCCAACCGCCAGCATTGCTTGCTAATTCGAAATCCAATAATTTTTCTGCAAAATAACTCGCGCCCCAACGCCAATCTATGAGTAGATGTTTGGTCAAAAAACTCGCTACGAGCATGCGCACGCGATTGTGCATAAATCCAGTTGCGTTTAATTCACGCATTCCAGCATCTACAAGCGGATAACCAGTTTTTCCTTCGCACCAGCTTTTGAATTGTGTTTCATCGTTGCGCCAAAGTATGCGGTCGTAATTTTTTTTGAAAGCATCGTTTCCTGAATAGGGGAAATGAAAAATAATCATTTGGTAAAAATCTCTCCAAATCAATTCATTGAAAAACTTTTCGTTGGTTTCAGAGGCTACGCGCGCCAATTTACGAATACTGATTGTTCCAAATCGCAAATGTAAACTCAAGCGTGTAGTACCCAAAACAGAAGGAATATCTCTCGTTTCATGGTAATTTTGAATGATATTTTGCGCAATTTTTGTCGCTGGAAATTCAAGGGTCTGAATGCCGTCAAAACCCATTGATTGCAAACTTGGAATTTCATTTTCAGTCTTGTTTTCTGCCAGATTTTGAACGAATTTTTCTACCAAATAAGAACTTAAGTAATCCGAATTTAATTTTTCCTTCCATTTTCGCATGTAAGGTGTAAAAATAGTGTACGGCTTTTCATCCGGTTTAAGCACTTCATTTTTCTCGAAAATAACATGGTCTTTCGAGCCTTTGAATTCAATGTCCAAAGCAGTTAATTTTTCAAGAATGGTTTTATCACGTTCCAATGCAAGTGGCTCGTAATCACGATTGGTGAAAACAGTTTTCACTTTAAATTTGGCAGCAATTACTGGAATAATTTCTGTTGGATTTCCGTAATAGACATGTAAATCGGAACCTAATTTCTGATATTCAACTTTTAGATTCTCAATCGTTTGGTGAATAAAAATCACGCGTTGATCAGTACTAGGTAACTTGCTTAAGATGGTTTGATCGAAGATAAAAAATGGGATTACTTTTCTACCGCTTTTCAATGCTCGAAAAAGTCCTGCATTGTCGTCAATTCTTAGATCTCTTCGGTGCCAAAAAAGTACATTTTCCATGATGCTAGGCGTAATTAGATTTTATTTACCGTTATAGAATACGCTATTTCTGTCAGTTTCCCAAAGTCTTACTTCTAAACCGTATTTCGAATCTAATTTAGCACGCAGTTTGTTCCAAATAACGACTGCAATATTTTCCACTGTTGGAATTAAATCTTTGAATTCAGGTCGGTCTAAATTTAGATTTCTGTGGTCAAAAGCTTCTAAAACTTCATCACTGATGAGGTCGCTCAAGATTTTCAAATCAATTAAATATCCTGTTTCTTGGTCAATTTCTCCTTCAATCCAAGTTTCAAGCACATAGTTGTGACCATGAAAATTTGGATTGTTACATTTTCCAAAAATCAACTCGTTTTTGGCATCGTCAAATGTTGGATTGTAAAGTCGATGTGCGGCATTAAATGTTTCTCTTCTGCAAACTTTCATGTGAATTAATTTAAAGTGAATGTGAATTTTAGTTCAAAATTAGAACTTAAAGTTTGATTTTATCTTCGAAATTATGAATGATTTCCTTGAACCAAAAAGTGAAATTTGCTGATTTTTCATTGATCTCTTTTTTTAGATCTAACATTGAAATCCATCGAAAATCTTTTACTTCTTCTGGATTGGGTGTTGGATTTTGATTAAATTTTCCGATTAAAACATGGTCTAATTCATGTTCAAAAAGTTGATTTTCTAGCTCAATTTTGTATATGAAATGAAATTTCTGCTGAAGTTCGCAGTCAAATCCCATTTCTTCTTGCAACCTTCTGTGCGCAGCTTCCAATACGCTTTCACCGACTTTTGGGTGTGAGCAACATGCATTTGTCCAAAGTCCTTCGGAATGGTATTTACCGGCAGCTCGCTGATGAATCAATATTTCGTTTTGATCGTTCCAAACAATGATAGAAAACGCCCGGTGTAAAAGTCCTTTTTGATGTGCTTCTAATTTCCCAATGCTTCCAATTTGCTCATCTTTTTCATTGACAAGAATGACTAAATCTTCTATCATTACTCAAATCATGTTGAAATTATGTCTCAAATACGAGAACACAAATAAGCTATATTTTTTGTTATTTGGAATTCGAATTCTTTCATTTAAAATTGTTTCGGCAGAAGTTGATTTGATTTTCGTAAACAATTTATAATAGTAAATATATGCCATATAAACTCCGAAACGGGCATCTTTTGGCAGTTGAATAATGCCTTGATAACCCTCGTGAAAATCTTTGGCGATGTCTTCCTCAATTTCTTTTTTTACTTCTGAAGAAAAATCTTCCATGTTGATTCCCGGGAAGTAAGTTCTTCCAAGGTCTTGATAATCAGCCTTTAAATCTCTTAAAAAGTTAATTTTTTGAAAAGCTGAGCCCAGTTTCATGGCTGAATCTTTCAATTTTCCATAAGCTGTTTCGTCGCCACGAACAAAAATTTTGAGGCACATCAAACCAACAACCTCTGCTGATCCTAGGATGTATTGCTCATATTTAGATTGATCGAAAGATGCTGTTTCAGATTCTAAATCCATTTCCATACTTGCAAGAAATGTTTGAATCAAATCTAATGGAATATTGTATTTATTCACCGCCCATTGAAAACTGTTTAATATTGGATTTAAAGAAATTCCTTTTTCAATGGCCGTGTAAGTCTGTTTTTTGAAATCTTCTAATAGTTCAGCTTTATCAAAATTGTGAAAAGAATCAACAATTTCATCAGCGAAACGCACGAATCCATAAACCGCATAAATTGGCTTTTGTAAATCCTTTTTCAGAAAACTGATTCCCAGAGAAAATGAGGTACTGTACTTTTTGGTAGTCAGTGCGCTCATTTCATGTGAAAGATTGTCAAATATGTTTTTCATTCGTATGCAGTTTCTACAGCTAATCTATTGTAACAATTGGTTTCAAAAATTGTTTTAACAATTTATTAACTAATCAATTGTTTTTTTTTATTTCACGTAAAACTTCTTTTGCAACTACTTCTCCAGAGATAATTGAAGGAGGAACGCCTGGACCAGGAACCGTTAATTGTCCAGTATAAAATAAGTTTTTTAAATTTTTGTTTTTCAAACTTGGTTTCAAAATGGCTGTCTGCATCAAAGTGTTTGCCAAACCATAGGCATTCCCTTTGAAAGCGTGATAATCCTTCTTAAAATCATCGATGCAATAACTTCTTTGGTACACAATATGCTCTTTGATGGATGTTTTGGTGTGTTTTTCCAATCTTTCCAAAAGTATATCTAAATATTCTTTGCGCTTTTCTTCTGAATCTTTCAAATTTGGCGCTAATGGCACAAGGAGAAACAAATTTTCATGTCCTTCAGGCGCTACAGTTGGGTCAGTTTTAGACGGACAGCAAGCGTAAAACAAAGGTGCTTTTGGCCAATCTGGTTTCTCGTAAATTTCTATAGCATGCGCTTCAAAAGGTTCATCGAAAAATAAATTATGATGCAGTAAATTTTCAATTTTTTTGTTAACACCAAGATAAAATAGGAGTGAAGAAGGCGCCATCGATCTTGATTCCCAATATTTATCGGAATAGTTCGCAAATCCGTTAATTAGTTTTTTATCTGTGTGATGATAATCTGCGCCTGAAACAACAAAATCGCTTTCAAGAGATTGCGTCGCTGTTTTGGTGTGCGTGATTTTTTTATTTGTGTATTCAAAGCCGATAACTTCTTGAGATCGCTCGATTTTAACACCTTGCTCCACGGCGATTCTTTCAAAAGCTTCAATGATATTGTACATTCCACCTTGCGGATACCAGGTTCCTAATTCAATGTCAGCGTAATTCATCAAAGAATATAAAGCTGGTGTTTTTTGAGGCATTGCCCCTAAAAATAGAATTGGAAATTCAAGTAAGGAGTGAATTTTTGGGTTTTGGAAATATTTTCTGATGTATCTTGAAAAAGAGGAGGTTAAATGCATTTTAAACAATCCTTTAAGGATACGCATGTCTGCAAATTCTCCCCATTTTAAACTTGGTTTGTATACCAAATCATTGATTCCAACATCATATTTATATGCCGCTTCTGCTAAAAATTTCTTCAGTTTGTCGGCGCTTCCTTTTTCTATACTTTCGAATAAAGCATAAAATTCATTCAGGTTTGCTGGTATATCTGTGGTTGTATCGTCTTGCCAAAAAACACGGTAAGAAGGGTCAAGTCTAATTAATTCGTAAAAATCTGTACTTGTGTGATCAAATTTTTGATAAAATTTTTCAAAAACTTCTGGCATCCAATACCAACTTGGACCCATGTCAAAAACAAAACCATCTACTTCAAATTTTCTTGCACGTCCGCCAATGCTGTCATTTTTTTCAAGAATTGTGACTTCGTGACCAGCTTTAGCGAGAAAGCTAGCAGTTGAGAGGCTAGAAATTCCGGCACCTAGAATTGTAATTTTTTTTTTGCTCATTAATTGGCCAAATATCTATATTCAGGAAGTGCTTCCATTAATTTTTGTCGCGCAATGAAAATTCTGCTTTTCACCGTTCCGATTGGAATTTCCAATTTATCAGCAATTTCTTTGTATTTGAAACCTTCGAAATGCAAATTAAAAGGAACTTTATATTCCTCGCCTAAATTACTAATTTTAGAATTAATCTCCTTATTTGTCATCAAATCAATTGCATCCTCTTGATGAACGGCAGTATTTGCTAACATATCAAACTCTTTGTTTGCATCAAAGATAGTTCCAGATTTTTTATTTCTGCGGTATTGATTGATAAAAAGATTTCGCATTATCGTAAAAACCCATGCTTTGAAATTTGTCTGTGCAGCATAATAATCTTTGTACACAATTGCTTTTAGCATTGTTTCTTGGGTTAAATCTTTTGCGTCTTCTTCATTCCTTGTAAATCCCATTGCAAAAGATGTTAAATGAGATTGCATGTGGATCAATGCTTCATTAAATTCAAGTGTTGACATGATATTCAATTTTGTTTAACAATTTTACCAAAACATTAAACAGTTTTGTTCAACAAAATAAATCAAACATTAAACAAAATACAAGCTTTTTGTGATTTATTTTCATTTTATTTTCATTCAACTATAAAACCAGCAGCCTTAATATTGTTTTAAGTATTTGTTATTCAGTATATTTTAATATTTAATTGTTTTAAATTGATTGATTTATTTTTTTTGAGTAATTTCGAAAAAACCATTCTTGCTCTATTTTGTTTAATTTTTATGGTGAAAGATCAATTTTTAAGAATAGCGAGTCGTTACAAAGAGGAAATTTTAATCTCTATTTTGGTGATTTTTTACACTGTTGGCATTTTCGGACTGACAAATGAAAGTACCAGAGTTTCGTTTTTGCCCTTGAGTTTTATGAACTTATTGTTGTCATCGGCTATTTTAATGGTCAGTCGAAAAACCAGCAAAAATTATTTTATTCTCTTTCTGTTTTTGGCTTTTCTCGTTGGAATGACTGCGGAATGGATTGGGATTCATACGGGGTATCTTTTTGGAGATTATTATTATGGCGAAAATTTGGGTGTTAAAGTGGACGGAGTCCCATTAATCATCGGTATTAATTGGGGGATTTTGACAGTTTGTACTTGCAATTTTACGTCGTTGTTCATCAAAAAATCAATTTGGTTGTCCAGTTTCATTTCAGCGTTGTTGATGATGTTTGTTGATGTTTTAATAGAACCTGTTGCCATCACAAGTGATTATTGGCATTGGGACTCTTTGAATATTCCTCTCTACAATTATTTTTGCTGGTTTGCAGTGGCTTTGCCTTTGCATTTTTTGTATTTTAAATGGCGTTTAAATGAACAAAATAAAGTTACATTTGCTTTATTTGGTATCATTGTATTGTTTTTTTCAATTTTAAATTTTTTCTGATATGTTTTGGTGGGGACCGCTAGTTTTGTTGGGCGCTTTTTTTGGAATGGAATTCATGGCTTGGGCGACACATAAATTTTTAATGCATGGAGGCATGTGGCATTTTCATGAAGACCATCATGTTGCTAAGCCTGGTTTTTTTGAAAGAAATGATGTTTTCTTTTTGATTTATGCAATTCCTTCTTGGTTGTGCATTATGCTGGGAATGATGTACGATTTTTATGTTCCAGTTTGGATTGGTTATGGCATTGCAACTTATGGCTTCACCTATTTTATGATTCATGATGTTTATATTCACAGAAGATTTAAATGGTTGAGAGACATTGATCATCCTTATTTTATGGCCATTCGAAAAGCACACAAAGTGCATCACAAACACCAGGGAAAAATGCACGGTGAATGTTTTGGGATGCTTGTTGTACCCAAAAAATACTACACTGAAGCCAAAGAAACTTTCAAAAGAAAATACCAATCATGAGTTTGTATTTTTGGATATTGATCGGAACAATTGCAGGACCATTTTTCCTGAGTTTCGACCAAAAAGTCCATTTTTATAAATTCTGGAAATATTTATTACCTGCAACTTTCATTGTGGCGATATTCTTCTTGATTTGGGATGAATATTTCACGCAACTGGAAGTTTGGGGTTTCACTCCACGCTATTTACAAGGTATTTATCTAGGCAATTTGCCTTTAGAGGAATGTTTGTTTTTCATTTTAGTGCCTTATGCATGTTTGTTTATTCACGAAGTTTTGAAGGCTTATTTTCCTGCAATTACATTCAAAAAGTTTGCGCATTTTTTCGCATTTGGTTTCACTTTATTGGGATTAATTTTGGGATTGATGTATTTCAAGCAAGCTTATACCGCATCGGCTTGTATCATTTCAGCATTATTGACCATCGGCATTTATTACATTAAAAAAGTGACATGGTACGGTAATTTTGTATTCACATTCTTGGTCGCTATCATTCCTTTTTTAATTGTAAATGGAATCTTAACAGGGAGTTTTACAGATGAACCGGTAGTTTGGTATAATGAAAATCATATCATTGGTATTCGAATTTTTACGATTCCGATGGAAGATATTTTTTACAATTATTGTATGCTTTTTCCTATTGTTGCCATTTACGAATGGATGAAGAATAGGATAAAATCAGCTTAAAACCAAACTGTCAAGTTGGCAATCAATAAATTAGCGAAATTATTAAAGCCAGATTTAAGAGTAAAAACTTTTCTGTCAGAATAAAATAAACGGTTTTCAATTCTGAATAGCGCATGAATTGAAATGTTTAGATTGTATGCAACACTCAAACTTGAAGCACTGAATTTATTTTGATAATTCAACGATTGAAGAATGCTTCCTTCTTGATCAGAAAAGTACTCTATTCTCGCAGATAAAAATGCACTTTTCTTCGCGTAAAAAGCTGCCGTGAAGTTTCCTTGAGCCCAAATTTGATTCTTGTTTCTTGCGTTGTACTGTGCCACTTCCTGATTTCCAATGTAGGCACAAGTTGTAAAACCCCATCTTTCATTAGGCTTATAAACCATGTAAATATCTGTAAAATAGCGGACCCGGTAGTTGTAGTTGAAATTCGATGATTCATTTCCAACATAGGTATCCCAATTAAGGAGGATTTTTTTGTTTGGACGGTATTCCAGTTGACTTCCAAATGATAAATATCGATTGTTGTCTTGGATTTGTTGCCAACCATTAATCAAATATCCGTAAATATTTAGTTTGGAATTAATGGGAATTGAAAGTTTAATTCCAGAAAGATAGTAAGGCACATTTTCCGCAGCTAGCGACCTCGTGTACATCAAATGATCTTTTGAAATTGCCGATTCATTGGTGTATGGTGAGCCGAGAACTCCAGCATCAATCCAAATCTCGCGCTTTTTAGAAATTTTTATACCAACATTGGCCTCCACTAGATTTTTGATAGTTCCTTTTTCATTCGCATAGTTTTCGTTCATGTAAGTTCCAAAAGCAGGTACTAAATGTGCACGAACTCGATTGTTTTTATACTTGATGTCAAGGTATGCGAGATTGATATTGAATTCGTTGTGTCTAGAAGAACTGACTGAATAATCTCTGTTTTTTGAGCTTGGCCTATTGAAGTCAAAACCATAATAAGCATCAACCAATCCTCCAATGGATATCTTCCCGTTTTCTAATGAATCATAAGAATCGGAAATCCCGGGATTAATAATTTGACCAAATGAGAGATTTGAAATTATAAAAAGCAAAAAGAGGGCGAAGAATATTTTTTTATTCATATAATTCCGGATTAATTCAACGATCTTATTACATTTCTCTGTGCAGTAGCATGTCTGCCAAGTCTTTTAAAGGCTTTTTATTTGAGTCAGATACACTGATTTTTTCCAACGCATTTAGTGCAATTACATAGTGTTCGTCCATCATCGCTCTTGCTGCTTCTCTGACACCTAATTTGTCAAACAAATTTCTAGTTGATTCGATTTTCAAGGTCTGATTTGATTCACTGCTTAATTTATTCAAGGTTTCAATTTCTGCAGGATTTGCCAACTCATTGGCTTTGAGTAAAAGTAGTGTTTTTTTGTTGGCCAAAACATCGCCTCCGACTTGTTTGCCAAATTTTTCAGGATCGGCATATAAATCTAAAATATCATCTTGAATTTGGAAGGCTACACCAATGTGTTCTCCAAATGAATAAATCAGTTCTTGATCTTCTTTTTTAGCTTCTGCAACCACAGCGCCCATTTCTAAAGCGCAACCCAGTAAAACCGAAGTTTTCAAGCGAATCATTTCTATATATTCTTCAATTGAAACATCATTTCTGGTTTCAAAATCCATGTCCAATTGCTGTCCTTCGCAAACTTCGATGGCTGTTCGGTTGAAAATCTCTAAAAGTCTTGGTAAAACTTTCGCGTCTTGTTTGCAGATTTCTTGATAAGCTTTCACGAGCAGCACATCACCAGAAAGAATCGCAATATTTGTATTCCATTTGGTATGCACAGTCTGCTTTTTTCTTCTCAAAGGTGCTGCATCCATGATGTCGTCATGAATCAAAGAAAAATTATGAAAAAGTTCAACGGCAATGGCAGCATTTACAGCATTTTTACCTGAAACATCAAAAAGTTCCGCGCCAAGCATCGTCAATATCGGACGCATTCTTTTTCCTCCTAAAGTTAAAAAGTAACGCAACGGATCATATAAGTTCGCTGGTTGAGCGGGGAAATCAAACGTTGAAATTTCCTTTTCTAAAAAAGCTGAAAGTTTAGAGATGTCTTGCATTAAAATAATTCCAATTCGATTAATAATTTCTTTAAAAAGTGATCCAACTATTTGTTTTCAAATTTATAAATAGTGAATTTTTAAAATTTATGCATCAGAATCTTCCTCGTCCTTTTGCACTTGCAAAGATTCTAATTCGATGTCTTCTTCCTCATCATAAATTTCGAAATAAGGTTCTTCAAAAGATTTCGTGGTTACAAATCTTTCAAGTGTCAACAGCAATGCTGGCAAAATCAGTAAGTTCGTTGCCATTCCAATTAAGATCGTCAAGGACACCAGTAATCCAAGTGCTTTTGTACCACCAAATTGCGAGAAAACGAACATGATAAATCCAAAGAAAAGAATGACAGAAGTATAGAAAATACCCAAACCTGTTTCACGCAGTGATTTGATGATTGTAAATTTTAAATCCCACTTTTTGGTTTTGAGTTCTTGCCTATATTTGGCTAGAAATAGAATGGCATTGTCAACTGTGATTCCCAAAGCGATTCCAAAAACCAACAATGTTGAAGGTTTCAGTGGAATCTCAAACCAACCCATTATTCCACCTGTAAATAAGAGTGGGATGACGTTTGGAATCATTGAAATGATCACCATTCTCCAAGATCTAAAAAGCACTGCCATCAAAGCAGAAATTGACAAAATGGCGAAAATCAAACTTTCAACTAAGCTCACAAATAAATATTGTGTTCCTTCAGAAGCAACAACTGAAGTTCCTGTCAATGTTAATTCATAATATTCATCATCAATGGCTTTGCGCAGTTTTTTATTGAAGTCTTTCTTACCGAAGTAAGATTTAATTTTATTGGGATCTGAATCAAATTCTAGTTGTTTTTCTTGATTTCCATTGCTTAATAAAGCTGTCAAACCACTGTAAATCGCCGGATAGCCGTAAATTATTGAATCTACATATGGTTTTTTTCCTTTGATAACTTTGGCGTACAATTTTTCGATGTGTTTTTTGTCTGGATTTAATATTTCATCGATTCTAACGCGCATGGAGTCCACTTTATCTGCGACTTCGTAAGAACCAATATCTTTCATCTGGGTTCTAATTCTCAATGTCGTCGTGGCAGTATCGACCAATTCTTTCAGTGATAAATTTCCTCCATTTGCATTGGACATATCGAATTTATCGATGTATTTTTTTAAACGCAATTTGTCGCGCGTAGAAATTATTTTATACTCAGCAGGATCATTTCCATAATAAGCCATGTTAACTACTTTGATGAAATCGACAATTGATAAACTTTTGGAGAACAAAGAATCACCAGTATATTTATTTTGAATTTCTTCTACTTTTTCAAGTGTTTCTTGTTTGAAAAGGCGTCCTTTTTGCTTGTAATTGATAGTCATTTCGAAAGGAATCGCCCCACCAAAATTGGCTTCAATGAATTTTAAATCGGTTAGAATAGGATCGCCATTTGGTAAATCACCTGTCAAATTACCAGTAGCTTTAATTTTGGTCATTCCGAAAATGCTCACAACGATCAAAGCTACAGAACCAGCGTAAATCCATTTTCTATGCTGCGTAACCAAGGTCACTACAATTTCAATAATTCCTTGCGAGTAAACGCGATCTAGGTGTTTTAAATGTCTTGCTTTTGGTGCTTTTGACATGGAAGTAATGATTGGAATGATGCACAGTGAAAGTGCAAAAACAACCATGATATTCAATGCGGCGATAATTCCAAATTCTGCTAATTTTTCAGAGCTGGTGAAAGTACAAAATCCAATGGCGGTGGTTAGATTTGTTAAAAAAGTAGCCCCACCAACTTTGTGAATCATTGTGCTTAAGGCACGAATTTTATTTCCGTGATAGCGCACCTCTTGGTGATATCTGGTAACTAAAAAGACACAGTTTGGTATTCCAATCACAATGATCAGTGGAGGAATCAAAGCCATCATGATGGAAATTCTAAATCCAAGCAATCCTATACTTCCCATGGACCAGATTACAGAAATGAATACCACAATGTTGCAAATCATTACAACCCGCAGTGATCTGAAGAAAATGTAAAGTAGAAGTGAAGAGGCGAATATTGAAAGGGCAATGAAAATATACATTTCACTAATGATTCTTTTCCCAACGATAATTCTAATGTGCGGCAAACCAGCAAAATGTACTTTTCCAAAGTGTTTTTCGTAGGTCGTGGCCAAATTTTCAATTTCTAAAACGAAACCTGATTTCTTTTGATCAGCCAAAAATCGTTCATCTAGACCAATCATCATCAAGGAAACTTTTGCAGAATCATTGTATAATAATTTATCATAAATAGGATTGTTTTTGATTTCTCTTTCGATGGAATCAATGCTTTTTTCTCTGAAAGTTTTATCTGAAAAAATACGTTTTGCTTCAAATCTACTTTCAGCAACAACATTTCTTATTGTAAATAATGTGGCTTCAGAAATGACACTTTCAACTCCTTCAAATTGCAGAATGGAATCACCCAATTCTTTCCATTTTCTAAAATTTCTTTCAGTATATAAAGAGTCGCTATTGATTGCTAATACCAAGGTAGATCCGTCTTCACCAAATTCTTGCTTGAATTTTAAATAATCTAATTGCGGTTGAGATTCTTTGGGTAACGTATTCCCGTATTTGTTGTCTATTTTAAGTCCTGTGACAGCAAAGTAACCAAAGAAAACAGTTAATATGAGTATAATCGCCATGATGAATAAGCGATTTCTTAATATTACATTACCAATTTTTTGCCACATATAATGTTCAAAAGTAAATAAACAACAAAGCTAATTAAATATGCTTAAATACGCCTAAAAAATTAGTGTTTTAGGTCTGTATCTAGCCATTCAAAGAATTCTCTGTACCATAAAATTCCATTTTGCGGAGAGGAGATCCAGTGCCCTTCTTTGGGGAAATACAAATATTTACTTCTCAAACCTTTAATTTGAGCCGCTTGAAAGGCTTGCATTCCTTCGCTTTCAGGAACCCTAAAATCCATACCGCCATGTATGACTAACATTGGTGTATCCCAATTTTGAACGAAATTATGCGGACTATTTTTGGCATAGTATTCCTTGTTTTGGAAATACCAATATGGACCTTTATTGTCCCAATTTGCGAAAAACAATTCTTCCGTTGTGCCATACCAGCTTTCAAGGTTAAATAGTCCACAGTGAGAAATGAAGGTTTTAAATCTGCCTTCATGTTTTCCTGCCAAATAGTAGACAGAATAACCGCCATAAGATGCACCAACTGCGCCTAATCTTTTGGCATCTACGTATGGTTCTTTTGCTGCATAGTCAATCGCTGAAAGATAGTCTTTGATTGATTGTCCGCCCCAATCTTTAGAAATTGCATCGTTCCACTTTTGACCAAAGCCTGGAAGTCCACGTCTATTTGGGGCAACAATCACATAGCCATTTGATGCCATCAAAGCCAAATTCCAGCGGTAGGAAAAAAATTGACTCACCATACTTTGTGGTCCACCTTGACAATAAAGCAAGGCAGGATATTTTTTTGCCGCATCGAAATTTGGGGGAAGCACCATCCAAACCAGCATTTTTTGACCATCAGTTGTTTCAACCCATTTTTCTTCGACTTTTGGCATAACAATGTCTTTTAAGATCTCTTTGTTCACAAAAGTCAATTGTCTAATTTGATTTTTTTTGATTGAAATCGCATACAAATCTGTTGGTTCAATCATTGATTGACGGCACGCGAAAAGGTCAGTGCTATTCGCATCCAAACTAAGGAAGTCAAATTGTCCGAAAGTTAATTGTGTAACAGTTTCTGTCTTTAAATTAATAGAAAAAATTTGTTTGGTTCCTTTTATCGGCGCCAAAAAATAGATTGTTTTGTCATCCAAACTGAAACAAAATTCATCTACTGTAATGTCAGTTTTAGCAGTTAGATTGATGTCTTTTCCTGTTTCAAGATTTTTGAGGATTAAATTATTTTTATCAGATTCAAATCCATCTTTGGCCATGCTAGTCCAACACAAAAACTTCCCATTATTTGAATATTTGGCGTTTGCATCATATCCAATGTAATTTTGGCTGATATTTTCGGTTTTCCTACTTTCAATATCAAATTTATACAATTCACTGTTGGTGCTGATGGCAAAAGCTATTCCTATTTTCTTTTTACAGCTATAAATGATTTTTTTTGAATCTAGCGAGAAAACAATTTGGTCGCTTCCTCCAAAGGGTGGTAAAATGCCATCAAATGGTTCATTTTCTAGAAGATCGATGCTGCTCAAAACTACCTGATCATTCAAGAAATCGTGCAAGAAAAGGTGCTTTTTATTTTCATCTGCCCATTGATTCCAATGTCTATACATCAAGTCATCTTCGAGTCTCGCGTTTGCCATTGGCAAGTCTGGATGTTTTTCTTTGAGTGTTTCTTTTGTTTTAGTCGCACCAATAAGGACGATTTTAGTTTCATCTGGTGAAAGTTTAAAACCTTCAATTTCTGGTAAACCGATGGATGAAACTTGTTTTTTTTCACCTCCTGATTGATTCATTCTCCAGATTTGAGTGCCATCTTTTTCATTTGATAAATACCAAATCATATTTTTTTGACCCCAAACTGCTTCCATTTCAGAAAATTTGGTGTCTGTGATTTGTGTATATTGATTGGAAACAATGTCAAAAACGAATAAATCAGTATTTCCATTGTTGGCAGTGACATTGAATTCCCTTAATTCAAAAAGTATTTTTTTGCCATCTGGAGAAACTTTTCCACCGGATAATCTTTTTAATTTCCAGAGCAATTCAGGAGTTAAGGTCTTTTGCGCAGTTGATTGATTATAAATAAATAGGCACGCAATAAGTAATAAAGTGAATTTTTTTAATCGTAACATACTTCAAGTTTTGAGCAATGAAGTTACGAAAGTAAATCAAACTAGGCGTTTATTTCAATTTTTTGGAGATTGAAATTTTTGCAAGAATCCTTTTTCTACTTTGTGTATAGATTAAAATACAGCCACTAGAAATGACCATCGAAGCGAGGGTAGACAGGATTGTTTGACTGCCTGAAATGTCTTTCTTAACACAGTAAAACAGCACGTTAACACTTACTAAAAGCACTATCATGACCCTTTGAAACCATTTGATTTTATCCATTTCAAAAACTAAAAGTTGACCTGAAATTAGAAAATTATTTGATATGGTGACTTTTTTTAACAAAAAAAGTATGAAAGGTTTTCTAATGGGAATGTTTTTGGAAATAGTCCGTTTTACACCATTAAAAATCAATGGTATTTTAAGAAAAAGGGTTAGTTCATGAACCTTCTTATCTGTTTGATAGGATAAGGTAATGGACTGAATGAAATGGGTTAGTTAATCTCGTAACCAGTTATGGGAGCAACAATTATTTCCCTTAGCACCGCATGTTCCTCTAGCTGGCGTTTCTGAAACAGAAATTCTATTACCACAGCCTTTGCAATAAAAACTATCCGAACCACATCGGCCTATTTTTTGCCATTGGTGTTTACCGTCGTGAAAAGAAGAGTTTATACCTTTCCATCTTGGTTCAGTGCATGTGGTTCTATCACTTGGTTCCGATTTAGATGAAAACATTTTTGAACAATCATTGCAAATATATATGTAGGTGTCACAATTTTTAGAGGCTTCCTTTTGTAATTCTTTATTATTTTCATTTGAATTGGATATAGAATTTCTTCCTTTTAAATCCTCACTCATTTCATTAACAATTTCCTCTGCACTTTCATAGAATTCTTTCATGAACTTATCTGACTTTGCTTTACAAGCATTAAATTTATTTTGTCTAATTTCATCTTGTTTTGTTAGAAGATAATGCTCATAGGCATCTTGGACATGTCCACTATGTTTCTGCTGATAACAATAATCTCCGAGAGGAACAATTCGATCAAACAAAACTTGAAGCCGATACTTTTTAATACCATCACGATATGCATAAATTGCCTTTTCATGATCCCCCTGTTTGAGGTAATTATCACCTTTAATCATAAACTCAATTGCTTGGTATTGAGAACTCAAATCATCATTTATACTTATGTCAACAATACATTTGGGTAATTTTTGTAATTCTGAAGTCAATTCAGGGCATGATATAGTCATTTTACTTAAAACATCATTGATGTATGTTGCATTTCTCTTTGTCCCATTTTCTAAAAGGAATTCGAATTTTCCGTTCTTTAACCCATTTGAGTATGTTCCCTCTTCAATTAAAACATCACCAGAGTATTTTTTGAAAGCCCCGTCAAATTTGTCGGACTTGTAGTTCTTTAATTCTAACAGTTTGCCATAATAATCGAAATTTTTCCATTCCCCGTTCTTCATCCCTTCAACGTATTGACCACTTTCCTTTAAAACCGCACCATCATACTTTTTATACGCCCCATAGAGTTTTCCTTTAGAATAGTTCTGGGTGATTTTCTCACTTGAATTGAGAGTAGTCCATTCACCTTCTTTTTCGTTGTTAACGTAGTTGCCTTCTTCTATGACTTTTCCGTTTACGCATTTTTTGTATTTGCCATTTTTGATTCCATCTTTAAGTTCTTCTTCTAAAACCAGATTTTGATTCAAATCATACTCTTTATGGACTCCTGTTTTAGAGCCGTTTAAATAGGTTGTTATCTCTTTGATTGGTTTGGCGTCTTGACCAATCTTATAGTTTTTGTCTTCATAATACGTGATTTTCTCTCCGTTTAACTTTCCGTTTTGTAACGTGTATTTTTCTTTAAGTTGACCAGATTTATAATATACTTGATTTATCCCTTCAGGACTCTGATTAAGATTAACATTGAAGGTACTATTCTCTAACGGGGAAAACACTAAAATGATAAGCTCTTCTAATCCATCTTTCTTTTGGAATGAAAATCTTTTGTCAGTCTCTAGAATTTTTCCATAACTTTTTATTCCATCTAGGTATGCAACCTCGCCACGTGCAATTTTTTCTGTGGTTTTTTCCGCAACATCATCTCCATTCTGAAAAAGTGATGTTATTTCTTTTCCACCAGCGCTTATAATTGACGCATTGATTTCTTCCAATAATTTATTTTCTTGTTTGTAAACAATCAATTCACCAATGAAATTTCTGTTCATCGAATTCATTTCGGCAAAATAATCCAAATAAAAGTCTGATGGCTTATCAACAAGAATGCAAATACCTTTGTCTCTTCTATCTCTTTCTTTTCCCTTGGTTATAACAAATGATTGTTTCGAAGGGTCTACGTTTAGTTCCTTGTAAATAGACTTAATATAATAGTCTCTAAAAATGATTTCATTCTCCTTGGAGTGATTATCTATCAGCGGAACATTTGTTTTAGATCGAAATTGAAACATATTCGCTCCAATCTTTTTAACAACCGCTATTTTGGTTCCATTTTGATCTATTACCAAATATTTTTCACCCTCAATACCTCCAGATATTTTTTGGGAGTCGGGTTTCGATGATTTTATTTTTGTTTCTAATGTAGATCTAACGAGTGGTGGTTGTATTCCAATAAATTTTACTTTCTCTTCCAAGGTAAAATCCTTTTGTTTAAAGGATGGCTTCATCGTTTGACCTCCGAAACCGCTCCAATACTCCAACTCTCCGTATTTAATATATATGGCAAAAGGAACAACTGTTGAATCTGATGATATTTGAAAATAATAACCGTCAGATGGAAGTTTATAGGTAAAAGCATACTCCTTCTTGTTGGAATTAACTTCAGATTTGAAACTTTCAATATTCTTCGAATAGTCCTGAGAATATGCAAATGACGAGGATATTAATAACCCGAAAGATATTATAACAAACAGTAATCTCATAGTGGTAATTTTTATCAAAAATACTTAAATAATATCAAAATTCAATATGCGGGAAATTAACTCAAACAAGATCTTTACCTTCCCGAAAAGTTATTAATTATGGAAGTATTACACATCCTCATTCGAGTTTCAACCCAAGTACAAGAAGATGGTACATCACTCAAAACACAAGAGGAACAAGGGGTTGAGTTATCTAAACGTCTAAAAATGAATTATCAGATTCATAATGAAGGAGGAACGTCTTCAAACAAGGATACACTGGATAATCGACCTGTAATGTTGAACCTACTTAAACTGATGGATGAGGGGAAGGTGAAACATCTTTACGTGTATAATACCGACAGAATTTCCCGAAACCAATCCACGTGGTACCTCATTCGTCAGAAAATGGTTAAGAATAAGGTGGTATTGTATACCTCTAATGGGAAGTATGACACCAGTGGTTCTATGGAGGGGTTGATTCTTGGAATATTGTCAGAGGTTAGTCAATACGACAATAAAATTCGAACCGAAAGGTCACGAACTGGTAAAATGGAGAAGGTGAAAAACAACTTCTTTAGAGGAGGAGACCCACCATTCGGATACCGTATTGAAAAAGTACATGGAGGGTCCAAATTGGTAATTGATGAATATGAAAGTAACTATGTGAGAATGGTATACGATATGTACCATTCAGGACAAACAATTAAAAAAATAAAGGAAAGACTGGAATCGGAAGGGGTTAAAACAAGAAGAGGATTTGATCATTGGTCCTTAGGGTCGTTACAACTCATGTTGAGAAACGACTCGTATATAGGTATTGACGAGTACCATGATAAAAAGACTCAAACAACCATTAGAAATGAGATCCCATCCATTATATCACACAAATTGTTTGAAGAAGTTCAGAACAGAAGGAAACGGATATTGAGACGAAAGGGACAATTGAACAGAACCACTCATCCCTATTTGATTCGAGACTTGATGTATTGTTCCTGTGGAACACCAATAGGAGGTAGATTCAAACCTATTCATTCCATTCAACACTACTATTGTCCTTTATCCGAGAGGAAGTTCAATAAATCGGTATCATCGGATGAGTCCTGTGAAATGAAACGATGTGTGAATATTCAACCAACAGAAGAATTGGTATGGAATACCATTAATGAGTTACTCATAAACACAGAGAAACTCCACGAATCACTTGATTCAGTAATTAAGAAAACACCCGAATTATCAGTGTTTATAAGGAAACAAAGAGGTAAGTTGACCAGAAAAATTGAAGAACTCGAAAAAGAACTCAATACGGTCACAAACGGAATAGTTGAAATTGAAAAAAAGAGGATTTTTAGACAATTCCATACAGAAGATATTTATCATCAAATTAAGAAAAAACTTGATGTAGAATTTAAAAGAATTCATCTATCCATTGAGGAAATAAAAAACCTTTTATCCTTTCATTATCAGAAAGATAGGTGGTATAAATCCATATCAGAAATATCCAAGGTATTTACCTCAAAAAAGACCTTTTCATTTGATGAGAAAAAGGAAATTCTAACCCATTTCATTCAGTCCATTACCTTATCCTATCAAACAGATAAGAAGGTTCATGAACTAACCCTTTTCCTCAAAATTCCATTGATATTCGAGGGGATAAAACACCCATTTTCCAAAAACGTCCAGAAGAAAAACCTCTTGAAACCCCTTAAAACACTAACAGACCAACCAAATACCCGTTGGGACTATTCTACTGTAACTGATTTTGCCAAATTTCTTGGTTGATCAACATTACAACCTCTCATCACTGAAATATGATATGATAGCAATTGCAGAGGAATTGTTGCCAACAAAGGAACCAAGTGTTCGTCAGTATCAGGGATTTCAATAACGTGATCTGCAAGTTCTTTTACCTGGGTGTCACCTTCTGTTACAATGGCGATAATTTTCCCTTTTCTTGCTTTAACTTCTTGTATATTGCTCACCACTTTTTCGTAGGAAGTACCTTTTGTTGCGATAACGAATACAGGCATTTCTTCATCAATCAAGGCGATTGGGCCATGTTTCATTTCTGCAGCAGGATAACCTTCCGCGTGGATGTAGGAGATTTCTTTCAATTTCAAAGCTCCTTCAAGGGCCACAGGAAAAGAACTGCCTCTGCCTAAATAAAGCGCATTGGATGCATCTTTGTAAACACTTGCAATTTGCTCGATTAAATCGTTTTTATCTAATATTCTTTGTACTTTATCTGGAATGGCTTCTAATTCAGTGAGTAAAGCATGAAATTTAGAATCACTTAAAGTGCCTCCTTTATGAGCCAAAGAAAGTGCCATCAAAGTCAAAACGGTTACTTGGGCAGTAAAGGCTTTTGTTGAAGCAACACCAATTTCTGGACCTGCGTGCGTGTACGAACCAGCGTCAGTGATTCTTGAAATGGAAGAACCCACGACATTGCAAATTCCTAAAATAGTGGCACCTTTCGATTTCGCTAATTCTAGCGCAGCCATTGTGTCCGCAGTTTCTCCTGATTGAGACACTGCAATAACGATATCATCTTCGTTGATAATTGGGTTGCGGTATCTGAATTCTGATGCGTATTCAACTTCAACGTTTATTCTAGCTAAATCCTCAATTAGATATTCCCCAACTTGACAAGCGTGCCAAGAAGTACCACAAGCTACGAAGACCAATCTTTTGGAATTCATGATTTTTTGCTTGTATTCTTTCAATCCACCAAGAGAAACATGTCCTGTTTCAGCATTTAATCTTCCGCGGAAACAATCTCTAATTGAGCGAGGTTGCTCATGAATTTCTTTCAACATGAAATGCTCATATCCACCTTTTTCCAGTGCCTCAAGATGCATCTCAAGTTCTTGTATGTAAGGAGTCTTGACTTGGTTTTTGATATTGATTATTTTCAATCCCTCGTTCAAATCAACCACTGCAATTTCTTCATCATTCAAATAAACAACTTGTTTTGTATATTCAATGATTGGAGTTGCATCAGATGCTAAGTAGAAATCGCCTTCTGCGCCAATTCCTACAACCAAAGGACTACTTTTACGCGCAGCCACCAGTTGATTTGGATAATCTTTTGATAGTACAACTATCGCATACGCACCAACAACAGTTTGCAGAGCCAAGCGAACCGCCTCAACCAAATTAACTTTTTCGTGTTTTTGAATTTCGTCAATTAAATGAACCAAAACTTCTGTATCAGTTTCACTTTTGAAAACGTAGCCTTTTGAGACTAATTCTTCTTTGATTGATGCATAATTTTCAATAATTCCATTGTGAATCAAAGCGATTTTCCCATCCATAGATGAATGAGGATGCGAATTTATGTCATTCGGAAGTCCGTGTGTTGCCCATCTTGTATGACCAATTCCTGATTGTCCACTGATATCTTTATCTGCTGCAAACTCTTCTAAATTGGCAACTTTTCCTTGTTTTTTGTATAAATTTACATTTCCCCCACTCAATAATGCAATACCAGCACTGTCATATCCTCTATATTCTAATCTTTTTAAGCCTTTGATTAGTATAGGATATGCTTCTTTCTTACCAATATAAGCTACAATTCCACACATATAAATTTCTTTTAATATTTGGTATAAGTAATTACAAATTTAGGTTTTTTCTTATTTACTGATTCAGTTCCATTAAAAATAATTCTTTCTACCGTAGAGTTAAAATAGGTAGGTCGTAAAAATACGCCTCTATTTACAATGATTTGACTTACTACTTGTTGCACATGTTGCCTCAAATCGATGATGTACGCTTTTTGATTGTCATCGTAAATTACGTTGCCCCTTGAATAAATAGTATCATTATCGGCGGTGATTCTTGTTCCAATATTTAATTGCACACTTGGATACAGTAAATTATTGGTATAGTGCGTAATGGGAACGATTAATTGCGCTTTGTGAATGATAGAATTTTTTGGAATATCACTGATTCCAGTCATTTCAATTACAGCTCTTGAAGTAAAAGCTTGCGCATAATATTCTAATTCCCCTAACGCTGGATTATTAATCAAATTGTCTATTGGCTTACCAGTTCTATTAAAGTTTACATGATTGAAATCAACACTTGTGCCATTCATCAAAAATGAGAATGTTTTTGATATCGCATCGTTTTTGTAATAGATTGTAAGTTTAGAATTAATAGCACTTAAACTGAAATAGTAGACTGCCCCTTGTCCGCTTGGAGGATTTGGGTCACTCACTTTTACATAAATTCCTTTAAAATATTCATGAAAAAGATCTTGTGTAGCATATTTGCCAAGTGCCACTCCATCCATTAGGTATGTTGCCAAACTATTTTTTAAAGGAATTCTTAATTGCGCGGCTAAAGTATCTGTACCAACAACTGATTTAACCGAAGGTTGCGGTATAATTGTTTCCTTACCAGGAAAGACCAAATTAGCAGAATTTACATTTTTCGTTGTAAATGAATAGTAAATACTATCTGAAAGTGCGCTTAAATCATCAGTCAATTCATACACCTCAAATGTTTGTGCTGAATTTTCACCATAATAGCCTGTGTATTGCAGCGACAAAACAATAGAATCAACGATTGGATCTGTACCAAATGAAGTAGAACCTGGGTTATCCAAGCTAATTTGAGTGTAAAAGGAAGCGTCGACAGTTCCGAATTTTGGATCGTTGTATGCGCCTAACAATGCATGAAGTTGATTTTTTGTGACAACTGAATCTTCTTCAATTGTGTAGGTTTTTAGCGGGATTTCTACTTCTGTCGAATTCAAGAGTCCATTGACATCGAAAGCATCTTTTCCGACCATTGTTTCTTTTTTCTTGCAAGATGTAAAGGCAAGCGTGACGCAAAAAAAAGTAGCGGAAAGTATTCGAACTTTCCGCCAATTAAATGATTTGAATGTTGGAGTCATATTTTATATAAGTACTTCTTCTTCAATAACTTTGTCAAAAAATTCTGACATTACTTTTATTTGTGTTTCCTCTGGTATGAATGCTTGTTTCAAACAAGTCGCTTCTTCAAAAAGTGCCATAGAAATTTCATCTAATACTTCTGAACCTATGGTAACTCCGTCTGCATACTTCAAAGCAGCTCTAGTTACATTTTCGTAGGATGAAGCAGCTAAACTTGTTGTTATCTCTTTGTCAAAGCCATCAAATTTTAATTTGTCAGCAAAACGACCGTCCCAATTAGAAGTAAAACCATTGTCATACAAGCTGATAACTACTTTTGTGTCAGCAAAATGTGGGTCTTTGTGATACATTTTTTTGATATAGAGCGGCATCAAATTAGCCATCCAACCGTGACAATGAATCACATCTGGTTTCCAACCTAATTTTTTAACAGTTTCTAAAACGCCACGACAAAAGAACATTGATCTTTCATCATTGTCATGATAATAACTCCCATCATCTTCAGTTATTGCATTTTTTCTTTTAAAATATTCATCATTGTCGATAAAATATACCTGCATTCTAGCAGTTGGAATTGATGCTACTTTGATAATCAATGGGTGATCTTTGTCATCAATAATCAAATTCATTCCAGATAAACGAATTACTTCATGTAACTGATGTCTTCTTTCATTGATACTTCCAAATTTGGGAGTAAAAACGCGGATTTCCTTTCCATTGTCCTGAATTCCTTGTGGAAGTTTGCGTGCAATGTTAGAAATATCTGATTTGGGAAGGAATGGTGTAATCTCTTGTGAAACAAAAAGAATTCTTTTTTTCTCCATGGAAGTTTTTATTTATAAAAAAACAGTACAAAAGTACGAAAAAAAATGGCATCAATCAAAAAAAGGAATAGATTTGTCGCTTTCGCAATTATTAGAAATTTTTAAAGTGCAAGTTTTTACCAAAGTTCACGAACTTAAATCGTTCATAAAGTCTCACCAAGTTTTAGAGAAAACAATTGGTTTTGTGCCTACTATGGGCGCTTTGCACGCGGGTCATGGTTCTTTAATTAGTGAAGCGAAGAAGGTAAACGAGTTGGTAGTTGCCAGTATATTTGTAAATCCAACACAATTTAACAATGCATCTGATTTAGATAAATATCCTCGCTCAATCGATGCAGACTGCGCGATTCTTTCTAGTTTAGGTTGCGATGCAGTTTTGATTCCTTCCGTTGAGGAAATTTACACCAATGATTTTGTATTTCCCGACATCGACTTGGGCTTTCTAGATCAAGTGATGGAGGGCAAACATAGACCAGGACATTTTCAAGGCGTTGTGCAAGTGGTATATAGGCTTTTTGAAATTGTGACACCAACCAGTGCTTATTTTGGACTCAAAGATTTTCAGCAAGTAGCCGTAATAAGATTCATGACAACATTTTTCAAATTACCTATTCAAATTGTTGCAATTCCGACCTTAAGAGAAGCTTCTGGATTAGCCATGAGCAGTAGAAATTTAAGATTGTCTTTGTCAGAAAGGGAAGAAGCTGTAAAAATAAGCGAAACACTTTATTTTGCTAAGAAGGTTGCTAAAAACCATACGCCAGAAGAAACTAAAAATGCAACAATTGATTTTTTCAATCAGTCGAATTTAAAACTTGAATATTTTGAAATTGTTGACTCAATAAATTTAGAGCGCTTGACTGATAGCTGGGTTCCAAGTGCAGTTGCCTGTATCGTAGCCTATTGCGGAGAAGTTCGGTTGATTGATAATTTGCAATTGAATTAATTTAAAGTACAGTTGTCCGTTAAAAAAATAATTTATCTTTTAATATGCAATCAATAAACCGACTTCATTTTAAATCCGCCCACAAGAATCAAAATTGAATAGATTGCGCCCGAGCAAAAACTCAAAACGGGTGGTTACACCAATTCAAAAGTTGCACTGGAATTGGATTACCGGTATGGATTGGAAATGGGAATAGATTTTCTGAGGAAATTGTGATTATTTAAACTGCAACCGCGCCTTTAATATGTGGATGTGGGTCGTAATTCAACAATTCGAAATCTTCTATTTTAAATCCGAAAATATCTTTCACTGCAGGATTTATTTTCATGGTTGGCAATGGACGACAATCTCTTGTTAATTGCAATTTGGTTTGATCTAAGTGATTGTTATACAGGTGTGCATCTCCCAAAGTATGGATAAATTCTCCATATTGCAAATCACAAACTTGGGCAATCATCATGGTCAAAAGGGCATAGGAAGCAATGTTGAAAGGAACACCCAAGAATGTATCGGCGCTTCTTTGATACAATTGACAGCTTAATTTTCCATCGGCCACATAAAACTGAAACATCGTGTGACAAGGCGGTAAAGCCATGCTGTCAACATCAGCGACATTCCATGCAGAAACCAGCAATCTCCTTGAGTTTGGATTGGTTTTGATTTGTTGAATTAAATTGGAAATTTGATCGATTGTACCGCCATCTTTTGCAGGCCAAGAGCGCCATTGATGACCATAAACTGGACCCAAATCACCATTTTCATCTGCCCATTCATCCCAAATTGAAACATTATTATCTTTCAAAAACTTGATATTTGTATCGCCTTGTAAAAACCACAAAAGTTCAACAATAATAGAGCGTAAATGCAATTTTTTTGTCGTCAATACCGGAAAACCTTCGTTTAAATCAAAACGCATTTGATACCCAAAAGTAGAAATTGTACCTGTTCCGGTGCGGTCTCCTTTTTGCGTGCCATTTTCAAGAATGTGGTTTAATAAATCGTGGTATTGCTTCATGTGAAATCCATTTTGATTGAGATTTCAAAATTACGAAAATTGAAAGTAATAATTGCAAAGTGATTTAAAAACCTAGGTTCAATTTTTTATATAGCGCTAAAATGAAAGTCAATCGCAAGATCGGAATATGGCGATTTGCCGGAATTTTGAAAAGCAGGCGCATGGCAATATTTTCTTTTTGAAAAACAGTATCTTTGTTGCAAATTCAAAGAAATGATTGTTGTAACAGGTGCCGCTGGTTTTATTGGAAGTTGTTTGGTTTCAAGATTGAATCAAGCGGGAAAAGAAAATATTGTTGTTGTTGACGATTTCACCAAACACGAGAAAGACCAAAATTTGGTCGGAAAAAAGTTTGCGGAAAAAGTCGAACGAAGCATTTTTGAACCTTGGTTGCAAACAAATGGTGGGGCTGTTGAAATTATCTTTCACATAGGCGCTAGAACGGATACAACAGAATTCGACAAAGCGATTTTTGATGAATTGAATGTCGAATACACCCAAATGATTTGGAATTTTTGTTCAGATAAGAATATTCCATTGGTGTACGCCAGTTCAGCTGCAACGTATGGTTTGGGAGAATTTGGCTACGAAGACAAGCACGAAATTATTCCAAGTTTAAAACCATTGAATCCTTATGGAGATTCTAAAAACGATTTTGACATTTGGGCTTTGAAGCAACTAAAACAACCACCTTTTTGGGCAGGTTTGAAATTCTTCAATGTTTATGGCCCAAATGAATTCCACAAAGGAAGAATGGCTTCTGTTATTTTTCATGCTTTCAATCAAATTTCGGAAAAAAGCTCCATGAATTTATTTCGTTCTCACAATCCAAATTTCACTGACGGTGGACAATTGCGTGATTTTGTATATGTGAAAGATGTGGTTGAAGTTTGTTTATTTTTGATGGAGGAAAAACCAACTTCAGGCATTTACAATTTAGGATCTGGCGAAGCGCGTACTTTTTTAGATTTGGCTACAAATACTTTTCTCGCCATGGGAAAAGAGCCTAACATTGGTTTCATCGACACGCCAATTGACATCAGAGATAAATACCAATATTTTACCGAAGCAAAAATGCAAAAAATGTTGGATGCTGGCTATTCCAAAGGTTTTCACAGTTTAGAAGCTGGGGTAGAAGATTATGTCAAAAATCACTTGATCCCAAATAAATACTATTAAAATCTAAACATAAGTTTGATTTTTCTGTTTATTAAGCAGATTAAAATGACAGAAAATGTATCAGCTTAAAAGAACTCAATTTGTTCCTACAGATCTTCAAACTTGTTGGGATTTTTTTTCCTCTCCAAAAAATTTACAAGCCATTACTCCTGATTATATGGGCTTTGATGTTTTGACAGAAGTGCCTGAAAAGATGTATGAAGGATTAATGATTGCTTATAAAGTCAGACCATTATTAGGTATTCCATTAAATTGGGTGACAGAAATTAAATACGTGCACGACAAATCTTTTTTTGTGGATGAACAAAGATTTGGTCCTTATAAAATGTGGCACCATGAGCATCATTTTAAAGCCGTTGAAGGCGGTGTTGAAATGACAGATATTGTCTCCTATGAATTGCCATTAGGAATTTTAGGAAAAATGGCGCATCCTATTTTAGTGAAAAATAAATTGGAAGAAATCTTTGCTTATCGCTTTAAAAAAGTGGATGAAATTTTCCCGAAAATCACCAAGTAAAAAGCTCCACAATAAATCCTTTAAATTCTGGTTTTGACCCGAATTGTTTTTCTAATTTGACCCTTAGTTCAGCTGAAGTAAGGGTTTTGTTTTTGACGATTTTCGGAATCAATTCTTCCATATTTGGATTCTGAATATCAACAGTTTTAGCAAAATAAATTACACCTCCATCTTCAGTAGCCAAACCTAAAATTGCTCCTGGCAAACCTGTAAAAGTTTCTGGGCCAATGGATGGAATGATTTCATCACTAAACCAAGCATATATTCTGGTACTATCGTTCACCTCCCAAATGGCTTTTCGACATTCATATTTGCCGATTTTCCTTTTGTTTTCAGTGATTTGCCAGTTTCTATGAACGGTTGAATCTTGCACGTACATATTTTCGCCCCAAACATTGAAGATTGATAATCTTGATTGCTGATTGATATTTTGGTAAACTGTATTTCTATTGGTCGCCCAACTCAATTCATCGTTACTCGCAGCATCTTGCGGTATGAAAATCGAAATACTGTCATTGAAGTAAAGGTCAAAAACATCTATTTTGGTTTTGTTTTTTTCGCCCAACCAACGAATCATATTTGGATCAGTAAATCTTTTTAAGAGATTCGTTTTTCGTTCAAAAGTGATTTTTCCAGCGGTGATTTGTGCAGTTGAAATGAAACTAAAAGCCAGAAAAAGGAGTGAAAAAAGGATTGTTTTAGAAATGGGATTCTTCATTTTCTTTGATTTTAGAACTGTTGAATTTATACGTTAATTTCACCAATAAATAGCGAGCGATGATTGTCGTTTGACTGTCAGTAATTACATTGGCATTTATATCTCTTCCTGCGCTGGTGTTCTGATTTAAAATATCATAGACGGTAACACCAAGAATTAAATTTTCGAGTTTTCCGAAATTTTTAGTTACAGTGGCATTCCAAATCAAATAATTGATATTGTAGCCAGCTGCTCTACCAGAATTAATTGTGTATTCCGCATCAGATTCAATTCCGAATTTCCAAGGAAGTTTGACTGTCAGATCTGCATTATATCTTTGTGTGTAATATGGCTGGCTGCTACTTGCACTAATCGAACTTTTTGGATCAGTGTAAGAAACAGTGCCTGCAATTGAAAACTCTAATGAATCGGTTTCATAAGTTACATCTAGGCCACCGCCGATTGATTTATTGATAGTAATGTTTTTTTCACCGTTTACAAAGTTGTTGAATTTAGAATAACCTGTATTCAAATTTGGATTTAAGGTCACAATTTGTTTGTAAACAGGAAAACCACCACCAAAATATAGGTTTGTATACGCATTTCCATTTGTATTTACAGTTTTGGTATAAGTTCTTCCAAAAGCATCAAAATCTACTGAACTAGTGAATGCATTTTCGGTTATCGTTTGACTTAAACGCGACCAAATGTATCTTCCAGAAACTGGTTTGTAGCTATTGTAGGAAATAAAAGCACTGTGAACATAATTAGGTTTTAAATTCGGATTTCCTAACGAAATTCTGTTTGGATTGATATTGTCTCTCACTGGCTGAAGTTGGCTTACAGTTGGTTGTGAGGAAGATGTGCTGTAATTTGCGACAAATCTGTTGGTTTGAGAAAACTTATGAGTGTATTTGAATCGTGGCAAAAAGTTATTGACAGATTGCAAAATCGTGGTGTCAGAAATTAAGTTTTTATTAGAAATAGTTACATTTCTGAATCTCACTCCGCCTACAAATCTATTCTTTTTGTGGTCATAAATGATTGAACTTCCGATTCTGTTTTGCATTTTATTGCTTTCAAATTCATTCGAAAAATTCAAATCTGCTGTTTCATAATTTCCATTCATGAAATTGAAAGTTTTTTTCGACTGATTATTGTGGTTTGAAAACATTTCGTAGTCAAATTCTAATTTGAATTTAGTGTTCAATGGTTCAGTATAAATTGCACTCGCAGTATGACTTAAAGACAATGAATTGTTGTCTTTTGCTTGATCAATTGTGTCATTAAATATTGTCGCAAAAAGATTGTTGTTTAAAGAATAAAGGTTTCCTTTTGATTTGTTGTCATCATAAGTAAAGCGATAGGTTGCCACCAATTTTCTGTCTTTTTTCTTGAAATCTCGTATTAAAGTAAGCCTTGTTTTTAGATTTGTTCCTGATGATTCTGAATTATTTTTCACCGTTGTTGACCTATTTAAAATATTGTCAGAGCCAACAAAATCAGTTTTATCGTCGCTATTATTGTTGGCTAAGTTGATTTTTAATTTAGGTTCAAATTCAATGGTTGTCAGTGAGTCAATTTTGTGTTCAACCAGCATATTTAAAGCATGCGATTGACTCAAACTTGTAGATTGATTTTGCTGATCAGTCA
Source organism: Chryseobacterium gleum (assembly GCA_945897805.1). GTDB lineage: Bacteria > Bacteroidota > Bacteroidia > Flavobacteriales_D > Crocinitomicaceae > JAQVCM01. The sequence goes on from CAMDFX010000008.1 coordinate 90,689, forward strand.
CGTAAGTAGTGTCTTCCAAAAAGTATTGAGATTTGTTTTTCTCCGCCGTTTTCAGTCCATTGTTTGAGTAGGTATAATTAATTGCCAATTTGGTTTTGGCTGTGATTTGGTCATCATAATAAACCCCGGTTTTCAATGTGGTAGGAAATCCTGAACCTTGTTGAATATTATCACCTTGCCATTGATCTTCCTCTTCGTTGTAAGTAAATCCTGTTTCGATGCCGTATTTGTATGCATCTTGCCATCTCAAACTCGAATTTGTGGTGTTAGAAGCCAATGCAAAAACTGATATTTTTTGTTTTTTATTGAATTTATTTGCCAATAATTCTCCTTCATAAAAACGCTTAAAATCTCCTGCGGCGGAAGTTTTTCCGAAATACCCTTTTTTAGCATCGTCTTTTAATTTTAGATCCAAAACCTGAATTGTTTCATCTCCTTCTGAACCATTTTCATTTTTCTTTTCATACACTTGCACCGATTCCACTCCTTTCGCAGCGAGGTTTTTTGTTGCCATGGTTGGATCTGCGCCAAAAAATTCATCTCCATCGACCAAAACTTGAGAAATTTCTTTTCCTTGAGAAGTGATCGAGCCATCTGCTGCTACTTTAATTCCGGGTAATTTTTTAAGTAAATCTTCTACCACCGCGTTTGGTTTGGTGGCAAAAGAATCTGCCACATAAACGAGCGTATCACCTTTGTAGAAAATAGGGTCTTTGAATGCATAAATAGTAACTTCGTCAATGCGCGTACTTCTAACAGGCAAAATTATTTTTTTTAGCTCAAAATTAGCATTGTCTGCTCTTCCGAAAAAATAAAATTCTCTTTCTCCAAATTTGGGATGAGAAACAATCAGTTGCAAAGTGTCTAGCGGTAAAGTATTGAATTCGAAATTTCCTGCTCTATCGGATCTTTTGAAATCAATTAATAATGAATCTTTTATTCTGACCACCATTGCCATGGCATTTTCTAAAGGTACATTACCAATTGTATCAAAAACATTTCCTGAAATGTGCATGTTTTGCCCGAATGAAAACAGAGGTAAAATTGAAAGAAGAGAGATTAGAAAGAGTATTTTCTTCATATTGTTGTGATAATTTACTGCAAGGATAAACAACTTTTATCAGAAAAGTTACACAAGTAAGTAAATACGGCTTGAATTAGCTAGTGAACGGTTTAAATTTAAGACTGCGAATTTTCTCGCCCCAATCTGAAAATTTTTTTTTCTGGGAGAACTGTTTTGAATGGACTGTTAAGTTGAATATTTTGCGCTTTATTTCCTGTAAACGGAGTCACATTAAAGGCTTTTGAAACTTTTTGCTGTCACTTTTGGTATAAGAAACAACAAATACTCATTTCAAGGTTTCGAGATTTAAATTACTTTTATTGCATGATAAAAAAATCGCTTCTTTTTTTCGCTGTTTCTATGCTTGTTTATGCATGCTTTAAAGATCAGAAGTACAGCGAAGTACCTGAAATTAAATTCATCGATTTTGTTCAAGAAGGAGATTCTGCCAAAATGCGTTTTTCTTTCCAAGATGGAGAGGGAGACATTGGCTTGTCTGATGACCAAATAGTAGCGCCATATAATCCAGAGTCTAAATATTATTACAATGTTTACATGGTTTATTACGAGAAAAATGATTTAAATGGCTGGGTCGTTGGAAAAGATATTAATGGCGATTCAATTATATTTAAAAACAGAATTAAACCTATATATAGCGGAAAAACTACAGGTTTAAAAGGGCAAATAATTGCAACAATTGAGCCTATATTTTACAATCCTTTTTCGACAGAAAGCGACACAATTAAATACAAAATTCAATTAATCGATAGGGCATTGCATGCAAGCAATTGGGTTGAATCAAACGAAATTATTAGGTGATTTTTTTGAGTTAATTGTAAGATAATTTAGAATAATTGCAGGAAATTTTGAAAAACTGGAAAAATAGTTTATATTGTCATAAATTGTTAATGTGTAAGTTGATTTAAACAACTAATGGGAAGAATTTTAGGGACATATTTTACTTTTTTTTTGCTGTTTGTACTTTCAATTTCGGAAGTTAAAGCACAGGATGCAAGTTTCACAAGTGTTGATCAAAGTCAATGTCCAGGAAATCTTTTTGCATTAAACGCCAATAATCCTACCTATTCCAATTATGTATGGACAATCACCGGCCCTGCTGGTTTTAACAGTTCCCTTTCCGGAAGTTCAATAGTTGTTTTTCTAAGCAATTCTGGATTTTACAATGTTTCATTAACAGTCACAAATGCAGGTGCTACAGTAACAAACACACAAAATAACTTTTTACAAGTTTATGCAATACCAACAATTGTTTACAACCTTTCTTCAACCTCAGGTTGTTCACCTTTGAATGTGAATTTTAATGGTAGCTCCACTCCTGGAAGTGGCACTTTGCAGTCTTTTGCCATCAATTCTGCCAATGGAACTATTTCTAACAATGAAGATTTTTCAGTAATTTATAGTGCCCCAGGAGTTTATAATCCTACAGCAACAATTACCAATTCTTTTGGATGTTTTACTACAATGAATTTACCTGCTATTACTGTTTTGCCGGCACCAAGTTTAACAAGTCCATTGAATTCAAATTCTATATGCAGCGGTGCGACTTTCAATTATTCTTTTTCAAGTTCAATTGTCGGTTCTTCTTTTTCTTGGACAAGGGCAAGTGCCGCAGGGATTTCTCCAAACTCTAGCAGTGGAACAGGCAATATAAGCGAGATTTTAGTAAATAATACTTCCAGTAATATTATTGTTCCTTATGTTGTTACCTCTACTGCTCCAAATGGTTGTATTGGTGTTCAAACAATTAATGTGACTGTCCGAGCACTTCCGACAGTTTCTGCAAATGCCGGTAATATCAATATTTGTGAGGGACAAACAACAAATTTAACCGCAACAGGAAGCGCGCAAAATGGTCAATATTTGTGGTCAACCGGAGAAGAAACAAGCGAGATTACGGTTTCATCAGCTGGTGTTTATTCAGTTACTTTTTACAATGGAATTTGTAATAGTTTACCATTAAATATTAATGTAAATACAATATTAGCACCGGTTGTCAATTTAACTAATTCTGAAAATTCAGGTATTGCAAACAATGATGCAACAATTTGTTCAGGTGCCTCAGTAATTTTGACTGCAAATCCTGTTTTGCCTGGAGGAACTTATCTTTGGATGCCCGGAAATCTCACTTCGCAATCTATCACAGTTTCTCCATCTTCAACAACGTTGTACACTTTAGTTTATACATTAGGTTGTCCAAGTATTCTTGATTCAATTATATTGTTAGTCAACAACTTACCTGTTAATAGTTTCACAGCATCTACTTCAAATGCATGTTCTGCGCCAGTAACAACAGCATTTACCTCGACTACACCCAATACAAATACTGCATTAACAACATGGAATTTTCCTGGGGCATCTTCTCCCAATTCTGGAAATGGATCAGGCCCAATTGCTGTTACGTATAATACATCTGGAAATTATTCAATTTCAATGACTTCCACTACCTTGGCAGGTTGCACAGCTACAAATATTTTTCCCGGTGCAATGATAGTCGGTAATGGAGTTCCTCCCACATCTTCGTTTGTAAATCTAACGTCAGTCACTCAGTGTGTAAATGGAGATAATTACTGTTTTCAATATACTGGTGTCGGTGCTGATACAATCTTACTTGATTTAGGAAATGGTTTCACCGCTTTTTTTGATCCTACAGTTTCTTTTTGCTATTCGTATTCCGCACCAGGAAATTACACTGTTTCAATGACACCATTCACCACAGTTGGAAATGCTTTGGGTTGTTCAGGTTCAACTTCTCAAGTAAATGTAATTGTTACTGGCCCTCAATCAGCTTTTAGCGCTAGTCTAGTCGATTGTAACAATCAGTTAACAAGGACTTTTTCTTCTACTTCAGCAGGTACAACCCCATTAACAACTTATACTTGGAATTTTGGAGATGGTACGCCAAGTTCAAATTTACAAGCAGTTACGCACACTTTTTTGAATTATGGCTCTTATACAGTAAATTTGACTGTTTCCGATTTATCAACAGGTTGCCTTCCTACTCAACATAATTTTATAGTAAATGCCAATCCAAATAATTTAGCTAATTTTCAATCTAATTTAAGTGGAGTATTATCTTCTGATGTTTGTATAGGTGGATTATTACAATTTGTAAATACTACTCCAGCACCTCAATATAATTCTGGAGTAGCGCCAGCTTCAACCAGTTCTATTAATACATTATGGGACTGGAATACAAATACAGGAATTTCATTCGTTAATACTAGCACTTCTTTAAGAGGAACTCCAAGATCTAGAATACTTAGTTCACCAAGTTATTCTCCAGGAAATTATGGAGTAGGCATGATAAATATTGATAACAATGGTTGCAGAGATACAGTTATAAAGACAATTCATATTCATGGCATAACAGGAACATTTTTTGCGCCAGATACAATTTGTAATGGATTGTCTTTTTCAGTAACTGATAATTCTTTGGCGCCCAACGGTTTTATAGTTTCGAGGGTCTGGAACTGGGGTGATGGAACACCGAATACTGATGGAAATACTCCAAATCCAACACACATATATACAGTTTCGGGAAGTTATACGATTACGTTGATTGTCACCGATGATTTTGGTTGTACGAAAACTTCTACCAAAGTTGTTACGGTCAGAAAACCATTTGCTTCATTTAATGTAGACCAAGATTTTATTTGTAACAATCAGTCGGTCTTCGTTTCACCAAATTCATTTGGAATTGGCACATTGAGTTATTCGTGGAGTGCAACAAGCGCGATTCCTTTGACTGCCGTTGGAGCGAATCCTGGTTCTTTTAATTTTGTGCAACAAGGAAATCAAACGATCAGTTTAATTGTTAGTGACAATCTGGGTTGTATAGATGATACAATTATTCCAATTACTGTTTTGGATGTTACAGCCGCAGGTGTTGCTTCTGCTAATTCTTTTACTTGCTTTAATCCACCAAATGTGGTTAATTTTACTAACACAAGTTCAAATAATCCTGATATAAATTCTGCTCAATGGGATTTTGGAAATGGACAAACTTCAACAAATTGGAATCCTTCTACAGTGTATTCTTTGGCTGGGACTTATAATGTAACACTAATTGTTAGTTCAATGCCAACAAGCTCTGGAGCTGTATGCAGAGATACGCAACAAGTTGTCATTGTCAATATTGGTGGACCCATTGGAAGTTTGGATGTTACGAATTCAAGTTTAACGGGTTGTTCTTGTTTTGCTGCAAACATTAATGTCAATACATCAGGTGCAACGGAAGCAAAATTACTTTTTGGGAATGGTGCTTTTGTTGATTTATTTCCGAATACCTCACAAACTGTTACATATTCTTATTGTAATACGGGAACGACTCAAATTCAATTTGTACCTTCTTTATTTTTGTCAAATGGTTCTTGTTTTGGCTATATTCTGTCCCTTGATACCATTAGAATTCAACCTACACCTACTGTCAATAATCTTGTAAATCAAGTTATTTGTGCCAATTCAAACACAAATGTTGTCAACTTTTCAAGTCCTGTTGTCAACACAACCTTCAGTTGGACAAACTCAAACCAAGCAATTGGTCTTGCTGCTTCAGGATCAGGTTCTATTTCCCCATTTATTGGATTAAATAATACTTCAAATCAGCAAAATGCCACTGTTAGTGTAACCCCAAGCGCAAATGGTTGTCCAGGTAATCCAGTTAATTTTACTTATTCTGTCAATGCTTTAGCAACCATCAACGCAGGAATTGACCAAATAATTTGCGGAAATTCAATCGTAAGTTTAGCAGGAACGCAAGGCGGCGCAACCACTTCAGCTACTTGGAGCGGAGGAACAGGCACTTTCAATCCGAATGCAACGACATTGAATGCGGTTTACACGCCAAGTGCCGCGGACGTAAATGCCGGTTCTGTGACTTTGACTTTAACTTCCAACGATCCAGCAGGACCATGCGCTGCAGTTTCAGACCAAGTTTTGATTACCATCAATCAACCTGCAACGGTGAATGCAGGGATAGACCAAACCGTTTGTGGAACAACGCCAGTTTCACTTTCAGGAACGTCAGGCGGTTCAACAACTTCCGTAACTTGGAGCGGAGGAACTGGAATTTTCAATCCAAATGCAACGACATTGAATGCGATTTACACGCCAAGTGCGGCGGATGTTTTAGCCGGTTCTGTGACTTTGACTTTAACATCCAACAATCCAGTTGGGCCATGCAATGCAACAACTGATCAAGTTTTGATAACTGTGAATCAACCTGCAACCATCAATGCAGGAATAGACCAAATTATTTGTGGAACTTCAATCGTCACCTTGGCAGGAACGCAAGGAGGCTCAACCACTTCGGCAACATGGAGCGGTGGCACAGGCATTTTCAATCTAAATGCAACGACATTGAATGCATTTTACACACCAAGTGCGGCGGAAGTAAATGCCGGCTCTGTGACTTTGACTTTAACTTCCAACGATCCAGCGGGACCATGCGCAGCAGTTTCCGATCTAGTTTTAATTACCATCAATCAACCTGCAACGGTGAATGCAGGGATAGACCAAACCGTTTGTGGCACAACGCCAGTTTCACTTTCAGGAACGCAAGGAGGCGCTGCAATTTCGGTAACTTGGAGTGGTGGAACGGGCACTTTCAGTCCGAATGCAACGACATTGAATGCGATTTATACGCCAAGTGCGGCGGATGTTTTAGTCGGTTCTGTGACTTTGACTTTAACATCCAACGACCCAGTTGGGCCATGCAATGCAGCAACTGATCAAGTTTTGATAACTGTGAATCAGCCCGCAACCATCAACGCAGGAATTGATCAATTAGTTTGTGCCACAACGCCAGTTTCACTTGCAGGTGCGCAGGGCGGCTCGACTACTTCAGCTACTTGGAGCGGTGGCACAGGCACTTTCAATCCGAATGCAACGACATTGAATGCGGTTTACACGCCAAGTGCGGCGGAAGTAAATGCAGGTTCTGTGTCTTTGATTTTGACTTCCAACGATCCAGCGGGACCATGCGCAGCAGTTTCCGATCTAGTTTTAATTACCATCAATCAACCGGCAACGGTGAATGCAGGGATAGACCAAACCGTTTGTGGCACAACGCCAGTTTCACTTTCAGCAACGCAAGGAGGCGCTGCAATTTCGGTAACTTGGAGTGGTGGAACGGGCACTTTCAGTCCGAATGCAACGACATTGAATGCGATTTATACGCCAAGTGCGGCGGATGTTTTAGCCGGTTCTGTGACTTTGACTTTAACATCCAACGACCCAGTTGGGCCATGCAATGCAGCAACTGATCAAGTTTTGATAACTGTGAATTCGTTGCCGATTATTGTTAGTCAAGGCACAGTAATTCTCTGTTCGGACGCCGATTTGAATTATCCGATTGTAACTGATGTTGCGTCGAATATTTCTTGGTTCGCATCAGATAATCCAAATATAATAGGTGAGACATTGGCTGTTCAAAGCACGAACTTTATTGGCGATAATTTGGTCAATGCGACAAATATTATTGAATATGTTACTTACAATATCGATTTGATTTCATTAGTTAATGGCTGTCAAAGCGAGAATCAAATGTTGATTGTACAAGTAAATCCTTTGCCAATCATTGATTCAATTAGCGACATATTTTATTGCGATGGCGTGATGACATCTCCAGTAATTTTAGGCGCTAATTTGGTAAACTCTAATTTCTTGTGGACGAATTCAAATCCTGCGATTGGATTGGCAGCCAATGGAGTAGGAGATATTCCGTCATTTTCCCCTAACAATAATTCAGTTGCAGATATTACAGCAAATATTACCATAATTCCAGAAAATTCTGGTTGCCAAGGCACTAGTTTTAGTTTCAATATCACGATTGGACCAATACCGAATGTGAGTATATCGCCAGCAGGACCTTATTGTGTAAGTAGTCCAAATGAAAATATGGTAGCAGATGTTGGAAATGGACTATGGTCAGGACCAGGAATCGTTAATGCTGTGACGGGTGAATTTGATCCCTCATTTGCAAACATCGGAGTAAATATTATTACTTATACGTTGACGGGCGTCTGTGGTGGTGGAAGTTCTATCGATATTTATGTTTATCCCAATCCTGAAGCATCATTTACGGCGGATAATTTTTCGACTTCCGTTATTGATCCTGTTTTTTATTTTGAAAACACCTCTTTGAATGCAACAGCTTTCACCTGGAATTTTGGTGATGGAACAAGTTCGAACTTAGAAAATCCCACGCAAACCTATCCTGAATTAATTGGTTATTATTTGGTTGAATTGATAGCAACCAATAATTCAGGCTGTGCTGATACTGTTAGTAATTTCGTTTATGTTGAAGAAGAAACCATTTTCTATGTTCCAAATTCATTTTCTCCTGATGGAAATGAGGTGAATAATGTTTTTCAGCCAGTTTTCTCAGAAGGTTACGATCCTGATTTTTATAGTTTAAGAATTTTTAATCGATGGGGTGAAGTAGTTTTTGAAACAACTGAAGTGACCAATGGCTGGGATGGAAATTATCGAGGTAATATGTGTCAAGACGGCACTTATGTTTGGTCAATTTCATTCAAAGCAGGAACTTCTGATTTGGTATACCGATATGAGGGGCACGTGACTTTGATCAAGTAAATTCAAAAAGAAATTTGACTCTTTATTTTTTCATTTTCTCGATAATTGAAGTAGTAGAAAATCCTTGTTCTAATTCCACAACTTGAACCGATCCGTTGTTTTTGCGCACAAAATCAGAACCAACGATGTATTTTTTATTGTTCGGATCTGTTTCATTTGCATCGTAATCTGCTCCCTTTACCAAAACATCAGGATTCAAAAATTCAATTATTTCCTTGGGTGTTTCAGCATCAAAAATCAATACTAAATCGATAAAACCCAAACCGGCTAAAACAATTGCTCTAGAATCTTCTGAATTGATTGGTCGCTCTGGACTTTTGTTTAGTTTTTTGACCGATTGATCTGAATTTAGTGCTACGATAAATTTATTGCCCATTTCAGCAGCTTTGGCTAAATAAACCACATGTCCTTGATGGAGAATATCGAAACAACCGTTTGTGAAAACAACTTTATCTCCTTTAAATTTCCAGCTATTGATCAATAATTGCGCTTCTTTTGCATCAACTATTTTCGCTTTCAAGTAATTCAGTCTTGACATCATCTTTGTTGTAATTCTTTGGTAACAGCACCAAAGAAAGTAATCCTAAAATAATCAAAAATAGAGTTTGAGAAATCCAGATAATCATTCCTAATGCTTTGCCTGTTGCACTTGCGTTTGAATCACTTGCGCCCAAGAAAAAAGCCACCGCAATCCCAACTAAAAGAGGGAAAGAACCAATTCCTCCATTGGTAAAAGTGATTCCCAATGAACCAGCAATAAATGCAAGTAAAATGCCATCCAATGGGAAGTTTTTGGTTGCTTCCAAACTTAAAAAAGGAATGGCAAAATAGACCACATACAAAACCCAAATCAAAAGCGTTTGACCTAAATAGGCCCAAGGATTTTTGGATTTAAAAATAGAGAATAATCCTGCAAAAACGTCTTTTACAAAACCGATAATTTTGTTTCTCAATGCTTTTTTGAAAGCCATCAAAGCAATCAATGCTAAAAATCCAGCGCCTAGAAAACCATAAATAACAATGTTCCACGGAAAACCTTCATTGGCACTTTCAGCAGGGGAAAAATTCGCTTTGATTTCCTCAAAAATCTTCATGAAGTTATCGTATCCGAGAATTGCAGTTAATGTTGCAACGGATGCCAACATAATTAAGTCAACGGCTCTTTCTGCCAAAATGGTCCCAAAAGATTTTGAAAAAGGAACACCATCAGAACGAAAAAGCATCGCCGCACGAGAAGCTTCGCCAGCACGAGGAATAGTTAGATTTACGATATACCCAATCATCATCGCATGGTAACGATTCCAAAATTTGGTTTTGTAGCCCATTGGTTCGAGCACATATTTCCACCGATAAGCACGCAATAAAAATGCACCAAAACTTAAAATTAGCGATAGAAAAATCCAGAAATAATTGGCATTTTGTAACGCTTTGTAAAAACCATCTAATTCTCTTTCCGACATATTGTCGAAAAAATACCAAATCAAATAAACTCCCAATAAAAGCGGCAATACAATTTTTAGTAAACCAATTATTGAGAATTTTTTCATCAGTCGATTAGATTAGTTTCTTCATTTGGGAAAACCAAACAAGGTTTGAATGTTTTTGCTTCTTCAAATTCCATAAATCCGTAGCCAATGATAATGATTATATCACCCATCGCAACACGTCTCGCAGCGGGGCCATTCAAACAAATCGTACCAGATTTTCTGTCGCCTTTGATAACATAAGTTTCAAAACGCTCACCATTATTGATGTTTACGATTTGCACTTTCTCACCTTCGATGACATTGGCAGCTTCCATCAGATCTTCATCAATGGTAATGCTACCAATGTAATTTAGATCTGCTTGCGTTACTTTAACCCGGTGAATTTTAGATTTTACTACTTGAATCAACATTGCTACTATAATATAGGTTGCGAAGTTAGGTAAAATAATATTTTAAATTGGAATTTTTAGACATTTGATGATAGACATTAGACATTAGACCATAGACATTAGACCATAGACATTAGACTTTTCTAATTTTCTAAATTTTTTAAGATTATCGTAAATTTGCGAAGCAACCAAAGCAATCTAGTCTAATAGTTGCAAAGCAACGGGTCTAATGTCTCAAGTCTAATAGCGCAGCGAGTCTTTTTTAGATTAGTCTAACTTTTTTAGTTTTGCGAATAATATTATGCTTACTTTTGCTTTTTAGAGAAAAGAATGGTTTAAATCGAAAATTGATGAAAGAATTAGTCGCATTTTTTACGAAAATTGACCCTGTTTATGCAGCGCTGATCGCCACTACTTTTACTTGGTTGGTTACTGCGGCAGGCGCTGCGTTGGTCTTTTTCTTTAAGACAATGCACCGTGCGGTTTTAGATGGAATGTTGGGCTTTACAGGTGGTGTGATGGTTGCGGCGAGTTTTTGGTCATTGCTGAATCCCGCGATTGAAATGTCAGAAAAAATGTATCCAACCATGTCTTGGATGCCGGCGGCAGTTGGTTTTTTATTGGGAGCCATGTTTCTTTATGGATTAGATAAAGTGATGCCGCACTTGCACTTGAATTTTGGTGAAGATGAAAAAGAAGGCAAGAAAACGCAATTGCATAAATCTACTTTACTCGTTTTAGCCATTACTTTACACAACATCCCAGAGGGATTGGCTGTGGGTGTTTTGTTTGGTGCAGCAGGTTTAGGCATTGACGGCTCAACAATTCCAGCGGCAATCGCTTTGGCAATTGGTATTGGTATTCAAAATTTTCCAGAAGGTTTTGCTGTTGCGATGCCTTTGAGACGCATTGGTTTCAGCAGAAGAAAAAGTTTTTGGTACGGACAATTATCTGCCATCGTAGAGCCTATTGCAGGTGTTATTGGCGCTGTTGCAGTAATTTATATGCAACCAATTTTGCCTTTCGCCTTGGCTTTCGCGGCGGGGGCCATGATTTTTGTGGTAGTCGAAGAGGTGATTCCCGAAACGCAAAGAGACAAATACACCGACATCGCGGTACTCGGATTTATTGGTGGCTTTTTGGTGATGATGATTTTAGATGTGGCTTTGGGGTAGAATTATAGATGGGTTTAAGATTCTATTTTATTTTCATTTTTTCCTCCCCCTAGTCCCTGCGCTATCGCTAGGTCTTTAAAAGCTATCACTTTTTCTCCTCCAAAAGGGGAAGGCCTATTTCCCAAACTTAAATCAAAAGAACTTTAAGACAATTAGAAAAGTCTAAAGTCTAATATCTCAGGTCTAATGTCTTAAATCTAATATCTCAGGTCTAATATCTTAAGTCTACCTTGGTGCTTTATAAATCGGAACTGTCGAACAAGGTTCTCCATACATGATACTTTTGGCAGTTGGTTGCAATTTGTTGGTCAATTCCACCATCGCAAATTCTGGACAAACAATGTCGGCGCAACCTTTGATGATGAATTTCCCATCGGGATATTGTGTTGTGTCAAACGCGCTTATTTTTTTGAGAATCAATGCTTTTTGTAAATCGATTTCATTTCCTACCACTGAAAAATGACAAACATTTAGGAGTTTTACAGAAACCAGCATGTAAGCCCAAGTTGGAACAATGGCATCAGCCGAGCAATGAATATAGATATCTTTTTCGCTGTATTGCGACCAATTGTGCTCAGCGATAAAAGTTCTAAAATCTTTTTCTTTCAAAATCAAACCTTGCCAAAGATGTGGTGCAATGTCAAATTCTACGATATTATTGACGTTTGGTTTAAAGTCTGCCAAGTCTAAACTAATTAAACCACTTTCTTTGATTTTGTTGCGTATTTCTTCCATTTTGTTGCTGATTTAATCAGTTCAAATTTACTCAGATTTATCTAAAGTTTCATGGATAGAATTGAGATTTATCAAAATTAATTCTTTTCCAGTTTGTTTGTCTAGAATAAAATTTACTATCTTGCACGCTTAAATTAAAAAAAAACGTAAAGATGAAATTTGTAAGCACATTATTTTTAGGATTAACTCTTTCTTTATTGGTTTCTTGTAGTGGAGATCCAATTTTAAAGACATGGAAATTAGACAATATGGATGTTGAAGCACTTTTGAAAGAGATGCCTAAAGAAACTCAGGACATGATGAGAAAAGGCGCTAAAGAAAATATGGACAAAACCAGAGGTAAAGTTGTTTTTAAATTTGAAGAAGGAGGGAAATTTTCTGCTGAAAATCCAAACATGGATGGAACAACAATGAAACAAGCTGGTACTTGGAAAATGGCTGCTGACAAAAAATCTTTCACTGCAGATATTAAAGGTGAAAAGCAAATTTTCACGATTCACGAATTATCAAGTGATAAATTGGTAATCGAGCCAAAAGATCAAAAAATGAAATTGATTTTTATCCCAAAGAACTAAGGTGAAAATCCCAAATATTTTAAATCCCTCATTTTTTAATGAGGGATTTTTTTTGCCCTTTTTTTTTGTCCATGTCTTGTGAAATATAAGCGTAATTTCTGCTCAGAATTTATATTTTTTGAAAATTTGGAGACTGAATAGTTTTTTCAAAAAATCCTAATTTATTGGTGTTTACAATGAATTGTAAAAAAAAAGATAAAAAAAAACCGTCATTTTTTTGGTAGTATAAAAATTTGATTTACATTTAAGGGTCATTTTGACACTAAGTTAAACTTTTTATGAATATCATTTAAACAAAAAATTATGAAAAAAATCTTTACTATTTGTGCTGCGTTGTTCTTAGGAACTACTGCTTTTTCTCAAACTGTAGGTCTTATCGGACCAGCTATTCCAGGAAACACTTGGGGTGCAGACTCTACAATGAACACATCTGACAATGAAAACTTCACATTGACTTTGGATTTATTAGCTGATGTAATCAAATTCAGACAAGATGATGATTGGGCTATCGCTTGGGGTGATGGTGGTTTCCCTACTGGAACAGGTGATGTTGCTGGTGGTTCTCCAAATATTGCTGTGCCAGTTGCAGGAAATTACACAGTTACTTTCGTCTTGTCTACTGCTGTTTACAATTTCACATTGAACGTTGCAAGTATTTCTGAAAATTCAGCTAACATGAATTTGTCAGTTTACCCAAATCCATCAAATGAGTCTGTAAATTTCAGATTTGATGCTGCAAACGAAGCTACAGTTACATTATTTGATTTAGCTGGAAAAGAAGTTTCTTCTAAAACTGAGAATGCACAAACAATTAACGTAAACACTGAAGACTTAAACGCTGGTATCTACATGTACCAAGTTAAAGTTGGTAACAACGTTACAACTGGAAAAATTTCTAAAAAATAATTAGAATCTTTTTTATTGAAAGCCTAGGTTTTGCCTAGGCTTTTTTTTCTCTAATAAACTACCTTAAAAAATAGAATCAACTTTAAATTATTAGATATGAATAAGTTATTAGTCATTATTGTCAGTTTTTTTGCTTTTCAGTTTGGTTCAATTGCACAACTAATTAGTGTTTCGCCCGCTTTTCCAACAGCGAGTGATGTTGTTACAATTACTTACAAAGCAAATGAAGGAAATGCAGCATTAACAGGAGTTTCAGCCGTGTATGCGCACATGGGATTGATAACAAGCACCAGTACTTCCAACACCAATTGGCAATTTGTGCAAGGGGTTTGGGGCACAGCTGATGCCAATGTATTAATGACTAATATTGGAAATAATACGCATCAAATTACAGTTGACATAAGTACTTTTTACGGTTTTCCCGGCGGAACTGTTGTCAATAAATTGGCTTTTGTTTTTAGAAATGCTGCGGGAACTATTGTTGGCAGAAATGCAGACGGAAGTGATATTCTTTATGATGTTTATCCTTCAAATGCTGGTTTTCTCTCAAAAATATTTGAACCGACTTTAAATACAGTGGTCAATTTAAACGACCAACTTCCAATTATTGGAAAAACCAATCAGACAGCCAATTTGTCTTTGAAAGACAACGGAGTCTTGGTCAATTCTGTAAACAATGCAATGGAATTGAGTTATGCAATAACTGCCAATACTCCTGGGGATCATATTGTTGAATTTATTGCAGATAACGGAAGCGAAATTCAAATTGATACTGTAATGTATGTTGTTAATCCAACAGTAAACGCCATCGATCCGCCGTCAAATACAGTTGATGGCTTAAATAGAATTGATGACAATACGATTCTCATTCGACTTTTTGCTCCTGAAAAAAACAATGTTTATGTCATCGGAGATTTCAATGATTGGAGTCCAAGTATTTCAAATCACATGAATCGCTCAGTTGATGGAAAAACTTGGTGGTTACAGATTTCAGGATTGACGCCAGATGTGGTTTATGGATATCAATTTTACATAGATGGAAGTTTAAAATTAGCAGATCCATATTCGCTTTTGATTGCAGATAAAAATAACGATGGAAGTATTTCAGCGTCTGTTTATCCTGATCCATATAGCTATCCAAATGGATTGACTGACGGATTTATCTCACTTTTCAAAACAAATAATCCATCTTTTAATTGGCAAAATGACGGTTTTACAAAGCCTCAAAATAAAGAATTGGTTATTTATGAATTGTTGGTTCGTGATTTTATTGCCTCGCACAACTATCAAACATTGGCTGATACCATTCGATATTTGGCAAATATGGGAATCAATGCGATTGAATTGATGCCGGTTAACGAATTTGAAAACAACGAAAGTTGGGGCTACAATCCGAGTTTTCACATGGCTTTGGATAAATACTACGGAACACCTGAACACTTTAAAGCTTTTGTAGATATTTGCCACGAAAAAGGAATTGCTGTGATCATGGATATCGCTTTAAATCATACTTTTGGACAAAGTCCCATGGTAAATATGTATTGGGACGCTGCAAATAATAGAACTGCAGCAAATAGTCCTTGGTTCAACGCAGTTTGTCCACATGAGCCATATTGCTGGGGATATGACATGAACCACGAAGCGCAAGCTACCAAAAATTACATTGACCGAATCAACCAGTATTGGTTAAATGAATTCCACATCGATGGTTTTAGATTTGACTATACCAAAGGATTTGTAAATAGCGCTGCATCATACAGCAATACAAGAATCGACATTTTGAAAAGAATGGCAGACACAATTTGGGCAACTCATCCTGAAGCGTACATTATTCTGGAACATTGGGCAGATAATAATGAAGAAAAAATTCTTTCTGATTATGGAATGATGCTTTGGGGAAATTTGACTTATGAGTATCATCAAGCAATGAAAGGAAGTGGATCAAATTTTTCAAATGGAATTTACACTGCCCGCGGTTGGACAAATCCTCATTTAATTACTTATGTAGAAAGTCATGATGAAGAACGAGGGGTTTTTGAAGCAGTGGAGTTTGGAAGCGTATCGAATTTGGCACATACTGTAAAAGATAATTTACCAGTTGCCTTGCAGAGAGCTCAAACTGCTGCAGTATTAATGTTGACAGCTCCAGGACCAAAAATGATTTGGCAATTTGGAGAATTGGGATATGATTATTCCATTGATTATGGCTGTAGAGTGTGTAATAAACCAATTCTTTGGAATTATTTCCTACAAAATAACAGAAGGCAATTATATGATGTTTACAGCGCCACCATTAAGTTGAAAACGCAGAATGAGGTGTTTAAATCTGGAACATTGCAGTATGCTTTGTCTTCTACAGTAAAAAGATTGACTTATACACATCCAACAATGGATGCGGTTGTGTTGGGTAATTTTGCAGTACAAAATTCAATTACATCAGTCAGTTTTCCACAACAAGGCTGGTGGTATGAATATTACACTGGCGATAGTTTGCAAATAACGCAGACATCAACAGCAATCACTTTGAAGCCAGCAGAATATAGGGTTTACACAACGACAAAATTGACAAAACCTGAAATACTTTCGACAGTTGGCTTAGAAGAATTGATGGAAAATAGTTTTGAAATGAATCTTTTTCCAAATCCAACAGTAGATGAAATTCAAGTGCAATTTGACATGAAACTTGCAGGCGATGTTACTCTAAAAGTGATTGATTTAAAAGGTACCTTAGTTTTCGAAAAAGAAATAAATCATGTCGATGAAGGACCTTTTAAATACAAACTTAATGCCAGTTCGCTAGAAAAAGGCACTTATCTGATTTTAATTCAGACGAATCAAGGGTTTGCAAATCAAATATTTATTAAGGAATAGAATTTCAATTATTAAACAAAAAAACGGCTCTTTTGGAGCCGTTTTTTTTTGTTTAAATTATCATGCCTTTTTACACTGTGAAGTGAAGCAATTTCATGTTATAATGCAAGCAAATTGTTGTCTTACAATTTCACAAATTGTTTACGAATAATCTGATTTCCTTGAGTCAGTTCAATGAAATAAACGCCAGCTTTCAGTCTTTCAGTCGACAATTGATAAGCATCGTTGCCTCCATTCAAGTCAAAATGCTCTAAAATTCGACCATCCATTCCTATGAAATTGATTTTGAGATTTTCTGAAAGGATTTTTTCAAATGTAAGATTCAAAATATCATTCGTTGGATTTGGATAAATATTTGTTGCTGTAATTTCACTTTCTTCCAAATTTGCAAATGAAAATGCGCAAGCACAATTGTTTTTGACCACCGATGGATCAACAACTTCAGGTGCTAAATAATTCAGTTTTACATAGCATTTTTGACCTGTTTGCGTGGTTGTTGTATTTTTGATTTTCACAGTCATCCAGCCACTGTAGGTAGGAACGATAGAATCAATAATTGTTCCTGCGGCAGAGATTGAATCAAATTCCGCACAATCTTTGTCTGCATATAAAACAGTAATTGAATTGTTTGCGTTTTCAGGATACAATTCCAATTTTACTTTTTCACCCGCTTTCACGAAAATTTTTCCAACAACCCTGCATTGATTGCTATTGTCAGGAAGTGCACCTCCTTGTTTCAAAGATAAAGTATGTCTGTCACCCAAATCTCCCGACATTTCCCATTCTTGAGAAATTCGTTTATTTGGCTGATTATAGTTGGTTGTTATGCCCGCTGGTGCCCAAATGGAATAACCTCTTCTTCCCAAAAGTGCAGAACCGTCGCATGGAGGAATAGCAATATCTGCCTTTCCGCCGCCGTAAACTGTAATTGTAGTTGTTCCGTTTGCACCTGAATAATCTGTTAAAATCGTGCCATCACTCCAAGCTGTTTGCACGCCAACCAGATTTTGCCATGTTGACCATTGATCATTCACAGCCACCAATGCTTTTCCTTCTCTTTCAATTACCAAAGCGTCTGCAGCTTGCCATCTCACCAAGTAATTTCCTTCTTTGAAGTGCAAATTTTGGTGACACCAAAGCAGATTTTCCATGTCACTGTAAATAGGTAATTGTGCAACATCCGAAGGAGAATGGGAAAAACGATTACTCAAATAACCGATATTGAATAAATCTTCAAAGAAAATTTGTGGTGCGCCATCAACGGCTAAAATAATCGCGTGAACAACACTTTTTCGTCCATCATTTGGTTCAACGTGCGGTGCGAGCTCATTGCCTGAATCCCAGCCGATGTAGTTTCCATTCGCATCTTTTTCTGGTCTGAAAGTATCGTGATTGTTCACAAAAGGAACGGTTTTATATCTATTTTGCTGCTGATAACTTGGCACAGTGCCCAAATCAAATCCACCATTTCCAGAAACAATTCCTGCAATCGCATTTCTCAAGCCGAAATCAAAAGTTCCAGCCCTGCTTTGAACATCTGAAACCCATGTGTCTAACTCATTTGTACCGCCAACCCATTCTCCAACAGCAAACATATCTTCACCACCATTTGCCCAGAGTGAACCAAACTGAATATTCCATAAAAAATCTTCAGCAACATATGTTGGGAAATGTTTCACCGCATCTAATCTTACACCATCCCAGCCAACTTGTTTTTTGTACCAAATCATCCAATTTCTCATGTTGTCACGCATGTAATTTGAAGTTTGAGTTGGATTGTAAGTTGCATTTCCGCTAGCGCCAAAAGCATTTGCTTCGTAAGAAATATCTGGCCCCCAATAAGGCGAATTGATTGGATTTGTGCAACAAGGATTATTTGCATTTGGGTAAAAATTCGACCAGTTTTTTGGAAATCTTCCCGATCTGTTTAGATAACTGGCAGCACTTTCGTTAGTTCCAGGTGTATCAAAACAAGAATATCTGAAATTTTTGTATTTATTGGTACTTCCATCATCCATGGCCGTAACATCTTGCCCACCTAGACCAAGTCCAGAGCCAGCGCCCGTAACGTGATTTAAAACGATATCTTGAATAACATCAATTCCATTGGCCTTCAAAACGGCGACCATTCTGAGCAATTCGTCTTTGTCGCCCATTCTGGTTTTTACATTTCCTTTTTGATATTTATCGCCCAAATCATAATGGTCAAATGGTGCATAACCAACGCTATTGGTTCCTGTGTTTTTAATTGTTGGCGGAATCCAAACTGCGTCAATTCCCAGGGATTTTAGCCTTGGCGCAATTTCCACCAGGTAATTAGACCAACCATTTGGATAATTGCTATTCCAATAGTCCCACCAAAAACCTTGTAAAACAATTTGCCTTCTGGTGTTATTTACTTGTGAATTAATGTTTTGTGAAAATAAATTCAGGACGAGAAAAATGATAATTCCTGTAATTTTTGGTTGAATGAACGAATTCTTCATCTTATAAATATTTAATCTTGATAATAATTTTTCAATCAAATTTATGCGGTTACTTGTAACTTTGTTTCCATCTTGGAATGCGCCAAAATTTCGATTGCTTGCCCAAGTATCATTGCTTTGATTGCGCTTTCGCCTTTGTTTTCTATCGATATATTTTCTTTTGAAATCGATAAACTCAAAGGTTGATTTTGGTGGAAAATATTAAATTCATATTTTGACCATTCAGTTGGAATAATTGGATTCAAAACCAAATTTTCACCTTGAACACGCACGCCAGCAAGACCTTCAACTACACTCATCCACGTTCCCGCCATACTCGTGATGTGCAAACCTTCAGCTACTTCGCGGTTGTAATCGTCGAGATCCAATCTTGAAGTTCTCAAATACATTTTATAAGCAGTTGCTTTATCTCCAATTTTTGCAGACATGATTGAATGAATACAAGGCGAAAGTGAAGATTCGTGCACCGTTTTTGGTTCGTAAAAATTGAAATTATCCTTGATTTCATCCATTGAAAATTGATCTTCAAAAAGATAAATTCCTTGCAAAACATCGGCTTGTTTGATAAAAACAGATCTTAAAATTCTGTCCCAAGACCAATGTTGGTTAATGGGTCTCTCATTTTCAGGAATATCTGTTGCATTCAATAATACTTTATCCAAAAAGTTATCTTGTTGCAAGAAAATATTAGAATCTTTCATTTTTGGCAAATAGATATTGGTGATCAAATGTTTCCATGATTCACTTTCGCCTTCGCGCAAAATTTGTCTTTTATCACCGAGTTTTTCTTCAACTTCTAAAGTGTAGGTCAAACACCATTTTGCAATGTAATTCGTGTACCAATTGTTATTCACATTGTTTTCATATTCATTTGGACCAGTAACACCCAGCATCACAAATTGTTGCTTATCTTCAGACCAATTGAATCTTTGTGCCCAAAAACGGGCAATTCCAATCAACACATCGCGTCCAAATTCACGTACATATTCCCAATCGTTGGTATGTCTTTCGTAATTGTGAATTGCAAAAGCAATCGCACCATTTCTGTGAATTTCCTCGAAAGTGATTTCCCATTCGTTGTGACATTCTTCGCCATTCATGGTCACCATCGGATACAAAGCAGCACCATCTGTAAATCCTAATTTCGTTGCGTTTTCTATCGCTTTGTCCAATTGATTGTAGCGGTATTTTAGCAATTGACGTGAAATTTTTTGTGGGGCAGTTTTCAGGAAAAACGGAATGCAATAAGCTTCAGTATCCCAATAAGTAGCACCTCCATATTTTTCGCCGGTAAAACCTTTTGGTCCGATATTTAGTTTAGAATTATTTCCTGTGTATGTTTGATACAAGTGGAAAATATTAAAGCGAATCGCCTGTTGTGCAGATTTATCGCCTTCAATTTTCACATCAGCATTCACCCAAATTTGTTTCCAAGCTTCTTTGTGTTCGTCATGCAAAGCATCAAAACCGCGCGTGTAAGCTTCGGTCACTTGATTGATTGCTGCAGCCACAGTATTGAATTCAGAGTGATTGATCGTTGAAGTAATTGAAACATACTTTTTGAGGGTATATTTTTTTCCTTGTGCTAAAAAATGTTCAAAATGATTGTCAATATATAAATCCGCTTGTTTGATATTTGGATGGATATCAAGCAAAGTATTTTCTTCCCAAAAGGAGAATCGCATCGCCGTTGCAACAAGAAAATTCGTCTTTTTTGTCCGTGCACTTACGACACCTTTTTTTGTGCCAACTCTTTCTGTATCTCTAGTCCAGAAAAATTCATCGTAATTTGAATCTGAATTATTCACATTGCCATCTAAATAAGGAGTGAATTTCACATTTCCAGAAAAATTTAAGGGTGTAATGGCATATTTTATTGCCGCAATTTCTTCGTTATGCATGGAACAAAAGCGGGTAGAAACAATTTCAATTTCTTTATTTTCAGCAGTAACACAGCGAAATTTGCGAGTTAAAGTGCCAGTAAACATGTCTAATTCTCGATAAAAAGATTTTATTTCAGACGTAAATAAATCAATTTCTTTCCCGTCGATTTCAATTTTTATTCCAATCCAATTACATGAATTAATCACTTTTGCAAAATATTCAGGGTAGCCATTTTTCCACCAACCAACGCGCGTTTTGTCCGGGTAATAAACACCACCAACATAACTTCCTTGTAAACTTTTTCCGGAGTAAGTTTCTTCAAAATTGGCTCTTTGACCAAAACTACCGTTTCCGATAGCAAAAATGCTTTCAGCTTGTTCTTGTTTGTTTGCATCGAATTTGTTCTCGATGATTTTCCATTCGTCTATTTCAAACAAATTGTTCATGCTTAAATTAATTTGAATTCTGTTAAATCGTTTAAATATAAATCCCCAAGTTCCGCTATTTCTGGATTTCCGACTGCAATGGAATAAAAACCACCATCTTTAGCAGCTTTGATACCACTTTCAGCATCTTCAAAAACGACGCATTCGGCAGGTTCAAAACCCATCGCTTCCGCACCTTTCAAAAATACTTCTGGATTTGGTTTTGGATTTTGCACCATATTTCCATCTACGATAATATGAAAAGAATCAATCAAATTTAAACGCTCCAAAATAAATTTTGCGTTTTTACTTGAAGATCCAACAGCCAAAAGAATGCCTTTTTCCTTGGCTCTAAGTAGCAAATCAGCCACGCCTTTCAGCATGTTTTCAGCAGTGATAGAAGCGATTGAATCTAAGTAAAATTTGTTTTTGGAAACCAAATAATCATTGAAAGTTTCTTCACTGATTTCAATATTTCCGATGGATAAAATGGTTTTCAAAGAATCTACTCGGCTTAAACCTTTCAATTTTTCATTGTCTTTTTCAGTAAAAGCAACGCCTAAACTATCGGCAGTTCTTTTCCATGCGATGAAATGATTGTGTTCTGTATTGACAATGACGCCATCCAAATCAAATATTAAGCCTTTAATTTCCATTTATTTTAATCGTTATCCTCTACTTTCAGCGTTAAAAATCCTGCTAAAATCATGGTGAATCCACCAAACATAATCGTATAAAGTGTATTTGCGCCGAATAATTTCATGGTTAAAAACCCTAAGATTGTCGCCGCTACAATTTGCGGAATTACAATAAAAAAGTTGAAAACACCCATAAAATAGCCCATTCTTTCTGCAGGCAATGAGCTCGATAAAATGGCATAAGGCATCGATAAAATACTTGCCCAAGCAATACCAACCATTCCCATGGAAACAGCTAAAAACATTGGATTGGTAATAAAATAAATACTGATTAGGCCAATTCCACCAATGATTAGCGAAATCATGTGGGTTTTTCGGCGGTTAGTTTTATAGGCAATCCAAGGAATAATAAACGCAAAAATAGCTGCAATTCCATTTCTGATGGATGAACAAATACTCAACCAATCCGCACCATCGTTGTATTCTTGCTTTACTCGTTGGAATTTTTTGATATCTGATTTTTCTGAAACTGGATGAATTGTATCACTGAAATAATTGGCTAAATTCAACGAAACGGCCACCGGATTTTCATTGGCTCTAAATTCTTTGATTTCATTTATATCTGCTTGCAATGATTTGAATTGTTGTTTTACTTTCAAGTCTAAACTTTTATTTGAAAGTGTATCTTGAATGTGGTTTTCCATCTTTTCAACCAAAGATCTTTCGACTTTCATGTTGTATAAATTACTTGTCACTGCATTGGTGCTGTAAATCCACATAGCGAAAAGCGAAAACCAGGTAAAGAATTGCACCCAAGCCAATTTTTTCATTGCTTTGGGCATTTGGAAAATTCCTCCAAAAGTTTCTTTCACTCCCATCAAGAAAGTCGTTTTCTTTTTATCTTCTCTGAATTTTTCCAAATCTTCAGGAGGCATTTCTTTGGTGGTGAAAACAGTGTACAGCACGGATGCAAGAAAAGCAACTCCTCCAAAATAAAAACTCCATTTCACAGAATCTGGTATTACACCTGTTTCAGCTTGATTTGAAAAATGCATCACATTGGTGAAAAACCAAGGCAACATGGCGGCAATAACAGATCCAATTCCGATGAAAAAACTTTGCATTGCAAAACCTTTTGTTCTTTGCGCTGCAGGCAATTTATCTCCCACAAATGCGCGAAAAGGCTCCATTGAAATATTGATAGAAGCATCCATAATCCACAACATGCTTCCTGCAATCCACAAAGTAGGGGAGTTGGGAAGAATAAAAAGTGCGATGGTAGCTAAAATCGCCCCGATAAAGAAAAATGGGCGTCGCCTTCCCCAATAGGGATGCCAAGTGCGGTCACTTAAATAGCCAATTATTGGTTGAATTAATAATCCTGTCAAGGGCGCAGCAATCCACAAAATTGGAATTTCGTCTTTGTTTGCACCCAAGGTTTCAAAAATTCTGCTGACGTTTGAGTTTTGTAGTTCAAATCCAAATTGAATTCCTAAAAATCCAAAACTCATATTCCAAATTTGCCAAAACGACAAAAATGGTTTATCTTCTTTATTTGATTTTTGTGCTTCCATAGACAGAAAGATTATTTAGAATAAACGATGTAGCTCCATGGCGCAAGATTTTCATTCAAACTTGTAGCAATTGATTTTTTCTTTCCAGTAAAAAGATTGGTGTACTTGCCTTTTAAACTGTTGTTTTCAATTTCTATACTTTGCTTTTGCGCTGAAAGATTTAAAACAACCAATACTTTTTGGCCATTTTTTTCTCTTGTAAAAACCAAAACGTTCTTGTTACTTTCAGGACTGATAATTTGCAAATCTCCGCCAAAACTGCCATTCCAAAGTGCTTGATTTTTTTCTTTTAGCTTGTTGATTTTAGTATAAAAATCAACTAAATCCATTTTGTCCCAGTTGATGCTGTCTTTTTCAAAAAACAACAATCGCCTGTCTAAACTTGTTTCTTGTCCGTTGTAAAGCAAGTTCATACCTTCCATGGTGGCAGCCAAAATAGCCATGGCAAATCTTGCATCACCCATTCTTTCCATTTCTGTTCCATTCCAAGAATTTTCATCGTGGTTGGAAGTAAAATTCATTTTGTACGCATTCGTCGGAAATTTTGATCGTTCTGCAACAAATTTTCTGATTTCATCCACATTTTTCTTTCCTTGCGCTATTTCATTCATGATGTGGTGAAATTCCCAACCATAAGACATATCAAAAGCAGCCGCATGGTGCGCAGGATTTTCAGCTTCAGCAAGCATAAAAACCGGTTTGATTGCATCTAATTCTTTGCGTGCATCATTCCAAAAATCAACTGGAACCCAATCAGCAACATCACATCTAAATCCATCAATATCAGATGTTTTTACCCAATATTTCATTGATTCAATCATGGCTTTGCGCATGTCTTTGTTGTCATAATTCAAATCTGCAACATCCCACCAATCTGTGCCAATAGTTGGTTGAAGATTTCCTAAAGAATCAAGCGTGTACCAGTCTTTGTGTCCTTGTTCAACCCAAATGTTATCTGGTGCAGTATGATTAGCAACCCAGTCAATGATGATTTTTAAATCCAAAGCATGCGCTGCTTTTACCAATTGATCAAAATCTGACTTAGTTCCAAATTCAGGATTTACCGCCATGTAATCTTTCACTGCGTAATAACTTCCCAACGAACCTTTTCTGTTTTTGACTCCGATTGGATTTATCGGCATGAGCCACAAGATATCAACGCCCATTGCCTTTAATCTTGGAAGTTCCTTTTCCAACGCTTTGAAACTTCCCTCTTTGGAAAATTGTCTCACATTTACTTCGTAGATACTCGCGTTTTTAGACCATTCGACTGTTTTTAAAGATGTTGTAAATGGTTTGTTTTGACTAGTAGAAGTAAAGTGAACTAACAATACTATAACAATGAGTTTTAAAGTATTCATAATTTTTCAGTTTTAGATTACATTCTTGTGATTTTCAAGAATGTATTTTACATGATAATTTATCAATCCGTCGATTGGTTTTTGAATCGTTTGTCCAAGTGTGACTTGATAAAATTTGCAAGCTTCATTGAGTTCATTTCTAAAAAGATGTGCGATTGAACCTACAAAATGTACTTTGACATCTTTGTGTTTTTCGAAACAAGCGACATGGATTTGAATGAATTTTTTGAATCCATCAAAAATCATGTCTTTCACAAATGGATCGTTCGAAAACTGAACAATGAATTTCATGAATGATGCCAGGTAAACATTTGCATTTGACTGCATGTAAACATTCTCTACGATAAGGTCTTTTGTCAATCCAGTTTGACTTTCAAAAGCGTCGTGAATGTGCTTAGGTAGTAATTTGTATAAATACATGGACAATAATTGTTTGCCAAAATAAGTTCCACTTCCTTCATCTCCTAAAATATAGCCCAACGCAGGCACTTCTTCAAAGATATTTTTTCCGTCAAAATAACAAGAGTTTGAACCTGTTCCAATGATGCAAGAAATAGATGGTTCTCCTTCGTAAGTTGCATAAGCACAAGCTTTCAAGTCATGGTCAATGTGAATTTTTGCATGAATGAACACTTTTTGAAGTCCATTTTCTATTATTTTGTTCAACTCTTTTGAAGAGCAACCAGCGCCGTAAAAGAAAACTAAACTTATTTGAGATTTGATATCATTCAAACCTTCGTTTTCACAAACAGTGCTATAAACTAACTCTTCGGAATGAAAATATGGATTCAAACCAATGGTTGAAAAAGATTCATTTCCTGAATCTTTTAATAGAACCCAATCACTCTTTGTAGAACCGCTATCTATAATTAAAATCATAACTAAAAAAATGGAAAAAAATGCCTTTGTGTCAAAAGTACACTTTGCGAATATATAAATTTCTTTTTTACATTTGTGTATGCAAATTAAAAATAAGCATCAAATTAACCATCGAATTTCTACAGATTGTGTGATTTTCGGTTTTCACTTTAATCAACTTCGTGTATTATTGATTGAGCGTCAAGCGGTTGAAGGTGTTCCTCAAATGATGGCACTTCCTGGTGATTTGATTTTTGAAGAGGAAAATTTAGACATGGCAGCAGGTCGTGTTTTGAAAGAATTAACTGGATTAGATCAAATTTTTCTAGAACAGGTTGGTGCTTTTGGTGATCTAAATCGTGTCAATAAACCCAATGATAAAAAATGGTTGCAAGCTGTGCGTCAAGATCCAGATGCAAGGGTAATTACTGTTGCCTATTATTCATTGGTAAATATGAGCGATTATGAACCACAGCCGTCCTCTTTCGCAAAAGCCGCCTCTTGGGTTTTGGTGGATGAGATTACGGAATTGGCATTCGACCATTTTGAAATTTTTCAATCAGCTTTGAAAAAGTTGAAAGACAAAATCAATACCCAACCAATCGGATTTAATCTTCTTTCTGAAAAATTTACTTTTTCACAATTGCATAAATTGTATGAAGCTATTTTGGGCAATGAATTGGATAAAAGAAATTTCCGAAGAAAAATGTTGAAATTAAATATCGTTGAAAGTTTAGATGAAAAACAAGAAGGTGTTCCTCATAAACCATCACAATTTTTCAAATTTAACGAAGAAAATTATTTGAAATTAGTCGATAAAGGCTTCAATAATTTTGGATTTTAAATTACTTATGGTAAAAAGTACATTAATCAATTGTTAATTTTTTCAAATACTTAGTGTATAATTGACGTAAAGGGTGTATATTTGATTTTTGAATTCAAAATTGATAATACATTTTTATGGCACAAACAAAAAAATCACCCATCATAAAATCTTTCAACGCAGTCATTTTTGGTGGAGATGGTGACTTGGCAGTGCGTAAAATTTACCCTGCGCTTTTTCATCGATTTGTTGATAAGCAGCTCAATGTAGATTTCAACATTTATACAATTACGAGATCAAATGACAAGCACGTTGCCTTCAATGAGCGTTTAAGAAAATTTATTTCTGAATCAACAGATTATGAAGTAGATCAGAAAACTGTTGAAACGTTTTTGAAAAAAATAATTGTTCTTACACTTTCTGGTCATTCGATAGAAGATTATCAACCTTTGAAAATTGAATTGGATAAAAATCCAAGTTTTCAGAATGTTTACTATTTATCGACTCCTTCTGCTGCTTTTGGTGAAATTGGAGATGCATTAAATGCGTGTGGATTAATCAACGAGAGTAGCAAAGTGGTGCTTGAAAAACCTTTGGGAAATAGCTTGGCTTCATCCAAACAAATTCATGCAACTATTAGTAGATCTTTCACTGAAAAGCAAATTTATAGAATCGACCATTATTTAGGAAAAGAAACGGTTCAAAATTTAATGGTTTTGAGGTTTGCCAATCACCTTTTTGAAAGTGCTTGGGATTCTGAACACATTGAATCTATTCAAATTACCGTTGCTGAAGGCTTGGGCGTTGAGAAACGGGGAGAATATTACGACAATAGTGGCGCTTTATTGGACATGGTTCAAAATCATTTACTTCAATTGTTGTGTTTGGTTGCGATGGAACCACCTGCGCAATTAGATGCAGATTCGGTGAGAAATGAAAAATTGAAAGTCTTAAAATCTTTGCGATTATTAGATGAAAAATCAATTTTAACAGATACCGCAAAAGGCCAATATACGAGAGGAAAAGTGGACGGTCATTCGTTGAATTCTTATTTGGAAGACATTGGTAAATATGAATCTTCCACCGAAACTTTTGTTGCTATCAAAGCGCACATTGACAATTGGAGATGGAAAAACACACCTTTCTACTTGAGAACTGGAAAGAGAATGACCAAAAGGTATTCTGAAATTGTCATTAATTTTAAAAGTGTAAAACACAATCTTTTTCATGCACAAGGCGATATTCCTGGCAATAAATTAATCATGCGTTTGCAACCTGAGGAAAGAATTGAATTGGTTCAAATGACAAAATTACCTGGACCCGGTGGTTATCGATATAGACCTATTTCTTTGAAATTGGATTACATGGATTCATTTACCGAACGTTTTCCAGAGGCGTATGAGCGATTAATTGTTGACATCTTGAGAGGTGAACAAACGCTTTTTATGCGTCAAGATGAACTTGAAGCTGCTTGGATTTGGATTGAATCGGTTGTAAATGGCTGGAAAAAATCCAATCAAAAAAATATTCTCTATGAAGCAGGAACTTGGGGCCCAGGAGAACAAATTATGAAGAAAAATCATACTTGGTCAACCAATCCGAAAGTCAATGAAGGAATTTAATTCAAAAGTTCAGCTTGAACAATCTTTGTGTGATGATTTGGTGAAAATTATTCAACAAGCCATAGCTGAAAAGGGTTCTGCAAACATTTTGTTATCCGGCGGTTCATCTCCGATTCATTTGTATGAAATGCTATCGAAGTGCGAAATTGATTGGTCAAAAGTGATTATTGGATTGGTAGATGAAAGATTTGTTGAACCCAACAATGATTTTAGCAACGAGAAAATGATTCGCGAAAAGTTGATTCAAAATCAGGCTTCAACAGCTACATTTTACGGAATGGTTGAAAATAGCAATGACCAAATGGAAAATGTAAAAAGCATTGCTTCAACATACGCAGTTTTTTACAATCAATTGGATTTGGTGCTTTTAGGGATGGGAGAAGACGGTCACACAGCTTCACTTTTTCCAGGAGATGATGTTTCAGAGAAATTACTGAGATCCCAAAAAATCGGAATTTACAATACGATTTCTCCAAATTTCCCTAACGATAGAATAACTTGCAGTGCTGAGATGTTGCGGCAAGCAGAAAATATCATTTTGATGATATCGGGCGAAAAGAAGTTACATGTCTTTGAAACTTCTTCGGAAAATCATTTGCCGATTTCATTTTTCAAGGATAAACTACAAGTTTACTATTCAATTTAATTGAAATGAAGGAAATTATTCAAGAAGTTACCAATCGAATTATCGAAAGAAGTTCAGGAACGAGAAAAAAATATTTGGAACAAATGCAATCCCAATTCAGAACAGAATATGTGAGAGGTTCTTTGCATTGCGGAAATTTAGCCCATGCTTTTGCTGGTTGCGGAAGTCATGACAAAGCTGTGTTGACTGAAAATTTTCAGCCAAATTTAGGGATTGTGACTGCATACAATGATATGCTTTCTGCGCACAAAACGTATGAAGATTACCCGAAACACATTAGAAATTACGCCAATAAATATAATGCGGTTGCGCAAGTTGCTGGTGGCGTTCCTGCGATGTGCGATGGCGTGACACAAGGTCAAGACGGAATGGATTTGTCTCTTTTTAGTAGAGATGTAATTGCGATGTCTTCTGTAATTTCTTTGTCGCACAATGTTTTTGACGGAGTTATCAACTTGGGAATTTGCGATAAAATTGTTCCCGGTTTGATGATGGGTTCATTGAAATTTGGCTATTTGCCCATGGTTTTCTTGCCCGGTGGACCCATGGAAACTGGAATTAGCAACGATGAAAAGGCAAAAATCAGACAAGATTTTGCGGAAGGAAAAATTGACCGTGCGGCATTGCTAAAGGGCGAATCAGATTCTTATCATTCGCCGGGCACATGTACTTTTTACGGAACAGCCAACAGCAATCAAATGTTGATGGAAATTATGGGACTGCAACTTCCAGGTTCTAGTTTTGTGAATCCTGGAACAAAATTGCGCGAAAAATTGAATGAAGAAGGAGTGAAAACGTTGATTAATTCGATTCGCCAAAAATCATTCGATAGTTCATTGGCATACATTATTAGCGAAAAAACGATTGTGAATGGAATTGTCGGTTTGCTTGCAACTGGCGGTTCTACCAATCATACAATCCATTTAATTGCCATTGCAAGAGCAGCAGGAATTATCATCAATTGGGAAGATTTTTCAGATTTATCGAAAATTGTTCCTTTGTTGACTAGAATTTATCCAAATGGAGCAGCTGATGTGAATCATTTTCATGCCGCTGGTGGAATGGGATTTGTGATAAGAACTTTGCTTGAAAACGAATTTTTGCACCAAGATGTTTTCACGATTCTTGGTTTTGGATTAGATAAATATACGCAAGAACCAAAAATTGAGAATGATAAAATTGTTTGGATTGAAGGTTCAAAAAACACCTTGAATGAATCTATTTTAAGAAGTGCTCTGAATCCTTTTCAGTTTGAAGGAGGTATTAGAATTATGAAAGGAAATATTGGTCGTTCGGTGATCAAAACATCCGCTGTTTCGACTGAACATTTGTTTATTGAAGCTCCAGCAATCGTTTTTGAAGAACAAGAAGATTTAATCAAAGCTTTCAAGAATGATGAATTAAATATGGATTTCATTGCTATAATTCCTTTTCAAGGTCCAAAACAAAATGGAATGCCAGAATTACATCAGTTAACACCAACGCTTTCAATCATACAGAAAAGAGGACACAAAGTCGCTTTGGTTACAGATGGAAGAATGTCGGGAGCATCTGGAAAAGTGCCGTCTGCAATCCATGTTGTGCCAGAAGCCAGAGATGGCGGTTTAATTGGTAAAATTCAAACCGGCGACTTGATTCAATTTGATGCGATTCATGGCGTTTTAACTTGTTTAACTCCAGATGTTGAATTGAGAGAAACAAGGACGAAGGACAATTCTGGAGTTTTTGGATTGGGAAGAGAAATGTTTGCCAACATGAGAACGATGGTCACTTCGAGTGAAGAGGGGGCTAGTTTTATTTAAAATAATCGAAATGATACAAAACAACATCCAAAATATTTTAGCGAAACATCCAATTGTTCCAGTAGTTACAATTCATTTTGAGGATGAGATTGATGGAATAATTAAATCGTTAATTTCTAAAAATATTTTTTGCATCGAAGTGACTTTAAGAACCGATTTTGCTTTCCAAGCGCTTGAAATTATCAAAGCAAAATATGGCAATCAAATTGCTGTTGGAGTAGGGACGGTTGTGAATAAAGCGCAAGTTCAAAAAGTGAAAGAAATTGGCGTTGATTTTATTGTCAGTCCGGGAATTAGTCCAGCATTGGCGAATGACTTGAACGATTCAGGAATTGCTTTTATTCCAGGAGTTGCGACACCAAGTGATATCATCGCAGGAATTCAATTGGGCTGGAATATGTTTAAATTTTTTCCAGCCAATTTGTTTGGAGGGATTGGTGCTTTGAAAACGTACGGACAAGTTTTTCCTGCAATCACTTTCTGTCCAACAGGAGGAATAGACGGAAATACTTATGAAGAATATTTAAAATTACAAAACGTGGTAAGCGTTGGAGGATCTTGGATGATGAAATAGTCTAGTAGAAAATGCAAAAAAAGATGGCTGATTTCGTGTCATTTTTTTAATGATGTTTTATTTTGTTTCCCAAATGTACTCGAAAGAGTTTAGGTAAATCATCAGCAACTACAAAGAGGTTTTTTGATCTAGGTTATAGTGAAAAAAAAATGGCGGTTGAATTATTTCAACCGCCATTTTAAATTATGAAAAAAACTAAAATTAATAACCGCTATTCTGAATTAAATTTGGATTTAAAACAATATCCGCGGTTGGGATAGGGTAAAGATTATAGATCGATGAAACTCCAACTCCAGTTAAATCTCCTCCTTTGAAAGGCCAAACATAAGTGGAAGTTGTGAACAAGTTGAAACGAATCAAATCTGTTCTTCTTGTGCATTCCCAACTCAATTCTCTTGCTCTTTCGTCAATGATGTCGTCTAATGTAATGGAAGCAAAATTGAAAGTTGAATTTCCATAAGCTCTTTGACGCAGTTGATTCACATAACCTAAACCTTGGCTAATATCTCCACCACCTCTTAAAGCTGCTTCAGCATACATCAAATAAGCATCAGCCAATCTAAACATTGGAAAGTCAATGTCAGTTTGTGCACTCAATGCATTTCCTGAACCATTGGCTCCAGTTGTTGTTTTGTTTTTGAATTTTGGAAAAGCATACCCTTCTGTGAAGGTCGACAAATTCGTAATTTCTTTTGTTTGTCCATCTCTGTAGAATAAGAATCGACCATCTAAAGTAGAATCTGGGAATTTATTAACGAAAGCTGAAGTTGTTCTTAAACCTCCCCAACCGCCGTTCACGCCATAGTCGGCAGGAACCATAGTTCCTCCAATTGCGGCATTTACCAAGAATGTTGTACCTCCCCAACTTTGTGCATTGATTCCGTCATAAATAACAGGGAAGATAATTTCAGGTGAAGTGTGGTTGTCAGCCAAGAAAATATCTTGGTAATTGTCATCCAAAGAATAAGCTCCAGAATTAATCACTTTTAAACTGTAGTTTGCACATGCTGTGTTTTTTGCAACACCAGTGTAAACTTCGGCGTTCAAATAAAGTTTCGCAAGTAAAAATTGAGCCGCAACTCTATTTGCTCTTCCATAAGGAGCAGCACTAGGCGCTAACAATGAGCCTTCAATTGCTAATAATTCAGATTCCACATATGAAAATAATTCAGAACGAGTGATTCTTTTCGGTTGAAATGCACCAACTTCGTCTTCTTCAGTAACGAAAGGAACATTTCCGAATAAATCCATCGCGTGGTAATAACTCAATGAGCGCAAGAAACGCGCTTCGCTTTGATAGACTCTAATCGTTGCTTTTTGTGCTTCAGTAAAACCTCTTTCATCCATTTTAGCTTCAGAAGTTTCTCTGATGAATTCATTACACAAAGTGATTTGGTAAAAAATTCTGTAGTACATTCCTTTGACAAATGACGTTTCTGGAGACCAGTTCATTTTGTTCATTTCTGGAATTCCTGGATCGTTCCATCCGCAAACAACTTCGTCAGTCGGTAATTCTTGCAAATTGAATAAAACACGCACATAGGCAGAGAAACCTTCATCAATTCCAGCGATATCACCATTTCCAGCAGGACCTTGTAATCCAGTCATTGACAAGCCAGAATACAATTTGGCAACCACATGAATATAATTATTTGGATCTCCGTAAACAGTTTCTGTGTTTAATCCATATTTCGGTTTCAAATTGAGTTGCTTTTTACAAGAATTCAATCCCGCAATCCCACCTAGTGTGACTGCTACCAATAAAATTTGTGTTATTTTTTTCATGATTCTAAATATTAAAAATCAAACGTTAAATTCAATGAGTAAACTCTTGGTCTTGGATAAATATTGTTATCAATACCACCGTTCACCTCAGGATCTAGTCCTGAATATTTTGTTACTACAAACACGTTTTGAACAGTCAATGCAGTATTTAAACCAATTTTGTTTTTAGTCCATTTCATTTTTCCGAACTTGTAACCAACATTTATATAGTCCATTCTGAAGAAATTTGCTTTTTCTAAATAATGATCACTCAATAATTGACGTTCAGTTGTTTTTTGCATTTCTTCTTCATAATACAAATTTGAAATGTTACTCAAGAAACCTTGTGTACCGTTAATTGATTGGAAAGTTCCATTGTTTGAATGGATATTGTTGTAATTGTACCCACCAGTTTCTGCGCGACCTGAAAGTCCGAAGAACCATTTTTTGTAAGTCAAATTTAAAGACAAGCCAAAAAACATTTTTGGTGCAGCTTGATCAAAAAGATATCTGTCGTCAATATTGATAATTCCATCTCCATTTCTATCCACAAAAGCATCTTTGTCTTTCCATTTATCCGCTGCGGTAATGCTTCCATCACCATTTATGTCAACTGTAGCTTGCTGACCAACTTCGATTGGTTTGCCATTTGCATCATAAATTTGCTCGTAAACAAAGTAAGTGAAAGTGGCATTTCCTACTTTATTCGTTTGAACGCTATTTCCGATTCCACCAGAAATTCCACCAGTCAAAATTCCTGGAGAATTTGGATCATCAATTTGTGAAAGTTTAGTGATTCTGTTTTGATTGTAAGTAGCATTTGCACTTAAATCTAATCGCAAGTCTTTTTTAGCAATCAATCCAAAGTTACCACTGATTTCAATACCGCGGTTTCTCATTCCACCTACGTTTGTCAAAATTTGATTGGTGAAATTTGTACCTGCAGGCACTGGAACAACCGCTAACAAATCATAAGTAGATTTTTGGTAAACATCAATCGCACCGCTAATTCTGTCATTTTTGAAGCCGAAATCAATTCCTATGTTGATACTTTCAGTTTCTTCCCATTTCAATTTGCTGTCAAATCCACTTGGTCTGAAAACTGTGTAATATTGTCCTCCAAATGCATATTGTGCTGTTGTTGCGCCTTCAAAATAGTTTGAAATATAGGAGTAATCACCAATTCCATCTTGTTGTCCAACAACTCCATATCCAGCTCTCACTTTCAACATGTTCAACCATTTAGCTTTTTGCATGAATTTTTCGTTTGAAACAATCCAAGCTGCAGAAACGGATGGAAAGAAGCCCCAACGAGTTTCAGGACTAAATCTTGATGAACCATCTCTTCTCAATGTGGCGTTGACAACGTATCTGTTGTTGTAGGTGTAAATTCCACGACCATAAAATGACAATAAAGCATTTTCAGTGAAGAATGGATTAGCAGCAGGTATTCCGATAATTGAATCTTGCGCTAAATTGTAAGTTGCATTATTTGGACTAGATGATTGCCAGTGTTGATAAGTATATCCTCCAGTAATGTCAATGTAATGTTTTGATTTTTTTTCAGCATTGTTGTAGTTCAAATAGGCATCAATTACATTATTTGATTTTGATGATCTATAAACACTGTAACTTCCACCTGTGTAATATCCTGACGCAGAATTGGCATTTACAGAAACTTCTCCACTGCCTTCAGAATAATCAGCACCAACGTTTACCACGGCTCTGATTTGCGGGAAGAAATGTAATTTATAAGTCAATTTCGCATTACCAATGTATCTATTTACTTTGCTTTCGTCATTTCTTTGATTGATTAGTCCAAGTGGATTTTTTGGAGCTAAAGTATTTGGTTTCCCAGCTTTAATCCACTCAAAATATCCACCAACTGATGCGTCATCTCTCCTAACTTCTTGCGTTGGATCAAAATAAGCAGCGCCTAAGGCACCTCTGTCGGCAAAGAAAGAACTCGTTTGAACAATACGATTGTTGAATTCAAGTTGTAAATGTTTGTCAAAAAATGAAGGTGTAAGATTTAAAGAAACAGACGTTCTGTTGAACTTATCTCTCAACAATAATCCATTTTCTAATCTTGAACCAAACGACAAACGGTAAGGCAATTTTTTGATTCCGCCAGTGACAGAAACATTGTTATCAGTTACGAAAGCTGCCCTGAAAACTTCTTTTTGCCAGTTGGTATTTGCAGTTCCTAAAAGCGCTTTTTGAGCAGCAGTTCCTTTTGAATTTACCAATTCTCTGTATTCATCGCCAGTCAAAACATCTGCATATTTCGCAATTGTTGAAATAGACTGTTTCGTGTCCAAAACAACGCTTAATCTGCTATTTCCGCCATCGCCTTTTTTCGTAGTGATAAGAATTACTCCATTTGCCCCTCTTGAACCGTAGATTGCAGTTGCAGAAGCATCTTTCAAAATCACAAAAGATGCAATGTCATTTGGGTTAATCAACGAAAGCGGATTGGCTGCTCCTGAAATCCCTCCATTGTCTAATGGCACACCATCAACAACGATTAATGGATCATTACTCGCATTGATTGAAGTTCCACCTCTCAATCTAATTGTACTTCCAGAACCTGGAGCACCATCGTTTGAATTGATTTTTACTCCGGCAACTTTCCCTCTAATTAATTGCTCTGGAGTTGCAACAGAACCTGCAGCAAAATCTTTCTCACTGATAACAGTAGCAGAACCTGTCAAATCCTTTGTTCTCGTTGATCCATAGCCAATCACAACTAATTCTTCTACTTCTTCCACTTCATCTTTCAAGCTTGCATCAACTACCAAATCTTTTCCTGATACAACAGTTATTTTTTGTGTCATGGTAGCAAAACCTGCTGCTTTAAATACCAAATTGTATTCACCTGCTTCTACAGATTTTATTTCATAATAGCCAGTTGCATTCGAAGTTCCTCCCTTGAATTTACCTTCAAGTGTTGCTTGCGCTTGATCAATTGGCTTCCCTTCCAAATCTCTAATCATCCCTTTTACTGTGGAAGTTTGACTGTAAGTCGTCCCAACTGAAAATAGTATGAGAGATAGCAAAAGCAAAGTATTTGTAGCTTTTCTTTTCATAGCAATTTAATTATTAATTTTTGGTTTTTTAACAAATCAACTGACCAAATTTATACAAATATTATTAAATGTCAAAATGACACTAAGAAAAAATCACCAATTTATTTGTAAAATTGAATTGGTTTGTTCTAAATTGGCAATGATTGTTAGTGTTTTAGATGTTTTGTCAAATTGAAATTTTATTTCTTTTTCATCTAGAATGGTATTTTTTGGTGCTGATTCTATATTGTGTAGCACCATTTCGTATCTTCTAATTGCTGCGGGTTTAATTTTTCCAACCGATTTTTGATCGAATGAAATTGTCGAACTTTCCCCTTTCTTTTTGTATCTGAAATATTCAATTTTATTTTGATATTCTTGATTAAAAGTAGGCGTTTTTCCATCATCTGTGAAATATATTCCATTGCTCATTCCTAAGTTTTCATGGTAATAAAAATGAATCGTCACTTTATTTTCATCAAAATCATCTGTGTTTTTTAATCCTTTCGACATCGGAATAAATGCACCAGCTCTCACGAATGTTGGAATATTTTCCATGTTTGTTTTGATCTCGGCGGTTGATCCTCTTTGGTGGATTTCGCCAGTATAAAAATCAAACCAATCAGAGGTTCCTGGAAAATATACCTCTTGACTTATTTTTCCTTTTTCTAAAATAGGTGCAACTAAAATTTCATTTCCCCACAAATAATTTTCCTTGTTGGTCAATAATTTTGGATCGTTATTTTCTTCAAACATCAAAGGACGCATCAAAGGCAAACCGTATTTACTGTTTAAATATGCCATTGTGTAATTGTAAGGCAATAAATCATACCTCAATTGAATGGCATCTTTCACAATTCTTTTCGTGTTTTCATCTTTAAAAACAGGTTCTGAAGCAACTTGTTCTTGCGCATGTGGTCTGAAAATCGGTTGGAAAACACCGTATTGTAGCCATCTGATGTATAATTCATTGTCGTCGTACGTTCCAGCAAATCCTCCTAGATCTGAGTGCATGTAGCCAATTCCTTGCATTCCCATTTGAAGTGCTATTTCTGGTTGTGCTTGCAGTCCGCCCCAGGTTCTGTTCACATCGCCCGACCACGGAATCATTCCAAATCGCTGTGAACCGGAATAACCAGCTCGCATCAAAATGAAAGGTCGTTCATTTGGATAGTTCTTTTGATATCCTTCTTGAATCAATTTTGCCCAATCGTGTCCATAAATATTGTGCACTTTGGTTGCTTTGCCAACTGCATGAATCAAATTTTTTGGATGCACTTCAGGTTCACCTAAATCACCCCAAAAACCTTTCACGCCTTGGTCATGCATGCCTTTGTAAATATCCCAAAACCATTCTTTGCCAGGTTTCGAATAAATATCAATCAAACCTGTATTTCCAAAATAGAAATTGTAAACGAAAGGATTTCCGAGGCTGTCTTTGGCTAAAATGTTTTTAGAAACTGCTTCATTCCAGCGATTCGAAGTGTTTAAAATAAATGGCTCCGAAATCAGTACCGTTTTAATTCCTTTTTGGTTGAAATCTGAAATCATTTTCAAAGGAGTAGGGAAGGAATCTTTGTAGAATTCTAAATTACCCATCGTTCCTTGGATTTCTTTGCCAAACCAATATAAATCCAAAATTACGGCGTCCAAAGGAATGGAATCTTCTATGAATTTATTCACTGTCTGTTCCGTCTCTTTTTGAGAATGATAACCGAATCTAGAGGAAAAGTTGCCAAACGCCCACCTTGGTGGAAGTGGCTGTGAACCTGTTAATTGGGTGTAATTGAAAATGATTTCATTCCAACTGTTGCCAAAAATGATTTGATACGTTTTATTTCCACCGGTGGTTTCATAGGCAATCGTGTTGTCTTTTTTGGAGTCTAAATCTAAAAATCCAGTTTCAGGATTGTCGAAATGAATCATGTATTTTTCGGATGACATCACAATCGGCATACAAAAATTCATCAATGCAGAAGTCGATTCGTAACCGTAATTTGCCTTGTTATAAAGTTCCAAACGATTTCCGCGTCGATTCATTCCCAATGCTCTAGCGCCGCCGCCGTACAAAATTTCAGTTGCATTGATGTTGAAATTGATGGCCTCATGCGTGGCTGTTTTGAAGTAACCTTTTTTCTCAGCAATCACCTTTTTCCCCGCCTGAAAATATTGTACTTGAAAGGGTGCTTTTTGAATTTTAATATCGATTCTTCCAATGCTCAAAATCAAAAGAGAATCGCTGTCGTTGCTTTTGAATTCTTCTTTTGAAAGTGGCTGAATGACCGCGTGTGATTTTGCTTCCGCTGTTTCACCTGCGGGTATAAAAGTCGTTTGAATAACAGTTGGTCGATAGTTAGAAAATAGATATTTTCCGTCATTTGTTTTAACCTCAATGCCTTTGTCTGTTTTTTCATAACTGACAAATTTCCGATCACTATTTTGACTAAAAAGTGAAGTGAAGATTGCCGATAAGCAAAGTGTTATAAATATGTTTTTCAATTTCGTCATCTCATTTAACTTCAATAATCATCGATGTTTTTGCTCCAACAATTATTTTTTCGTTTTCTAAATAAATACTGCTGCCAGAAATAAAATCTTGGCACATTTTTCCTTTGGGAATTAGTTCTTTAAAACGATTCAAATTTAAAATTTGTTCAGATTCTGAATTGTTAACAATGACCATCACTTTTTCGTTCGGTAAGATTCTAAAAAACACATATACATTGTTTTCTGGAATAAATTGAATCGTTTTGCCTTCTTGAACGGCTCTGTTATTCAAACGCCAATTCAATATTTTTTTGGTGAAGTTGAAATATTCTTGTTGTGTTTGAGTTCTTCCAACTTGCTGATTTTCGCTTTTTGAACTAAATGCATTTTCTTTGTCTTCTCTCCATCCGCCAGGAAAATCTTTTCTGATATCCGCATCGCCTAAATTTTTGTTCCCTTTCATTCCGATTTCTGTGCCGTAATAAATTTGGGGAATTCCACGAACAGTGGCTAAAAGCGTCATGGCCAATTTATAATCTTTGATGTTTGAATAAATTTCATTGAATCTTTGCGTATCGTGGTTTTCCAAAAACAGCAAAAGGTTATTTGGATTGTCGTAAAGAAAATCGTTCACGAAATTGTCATAAACGCGCATCATTCCTTGATCCCAATTTTGATTTTTTTCATTGAAAGCCTGACCAAATGCATCATGAAGTGTAAAATCCATGACTGATGGTAAATTGGAATTGTATGATTGAATGGCAGCTATTGGACTGTTTTTTTGCCAATAAGATTGGTGCGCTTGGTCGTGCATCCAAACTTCTCCAACAATATTTGTATTGGGATATTCGTCCATGATTTTTTTCGTCCATTTTGCAATGCCGTCTTTGTCATTGTAGCTGTACGTATCGACGCGTAAACCATCTAAATCGGCATATTCCATCCACCAAATTGTGTTTTGAATCAAATATTTTAATACCAACGGATTGTTTTGATTCAAATCTGGCATAGATTTGACAAACCAGCCATCTGCGCACATTTTTTGGTCAATTTGTGAAGTATTTGGATCCATTTGGGTTGACATTCTGTAATTTGTTTGCGCGTATCCTGGAAATTGATGAAACCAAGTATAAGTTGGTAAATCTTTCATCATCCAATGATTAGACCCCCAATGATTGGGAACAACGTCCTGAATTACTTTCAATTTTCTCTTGTGCGCTTCTGTCACCAGATTTTTGTATTCTTCATTCGTTCCATAACGCGGATCAACGCGATACAAATCACTTTGACCGTAAGTATGATAGCTGTATGCTGAATCATTGTCTTCCATCATCGGCGTTGGCCAAATCGTTGTTGCACCTAATTCTTTGATATAATCTAAATGGTCAACAATTCCTTGAATATCGCCACCATGACGGCCGCCAGGAAGTGAACGATTCATTTTTTCTACCACCGAAGGTTCGCTATCGTTGGTAGTTTTTCCATTTGCAAAACGGTCAGGCATCAATAAATAAAGTACATCAGAAGTATTGAAACCGATTCGCTCTTTTGAATTAGCAGTTCTCGCTTTGATTTCGTAATCAAATTGGTATTTGGGTTTTTTATTATCCGACAATTGAAATGTATATTTTCCTGCGGCAATATTTTTTGTTTCGATGGTGACAAAAATATAATTTGGATTCTCCGTTTTTTGAATTCCTAAAATTGTCAAACC
Organism: Chryseobacterium gleum; assembly: GCA_945897805.1. Classification (GTDB taxonomy): domain Bacteria; phylum Bacteroidota; class Bacteroidia; order Flavobacteriales_D; family Crocinitomicaceae; genus JAQVCM01. The sequence goes on from CAMDFX010000008.1 coordinate 131,233, forward strand.
TTTTGCTTCCACTTTCAGGTGATTGATATTTTTCCCATGCAGCATAATTTCCACCTGCTGGTGTTCCATATCTGCCCACCAATTAGGAGGTTCAATGTGCGATAAAGTTTGATTTTTTTGTGCAATTGTGTTTAAAGTCAACAAAGAAAAAACGACTAAAAAGATGTTTATTTTCATGTTTTAAAATTATTATTTGGAAAATGTTTTGTGGTGATTTCCAAATTGATCTTCAACAATTATCCATTGATTTGGCGTGTGAATATCAATTTCTTGACCAAGAAGATTGAATGCTTTTACAAATTCAAGGGGTGTTTCTAAAGTCGCATTTTCAATTCCATTAAAACAGGGGTTTTGAATGGTTGATGTGGATGTTTGTTGGTTGGCAGAAATTTTTCTATCGAACAAAAACGACTCAATTGAAGTGGCAATATGTGATCCCCAAGTATCCGTAATTGCAGATTGAAAATCAAAATTATTGAAGCCATAATCCAAGGTTCTGTAATTGTCATCGTATGCCGCTTGTTCAATTAATGCTTGTTTTGCTTGAAGCGTGACCACAATATTTGCAGGATTGTAAAACGTGGATAAAAAATTGTCGATGTACAAAGAGAATAGATTTTTGTAATAAGGAACATTCAATATTTTGCTGTAAAGCGGACGTGCATCATTGGAAGATGCCCAATTGTAAATATTCCGATTTGCCCAATTTATGCCCGACCAATCGATGCCAAAAGTATTGTCCATGTCGTATTCGATAAAAACAAATTTCTGGTCAGAAGGACGTTGGTAGAGATAGTAATTGTTTTTGTTGAACGCATAACCATCCCAATGACCAGATAAAATTTCAATGGCCAACGTTTTTAAGTACATATCTACATCAAAAACGGCATCAATTTCGCAAGCAAAATCTGTTGAATTGGTATTGTTTAAAACATCTAAAAAATGAATTAAACCGCTATAATCATTGGCGCTTTTATTGGTACTCAATTCATATAAACTTTCATAAGGAGATTGATTTGCCCCAGAATAAAGCATATTTGCCCCATAATTTGCTTTGTACAAATTTCCACTATCATCTAGCGGAAAACGAGATTGTATGAATTCTTCATCGATGTGTTCAGTATTTAGATACAAGCCTTTGTATTCATTGTTGATATACAGTTTCACGAAGCTTTTACGAGAAACTGGCAGTTCAGCAGCTTTCAGTAAATCTAGCGCGAGATCATTTCTCAGAATGGAAACGTCGTTGTGTTGCCCGTTTAAATTTAGTTTTTCCAATCCTTGCCATTTCACCCCAGAAACAAACGAATTGAATGCTATTTTAAAAGATTTTTTTTCGGCGTAACGAGAAGTATTTCCGCGCAATCTGAAGCCTACATTGGTGATAATTGTCGTGTCAAATGAACTTCTATATTCAAATTGAGCAGGATATTCATGGTCCGAACTTAAATTGCTTTCCAACAGCATGTTTGCCATACTGTCAGCGTCAATGGTGATATAAATTGAAGCAACTTCATTTTGCAAAAAAGCCTGATTGTCGGCAGGATGAATATTTTGACCCAAACAAAATTGAAAAATTCCGATGGTTACCATGAAAACTAATCCTAGTTTTTTTTTCATTAAATATGAGTTAAAACCTTAGCGTTAAAAATACACTTAGACGGTCGAAAAGTATGTATTATTTTTCATTTTTCAAAAATTAATTTTTAATGATTATCCATTTCTTTCCCCAATAACTCCGTAGGAGTGAAATATTTGTAACGACGGATGTAAATCCGTCGTAAAATGAATGGATAGATTTAGTTTTGGCGTGTGTTTTTGTTTAAAAACCATGACAAAACTACTCTTGGGGAAAGTAGCGGATAATCATTTTATTTTTTGATTTAAGGCTAAATTAGTATTTGCTATATTTTGGGTAATTAAAAAACTCCAAATACATTTTTCTGTCAGCTTGTCAGCAATTTTCATCAGGCACGTTGTTTGAAAGTAATTTGAAAATGAACAATAAAAATCAACATCAATTTGGAAATAATTTGGAGACAATCATGTATCCAGCTTTGCTATTGGTTTTGATGTGGTCGTTTTATTTATTGGAAAGAATCTCGACTTTTGATTTTTACAAATGGGGAATTTTTCCCAAAGATTTATTGGGTTTAAGAGGAATTGTTTTTTCGCCTTTGCTGCATTCTCCTTCTGATTTTGGTCATATTTTAAATAATTCAGGTCCTATTGCCATTCTTTTTGGGGCTTTGATTTATTTCTACAGACAAATTGCAGCACAAATATTTTTCTACAGTTGGTTGATAACTGGCTTATTTGTTTGGGTTTTCGCCATAAATACGGGTTCATATCATATCGGGATGAGCAGTGTGATTTATGCCTTGGCTGGATTTTTATTTGTCAGCGGAACAATCAGAAAATACAGACCTTTGCAAGGAATTTCACTTTTTGTCATTTTCGTTTATGGCAGTTTGATCTGGGGAATTTTCCCGATGCAAGCCAAAATTTCATGGGAAGGACATTTGGCAGGTTTGATAACTGGTGTCACCTTGGCTTTTTTGTATAAATCAAAAGGTCCTCAAGAACCAAAATATCAGTATGAAATCGAAAAAGAAATGGGCATTGAACCGCCAGATTTAGAAGGTCAATGGATAGAAAATATCCGTTTGGCCAACGAAAGAGCGGAGGAAATTAAACGACAACAGGAAGATTATAAGATTATCTACGACTATATTTCAAGCCAAGAATCTATTCCAAGACCACCTTCGGACGAAAAGAATCTACCAACTGACCTAGACCTTTAGAGGTGTTTTTCCATTCGTCAGAATCAAATTCGATACAACAATATCCGCAAGTTTGTAAACCGATGTATTCGGCTGTAAAATAAGATACTAAATCAGAAATTCCATCGTTGTGACCTATCAATAAAATGTCTTCTTTGCCTTCCAATTTCCAAATAAAATCTAAAAGGAACTTTAAGTCAGCATGAAAAAGTTGATCTGTCAATCTCAAGTCGCGAAATTCAAAATTTTCCTGCAGCAATTTCGCTGTTTGTTGTGTTCTCGCACTTGTGGAACAATAAACTGTAATTTTTCTTGAAAGTTTTTCATTCAGGTAAACACCCATTTTTTTCGATTGCTCTATTCCTTTAGGAAGTAAAACGCGGTCAAAATCTTGGTATGAAGGAGCAAATGCTTCTGTTTTTGCGTGTCTCAAGATATGTAGTTTCATAGTTGATAATTGTTGCTAATATCGCAATTTTAAATTGAATTTTCACCAACCATTGATAGAACTGTGACGTTTATCAATTTGAGATGAAAATCGAAATGTAATCAAGTAGAAAAAAAATTGTAACTTGCACGGTAACGAAAACATCAGAAAGATTGGAATTAGCATGCACATAAATTCAGACATACTAAAAGCTTGTGCCAGCAACGATCGAAAAGCACAGAAACACCTCTATGAGTACTGTTTCAAATTCTTGATGCCACTTTGTTTGCGATATCACAACAATGATGAAGACGCAAGATCCTCTCTAAATATTGCTTTTCTTAAAATCATCAAGGGCATTGATATAATTGATGTTGAGGCAGTTAATTTTAATGCTTGGGTGAAAAAAATAACCACCAATACTTTGATTGACGAATACAGAAAATCAAAAATTCATCTTACGCATTACCAAAGAAAAGAAACTGAACGAGAACTAGATTTTTATGCAGAAGTAATTCAAAATGATGCAGAAAGCGATTTTGGTTGTGCTGCAATTATGAAGTTACTGACACAAATCCCCACGGTGAGTGCCCATGTATTCAATTTGTACGTTATTGATGGTTACAGCCATAGAGAAATTGGTGAAAAATTACAAATTTCGGAAGGAACTTCAAAATGGCATTTATCGACAGCTAGAAAATTATTGAGAGAAAAATTAGAAAAAATGAACGCGAGTTTACCACAAAAAATGGTTATATGAACTGGACGGAAGAAGATATAGATCAATTGTTTAGAGATTCAGCAAATCAGCTGAATGTTCCTTTTCAGGAATCCTATTGGACTGAAGTGGAAGCGTTGTTGCCTCAAACAAAAACTAAAAAAGGATTGGGATGGATTTTTGGTGGAACAATCGCTTGTTTGGCGTTGATTTCAACTTTATTTTTCTCGGAAAATATTGCAAAATCGGAAAATAGCTCCAATAAAATCGCAAAAAATCAAACAAAAAACATGGCACATTCAAGCTCTGTTTACCCTATTCAACTTATTCAAGCGAAAACTGTTTCTGCTGAAAATGTAGTTTTAAATACCGGAAATAAATCAATAAATCGCAGCTTAGAAAAGCAGGCGAGTAAAATCGTGATTTTGAAAACCGATCTTTATGCTGGTTCAAGTGAAACTCCTATGGAAGGTCAAAATATCAATTTAGTTGCTCAAAATCAAATTGAATTGCCTGCGCAAATTGAATTGGCTGCAGAAAGTGACGAACAATTTTCAATTGAAAGATTGCCGTTGTTGTCGTTTCCAAATCATGCAATTTCCTTGGCGACATCAAACTTCAAAAACTTGAATTTGAATCGTAAATCAAATACTTTGTATGTGCAAATTGGCGTTGGTTTGTCAGAATCTTTTTTGCAAACAAATGAGCGTAATTGGATGCCAACACTCAATATTGGTGCTGGCTATCAGTATAGCCCGAAAGGATTTGGTTTCACTGCTGGTTTGAATTTGAACACAACTTTTTCAAATAATTTGGAAATAAATCGTAAATCGAAAGTGTATAATTTTGGATCAACCAATTACGAACAAAATTTCAGGTATAAACAGATTTACACTTTGGAGTTGCCTGTAAGTGTTGACTTTAGAAAGAACAAACAAACTTTTTCTTTAGGTATTTCACCAACTTTTATTGCGAGTTCATTGATGAGGTTTTCACAGTCTGAAAATGGAAATTTGAGTCATGATGAATATTACATCGGACAAAAAGTCGGTTTAAACCATTTTGGATTAAAACCAAGTGTTGGCTATCAATTAGAATTAGTAAAAGGTTGGAATCTTGGAATTCAGTTGAACACACAATTGATGAAACAAGTAGATGACTCTCAGTTTATTGGTGAATTAAGAGACAATCCTTTAAGTGGACAAATTACCATTCGAAAAACAATAACAAAATTTTAAAATGATAAAAAATAGAAAAATATTCATTCTTCCATTGGTCGCAGTGATGTTTGTTTTGAACGCTTGTAAGAAAAATGAAATTATTCCACCTCCAGGATCGTCAACTCCTGTTTTTACTGCCATTGGTTCTTTTGGAAATGAAGAAATTGACCTGCGAGCAGGCGACAATGGTGTGGTAATGACAACCGAGAGCACACTACTAAATGGAGTTGATTTTTTCAAAGGTAATTTAGGAAATCAAAATTTTAATATCGAAATCGGTGTTTTCGGTGGCGATGTTGATTTTCAAAATTCACAGGTTCCAGAATTTTCAAATCAATCTGCCATTTCTTTTGCATATTTAGCTCAGCAACCACCTTTGTTTTCAATTAGAAAGGATTCATTGCCCAATAGCGCATCTATTATCAAAGTGGAATGGGAGGTAAATGGTGTTATGCAAACCCTTCTGGACAATCTCGAAATTCGTGACCCAGGAAAATATCAAGTTTGCGGACATGTAACTTTCAATGATAATACAGAACAAACGGTATGCAACGAGGTAATTGTTGGTTTCAAGCCTAATGTTGCCTTTGAATTGCAATTTGTTTTGGGTCAAAATCACAATTTAATGGCTTGGATTGATCCACAGATTGGAACTGTACAATCAGTTAAATGGTTTCAAGACGGTGTACTTGTGAGTGATTTGAATCAATTAAACAAATACTTGGAAGATGAATCTCATTTGATTCAAGCAGAGGTTCTTTTTACGAATGGAGTGCGAAGTTTGAGAAGCGTGATTGTTGACGCAGATTTAACGGGGAAAAACATTTATGACTTTGCAAAATTTTACAAGGTTTTTCCTTCGGAATGGGACTTTAAAGCCAAAGTGAAAGTGATGAAAGATAACATTGCTTATTATTCTCATTTAACTCCAAATTCATCCAATCAAATGGTTCTTGACGATGTGCAATATTATGGATTAAGCCCTCAGGGTAAGGAAGTTTACATTCTGAAAGGACACATAAATGTAAACGTAAAAAGTAATTTCTCATCCACTGTTATCCCTCTTAATCTTAATCTTTCGTTTGGAATTTCTTTGAAGTAATTGTCAAATGATTCTTTTCTGAATCAATTATATATATTTGTGTAAAACTTTAAAATCGAAAATATGAAAAATTATCTACTTCTCTCTATGGTTTTCTTTTCGTTTCTGGGATTTGCTCAGATTACAATTGTTTCTGCAAATGTCCCTCAAACAAATGATACTTTAAGAGTTTCAGATGCTGTGATTGACAATACCATGGATTTTATTGCAACGGGTGCTAATTATTCTTGGGATTTTTCAAATTTGCAATTCGATGGCCAAACTTTAAATGAATATAGACCCGTAAGTTCAGCTGGATTGTTTATCCAGTTTGTATTCGGAAGTTCAGTTCCACAAAATTACAGGGCTTCATATTATGTGGCTACAGATGGTTTGCCATTGAATAATTTACCAGCGCAATTGCCCATTACGATTTCTGATATCAGTCAATTCTACAAATTAAGAACTGATTCGTTGACAATGGTTGGTTTAAAATTATCTGTGAATGGACAAGAAGTTCCTGCAAAATCTGATACAATTGAAACAAAATATAGATTTCCACTTGCTTATGGAAACACGCACTTTTCAAGAGGCTATACAAAATTGGATTTAAATCCGATTTATGATGGTATTTGGATTCAACACAGAACGCGTCAAACAAACGTGGATGGTTGGGGACAAATTACAACGCCGCTTGGTTCTTTCAATGCGCTGAGAATTCACCATACTGTTACAGAATCAGATTCATTTTATGTTTCTGCACTTGGATTTGCTTTTTGGGTGCCAATTCCAGTTCCTGAAAGTCATGAATACGAATGGAGAGCCTTAGAAGAAAAAGAGCCTATTTTGCTTGTTAAAACGAGTTCTATTCAAGGCAACGAAACGGTAACTTCTGTTCAATATAAAAACAATTTCACTGTTGGAATCAATGAGGAAGAACAAGTTTCCGTATCGATCTATCCAAACCCTGCGCAAGATTGGATGTTGATTAAATCTCCAACAAAATTCGATGAATACAGCATTTTTTCTCCTGATGGAAAACTGATATTAAACGGAAAATTAGCCAATGGCGCTCAACAAATGGTCGATGTTTCTAGTCTGAAAAGTGGATCATACATGATTCAACTTAATTCAACTGTTGGTGTTTCAGTGAAAAATTTCGTGAAATAGATTTAGCATTTTTTCTTAAAATTTCAAGGTCAACTTCGGTTGGCCTTTTTTTATGCTAGAATTTTGTAATTGAACTCAAATCAATTGTTGTATCTTTGGTAAAATAGCAGTAGAACCAAGCTAAATTAAGTATATTAACATGCAATCAGGTGAAATTGTCAATAAATACCTCGCAGGGTTTCTAATTTTTGTCACAGCGGCTTTTTTGATTTTTGGCTTGTCTGAATTTTTGAGTTCTTTTCTGGGTGCGATTATTTTCTACATTCTTTTTAGAAAATTTATGGCTTTTTTGGTTTTTCAAAAGAATTTTAAAAAGTCTTTATCGGCCATTATAATCATCATTATTTCTTTTCTGATTGTTGTTTTACCAGTTGGAGTGCTGATTACAATGATTTTAGGAAAGGTATCGAAATTAACGTCCAATACAGATTTAATCAAGGATTACGTCAACGTTTTTTCTAAGAAATTAGAACAGTTTCACATCCAAGTTTCGGCACAAAACGTGGTTTCCAATATCACCAAATTCGTTTCTCAACATGCTGGTGATTTTTTGAGTTCTTCGCTCAGTATTGCTGCGAGTTTATTGATGATGTATTTTTTACTGTTTTTCTTGCTTGTCAATGTGAAAAAGCTAGAAATAAAATTGATGCATTATCTGCCTTTTGAAGATGATAAAATCAATCTATTTGGCAAAGAGTTGGTAGATCAAACCTTTGGAAATGCGATTGGTGTACCAGCAGTTGCAACCGCTCAAGGAATATCGGCATACATCGCTTTTCTGATTGCAGGAATTCCTGACGCTGGAATTTACGCGATTTTGACGGGATTTGCATCTATCATTCCCTTGGTGGGAACGGCTGTAATTTGGATTCCTGTGGCGATTTACTTGTTTGCAATCAACCACAATTGGCAGGGTGTTTTTGTCATTGTTTTCTGTCTTGTTGTTTTAACTAATTTGGATAATTTAGTACGCATGTATGTTTCTAAGAAAATTGGAGACGTTCATCCTGTAACCACAGTGCTTGGCGTGATTTTCGGACTCAAATTTTTTGGTTTAACAGGTTTGGTTTTTGGTCCTTTGCTGATTTCTTATTTTCTGCTGCTGATCAAATTGTATCACGATAATTACAAAATCAAAACGATTGAAGAAATAGAGGAAACGGAAGAAAAAGATAAAAATGTAATGATGCAATTGCTTAACAAGATTTTCTTCTTTACCGACAATTTCAAAAAACCAAGTTCGAACGGTGATAAACCGGCTTAAACCCAAACTTTGGTTCCCTCAGAGCAATTTTGACAAATGTCGATTTGATTTCTTTTGGTCAATACGGCCAATCTGAAATCGTTGTATTTTTTTGATTTCCAAAGTTGATCAAAATTTTCAGTCACTGCTGAGCCCAACACATGTTTCGCATCTTTGTCGAAACAGCAAGGCACCACTTTCGCATCCCAAGTCAATACGCAGGATGACCACATGCGCCAGCAATGATTTCCAGTTTTGTATTTCAAGCGATAAGTTCCGTCTTTTTGACGTTTGTAGCGCGCATATTTTTCATTTTCAGGAATCAATTCGTGGCCGTTTTGGTAGTCGTAGACCTGCGCAGATTTCAGTCGCACTTCGTCAATTTCCAACGTTTTCGCCAAATCAAAAACACCGTCAATTTCATGTTCATTGGGCTTCACGACCAAGAATTGAAAAATCAAATGCGGTGTTGCCGAATTGGCTGCTTTTTTGGCCTCGACCAATAATTTGGCACCTTCAATCACTTTGCTCAACGTACCGTGAACTCGGTAGCTTTCATACGTTTTTTGTGTCAAACCATCAATGGAAATAATCAATCGATCCAAACCAGAAGCCACAATTTCCGTTGCTTTTTGCGGCGTGATAAAATGTGCGTTGGTGGAAGTGGCCGTATAAATGTGTTGCTTTTTCGCATCTTTGATCAACTCTAAAAACTGCGGATGTAAAAATGGTTCTCCTTGAAAATAGTAATTGATGTAGAAAAGCTGTTTGCCCAATTGTTGAATCAATTGTCGATTGAGTTCCAAGTCTAATTTACCAGTTGGGCGCGTAAAATTTTTCAACCCACTCGGACATTCAGAACAACCCAAATTGCAAGCTGTCGTTGGTTCGATACTCACCGTAAAAGGTTTTCCCCAAACGATGCTACGCTTCAAAATGCGAGAAATGCTGTAAGAAAAACGCAACAATACCAAATTCGCCAAACGCGCAAACGTAAGGTGACGCAAAATTTGAAAATTGTCTTTGAAAGTCGCCATGAATTGGGATAAAGGTACGAGAAAAAGTAATTGATTGAAAAATCTTCTGTTTCTAGAATGTTTTTGAATTTAGATTTGCGCCTGATTTTTCCTTACATTTGAATCTAAATCAAAATTCATGGTGCGTCAATTTGCTTTTATTTTAGTTTGTTTTTTTTTGAATTCGAATGTTTCAGCGCAGGTTAAGAAATCTTATTTTGGGAAATATGTCGGTACAATCGCTGCCTATGAAATGAGTGCTGGTGCGAGTGAGCGAATCCAAATCGGTATTGCAGCGATTGAAATTCAATTGTCAGCCAAAGAAATCGCGGTGGTGATTGGCACCAAAACCAACAAAGGAACATGGAGTTTGATTTCAGAAAATAAAACCAATTTCGTCATCGAGGGAAAAATGGACCAATCATCCGCAACAGAGCGTATTTTGATTTACAAAAAAGGCAAAAAAATCGTCCGAGAAGGCATTCGCCCGCAACCGGATGTGATGCTGAGGAAAGCGAGGAAATCTTAGAGTGTTGGATTGTTAGATTTTTGGATTATTAGATTGTTAGAATGTAAAACCAACGATTCTTTATAAGGCTTACGTCTATCCTAAAATCTAAATATCCAATCCAATTTAGTCCGTGTATCTGTGCTTATTTTAGTGGACTACGTCTTTGTCTAAAAATCCAAAAATCGAATGATCCAATAATCCACAATTAAAACAAAATCCCCGCAATCGTTGCAGAAAGATACGACGCAAGCGTACCAGCCAACAATGCGCGCATTCCTAGTTTCGCTAAATCTGCGCGTCTTTCGGGAGCCAAGGCACCAATTCCACCGATTTGCATTCCAACGCTGCTGAAATTTGCAAAACCACAAATGGCGATGCTTGCAATTAAATTTGCTTTTTCACTGTAAACCGGAATGGCATCACTCGTCAAATTTTTGAAAGCAACGAATTCATTAATCGTCAATTTTTGTCCTAAAAGGGCAGCCACATTGTTCACATCTTGCATAGGGACGCCCATGCTCCAAGCCATTGGATAGAAAATTTTGGCGAAAATAACGTCTAAAGTTAAACCTGGATTGATTAATCCAAACATCCAATTGATCATCGCAATCAATGCCAAGAAACCGATCAACATGGCGATTACATTCATCGATATTTTGAAACCATCTGTCGCACCGTGACTAATCGCGTCAATCAAATTTACATGCTCTTTTTTGACCGATAATTTCACCGTTCCCATCGTTTGAGATTCTTCCGTTTCTGGGTAAATGATTTTCGAAATTATCAAAGCACCTGGAGCAGCCATCAAACTTGCGGCAATCAAATATTCTGCTGGTGCGCCCATTGTGGTGTAAACCACTAAAATTCCTCCAGCGATACATGCCAAACTGCCACTCATGGAGGCGAGCAATTCACTTTTTGTCATGCCTTTTAGGTAAGGCCGAATCATGACTTGCGCTTCCACTTGTCCAACAAATGCACTTGCAACGTTACTCAAAGCCTCTGCGCCACTCACGCGCATGATGGTATTCATCGCTTTGGCAATTATTGAAACAATTCGTTGCATGAAACCGATGTGGTACAAAATGGCAACTAGAATACACACTAAAATGATTGTTGCAGTGATGTTGAAGGCGAAAACGAAACCGCTTCTTGCAAAATCACTTTGAATTTTTGGAACGCCTTGCACAAAATAAATCGGAATTTTTCCGTCCGCTTTGTGCGTTTTTTTGTCAAAAGTGACTAATTGATAATCGTAATGAATTTTGGGAGAATCTGCCTTGAAAACCAAAGGCGTTAATTTGTCATCTTTTGCGCCGCCATAAATCGCTGAAAGGTGGATTGTTTTTCTTCCGTCTTCGGCAACGATGGTGTCAGATTTCAAAATTCGCGCATTGTAGACTTCATTTTCAGTTGAAATTCCACTGTAGACAAATGCTGCACCAGTTCTTGCAAACTCTTCAATGTGTTGCATTCCTTTTCCTAAAGTTTGGAAGAAACTTCTTACAGGTGGAACTTTGAGAACCAAAACAGCGATTAAAATTTGCAGCGCAAGACCGCTAAAAACCAATCGTAAATTAATTCTTTTTCTATTATTAGAAAATAAAAAAGCAATTCCGAGAATTAAGAAAATTCCAATTATACCTGTAAATCGATCCATAGTATGTTGATAGTTTTGAGCTTAGTTAATTTAATTTTAGCTTCTCTTGGAAATTTCATCTCTAATTTTAGAAGCCAATTCATATTCTTCGTCTTCCAATGCATTATTGAGTTGTTGTTGAAGTTCTTCAATACTCAAATTATTTAATGAATTTTCTGATGGTATTTTTTCATTATCAGTGTCGAAATCAGAAGCAAAATCACTGTTTTCATCTAATTCAACTCCTGCGCTGTCCAAAATATTTTCATAGGTATAAATTGGACATTTAAAACGAACTCCCAAAGCGATTGCGTCAGAGGTGCGGGCATCGATTTCACTCAATTGACCCTCTTTTTCGCAAATCAATTTTGCATAAAAAATTCCTTCGCTTAAGTTGTAAATAACGATTTCCTTTACTTTGATACCGAAAGAAAGTGCAAAACTTTTGAATAAATCATGTGTTAACGGTCGGGTAGGGGTCATTTTTTCTAATTCAATCGCAATCGCTTGCGCTTCAAATCCACCAATGATAATTGGCAAGCTTCTTTTTCCGCCCACTTCAGCCAAAACCAAAGCGTATGCGCCTGATTGAGTTTGACTGTATGATAATCCAACAATTTCGAGTTTTACTTTATTCATGTTTTTAGATGCTGTTTCTGAATAGTTTAGAAACAATTAGGGAAGCAATTGTTGCTTCCCTAAATTCTATATCGATGTAAAAGTAATGATTCTCTGCGAACTAATTATTGTGCGGCTTTGAATTTTTTAACAGCAGCGTTTAATTTTGGAATTACATCAAACGCATCTCCAATAATACCATAGTCTGCAGCTTTGAAAAATGGCGCTTCAGGATCAGTGTTTACAACCACAATTACTTTCGAACCGTTCACACCTGCCAAATGCTGAATTGCTCCAGAAATACCAACTGCGATGTATAAATTTGGACGAATAGCAACGCCAGTTTGTCCAACGTGCTCATGGTGAGGTCTCCAACCAATATCAGCAACTGGCCGAGAACAAGCTGTTGCAGCGCCTAAATTGTTTGCCAATTCTTCTATCATTCCCCAGTTTTCTGGTCCTTTCAAACCGCGTCCCGCAGAAACAACCAATTCAGCTTCTGGCAAAGGAATATTTCCTTCAGGAATTTTAGTGTCGATAATTTTGATTGCAGCAGAGCCAGCGTTTCCGTTGAAATCTTCCACTGCACAGGCGCTACCGTTTAATTCTGGCTGAATAGAATTTGGAAGCAAAGAAATAATTTTGATAGCTGTTTTCACAGAAACCAGACCAAAAGCTTTTCCAGAAAAAACGTTCACTTTACAAGAGAAACCGTTTGAAGTATCAGGCAAAGCGATTGCACCAGAAATCAATCCTGCTTTTAATCTTACTGAAAGACGAGGAGCGACTGCTTTTGCCACTAAATCGTGAGAAAAAACGATAACTTCAGCGCCAGTTGCTTCCGCAGCAGTAGCTACTAATTTGGTTATTTGTTGCGCATCGCCATTTTCCAATGATTTGTCAACCATTACCTTTGATGCTCCATATTCTCCTAATTTAGCTAAATCGCTTCCATTTCCAGAAGCAATGACCATCACTTCACCGCCCAATTTTTTAGCGTAAGATACCGCCTCAAAAGATGCTTTCGAATGTGAATTATTGCCGTTTACGTATACTAATGTTTTCATATTTATATTTTTTTAGACTTTAAGATGTTAAGATTTTAGGATGTTAAGACTAAAGAATATTGAAAGTCTAAAATCTACTGTCTAATATCTAATATCTATTGTCTTTTGTCTAATAACTAAATAACTTTCGCTTCTGTGTGCAACAAATTAACCAATTTATCCATGTTGTTTGGATCAATCATCGTGCAGGCTTTTTTCGCATCTGGTAACGTGTAACTTTCATACACTGTATTTGCATCAACAGCCACAGCAGGAATAATTTGCAAAGGTTTTGTTCTTGCTGCCATGATTCCACGCATGTTTGGGATTCTTTGTTCAGCCATTCCTTTTGCGCAACTAACAACCAACGGTAAATTAGCTTCCACAATTTGTAAACCACCAACAATTTCTTGTTCCAAACGCAGAGTTGAACCGTTTACATCCAATTTAGTGGCCAAAGAAACGAAAGGAAGATCTAAATCTTCAGCAATCATTCCTGCAACTTGTGAGCCGTTGTAATTGATTGTTTCTTTGCCAGTTAAAATAAGATCAAAATTGTTTGCTTTTGCATAAGCCGCAATTTGCGCTGCAGCAAAATAGGCATCTGTAGCTTCAGCATCAACTCTCACTGCATCATCAGCTCCAATAGCTAAAGCCTTGCGAATCACTGCATCATCAGCTGCTGTTCCAACAGTAATGATGGTCACATTTCCACCACTTGTTTCTTTAATCTCAAGTGCACGCACCAACGCATACCACTCATCATAAGGATTCACAATGTATTGCACACCATTTTCGTCAAATTTAGTGTTGCCATCTGTGAATGCAATTTTTGAAGTCGTGTCTGGTGACTTACTGATACATACTAATATCTTCATTTTATCAGAAATTTAATCTTAAATCGCTACAAATTTACTAAACAAAACTGTTTTTCTAATGTTCAAATTACTCTTTTTTTGATTATTTTATTATGCATGCTTAGTATGTAACGAATTGACTTTAGGCACAACGCTTAATGTGATTTTGACACGAAGTTAAAAATCACGATTTTTTAAAATTTTAATGCCAAAAAATGAAATTGATTTAACTTATAATTTTGTATTTTTGGCATCCTAATCTATTAAATAGGTAAGAAAAAAAAAGAATTCAAGTATTTTAGATATTTATTTAGCCAACTTGAAAATCGGATAAAATTAGGATTCAATATCAAAAATAGGTTTTATTTGGCAAGTAAAAAAAGACAGTTGTTTATGAAAACAGTACAATTTAGAGAAGCACTTCGCGAGGCGATGAACGAGGAAATGCGCAGAGATAAAAGTGTATTTCTATTGGGTGAGGAAGTTGCGGAATATAACGGTGCTTACAAGGTTTCTCAAGGAATGTTGGATGAATTTGGTCCGAAAAGAGTAATTGATACTCCGATTGCAGAACTTGGTTTTGCAGGCATTGCGGTAGGAGCTTCAATGAATGGTTTGCGCCCTATTGTCGAATTCATGACTTGGAACTTTGCGATTTTAGCAGCTGACCAAATCATCAACAGTGCTGCGAAAATGTTGCAAATGTCTGGTGGTCAATATCATTGTCCGATCGTTTTCAGAGGTGGAAATGGTACAGCGGGTCAATTAGGTGCAACGCATTCTCAAAGTTTTGAATCCTTTTATGCGCACGTTCCTGGCTTGAAAGTGATCACACCTTCAAATCCTTACGATGCGAAAGGTTTGTTGAAAGCAGCTATTCGTGACAATGACCCGGTTGTTTTCTTGGAATCTGAAAAAATGTACGGAGATAAAGGTGAAATTCCAGAAGGAGAATACATTATTCCAATCGGTGTGGCAGATATCAAAAGAGCTGGAACAGATGTAACGATTGTTTCTTTCGGAAAAATCATGAAAGTGGCTTTTGAAGCAGCTGAATTGTTGGAGAAAGAAGGGATTTCTTGTGAAATTATCGATTTAAGAACGGTGCGTCCAATCGACTATGCTTGTGTTGTTGAGTCAGTTAAAAAAACGAATCGTTGCGTAGTTTTAGAAGAATCTTGGCCTTTGGCTTCTATTTCATCTGAAATTTCTTACTACCTGCAACGCTATGCATTTGATCATTTAGATGCGCCAGTGATGCGTGTAACTCAAACTGATACACCATTCGCTTTTTCTCCAACTTTGATTGAAGAAGCTTTGCCAAATGTTGCAAGATTAATCAACGCAGTAAAAGCAACTTTATACAGAAACTAATAAATCAAATTTCGATTTTCAAATCCCATGTTCAGCTTGAATTTGGGATTTTTTTTGTGAATTAATTTTGAAAGTTTTCATCAATTAACAATTTGACCTTAAAAAGTCCAAAAGATTGCATTGAAAGTGCCTGATTCTCTGTTGTATCTTTGCGTCATGTTGAATATACAATCGGTTCAAGCGCTGATACAGCTCATAGACGATCCAGATGATCATGTTTACACGCATGTCCACGACCAATTAAAATCATATGGACCAGAAGCGATTCCTTACTTGGAAAATTCTTGGGAATCTAGAGATTTTGGCTTGTTATTTCAAAACAGAATCGAAAATTTGATTCATGAAATTCAATTTGAAGATTTGAAATTTTTGCTTCAAAATTGGATTGATTCCGAAGAAAAAGATCTACTGAAAGGCGCAATAATTATCGCCCGTTTTCAATATCCGGGATTGGACGAATCATTTATTCACAATGAAATAGAAAAAATCCGTAAAGATATTTGGTTGGAATTGAGTCCAAGTCAAACGGGATTTGAAAAAATAGTGACTTTCAATAAAGTGTTTTTTGAGCACCATCGCTTTCAAGGAAATGCCAAGTCTTTTCATTCGCCATTGAATTCCTATATCAATACTGTCTTAGAAACGCGCAAAGGAAATCCTTTGAGTTTAAGTTTGATATATAGTGTCGTGGCGCAATCATTGAAAATTCCTGTTTATGGAGTCAATTTACCCAATCATTTTGTGTTGGCTTACATGGACGAGTATAAAATAAATGTGATGACTGGAAATCCAAATCCTTACGGCGTTTTGTTTTACATAAATGCGTTTTCGAGAGGAACGATTTTTCAAGAGAAAGACATTCATCAATTTTTGGAACAAATCAAATTGCCTGCTGAACGTGGCTTTTTTGAACCTTGTCCGAATACCAAAATTATCCAACGCATGTTGACTAATCTCATTTCCGCTTTTCAACAAGTTGGAAATGTGGACAAAGTGAATGAGTTGGTAATTTTGAGAAATTTATTTGGATAAACATTATTTATGTGCTTACTTTTGGATTTCAATTCAAGCACATGAAAGTAAGTTTAATCGTCGCAACAGATTTAGAAAAAGGCATTGGTAAAAACAATGATTTGATGTGGAATTTACCCGCTGATATGCAGTTTTTCAAAAATACGACAGCAGGGCAAATAGTGATTATGGGGAGAAAAAATTTCGACTCCATTCCAGAAAAATACAGACCGCTTCCCAATCGCTTAAATGTTATTTTGACAAGAAACAAAGAATTTAAAGCGGAAAATTGTTTGGTTTTTCACAACCTCAAAGATTGTCTAGATTATTTCAAAAATGAAACTGACCGCAAAATTTTCATTATTGGCGGCGGTCAGATTTACAAAGAAGCATTAGATGCAAATGTGGTGCATGAAATGTTCATTACAACTGTAAATCATACTTTTGATGCGGATACTTTTTTTCCAGATTTTGATCAAAATTCATGGAATTCAGAAGAAATTATGTGTAACTCTAAAGATAAAAAAAATCCCTTTGATTTTGTAGTAAATCGATTTGAAAAAAAATAAATTGACTGAATTATAGTTTTGTAATTGATCGCCTGAAGTAATAAATCTTAAATCGAAGGTTTATAAATAAAATGGATATTGAAGAAGATAGCCGTCCTAGTGATTGGACGGTTTTTGAAACGCACTAAAAAGTGTAAACGACTAAGATAGCGATAGCTCATCGACAGAAGTCACTTTTTAGAAGTTTTAAAAATGCTGTAGTTTACGGAAGCAAGTTCAATCA